>NC_007955.1:0-1287516 GCF_000013725.1 Methanococcoides burtonii DSM 6242
ATTGCTATTATTACATCATTGAAGATCATAACGTAGGAATAAGCAAGTGTGAAAAGTCGGGTTTGACAGTAAGTGTTCATGGGCCTCTTCTCGGAATGCCCTTCTTTGTGTACAAATGTGCATTAAGGAATGCTAACTGGCTAAATCTTCTAGAGATGATTGAGGACGGACAGACCGGTTATTAATCAGGTCAGTCCAGTATGTTAGTTATCTTGCTTCCTGCGTGAATGTATATGTTCGATCTGCCAGTGGTTCTATTTGAGCTGGGCAGGGGTATTAGTACATCACGTAAGATTATACTTTTCTAATTGTCTTGTCCTACATCATGAATAAATGAAACATTGTTTCAAAAATAATTGAAATAGGAGGAGAATATAAATGGCAAAAGGACACAGACCAAGGCGCGGTTCACTTGCATACAGTCCACGCAAGCGATCACAAAGCCACATACCAAGGTTTAGATCATGGCCAGAGTCAGACGCTGAACCAAAGCTTCAGGGCTTTGCAGGTTACAAGGTAGGCATGACCCATGTAATCATGATCGACGACGTTAAGCATAGTCTTACAGAGGGTACTGAAATATCCGTTCCTGTTACTATCATCGAAACTCCAGCTATCCGTGTTGCAGCAATTCGTGCATATGGCAAAGACACCTATGGTGAAATCGCTATTGCAGAAGCATGGACAGACGTTCTTGACAAGGATCTTAGCCGCAGGCTCAAGACCGCAAAGAACCCTGATGTGAATGCATCACTTGAGAAGCTTGAGACTCTTGTTGAAAGCGGACGTGCAAATGATATCAGGCTCATCACATACACTTTACCATCCACTCTTACTGGTGTACCTAAAAAGGTACCTGATGTGATGGAAACTGGTGTAAGTGGTTCTGATGTGAAAGCAAAGTTCGAGTATGCTAAGACAGTTCTGGGTACAATGGTGGAGATCTCTGATGTATTCGACAACGGCAAGATCGTCGATGTCGCAGCGATCACAACCGGGCATGGTACACAGGGTCCTGTAAAGAGATGGGGCATCAATCTAATGAAGAACAAACACTCCCGTCAGGGAAGTTTGAGACAGGTAGGTACACTCGGTCCATGGACTCCTGCACACGTGAGCTGGAGAGTTCCACAGGCAGGTCAGATGGGTTATCACCAGAGAACCGACTACAACAAGAGGATCTTGAAGATGTCCTCTGATGTTGATGAGGTCAATCCAGCTGGTGGTTTTGTTAACTACGGTCTTGTTCGTGGAAACTACATCCTTATCAAAGGAAGTGTTCCAGGTCCATCCAAAAGGTTGATCAGACTCAGGGAGCCAACAAGGTCAAAGGTATCCAGCATTGGCGAGCCTCAGATCATGCACGTTAGCACTCAAACACTGCAGGGGTGATGTGAATGACAACAGCAAATATTATCGATTTATCCGGAAATTCCAAAGGCGAGATTGCATTGCCGGAAGTTTTCAGTGAGATTTTCAGACCTGACCTTATTAAGAAGGCGGTCCTTTCTGCTCAGGCAAACAGACTCCAGCCATACGGTACCAAGCTCTATGCAGGTATGCAGACGTCAGCACACTCCTGGGGATCAGGAAGAGGCGTTGCACAGGTTCCAAGGATCTCAAATGGTAGTCGTGTCGCAAGAATTCCACAGGCAGTGGGAGGTAGGCGTGCACATCCACCAAAGACCGAGACCGACCGTACAGAGAAGATCAACAAGAAGGAAAAGCGTCTTGCAGTCAGATCTGCAATTGCAGCAACTATCGATGCTGACCTTGTAAAGGCCCGTGGCCACAAGTTCACTGCAGAGGTTCCTTTCGTTGCAGATGATGCTATCGAAGGTCTTGTAAAGATCAAAGAGGTCATCAGTTTTCTTCAGGCAGCTGGTCTTTATGATGATATTATCCGCGCTAAAGAGGGTAAACACATAAGGGCAGGTAAAGGTAAACGCAGAGGACGTAAGTACAAGAACCGAAAGAGCGTTCTGATCGTCACAGGCGAAGAAAGTCTACTCAGCAAGGCAGCAAACAACCTTCCAGGTGTTGATGTTGCAACAGTAACTGCTCTTAACGCAGAGCTTCTTGCACCAGGTACCCACGCAGGCAGACTCACAGTCTGGACCCAATCTGCAATAACCAACATGGAGGGTATGTTCTTATGAATGCTATCAGATATCCATTCATCACTGAAAAAGCAATGATGCTCATGGACGAAAATAAGCTTCAGTTCGTTGTTGACACACGTGCTAACAAGACTCAGGTGGAAAACGATGTGGTTAAGATGTATGGTTTTACTGTAAAGTCAGTCTGTACCATGACCACAATGAAAGGCTTGAAAAAGGCACTTGTGACATTCAATGAGACGGATGCTGCACATGAGATCGCAACAAGGATTGGATTGGTGTGAGGTGAAAGTCCATGGCTAAACGAATTATATCCCAGAACAGGGGTCGTGGAAGTCCAACATACAGGGCTCCATCCCATAAATATAAAGCTGAACTCAAACACCCACGCGTGGATGAGGAAAGCACTCTAAATGGTACAGTTATAGGTATCGAACATGACCCTGCAAGGTCAGCTCCGATCGCAATGGTCGCTTTTGAGAACGGAAAGAAGCAGTTTATAGTTGTTCCTGAGGGAATTTCTGTTGGCGAGAAGCTTTCCTGCGGTGTTTCCGCAGAGGTCAAGCCAGGTAACACGCTTCCTCTTGCAGAGATCCCTGAAGGTATCCCTATCTGTAACATTGAATCCAAACCAAACGATGGTGGACAATATGCGCGCTCCTCAGGTGTTTATGCAACACTTGTATCCCGTGAGCTAAGCAAAGTAGTTGTCAGGATGCCATCTGGTGTGTTAAAGTGGTTCCATCCTAAATGCAGAGCAACGATCGGTATTGTTGCTGGTGGCGGTAGAGTTGACAGGCCATTCCTTAAAGCAGGAAAGAAATACCACAAGATGAAAGCAAGGGCAGCTAAGTACCCTCGTGTATCAGGTATTGCTATGAACGTTGTCGATCACCCGTTCGGTGGAGGTAACAGAAAGCATCCAGGTAAGCCGACCACAGTCAGCAGGAATGCACCACCAGGTAGAAAGGTTGGTCATATCGCAGCACGTAGGACCGGAAAACGTTAAGTAAAGAGGTATTAACATGGCAAAAAAATCAACTTCAAGGTTACCAAAGCGAAAAGGAGAATATACCTTCCGTGGTAAGACGGTAGCACAGCTCCAGGAAATGAGCTTTGAAGATTTTGCGGAACTCTTGCCTGCAAAGGAACGCCGGTCTATACGCCGGGGCTTTTCTGATTCACAGAAAGGTGTTCTGCAACAGTTCAGAGACGGAAAGGAAAGCGTACGCACGCATTTCAGGAACATGATAATCTTCCCTGAAATGATCGGTAAGAATCTCGAGGTCTATAACGGTAAAGAATTCGTGAAGATCGAGATCATGCCTGAAATGATCGGGCACAGGTTCGGTGAATATTCACCTACACGTAACAGGGTTTCCCACGGAAGCGCTGGTGTCGGTGCAACACGTTCCAGTAAGTTCGTACCATTGAAATAAGGTGATATGAATGGCAAGGATCAAATATACTACAGAGCTTGATGCTGAGACCAGTGCGAAAGCAATGGGTTCAGAGCTTCACATTTCACCTAAGAAATCCCGTGAACTCTGCAAGGCTATCAAGGGCATGCGCACAAACGCAGCAAGACAATATCTTGAAGATGTTGTTATCTTAAAGCAGGCAGTACCTTTCGGAAGGCACAATGACAGCTTAGGTCACAGAAAAGGACCAATGGCAGCAGGTCGCTATCCTGTTAAGGTGGCATCTGAGATGCTTAAGTTGCTCAAGAATGCAGAAAGTAACGCAGAATATAAAGGCTTAAACCCGGAACATATGTTCATTGCACATACAGCAATGAACCGTGGCCGTGTGATCCATGGTATGAGACCAAGGGCCCGTGGAAGGGCAAGTCCAGAGAACACAGAAACTGTAAATCTTGAGATGATCATAAGCGAGGTGCGCTAATGGCGGTAGAGAAAAAGTTCGTTCAGGATGGATATGTAAAAGCATCCATGGATGAATATTTTGCAAAACAACTCAGCAGAGCTGGCTATGGTGGTATGGATATCAACCGTACTCCTATGGGAACCCAGATCACTGTATATGCTGAAAAACCAGGTATGGTTATTGGAAAGGCTGGAAAGGTAATCAGGAAGCTCACTCGTGATGTAGACCGATTATACGATCTGGACAATCCTCAGATCGATGCACAGGAAGTCAAGAGGCCGGAACTCAATGCACAGATGATGGCATCAAGACTTGCATCCTCCATCGAACGTGGGTGGTACTTCAGAAAGGCTGGACACAACACCATGCGTGCTGTCATGAATGCTGGTGCACTTGGCTGCGAGATCGTCATCTCTGGTAAATTGACTGGTTCAAGGTCAAGGGTAGAAAAGATGGTCAATGGTTACATCAAACATGCAGGAAAGCCTGTCGATGATATAGTCGATGATGGTTTTGCTACCGCTGTCAAGAAACTCGGTACCCTTGGTTGTAAAGTACGTATCATTCACCCAGATGCAGTTCTTCCAGACTCATACAGGTTGAAGAACGCCGAAGAACTTGGTTCATTGGTTTCTACTCCTGTTGAAGAAGAGAAGAGCGCAGGTATCGAGGAACTCGTTGAGGTAGAAGCTAAAGGTGAAGTTGCAGAAGCTGAGGAAGCAGTGGTCGAGGAAACAGCAAAGGCTGAAGCTGAGACCGTTGAAGAGACAGTTGAAGAAGTGGCAGCATCAGAAGTAGAAGCTGATATGATTACCGGGGAATCTGTTACCGAAGAAGGCGAGGAGCGCCGCGAGGTCAACGGTGTCTGGCAACACAAACATGGTGGACACGACTACTGGCATCCAACCGGACGTATGCACAGGGAGAGCTGATCATGGCAATTCTTCGTACAAAAGAAATAAGGGACATGACCCCTCACGAACGTGAGGATGAGCTTGTAAAGATCCGCAGTGAACTTATCCGTGAACGAGCACTTGCATCAGCAGGTGGCGCTCCAGATAATCCTGGCAGGGTCGGAGAGCTTAGAAGGACAGTCGCAAAGATAAAGACGATTCAGCACGAATTGAAGGAGATCTGAATTGGAAGCATTGCCTTCTAATTTGATCTTTCACGAGCTTATCGGGCTTTATGCGGAAGTATTTGAGTCAACAAATCCCAAACTAATCAATATTTGTGGCAGAGTGATAGACGAGACGCGCAATATGCTTATTATCGAAACGGAAGACACGCACGAAAAAATGGTTCCAAAGAACGGGACTACGTTTGTGTTCCATCTTCCCTCATCATCTGCCGATCACGATCAACGTGTTAAAATATTCGGGACATTATTGCTCTCACAACCCGAGAATAGAGTCAAGAACATTAGGAAAATTCGCATGAGGTAATAATCATGGCAAAAGACATTGGATTGGATATACCCGAGCCAACAAAGGAATGTGATGATATTAATTGTCCGTTCCATGGCGAACTCCCCGTTAGGGGACAGATCCACGTCGGTACTGTTGTAAGCGCCAAAATGGATCGTACAGTGGTAATTCAACAGAGGCGTGAAAAACTGATAAATAAATACCAGAGATATGAGAAGAGGCAATCAAAGATCCACGCTCACAATCCACCTTGCATTGATGCAAAGGTTGGAGATATTGTGACCATCGCGGAATGCCGCCCTCTCAGTAAAACAAAATCATACGTAGTTGTCAAGGCGGAGGTGAAGGCATGAGGGGTATTCGTTCAAAGATCCCACGTGCACTGAATGCTGGTGCTAAGATCGAATGTGTTGATAATACTGGAGCACGTACCGTAGAGATTATCTCTGTCAAGAAGTACAGAGGTGTAAAGAACAGGATGCCTAAAGGGGGCATTGGTGACATGTGTGTTGTATCTGTAAAGAAGGGTACTCCGGAAATGCGTAAGCAGATCCTTTACGCAGTCATTGTACGCCAGAAGAAGGAATTCCGTCGTCCAGATGGCATCAGGGTCGCATTCGAGGACAATGCTGTAGTTATCGTGGATGACAAAGGAATTCCAAAAGGAACTGATATCAAAGGTCCTGTTGCAAGAGAAGCAGCAGAAAGGTTCCCTAAGATCGGTACAACTGCATCTATGATTGTGTGAGGTGTTAAATATGGTATCAAAACAGCCAAGGAAACAGAGGAAAGCACGTTACGAGGCTCCACTTCACATGAAGCAGAAGTACATGGCGGCACCTCTGTCAAAGGCCCTTCGTGGTAAATACGGTCGCAGTGCAAATGTCATTGTAGGTGACACTGTAATTGTGATGCGTGGTGACCATGCAGGTACTAAAGGAAAGGTCGAGGCATTATCCTTGAAGAGCGGAACAATTGTTGTAGAAGGTGTTTCTGTCAGCAAGGTGGATGGAACCGAGGTTCCAAGGCCGATCTATCCTTCAAATGTGATGATCACATCACTAGAAATGAATGATAAACATAGAGATTCAATATTATCAAGAGGTAGGTGATTTCGTGGCCACTCATCAAAAGAGGATATCTGTCCCAAAAAGCTGGCAGATCTCAAAGAAATCCAACAAATGGATAACATCCACAAGGCCTGGTCCTCACAACAGACTCCAGAGCATCCCATTAGCAGTTATACTCAGGGATATGCTCGGTGTTGTCGATAACCGCGCAGAGGCAAAGAGAGTACTCTCTGAAGGCAATGTACTTGTTGACGGAGTAGCAAGGAAAGACCTTAGGTTCCCTGTAGGTCTGATGGATATTATTACCATCCCATTGAACAACGTGGAATACCGCGTAATGCTCGATGGAAAGAGCAGACTTGTGTTGAACAAGCTTGATGGAACAGGTGCTGACAAATTGTGCCGCATTGAAGGTAAGACCTCTATCAAAGAAGGTAAGATCCAGATGCGTCTTAACGATGGTGTCAATATCATTGGTTCCAACAATTACAATACCAAGGATTCAATAATCCTGTCCGTTCCAGACAAAAAGGTCGTCAAACACATCAAATATGAAGTGGGCAATCTTGCAATGATCGTTGGTGGAAGCCATGCAGGCGAAGTTGGATCTATCAAAGAGATCAATACAGTGAAAAGTTCCAAGAACAACACAGTTACTATCTCCGGTGAGATTGAATTCGAGACCATCGAAGATTATGTGTTCGTGATCGGTGAATCAAAACCAGAGATCTTCATAGGTGGTGAAACTGTTGAGTAATCCAATGAGAAATCCTAAGGTCGAGAAGGTAGTCGTCCACATGGGCGTTGGTGAAAGTGGTCAGCACCTTGTTGATGCAGAAGGTATCCTTGAGACAATTACCGGACAGACAGTTGTCAGGAGCTATGCAAAGAGGACACTTCCAGCATTCACTATCAAAAAGGGAGAGCCTATCGGATGTAAGGTCACACTTCGTGGCGAAGCAGCAGAAGGTTTTCTTGAGACTTCATTGGGAATCGTTGAGAAAAGGCTCAATGAGTCCCAGTTTGATATCTTTGGTAATGTTTCATTTGGTGTTGAAGAGCACACCGATTATCCAGGCATGAGATACGATCCAAACATCGGTATCTTTGGAATGGATATCACTGTGGTTGTAAATCGTCCTGGTTACAGGGTGAGTAAACGAAGGATCGCAAAACGAAAGATACCAACTTCCCACAAGATTACAAAAGAGGATACAATATCTTTCTTTAAGGATAAGTATGCTGTGGAGGTAGAATAATGACTCAGACAGTGAAGAACTTTGGAAGAGGCGCAAACGAGTGTAAAAGATGCGGCAGAAAGCAGGGTCTTGTGCGCAAGTATGGGATATATCTTTGCAGGCATTGTTTCAGGGAAATTGCCCATGACATGGGATTTGAAAAATATTCGTGAGGTGAACAGATATGGTATTATTAGATCCTCTTGCTGATGCGTTATCTATTATCAAGAACGCAGAAGCTGTTGGTAAAGATTCCTGTACGATCAGACCTGCATCAAAACTCATTGGAAATGTCCTTAAGGTCATGAATGACCGTGGATATATCGGTGATTTTGAGTTCGTAGAGGATGGTAAGGCTGGAGTTTATACAGTTGAACTTATTGGACGTATTAACAAATGTGGAGCTATCAAGCCACGCTACTCCGTAGGAGTAACCGAGTTCGAGAGATGGGAGAAACAATTCCTTCCTGCTAAGAACTTTGGTGTATTGATCCTCACAACCCCTAAGGGAGTGATCTCCCAGTACGAGGCTCGTGAGAACAATGTCGGTGGTCAGTTATTATCATTTGTATACTAAGATTAAGGGTGAGATGATATGGCAAAAGAAATCAAGAAAATAATCTCGATTCCTGAAGGTGTGACAGTGACGTTTGAGAAGAACGTCCTGTCTGCTTCAGGGCCCAAAGGTACCAATACAAGATTCTTGTGGTATCCAGGCGTGAATATTGAAGTGAACGGTTCAGAAATTATCGTTGACTCTGCTTCATCGAGGAAAAAACAGAAAGCAATGGTTGGAACATATACCTCCCACATCACCAATATGATGAAAGGTGTTGTGGATGGTTTTGAGTACCATATGAAAGTGGTCTATTCTCACTTTCCAATGCAGATCAAGGTCAATGGCAAGAAGTTCGTCATCAACAATTTCCTTGGTGAGAAGAAGCCCAGGGTATCAAATATCCTTGGTGAAACCTCTGTAAAGGCAAGTGGCGATGAGGTAATTGTCTCTGGTATCAACAAGGAAGATGTCGGTCAGACCGCTGCTAACATTGAGCAGAAGACCAAGATCAAGCGTTTCGACCCACGTGTGTTCCAGGATGGTATATACATCGTAGACAAGAGGGTGTAAGAAGAGATATTGTAGGTGATCTGAATGGAAGATACAGTTAATGAAACTAACATGAAGGAAGCAGTGTCCACTGAACTTGCACTTGATGAAGAGTCCAAGAGACTTTTCAATGTAAGAAAGGTCCAGAAGGGCAAAAAGCCTGATTTCAAAAGGGCCGATTCACACAAGTACAAGCGTCTGGATTCTAACTGGAGACGTCCAAGGGGTCTTCAGGGTAAACAGCGCAAGGGCATTAAAGCAAAAGGTGCAGTTGTGCAGGCAGGATATGGAAGCCCTAAAGCAGTAAAAGGTCTTCATCCATCTGGCTACTCAGAAGTTCTTGTGAACAATCTTGCAGGAATAGAAGGTGT
The DNA here is from genome assembly GCF_000013725.1 of Methanococcoides burtonii DSM 6242. Taxonomy (NCBI): domain Archaea; kingdom Methanobacteriati; phylum Methanobacteriota; class Methanomicrobia; order Methanosarcinales; family Methanosarcinaceae; genus Methanococcoides; species Methanococcoides burtonii. Next base: position 9,222 of record NC_007955.1, read on the forward strand.
TGATGCTTCACTTGAGGCTATCAGGATCGGAAGGACTGTTGGCGCAAGAAAGAAAGCTCTTATTGAAGCAAAAGCTGTAGAACTGGGAATCAAGATATTGAACCCAACAAGGAGTGAGTGAGATGACTGATCTCACAAACCAAAAAAGACTTGCAGCTAAAGTGCTTGGATGCGGTGTTCACAGAGTTTGGTTAAATCCTGAAGCATCTAGCGATATCGCTGTTGCTATCACAAGGGAAGATATCCGTGGTCTTATCGCAAGTGGAAGCATTAAAGCAGAAGCTGTGAAAGGCGTTAGCCGTGGACGAGCAAGAGCAAGGGATGCAAAGCGCAGGTACGGTCACCGTAAGGGGCATGGTTCCCGCAAAGGTACAAAAGGTGCGCGTAATCCTCGAAAAGAACAGTGGATGAAGAAGATCCGTGCTCTCAGAAGGAAGCTCAAAGAGCTTCGAGCAGATGGTACACTTGATAAATCCGCATTCTGCAAAGCTTACCGTAAGGCAAAGGGTGGCGAGTACAAGAACTTGGCTCATATGGAAACACACCTCAATATTGCAAAGAAAGAGTAAGCCTGAGGAATGAACAATGAAAACAAATTTAAATGTTAAACTGATGTGGAGGATCTAATATGGCTACAGGACCCCGTTATAAAGTTGCATTCAGGCGACGAAGGGAAGGGCGTACAGATTATCACCAGAGACTCAGGTTGCTTTTGTCAAGAGAGGACCGTGTTGTTGTGCGTAAGAGCGCAAGGCACATGCAGATACAGCTTGTTGCACCCGATGCAAATGGGGATGTAACACTGTCATCCGCGATCTCAAAAGAGCTTGCAAAATACGGCTATGAAGGATCGACAGGTAACACTACCGCAGCATACCTCACAGGGCTCTTGTTTGGTTACAAGACACTTGCTGAAGGCTATGAGAGCGGTGTGTTGGATATCGGTATTCAGGCATCATCCGCAGGTTCCCGTGTCTACGCAGCACTTAAAGGTGTTGTTGATTCAGGACTGGATGTTCCTCACAACTCCTCAGTGTTCCCATCCGATGAGCGCATAAGGGGAGAACATGTTGCAGAATACATGGAAGGATCAAATCTGCCTGAAGTGTTCGATGCAGTAAAGGAAAAGATCCTTGCCGAGTTCAGTTAAGGTGTGGTTAATATGGCATATGAATATAATGAAGAATGGGTTCCACAGACAAGGCTCGGAAAGCTTGTCTTTGATGGACAGGTCACATCCATGGATGAAGCTATGGATTCCGGTCTGCCTATAAGGGAATCAAAAATAGTAGATCTATTATTACCTGAACTTGAAGACGAAGTTCTCGACATTAACATGGTTCAGAGAATGACTGACTCCGGAAGGCGTGTCAAGTTCAGGGCTACTGTTATCGTTGGAAACGGAGACGGTTTCGTAGGACTTGGTCAGGCAAAAGATGTACAGGTAGGACCTGCTATCAGAAAAGCTATTGACAATGCAAAGATCAACATCACACGTATCAAACGTGGATGCGGATCATGGGAATGTGGGTGTGGACTTCCACACACCGTTCCTTCAGAGGTCAATGGTAAAGCAGGTAGTGTAACTGTGGTTCTCAAGCCTGCTCCTCGTGGGCTTGGTCTTGCTGCAGGAGGCACTGCAAGAAAGGTGCTTGAAAAAGCAGGCGTCAAAGATGTCTGGACACGTACCGAAGGTCAGACCAGGACAACCCTCAACTTCGCAAAGGCAACATACAATGCTTTGATGAACACAGGCACTGTAAGGCGTCCAATCGTTTTCGATGAGACGGAGGCCTAAAAATGTTCGCAGTAGTTAGAGTTAGAGGCCCGGTAAATGTAAGCGGCAAGATCGAGGATACCCTCGGCATGCTCCGTTTACACAAGGTCAACCATTGCGTCTTCCTTCAGGATACCCCTAACAATAAGGGTATGATCCAGAAGTCAAAGGACTACATCGCATACGGTACTGTCGATGTTGAATCACTGACTGAGGTACTCAGCAAACGTGGAAGGTTGGAAGGCGATGCTCGTCTTACCGATGAATATGTGAAGGAAAACTCCGAGTTTGCTTCCATTGCTTCCTTTGCAGAAGCTCTTGTTAATGATGATGCAAAGATCACCGATGTCCCACTGTTGAAACCTGTTTTCAGGCTTCACCCTCCAAGGAAGGGACACGCTGGTATCAAAAGGACTGCTCAACAGGGCGGTGTCCTTGGAAACCATGGCGATGATATCAAGGCACTTTTGAACAAGATGAGGTGATGTTATGACTAGCAGAAAATGCAACACAAAGAAGTTCAGGGGTTCCCGTACATGTGGTGGCGGAACTACAAAGAACCGGCGCGGTGCAGGTAACCGTGGTGGCCGTGGTAGATCTGGTGAAAACAAACACCACTTCACAAGGGCTCTTCAGCTCGGTTACATACGTGGGAGCGAACGTGGTTTTTCTCGTCCATTAAAGGCGATACATGATGTTTCTGTCGTGAATGTAGGCGAACTTGATGAACTTGCAGATCAGCTCGTAGAAGATGGCTTTGCAAAGCTTGAAGCTGGAGCATATGTCATGGACCTTGCAGATCTGGAAATTGAAAAAGTTCTTGGTACCGGAAAAGTAACAAAGAATATGGTTGTTACTGCATGCAATTTCTCAGAAGTTGCAAGGGGCAAGATCGAAACTGCAGGTGGATCCTGCGTAGAACTTAAAGAGTAATGTCTTTTTAGACATTACTTTTATATTTGTTATCAATCATTATACTGTACAAATGATTTTGATGTCCTGTTATTGGATTTCAAACCTAATTTAAGGGTGTAGTTAATGAGTCTAAGGGAGAGTTTGGAACCGATTTTTAATAGATTGCCCGCCGTAGCTAGTCCGGAAGGGCATGTGCATTTTAAAAACAAGTTAATGTGGACTCTTGGAATACTTGTGCTTTATTTCGCTCTGGCGAATATTCCACTGTTTGGTCTTTCAAGTGATTCTATTGACCTGTTCGAACAATATCGTGCTTTCTTCGCAGGAGCATCTGGTTCTTTGATGCTGTTGGGTATAGGTCCTATTGTTACCGCATCTATCGTACTTCAGCTTCTTGTTGGTGCTGATGTTATCAAACTCAATATGTCCGATCCTGCAGACCAGGCATTCTTCCAGGGTGCACAGAAATTTATGGTCTTTGTCATGATTATTCTTGAAGCTCTGCCACAGATAGTTGGTGGTTATATCCAGCCTGATGCTGGTGTAGCATCAGCACTTGGAGTAGGGCTCGGAGCCGTTACTGCGATCATCTTTATCCAGATCTGTATTGGTGGAGTTCTTATCCTCTTTATGGATGAGATCGTTTCAAAATGGGGAATTGGTTCCGGTGTAGGACTTTTCATCGTGGCCGGTGTTTCCCAGCAGATCGTAACAGGTCTGTTCAATTGGGGTCTTGACACTACGGGTCTTCCAATTGGTATCCTTCCGAAATGGATATACATAGTCCAGAATGTGGGGTTGGATTACATCGCGACCAGTGAAGGCGTAATGTTCCTGCTCATTAGAGGTGGGATACTTGCACTGATCAGTACAGTAGCTATATTCCTAATGGTCGTGTTCGTGGAGAGTACTCGTATCGAGATACCTCTTGCACATAGTGCAGTGAGAGGTGCTAGAGGCAGATTCCCCGTAAAACTTATATATGCTTCAGTTCTTCCGATGATCCTTGTAAGGGCACTTCAGGCAAACCTTCAGATGATAGGTCTGCTGCTTTCAGGACGTGGTATCAACGTACTTGGTGAATATTATGGTTCAACGCCTATCAACGGCATCATGTATTATATTTCACCGATTAACAGTCCTTATGACTGGATCCCATCACTCGTGAGGGAAACGTTCACTGGATATGGTGCTCCTGTTCCATCAATGTGGCAGGTCGGGTTGCATGTGTTCGTTGATGCGTTCTTCTTGATCGCAGGTGGTATCATATTCGCTCTGTTCTGGATCGAAACGACCGGAATGGGTGCAAAACCAACGGCTCAAAAGGTATTCAATTCAGGTATGCAGATCCCAGGTTTCAGGCGTAATGTCGGAAGTATCGAGAAAGTAATGCTCAGGTACATCCCGAAGGTCACTATCATTGGTGGTGCTTTCATTGGTGTACTGACACTTCTGGCAAGTTTGCTCGGTACCATTGGTGGTGCTGGAGGTACTGGATTGTTGCTTACAGTAAGTATTGTGTATCGCCTGTATGAGGACATTGCATCTGAACAGATGATGGAAATGCATCCAATGGTCAGATCATTCTTCGGACAGGAATAATTAAATAATGGAGATATATTGATGAATGTTGTATTGTTTGGTCCACCGGGTGCAGGAAAAGGCACCCAGGCCAAAGAACTTGATAAGCATTATCAGATCCCTCACATATCTACCGGTGATATCCTGAGGGCTAATGTGCGCGATGGTACTAAACTTGGTAAAGAAGCAAAGGGCTATATGGATAAAGGCGAACTGGTTCCTGATGAGGTGCTTATTGGTGTCATAAAGAACCGTCTGGCTGAATCTGATTGTAAGCCTGGCTATCTTCTTGATGGGTATCCAAGGACAACTCCTCAGGCAGATGCTTTATCTTCGATTCTTGTGGAGATCGGCATGCCTTTAGAGGTCGTACTGAATATAGATGTTGCTGATGAGGAACTTGTCACCCGCCTTTGTGGCAGGTACGTGTGTACGTGTGGTGAAAGCTATCATATGAAGTTCAACCCTCCTAAAAAGGAGAATGTTTGTGATGCATGTGGTGCGGATCTTTACCAGCGTGACGATGACAAGGAAGATGTTATCAGGCAGAGGCTTGATTCATACAAGGAAAAGACACAACCTCTCATAAGCTATTATGGTGAGAAAGGTCTTCTTGTGGACATCGATGGTACTGGTGCAATAGATCGGATATTTTCGGATATCTGTAAAACCCTTGATCAGTACAAATAAACAAAAACAGGTGTGACGCATGGCAGATTCTAATTTTAAGAAGACCGCAGAAAAATTTGTTCTGGCGGTCGGTATTTCTTTAATGATAGGTATTGTTGTACTTGGGCAGGAAGGAAGAGAGTCCATCGGTGCTATCATGGGTGTCTTTATGGATCCTATCAGTATGATGGTCGGTGAAGGCAACTTCCACATAATGCTGTTCATAATGGCAGCTATTACTGCTCTTTATGCATCCCTCATACAGAAGTATACAATTGACTGGGACCTGATGCGTAACACACAGGAGCGCATGAAGTCATTCCAGAAGGAATTTCGTGAGGCACAGCTTTCCCAGAATACCTATATGGTTAAAAAACTGGAAGAGCAGCGTGCTGATATGATGGGCGACCAGATGGAGATGTCAAAACAGCAGTTCAAGCCAATGGCATATATCAGTATAATCTCTCTTCCGCTCTTTATGTGGGCATACCACTACATAAGTGGTCATCCGGGTGCATCCCTTGAATTTCCATTCTGGGGAACCCAGATATTGGTCGAGACTGTGATTGGTCCTATTCAGTACTGGATCTTCTGGTATTTCATTACATCACTGGCTATCAGCCAGGTAGTACGTAAAGCACTTAATATCGGTGGCGTCTAAGCATGCTACTGACTATTAGTGGTTTGCCTGGCAGTGGGACTACTACTGTGGGAAAACTGCTGGCCGAACATTATTCTGTGGATATAATATCCGCAGGTGATGTTTTCAGGGGTCTTGCAAAAGAACGTGGCGTGACCCTTGCTGAATTCGGTCGTCTCGCTGAATCTGATCCAAGCATTGATGTCGAGATTGATAAGAGACAATCAGATATCGCCAATTCTTCAGATAATCTTATACTTGAGGGCAGACTTGCTGGTCAAATGGCAAAAAAAGCACTTAAAATATGGATAAAGGCCCCTCTTGAAGTGCGTGTTAAGAGAATAGTTGACAGGGAAGGTTCTTCTTTTGATGTACGCATGCAGGAAACTGTAGAGCGTGAAGCTTCAGAGGCTCTTCGCTACAAAGAGATCCATTCTATTGATATCCATGATCTCTCTGTCTATGACTTAGTAATCGATTCCAGTCGCTGGGATCAGTTTGTGATCACAGATATGCTTAAGAAAGCAATTGATGCCTCTGGTAGTTTTTAATTTTAATGGAGTTTTAGTTCATGGTTTCATCTAAACGTTCTCCCAAAGATGTTAATATTATGGTGGAAAAATTTCACGCAACTACCAATGCAGCATATGGTTGTCTTCCTCAGGACCGACCGATCCTTGAGTATATTAATATGGGTGTTGTGAACATCGATAAGGCAATAGGCCCAACCAGTCACGAGGTCACAGCATGGGTAAGGGATATGCTCGGTGTGAAAAAAGCAGGACATTCCGGATCACTTGATCCGCATGTAACTGGTCTGCTTCCCGTGATGCTTGGCAGGGCAACAAAAGCGGTCTCAGCTCTGCGTCTTTCCGGAAAAGAGTACATTTGTGTTATGCATTTGCATGATGACATCCCTGATAGGAAGATCCGAAAAGCATGCAAGGAATTCACAGGTCCTATCTACCAGACCCCTCCAATTATCTCTGCTGTCAAAAGGCAATTGAGGATCAGGAACATCTATTATCTGGATGTCCTTGAGATCGAAGGTAGGGAAGTGCTCATGAGAGTGGGTTGTGAGGCAGGGACATATCTTCGCAAACTCTGTCATGACATCGGCCTTGTCCTTGGTTGTGGCGGTCACATGAAGCAGCTTCGAAGAACCGGAACGGGTCCGTTCAGGGAGGATACGCTTGTATCACTATATGACCTCAAGGATGCATGCGTGTTCTGGCAGGAAGATGGCGATGAGTCTGAACTACGCAAATTGGTACGTCCAATGGAAGAAGGTCTGTCCCATCTGCCGAAGATCATCATTCGTGATAGTGCTGTAGATGCTGTTTGCAGGGGTGCTTCCCTTGCAGTTCCCGGTATCGTTTCATTCAGTAAATGCATCCAAAAAGATGACAAAATTGCCGTTTTCACTCTAAAAGGAGAAGCTGTGGCACTTTGCAGGTCATTCATGAATGCAGATGAACTTGAAAATGAAAGTCACGGCATAGCCTGTATTACCGAAAGGGTAATAATGGATGCCGCTATTTATCCAAGGTGCTGGAAGGCGAAATAAACGCCAGTCAGCACGAATCTGGCATTTTTGCCGAGGTAGTCTAGTGGTAGGGCGCAAGCCTGGAAAGCTTGTGGGGCTTGACCCCTCGGGAGTTCGAATCTCCCCCTCGGCGTATAATTCTTTTTTAGTGCTTTTGTTGATGTCGTTGATCTATTTATTTTGATTGTACTCCATTTTATATATTAAAGTAGATATTAGTAAATATAGTATTTTTGTCCCTCTGCTATGTAGGTTAAGATACCGATGGGGAGTATATTCTTAAGTATAGCAGGATAGAGGGAAATGGGGATGAAAAATATATCTACTCATGTTCATAATACAGATACATAAAAAAATCTATAAATACATTAAAAACAATTTGAGATCTGATTATGGAAAATTAAATTAATGGTATGAATATGAGCAATAGAGATGTTAATAAAATAATTCAAATTCATGATTTTATAATCGAATTAGATAAAGCTATAAATCCAGATGATTATTTACCTGGTATTCATGATATTGGAGTTCTTGAAGGGCTATTTGAGTGGCGGGTTAGCAACGATAACAGTCCAATCCGAAATGCAGCTCTAATTCTTGATTCAATCACTAGAAGACATGCATTTAATAATGGAAACAAAAGGACAGGATTTGCAGTGGCATCCATTCTTCTTGAGTCAAAAGGTTACAGAATTACTGCAAATAGCAAAGAACGACTTGACTTTTTAGTAAGTATTGCTAAGTATCAAATGGAAGTTGAAGACACTGAATTGTGGCTAACTGCTAACTCACACCACATTGGAAAGCTTAGATTTAAAATAGATTTGCTATTCAGAAAAACAAGATTTGGTTTGTACTTACAAGTTTGGAATCTTTTTAAAATATGCTGCCCAAAACCTAATGACAATGGGGGCAATATTAACAAAAAATAAAAAAAGGAGTTTACATTTCGGACAATTTCTTCAAAAGTTCTCGGTTGTCCTCAACGTACTCTTCTAAAAATAATTTTTCATTCGTAGATAAAGCTTTTAAAGAATCATATTTTTGAGATAAACTTATTTTTTCCATACATTTTTTGAACATCCTTTTCACCCCAAGTGTAAATAAATAATCAATATTTTTTTTTAATTTTGATTCTCAATTAATAAATATATCTGTAAAATGATATAACTGTTTACAGACTAAATTAATTATCGCGCTGAATTTAGTAGCTCTAAATAAGCATATTAGACTTAAAGTTTACGATAACTTCCTATAATTAGTTATCATCCTTTTTTGTTAGACATTTATTATATCTAAAATATAAGTAATATTGTCAACCTATAAAGTATAAACATGCATATAAAATGAATTGTAACATTGAAGAATATATCAATCAAACCATCTTCACAATAGTTTCTTTTCCAACAGCCAACAAATCACCACGGTTCTTAAGCTTTGAAACAAGTTCATTTGTGGTATCACATGAAAGGCCATGATTCTATATTCTCTCTAATCTTAAATCTCTATCAGAAATCTTTATATGTCCGGAATGTCCAATATTAACATGATTCATATGATGGGGGAAATCTTAAGATCAATAGTAGTAGTTACAACAGTATTGCTATTTTTAACAACTGTTGTGGGGGCGGTAGACTTTGAAGAATGTGGCGACTGCCATGGGGAAACTTATGCGGTCTGGAGCTCATCACCTCACGGGTCTGCATCCTGTGAGATATGTCATACAGCATCACCGGGCGGGTTTGATGCTCATATATCTGCGCCGTTCACGTCTGCGCCTAACGTCAGCCTTTCTTCTGAAGTTTGCGGGGACTGCCATTCAGGTGTTTATGATGAATGGAACGAATTCGGTGAAGCTGACTTCGATATGGAGGCTATTGCAAGCCATTCAGAACCAACAGAAGTTGCTGAGCCTTATGTTCTGAATAGTGGGGCATCATGTGTTGCATGCAAGAGCACTGATGGGGGTATATTGAACATTGCAGACGCTGAACCTTATGCTCTGGATGAAGGAGGTATTCATGATCTTGAAGTTGTGGAAGAATGGGCAATCTCATGTGCTGCATGTCATGATCCTCACGATACTGGTCCTCGAATAGATGATTCGGTCCTTCTGTGTGGGAACTGCCATAACACCGAAGGTGTGGTCATGGATGGCAACACTCCGGTAGTAAGACATGCGCAGTGGGAATTGGTAAGCACTTCTGGATATGTGGATGGGTCTCATCCTACATCCATTGGTTGTGTCGATTGTCACATGGTGCAGATCTCTAATGATGAAGTTGTTGAAACCGGGCACACATTCGACTTTGATGCGGAACGATTGTCGAATCCTGATTCCGGGAACAACTGCAGTCTCTGTCATCAGTCGTCATTAGCCTCATTGATAGAGGATAAACAGGCTCCTATTGAATCGCATATCTCTGCTCTGAACTCATTAAAAGAAAAAGCAGGCAATGCACTTGAGAGCATTAACGGCACTGACTCATATGAGGCACAAAGGGCAAACTACAACAACGGTCAATTTTATCTGACAAAAATAGAGAATGATGGAAGTCTTGGGATACACAACCTTGAGACCGTTACAAATGATCTCGTGGCCTCAGAAGAACTGTTCAACAAGGTCATAATTGCAGGCGATGGTTCCGATGAAGCTGAAAAACCGGTTCCTGGGTTCAGTGCTTTCATCTCAATAGCACTTCTTGCTGCAGTGGCTTTTATTGTAAGGAAAGGGCGCTAATATCTTATCCCTCTCCTTCTATCCTTTTCTTAACTACTTTTGCTGTATTATTTACTTCAAAGCCTTTATCACAGCTTGTCCATATTTGTTGGCAGCATTTGGGTCCCTACCAGTTATGATATTCCCATCGACCATGACATCTTTATCCCTGTATTTCGCATCATTGTCTTTCAGGATCTTCACAGTTTCCTCGTTCTTGAAAACAGTGGTCATTTTACCTTCCAGCAATCCCGCATTGGCAAGGACCACAGGTGCGATACAGATTGCACCAATGATCTTTCCCTGTTCGTTTGCTTTTCTGACAATTTCCTGAAGTTCCTTGTTATCCCACAGATATTGCTTTGCTCCTCCACCTCCGGTTATTGAGATTGCATCATAATCATCGATGTTCACATCAGAGATGCTGATATCCGGACTGACCTTCTTTCCAAGCACGCCTTTTGCTTTCTTTGTGGTGTTGCTCGCAACGGTCACCTTTGCACCACTGTCCTCGAATACCTTCTTTGGTTTAAGAAATTCTTCATCCCTGAAATTTTCCTGTGCTATTACCATGAGTATTTTCTTCTGCTCTGTCAAAATGATCACCAACAAAAAGTTATCTCTTTCTATAATTGTGTCCTTTTCTTTGAAAAAGTGTTGCTTTTATCCCCTACTCACAGAATATTGAATGACCGTTGCCTATCACTATTTAGAAACATGTTTAAGCTAACATGACTTTAGGAAAATAGGTGTGATCACATGGAACGTATATACAAATATTATCCTGAAGATTTTGGGGAGCTTACTGTAAATGTCATTCACATGGACCTTTTGTTCGATGTATATAATGACCATACATATGTTACATCCGATCTGAAGGTCAAGACACTTGAAAATTCGATAGATCATCTTGACCTTAACTGTCGTGATCTGGAAATAAAGGACATTAGTTGCAAGGACTATGATATATCCTATGATTACAGGCCGGACGAATATATACTGTCCATAAAATTCCCTGCAATGGTGCCGGAAAACACTGAAATTGTCATTCACACGGAAACCATTTGCAGGCCAACCTCGAATGTACTCGAAGGTCTCTATTATGACGAAACACCGGCAGGTGCACCCCCTCAGCAGATCACTCAGTGTCAACAGTGGGGCTTCCAGCGCATTGTTCCCTGCATTGACGACATGACTGCAAAATGCACTTACACTACAACAATAATTGCAGATGAACGTTACACCAATCTCATATCCAATGGTGATGTGATCGATGAACGTTATTCCATCGGAAATGGCAGGTCAAAGATCATCTATGACAATTCTATCACTCCCATGGCGACCTATCTCTTCTTTTTGGGAGTGGGTACCTACCGCACTTTCACAAGAGAATTCGAATACCCCTGTGGCGACACTTTCAATCTCGAGTTCCTGGTCCCTCCGGCATCTGATATATATCCTGCAGAAAAGGCACTTGATGTTCTCTATGATTCGGTTCTGTGGACATATCTTTTCACCGGACCTGAACAATACAATGAACTTGACAAGAGGAAAGAGATATATGAGCTTGTCAGGACAAGGGATGGTCTGAAGAAAGAAGGTGACTCTGAAGACCTCCAGTTCGTTCGTGATGAACTGAAAAAGCTTGATAGCTCTCTTAAAATGGGCTATAAATATACCGGTACTGTCTATCGTGAGATCGGAATGCAGAACTCTGATTTTGGCGGGATGGAAAATGTCGGCAATACTACCATCACCACGAACCGCATCATGCCATATCCGGAAACCACTGATCCTGCATTTGAATACATGATACGTGTCAAGGTGCATGAATATTATCACAATATCAATGGTTCGGAGGTCACTGGCTGGAGTCCTTTTGAGATCTGGCTTAATGAGGCGGTGACCGTACACATTGAACATCAGTTCCATGCTTTCCTTTTCGGAGATAACTACAGCCGTCTGGCGAACGTCTTGGACCTGCTATATCCCGGGGTGGGTACCTTTGCCATTGATAGCGGAGCAGCTTCGATGTCTATTGTTCCGGAAGGCTTTAACGATCCCAATGACCTGATAACCGCTGTCACCTATGTGAAAGCACCGGAATTTGTCAGGATGCTTGAAACGTTAATGGGCAAGGAAACGTTTGCACGTGCTCTTGATAGTTATCATACGAAGTTCAGTCATTCCAATGCAACAGGTGAGGATTGGCTCAGGACGATGGAAGAGTTCTCCGGAATGGACTTTTCAGAAATGTCCAAAAACTGGCTTAAACAGACCAAATTCCCTGTCTTGAACATCAATACTTCTTACGACAGCTCGAACCGTTCATTTAAGTTTGATCTGGCTCAGGTCGTTCCGGAAGGCAGCACTCATTGGGAATTCCCTTTCGTGGCTGCATTAGTGGATAATGAAGGAACTGATATTGCAGAATTCACTGAATGGATAGCTTCTGAAAAAGCTGAGGTTCTTGTGGAAAATGTTGACCTGCCTGCCTTTATTTCTGTGAACCGTGGATATTCGTTCTATGGGAAGGTCGTTCGTGATGTTTCCGATGATGAATTGCTCCTGCAGGTGGAAAAGGATAACGATATGATCAATAGGTTCGTTGCGTATTACACTCTGGTCGACCGGGAAAAGATGAAGCTCATTGCAGACAAGGATGCCCGTGTCTCTGAAATGTTCATTGATCTCTTTAGTGAGCTCATAACTGATGATGAACTTATGGAAGATGTTGGTGGCCAGTTCCTCTCGATATTCGAATCAGTTGAGGATGTATCTTTATCTCACCGCTATCAGCTCCTTTATGATGTTAAGGAACGTATTCTCAATGAAATAGCAAAGAACCGGACCGTTTCGATTCTTAATATCTATCACAAATACCTTACGCTTTCAGTTCCTGCGAACGATACTCTTGAAGAGCAGGCACGTTGCATTAAAGCCCGTCAGGTCAAGAACCTGGTTCTAAGAATACTTGCGACACTTGATACTCCTTTTGTGCAACAGTTATGCAAGAAACAATTCTATGAAGCCTCTTGTGCAAGTGACAAACTTGCAGCCTTTGACCGCTATCTTAACAGTTCTGCTGAGGATAAGATGGAACTTCTTGAAATGTTCATGGAGGAGTCAAAGAAAAGCCTTGTTGCATGGGAGACCTTCTTGTCAATAGTCGCAGGAAATAGCAGTATGGATGCTGTATCCCTTGTCAGGCAGATCGAAGCCTCCGAATCGTTCCGTATCGAGCAGGCAAATGACCAGCGTGCTCTTTATGGTGGTTTTGCGAGGAACAGGAAAATATCCCTGCAAACGGAAGCTGGACGTGAACTGCTTCGCGAGATCTTGTCCAAGCTCTCTAATGTCAATGAATATAGTACCACTAGCATGCTGAACGTGTTTGCAAATATAGATCTGATGGAAGAGATATATTATGTGCCTTTGGTGGATATCCTTGCACAGATGTTGAATGAACTGGATGCTGAAAAGGTTCCGAGTGTCTATAATCGGGTAAGGAAGCTTCTGAAAGGTGCTCCTAAAGCGGTTGCAAGATATCAGGAAGAAAATGGTACGATCGAAGGGTTCTGATCCCTTCACTTTTCAAATATAAAGTCGATTATCTCTGATATTTTTGAAAGGGTGATGTCGGCTTCTACTTTTTGTCCATTTTCTCTTTTATCACCATAGGCTGCGTAGGCAGTTTGCATTCCTATCTTTCGGGCAGGTTCGATATCTCTTCTGGGACTGTCTCCTACGAAAAGAGCTTTTGATGGGGGAATTTTCAGAATGTTCAGTGCATAATGGAATACTTTTGGGTCGGGTTTTTTTGCACCGGTCATGTCAGTTGTCACAACTGTATCGAAGTAATTGCCAATCTGTGTTCTTTCGATACGTTTAATTGCATTGTATGATTGTGCATCCGTAACAAGTGCGATATCCAGTCTCTGTTCTTTGAGCTTTTGCAGTGTTTCTATGACGCCGGGATATAGGACGAGTGCTTCCACTTTCACTTTATCATATAGATCGCAACTGATCGCATAGTTATCTTCGGAATATAATTTGTTGTCAAGAAGGTAGTCCTGTATGTTCTCAAGGTCTTCAAAACCGGTATTCTCTCTTAGAAAGTATTGAAGCATTGCTTCTGCATCACCTGTGCCGAGGTGCTCTACTATCCTTTGGCATGCTATTAGTTTTGCTTCCAGAAAATCGAAAAGGGTGTTGTCCATATCAAAAAGGACAGCCTGTATATTTCTTGCCATGTATTTTTAATATCCTCGCATTCAGTCTGTAAATGCAAGGTATCCCGGGAGGATCACATTAATCCCGGGTACTATTATGAGTAATCCGTACCATCTTGATCTGTTGGTGGCAAAAGCTATTTCTCCCCAGATGTATGCGAATATAAATAAGTTTATTAATGGAATGAGCAGTCCCAGAAGTGCTAGGGTCGATGTATTTCCGATCCTGCACATCAATATGAGATTTAATATTGGTATCCATGCCATCCATGAATTTCCAACTTGAGTCTTGGCAGCTATTATTTGCAAAGAGTAGGAAATATATGCGTAGAGCAGTATGGCAGCTATAAGGTGTTGTGTGCCAAATCCTGGGTAGAATGATATGATGTCCATATTAGTTACCTTTTATTTTCAGATTGTTATACCTTATACTTATCCATACCGGTGATGGATGCAATATTCTATTATAATGTGTGGTTCATTTGTCGTTCATGGCATCATCTTCTGTCAAGGGATATCTGGAGATCACGACCGGCTGTATCGTTTATGGTATGGTGGGTGTTTTTCTTGTTCTCATCAATGATATGGGTACTCTGCCTATTATCTTTTACAAACTTCTTATTGGTGTGATATTTCTTGCAGGTTATGTGTATCTGACAGGCAAAATGGACCTTATCAAGATAAAAGGCAAACGTAAGCACTTATTGCTTCTTGGTATCTTCAAGCTCATGACCATTTATTTTTATTTTACATGCATTCTATATTCGGGGTTGTCAATTGCTATTTTGTTGCTCTATACAGCACCTATGTATGTTACGTTATTCTCTCCCTTTGTACTCAAGGAAATACCTACGAGGCTTGGCATCGTTGGATTGCTCCTGTCTATGGCAGGCATTGTTCTGGTGGTGGACCCTTCAAACCTCGTTGGTGCTGGATTTAGTGATATGCACTTTGTTGGTTTGATCGCTGGTATTCTTTCGGGTATATCGTTCAGTTTCCTTATCATGAATGCACGCTACCTCCGAGATGAATATTCAGGGTTTGCACAATTTTTCTGGGCAACAGTATTTTGTGTAATTGTGCTACTTCCTTTTGCATCGGATGTTACGGTCCCGGTACTTAAGGACAATTTTATGCTACTGCTTCTTTTTGGAGTGGTGAATACAAGTATAAGTGGAGTTCTCTATTTCACTGGTTTGTCAAAGGTAAGAACTCAGACTGCTAGTATACTGGCTATGTTTGAGCCTGTAAGTGGGATATTTTTTGATTATGCTCTTTTGCATAGTGTAATATTTGCTGAAACGGTTTTGGGGTGTGTGTTTATTATTGCAGGTGCTCTTCTTGCTGTTATGGAGAATATCTCTTTTAGAAAGCACCCTGAATTCGAGACGTGATCAGTGTCTTGGAGCCATTTTCTGCTTTGTGAGGGTTCCTTTTGAAAGGGCTATGGACAGTTATATGCAGATTCAATGCTGAATATGGATGATTGCGGATTTGGCAATATGCGTCCAAATACATATTTTTATTTTGAGATAAGTTTGTTAGTATTTCATTTAGATGAATACCTTTATATACCAGAAACGGCATATTCAGCGAAGTCGCTTTTGAATTTATAAAAATTTATAAAGCCACATGGCTGTGTCGGAACAGATAAGTTCCGAGGCTACGGGGTGCGATATCGCATTCTTAAGGAGGACAATATATGGCAGATGAAGAAATAAGACATCTGGTTCGTATAATGAATACTGATCTGCAGGGCAAAAAGCCAGTGAAGTATGCATTGACCGGTATACGTGGTATCGGATTACGAACCTCTCGTGTTATCGTTGACAGTACAGGTATCGACCCAAACGCAGTGATCGGTTACCTTTCTGACGAAGATATTAAAAAACTGGATTCAACTATTGATAAGTTCGAAGAGCAACTTCCGAAATGGATGCTCAACAGACAGTTTGACCCTTTAACAGGGGAAAACAAGCACCTTCTTGGTCAGGACATCATTCTGACACTTAAAGAAGATCTTAACGACCTCAAGAAATCACGTGCATACCGTGGTCTCAGACATGAGAGAGGTCTCAAGGTCAGAGGACAGAGAACCAAATCCACCGGCAGGCGTGGAAGCACCATTGGTGTCAGGAAGAAGAAATGAGGGTGATGAACTATGGCATATCCAGGTAAAAGTACAAAGAGCTATGACACTCCACAACATCCATGGCAAGCAGAAAGGATGGCATCCGAGGTCGAGCTCGTTAAGAAGTATGGTCTCCGTAACAAAAGGGAACTCTGGAAATCACTCAGTGTTCTGAGAAGGTTCAGGGGAGATGCAAGACGTCTTCTTGCAGAGTCCGCAGAATCTGATCTTATAGGTCACTCAAAGACCGAAGCTGATCAGCTCCTTACAAAACTTATCAGGTTCTCAATTCTCAAATCTGATTCCAATATCGATGATGTTCTTGGTCTCCAGACCGAGGCTATTCTGGAGCGCAGGCTTCAGACCCAGGTCCACAGACTTGGACTCGCCCGCACCGCACGTCAGGCAAGGCAGTTCATTACACACGGACATATCGCTATCGATGGTAAGAGGGTAACAGTCCCTGGTATGATGGTAACAAGGGAGCAGGAGATGAATGTCGAATATTACGGTACATCACCTATGACCAAGGAATCTCATCCAGAGAGGCCTGCACAGATCGCAGCATCAGTGGTTGAGGAATAAGGAGGAATTAAATATGGCTAACGGAATCTGGGGTGTTGCACACATCAAGTGCTCATTCAATAACACTATCATCACTGTGACTGACCTCACAGGCGCAGAGACCATCGCAAAATCCTCTGGTGGAATGGTTGTAAAGGCAGCAAGGGATGAAAGCTCCCCATATACTGCTATGCAGATGGCTACTCAGCTTGCAGACATTCTTAGGGACAAGGGTCTCGAGGGTGTCCACATCAAGGTAAGAGCACCGGGTGGAAACAAGCAGAGGAGTCCTGGACCAGGGGCACAGGCTGCTATCAGGGCATTTGCAAGAGCTGGCGTCAGGATCGGAAGGATCGAAGACGTAACACCAGTTCCACATGATGGAACTCGTCCAAAAGGCGGAAGGCGTGTATAATCACAAAGGACAGAGGTTATTTTATGGAAATCGATATACTTGAGTTATCGGACAGATCAGCAAAGTTCATACTGTCAAATACAACTGCAGCTTTCGCAAATGGAGTTCGTCGCGCAATGCTTGCCGACGTACCTACGCTTGCGATCGATGACGTGAATATCTATAACAATACTTCTGTTCTGTATGACGAACAGTTGGCATTGAGATTGGGTTTGATCCCACTCACTACCAGCTTCGACGACTTCGTTCCTCAGGATAAATGTACATGCGATGGGGCAGGTTGCCCTGCATGTACTGTTTCATTGACACTCAGTGTAGAAACAGATGAGAGTGGTCAGACGATCGTTCACTCCGGTGATATTGTTTCATCTGATCCGAATGTTCAACCAGCAGACAAGAACATCCCTATAATTGATCTTAGGGTGGGGCAGAAGGTTGTACTTGAAGCAATTGCTCATATGGGCTACGGTAACAAGCATGCAAAGTGGCAGGCAGGCGTTGCCTGCGGCTACAAGATCATGCCTATTGTAACCTTTGAAGGCTGTGACGGGTGCGGCATCTGCATCAATTCTTGTCCTAGGAACATCATTCAACTCATTGATGGATCTGCAATGGTGGCCGATGAAGACCTTCTTAAGTGTTCACTTTGTAGGCTTTGTCAGGATTCCTGCGACATTAATGCAATTACTGTAAGTGCAGATGAAAAATCTTTCATTTTTACTATGGAATCTGATGGCTCATACACTGCTCAACAGTTAATCTTAAATGCAGTGAATACCATTAAGGGGAAAGCCTCTGAGATGCAAAACATCTTGAGTACATTGTAAATTGGGAAATCTGATTTCCTTTTTACTTTATTTAATTTGAAGTATTCCCGTGCGGGGGTTGCCCAGCCAGGTCAAAGGCGCTAGGTTGAGGGCCTAGTCTCGTAGGAGTTCGTGTGTTCGAATCACACCTCCCGCACCAAACATACTACTAATATGGAATCGATTTATCCTGAGTTCATTGGGATATAAGTTCAATAAACAACAACGAAATGCGGGGGTTGCCCAGCCAGGTCAAAGGCGCTAGGTTGAGGGCCTAGTCTCGTAGGAGTTCGTGTGTTCGAATCACACCTCCCGCATCATATTCTATTTAATTATTAAACACCGATGCATCTTTTACTCTCTTTTGCTTCCATATAGTCAGTTTTTGACACATTTACGCAATATATCTAAATTCGATAGCAATTGTGCATACAACATCTTTATTTTTTTCAAAAAATATACAAGAGTGAAGTGGCTAACCGATGTAACCTTAAATTGAGATTACTTCCCTTTCAGTATGTTCAGCTATTCCAAGAACGATTATTTTTGTTTCGATCAGCGGATTTGAATTTTCCATGAAAAGCTCATTCTTTTTCACTTAGTTTCACCGAACCATTATCCATATTAGCATTCTTTACGGCTTGTGGATAATTTCATTACCAAGTCTGAATGCATGTTCTAAAGCTTCCTAGTGTTCATAGAAGCTTTCTCTTCCCTTTTTCAGAGTACGTGTTTAATAAATTGGCTGTATCAAACGTTTCTGCATAAGCATCTCAAAGTGTTTCGTTATGGGTAGCTTATTCAAACGATTTCTTATCTCCCTTATTGATGTAGATCTCTTGGAAATAGCTTCCAGTAATTCAGCCTCCTCATTACTCAAATCGATAGGCTCGTAATCTGTTCTAATAAAGAATTTCGTAGATTGGAAGTTCAGACCAATGATGCCTCTTGATGACATTGGATTATTGGCGGGTTGCTCTAGAAAATCTGGATATTTTGCTGTAGCCCTGCACAATGAAATAACTCTTCTGGGTCCGATAGCAGTTTATTCTGATATTCGCCAGCTTTCAGATTAACAATTCTCCATTATTGATCGTCTTCATTAGTGAAAATAAATAATACTTTCACCCCGCTTGGCAGTCTTTAATATATGCAGAAGTAGTACTATCAGTTGAGGTGAATTAAAATGGATGATTTCTTTACAGAATTGATAAACAGAGCAAGATATTATGAACAATTTGAAGAATTTCTAAGAGTTTGCAGATGAGTTTCTGCAACATTCAGCCGTAGTTTCCTCCATCCCGTCAAACTATTTATTTTCACTACGGCTTCATTCCTCTTTTTCCAATGTGTTTTGTGTAAAAGCTCAATTTCAAATACGTTCTTCTTTTTTACAGCGATCTTGCATTTTGCTTAAGAAAAGTTCTTCTCGGTGTCTTTCGTACTTTTTTTGTTCTTCAAGACGTGTCTGATAAATGCGTATCGATCTCAAAAGATCGATCTTCCTAAACTCTGGCCAGAAAGGTGCGCAGAAATAGGCAGCACATTCGTTCCCATTGGCCTGCCATGGCAGGAAGTTCGAGATCCTTTCATTTCCACCTGTGCGGATTATAAGGTCTACGTTCGAGACCGAGGGACTTTCTATGGGGTATAGATGCTCTGCAACAGTGTTCTCACTGATATCTTCAGGCATCAGTTCATTGATCAGCACTTTATCCGCCATCTTTTTTACAGCTTGTACTATATCCTGTCTGCCGCCATAAGCAATAGCAACGTTCAGTTTGAACTTTCTGTAGTCCTTTGTAGCTTCCTCTATCCTTCGGGTAGCTTCCTGAAGTTCTTTGGACAAAAGACCAATATCTCCGACAGCACGCACCCTTATCTCTCGTTCATGGGTACGCTCGTTCTTGCGCATATAGTCAAATTTGTTAGCAATAAGTTCAAAAAGGCGTACAGTCTCATCATCGGTGCGGTTAAAGTTTTCTGTAGAAAAAGCATATACTGTGAGTTCTTTAACTCCTATTTCATAAGACCATTCGATAACCCTCTCCGTAATATCTGCACCGCGAGAGTGGCCATAATCCACCCTTTTCCCTAATTTGCCAGCGAACCTACGGTTCCCATCCATAATTATCGCAATATGCTCTGGAACCGCTTTCCCTTTCATACTTGCAAGAAGGGATCTTTCATATATATTATAGAACAGATTTAATGGTGATGTCATAAAAGATCAGATCTTGGTATTGATTGATTGATTGATTGATTGATTGATTGATTGATTGTGGATGTATAAATTGTAACAATAACTGTTTGACAGTACCAAAACTGATCATCCACATCAATTAGTAGTATGAGCTTTAGTGACGATCAGTAGTTATCAAGTACGGACTTAACTACTGGTTTGTAGTCCTCTTTCAACAGGTATAGATTATGGTCGCCTGTAACATCGATACTGAGTATTCCAAGCCTTGTGTTCATAAGCCCTACCATGGCTGAAACTCCTCTGTAGCTTACATCGAACTCCTTTTCATGGAGATGTTTGTAGACATCACTTGTAGTGAAAGTGCCTCCGTCTAGGAACATTTTCAGAACAACTTCCCGTATTCCGGTATCGTCTCGGCCCAAATATTTTATAAGTCTCGCCTTAACCCGGTCTTCTATAGTCTCCAGCACAAACACCTCAATTGTCTTTATGTGATTTTAAGTTATAAATTTATGGTAATATATTTGATTTCTGATGCAGAATGCGTTTTCTCTACAGCATTAATCCTTATAAATGTTAGTATCAAAGCGGTATAACTTCGACTACCAGACCATCTTTGAAAGGATATCTTTCGATAATTGATGGCACGAATCCAAACTCTTTAAGTTCCTGGGCATTTTCTTCGGCAAACCACCCCGGCAATTCTATTGCCCTTTCCTTTATTGCGAACATCTTTTCAGGGACTCCTATTTCATTTAAGAAGCTCACAAGTTCCTCTATATCGCTTGCTTCTATGGATCCGTATAGCAGTGTCCCATCCTCTGTGATCTCATCAAATGGGCGGGCGGTCTGCTTAGAAGTTCTAATGAGTCGTTCCCTAAGTTGCCCTGCATCTTTATATCTTGATGAACAGAAATGCATCTTTGGGAGATACTGCGCAATTTCCCGGGCAAATGTTTCAGAACCCTCAACTGCGTTGCTTATATCGTTCTTAAGCATGAATCCTCTTCCTGTGAGTTCCATGGCATTGTTATCTGAAAATTCCAGTTCGTTAAGGTTCAGGAAGCATCCCATCTCGTTAATAATGTCCTTCAACTCGAGAACTCCCTTTATCGAAGGCAGTTCGAACCCTACTTCAATGCCCAGATATTTTGCATCCTTCACCGCTTTCTCATAAGCGGATCCTTTCAGAACGTGCCACATATTTTGCGGTGGGTGGAATCGTATCTCATCCAGACCGGCAGAAGCAAGAGCTTCAAGTGTTTCTTTTGAAGGTGCTATGGATGTGTAGAGGTGAATATGATGTGCCTTCCCAAACTCTGCTTTGAGAAGTTCTATATAATGGATAACCTTCTCTTTTTTCAGTAAAGGTTCACCTCCGGTGATGCCTGTGCCTAGCGCATCCATCGTATGTGCTTCGCACAAAACATCCTCATCAGTTTCAACTGCCTTTTCGTTCGCATAAACTGTATCTCTTTTCCTGTCTTCGGAAAGGGGGCAGTAGAAACATCCTCTATCACATATACCTGTGATGAATAGTACCATTTTGGCACCTTGTTGACAGAGTCTGCAACCTTCAGTTAGAAAATTGTAGAAAGACCCTTTATCCGTCTGGATCATTTCTTTCATAGTATCCCTTCATATGCCCTCTGATATATAAGCATGTTTTAAAGCAAAGTGCTTATCTATTTTGTACCATAATCTTTGACAATGGCGAGTCTTGAAGGCCATATGGCCATCATAGGATGCAATAATTGTGGAAAATGTGCTCTAATATGTTCTCATGATGCTTTAGAGTTTCACAATGATAGAGTGACCATCGATCATGATCGTTGTGTTCTCTGTATGGATTGCGCAAAGGTATGCTTCATAAAGGCCATTGTCTATATCGAATGATCTGCCAATAATATCACATTCTTGTTCTTAGTAGCTCAGATAAGCCCTCTGAAGAATGTCCTTGCCGCAATGGCAGTTACAGTGAAAACGATTATAGAAATTGGTAATCCTTGTCCCAGGTCATACATGAACTGTGTTCTGTCTCCACCGTTCTCAATAGTGCTTGAAAATCTTGTGAGTATTGCTGTGATCAGTATCAAGTAGATCCCTATGACTAGCATGAATAGCTCTGGGGCAATTGTCTGGTCAAGGTTCTCCGGTGTGATGTTCGCAGGTCCGGGCATGATCTCCTCTGGTAATCTACTCATCCCTTGTGCTATATTCTGCAATATTTTTGATATGACTTCTGAAAGTGCAATTGTAACTCCTGCTATAAGAGGTGCAAATATGATTGCTGTAGTTCGCATGGTAGATGTCATGTCATAGAGAGAATGCTTTATGTTCTGTTCCACCACCTGAAGCTCCTTCAAGTGATCTGCAAGTTTAATGATGGCAATCCCGACTGATGACTTTTATGTATGCTTTCAGTGAACATGACCATAGTCGTTTGTATCCTGTCTGAATAAATATCTTTGAAAGCCCCGAACTCGTCATCGAATATTGCAGTCCTTATATCCGTTCGCATCGTTATCAGGTTGGTAGAGATCCTTTCAAATGCTTTTCCGATATGGGATCCCTGCACTGTTCTTGCAGTGTGGGCAAATGCTTCTTCTGCTGCCCTGCCCTCCGAGATACGCCGCCCGAGAATGAACAATGCATCTGCAAATTCATTTTCCATCCTTTTTATCTCATCACGTATTCTTCTATATGGGGAATAAGCAGCGTTCATGTATATTGAAAAAGCGATCACGACCCCCCATATTATCAGGAGTGTGGGTGGTAGGATACCATTTAGCGTACCTGTAGATATTATGTTGAATGGATTTCCAATATATTTGTATGTATAACCAGAGATACTAATGAGCGTTCCCACAATAATTGCTATAATGAATCCATTGCGTTTTTTCTGATCAATGTTCTTTAGCTCCGGGTGTGTATCTGGGATATTCTGAGGTACAAAGGTTGCTGGTCGCTGCATTAGGATATATTCAGCATAAGCAAAGGTCGCAAGGGGAAGAATGATGTCATAGAGTATGACCAGCGTCACAATATTGAACTTGAATCCAACAACGGTCATTGCAGGAAGTAATGCGACCAGTGCAAGTGGTATCAATATGAATATCGAATATAGGATGTATGTGGGCGTTTTTAATTTCGATGCAAATTGTTCCATCAGTTCTTTCGTACCATCAAGAACGATGTCAAGGGCGCGATTGAGTGTTATTATACGCTGAGCTTCGTCAGGTTCACTAATTGAGCTTTTGATAAGATGAAGTGACCTTTTGAAATGTTCGCTGTTCTTTCCCCACATGTCAGCAAAATCAAGAAGTGCATCATCGATATTGGAATATGTTCTAACCTGCAAGTTCCATAACATTTTCCGAAGGTCATATGCAAGAGGTCTCTTCGAATGGCTGGCTGCAAAATGGACTGCTTTTTCCATGTTCGATACAAGTCTCATTGACATCACTACATAGCTTAAGACCTCTGGAATATCACCTATTGACTGTATCTTCATGTATCTTGCATGTATCTTCACATATTCACTAAGGTACAAAAGAACACACAGGGTAAAGTAATTGTCAGGACCACTACAAGTGTTAATATAGTACGGTCGAATGTCGTTATCTGAAATAATAGGGTGTCAAAGAGCAGTAACAATGCTAAAGTGGCAAATGTACCAACATAGGAGAACATCACGGTCTCAAAAGGCTCTATCACGAATCCGGTAAAAGTAATTGAATCACGATATTCCTGACTGACGGACCTTTCGGCCTTTGTGGCAAAACTGTCCATGTCCTTTATGAAATGGGAAAAGTGGTGGACTGTGAACTTACAGCTTCGAATATACCAATTCCGGGATGCTTCCATTTGAATTCCGCCACTTTATTTCAGATATAAGTTGAAGAGAATTTGTCAAACCAATCTGACCATTTTTGATAGACATTTTCATAATCAGGTCCCTCGGAACCATTCTTTTCCCTGTCCATGTAGAGCCAGAACATATTGTTGGCTTTGCTGACTGCTTCTGCTTCTATAAGGTCCGGATTGGTCTGTCCTGCAATTGCCATCTTTTCTTTTATCTTTCCCCTTATGCGGATGTTAAGGGACGCGGTATCTATCGAGATTCCCCACTTGTGAGCTATTTTCCCAACAAGTTCAGACTGACCCCTGTCAAGAATATCGGTGGGTACAAGCGAATCTGTTGCAGCATTATATTCCATGATGTCTGCAAAAATATCATTTGCATCTGCAGTTTCATCCCAGCCACTGACCACTTCGCATATCTGGGTAACACGCCTCTTCTTGCTCATACTTCCGCCTACCCTTGTGTTTGTGCAGACTACAACGGCATCTGTTGCTTTAAATGAGGCTGGAGGTACTCCAAGCGTATGTACTATCCTTTCGTAAACTGCACTTGCAGATGCCCCATGGATCGTACCAAGTTCAGAATTGCCTGCAGCTCCGACCTGCATTGCTTCATAGAGAACTTTTACTTCTTCTCCTCTTACCTCTCCTATAACGAGCGATGAATTTCCAAGTCGTAATGTTGCCCTTAGTGCAACTTCCGGTCGAATTTCAAGATTCGTGTTAAGTATGGATGACCGAGAGCTCATTCCCTGCATCTTCCAACCCAGTTCCTGAAGATCCTCGATAGGTATTTCTCTGGTGTCTTCAATGGTAAGTATCCTGTATTTCTGTGGTATTTCCATTATCATTGCAGACAATAGCGATGTCTTGCCTGCTCTTACTTCTCCGGCAACGAGGATGGATGTCTCACCATCCATTAGAAAGCTTAATAAACCGGCTGTGAGTGGGGAGATAGACCCTGTGGCAATGAGTTTTGGTAGTGTCCACGGTCTTCTGGAATGTTTCCTAAATGCATATGCAAGCCCGTTCGCACTCAATGGGTCCCCTATGACAGAAACTCGGACGCCGAATTCCTTAAGTTCCATCTCGAGTATCGGGGTAGCTTCTCCAAAAGGTCTTCCGCTTATGGCACGAAATCTTGATACCATCGAATCCAGGTCATCCTGTGATAGAAATATGTTAGTGATGCATTCATCTCCATCGATGAGCACATGCACTGGATTTTTGTCTGCCGGGGCATTGATGTAAACATCTGTGACCCTTGTATCGGACAATATATCTTCAAGTATTCCAAGTCCGGTGGTGTATTTTGCCAGAAGTTCAGAATAACTGTTCACATCTGCAGGGGCAAGTGCGATATTATGTGACCTTGCATCTTCCTCGATCATCTTCTTTCCGATCCTTCGGAAATACTCACTGGAGTTGGCAGGGTTTGCAAAATTCATATCATCCGGTCTGAATCGTATCAATTTTTTTCGAACTCTCTCTATCATTTTAAGAGTATTTGTATCGAGATTGTATTCTCTGGGAATTATCATGTACAGTTTTTCAGGACGATCTGTCATCTCATAGATGGAGACTTGTAGATCTCTTCCGTTGTGGTGTGAAATCTCATAACATTCAAGGAACTCCGATAGTTCAGGAGGTTCTATGTATATTCTTGATGTAGAAAATGCTGGTCTAACACTTGGTTTTATTAATTTGTCATAATCAATTTCTGATGGGTACTTTCATCAGTATCAATTAATTGTCTCAAACCCGGTTTTGTTTCCCATATTTCATCCATAATCAATTGGAAACTTTTAGTAAATCTATTACATTCATCGCATTCGGGAACTATATCTACAACAATTGGTCCGTTTATTCCTTCGTTTCTTTCCTGAAGTTCTCTGAGAAGCTGGATCTATCTGAATAGATCATTTTTTGATGTTGCAATAATTGTTTTGATCATTTTGATCCTATCTGAACAACATTTATCAGTTGCTGCCTGATGACAATTGAACGAAAGGTTCGGATTGATGTAGTTACTAAGGGTTTCCTGCAAGTGTGCAAGTTCGTAAAGGGCTTTTATTTCTTTGCCTTCGTAATCACGTTCATAAAGATGAGAAAGGACAATTCTTTCGACAAGTGGTTCTCTGAGGAGTGCTGAAAGTATTTGTTTACGGCAGTTCTGATCGTTCAATGTTGATGAATTTTCACAGATCGAACACATAAATATGATTGATCTCTGAGTCTTTGTCTGCCGTATTTTATATGAGCATTTGTTATCGTTTTTTGCATCCTTCTTTAAGAATGATCTATATAATTTGTCTGTATTGACCACGATGTTCAATCCTGTGTATATCTACAGGAAAATATTTAGTTTAATTATAAAAATGTAACTATATTGTTTACACTGTATGAAAATTTAATATTTGTTGAATGTGAGTGCGGTCAAAGATCAACATAGAACTATTAAATGGATGCGCGGGATAGACAATTCAAAAAATTATAAAGATGGCAGTTCTTTCAACTGCTCACCTTTTTTTAAAAAGAGATCTGACATCATATCAAATTATGGGATGTTTGTTCTTGTCGCCCCTGCCAATACCTTTGTAAACGAATCCATTGCCAATAAAGGCATCTGGGTCGAGGACATTCCTTCCATCTACGATCACGGTGTTCTTCTTTTCTGTAAGTGATCTAAGATAGGCTGGGTCGAGTTTAAAGTAATCTGAATGTCCTGTCAGAACTGCAACGACATCGGCATTCTCTATTACTTCATCAATGTTTTTCATTATCTCTACTTCAGGGTAGTTCAGTACATGGGGGTCATGTACCATCACTTCAGCACCGTTCTCTATCAGAAGGTTTCTATATGGCTCAGATGGTGGATTTCTTGCGTCATCAGAATCATTGATAAAAGCCCAACCCAATATTGCTACTTTTGATCCCCTCACGTCTTTACCAATGCGCTTCAGGGCTTCTCGTGTCAGGTAGTACATGTGATCTGGCATAAAGTCGTTTACCTTCCTTGCAAGTACAAATAAAGAATCTGTATTTTCAGGATAGTCAAGATCTCCATTGCTTGTTGTGACTCCTCTTTCAAGATGGTATGTATCTTTGGTGAGGCAATGCCCACCTACTCCGGCACCCGGGTAAAGCACAGCTCGTGTGATTCCTTCTCCTTTGAGGCTATCTATTCCTGCTCGAACATCATATACATTAATTCCCATTGCTTCACAATACAATGCAAGCTGGTTGATAGCTGCTATTTGAAGGTCACGGAACGTATTTTCAGCGGTCTTTGTAACTTCGGCAGCGGTTGCTGTCATGGGTATGATCTGACCTTTTGTCAAAACAGGACTGTATAGTTCTACTGCCCTTTTCGTGCTGTTGTCATCGATCCCACCTACGATACGATCGTGTTCCTGTATGTTCTTTAACAGGCGTCCGACCATCACTCTCTCTGGAGCGTGTGCAAGTGCAAAATCCTCTCCTGCTTTAAGCCCTGATTCTTCTTCAAGTATCTGCCTTGCAAGGGTATCCGTTGTTCCGGGTGTTATTGTAGATTCCAGGACTACTAGCATTCCTTCCTTTAGGTATTTGCCAACATTACGAATACCTTCGATAAGGGCACTAAAATCAGGCTGGAGACTTGCCGGGTCTAAGAATGGTGTCTGTATGGCAAGTGCCACAGCATCAACCTCAGATATTCTTGAAAAATCTGGGGTACATTCAAATTTATTTGCATCTACGACTTTTCGAAGTAGGTCTTCAAGGCCAGGTTCTTCTCCTTTTAATGGACTGTCCCCTTTGTTCAGCATCTCTATCTTGTAGCCGGAGCTGGGCGAATCTCTCTGGAATCCCAGGACAAGATCGAACTTCTCAGAATCTGCAAATAAAGCAGCTGCAGGAATACCTACGTATCCCATTCCAAGAACCCCTATCTTTTTTATCGGACCTCTCTTTTCAAGAATTGAACTTAGTTTATTTGTCATGATATCACTATTTTAGTTTATATGTGGAAGTTGTAAAATATATTGTGCTTATATGGGCATTAGCATATTGTCTATTCATATATTATTTAACTCATATATATTCAGAACATTCATTTTTTAGTTGAAATGTTCTTACTTTAAAGTGTTCAATTCAGTATTTTTCCCCCTATGTCCCTTATATTGCTGATCTTATCAGACAATGTTCTTTGGATGAAGTTCTATATTGTGAAAAAAATCGAATTTTCATCAGGGATGGAAATCTATTATGGATGGTGATAAAAAAGATAAGTATTTAATTAGGGGAAGGCAGGTAAATAATAAGTAAGTATCTGTTATGTGGGCAATTGAATATTTGGCCCACTCAACAAAAAAGGGTGAAATTCAGGCCTTCTGTTCTTTTTTCTTCTGAACAATCTTCTCAAGTTTTTTCGTCCACATCTCTTCGTTCATATCTGTATATTCACATTCAATATAGTGCTCAACTGCAATGATAAGTGCCTCTTTTGTTGATGTGTTGTTGCATTTGTCTTTTAATGCTAATAATTGTTCTTCTGCAAGAACGGTTTGGGCATGTACTATCTTCATTTTTTCATCTCCGTACGGGCATTTCGCGCTGCACCTCATAATGATAGATTATATTTATAGTTGTTGTTGAAAAATCTCATCTTATCTTACTTGTCATAAAATCATTTTTGCCAATCGATTTTTTCTCATCGATGTTATCTCATTTGGATAGCTCTGTTCTCTATTTTCATCTCTTTCTTTTGCGATGTATTTTGACCAATAGGTTTAAAATATTGGTTGACATTACAAGGGTTGTTCGAGGGCGTGTGGCCTAGCCAGGATATGGCGGCAGCCTCCTAAGCTGTAAATCAGGGGTTCAAATCCCTTCACGCCCGCCATTATTCTTCTGATAATGTTTCAGGTTAAGGAGCTTGTGTTTTGATTAGGAAAGCCACATTAAATGATGTTGATGCGATTAAAAGCATCATTAGTTTCTATGCAAAGCAGGAGCTTATGCTCCATCGTTCTGTCAGTGAGCTCTATGAGTCCATACGTAACTTCTATGTTTATGAGATCGATGGCGATGTGGTAGGTTGCTGTGGTCTGCAGGTGTTGTGGGCAGATCTTGCAGAGATCCTGTCCTTTGCTATTCTTCCGGAATATAGGGGGAAATGTATTGGCACTCAATTGTTAAATGCATGCCTTGATGATGCTCGTGAACTCAAGGCTACCTCTGTCTTCACATTGACGTATGCACCTGTCTTTTTTGAGAAAAATCATTTCAAACGTGTGGACAAGGCAACTCTCCCGCACAAAATATGGATTGGTTGCATCAAATGTCATAAGTTCCCTGATTGTGACGAAATAGCTCTTTCATTGGAACTTTCATAATTCGATTAATCAATGTAATCATTTATTAATCCCAAGTACATTTGCCTAGCTATAACCAAACCAGGAAGATAATAATGATTAAAGCACGTATCAGAGATTTTATAATTACCAAAGACGACTGGATATTTGCAGTTGCTGACTATTTCCATCCCGAAGGTGTCAGGTGTGTGCTACGATATGTACCCGATGAGAATGGGGAACGTCAGCTCAATGGGGTGAATTACCGCAAATATGATTTCGATGTTGCTTTTGATTTTATGCGTAATAACAGACCTGAGTGGGTTCAGGATGTCCATGTAGTTCCTGAGGATCAGGTAAAGGTCATTCTCCATCCTTCAGATCCCATTTCAGAACTCATAAAAAAGGATGAGAGGGTAAAAGCCGTCTATGAAGTATTGCATGCAGCCGGTATCCCAATTGAAAAGATGGGTGTTACCGGCTCTTTCCTTCCTGGCTTACAAAACGATATGTCCGATGTTGATTTTGTTGTATATGGCAAGGACTGGTTCAATGCAAGGGATGTCATTGCAGTTGCAAAAGCAAAGGGCGGATTCATTGAGGATATTGATGAGGATATGTGGCGTCGCATTTACAACAAACGTATCCCTGAGATATCTTTTGAAGAATTCGTTCTACACGAAAAGCGTAAGGGCAACAGGGGAATGGTCGGTGGCACATATTTTGATCTCCTTTTTGTTCGAGACTGGGATCAAATAAGTTTGCCTATCTCCCGCGGTGAAGACATCGGTACTGCAAAAATCGAGGCAATGGTAACTGATGCAGAACTGGCATTCGATAATCCTTCTATATACAATATCGATCACGATGAGATCGATCATGTCCTTTCATACACTCACACCTATGCCGGTCAGGCTCTAAAAGGGGAATTGATCGAAGCACAGGGCGTAGTTGAACAGGTAGGCGATATTAAGAGACTTGTAGTAGGAACTTCGAGGGAGCCTAAAGGCGAGTGGATAAGATCACTGACACTACTAGATCTGTAATATGGTCTTGTATCAAAAAGTGTTAGAATCGATGTTAATAAAGATGTGAAAATGTATTAAAAATAGTTATGTTAAGTGCAGCGAAATGTATGCGCACTCTATAAGTTGATCGGATGAATCAACCGCCACCAGTTGCCTGAAAAACGTCTTCTACTTTTTCCTGACCGGTTTCGGAATGCGCTTTTATAAGCTCCTTTGCTTCCTCCTTTGTAAGGACGTGTTCCTTTCCTTTGGTCGATACCTTTTCAGTGATTTGCAATGTATCGATCCTGTAGTATAATTGTGTTGTGTCAAGAAGTGCCCAGGTGCCTTCGTCATCGGTGGTGATATCCTCTATCACTCCTATGGTGTCGGTGTTAATATAGCGTACATTGCTGCCAACATTAATTGGTTTGCCATCGATATCAACGGGTTTGGGCACTTCGTTCATTTGTTCCTCGCATCAATTATTTTTTATCTCGTCTCTGAGATCACCGAGAAGAGCAACTCTTTCTGCAAATGCATTATGTCTGTGTATGCTCTCTTCATTAATCTGCTTAATGGTAACGAGTGCACTGTCAGGCACATGAGCAAATTCACTGACTATATTTTGTGCCATTGTTCTGACACAATCTTCCACGAACTTAGGGTTCTGGTGTGCTCTTTCAACTACAAGTGCTTCATCTGCGCGCTTCAGGAGCTCTACTATGCTTGAACTCATGGAACTCTCGATGATACGGATGATGGTCTCAAGGGAGACATCAACGTCACCGCTGACCTCGAGGGATATAATTCCACGTCCTCTCTGGTTGTGGGTAGCCATTGGTACTTTGTTCAGGAAGTTCATGACGGTCTCAAGACCGACTCCAAGTTCCCTTAGTGCAGTTTTTGCGTTGTCTCTCATTATTTCCTGTGCGCATGGGCATGCTGTCATGCCAACGACCTCGGCTCCAATGAGTTTCTTGACATCGATGTCCCCATCTTCAAGTCTTGTTGCGGTCGCTTCTGCAAATATATCCACTACTTCTTGACATTTCATTTTTGTAGATGGTGCTTCTCTTTTGACAACATATTCACTCTTCATACGTACTTCTGAACGAGTGGCGTATTCATGACGTCTTAGAAGGCTTTTAGCAACATCATTACAGAGTTTCTCTATCTCATAGACTGGCAGGTTGATGGCTTTTTCAAGGACTTCATCCATAGCTTCAAAGTTACGTGACAGGTTTGCACCTTTACGGTCTGAAGGTAGGTCTACAAAGATCTCAAAAGTTGAGATAAGTACAATTGGACGTTTGTCCTTTCTCTTTATCTCAACAAGCTTTTTAACTCCGGTAACACCCACGCGTGTAAGGTTTATGGGTATTTTCGGTCTGTTTGCCTGTACATCAGGAAATTGCGCAATTGGAAGTTCCATATTTATAGCCTCTAACAAGGATTAAGTAAATAATTGTATATTTAATTAAATAGTAACCAACACAAACAAATTCATTGCAT
The DNA here is from genome assembly GCF_000013725.1 of Methanococcoides burtonii DSM 6242. Taxonomy (NCBI): domain Archaea; kingdom Methanobacteriati; phylum Methanobacteriota; class Methanomicrobia; order Methanosarcinales; family Methanosarcinaceae; genus Methanococcoides; species Methanococcoides burtonii. Next base: position 41,142 of record NC_007955.1, read on the forward strand.
GTAAATGTTTTGTTATGTTGCCATAATATATCAGGCGCGACCTCTGTAATTATTTCATATTTTGTTGTATTTAAGCCGAAGGGATAGCATATTTATGCCAAATTATTCCTCTTTATCTATAATGTCTCCAAAATCATAATCTAAAGGCAACATTAAAAGAAAACTATTTATATTTCATAAGTACAACTACCTATAACCGATATCGGGTTAGTAAGGTGATAAAATGTCTGAAACAAGAAACTTTGTGTTACGAGACGAAAAAGGCAACGAAAGCGGCGTATTCACGGGTAAACAGCCACGTCAGGCAGCTCTTAAGGTTGCTAACAGGGGCAAGGGTACCAAAAAGAAGCCAGATAATATCATGCTTCGTGAGCGCGGCACCAAAAAGATCCATGTTTTCGTGGGTTGGAAAGAAATGGTCGATGCACCAAAGAACAAACCTGACTGGATGCCTGACAAGATCAACAAGCCATTCGTCAAGAAACAGAAACCAGGCATAATCAAACTGGAAACTATCTAATATTTTCAATTATTGTAGGTTCTGATCTGAGCCTGCAAGTTCTTCTTTTTGAATTTTATTAACAATTTCTGTTGATATCTCTTTCAAGCTTTATACTGTTAACTTTTGTTCTCTAAATCAAAAAGCTTTATACGATGTATAATCTTTATTGTACCTATATGACAGGAAAAAGAGAGAATGTGTTGATCGAGGCACTTCCTTACATAAGGGAATTCCACGATTCTGTTATGGTGATCAAAGTAGGTGGACATGCAATGGTGGATCCTCAGGTAATGAGTGATATCGTCCAGGACATTGTTCTTCTGCGCTTTGTCGGTATTCATCCTGTGATCGTTCATGGTGGCGGACCGGAAATAACTGAAAAGATGGACCGAATGGGCAAAAAATCGGAATTTATAGGCGGTTTGAGGATAACTGACGATGAGACCATGGAAATTGCCAGGATGGTGCTTGTCGGAAATATCAATACCCGTATAGTTTCTCTTATAAGCAAACATGGTGGGAAAGGTGTCGGTCTTTCCGGAAAAGATGGGAATATGATATTGGCAAAGAAAAAGCCCACTCAGAAAATTCTAATCGAAGATATTGAACACGATGTTGATCTTGGTTGGGTAGGGGATACTGAGATCATCAATCCTGAGATCATCAATATTGTGACTGCAAATGGGTATATTCCAGTCATATCTCCAATTGCAATGGATTCTGAGGGGAATGCCCTGAACATCAACGCTGATACGGTTGCAGGTGATCTTGCAGATGCTCTGAATGCAAAGAAATTAATACTTATGACCGATGTGCCTGGTGTTCTCAGAGATCAGACCGATATATCAACACGCATATCACGTATAGGTGTGGACGAAGTTGAACAACTGATAGAAGATGGAGTTCTCAGTGGCGGTATGATCCCGAAGATGAGAAGTGCAAAAGCAAGTGTTGAGGGCGGTGTGGACCGTGTTCATGTTATCGATGGCAGCATATCCCATTCAGTATTGCTGGAGCTTTTCACCGATCAGGGTATTGGTACGATGGTTTATAAGGACACCAAATAAGGTGTCCCCTCATCTTTTTTTGGCTTTATCTGTCAAGTATCGGACTGCCATAGGTAAAATCATCAAGTTCGAGCACTTTTGTCCACGTCTGTTTGCAATCACATGTCAGCCCTTCAAGCACCTTTAGGTCCTGGGTACGTGAAAAAAGATGTACTGCATCTGAAACATCCCTGCTGCATATCTTGCAATTGTGAGGGCCACGTTTTGAACCTGCACCCACGGGGTCGGAAGTTATTGCCAGATTAGGATGGCGTTGTTTTGTTCGTTTAAGGATCTCAACGATACTCCAAAGCCATGGTGTTCTGTATTGGCTCCTCTGCCAGAGCTGTTCCACATACGTACCATTCTGGACATTGCATAGGTTTATCGAGATGGTCTGTGCATGAGCTGCAACATCATCGACAGTTTTGACAATGTCTTCCAATGCTTCCTTTTCGGACAGGAATGGAGGTTTTAGCAACAGATATGCTTTCATGCTCGCATCATTGTTCTTTGCCACGTTTGAGGCTGTAATATAATCCTCGAACGTGAATCCCTTATTTATGGAATTCTTCCTTATATTGTCAGAACTTGTCTCCAGCCCGATAGCAACTTCAAAAGCTGTCTTTCCAAGTGCTTCTTTACAGGCTTTCAGGGTCTCCTCTGTCACGAATTCAGGCCTGCTCTCTACAAGTACCTTAAAGATACGTTCATCGGCTGCCAGTTTGTTCAGGATGTTAGCTCTTGTTTCGGCTGTCACTTCATTTTCATCAAGGAAACTTCCTGAAGTGAATATCTTTACCATAAAACGTTCAAACTTCTCTCCCTTCCGCATGGCGTTATCGAACTGTCTTTCAAGTTCTTCTGGTTGTGGGGGTATCTTTGCACTATCATAAACAAAGCCGCACATTGTACAGCCTCCAGCCTTTCCCCACCAGCAGCCTGATGTTTTGAAGATGATGGTCAGTGTATCAACTGTCTTCCCGTCACAGTGGTCTGTGCTTCTCCATACGGCAGCAGGATAATCGTTAGATGATGGTTTTATACGCTGACGTTCGCGTATATCTAATACGGCTTTATTAAGTGACATTTACTCGAACTCGATAGTTGCAGGTGGTTTTGGTGACAGGTCGTAAAGTACTCTTGCGACTGATGCTATCTCGCCGGAGATCCTGGATTCGATCTTCATGAGGGTCTCCCAGGGCAGTTCAAGTGCTTCTGCGGTCATACCGTCCCTTGAACCGACAGCACGTACAGCAATTATCCATCCATGTACGCGTACATCTCCTTTGACGCCGGTTCCTTTTCCTATGACGGCTGCAAATGTCTGCCATGGTTTGAACTGCTCAAGAAGTTCTTCCTCTACAATTGCGTTCGCTTCACGCACGACATCTACCTTTTCCTCAGTGACCTCTCCGATTATTCTCACGGAAAGCCCAGGTCCTGGGAATGGCATTCTCTCGCATATCTCTTCAGGAAGGTCAAGTGCCCAGGCTACCTCTCGCACTTCATCTTTGTAAAGGTCATCTATAGGCTCGATTATTCCCTTGAAATCGATGTGTTCTGGTAATCCGCCTACGTTGTGGTGAGATTTGATACCGCCGTCAGACTCGATCCTGTCAGGATAGATAGTTCCCTGGATGAGATATTGTGCATTTATTTCGCGTGCTTCTTCTTCAAAGACACGAATGAATGTCTCTCCGACAACCTTTCTCTTCTCTTCAGGGTCTTTGATGCCTACAAGTGCGTCAAGGAAGCGATCCTTTGCATCTATGGTCTGCAGGTTCATGTCCGCAAAGATCTCTTTGATCCTTTCGGTCTCACCTTTTCTCATAAGACCGGTATCGATGTATATAGGAATCAGGTCATCTTTAATAGCCTGGTATGCAAGTACTGCACAGACTGAACTGTCAACACCGCCGGAAAGTGCAATTATCGTCTTTCCTTTTGCTTGTTCCTTGATTCTGTCTATAGCATTTGGTATGAATTTCTCGACTTTTACCATGAATGTGAACTCCAGTTATGATGTGATAATGATTATATTCAGTGAATTTCTTAGATATACTGTGCTTTAATATGTTTGTTGGTTTTAATAGTATCGATGGAATTTTCAATCATTTCTTTGTATAAATTAATATATTTATGTCATCATTTTAATTTTATTCATAATGTATATATATAATCAAATACCATTATTTATTAGTGGTTCATATCCGTCTGTGGGGGACGAAAAGGCAGATATGCCTGTTTTGTTTTTATTTTGTAGTGGTATATTTTGCCTTAGTGATGCTGTTCTCCGGAGATGCAGGTGAATCCGGATACTTGATCAAATGAGGTGGTACAATATGAAATTAAAATATATGGCATTATTAGTTGCCTTAATAGTAGTTATGGGAGCAGGTGCTGCATCTGCAAAATCACTGTACGTACTTTCGAACACGAACTCCGCATCAAGTCCAATACAGGCGTATGATGTCAATGTTGCAGGCATATCCTATCAGGCAACACATAATACTGGCTCTGGATGGGGTGAAGTGGGTGTTGCGATTGACAGCAATTCGGGGTATTTGTTCATTACGCATGAATCTTCAGGTCAGCTCTATCTGGTCAATGGGACTACCATGACGGCTGCCGGCACTGTTACCGCTCCTGGTGCTAGTAACTTGGCAGGTATTGTAGTCGATGAGGAAAAGCAGAGGGTCTATGCTGTGAACAGAGGTACTTCCAACCTCTATGTCTATGATTGGGATTCAAGTGCAAAAACTTTGATTGCAGTTACAGGTTCTCCTTTTACTCTGACTGGGGCAAATGCTTATGGTATTGCCCTTGATGAGGCAAACGACCTGCTCTATGTAGCTTCATATAATAACATTGTAAGATACTACGACACTGCTACATGGACTCAACAGGGAACTATTACGCTTGGGCAGAAAGCAATAGGAATTGCAGTCGAAGATGGTAAATATCTTTACACAGGATCAGGTTTTGCAGGTAGCAATGTGTTGAGTCAATACGATCTTGTTGCTAAGACAGAGAGCAATATCACTAATACATATGGCATAATGGGACTTGCTGTAGACCAAGAAACCGGACGTGTTTACGCTACCACTGGTTACACTGGTGATATGGTACAGGTATTTGATTCTAGTTTGACCTTGATAGACAGTACTGGTGATATTGGCGATCCCACTGGACTTTGTGTACCTCGTACGGGCGTATCCTATAACCCACTCGGTTTTGACAAGGATGATGGATCAACATCAGTAGTTGCTGGTAGTCAAATAACCTACAACTTGAGCTACATTAATACGAATCCAACGGGTGTTACCAATGTTGAGATCACTGACACAATTCCTGTAGGTACAACCTTTGTAAGTGCTACTGGTTCCTATGTTGAAAGTGCAGGAGTTGTTACCTGGACAATTGGAGATCTTGTGTCAGGCGAATCCGGTTCTGTCACAATGACCGTGCAGGAATCTTCTGGGGTATTGAGAACAATTACCAACGATGCTACGATCGACAGCGATCAGACACCTCAGACAACCCAGTCTGATATGACTGAAGTGGTCGGTAATGGTAATGGCAATGGTAATGAGATCCCTGAATTCCCTACAGTGGCTCTCCCAATTGCGGCAATAATTGGACTGGCATTCTTCTTCCAGCGCAGAAAGAATGAGTAAGGATTTTCTTACTTATTTCACTTTTTTACTTTTTTGGAGTATTTCAATTACTTTCACTCTGCATGGTTGCATATTAAATATGTTGAAAGACATTTTTAGGATCGTATCATTAGCTTAATCTCGGTATCAATATGCACAGAACAAATATGTTTGTTGGTTTTAATAGTATCGATGGAATTTTCAATCTTTTCTTAGTATAAATTAATATATTTATGCCATCATTTTAATTTTATTCATAATGTATATATATAATCAAATACCATTATTTATTAGTGGTTCATATCCGTCTGTGGGGGACGAGAATGCAGAAATGCCTGTTTTCTTAGTTTTTTTGGCATTTTCTGCTTTAGTGATAATGTTCTCCGGAGATTATGAATCTGGATATTTGATTAAATGGGGTGGTACAATATGAAATTAAGATATATTGCATTATTAGTTGCCTTAATAGTAGTAATGGGTGCAGGTGCTGCATCGGCTAAATCACTGTATGTAAACGCGGATCTCAATGCGAATAGTCCTATTCAAGCGTATGATATATCAGGAAATACACTGACCTATCAAATGACCTCAGTACCGACACATTATGGTGGTGCTGGCTTGGGTATAGATACAGACTCTGAGACTTTGTTCGTTACGTTTGAAGGGTATGGTACTTTCGATATTGTCGATGCTAAAACACTCGCAGTCTTAGGAACAGTAACTGCCCCTGGGGCAAAGAATCTTGCAGGCATTGTAGTGGACCAGGACAAACAACAAGTCTATACAAACGACCGTGGTGCAAAATCCATTTATATCTATGATTGGGATGCAACTACTTCAACGCTAACTCTCAATAAGATTCAGTCTCTAGTAGGGACTACCCAGATATATGGAATTGCACTGGATGAGGCAAATGATCTGCTTTATGTTGGAGATCTGACAACACAAGTTAAAATATTTAATACTGCAGATTGGTCTTCTGCAGGTAGTTTCCCAGTTTCTCAAAAGGTGATGGGAATTGCTGTTGATGCTACAAATGGATATGTATATACAGGAAATGCATACCCTAATGCTGGAAGTATCGGTCTTTTGAGCCAGTATGATCTTGGCACTTCCACTGAAGTAACCGTTAATACAAGAACCTTGCCAGGTGGCGTTTCACTCGATAATGCAGTTGGTATTGCAGTGGATCCTGCAACAGGACTTGTTTATGTTACTACAGGAAATCAGGCAAGTGGTGGTTCTGATAGGATTCTTGTATTTAATCCATCACTTGGTACACCTGCTCTCGAGCCATCTGATCTGACCGATTCTACTGGTGATATTGGAAACCCAACAGGTATTTGTGTGCCGGGTAAGGACATATCCTTTAACCCACTCAATATGGCAAAGACCGATAGTGTTACTCAGGTATATCAGGGTGGTACACTGACCTATGCGATCAGCTATGACAATGCTTTGAACAACAATCCTGTAAATAGTGTAATGATCGTTGATTCTCTGCCAGTCGAGGTTACATTTGTATCAGCAAGTGATAGTGGTGTCTATAATTCCACAACACACACTGTTACATGGACAATTGGAACACTTGCAGCAGGTGCTCCATCTGATAGTGTTAGTGTCACAGTGAATGTTGGTGCAAGTACTCCAATAGGAACAATGCTTGACAATGCTGTTACGATAAACAGTGACGACACAGCTCAGACCACTCAGCATGATGACGACACTGAAGTGATCCTCACTGACAATGAGATCCCTGAATTCCCTACAGTGGCTCTCCCAATTGCGGCAATAATTGGACTGGCATTCTTCTTCCAGCGCAGAAAGAATGAGTAAGGACTCCCTTACTCGTTTCATTTTTTTACTTTTTTATCAAATACAGTATTTCAATTACTTTCACTCTGCATGGTTGCATATTAAATATGTTGAAAGACATTTTTAGGATCGTATCATTAGCTTAATCACGGTATCAATATGCACAGAACACTCCAGAAATATTTTGGTTATAGCGAATTCCGTCCTCTCCAAGAGGATATTATCAATGATGTTCTGAATAAAAAGGATGTTTTTGTATTAATGCCGACCGGCGGTGGCAAATCAATATGCTACCAGATACCTGCACTCATAATGGATGGGCTTGCCGTGGTGGTGTCTCCGCTCATTTCTCTGATGAAGGACCAGGTGGATGGACTTGTCAGCAATGGGATCTCGGCTGCTTACCTCAATAGTACGTTGAGTTATAACGAAGTTCAGAAAATTACTCGTGCCATTGTCGAAGGGAATGTGGATATATTGTATGTTGCACCTGAACGTCTTTGCATGAAAAGCACTCAGGAGCTGCTAAGTCACGTCAATGTAAGTCTTTTCGCTATCGATGAAGCTCATTGTATCTCTGAATGGGGACATGATTTCAGGCCGGAATATCGGCGGATGGGATTTTTGAAAAAGAAGTACCCTGATGTTCCTGTAATCGCACTGACCGCAACGGCTACTGCGAAGGTAAAGGAAAATACCATCAAACAACTTGATCTGGTCTCTCCTTCTGTCTATGTGGCAAGCTTTGATCGTGCGAACCTTTCCTATGAGATACGACCCAAGAACAATACCTATGGTGACATGGTAAGTTACCTTAAGGGTCAGCGTGGAAATTCGGGTATTATCTATTGCAACAGCCGAAAAAGTGTTGAATCTGTTTCCACCAAACTGAATCGTGAAGGATTCCATGCTCTCCCTTATCATGCAGGATTGAATGATGCCAAAAGGCAGGATAATCAAGAACGTTTCATCAGGGATGATGTCGATATCATTGTGGCTACTGTTGCCTTTGGTATGGGCATTGATAAACCGAACGTTCGTTTTGTTATCCATTATGACCTCCCCAAGAACCTAGAGGGCTACTATCAGGAAACCGGCAGGGGTGGGCGTGATGGGCTTGAATGCGATTGCATCTTGTATTTCAGTCGGGCTGACTGGTACAAGATCAAATATTTGATTGATCAGAAACCCAAAAAGTCCGAGCGCGATATCGCAATGACGAAGTTGCAGGAAATGATCGATTATTGTGAAAGCACTTCCTGTCGCAGGAAAGCCTTATTACATTATTTTGGGGAAGAGCTGGAATCCGATAATTGCGGAAGCTGTGATGTCTGTTTGAACCCACGTGACACTTATGATGCATCAGATGTCGCAAGGACCTTCCTTTCCTGTGTCGATGAGGTCAATGAGCGGTTTGGCCTGACGCATATAGTGGATATCCTTACAGGCTCTAAGTCCAAGAAAATAATAAGCTACAAACATGACCGCCTTAAAAGCTATGGCACTGGTGAAGGATACATTAAGTCCGAATGGGTGGAGATGGCAAGGGAAATGATACGCTTGGGTCATGTTGATGTGAAGGAAGGGAAATACCCTATATTACTTTTGAACAAGAATAGCCGTGAGGTCCTTGGGGGGAGTGAGGTACATCTGACACGTTCGATGGGAACAACTGTTTCCAAACCACGGAAAGCACCTGCTACTGTGTCAAGGCCGGGCAATTCTGTATCTTCCCGACCTGCATCTAGTGGTTCGAAAAAGGTTAGCTCAACGGTAGTCAGATCACCGGCTAAGTCTACAAAGTACAGCAGCCAAAGAAGAACGTCTGTTCCGGGAAAGGCTAAGAGAGCTCCAACACCGATATCACGGCCGAACAAGAAACTCTTTGACAAGCTTCGTGAATTGCGCAAAAGGCTTGCTGTGGAAGCGAATGTTCCTCCTTATATCATATTTGCAGATACCAGTCTCAGGCAGATGGCTGCAAACTTCCCTAATAATGAAAAAGAGTTTATTGGCATCACGGGTGTCGGTGAGGTCAAGTTAAAGAAATATGGTTCCGTTTTTATGAAAGAGATAGTTGCCTTTGAAAAAGGAAACAAGTAAATTCCATTTATAGTAATAAATGAAGTGTCAATTGGAATATAAGGTCTCCATAAATCACTGCACTGATGAAACCGGCAGTTATGGGTATCATGAATGGGAGTCCTGGGGTTACCCATGTCCTTTTCTCAATGAGTCCATTTTTATCATATTCCTTCATCATAGCGATTGTATCCTCATCAAGCTGCATTCCCCCTGTTGTGAATCGATGTGATACGATCCCATCGTTCTCCTCGTATTGTTCAATAAGGCGAATGTGGGGCCTTTCAAGGTCTTTGATCAATGATCTGTATCCAATGAACATGTAATGAGGTCTCTTAAGAGTATCTTTCAGGGTTGGTTGCGTGAGGTTGTAGAGGAAAAGTCCCAGCGGTACGACCACGGTGAGTATGACCGAGTTCCCAAAGACACTGAATGTGAAAAGGCCAATGGGGGGCATACCTGCTACAGGCAAATGGTAGCTGATCAGCTCCAGTGCAGGATAGATTGGCAGTATCAATGATATCACCATCAATATTTTGGCATCTGCACCACCGAAGGCTCCGAAATAGAACAATATGTAAACGAACACGAATATAAATATGAACGATATGAGTGTCCATTTTACGTAGGGAATGCCATATCGTGCGATATCATAGATGATTAATGGGGCTGCTGCACCGAGCATTATTGGCCAGAGCTTGTTAGTGACCCTTCGTGTCTTAATATCTGAATAGCAGGAGTAAAGGAGAAATAGCAGACAAACAAGCACTTTCAATAGTTCTATCATTTACATTTTCTCCCATTTTTTGAGCTTTAGGACTTCAGAAAGCGTGCTTCCTCTTTTTATCTCTTCATAGATACGCTTTTCGTTCTTTTCAACTTCCTTAGAACGCCTTGCTATCTCATATGCTCTTTCTTTTGGTATTACGACCACTCCGTTGTCATCTCCTATTATGTAATCTCCAGGGTTGACATTTTGTGAGCCGCAGTGTATGGATGCCCCAATTTCGCCAAATCCTTTCGGGTCTCCTGCGTTAGGTACATTACTGGTGGCAAAGACGGGCAGTCCTATAGTCCTTATCTCTTCGATATCCCTTACTGGACCATCAATTACCACTCCTGCTATGCCTTTGTTAAGGCAGCTAAGGGTGGCAAGTCCTCCCCATGGTGATATATGTCGGCTTCCGTTGTAGATGACAATTACGTCTCCTTTGACGGCAACTTCGATAGCTTCGACAGTTTTTGCCCAGTCGCCTTCGAATGTCTGAACTGTCACAGCTTTACCTACCATTCTTTTTCCGGCAACCATTGTGTGGATGTCATTCATGGCTCCTTTCCTGTGCATTGCATCGGTTATGTTTGGGGTGGAAACCTCTGATAGCAGTTGTCGGATCTCTTCTTCGAGGGTCCGATGTGCTCTTTCAGGGATCTCGTTTGAATCAACGGCTGCTCGTATCTTTTTCGCAGCTCCGGTCACATTGTCGGATTGCGTTATATTTCCTCCTACGATAACGATGCTTGCACCTGCTTTTACTGCCATTGCAGCACTTCCAGCATCTAATCCTCCTGCTGCAGCTACCGGTATGCTAACTGCTGTTGTCATTTTCTCAAGTATGGGAGTGGGGTCCTTGCCGGTCATCTGCTGATCGATCCCGGTATGCATATTGATATAATCGACACCCATTAGTTCCAGTTCAATTGCCCTTGATACTGGATCTTCGACAATTATCAGGTCGGCCATCAGCTTCACTCCGTATTTGTGTGCTGATCTGACGGCATCAAGGACCGTGGAATCATCGGCATTTCCCAGGAGCATGACAATATCCGCACCGGCTTTGGCGGCCATCTCCACTTCAAATGCACCGGTGTCTGCTATCTTCATGTCGGCAAGGATTGTATGGTTCGGGAATGATTTCCTCAGTTGACGAATGGCATTCATTCCTTCACTCTTGATAAGTGGGGTTCCTGCTTCGATCCAGTCTATGCCTCCCTCGATGGCTTCCTTTGCGATCTGGATGGCGCGGTCTATTTCCAGCAGGTCAAGAGCTACTTGAATTATTGTGTTGATATGATCACCCTTTGGAACTTACGTAGTGTAGTTGAATAAGTATAAATCTATCCGGGTATATGGTTATAATACTTAATAGTTGATACTATTTGTTAAAACTAAGTCATTATTAATGAGCTCATATTATGGCAGAAGAAGATATATTGACCGAAAAGCAGCGCAAAAGGTTCCTTGCAGGACTTCATCGTCAATTGTTCTGGTGTGGTGAATGAATTCCTGATGAGGTTGAGTTCAATGGGAAAATGTTCCCGCTTCATGAGATCACATGGGAACTTATCAATAAGCCAGATTTGAACGATGAAGATAAGGAACAAATAGAGCATTGTATTGTTTCTCTTTCTAAGAAAGCTCGGTCATTTGAAAGTGTCCTGGAAACTGAAACTATGACCTTTGAGGAAGCAAAAGGGATATTTGACAAAACAGCGGGTCTTTTGCGAGCTGTCATGGACCTGAAAGAGATCGATGAATTGCCCGGTCCTGAGCGGATGACTAAATTCAAGGAAGATGCTATGAAGTGTACAGTTAAAGATGTAAAGGGCTGGATGAAGTTCCGAGCGGAACTTGCTGAATGATTCCATCTGGATATCATATCAATATTTTATTTTTATTATAACTATCATAGGCAAACATTATATTTCATGCAATTCTTCTTCATGGTGAATGAGCTTCAAAGATTTGCATATCATTTCGATGAAATCCTTTTCAAGGGATATGATCGATCATGTCCTCAATACTGCAGAAATGCTTGAACCGATAGCCAAAGGCAAGACGAAGTCTGATCTTCTAAAGGGCAAAATACTGGGGGTACTGTTTTTTGAACCAAGCACAAGAACCCGTATGTCCTTTGAGACTGCAATGATGCGTCTTGGTGGGGATGTCTTAAGCCTTGGTTCGGTAGATGCGAGTTCAATTGCAAAAGGTGAGACTCTTGCTGATACTATTCGTGTGGTGAATGGTTATGCTAATGCGATAGTTCTCAGACACAACAAGGAAGGTGCTGCACAACTTGCTTCCGAGTTCTCCTCAGTCCCCATACTGAATGCGGGAGATGGTGCAGGGCATCATCCTACGCAGACATTCCTCGATCTTTATACCATACGCAGGGAAAGCCATCTGGATGGCTTGAAGATCGCTCTTGCGGGGGATCTTAAGTATGGCAGAACGGTCCATTCATTGTGTTATGCTCTTTCTCTTTATGGTGCGGAGATCACCCTTGTTTCTCCAAAGGAGCTGCGCTTGCCTGCTGATATCATTGAGGACCTTAGGAGCAGGAATATAAAACTTACTGAGATCGAGTATATAGAGGATGCTATTGAAAATGTGGATGTGCTTTATGTTACAAGGATCCAGAAAGAGCGCTTTCCAGATCCTGCAGAGTATCGTAAAGTAGCTAATAGTCTGCTGATCAGTCCTGAACTTCTTGAGAAAGCGAAACCTGAACTGAAGGTAATGCATCCGCTCCCGAGGACGAATGAGATCGATCCAAGGGTGGACAATACTAAGCATGCGTGTTATTTCAAACAGTCATTCTATGGTGTTCCGATCAGGATGGCACTTCTTGCACTTGTTATGGGGGCATTGGAATGAGCAGTGATGATCAACATATACGTGAGATACGTGTACATCCCATTGAGAATGGTACTGTTATAGATCACATTAATGCCGGACAGGCGTTGAACGTTCTTAAGATATTGAATATACCAACTTCCTCATCAAGGGTCGTAAGTGTACTTATCAACGCACCCAGTGTCCATGGCAGAAAAGATGTCGTCAAGATCGAAGGCAGGGAACTCAATGTCGAAGAAGTCGATAAGATCGCCCTGATAGCTCCTAATGCAACCATCAATATCATAAGGGATTTTGAAGTATCTGATAAAGATATTGTTCATATCCATTCACAAATCGAGGGCGTTGTCAGGTGTATAAATCCGAACTGTATCTCTAATAGCAATGAACCTGTGACCTCTAAGTTCGCTGTGAGTTCCAATGGGCAAAGGACGATTCTTCGCTGTTCATATTGCGAACGCATCATTTCCGATGATATAGGAGAGCATCTGCTCTGATGCTCATATCTTGGCTCTGTAGAAATCCTCTATATCTGATGAAACACAGCCATGAAAACAGATGTGGGGGATTTTTCCAGAGCCTCAATCTTTTAGAGACTCATGCACATTCTTTATTTTTGTTTTTTCCTTATGAACATGCAACAGATTCCAAGTATGATTGTAGTAATTAAAGTGTTGACAAATGGTATTCCAGGGACTTCTCTATCATTGATATGGTTATCGTAGATATGATTTTCAGTATAATCTGCCCTTATTCCTTTGCTATTGTTTAATAGAAAATTATCATTTAGTGTATTGTTGTTGGATATATCCAAAAAGATTCCATTCTGACCGTTTGAATTTATAGTGTTATTGTTGATCTTGCTGTTGTTGGAATTAATAAAGGAAATTCCATTCAAGTGGTTTGAATTTATGATGTTATTGCTAAATCTGTTGTTATTGGATGCCTCTAGAAAGATTCCATTCCATATGTTTGAGCTTATAGTGTTATTGCTCAGCTCATTATTACTTGAACGCTCAAGATCGATGCCCTCAAAACTGTTCGAGTTTATATTGTTATTGATCAGAGTGTTGTTACTGGAAGAAACGAGGCCAATACCATCCTCATTTTTTGATAAAATGTTGTTGGCAATTGTGCATTTTTCAACTCCATCGAGATAAATTCCGGCTTTTGTAGGGCCATGAGTGCCCGTTATCTTAAAACCTATGACGGTTACATTATCTGATGTTATATGGAAAACATGACTATTTTTACCAGCTTGAACCACAGTATCATTGGGGTTTTCGGATCTTGAGATTATTGTTAATGGTTTGTTTACGTTGACATTCTCTCTATAGGTGCCTGGGTTAACAAGAATTATATCTCCAGAATTTGCATTGTCTATAGCATCCTGTATATTGGCATAATTTGCTTCCCTATCATCATCTACAGTAATAGTAGCAGCTGATGCAGCACCTGTAATCATTGTCAAAAAAATGAATATTATTACAAAACGAATTATTTTATATCTCCCTGCCATTAACCATCACCCATATTAAAAAGGATTATAACACCAAATATGTTATCATGATTAATTCATATGGTAAGAAGACGGTAAAAAACACACGGTAATAAATTTGGATTTTAATTCTCTTTTCAGTATAATTTACTTTCACATCAAGAGATTCTGGATTATGTCAATCAGATAAAAAATCTAACTTTAGAATAAATAATCTCTAAAAGATAGAAGTAATATCATAATAATTCAATTAGTTCTTTTAAGGCATAGGGGAAGTACCTAGAACTTATAATACATTATTATTAGGGGAATTCGGAGGAAACCAATATAACATTGCAATATCCATTATGATCTTTACTTATGGGAAATCGACGGTTTTGAGTATCATTCGCCAGTAGTATATTATGCAAAAGTCACGAGTTTACTATAATCATCTTTTTTTACCTATGAAATCTTATCCCTGTGTGGTTAAGTAATTTGTAGGCGCGAACTTTTATAAAATCAGTTATAATAAAAGCCACCAATGCATATGCCCAAACAAAAAGTGCTAGATTCCAACCCATTGCAGGAAGTAAAATTCCATAAACAGTAATTATAGTGGCAATAAGTTGCGTAGTTATAACCGCTATAAATAGGGGCAATGCTGGTTTTACTGACCAAAAGGGACCTTTTGTTCTTGCTACAAACAATGTTAAATGGCCAGCTACAGAAAGCTTTAGATAGATAAAAGACTGGAGAACTTCATGATCTAACTGAAAAATATGTAAGCCGATGTAAAGGATTCCAAATGATGTAGTAACCCCAATTATTCCAAGTATAGTAGCCATACTTAATAAATTTCGCATATCCCATTTTTCCGGCATATCGGAATATTTGACATTATCATAAGCAATGGTCATTATTGGTGCGTCATTTAGAAGTGCTAACAAAACTATCATTAATGCAGTAACGGGATAGAACTGAAATACGATGATGGAAAGAGTTATGAAAAGCAGTATGCGAATTGTTTCAGCAATACGATAGATGGAATAATTGTTCATCCGCTGGAATATTTTACGACTCTCCTTGATCGCATCGATAATGACGGAAAGTCCGGGCTTTGTTAGCACGATATCAGCAGCGGATTTGGCTGCGTCCGTAGCACCGGCAACAGCAATACCGGCATCGGCCTTTTTTAGGGCTGGTGCATCATTGACCCCGTCTCCCGTCATACCTACAATATGGCCCTTGCGCTGTAGTAGTTCAACAATATGATACTTATGCTCTGGGAAAACTTGGGCAAAACCATTTGCGGTTTCAACAACCTCCTGTGCTTTCCTGTCAGGCATATCCAGAAAGGAGGTAGCAAGCACGATTTCTGGGTTTAGGTTTACTTGTTTGGAAATCTCCTTAGCAATAGCGAGGTGATCACCTGTAACCATTTTGACATTCACACCCATGGATTGTGCTTTTTTGATGGTTTCTTTGGAATCTTCGCGGGGTGGATCGTAAAGGGCAATAAGACCGGCAAAATGCCAGTTTCCTTCATCATCGGTTCTGGCAACACCTAATGCCCGATATCCTTTGGCAGCAAAATTGTTAACATCTTCATCAACCTGTGCACTGGATATATCTTTGCTGTCTACAAGAGACAGAATTACCTGAGGTGCCCCCTTAGTTACCTTGAAACTATTGCTATTGGTATGTTCTATTGTAGCTTCTGTCCGTTTTGAAACGGGGTCAAAAGCTTTGAACGCAACTACCTTGTAGCTACCAATTATCTCGGCAACCTCCTGCATGGTTTTGGTTTTCGTAACAATTGCATTATCAATGGGATCTTGGTCCTCTTCTCTTGATGCCAGGCTGGCAAAAAGAAGCACATCCTTTTCTATAAAATCGTTGAAGAGCTTTACTTCGGCTAGAACTACCTCATTTTTAGTAATGGTGCCCGTCTTATCTGAACACAAAATATCCATTCCAGCCATCTCCTCGACAGCAGCAAGTTTGGTAACGATAGCTCCCTCTTTAGCCAGAGATATCGCGCCTACTGCCATTGTGACTGAAAGAACTGCTGGCAGGGCCGCTGGTATCGCTGCCACAATTAGTACCAGCGCAAATTGGAAAAAATTCAGCATACTTTCATGACGATAGAGCACCACAAAAAAGATCAGGACTACAAGTACAAGAGCAAAAGCAATCAGGTAATCGCCGATCTTGATGACAGCTTTCTGGAAGTGGCTTTGGGTCTTGGCTTCTTCCACCAGCTTAGCGGTCTTACCGAAATATGTGCTCATTCCAGTGGCAACTACCAATGCATCCATTTCACCCTGGCGGATAACGGAACCGGAGTATGCAACATCAAGAACATGCTTTTCCACAGGGAGGGATTCACCGGTCAACGTGGATTCATCTACCAGCAGATAATCTCCACCTATGAGTTTAACATCCGCGGGTAAAATATCACCTAGGCGGAGGCGAATTACATCCCCCGGCACTATTTCGCGAGCAGTTACTTCAAGCCATTTGTTATCGCGGAGCACCCGTGCTTCCACGGCCAATTTCTGTTTTAACAATTCAATAGCATTGTCTGCTTTGTGTTCCTGCCAGAATCCGACTATGGCATTTAACATCAGCAGCGAAAAGATAATCAAAAAGTCCTCCCACCGATGGAGGATTGCAGATAGGATTGCTGCAATCTCGATCATCCAGGGAATGGGTCCCCAAAAATAGCTTAAGAATTTGACAATTGAGCTGGTTTTCTTTTCAGTGATCTCATTAGGCCCATATTGCTGAAATCGCTCTTCTGCTTCTGAAGCAGAAATTCCTATTTCACTCGATGAGAGTTTCTCTAACAATTCATTTATGGTTGCGTTCTTTGCTTCTTCCATGCTTATGAAGGTTTGAACCATGATAATTCTGTTCTCTTGTACCTATTTTATCAAAGAGTACACTTGTGTGAATAAAATCGAGTTTTCCAGCAAATTCTAATGATCTTGAACAACTGGTTACTCACACTACCTGTATTATTTTAATTTAAACTTGTATTGATATATAGAGTTGATGGAAAAGCTACTTTACATATTATTAGTTTTATTTCGTACCCTTATCATCTTTAATGTTCTTTTGGAGTAAAGAGATTATGTCATTCATGGATTTTCTTTATGTACCTGCCTGTAAACCTTCTATAAATTGCTTCGATGGCAAATGCTGAGCAAAGCATAAAGGCCAATATGAAAATATCTTTTGGGGAATTGTTCAAAGTGTACCAGATCAATGTAAACAGTGCAATAGAACAGACAATGATCCCTGTTATTGAAATCCATCTGTAACTTGCTGTCTTCTGATACAGGCAAGCGTTAGAAGCGTTTACAGCTCCAAAGATTAACAAAAATCCAGCGCTTCCCATTATTGAGATACTGGCTAAATTAAATGTATTTGCTACAATCAATGTGAGAGCAGAGGTGATCAATAGGCCTTCAATTGGTCGATTCCATATTTTTTCTTCCAATATTTCAGGCAATTCCCCATCTTTGGCAATAGTAAAGCTCACACGTGAAGCACCATACAAAGTTGCGTTAATAGCTGAAGCTGTAGACAAGAGGGCTGCAACTGCAATAAGGTTGAAACCAAAATTTCCCAAAAAAGGTTTTGCAGCTACAGCAAGAGCATAATCTTTAGCTTGTATTATGGAATCGATTGATACAGTTTCAACGGTAATAAAAGCAATTAATACATAAAGTACAATAACAAAGACAACTGCTGAATAATAGGCGCAAGGAAGTGTTTTTCCAGGATTTTTCACATCCTTTGCGGTGTTTGCTATCAGTTCAAACCCTTCATAAGCCAAAAAAATAATCATACCTCCAGCTACAAGCTGAAGTGGATTAGAACTAATTGTTGGTTGAAACGGCTGGGATTTAACACTCCATATACCTACACCAATGAATATTAACAAAATAGCAACTTTAAAGCCAACAATCCACGTTTCCAATTTTCCAACTACTTTTGCACCAACAATATTCACCACAGTTAATGATACAATAATAATGCTGGTGAGTACATGTCTTAAGACCGCTTGCATCGAATCGGGAAAAAACGTGGAACCATAGCTTCCAAAAGCATAGGCATAAAGCGAGAGCATCACAACATAACTTAACCATAGAAGAATATTTAGCCCTCCTGTAACCAACCCTGAACCAAATGCCTGATTCAAAAATTCGACAGTTCCTCCTTCTGAAGGATATCTAACAGATAGTTTTGCATATGAATATGATGTGATCAATGCGACTATGCCGGCAAGTCCAAATGCAATAGGTGTTCCACCTTTTCCAATCTCAACAGCAAGGCCAAGAACTGCAAAGATACCCCCGCCAACCATACCCCCAATGCCTATAGAAACTGCAGACAAATATCCTATAGATTTCTCAGAAGATACATCATTCATAAGCTAACCTCATCATATAAGCGTTCGAGTCTTTAATATTCTTCTAGAGTATTTTCTATAAGCCCATTCTACAATAAAACATAAAGTTAGGACGACTGCAAATACAATTAACGTTATTATTGAGTGTATAAGTTCATAATATACAAGAATCCCGAAGAAGATGAGGCTACTGAAAAGGGATGCCCATATCAAATAGGGCTTTGCACCAGTTTCCCCGGACAAACGCAGGTGAGCAGTATTAACGGCTATATATATCACTAATAAAGAAGCGCTTGCCAGCATACCAATCCTTTCTAAATTCAGGAGATTTGTGCACAGAATGACCAGACCTGAAGTAATAAAGAGGCTTTCTGTACTTCTTTTCCATACTTTCCTCTCAAAAAATCCGGGCAATTCACCCTCTTTAGCAATCAAGTAACTGACATTTGCACCACCATAAAGAGATGCGTTTATAGCTGAAGAAGTTGATAAAAGAGCAGCTATTGCCATTATTTTGAACCCTATTGGGCCCAAAAAAGGTTTTGCCGCTGCTGCCAGGGCATAGTCCTTGGCAGTGGAGATTTCGGATATGGACAAATTTCCGATTACTGCCAGACTTACGAGAACATAAATGCATATGACAATTAATACGCTCAAGTATAGAGCTTTGGGAAGGGTTTTCCTGGGATCATCCATATCCTCTGCAGCATTGGTTATTAATCCAAAGCCCTGGTAAGCAAGAAATACAATTCCTGCACCATATAATATATTTGGAGTTTTTGGGAAATTCATAACTGCCAGATTCTCAGGCTTTATAAAAAACAGGCCAGCAAGAGCAAAAAGCATGAGAATGCCTACTTTTATTGAAACCATTAAGATTTCCGACCTGCCAACAGCTTTTGCACCTATAAAATTAATAGCTGTAAAAATGACAATTATCGCCGTGGCAATATGATAATGCCATATCAGAAGTATAATAATATGTTGTGTACTCAATATTTTCGAATTGTACATCAGTTGAATCTTCTTCAACTGCTGCTCCCATCCCTATTATACTAATCAATAGAAAGAGTCCTAAAAGTATTTTTAATTTCATAGATTACCTCTTTGATTTATTTCCAGAAAGGCAAAATACGCAAACTTTTCACATAATCAAAGCAAACATAACATTGCCTTTTGGCTTTTGTGGAGTTCAGTTTGTTCAACGCATATTCTAGCTCCACATTACAAATTATTACTAATATACTATATAAATTTTGCGAAGTGACCATACGTTTTTGATAAAAACACACATGAATCGTTTTTTTATTCCGTTAATAAACATATTTTTTTATTTTCGATAACGAAATCAATAAAACTAAAATTTCAATAGTTCTCTAATTTTTACTTAACCCCATAAATCCACATCAAACGGCATATTTAGATATGGTTGAAAATTCCCCTCCATGTTACCTCGACTAGAACTAACTCCAACCCAGTGCATCAAAACTGTTTTACAGCCTCTTCTCGACAATATCCATATTCCAATCAATGGTTCTCTCAATTGCAAAGATCTATTTGCCAGTGTTCTTGGCACAGCAACATGGAATCGTTCAATTCATTCAATTCATTCAATTCATTCAATTCATAAACAGTATCATAAGATTCCTTATGAAACATCAATGAGATACCATTTACAAAAAATCGAGTTGGATCAACTCATTGAACACAATACAAAAATACTCTTACAATCATCACTCGAAACTCTCAAACAAAAGAAAAAGCATGACTTTGCTATTGATTATACTATTGAAAAAGATTAACTTAGGGATATCTTGAGGTTTGTTTCTGGTCAGGTATGCGATACGATTTTAATGATAAAATATATCATAGACGTAATTTGGTTGAAACGATGTTCTCAGTATTGAAAAGAGAATATGGTAAATGTCTTAGAGCAAGGAAATATAGAAACCAGGTGAAAGAAATCAAATTAAAGAACTACTGAATTTAGGTATCTAAATACGATGTTGTTAAATTTATCATATTGTTCAATTGAGCATACGTGTCCACAATGCTCAATTATTTCGACTTGAGAATTGCTTATTTTCTTACTATGCCTCAAAGTGTCTTTCAAAAAAAGATGATCTTCATTTCCTGAAACATATAGGACTTGGATATCTTTGTTTAATTCATCTAACCATGTTAAACTTTTTTTCGTTTGGGGAACAAGATCCACCCATTTACAAAATTCGTCATAGCCTAATTTTTTTGCCTCATTTACAAAGATAGCTCTTGAACGTTTATGATTTTGTTTGGGCATAATTATGTAAGCAAAAAATTTGTAAAGAATCATATAATTGATAATTTTTTTAAATTTTATTGCTAAAAAAAGTAAAAATCTTGTTCTTATGTTGAATTTGATGATACCCCCACCCATTATCAATGAATTTATTTTTTCAGGATAGAGTACAGCAAATCGCAGGCATATCAGTGAACTAAAAGAAAAGCCTACAAAATGAGATGTTTTAATTTTGTAGTGATCTAATGTATTATTTATAAAGATGCATACATTATCAAGGTTAAGTTCTTCATTTATTTTATTTTTGTGCATTTCCAGCACAAGCAGATTATAATGTTTTGAAAAGAATTCTATTTGTTTCTTCCAGGTTCTTGCACTGCCTCCAAAACCATGAATAAAAGTAATCCACTCAACAGAATCACCCGTATAGTAAACTTCGGCATCAAACCTTTTTTCTTCTGCCATCGGTTATTCCTTTCTTAAATGCAAGGTACTTCAAAAATTTAGGGAAGTTTTTTTGGTTATGCTCTGGCATTTTTTTGAATAGTTCATCGGCCTTTTCCCCCCATTCTTCAGCCCTTTCAAAACTTTTCTTTGCAAGATCCTCAGGTGATTCCGGATTGGACAAATGGGTCGATCTCGCATCCCCTTCATTAACCACATCAATAATTGCCTGAGGATTATCTATTAACGGACAGGGTCTTAATGGGTTTTGTGAAAATGGTTGTGCAGCCCTGAATGCAGTGAAAAATTTAGACCTGAGAGCTTCAGCAAGTGATACTTCGTGTATGTTTGAATCTGAATAGTGACAAAATGCACAGGGTTCAACGTCCCCTTTAGCATTAATGTGAACAAAACCAATGCCTGCAGCAAGGCAACCAAACGCTAAGTGACCATTATTCCAAAAATCAATAATTACATAGTCGTGTTTTACGCAGTAATCCCTGATCTTTTCCTGGACATATGCTCTTTGTTCGGCAGTACATACCAAAGAAGTATCCGCAGTACTTCCCACTGGAATATATTGAAATAACCACCCAAACCAGGCACCTTTTTCGCGCATATAATCAAGAAATTCATCACTAGCTATGGTTTTGTAGTTTTTAGAATGATAGCAAGCTGAAAAAGCAAATGCAATCTCTCTGGACTTCAAAATATCCATAGATCTGATCGCTTTATCATAAACACCCGCCCCTCTTCTAAAATCATTCTCTTCTTTCGTCCCTTCAATACTTATAAAAACATTTAAATTCCCTAATTTAGCCATTTCATCGGCAAATTCTTCATCGATCAAAGTGGCATTCGTAAATGCTCCGAATGTCATTTTGTCATGTTTTTTGCATAATTTAAGGATATCTTCTTTCCTTAGTAGAGGTTCGCCACCTGTCATTAAGCAATCCATTATCCCTAAATTTTCAGCTTGATCTAATATATCATCAAACTTTTTATATGAAATATTATGGCCACTTTCGTAATCTTGGGACCAGCAACCCTTACACTTCAAATTGCAGTCACTGGTTGGATCAACAAGAAGAACTCTTGGAATAGAACTTTTATTTTTAAATCCATTATATAGCTCTTTTAAGGTAACGAAATTGCCCATGGTCAAATGAGTCGTTAGCCTTTTCGCTAAAAAGAATTGCTTACACCTATAGATGTAAGCTTTGTGATGCGGAAATGGAGGAATTTCTTCCTTTTTTCCATTTACCATTAAATGTTTCAGTTGCACTCCTCCAATCCTTACTTTTCAGTTACAGAGACTTTCTGAGGAATAACTCCATCAAAAACAAATTCACCATTTGAATTCGATGTTAAACTATTGATCTCAAGACCCGGAACAACCGTATAAATTCTAGGGAAGTAATCTTCCATTACACTTACGCTTTCGTCAGACATGTATTTAGTTGGAAGCGAAGCAGGTCCAAGCTTGAATGATTCCGGTTGTGCACTCAATTGGTTATTTGTAATGCTAATCTGTCCTTTGCTATAGATATTTAAGGTATTTGGTAACGGAATAGGGACATCATCTACAACATCTGAATATAGATCAGCTTTAAGCCTTTTTATATCAGCCGTACTCGATCCTTCCATAGTCCCATCAGGTGAAACTTTTACTTGCAGATCATCAAACCACCAAAATGCAGGTGCGATCTCATTTAGCAGAGCTGTTGATTCCTCTGCAGTTAAAGTAAATTCTTTTCTTTCATATTCTGAGAATTCAAAATTATAATCATTAATTGATTCTTTTGGCGCATTTTTTTTATGTTCTTCTAATGCTTCACCAGTTAACCCATTATATTCTATTTCCATACCAGTTTTTTCCAAAGCACTCAGATAATCCTCGTGGGTATATTCAACCCCCAGATCTTTAGGACTGATCAATGAAAAACTTGCATATACTGAAAATGCGCTACCTATTATCAAGATAAAAACCACTGCAACTAAATACTTTAGTTTACCCTTTCCTTCACTCATTATATCACCTACCCATTATTCTACTTCAGTCATAACTATTTTATTTCTATGCTACTTAAGTTAGTGACTCTACATTATAACTTAAGTATAATTGGAATCGTATTTATTTTCTACTATAATTTAAAAAAGTATAATAGTATACCGAATAATAGAATATGTCATTATATTGATTAAAACGTTCAATAATCCAAAAATAGATACGAAACCCTGCTTTTGGCCATAAATTTAACTTGAAATTACGAATTTTTATTTAGAATTGATCTTTTGTTAGTGAAGAATGAAATGTAAATATTGGAAACGAAATACAATAATATTTTTAAATTTGATTATTGTCCAAATATTGAGGATTTTTACAGAGCCAGAATTTTGTAAGGGAAGATCCACTATATAAATTTATCGTCAATGTGGAGTTGTCTACAAGTACAGAGCTGAAACATAGAATCTATAAATAAATGAAAATAGATACTAAATATAGATGGATCAAAATGACTGTGAACAAAAAAAGCTGAGACTTTTTCCTTTACTTCTTATCAGCTTCATCGATGCCCTTGGCTTTGGTATAGTCATTCCATTTCTTGTCTTTCTAGTGGATCAATTTGGGGGAAATGCCATTGTTTACGGATTCATCGGTGCCATGTATCCGGCTTTCCAGCTAATAGGGGCTCCCATACTGGGACGCTGGTCTGACATTCACGGAAGAAAGAAGATCTTGTTCATAACACAAGCAGGAACACTATTGTCCTGGATAATATTTCTGTTCGCAGTTTTCACTCCTTTGAAAACCCTTATTGAGGTGGATTCCGCAGTCCTTGGGACATTTATCATCACAATTCCACTTCTCATCCTTTTCATAGCAAGGAGCTTTGACGGGCTTACAGGAGGAAATATAGCCGTAGCAAATGCCTACCTTGCCGACATAACTGAAGAAAAGGACCGAAACAAGAACTTTGGGAAAATGTCTATTTCCACAAATCTTGGATTCATAATCGGCCCGGGCCTTGCAGGGCTGCTTAGCATAACAATCTATAAGGAACTGATTCCAGTACTTGCTGCTGCCCTCATATCCCTGGTAGGAACTATTGTAATACTGCTATATCTACCGGAATCAAGGCAATGTAAAATACGAACGACAAAGAAGATCAGTTTCAGAGAAGTGATAGGAATAAAGAACATACCATACATGTTGCTCTTATATTTCCTGATATTTTTTGGATTTAATATATTCTATACAGCATTTCCGCTTCATGCCATAAGATCCCTTCAATGGACCGTTGCTGAAATGGGGATATATTTCTCAGTACTTGGGATACTGATGATAATAGTACAGGGACCCATACTTAGCCGAGCGGTGAAGAAGTATTCAGATGTTCACCTTGCCATAGCCGGAAGTGTTGTACTTGGTACAAATTTGTCCTACTTGCATCAGGGAACGTTGCCCTTACATATCTTGCAGCTGCATTCTTTGCACTTGGTAACGGCATCATGTGGCCTTCGATCCTGTCCATAATCTCAAAAATTGCCGGAGAAAATAATCAGGGTGCAGTACAGGGATTTGCCAGCAGTTTTTCAAGCCTTGCCAGTATATTAGGACTGATCTTAGGAGGATTCTTCTACGAAATATTTGGTGGAAGGGCTTTCATAGTAGCTGCAGTGATCATTTACACCGTTGTTCCTGCTGTCCTTCAGAATGCTTTCCTTTGAAAAGAAAATACAGGACGAGACAGAAAGATAAACAAGGAAAGTTAAAATGATAAAGAAGGAACGAATGAATCATTCCGCTTTAATCATCTTCAGCTCATCTAGTACTTCCATTGCATGCCCTTTAGCCTTGACCTTATCCCATACCTTCGCGAGATTCCCTTCAGGATCGATTAGGAAGGTTGTCCTGACAGTACCCATATATTCCTTACCTGCCATCTTCTTCTGGTGCCACACATCATAGCTTTGCTGTAACTCAGTACCCTCATCTGAAAGAAGGGTAATTCCAAGTTCTTTCTTCTCAATGAACTTCTTGTGTGATGCCTGGCTGTCCTTACTGACACCAAGTATAAATGCACCTTCTTTCTCGAAATCATCTTTGAGCTTAGTAAATTCCATGGCCTCTATGCTGCATCCTGATGTGTTATCACGTGGGTAAAAATAAAGAACTACCCATTTTCCTTTAAGATCATTTAAAGTTACATCATTGCCTTCAGAATCCGGTAGACAAAGATTAGGGGCTTTTTCCCCTGCAGAAAGTGATGTTTTAGCCATTTTTGCACCTCACATTTATTTTAGACATCCCGCTACAAAAAACCATCTACGAATAAAATGATCCATCTATAAGATATGATTCACATCAGCCCTTTCTTAAAGAATCCACAGGGTCAAGCTTTGAAGCTTTATTTGCAGGATAGACACCTGCGATCAGCCCTACACCAACTGCTATTCCAACGCCCAGAACAAAAAGGTACATGGGGAAAATATAAGGCAGACCAAGGATGGTCACTGCAGCATAAGAGCCGACCAAGCCCAGAAAAGTTCCCAAGATCCCCCCTATAAGCCCGAGTATTATTGATTCTGTGATAAAAAGGGAAAGTATATTTGACCTCGTAAAACCCAATGACCTTAACAGACCGATCTCTTTCGTCCTTTCGGTAACTGTCACAAGCATAATGTTCATGATCCCAATGGAACCGACTATCAATGAGATAAGTGCAACTGAGATAAAAAGAGAGGTAAGACCAGTTGAGAGCTCATCAAGCTGATCAAGAATGTCAGCCTGATTGAATATAGTATAAGGTTTTACATCCTCATTATCAAGCTCCCTTTCAGAAACTCCCAGGCTTCTGGCGATCTTCTTATCGATCTCATCAGAAACAGGACGTACCGACTCAGCATCTTCAACTGTTATTGAAAATCCTCCATAATCCTCAATTCCCAGCATCTCGTTCATCGTATTTATGGGAATGAATATCCTTACATCGGATTCAGCACCGGTCTGTATAAAAGTAGTATCGGGGCTATCAATGATACCAATTACTTTGAAACTGTGTTCTACAGGTGTACCATCCCTGCGTATGAACTCAATATCGATAGAATTGCGATATGATATCTTCTGGTCGAATTTTTCGTATGCAACATCTGAACCCAATACAGCAGCATACTTATCCTGATCCGAAAAGAAATTCCCAGCCTCCAACTGTATATTGCCGATCTTTTCATAATCGGCCGAGCTCCCTTGTATATCGATCTGTCTGATAGTACTGATATAAGTAACACCCGCCAACTGCTGCCGGATAGGTGAAACACCTTCGACCTTTGGAGTGTTCCTTATAGCTTCAAGCTGATTGTCATAGAATAGATTGATGTCCTCATTATAGATGACAATGAAGTTCGAGCCCTGAGACCCAAGCTCATCAACAAAGAACTGATTAAAACTTGCACCAAGAGATACATTTGCAACAACAGCAGCTATCCCTATGATTATACCAAGAGTTGTTAATGCCGATCGCAGCTTGTAGCTACTGATACTACCGATTGATAGATGCAGAGCCTGTGAAAACTTCAGCATACCGGACCACCTTTTTCATTCATAGGTCAATGATTCCCCCGGATCCATTTTAGCCGCTTTATTGGCAGGATACACACCTGCTGCGACCCCAACAAAAAGTGCGATCCCAAATCCCAGGAAGACAAGAGATATCGGGAAGACGAACGGCACATCTATGTACTGATTTACGAAGTAAGAAGCTATAAATCCCAGGATAACACCAAAGATACCACCTAAAAAACCAATAATGGCTGCCTCTACAACAAAAAGCGTTAGAATATCCCTGTAAGTGAATCCCAGAGACTTAAGGATACCAATCTCTTTTGTCCTTTCAGTGACCGTGACGAGCATGATATTAGTGATACCAATGGAACCAACAAGAAGGGCTATCAGTGCAATAACTGTCAATATCGAGGTTAGTGCAGTGGATATCTGATTGAGCTGTTCAAGAATGTCCTGCTGGCTAAAGATCACATAGGGTTTAGTGTCCTCATTATCGATATCACGACTGGGCACACCAACAGATCTTGCAAGGTTCTCATCGACCTCATCGGTAACAGATTCCAGTACTTCAAGACTTTCAGCCTTTATGAAGAAACCACCAATATCGCTCACACCCTGCATCTCCTGCATCACACCAAGAGGAATGAACACCCTGACCCTTGGGTCTACCTCGGGAGAAATAAAAGTAGCATCAGGGTCCTGAACGATCCCCTTCACAGTGAACTTACGGGTGCTTACGCCACCCTCGATATTATTAATGGAAATATTGATGGAGTTCTTTACAGAAAGGTTCCTTTCAAATTTATCATATGCTATATCCGAACCTATCACAGCAACGAACTGGTCCTGATCGGTCAGGAACTGACCCTTCTCCATGACAATGTTTCCGACTTCCTCATATTCGGAACTGACACCATTTATTGTAGCACTCCGACTCGAAGATTGGTACGTGAGAGTACCTATTTGTCCATTGACAGGAGACACCGCCTCAACGCCCTGAGTATTCCTTACAACTTCAAGCTGGTTATCAGTGAATACATTGTTCTTTTGCGTGAAAACAACAATGAAATTAGAGCCTACAGCTCCAATGTCATCTTCAAAGTTCTGGCTAAAACCCACACCCAATGAAATGTTCACAATGACAGCAGCCACACCTATGATAATACCAAGTGTGGTCAAGGCAGAGCGTATCTTAGCACTACGTATGCTTCCAAGTGCGATCTTCACAGCGTGTGAGAACTTTACCATGATCTCAGCTTTCCATTGATATCCTTAGACCTTTCTTGCGGTACAAGTAATAAGCAGCAACTACAATGAGAACTCCAGCCAACAGGACAATAAGTGTAGTGTGATCATTGTCCTCATCCACATGTTTCAATGTAAGGACACGTGTCACGACAACTTCATCGTGTTCATTCAGACCATTCCTGTAATTCGTATTGATAGTAAGGTTCACCGGACCGGTCTTATCAGGGTCTTCTGCCTGTGCTTCGATCTCAATGGTAAAAAGTTCATCCGAGTCCATTGAGCCAACAAAATATTCCTGCGGAAGGAAGTCCACACCATCTGCTTCAAGTTCTACAAGCACAGAAGATAGTGCATTTGGATGGATGTTCGCAACATCGAACTCCAGGTTCGCCTTTCCATTCTCCAGAACAAGGGGCATGGAGGGAATTACCTTCACAGACGCGGATTCCACAACAACAGGTACCATCCAGTTGTTATTAAAAGAGTGAGAGTTACCTATCATGACAAGATCAAGGAAATAAGTACCATCTTCTATGGAATCACTTACCTTGATATTATAAGTAACCTGCACGAAATCTCCCGGTCCAAGCACACCCTTGCCTTCATAAGGTTGACTTGTAACAGTGATCATATCAGTACCTGTTAGTGTTGCGGATTGTACCCTTGCAAAAGTATCGTAGTTCACATCATCAATAAGGATCGTACTCTGTTGAGCAGTATTTGTCAGGGTAAAGCTAACACTACCCTCATCACCGGGCATAAATACCTCAGGTGAAGCGATTATATTCGAGAGTGCAACAGTACCTTTGCTATCAAAAGTGGTGGAGCCTACTTTGATATTAAAAGTGCTTTCTTGCCAGGAGGATTCATCACTTGAACGATACAATATGTCAAAACTTCCTGTACCTGCCTTTGCGCCATCGTCCACATAAAGACGATATGCATGGATAGCAGCCCTGTCAGGAGGTAATATGCCGAAATTTTCCATGGCATTGCTTTCTGAATCCAGTGATAAAGGATAATCAGGTTCGATCTTTATTGTAACATCTTCAGCAGTCCCGGATGCAAAATTTTCAACTTTTATCCATACATCCACGTAAGCACCTATTTCTGCAGGATAAGGATCGTACCTCAAGAGGTCTGCCCTTAATGTACTGCTGGAAGAGGCTGCACCGGCAAGTATGGGAGCTAAAGCAACAAAAAATACCATTAACAATACCAGAATTCCGATTGGTCTTTTATAGTTTTTCACAATATACTCCACCTTTCTATCAATTAGTAACATCAATACGGTCTTCGATATATCCGTCTTTCAGGTTTATCACCCTGTCAGCATATACTTTTGCAAGATTAGGATCATGTGTGATCATTATAACAGTACGCCCTTTTTTGTTGAGTTCGGTGAACAGGTCCATGATTTCTTTACCGGTTTTTGAATCAAGGTTTCCGGTAGGCTCATCCGCCAGTATCAGAGAGGGATCATTTATCAGCGAACGTGCAACAGCCACTCTCTGAGATTGACCACCTGAAAGTTCAGTTGGACGGTAATTAATTCGGTCTTCCAACCCCACCAATTCCAGAAGCTCTTTTGCACGTTTTCGAGTATCAACACCTGGCCTGCTATTGGCATAGGTCGGAAGTTCTACATTCTCAAGTGCTGTCAGCCTCGGAACAAGATTGAAGCTCTGGAACACAAAACCAATTTCCAGCCCCCGGAGTCTTGCCAGTTCGTCATCAGAAATTGTGCTCACATCAGTTCCCATTAATGAAACGCTACCACATGTAGGCCGGTCCAGACAACCTATCAGGTTCATAAGTGTACTTTTACCTGAACCCGAAGGACCCATTATGGCTACAAATTCTCCTTTTTTAACAACCAGGTTCACATTTTTAAGAACCGGGACCATCATATCACCTACCTGATAAGAACGACAAACGTCATTCGCTCTTACAACAGCAGGATCATCATTTTCCGGGTTCTCTATAGTTTTCAAACAGTCACCTCTAAAGGACCATAAATAGCTCAATGTTTTCTACGATTAATATAACATAACTAAAATATAAACAGGGATTACACACACCAATAACTTAATAGAAATATTGAGTCTATGCATATTTAAGAGTTAGCATATATCGTGAAAATTACCCCCGGAGTAGTCATTTTAATGACATCTACAAAGCCGAACCTTTATTAACCCAAAAGACCAACATTTAACAGCAAATTCCGTCAACAGTAATGGAGATCAACTATGGGGATAATCGACAAGAATCAAAACATCATAAGCGAAATAATTGGATTCGTATTCTTACTTTCTGCTTTGAACAATCTATTTGGAATTGGCATACCCTACATTTCGAACAGCAACATAACATCTTTCCAGTCGTTCATCCTGATGATACTTGGTATCTACCTTATGGGATACAAAAGGATCCCAAGGGAGCTTGCACCCAGATTAAAAAAACAGTGAACGGTCCTTTGTTATCCTTTAGTCCAACGGACCTCTATTATAAATAAACAAAAGGCAGGGAACTTATTTCCTGCCAATGAAAAAATAAGCTACTGCACCAAAGGTTCCGAAGAAAAGTGCAAGCATCGCCCCACCAAATAAATTGATGTTTTAGCAAAAGGTCACATGTTGCTAAAAATTAGTGCCATATTCTTTCTTTAAGGACCCTTACTTTTCTGCAAATTTCACACTACGCAATTTTTGAAAAAGAATATTAACTATCATATACAAATTATCAATACAGAATGGAGGGATGAACTTGTCAAATAATAAGTTAGAACGTATTCATTCGGATAGTTCATCGACTTGTAAACTATGCCAGGTAGAAATGGAAAGTATCCATGAACGTTTAGAATGAAAATAGAATAAGTAGGCATTCTGGACACACCCAGACACTCATTCTCAGTTCATTTCCCAGTACGTATGAACTCAGGAAAAACAAAGATATTCATTGGACACAGAGTTCAATACAACGATGCCCGTGGCCCCACCAAAGTGAAGAAGTATTCAACAGCTCTTTGGGGTGTCTATATCCTCGAAGCAGTTCTTACTAAACTATAGATCAGACATCAAGATCGCAGTACGGGGATTTGGAAATGTAGGCAAGAATGCAGCCCGTCTTCTTTATGAAAAGGGATACAAAGTTTGTGCGATCAGTGATTCAAACAGTGGAATATTCTGTGGAAAATGACTTGAGATCCCAGCTGTTGTCGAACACAAAGCCAAGACAAGTCGCTTGGTGGATTATCCTGATGCAATCGAAATAACCAACAAATAATTGATCACTTCGGATTGTACCGTACTTATTCCAGCAGCACTTTCAGGTCAGATCGATCTTGAAAACGAAACAGCATTAAAGCAAAAATAATCCTTGAACTTGCAAATGCACCCACCTCGATCGAAGCAAGCCAGATCCTGCTCGGGCGTTCCATACTGGTATGTTGTTGTTAGTTATTTTGAATGGATACAGAACCTCAATCAGGATTACTGGGAAGAAGAGAAAATAATCGAAAAGTTGAGACACAAGATGATGACAGCTTTTGAAAAAGTATATCCAATATATTGCGAAGAAAAAGGCAGTATGAGAAGAACAGCACTACAACTTGCCATTAAAAGGATACTGGAAGCTGAAAGATTGCGCGGCACTCTTTAATGATTGCACAAGTATTAAATAATTGCAATTATGATGATGAGTATAATTATATATAGATTCCAAATAATAGAATAAATAAATAAATAAATAAACAAATAAACAAATAAAATTAAAACTGGGAACAAAATTGAACTATTTCGAAAATATGCCCATCCGAAAACGACTGATCATTTACATCGTTATTGGAACATTTCTTGTGCTCATAGCATCAAGTTCACTTATTATATCAGCTTCAACAGCTCAACACGAAGAGTATGCATATTTAAATTCTGTAGAGACAGCAAAAAAATATGCCAATCAGTTCAACAGTGATATGATAAGAAGCCATAGCATTGGGAAAACAATCGCTTATTCAATGACAGTTGATACGGAGCGAGACAGAGATAAAGCAAATATGGTCCTTCGGGAAATTCTTGTTCAGAACCCGGAACTTATTGGAACATATGCCTGTTTTGAACCCAATGCATTCGATGGGAAAGATATAGAATATGCCAACACTTCTGCTCATGATTCCACAGGCAGATTTATCCCATACTGGAACAAATTAAATGGTTCCTTAACATTAGATCCTTTGCAGGACTACGAAGAATTTGATTATTACGCATTACCAAAATCATTAAAGACCGATGTGATCACTGAACCTTACTGGTACGATGATCAAATAATCATTAGCTACTCAACACCCATATTCTCTGATGACGAGTTCATAGGGATAAGTGGAGTTGATGTATCACTGAACTATCTTGACAATATCGTTAGCGACATCACCATATTTGATTCGGGTTATGCTTTTCTTAGCAGCAACAAAGGGGTGATATTGACACACCCTACCGAGAAGGTTTGGATAGGTAACAACTCCCTGTGCGAATTCGATGGCAATGTCTATGAAATGTCAAAAGATATCGAAGACGGTAAAAGTGGACACATCGAGACAATTGATTCTACTACTGGAAAAGAAGTGGTCATTTATTATGAACCATTGACAGAAGGAAACTATTCATTCGTACTTGTAGTCCCTAAAAATGAAATGCTTGCGGGAGTTGTTTCTTTAAGGAATGAACTTGCATTATTCTCAGCGCTCGCAATTATGTTTATGGGAATTGTCGCGTTCCTAACCGCCAATACGATAAACAGAAGGATCGAAGATATTGTAGATGACTTCGAACAAATATCAGATTCTGCATTGAATGGGAACCTAAAAGTCAGAGCAAATACAAAGATAGGGATCGATCTCAAAAGGATCCCAATTGGCCTGAACGAACTCCTTCGCAATCTTGAAAAGTCACACGAACTTAATGAAGAGATGAACAACATCATAGAACATAGCCCGGTAACTGTGTTCAAGTGGAAAAATGAAAAAGGCTGGCCTGTGGAGCTTGTTTCTGAGAATATAACTCAATTCGGCTACAATGCTGATGATTTTCTCTCAAAACAAATGGATTATGCAGACATAATCCATCCTGATGATGTAGGCCGTGTAGAAGACAGACTTGGAGAAAGTCTGAAAAGGCATGTTCCAAATTTCATCAGCCAATACAGGATAATATCTAAATCAGGAGAGATATTCTGGGTCGAGGAACAGACTCTTTCCCATGCCGATCAAAACGGTGATACAAAATACCTGCACGGAATAATCGTTAACATAACTAAAAGGAAAAAAGCAGAAGACATGGTAATTCAGGCTAAACTGGATGCTGAAGCCACAAACAGAACAAAAAGTGAATTCCTTGCTAACATGAGCCACGAGCTAAGGACACCCTTGAACTCTATCATCGGTTTTTCGGAACTTCTTCTAGAAAAGACCATCGGAGACATTAATAATAAACAAGAAAGATACATCAGTAATATCCTGACTGGTGGTCAGCACCTGTTAAGCCTTATCAATGAGATTCTCGACATCTCAAAAGTAGAGTCCGGAAAGATGGAACTACATTATGACGAGTTTGCGATAAGTAGCATGATATCAGATATAGTGATACTATTGAACCCACTTGCAATAACTAATAGGATTGAAATAATCACAGATATCGATAAAAGGCTTTCATTGATCAATGCAGACAAAATCAAAATAAAGCAGATACTATACAACTTATTAAGTAACGCTATTAAATTCACTAATGAGAATGGTACCATTTCCATAGAAGCGATCTTTGATGACAAACTTATGCAAATATGCATAAAGGATAATGGAATTGGAATCGAAAAGGAAAACATCGAAAAACTTTTTCAACCATTCCAGCAGATAGATTCCGCGGCTTCAAGAAAATACCAGGGCACCGGACTGGGACTTGCTCTTGTCAAGAACTTTGTTGAAATGCACGGAGGAAATATATGGGTAGATAGTGAAATGGGCAAAGGAAGTGCATTCACATTCACCATTCCAATAAATGGGATAGAAGGACGGAATAATGAACAGTAATGATAATTTGTATTGTATTCAT
The DNA here is from genome assembly GCF_000013725.1 of Methanococcoides burtonii DSM 6242. Lineage (NCBI taxonomy): Archaea > Methanobacteriati > Methanobacteriota > Methanomicrobia > Methanosarcinales > Methanosarcinaceae > Methanococcoides > Methanococcoides burtonii. Next base: position 75,417 of record NC_007955.1, read on the forward strand.
TGCAAATAAATGAGCATATACCTGAAACAAGACAACTTGTTGACCATTAGCCGTACATACTACAATTATCAAAAGTGTTTAAGGACCTTGCAACCGGAATGATGGTCTTCATCATTCCACTGTATGTTGCGAACATAGATCATTTTATCCTTCAAGACATGCCTATAGTACTCTCAGGAATAATCGTCTGGATGGCTTTGAGGAAAATGGAAAAAACGAAGTCATAACAAGTCGATATTCGTTTTCAAATTGACTTTGAAATTTATCTGCAACTTTACATAAAAGAGAACAATATCAAGTTCGATGATATCAAGATCTTCGAGAATATCATCGACTTTAACCAGACACCCTTGAAATATCATCAATTGAAGGGCATCTTTACAACTGTCCCATACCCTGTGAACATCAGGGAGATATTATTTCTTTGCTACAACGGTAATCCAATTGTCCTCAGGAACCTCATCAATCTCAACAGCTAAAAACCCTGCACTATTGAGGGCTTTCCTATATTCTTCAGCAGAATAGATGTTCATTCCTTTTGCAGTATTATAAGGAGTATTACGCTCAGCAAAAAGTTCATGGTCGTACATTTCATTGACGATCAGAAGCGTACCACCTTTTTTGAGAACACGCTTGATCTCCCTTAGACCTTCCTCAAGGTCCGGCCAGAAATAGCAGGTTTCAAATGCGGTCACAAGATCAAATTTATCATACGGGAACGGTAGTTCTGAGACCGAGGACTCCATGATGGTCACACGTCCAATGCCTATTTCCTTACTGTTGTATTCAGTAGCAAGATCCACCATATCCTGTGAATGATCGACACCATAGATCTTGCCCTTTTCTGCAAGTTCTGCAAGGATGCTGACAGCACGACCGCCGCCACATCCAACATCAAGTATGCTGGAGTCAGGTTCAACACTAACATGATTGAGTCCCCATCCCCATAGCTTAAAATGATGTTCGTTCATTTTCAGACCAATCTCCTTGCCTTCTTCCCCTGTTGGCCTGGAATGTATCCTGACCGTTTCCTTAACATTCATTTTTAACACTCCTAAAGTAACATTATTAACCGGAATTATATTTGTAAACACATCAATTATTAAATGGAATTGTATTCTTCAGTGCATAAAGGAACCATTCCCTTATAGAATAGTTCCCTTCCCTCATAACCAAATACTAAAGGACATACTTGCACCCCTGCATTTACAGCATCCTTGAACACTTCTGCAAAATCAGGATCAATACTCGCATTCGCTTTAAAACATAAAGCATCTTTTCGGAGAATGATGATCAGTATAAGTGCCTCAGATCCACTTTCCAATGCCTTCTTCAACTCCCCCACATGCCTTTTCCCTCTTGTAGTGGGAGCATCAGGAAAAGTGGCAGTATTACCATAGATAAGTGTACACCCTTTTACTTCCACCCATAGTTCAGTATCACTTTTCTTCAACAAAAAATCCAGACGACTATCTCCAAACTTCTGTTCAGGTATGACCTCAAGTACATTCTCAAAACAAGAACACACCTTATTTGCTATTGCCCATTCGGCGATTCTGCGATGAAATATGGAATTTATCAATATCCACCCATCATCAGCCTTTGCAGCAATTACATCCCACCCTGTTTTACGTTTGGGGTTGGTAGCTTTTCTCAAAAGAAGCCTGTTCCCGGGATAAAGTAGATCCTCAAGTCTGCCAGGATCATGAATATGAACTTTCTCCTGAAAGGGTCCAGAAGATGTAGATTCATCCATTTCCACGATGCCAAGAAACCTGTTAGGTCTTGACAGAAGTGTAGCTTCAATATCCCATGGGATCTCCATTACCAGATCATTGCGAACCATCAAAGGACACCTTAAATGATAAGAAAAAAGTTATCGATCATCAGCCACGACACCACCAACAACACCACCAATGATACCAAAGATCGCAGTATAGATTATGATGCCAATTGTAATAATAATACCCGAACCTGCTAAAATTGTACCAATTACTGGTATTTCAGACATTAAGGCAACAAAAACACCTGAGAGCAGAACTCCAGGTACAGCAAATAACAAGGTCATAAGCAATCCAACCTTGACACCGCCAATACTACCTTCTTTTGCCACATATCCTCCAAAAAACGGCGAGAGTGCATTTAAGACCGGTACCATGTAAAGAACTAAAGTACAGATAGATCTTATAAGAGCTCCTTTAATAATGTTCATTCAGACACCTTGTTCTATTATTAAGATTAATGGAATTGTAGCTACCTATATTGACATCATATTTACATTGTAGCCCTATTCTAAAAAAAGGAAAATACAACAAGATTGAACTGTGTACATAGCCGTTTTGTATAATATATAAAGTTTACAGCGTTAACGTATATATATAATGGGCATTGGTATTTAAGTAGAGTTTATATAGTATCAGGGCCTATGTTTGTGCATGAACTGTCCCAGGTGCAAGAGCTCAAATCATAAAAAGAACGGTAAAATCGATGGACGCCAACGCTACAAATGCCATGATTGTGGGTATAGCTATTCAGTAGAGATTAAATCAACTGCTAGTCCCATGTCTGTTAAACGGCAGGCTTTACAACTCTATCTCGAAGGATTAGGATTTCGTTCAATTGGACGTTTTTTAGGAGTTAGCCACGTTTCTGTCCAAAAATGGATAAAGAAGTTTGGTCGTGAATTAGAGGATCTAAAGAGCGAAAATGAAATATCGATTGTTGAATTAGATGAAATGCACACTTATATTGGGAACAAAAAAAATATTGTTGGATCTGGATTGCTGTTGATAGAGATGGAAAAAGGTTCATCGACTGCTCTTTTGGTAGCAGGGGAACGGAAACAGGACTAAAACTCTGGAAAAAATTAAAGGGGAAGGAGATTGGAGAAGTGATGACTGATCACTGGAGGGCATATGCAGAGTTTGTTCCAGAGAAAATTCACACTCAATCCAAAGCTGAAACATATACTGTTGAAGGATATAACAGCATATTCAGGCACTTTCTGGCAAGATTGAGAAGAAAGTCAAAGTGTTATACTAAGAGTCTTGAAATGTTGAAGTACTCTGTTCTTCTTTTGATGAAGTACAGAAATAAAGAATTAGCGATGTTTAATTAACAATGCCATATAATGAAATCGTAGCCTGAAATCACTAAGAAGTACTATGCTTTTAGCCAAACTCTATTTGGATACACTTTTTAGGAAAAACGAATGTACCACCACCACCACTTTGAACCCGATGCTGGGCTCAGCTCAGTGTCGGGGTCCCCCATTGTTTAGAGATATAATTGTCATGAAAGGACAAATGTGATGTGTTTTTACTGAAATGTACTATTGACTTACACGAATACATTTCATAAAAATATAGAATCAATTAATAAGAGATGAAATACATATCAAACACTACTGCTTTATGAAATTGAAAGAATTAATCGAATTATTTGTTGTATATACAACAGATACATATACGTTAATTAAATTCACATCACACCTTCTAAACGACCTGAGCTGCCCAAAGAATATAAGCTTAAAAAACTAATCTATTGTCCATGAAGAAGCAGATAGATAAAGATTATCACCTTCACATTTTCCATGCTAAACAGTGTGATCCGAAAAAATGTACCGGGAAAAAGATGGCGCGTTTTGAACTTGCCCGCATCTTCGACAAAGTACAGAAAATCCCTCGCGGCTCTATTTTACTAGACCCTATGGCAAAGCAGGCATTGTCCCCTGCAGACAAGCACGAACAGAACATCACCGTACTGGATTGCTCCTGGGAGACAGTAGAAGAAGTATTCCCACATCTTATGAGATTACATCTGCAACATCGTGCCCTTCCCTACCTCGTAGCTACTAATCCAGTCAATTTCGGAAGACCTTTCAAGCTCACATCAGTGGAAGCATTTGCAGCAGCACTTTACATCCTGGGTAACAAAAAGCAGGCTGAAAAGATACTGTCAAAGTTCAACTGGGGACATGTGTTCCTTGATATGAACAAAGAGCCACTTGAAGATTATTCAAAAGCTAAGGACAGTAATGAGATCATAAAGATACAAAGCGAATACATGTGAAAACACAGAAAATGATTGCTTTCATTAGCAATTAGCCTTTTTTTACCGAGATAATAATCCTTTAATAGTATAGTGAAGATATTTTCTATAGGATGGTGTGTTACTTAGCATCATTTTTTGACCGACATAGACTGTGGAGGGATATAATGGCAGATATGGAGATAGACACCCGAGGGGAAACCTGCCCCGTACCTCTTGTAGAATGTCGAAAGGCATTGAGAAAGGCATCAGAGGGTGATGAAGTAACTATTCTTGGAACACATCCGGCTTCAAAGAAAGAAATTCCTATGGCTTGCAAGGCACTTGGACTGGAAGTCATCGATATAGAAGAAGACGGTAAAGAGTGGAAGATAAAAATACGAAAATGAAGGAGGAGTATACTCGACCGATAAAGCTGTCATAATAGTCCATAGTGGGGATATGGATAAACTTTACAGTGCCCTTATTGTGGGAAATGGAGCACTGGCGATGGGAATGGATGTTTCCATGTACTTTACTTTCTGGGGACTTCAAAGATTGAAGAAGGGCGGGCTTGAAAAAGGTCCATTGTCCAAGATGCATATGCTGGGACTTGGAAAATGGATGATCAAGAAACGGATGAAACAAGCCAATGTTGCATCCCTTGAAAGGCTGATGAACGACTACAAGGAACTTGGAGGAAAGATCCTGGCCTGTGAGATGACAATGGAGATCATGGGAGTAAAGGCAGATGAGCTTCGCAGCGAATGGATAGATGAATATGGCGCAGTTGGCACTTACATAAACGAAGCAAGAGATGCACAGATAACACTTTTCATTTAAATAAATTTAAGGAATGGGAGATCAAATGACAGAATATCGATGTAACGTATGTAATGTTTTTGAATACGATGATGCGGAAGGAAATACTGAACTGGGAATTGTCCCGGGAACAAAACCGGAAGATTTCCCTGATGACTGGAAATGTCCTATCTGTGGTGCAGACAAGACCCACCAAATGCCAGTATGATAGATTGAAAATAATTAAAGGAATGTGCCGTGAAAATGACGGAATACCGCTGCAATGTCTGTAATGTCTTTGAGTACGATGATACAAGGGGGGACTCGAACACAGAAATGAAACCGGGAACTAAACCGGAAGATTTTCCTGATGACTGGAGATGTCCGATTTGTGGTGCTGACAAGAACCACCAGATGCCAGCCGAGAAGAAAGAAGTTGAACATGTGACATCAAAAGAGATCGTTACATGTGTTAAATGTGGCACCAAGAGTAAAATAACTGTTTCTGCCCTTGAGGATGCGGATGTTAAAAGCTATCTTGGAGAATGGAAGCGAACAAAGGATGAGTTCGAGACATTCATGGAGGATATCCACAAGATATCGATCACAGGGGAATCGATAATTGAACCCATGAGAACAAAGCAGGATGTGATATCCTGGAATGATATACTCATAAAAAGTGCACAACTTGCCAAAATGCCTCTGAACGAAGATGTGACAGTGAACACCACTACCACTATCGGACCACATGCGAAATATCCCCTTGTCATTGAAACACCTGTATTCATCACACACATGTCCTTCGGTGCTCTCTCAAAAGAAGTGAAACAGGCACTTTCAAAGGGAAGCGCAGCTGTAAGAACAGCAATGTGCTCAGGGGAAGGCGGGATCCTGAAAGAGAATATGGAAACTGCATACAAGTATATTTTCGAGTATGTTCCGAACAAATACAGTGTGACGGAAGAGAACCTTAAGAAAGTAGATGCTATCGAAATAAAAATAGGCCAATCTGCCAAACCCGGAATGGGAGGACATCTACCTGCCGAAAAAGTAACTTCCGAACTGGCGGAGATCAGAGGATTTCCCGAAAGTACTGACATTGTAAGCCCCGCTAACTTTGACGACATCAGGAACAAGGATGATCTGAAGAAGAAAGTGGAATGGCTAAGGGAAACTTCCGGCGGCAAACCTATCGGAATTAAGATCGCAGCCGGGAACATTGAAGCTGACCTTGAAGTTGCTATTTATGCAAAACCCGATTTCATCACCATTGATGGCAGGCCAGGAGCGACTGCAGCGGCATTGAAGTTTGTCAAGAACTCTACATCCATCCCAACTATTTTCGCACTCTGGCGTGCAAGGAGATACCTGGATGAGAAAGGGATCAAGGATATCTCATTGATCATAACCGGCGGTTTCAGGATCTCACCTGATTATGCAAAGGCCCTTGCATTGGGAGCAGATGCCATAGCAATTGGCACAGCCGCACTTATGGCATGTGCATGCCAGCAATACCGGCTGTGTGATACGGGGAAATGCCCGGTAGGAGTAACAACGCAGGACCCGGAACTTCGATCAAGGCTCAAGATCGACATTTCTGCGAAAAAACTGGAAAATTTCCTGAAGGTCTCTACAAAGGAACTTGAAGCATTCGCAAGACTGACAGGAAATGATGATGTTCATAAACTTGGTGTAAAAGACCTTTGTACGACAAATTCGGAGATATCGGGCCATACCGAAATAGAACACGTCTAAAGAGGAGTTTAAAGACCGTTATGGGAGGGAGCCATATCCGATCAGAAAGAGACACATTGGGGGAAATTGAGGTTCCTGAAGACGTATATTACGGACCTCAGACAGTACGGACAATTAATAATTTCAAAATAAGCAGACAGAGGCTACCATCTTCTTTTATCAGAGCACAGGCAGCCATCAAACTGGCTTCAGCACGTGCCAATCTTGAAGCCGGTAAACTTGAACCGGAGATAGCTAAAGCAATAATATCAGCAGCTTCCGAAGTAAGAGAAGGAAATCTACGCACAGGAAAAGCTTGATACAAGTCTGACATTCCGATATGCATGCAGAGGTGCTGTCTGTGGTAGCTGCGGTATGCTGATCAATCGAATTCCAAGGCTTGCCTGTAAAATGCAGATATCTGAGATGAGAAAGGAGCCAACAAATGAAGAGAATCTGGAAGTTCTTATCACTAACAAAAGAACGGAGCTAGACAATAGTGTCATCCTGATAGAACCATTGCCTACCCTGAGAGTTATAAGAGACCTTGTGGTAGATATGGAACCTTTCTATTCACTGGTTGAAGATATAAAACCCTGGCTTGAGATGAAGGAAAATGTACCGGAAAAAGAGAATCTTATAGACAGGGATACTCAGGTAAAGATAGAGCAATATACCAATTGTATCCTATGTGCACTCTGCCATGGCTCATGTCCGGTCGCAGCTAAGGATAAACAGTATTATGGTCCTGCTGCACTCGCAAAAGCATGGAGGTTCTATCTTGATCCAAGGGAGAAAGAGGAAAGTAAACAGGAATGCATTGCCATAGTTGACTCAGAATCAGGAGTGGGGGGTGTGATACCGAATACAAATGTGTTGCTGTTTGTCCAAAAAAGGTCGCACCGACCCTTGCAATAAATGAACTACGAGACAGGATCAAGGATAAAAGGGATGATGTGATAGAATAAAAAGATGTGAACCCTTTTGACTCCATGAATGGAACATAAAGGACAACAAGGTATAAATAGATATTAAATTCAATATACCAAGAGGCTTCAAGATATATGTATATATATGCATATATACATTAATGTTGAGACACAAACCTTTTTATGATATAAAGATTTTCAACTACTATTATTTCCTTGATACCATTATAATATACTGCAACATAATTGTAACAGCAGTCACAAATACGTATTCACAATAATCATACTGGAGTTTTCAATGCATCTTATCATAGCGGAAAAGCATATTGCAGCCAAAAGGATAGCAAAGATACTGGCCCCGAAGGAACCAAAACAGGTACGTGTCAGTGGAATGGATACGTTCGAATATAAAAACCCTGACGCAGAGGACAGAATAATCGTAATGGGACTTAGCGGACATATCGTACAGCTCGATTTTCCAAAAGCCTATAACAACTGGCAGAAGATCGATGCAAATGAACTTATCGATGCTGAGGTAATTACTACACCTACCCATGTGAAGATAGTGGCAGCCCTCAGGAAACTAGGAAAGGAAGCTACGCATGTTACCATTGCTACTGACTACGACCGTGAAGGAGAGCTTATTGGTGTCGAAGCACTGAACATTATAAGGAAAGTGAACCCTGATGTTGAGTTCGATCGTGTTTTTTATAGTGCCATAACCAAGACGGAGATAGAGGGAGCTTTTGCGAACCCTGCTTCAATTGATTTCGATCTTGCGGATGCAGGTCATTCCAGACAGGTCATCGATCTTGTGTGGGGAGCTTCCCTTACAAGATACCTTTCTATTTCAGCAGGCAGGCTGGGAAAGCTTTTCCTGTCAGTGGGAAGAGTGCAGTCACCAACACTTGCATTGATAGTAGATAAGGAAAAGGAAAGGCAAGCATTTGTCTCGAAGCCATACTGGGAAGTCAACGCGACCCTTAAGGATAACGATGATGCACTGGTCAATGTACAGCACAAGAACTCCAAGTTCTGGGAAAAGGAAGAAGCTGATGCTGTAATGGAAGTTATAGGAGATAAGGCATCCGTATCATCCGTGGATAGCTCGAAGAAGACGGATAAGGTACCAACTCCTTTCAATACCACAGAATTCATCGGTGCTGCAAGTTCCATCGGTTTTACAGCATCCAATGCCATGAGGATAGCAGAATCCCTTTACACCAATGGTTTTATTTCATATCCAAGGACGGATAATACCGTTTATCCTGCATCCATCGACCTGAGGGCACAGATAGAGATATTCAGCAAAGGTCCTTTTAGGGAATATGCCCAAAAGTTGCTTGCGAAAGATGAACTTGTGCCTACACGTGGCAAAAAAGAGACCACGGACCACCCCCCTATCTATCCTGCATCCCTTGCAAAGAAGAGTGAACTTAATGAACAGGATTGGAAGCTTTACGAGCTTGTGGTCAGAAGATTCTTCGCAACCTTTGCAGATGAGGCCGAATGGGAGACCATGAAGGTAAGGTTCGATATCTCTGGTGAGGAATTCAAGGCAAATGGTGCAAGACTTGTGCACCAGGGATGGAGATGGTATTACCCATACAATGCTCCACAGGACAGGCTTCTTCCGGCACTTTCTGAAGGAGATATACTGGATGTGACCGGCAAGGAAATGCTTGACAAGGAAACTCAGCCACCTGGAAGGTATGGACAGGGACGTCTGATAAAGCTCATGGAAGACCTTGGTTTAGGTACAAAGGCCACACGCCATGAGATCATCAGTAAGCTATATTCAAGGGCATACGTCCACGGAAATCCGCTTCAGCCTACCAAGACATCTTTTGCAGTTATCGAGGCCCTTGAAAAGTATGCACCGACCATTACCAAGCATGACATGACCAGTCAGCTTGAAGAGGATATGGATAGTATCGCTGAAGGGAAGGTTAAGGAAGACAATGTTCTGAAAGAATCAAGAACAATGCTGCATGAAGTATTTACAGAGCTTGCCAATAACAGCGAAAATATCTCAGAATCCCTGCGTGCAGGCCTCCGCGAAGATAAAGTAATAGGAGAGTGTTCCGAATGCGGTTCGAAGCTCATGGTCAGAAGGTCGAAAAGAGGATCCCGTTTTATCGGTTGTAATGGATATCCGGATTGTAATTTTTCACTTCCACTTCCAAAGAGCGGACAGATCATCGTTACTGAAAAAACATGTGAAGAACATGGAATTAATCATGTGAAGATAATCAATCCGGGAAAACGTCCATGGGAATTAGGATGTCCACAATGCAATTTTATCGAATGGAAGAAAACTCAGGAAGAAGAAAAGGCCAAGCAGCCAAAGGTGCCTATTCCTGATAAGATCACGGATGTTCCCGGTATCGGAAAGGTCACTGCAGAAAAACTTAAGAATGCAGAGATCAATACTATTGATGAGTTAAGGCAAGCGAATGCAATTGAGCTTTCAAAGGCCACAAGCTTGCCTGCAGGCAAGATAATGAAATGGCAGGAACTTGTTACATAAAACTATAAAAGAGGGGGATATACTTGAAACTCGGATTCAAAGGTGGATGCAGGGAAGTCGGACGTTCCGCACTTCTTGTTAATGATGAGATACTTGTAGATTATGGGCTCAAACCGGGAGAGGAGCCACTCTACCCGGTGGATTATGTACACCCTAAAGCTGTTCTTATTTCGCATGGACATCTTGACCACTGCGGTGCCGTTCCTAATCTGATGGATATGGATCCTGAGCTATTCATGACACCCCCAACAGCTGATCTTGCACAAGTGCTTGCAAAAGACACTCTGAAGATTGCAGAGAGGGAAGGAACGTCCATACCATTTGACGAACGGGAGATCCAGCAGATGGTTTTGAACACCAGGACTTTCGATACGGGCGTGGAGTTCCATACACATGGATATACAGCACAGTTCTACAATGCAGGTCATATTCCAGGCTCATCTGCGATCTATCTTGAAAAGGATGGAAAAAGCATTGTATATACTGGCGATATCAGTACTCAAGAGACATATCTGGTCCCATCAGCAGATGAATTGCCAGAAGCAGATGCACTCATTACTGAAAGCACATATTTTGGAGAGGACCACCCTACGAGAAAGGAAACGGAAAGGGAATTCATCGATTCACTCAGGGATACCATCGACCTTGGCGGCAATGTTATTATTCCTGCCTTTGCCATTGGCAGGACACAGGAAGTCCTAATGATGTTAAGCGATAACGGCATTCCTGCTTATGTGGACGGCATGGGAGTAAGGATCTACAAGCTTCTTATGAATCATCCGGAATATTTGAAGGATCCGGAAAAACTCAAGCATGCTTTTGATAATGCTACAATTGTCAAGGGGCGTAAGAGAGAAAATATACCACTTAACGGTACAGTTATCGTTACGACCGCCGGAATGCTCAATGGAGGGCCTGTACTTCATTATATTAACCGACTGTACACGGACCCGAAATCCAAGATAATGCTGACCGGATATCAAGTCGAAGGCACCAATGGAAGAATGGCGCTCGACACCGGCAATATCGATAATGATGGTATTATCCAGAACATACGCATGAAGATCGAGCAATATGATTTCTCTGCACATTCCGGTGACAAAGAGCTTAAAGCCATGGTAAGTGAGTTCTGCGATAAGGGCGGAGAAAAGGTATTTGCGATGCATGGTGAAAACACCGAGCAGTTCGCACAATGGGTTACAGATGAGATCGGTGTTGAGGCTTACGCGCCTGCCAATGGCGAAGACATCACCATTTAATTTTATTATGCCACTTTTGAAAGTGGCAATCCTTGTTTAAAGTTTTATGACATTTTCCAAAAAATAAGAGAATTTTGTAAAAAAAGAAAGGAGAAAAGGAAACCGTATTATTTGACAGGGATTCGGATAAATGCCTGTCCGGAACTTGAAAAGAAGCCATTTTCTTCAGTTTCATTCATAGGCATTGTAGCAGATTCATCTTTATCTTTCTTTGAGCTCTCTGTATTCCTCATGATATCCCCTCTATTTTAAGCAGATAGACTGCAATCCGAGAATCAGACCATAATCCTCATCATAATAATAATTATGGGAAGTCTTGTATATAAACTTTACGAATGTGCTTTAAAAACGACACCATTGAACAACATCTAAAATAAAAGGATGAGCAATATAATGAAAAATGGACAGAAAATATAAACTAAATAATCAGCAAAGATCGAATCGGTTCAGATCTTCAAGAGTATTAATATTAATAAGGCTCTTAAGCTGAGGATCGAATACCTTTAGCAACTCAATGTCAACCTGTAAAACATCATCCAACTCAAAGACAGGTGCCAGTATAAATTTTTTGTTCGACCGTATGGAACTTTCAATTAGAGGTAACATAGGTTCAACGCGATACACACTACACAAAGACTCCATTGAACCGTCATTGTGTATAGGGACCGCAGCATCGTGCCCTCCTGCACTACGGAACATGAACTTCACGACCTCCTTGTCAATGAAAGGCATATCACAAGCTGTTACAAAGATGTATTCGCCTTTCGCTCTTTTAAATCCTTCAAGCATACCAGCAAGTGGACCTACGTCCTGATAGGTATCGAAAACCATCTATTTCCCACATGCATAGTCTGCAAGCTCCTGTGCCTGCCCCTCATCCCTTACAGAAACTATGATATCATCTACGACATCCTCAAGCATGCCAATTGTATGCTCAAGTAAAGACCTGCTGTCACTACACCGTAGAAGCGACTTCTCCACATTTCCAAGACGCCTGCCACGCCCACCTGCAAGAATAAGTGCTGATAAGCTCATCAGGTTCTAATTTAGAATATTAGTACATATAAGTAAGCCTGGAAGCAAAAGGCATTAATTTGAAAAGTGCCATATTTAATTTTATGATAACTAATCCAGAATCAGAGAATATCGAAGTGTTCGCAAAGATGATATTGGCAGCAGCAAGGACAGCTCCAAAAGCAAAGGGAAAGGACAGCATTGTTACCGGACTTCTGGAACCAACTGACATAAAGATACTTGCGAACTCCATGGATGCAATGGCAGAAAAGAAAGGAGAAGGCTTTGGTTTCTTCAACCGAAATTCTCAAAATGTAAGGGATGCGGATGCAGTCATCCTTATTGGCCTCAAAACATCAGAACCAACCGGGTTAAATTGTGGAGCATGTGGCTTTCCCACATGCAAGGAAATGATAGGACAGACACTGGTCAAAGCCGATTTTAGCGGACCAAAATGTGCCTTTAAGTACATTGATCTCGGAATTGCACTGGGAAGTGCAGCAGCAAAAGCAAAGGACCTTTGCATCGACAACCGGATAATGTACACCATCGGAGCAGGTGCATTGGCAGCCGGATTGTTTGATGCTGATATTGCATGCGGGATGCCACTGAGCATAAAAGGAAAGAACATATTCTTTGACAGAAAATGAACTCACATAAAGAGAAGGTCAGGAAAGACCCCGGCTCCACTCACTTCTGCATCATTCGCCCTTGATAACTCGAACGACCTCATCCAGATCCTTCTCAATATTATACTTTCGCTTAAAATGAGTAAGCACATTGAAAGCATCACGCCTTAGCAAATCTTCTGCATTAAGATGATCAAGGGTCACATACTGTGGCCAGTCGATGAACTCAACACCTTCCTCACTTACGAAGATGTTGTACTCACTAAGGTCTGAATGGATGATGCCAAGTGAATGGACCTTGGCCATTTGAGAAAGGATCTCCTCAAGTACCCAATTCGGCTCAGTGAGCTTTGTTTTGACAAGTAAACTGCCCTTTGCAGGAGCCATTACAATAGCATGCCTGTTATAATCAAGAGGCTTAGGAATTGATATCTCGGAGTACAGCTGCTCCATGATGTCGAACTCTCGCTTTGCTGAAAGCCTTGCAGCATATATCCAGGAGAAATGCTCACGGTAAGCAAGGTGCTCACGACCCCTTTTAACGCTCTTGAAACTGGTACGACCTTCCCTGTGGAACTTAATAATGACAGTAGCAGGATCCCCAATAGCAAGTTCGGGTTCCCTGATAGCCTCATGTACGACAGACTCTTTGCCCACACCCACTTCATCGCCAATTGCACTGACAGATCCCCTCTTGACAAAAGTGTTCAAAGCGAGTGCATCATAACCGTCAAAATATATCTGATAGCCTTCGTAGGGAGTTTTCGTACCCACGACCATATTGGACCTGAAAAGCTGAAGGAGCTTATATTCAAGCTGACTATATGAAAATCTAGTATATTTTCGGACCTCCTCAACAGGAACCCACTCATAGTGTTTCATACCTATTTCGATACCCATCAGTATACGAAGGTCTTTACTGTCCAGTTGCCTGAATAGTTTAACTACATCATCTATCATCGACTGTTATTCCCCCGAATCTTAAAGATAGTTTTTGGTTGTACAAACAACAACGCAATTAAGAAAGACGTTTCCTTGATTCCTCCACTTCATCCACAATATCAGGATATTCGCGGAACACAGACAGAATATCAAGTGCGGCGACAAGGTCTACTACTCCAAGTGCCCCCACAACCTCCCCACCAGAAGTTCTGATAGGAGCTACAACCACAGCTTTTCCTTTGTAGACACCCTCAGTCGGTATTTTTCTTATGATCTTGTTTGTCAGTATAACCTCTTCAAGAACAGGACCAGTATAATTATCATCCATAACAACTCCCCGTTCCATACGAAGCCCCCTGAGGTTCTTACTTCGGATAGTAATCGGAATTCCAAGCACACCATGCAATGCCTCTGCTATTGGTTTAAGATCTTCGGATGTTGAATCACTACATATTTTCAAACAGATCATATTTAATCCCACCTTTAGATAATTAGATATAAAAAATACTATAAAATGAACATGACGAGAGTTATTTCCCACTTCGCTCGAGACTGGAAACATAATTATAAGCTTCGAACGCTGCAATTGCACCATCGCTTGCAGCCGTTACAACCTGTCGCAAAATAGCATTGCGACAATCACCAACTGCAAAAACGCCTTTTTCGGAACATTCCATCCTTTCATTCGTTATAATGAAACCATATTTGTCTTTATCCACATCAACAAATCCGGTACTAGGCTTCACACCTACATATACAAAGACACCATCAATAGGAACCCTACAAACCTCTGCGGCATTAATATCACGTATAACTGCCTCTCTCACTACAGAATCCCCGACAATTTCCTCAAGAGTAGTACCCCATAAGAACTCAATGTTAGATCTGGCAAATGCCCGGTCCTGAAGTATTTTCGAAGCTCGAAGTTCATCCCTCCTATGAACAACACAAACAGATGCAGCCATATCAGAAAGAATAAGAGCATCCGTAATTGCAGACTCGCCACCGCCCACTACTATCACATTGCGACCTGAAAAAAAAGGACCATCGCAAGTAGCACAATAGGAAACACCTTTTCCACGGAACTCCTCCTCCCCCGGAATTCCAAGATGCTTAGGTTCTGCACCGGTTGCAATAATAACGCTGCTCGCTTCAATATCACCTTCTGAAGTGTGAACGATTTTCATATCACCCTCCGACCGAACCTCAAGAACATCCCTATCCTCGACAACAACTCCGGCTGCCTTTGCATGTTCAGCAAATTTATCCATAAGCTCCATACCACCGATGGATGGGAAGCCCGGATAGTTCTCCACATCACCCGTAGTTGAGATCTGCCCGCTAACAAATCCTTTTTCAAGAACAAGTGTATTGAGACCATATCTCACAGCATATATTCCGGCGGAAAGACCACCAGGCCCCCCACCAATTATTATTAAATCATATACCATTAAAATACCTCATCAAGAAAGCATAGAAACAGCTTTTTCCTTGTTAGGGACACCAACAAATGCCACTTTCCCATCTATGATAGTAGTAGGAACTGACATTATAGAATACTCCTCTGCAAGTTTTTCACCCTCAGGAGTATCAAAATCAACTTCATCATAGTCAAAATCATGCCCCTCTTTTAAGCTCTGCCAGAGTTTCTTTGCAGCAGGACAGACATGACACCACGAAGCATGAACAAGTATAACCTTTGTCATCAATTACCACCTTTTGTTAATATTGATATATTATATAGGAAACTCATCCAATAAATACAATACTAAAAAATAAAGGTGAAATACCCGATAATCGAATACGCGTATCCTTACTGAACATTCAACCAGGCCTGATCAAGCTGCCCACTGTAACGTGTTCCACCAAATTCAAAAACAACGGTAGGCTCTTCGATCGCGACCCACCCAGGAACATTTGGAGTAACCTTCCATGTCCGTTTTACAGATTCACCGGGATTAATATTACCAAACGAAAGAGTGGCCTTTTTCACATTAACACCAGTAGGGAAAGTTGCAATTATTACAAAATTCTCATAAGGCTGCTGATAGAAGTTCTTCACCCAAACATCGACCCCAACGCTCTGACCAGATGGACACTGGGCAGGCGGCATTATTTTAATGAACTGAGTTAGAGTTCTATTTTCAACAGGTACTGCATTCGAGATATCCACACTCGGACCTGAGTTGCCACCAGACTTATTGTTTTTATTTATGATAAGACCCGCTACAAGAATGCAAATAGACACACACCCGATTAGTGGTGCGTTCTCCACCAGAGGATCAAGATGTGTTGGGGATACAGTCACATTTATAAGAGCTGTATCAGATTGAGAGATAGGAGTGTCAAAATTCACTTTTGTTATAATCCATTGGCTACCAGACTTTTGAGTCCTGAAATATATCTGTTTTTGAACAGAACCTACAACCTGATCATTTTCAAAAATACTAACAGTGCAATCAGCGACCACATAAGCAACATCTTCTTCGACAGTTATATCTTTCAAAGTTATCTGCTGGATAGAACCTGCCGGGATATCCCTGTTCTTAAACATCCCTTCTAAAGATACAGGTACCTTGAAATCATTACCCACATAATAAGAAAATGCAGTATCAAATTCGCCCTCATTAAACGAGTTGAGAAAATTCAGGACAGTATCATTAATTGCTTCCTGCGAATCCGTACCCAAACAACCACTAGTACAGACCAGAAAGATAAGAAATATGCATGTACATGACAACCCTTTTTCAATCAACGTCACCATATGACAATAGCTCCTTCATTAAAATGATAATAACAATCAATGTCAATGCAAAACGATTAAGATAAAACAATTGTTTAAAAAAAATAAAAGGATAAGGTGAATAAATTCACCTTATGGCCAGAGTGCAATTGATTTTCTTACACCAAATGAAGGTGAGGTAAATCCTGCGGATGTTGTTGAACCAGCTTCCGGCGTAAGGATTAAGTTTACAGTGGACCTTGGGGAAACAGTGATACCTGAATCCTTAAGACCGGAAAGTGCCACTTCATCAAGAGTTGTATGGCTGCCTGCGCTTGCTGTGGTTGATACGGTGGAGATATAGATGTTTACAAGATCTCCCTGGTTCATGATAGGCTCTGCCTGTGAGAATGATTCATCCTCATCCCTGATCTGTTCGACTGTGAAGAAGAACCTTGAATTGTTACCCATATCCGTAGTATTCTCTGTGGCTAAAACAATCATATTTGCAGCAGAGCTTGCAGTTGAGCTGAAATTAGTCATTGCATCACCATATGCCTTCGAATTGCCCGCATAGACAAGATCATTAATAGAATCACCATCAGTAACTGTAATGACAACCTGATTAAGATCAATTTCGGAGCTACCGATATTGAGTGCTACTTTTACTTTAAGAAGGTCAACTGTTTCAGAGGTAGTACCTGAGCCGCTGGCACGCACACCTTCAATACCCTTGATCAACAAGTTAGATGATACTTCTTGGGCTGCCTGCTTACCAGTTGATTGCGCTCTTTCCTGAAGTACACCAGAAGTCTGGATCAATACTGCTGCAGCGACTGCAGCAACCAATACCATTGCAATGAAGATAATAAGTGTGCCGATTCCTGCCTGAGCACGATCATTATTCATCATCAGATGTTTATTTGCTTTCATTCATTCATCTCCTACTTTTAAAGTTTATCAGATAATTGGAATAAATTCATCTTAGGTAGATAGAGTAGTTTCTCTTGGATCAATGTGGGAATCGTGAACTGCGAAAGTGTTCGAGAACCTTTTTCAGTAACACGAATTGCCAGACCTCAACTTTGAGATCATATTAACCACAATGAAACGATGGATGAAACACATAATATGATAATTGTTCAACATTTCAAACAAATAATATTATATATCATTTCCATCATATACTCATCATAATTAGTATGATAGTTTTTATATAAATACTCCACGGTTGGAAAATCCAAACGAAAAACATCATTGGAAAAAGGAATGTAAATATTTCCCATAGGGAAAGTTTCAGACATCAAACGAACGAGATGAACAAAAATGAGTATCTTGCTCTTACTAAATAGTACAATTTGTTTTGCAATAGCAGTGATCTCTTTGACTTTTGCATGGGTACTTGCAAAAAATGAGAATCTGGAAAAACAGAACTCAAAGCCTACCCTTTATGCATTGATTACATTCTGGCTGCTTGTATCTTTTACATATTACCCCACAGCATTACGAATGATAGCAGCCTATCTTGATAATGCACAAGTTGACATAGCGATGTATTACATAGCATCAATTCCTTTTGCTTTTGTCTCCGTGCCAGTGGCATACTTCATTATCTATGTAATAACAGGAAATAAACAGGCAAGTAGCTACGTAAGCATCATATTCGCAATGTTCGGAGCATCATATCTGATGTTCCTTTTGACTAACAGAGTAGTAGAACCATTAGTAACCTACTGGTCATCAATTATCAATATAAACAGCAACATTGCGATCAACATTTATCTGATTGGCCTGTTTGTCATCCCTACCGCCATGATACTTGGAATTCTATTGTTAATACTTCTACGGAAGATATCGAAAAAAATACGATACCGTACTGTACTGTTACTAGTATCAATCTCTTTCGTCATCGATTTCATGCTAACGGACATGATCACCACATTTGATATGCTGCAGTTTGTTGCAAGGATCTTTGTCCTTATAGGAACAGTTCTTGCATACATTTCATATTTCCCACCCCCAGCATTACAAGAAAGACTCGGCATTTACCAGCATAATTTTGAGTCGTGTGATGAAGCGGAATACATGGATCTTGAGGAAGACATCGATGTCTGACACAATCAATGTTGAGTATGAGAAAAAGGTGGCCGAATTCTACCAGTCATTGGGAATAAACCAGGGACCAGGGGATATTCAATATCGTCTGATATTACTAGTTCTCAAAAAGAATGAAGGCAAAATAACGGAATTTGCCGAAATAAGAGAATACACAGACCAATTTGCAGATAGAGGAAGCATTGGAAGTAAGATGAAGACGGTATTCCAGTTAGAAGGACTTGCAAAGAAAATACAACGCGGCGGATATATCATAACAGAAAGGGGATTAATAGCCGCTAATTTTTTGAACTATACATCTGCATTCTACAAAAAGACAAAGAGCATGCAGGCAATGCTTGATCGTCTTCCATAATGGCGAAAGATGTATATATAATAAATATTATGTACATGTATATACTTTAATGTACATACGTGGTTATTATGCACTCTGCAATACATGAAATTATCAATTCTACGGAAAAGCGGGTTAAAGCGCTTTACGAAGCGGAAGATCATCCAATTTTGAAGGGAGATACACAGGGGATAGAGAAGATAATCGAAGCTATTCATTCAAAAAAGGATAGTGGAAAGGTTCCGATCATTGCCGAGGTCAAACCTGCATCCCCGTCTATGAAAATAATGGACATTTCACCGGAAGAAGCGGGAAAAATTGCCATGGATATGGAAAATGCAGGAGCTATTGCCATATCGGTCCTTACAGAACCAGAGTTCTTTGAAGGTTCCATTGATAATCTTAAAGCTGTCAGAGAAGCTATTTCACTACCCGTCCTGAGAAAAGATTTCATTATTGATAAGGTGCAGTTCGATGAGGTAAGAAGTGATCTTATATTATTGATAGCAGGACTTCTCGGCGAGAAACTGGAAGAACTCATCGAATATGCACGATCAAAGGAATTCGAACCTCTTGTGGAAGTACACAATAAGGAAGAACTTACATATGTTCTTGAGAATAGTTCAGCAAAGATAGTAGGTATCAATAATCGCGACCTTACAACCCTTGAGGTGGATATTGCTACCACAGAGGAACTTATACCGATAATAAAAAAGTACGACAGGAGAACAGGTGAAGAGCACCTTGTGATCAGTGAGAGTGGCGTACACACACCTGAAGACGCAAGAAGGATGATGAGAGCCGGTGCTGATGCGATACTTATCGGAACTTCCATTGTCAAAGATGAAGATATTTATAGAAAGACCAAAGAACTGGTCGATGCACTTGATAACACTATAGAATGATAATAGGGAGGTATGATATGAGCAATACAAAATATGGAAAGTACGGTGGACAGTTCGTCCCCGAGATACTGATGCCTGCTCTCGAAGAACTTGAGCAGGGATATGAGAAGTACAGGAACGATCCACAATTTATGGAGGAGCTTGATTATTATCTGAAAGATTTTGCAGGTCGGGAAACACCTCTTTATCACGCCAGGAACCTCAGCAAAAAATACGGTACAAAGATTTATCTAAAAAGGGAAGATCTTGTGCATGGTGGCGCTCACAAACTAAACAACACGATCGGCCAGGCGTTGCTTGCAAAGTATATGGGAAAGTCAAGACTTGTAGCAGAGACCGGGGCAGGCCAGCATGGTACTGCTACTGCCATGGCAGGGACTAATCTGGGATTCGAGACCCATGTATATATGGGCGCCAAGGATATGGAAAGACAGCGCATGAACGTGTATCGAATGGAGATCATGGGTACAGAAGTACATCCGGTCGAGTCCGGCTCAAGAACACTTAAAGATGCTATCAACGAAGCACTGCGCGATTGGGTCTCAAATGTAGAGAATACACATTATCTGATAGGTTCAGTAGTTGGACCACATCCATATCCAATGATGGTAAGAGATTTTCAGAGCGTGATCGGAAATGAGGTAAAGCAACAGATAATAAAAAAGGAGGGTCGTTATCCGGATTCAATAGTTGCCTGTGCAGGTGGTGGCAGTAATGCCATGGGGATATTCCACCCGTTCATTGAAGAGGATGTGAAACTTATAGCGGTAGAAGCAGGCGGAAAAGGTATGGAATATACCAAAGATGCGGCACTTCATTCGGCATCACTTTCCGTTGGAGAAGATGGCGTTCTCCAGGGTGCTCGTACCCGCATACTTCAGGATGAGTATGGCCAGATCCTCGAATCAAGTTCTATTTCAGCAGGACTGGATTATTCAGGAGTAGGTCCGGAACTTGCCCATCTTGCGGATATTGGAAGAATTCTGCCCCGTGTTGTCAATGATGACTTGGCATTGGAAGCGTTTCACGAACTAAGCCGTGTGGAAGGCATCATCCCTGCACTTGAATCATCTCATGCAGTAGCACATGTTATGGAAGCAGCAGAGTCAGGAGAACTTGGCGAGCTTGTGGTCATCAATCTATCCGGAAGAGGAGACAAGGACCTTGAAACCGTTATTGGGCTCGAAAGGAGGAAGTGATATGAGATTAGCTGATAAATTCAATGAAATAAAGAACAGGAATGAGACAGCACTTCTTGCTTATGTTTGTGCAGGAGATCCCGATATTGATTCGACCCCACGAATTGTTGATTCGCTGATAAAGGGTGGTGCAGATATTATTGAGCTGGGATTGCCATTCTCCGATCCGGTGGCAGACGGACCCACCATACAGGCAGCATCAGAAAGAGCACTTACAGCAGGAATGAACCCGGACAGGTATTTTGAACTTGTGGCAAACCTTGATGTGCAGGTACCACTTGTTTGTATGACATATTATAATCTGATATACAAACGCGGAATTGAAAAATTTGTAAAGGATTGTATAAGTTCGGGCATTAGCGGATTGATCATCCCGGATCTACCGGCAGAGGAAAGCGCCGACCTTGCAAACTGCTGCTCACAAGAAGGAGTAGACCTGATATTTTTGGTAGCTCCGATCACTACGGATGAGAGAATAGAGATGATATTGTCTAAGACTTCCGGCTTTGTGTACATTGTCTCAAGATCAGGCGTTACAGGAACAAGGTCCGACGTCACAGCTGCGACCTCCGACATAATTTCAAGAGTCAGAACAGACATCCCGAAGGCTGTTGGTTTCGGAATTTCCAATGCAGAACAAGCTGCAAAGATCATAGATGCAGGTGCGGACGGAGTTATAGTAGGTTCTGCTTTTGTAGATATTATCGCATCAGGAAATGATGTCGAAAAAAGACTGGAAGACCTTACAGCTGAGATCAAGTCAGTCTGTAGAAGGGACTGAAGAACATAAATTAAACTTAGAGGGAGTTAGATCCCTCTTTAATTATTCGAACAACTGATCTACGAACCATTCAGGATCGAACTTTTTAAGGTCGTCATACCCCTGCCCCATCCCAAGGAACAGAATTGGTTTACCTGTTATGTAGGCAATGGATATTGCTGCACCGCCTTTGGAATCAGCATCTGTTTTCGTTAAAATTGAGCCATGAATTGGAACAGCAGTATTGAATTGCTGAGCACGTTCTACGGCGTCATTACCTGCAACTGCCTCATCCACAAAGATGATGAGATCAGGAGAGCTTACACGGCAGACCTTCTCAAGCTGTGCCATGAGATTCACATTAGTGTGCATCCTACCGGCAGTATCGGAAAGTACGACATCCACATTGTGTGCCTTTGCATGCTGTACAGCATCATAGACAACTGCTGCAGGGTCACCACCTTCCTGATGCTTGATCAGTTTTACGCCGATCCTCTCTGCATGAATAGCAATTTGATCGATAGCTCCTGCCCTGAAAGTGTCACCAGCTGCAATAACAACAGAATATTTCATGTCTTTCAGGCGTTTTGCCATTTTAGAGATGGTTGTGGTCTTTCCAGTTCCGTTAATGCCTATGAAAACAATATGGACCGGCTTTTCCGCATCCCTGATGTAGTCGTCAAGATCAAAAACGTTTGCAGACATGACTTTGTAGATAGCACTTCTCAATGCATTCTCCACAAGCTCACCAGTATTCTTCCCAAGCTTCTTGCGACTTCCCACAAGTTCTTCTTTTACAGACTCGACTATCGCCTCTGCGACATTGATAGCAATATCACTCTCAAGCAAAGCCATTTCAAGCTCCCAAAGAGAATCTTCGATATCACTTCCATCGAGTATGACCTCTCTTTCAAAAACAAGGGCTTTAGCCTTTTGAGCAAAACCGATCTTTTGTTTTAAAGAGGGAGAAGCTTCTGTTTTGTCAAGCTGATCTTCAAAAGAAGAAACGTTTTCCGAAACCTCTGGAGTTGATACTGGCTTTTCTGCCGGTTCGATCTCAACGATCTCTTCGACAGGCTCTTTCAACTCAACAGCCTTCTCATCAATCGTCTTACCGATCGATTGTTTGAAACTACCAAGTTTTTCCTTGAGCTTATTAAACACTAAAACTCATCCTTAAAAATGATAAAAATAAAAAAGGAATCAGAACATAATGAACAAGATCACTGCGGAGGTCTGTTTCCAACTGCTGATTCAATTGAAGCCAGACGCTGCCCTATCTGAGTAAGGGTTCCATTCAAGCGTTCAACAACCTTGCCGAGCTCTTCCTTGCGCTGAGTGAGCGTTTCAATGGCTTCAGTCGGAGTTTTCTCCACACTGATGCCTGCTCCGACACTTACAACGATTTTATCGACATCTGCAATATTCGCATGTATCAATGCCCCTGCTCCCAGAGGAATCATCGTATTAATAGCACCGGAAGCGGACTTAAGCTCCTCCAGAGTTAAGATGGCACGTGTGCAATCCTCAATAGACATCTGCACCATACCAAGCTGCTGATTAACTGATTCAGCATTCTGCTGTAACTCACGATGTTGAGCTGCGAGATTTCGTGCGTCCTGTTCACTCGTTTCTGACATAGATCTCATGCCTCTGTGACACTCTCGATCTTAATTAATGCCCTAACGATCCTATGTTTACTACCAAAAGTGGACAATGTCTTATCACGAGCATTCTTTTCATTTTGGCTCTCGACGTTCTTGGTAAACTTCTCCCAAGAATGTCCTGCTTTGAATGTGCCTTTGACAACATAATTCTGCATATGAAATCACCTGTTATATTAATTAATTTAAAGACCAATGATCAAGCAAAGAATAGTGCGTCCTCAACCCTTCCGAGTTCGTGACCCGTAGTATTGGAACCTGCAACATATCCTTTTGAATTGGCAAGCAAACCTGAGCCTACTGCCTGTGAACCGTAATTAGTGGTACCCAATTCGATAGGAAGAGCGAACACATCCTCAAGAACGGAAAGTTCATCCGGTGTCACCATTGGGTGGACCAGTAAACCTCTGTTCGTGACAACGCCTGCCATTCCAACAGTTCCCAGACCTGCAATAGTGCCTCTGTGAACATCCACCCCAAGAACCCTTGAGATTACTTCTATCGAACTATCGGTCATTTCCGGATGTACAAGTGCTGCCGTATCATTTGCCAATATCACATTCCCAACGGCTGTAAGCATATCAGGAAGCACTTCGACTGGGACCTCAACGTCTTTGAGATCACTGACATTGGCATCCCTTGATATCAGGAAACCATTTGAATTGCCTTTGGAAAGTGAACCTACCACAATACTGCCATTTATCAATGTAGAGATTACCTTTACATCAAGCTGTTCTGCAAGCAAGTCGATAGCCTTTCCGGCAGTACCGATAGGAACGATAGCCACATCTTCCGTACATGTGGCAAATACCCCCAATACAGGGTTATCATAAATGTTCACTGTTTTGATCATTATTGTCCTATGCTATACGATATAAGATCCATCTTAAGATCAAGCAAGTTCTGCCTGAACTTCTCCATCTTCGAACTTTGCAGCTCGAATACGAATGGACGATGGTGGTTTCTGAGAACCTCGTTCCCAGATTCTGTGGTTGATAGTAGCATCTATCTTGATCTGTGAAGGATCTGCTTTCATGTGCCTTACAAGATATTTTCTTATAAGAGACATAGCTCTGCCGGTACGCTTCCACCTTGGAGCAAGCTTTGCTTCACGAAGTGGAATAGTGTAGATCTGTTCCTTTACCGCGTCTTCTGCCATTGTCATCACCTTATTTCACGTCTAAACTGTTCCTTCTCCAGTGCCTTCTCTTTGGGTGGCTAACAACCTTTCTGTTAGTCTTGATGATCACCCAGGTTGGTACGCGCTGATTCTGATTATGCGCTTTTGCCAGCCTTATCTTCTGTCCTTTTGTATTGTGGCTCACTTATCTCACCTGTGATTTGATTAATTGTAACGCCAATCATAAAGATTTGCGTCTATAAATCGATTATCCTATAAATCATTAATCTATGGGCAATAAGATTCCCCATCTGATATCATCTTTATGTTCAAAAAAGAACATAATATCAAATACGCTTTAAAACTCTTGATTGCAAATGTTGCGGAAATATATCGATAACTTTTTCATTTCCATATTGTTGCCTTATCAGTTCACGTAACTCAGTTTCATAATCTGCTTTGGCAATACTGTCACTTTGACCTTCATCGATCACCAGATGCTTTTCCACAAGCATGTTGACCGCACTTCTACCATATCCCTGAAGAGGACAGATATATTTCACACCAAACCGATCCTCAATACTTCGAATTTCTGGATCTGTAAGCCTTGGTACACGATCATCACGCCTCACACCATCAGCGATCACTGACACAGTATCTTCCTTTGCGAGTGCCTCGATCACATTCTTGTGTATGAAGTTGATCGCGTTCTTCGGATAACCGTCCTCAATAATGGTATTCAATGCAGTTTCCAGAATAGTTAGATCAAGCTCCAGTACTCTGTGGGAGAAGCCCAATTCATCCGCCGTTACTTTTGCAATATTCCCAACCGGAAGTATCGAAAATGTGCATGTCACAAGCTCGATATCGAAAAAGGGGTCAAGCAGAATAGCCGACAATGAACTGTCCTTACCTCCACTGAAAAGTACATGAGCTTTCATATTCACATACGAGTTATGGAAGTCTGGCGTTTCTGTGGCTGCATCTGTGTAAGAAGAACTTTAAGCTTCTCATCATCTATCTTTGTCTGAAGACGACCATTTTGTGCAAGCATCACAAGCTGGGATTCAAGCTGTTCAACCAATTCCTTGCGAGAGAGCCTTAATCGAGTCAATCTCTCACGTGCCTCAGGTGTCATGACCTGCCGAAGAACTGCCTTAACCTGCTCGTCCCTTTCAGCTTGTGCCTGCTCCTGCTGATATGCAGCCTGAGCATCATTCTGTGGAGATGATTGCTGTTGCTGGAGCTCGGCGAGCCTTTTTTGTCTGATAGCTTCAAGATCATCCACTGTAGATCACATCCATTTATTATACATCAAAGATAACCGCTGGGTCATTGACAGGCAACTTAGGAGTGACATGGATGGGAGCAAACTCCCAATAACCATATCAGTATTTTGCAAGTTCCGGAATGGTCTCAACAAGCTCGTTCTTGACTTCAGTGGAGAGATTGTCAAGCAAAGACTGGCCGGCAGGAGCAATAACTCTACCGCTTTTCAGCTTGCGTACAAAGCCTGCAGTTTCGAGTTGCTGGAATGCTTCCCTAACAACAGAACCACTGCCCTTTGCTTTCCTGGATGGGTTTGCACCTCTATTTTTCTTACCACCATAGACAGACCTTAGTCTCTCAACGCCAACAGGGCCCTGCATATAAATGGTCCTCATAATGGCTGCACAGCGGATGTACCACCAGTCTTTGTCAACTGGGGAGTGCTCCTTGTGAACACCGGTCTTAACGAAAGCTGCCCATTCGGGTGGCTTGATCTGATCATTCTCTTTTAGGTTCTCTGCCAGCTTTGCAATAATATCTGATGCAGGAACGTCATATGCTGTAGTCATTGTATCCTCCTTGGAATGAAATGTATCGATTTAATTTTGATGTAATTTTGATTATTTGCAAACTTGTTGCCACAAGTTATGCTCTATCACAATATATGATGGAAATAGGGTGTAATTTATTGATTAGTATATACGTTTTTCGGCAGTAACTCGTATCCACATCCCATAAGATGAAATATTGGGAATTACAACCCATTATTTGACGTTATTTATATCATTTTTCGAAAGTTTGCTCTCTTCCCGGACCTACGGACACATATTTGATAGGGACACCCATCATCCCTTCCAGTTTCTCCACATAATCATGGGCAGCCCGAGCAATATCCTCGTAGCGTTTTACGCCCGTAAGATCGTCTGACCAACCTTCGAGCTCATCATAGATAGGTTTACACATGCTCAAAAGGGAAGTATCTTCCGGTGGATAATCCAGCCTTTCCCCATTGAGATCATATGCCACACAAACCTTAACAACATCAAGATCTGAAAGCACATCCAATTTGGTCAATGCAACGCTGGTATATCCATTCAGGTTTATCGCTTTCTTGAGCAACGGAAGGTCGAACCATCCGCATCTGCGGGACCTGCCTGTAGTGGTACCGAACTCGTGACCCACATCATGAAGATGCGCTCCCGCCTCATCATGAAGTTCAGTAGGTAACGGCCCTTCGCCCACCCTTGTAATGTAAGCTTTCACAATTCCCAGAACCTCATCTACCTTTGTCGGGCCGACACCAAGATTTGCACATGCAGATCCTGCAATAGTGCTGGAAGAAGTAACGAACTTCTGAGTTCCGTGAATAACATCAAGGAAAGTACCCTGTGCGCCCTCAGCCAGTACATTCTTGCCTTCAGAGATAGCTTTATTTATCTCATAGGAAACATCAGTGACATAAGGAGCAAGCCTCTGACCAAGCTTCACATACTTGTCCATCAGTTCACTATCAGTAACGATTGAAGGATCGCCACCAAGTTCTCTGATAGCAGCCTCTTTGGATGCAGCCATTTCAGTAAGCCTGTTCATGAGTATTTCAGAATCCACAAGATCCGACATCCTGACCTCATCCCTTGCGATCTTATCAACATAAGCAAAGCCAATACCCTTTTTAGTAGTACCGATCTTCTCTTTACGTAATGATTCACGAAGGCTGTCCAATTCAACATGATAAGGCATAATAATGCTCGTCTTAGCATCTATACCCAATTTATCAGAAGACACTTCAACACCTGTCTTTTCAAGCATATCGATCTCTTCTGCCAAAACCTCTGGATTAAGGACAGTGCCCGGGC
Source organism: Methanococcoides burtonii DSM 6242 (assembly GCF_000013725.1). Lineage (NCBI taxonomy): Archaea > Methanobacteriati > Methanobacteriota > Methanomicrobia > Methanosarcinales > Methanosarcinaceae > Methanococcoides > Methanococcoides burtonii. The sequence goes on from NC_007955.1 coordinate 103,228, forward strand.
CGATCAGAACCCTTGAATCAAGCAGGAAACCAGAGGGTATCAGATGAAGCTTATAGACATCATCCCCAACGACCACAGTGTGGCCTGCATTATCCCCGCCCTGAAACCTGACAACAAGATCGTAGTCTTTTGATAACAGATCAACGATCTTTCCTTTTCCTTCATCACCGAACTGTGACCCTGTCAGAATCGTAAACATAGTGGGTGCAATTGCAGTTTAGCTTTAATAAGGTTTTGATTGATAATCTGCCAATAAATATAATTTACAACAAAAATACTATATTAACATAGATCATACACAATAAATCTAACAAAACTGGATATCATATTAGGTGGTAACATTGGTAAAAAGTACAAATATTCATTCATCTGCAAAGATATATGGAACAAGTTTCATAGGTGACAATTCAGTTGTTCTTGAGAACGTGATCCTTGGATACCCAGAACATTCTTTGCTCACAACACTACTAGAAAAGAGAATGATAACTGAAGAAGCAGAATACACAGGTTGTACAATTGGCGCGAACTCGTTCATCAGACCAAACACAACGATCTTCAGCAACGTGAGAACAGGTGATAATTTCAGGACAGGACACAACTGTATGATACGTGAGAACACCACAATTGGAGATAACGTACTTATCGGCACCAATGTAATAATCGATGGTAATGTGAAAATAGGGAACAACGTCAGCATACAAGGAAATGTCTACATACCAACACATGTGATAATCGAAGACAATGTATTCATTGGCCCCTGTGCCGTTCTTGCCAATGATAAATACCCCATCAGAAAAGATTATTGTCCCGAAGGACCAGTAATAAGAAAAGGTGCATCCATAGGTGCAAATGCCACTATACTTCCGGGAGTAGAGATAGGAGAAGGAGCGATGGTCGCAGGCGGAGCATTGGTCACAAAGAATATACCGGCATGGAAATTAGCCATCGGTTGCCCTGCTGAAATAAAAAACCTGTCCGAAGAACTGCAAACGTTGAACAGAATCTAATTAGATCAATGAGGTTAAGAATGATCCCAATAGCAAAACCAGATATCGGTGAAGAAGAAATTGAAGCCGTTTGTAAAGTACTCCGCTCAGGAATGATAGCAGAAGGAAAACGTGTTGCAGAATTCGAAGAAGAATTTGCAAGCTACATCGGAACGGAACATGCAGTTGCAGTCAATTCCGGCACAGCAGCTCTTCACGCTGCACTCCTTGCACATGGAATAGGAAATGGGGATGAAGTAATAACAACTTCATTCAGCTTTATTGCCACCGCAAACTCGATAATGTACACCGGCGCAAAACCTGTATTTGTGGACATTGTCCCAGACACGTTCAATATCGATCCCACGCTTGTCGAAGAAAAGATCACTGATAACACAAAGGCAATAATGCCAGTCCACCTCTACGGACATCCTGCAGAGATGAAGGCCATTACCGATATTGCAAAGGACCATGACCTGATACTCATCGAAGACGCATGCCAGGCACATGGAGCTGCCTATGGCGGGAAGAAGGTCGGTTCATTTGGAACAGGAGCATTCAGCTTCTACCCAACCAAGAACATGACGACCAGCGAAGGCGGAATGATGACTACCAACGATGAAGAGGTCGCCAAAAAAGCAAAAATGATACGTGCCCATGGATCACAGCAGCGTTACCTCCACGAAATGATCGGATATAATCTAAGAATGACAGACATCGGAGCTGCCATAGGATTAACACAACTTAAAAAACTGCCATCATACAATTCCCTAAGGCAACGAAATGCATCCTTGCTCTCAAAAGGACTAAGAAATACAGACGGAATTACCATACCTGTTGTGAAAGAGGGATGTGAGCACATGTTCCACCAATACACCATCCGTCTAAACAACAGGGATGAAATGCTAACAAAGCTAGGGCAGGCAGGAATAGGCACTGGAGTATATTATCCGATACCCATACACATGCAACCGATCTACAAAGATGCAGGTTATACAGACAAACTTCCAGAATGTGAGAAAGCATCAAAAGAAGTGCTCTCCCTGCCAGTGCATCCAGGAGTTTCAGAAGATGAAATTCAACAGATAATCGATGCAGTCATAAAGGGAGTTGAATGATCATGATCCGCGTAGGTGTCATTGGCGTAGGTGCAATGGGACAACATCATGTCAGGATATACAGTGAAATGGAAGAAGTTGAACTTGTAGGCATTTCAGATGTTGACCAAAAAAGAGTTCAGGAACTGGCAGACCAATATGGAGTCAAGGCGTTTACAGATCATAACAAACTCTTAGATGAAGGCCTGGATGCCGTAAGTATCGTTGTACCTACAACCCTTCATAAAAAAGTTACTCTCGATGCTATAAATTCAAATACCAACGTACTTGTGGAAAAGCCAATTGCAGACACGCTTGAAAATGCTGACATAATGATAGAAGCAGCGGAGAAAGCAGGCCTTACACTGATGGTAGGTCATATAGAGAGATTCAATCCAGCTACTTCAAAAATGAAAGAAATAATCGAAAGCGGACTTCTCGGAAGAATCGTTTCCATATCTACAAGAAGAGTAGGACCGTATAATCCGAGAATACGGGATGTGGGCATCATCCTCGATCTTGGTGTACATGACATTGATGCGATCTCCTACATGTATGCAAGCAACGTATCAGAAGTCTATGCGATCGCAGGAAAAGACGTGCATTCACAGGAAGACCATGCATCCATAATGCTTCGTTTTGAAGATAATAGAGCAGGAGTTGCTAACACTAACTGGCTGACCCCGCATAAAGTAAGGAAAATGGAAGTAATTGGCGTGGATGGTGTCGGATATCTGGATTATATCGACCAGACCGTGACAATACATGATGCAAACTGGGTAAGGGATGCAAAGGTCGAAAAAGGTGAACCCCTGGCAAAAGAACTTGAGCATTTCATTGAATGCACCAGAACAGGTAAAAGACCTATTGTATCGGGTATTGAAGGCAAACATGCATTGAATGTTGCCCTCGCTGCCATAGAGTCATATAATACGAATAAGCTCGTCAAGATCAAATGAAGAAATATATTATCTCATTGTGTCTTTTTTCCTTTTTTTCTGAAAAAAACACTTTTAAGGATAACTACCCAGAAAACGATCTGAGCCAGAGCTATACCTATCCCATCTGCTACAAGGTCATTAAAGCTTGAAGCTCTGCCCGGAACATACATTTGATGTATCTCATCCGTAATTCCATAAGTTATCCCGATAAGGATCGCAAAAATAGGTGCATATTTTTTGAGCTTTAGATTATCGGAATGACGGAATGTGACATGGAGAAGGATCCCCAATCCAAAATAAAGTACCATATGTGCGACTTTATCGAAATTATCAATGGAATAATGTGCAATATCCACCAGATAAGGAATATTGCTGTTTTTCACACTATCTAAAAGTAGATCATAAAAAGGAATTGAAGAAGATGAAGGTAACTCAATACTAGACTGTGCTGAAAGATAGAATATAAAACCAGCATATAGTAGGGAAAATGCAACTAAAATACGAAATACTACTTTCTGTGTATCGGCCATTTTCTATACATTTAAAAGCAAATAATATAAAGATGCTTGTCAATAAATGAATTTTTACCGTTATCGATTACATCCATACCACAAAAATATATAAATAGAGAGGTAATATAAGGGAAGTAATACCAATATTTAAACGATCGAATATTATAATTAATACTAACATTCCGGGTAAATAAAAATAACAGGTACAAAAATGATTAATTTTACATCTCTTTCAACAATACAAAATTTGGCAGTTATAAGCAATTTATTGTTGCCACTAATCCTTGTTACTATCTCAATGCCATATTTCATCAAGAAATTTACAGAAAGCGGACTGCTTGGAAGAGATTACTACAAAAAGGGAATTGTCAAAATTCCAGAAAGAGGCGGCATTGTTATTTTGCTAATGGCCCTTCTTGCGATCTCGTTCACATCTCTGTTCTTCAAGTACTCGACTACAAATTATGTAGTCCTCATTGTCATTTCCCTCTTTGGAATATTTGGAATACTCGATGATATGATAGATATCGGAAGGGTATCTAAGCTGTTCTTGATGTATTATTGCTCCTACCCACTTATCCAATATGCGACACATACAGCACTTGTACTTCCAAGTTTCGGACACATCGAGCTTGGAATACTTTATTTGCAGTTCATTGTTCCAACATATGTGCTTGTGGCATCGAACCTTGTGAATATGCACTCGGGATACAATGGACTTGCATCCGGGCTTTCTGCAATAGTTCTCTCATCCCTCATAATAAAATCCATACTACTGGGCGATGTTGAGAATATTTATACAATAATTGCCATTACAGGAGCATTGCTTGGATATTTCCTTTATGACAGGTACCCATCACATATATTCTGGGGTAATGTAGGCTCACTAACAATAGGAGCAACAATCGGTGCATTCATAGTGATACAAGGATTCATCATAAGTGGGTTCATAATGTTTATTCCCCATACCGTGAACTTCCTGCTCTACGTTTATTGGAGAGTTCGAAAATTCCCAGTAGCAAAATTCGGTTGTGACCGCGGAGATGGAATACTTGAGGTGCCAAATCCATATACATTAAAATGGGTGCTTCCATACTATTATAACCTTACAGAAAAACAGGCAACCTATGCAATGTATGCACTAACAGGATTTTTCTGTTTGATAGGAATACTCCTCCCGGGAAGAATTTAAAGGATATGGAACAGGATCACTAATTTCAATTGATCCTGCTACGCCCTATTGCTATAACAAATATAGAAAGAATAGTTATTGCCAATGTGTTCTGAGCAAGTTCCCTCTCATCAGATATATCGTCCAGAGTAGTTGATGGCCTATTTGAACCGGCCTCAATTTCAGAAATCTCAGCCTCAGACAAAATCATCGTTCCATCAGAAAGAACGGCACTATCTGGCCCCAGTGCAACAGCTTCCGCAGTAATTGTAAACGGTGAAAAACCAGACGTTTTTGATTCGAAATAGACATATTCCACATCTTCATACATCACTTTTGTTTCAAGACCTGACCAGCTATTTTCGGAGTAATGATTCAATCTGATAGCCGAACTATCAACACCATACATATCCATCCAAGAGTTATTTACCCTAAAATAAATCGTAGGAGAATCTATGTTTCCAGGTGTTGCAAAACCAGCCTTACCAACCCAAATATTTAGATTCTTGTAAACAAGCCCATTTGGACCAACGTCCACCAAAGCAGAAGTGTCTTTCAACACTTCAATAGTTGTCGAAATATCACCCGAATTTTTCAGACCGGTAAAATTAACAGATACAATCGGGTTTCCAGGATCATCAAAACCAAATGAGATAACCTGCCCCAGGATAACGTTTCTTTCAGTGATCTCTTTAAGTTCGATGTTCTCGTATTCTTCCCCTGTGGCACCACTACCACTGCTACCTCCACCCCCACCAGCAGTATCAACAATTTCTCCAACTTCCGTAACAGAGTCACCATTTATTGAAACTATACCATTTATGACTGCTATTGGAACCGCAGCACCAATAGAATTGCTGACAACTACATTGCTCAATTGCAAAGAGGAAGAACCTGATGATTTCGTCTCAAAGACTATTGTAGCAAATGTCCCAGACTTAATCACCTCATTTTTACCAAAAAGGGCACCATATACGTTCATAATATTCCCTTCCAAATTATCGATTGTACCCCCAGAGAACAGTGTAGAAACACCATTTGTGAAAATGTCACCTTCCGAGATAGAGATCACAGAAAGGATATCACCGTCAAAATCAAGGTCAAATTGGGCACCGGAAACTGGAACATCAGGATCAACATATATGATCACAGTTACGTTAGAACCGATTGAAATCAACTGATCAGGAGGAGATATACTTACAACAGCCTCTGCTGAGACCGGGGCAACTAGCACACTGGCAAACACTACCAGCATAAAAAAGAGGCAATAATACCCCAATCTTGGTCTTAGAATTTCATGCATTTTTAAGCACCACAAAAAAGGAAAAAATATCAATTATATAAATATAATAAAAGATATCTCGGATATCATATTTAGTTTTTGGGATAAAAGAATAGGAGAGATATTTGAGCAAAAGGGGTGGTTGGTGGTACAAAATATGTGTCTTTTTGTGGTTCAAAAAGTAGGACTCAAGTATCTCTCCTAACAACAAATTAAAAATAGGCAGTATAATACATAAGTGTTTCTATAAATCGCCCGGTTATTTGAAAAATGAGTATAAATTGTATAAAATAGATGATCCATCGCTCTCATAATGGCTCAATCTGTCTTTCGTGGGAAAAACTGTTTACAAATCGAATCAAGAAGAACTTTTTTGCCGACTTTACCTTTTTTGCGACATGTTCCCCCGGAATTGAACTTACAGGTTTGACAACAATAGATACGGTTTGCAAGCTTGTCACGAACGATCTTTTCATTAAGATCGGTCTCACCCAGCCCACGATGATATTTGTAGTCGTTCCACCCGGAATAATATAATTGGCTTGCTAATGTCGCTATCGCCGGCGGGTCCCATTCCCCATAAGGATCAGCTACATCCGAAGCTTTAGGAGTAGCATGCGGCAGGACTGCCGAAGGAGTGCCCTTTAGAAGGTCGAGTATTTCCTCCTTTAATTCCAGAAAAATCTCTTCATCCGGCTTTTTTGCAAGTGCCCTGTTGATGTATGTCTTTGCGCCTTCCAGATTACCAAGTAGCTTAAGGCATACTGCAATATTGTAATATAGGGGGGAAGGTTTTGCCACCACACCCAGACTTATAATAATCTCATAATATTTGATAGCTTCCCGAAACTCACCTTTCTGTTGCAACAACAGGCCCATATTGTTCAATGCACGGATATTCTTAGGTTGTATTTGCAGAGCCATCTTGAAATAATGTTCTTTCCGTTCAACATCCATTTCAGATCTGCCGGAGGAAATGTACCTCTCGACAGCACTATTTATATCATCTTTTGCCATGAAATATCCTCTGATCTCTCTTTTTTTCTGCACGTACCATCCCACTACCAGTGGGATCCAGCATAGATTTGCCACAATGATCTCAAAGGCAGTAAAAGTTTGGGTCGTTGGGCTGAATCCATATATGCGCAAGAGTAAAAGACCAAAAGGCACGATCACAATTATTGCCAGACTTGCAACCATGACCGGGTGATGCATATATCTATTAAAAGCTCCAACCCAGGTGCCTTCCTTTTTCCTCAAAAAAACATCCCGGAAATATTTGCACCCACCTGGTCACTAAGCACATAGAAGTAAGGAATATAGAAGCCCTCAACACCATATACGTAAACACCTGCAAGACGGCTGACGAGATCGATCATCCAGGGGACTGCTAACCCAAATAGCTTGCCTACCCGTATGCTTCCGCCATTGTACTCGCACCACCAAGAAAGCGTTGGCGAATTGAATAGATACCTTCCAGTATGCTTTCACCTTCACCTGACAAAGTTCTGACCAGCCATTGCCCGATAGGATTGGTCTGGTAACCCTGCATATCAAGGAAAATACCTGCAAACAGACCCAGGACATACCCCCGAATAGTATACCTTTAGTTTTTACAAAAGTAAGGGAACAAATCTCCCCCCTGAGATCAAATTATATTAATTTTCAGCCATATTCCTACCTTTTCTATTAGTATTTAAACAACAATAGCCCTACCTGTAAAGATATAAGAACTAAGATACAGGCAAATAAACCAGATTCTCCATCCATGCAGCAATGCAGGATCAACGAAATAAAGCGATTTGGTGTATTTTGCCAATATATTTATATAATAAAGAAACGAACTCACAATTGTGACTTCACGATAGTGAACCGTTGCAACATCTCAAATCTGAGATATTAATATAAGTAACTATACAAAGGAGAAATAATAATGAGGGATCGATTTTGTTGAAAACTACAAGGATAGCGTACAGATAAAGAGAAACATCGAAGAGCCAAACGATAAATATTTGAGGAAGGCGATCGAAGGGCTGCCCCCTTCAGCAAAACTTGTCTTCAAAGTACTGGAATACGGCGGTCTTCTGACACAGAAAGAGATTGCGGAACAAAGTTATCTTCCACCACGTACTATCAGATATGCATTGGGTCGGTTGAAAGATGAAGATTTTCTACAAGAGAGGTTTTACTTCAAAGATGCAAGGCAAAGCCTGTATGGTTTGAAGAATATACCTGATATGTATGAAGAAACAAATATTCCCGTAAACTCCGAGATTAATTCTACCATAGTGGGTATACCTTCAGAAAAGTACGAATTATCAGCTGTATGATAGAGAGATAGGATATCAATGACCTATTAAACATATGGCACAGGAAGAAAGTCGGACTGGAAATGTTTCGCAGAGGTTCTGTGAGAGCATTTCCAGAAACGTTCTGGAAATTATTTTATACCCAATTATCAAGGTTTATTTACCAGATGTCAAGCTTTATGAAAAAACAAGGGAAGTAAGCTCCCCTTTTTTAAATTAATTTCTTCTTTCAGACAAGTAGACTGCAACTAACAATCCCGAAATTGCAAGAATTGATCCGAATCCGGGCGTACCTTTATCTTGCTCTTCTGCAGGAGCGTCTTCCCCTTCAACAGAAGCTGGTTTTTCATCAACTGATTCCCCAGTTTGCCCTGATTCAGGTGATTCTATTTCAGACACAAGTTATTCTGGTTCTGTAACCTCAGAATCAATTTCATCCTGATCCACGATTGTTGCTGAACCAGTGCCCTCACCAGAATTACCTGATGACGTTTGGGAAGTCAAAGTTGTTGCAGTGTCATTGACCCACGTTGCATTTATGTTCCCATCTATGTCAACTGTCTTGGTACTAGTAGTGTATAGTGCCCCTTCATATTCGATATAAGTAAGAGAAGGTATTTCATATTATATTATCATCATGCGCAGCATAATTATAAGAATGTGATGCATAATTAACCAGATATTATAGTGATACAAAACCATAGAAAAGATGGCTTTTGAAGTGATAAGGACACACCACTAATATATATAGACATAATTATATAATATGTAAGTGAATATATGAAATGGAGGGATCAAGCATTGAACAGTAATGACGAAAAGGAAATATTATTATTATACCTTCAAAGAATGTATTGGGTAGAAACCGAAATGGAACAACCTCTTGAATGGGAAGCGAAGATCGAACTACAGGGAGAATTCAGGGATGCGCTTGAGATCCTATCCAGTGATTCTGACAGACATGCAATGATATTAGAAAAATGGATGAAAGTGCTTGATATTGAGCTACCAAAGGAAGCACCTCGCGGAATTTCAAAAAAGATATTTGACTTTAAAGGTGAAAGCTACTATGAAATTTTCAGCGAGATAATGAAATATGAAATATTTGCAAGGGATGCATATGAAACTATAGCAAATACAGATGAGAATTTGCTAAAAGAGATATTTCCTGAAGAAGATACCCGGAAACAATTCCTGCAATCTATGAATTATCTTGTTACTGAAGAGGAAAGACATAGGACCATCTGTGCAGAGAAAGTCGGTGGATACTCAACAATTATATCGTCACCCCGCTAAAACGGTATAATTGATATACCTATTAAAGCAATTGCACTTAAACTTATACTAAAAATCAAATCAAAAATTGGATATTCATAATAACCTTATAGTCTGATAAAAATCAAAAAAAAGATATACACCAGTCGGGAATCGAACCCGAGTTCGAGCGTTGGCAACGCCCGGTGATAACCGCTACACTACTGGTGTGAATTGATTCTGGTGCCCAGACCCGGATTCGAACCGGGGACAACTGCCTCTTCAGGGCAGCGCTCTCCCACTGAGCTACCTGGGCTTTGAGAGCATCCAATACTGGTCTTCTTATTATTAAAACCTATTGAATGATACTAATATTTGTGGTGGGCCCGCGGAGATTCGAACTCCGGACCTCCGCCATGTCAAGGCGACGTCATGACCAGCTAGACCACGAGCCCATATTGCTTATAGTTGTCCAGTACATTTGTAACCTGAACAACGCTTCTGTTACGTTTTTGCTTCAAACTATGTTGCTTGAAGCAAACTCTTATAACAGAGTTAAGCTATAAAAACTTTGTCACTAGCACCTATTTTTAACCTAATTTAAAGCCAATGTACAAACAACGCCCCATCAATAATTATCGGCATCTATAGACGTGATAGAAGGAGTCAGACCACAAATGGGACATTCCGGATTCTTACGCACAGTTATTTCATCAAACCTCATTCCGAGGGCATCGTAGTAGATCATGCGTCCGATAAGCGGTGCTCCGAGGCGCACAAGGTGTTTGACAACCTCTGTAGCCTGCATGGTACCGACAACCCCAGGAAGAATCCCCATGACACCAGCATCCTTTGCAGCATCATTAGAAGGTGAACATGCGAATATACAGCGATAACAGGGCCCCTCATGCGGTAATATTGTCATCACCTGGCCTTCGAACATGAAAATGCTTCCGTGAAAAAGAGGTTTGTTCTGCAACACACAGGCATCGTTCAACAAATATCGTGTAGCAAAATTATCAGAACAATCAACCACAACATCATAGTCCTTAATTAAACCCTCTACATTATCAGGTCCAACACGCATATCATATGCAAGAACATTGATACCAGGATCCAGCCTTTCAACATATTGCCTTGCAGACCAAACTTTTTGCTTGCCGAGATTTCCCGCATGAATTACCTGCCTTTGAAGATTGCTCATCTCCACAACATCATCATCCACGATACCAAGCGTACCAACTCCGGCAGCAGCAAGATACTGTATAACAGGAGAACCAAGTCCACCCGCACCAACACACAAGACACGAGATGACAGAAGCCTCTTCTGCCCCTCCTCACCCATCTGCTTCATGACAATGTGCTTTGCATAGCGTTCTTTTTGATCTGCTGAAAGGTCCATATCCAGTATATACAAGCAAGATAATATAAATAGAGCAGAGATTACGGCAACGTATTTATCATGGTTTATAATTGTAGAGAATTGCGATTAACTGCTGATTTTTTTCAAAGCAAATATTTCCAGCTAAAATTTTGAGCTTTTCTCTCTATTTCCAGCAGTTTGCTAGTATCTATTTATATACTTTCCAACTTTTTTGAATAGCTACCGCTATTCATCCTAATGATTTTCTTCTTATTGTCCTCAATTGATAGAGATTATAGCTGAATGCTGTAATCGCCATTTTGACATTTACTCTTGCCAACGTTGTTACTCTTACAAATCCTGACGTAAACACATTTTTGATAACAGCATAAGGTCTTTCTCCCTTTGCTCTTTTCCTGCTTATTCTTTTGTTTCTCATCTTATCCCTAATACCAATAGGGTGCCCTCGTACTCCCCTTTGCATAGTTGCATCATATCCTTTTGAAATTGCACCAAAGTAACCTCTATCTCTGTAAACAACTTCGCCTTCTTCAGAAAGATCCACCTGACTATCATGAACTGAGGCAGTAGTTGTCCTATATCTCCTTATCAGATCATATTCGGTATCTTCAATGGTATGTAGTTTATATCCAAAATGTGACTTAGATGCCTTTTTTGTCCATGTACCGTCCTTACATCTTCTGGTCTTTGCTTCATTTCCACGAGGAGTATCAAGATTTGCATGTCCTGGATCAGCATGTATAAATGTTGCATCCTGAATCATACCTTGCTTGATCTTCAGACCTTTCTTATTAAGTTGTCTTTGCATTTCATTCCAGATTTCATCTTCTTTTCCTGCCTGGGAAATTCGTTCTCTAAATGCCCAAACAGTAGTATGATCTGGAATTTTTGCAGGAAAGCCCAAGAATTTCCTAAAGGAAATTCTATCAGTAGCTTGTCTTTCAAGTTCAGGGTCAGATAGGCCATGCCATTGTTGCAATACTAACATTTTGAGCATGACGATTTCATCAACGTTTGGTCTGCCACCGAACTCTGTTTTATTGATATACATCTCTGCTATAATTGGACGAAATGGTTTCCAATCGATGAGAGATTCAATTTCAGAGAGCTTGTCACCGAGATTTTCAAGACGTTTGTACTCTTCTTTAAAAGCAAAGTTTGTTAAGGACATAATACAAAATTATTGTAATAGGTTATAAATATTGCTTCTGTTTGAGGGGTTTATCGGAATTCTCTCTTCTTTAAAAGCAAAGTTCGTTAAGGACATAATACAAAATTATTGTAATATGTTATAAATATTGCTTCTGTTTGAGGGGTTTATCGGAATTCTCTGTAATTAAAAACAGTTATATATAGGAACTTTGCTTAGAGAGGAGACATGGATTCATTTAATGCGATAACGGTAGCCATATTCCTGCCGTTCATATTTGCAGGGTTAGTACCCGTCATGGAAAAGCTGTTAAAGCAACGTGTAGGCTGGTTTGCGGCAGCCACAGCACTTGCCAGTTTTGCCCTCATAGGCATGGCAGCAACTGAAGTAATAGAAGGACAAATCATCCAGGGATCGATATCCTGGATACCTTCAGCAGGAGTAAACTTTACTATATATGCAGACGGGCTTGCAACGATGATCGGATTTATCGCATCCGGTATAGGCGTCCTGATAATGTCCTACTCCAATGGATACATGTCCAGAACAGAAGACCTTACACGATACTACCAGTATCTCTTACTGTTTATGGGTTCCATGATAGGAATGGTCTTTTCCGGAAACACAATCCAGCTGTTCATCTTCTGGGAACTTACCAGCATTACATCTTTCATGCTCATCGGATACTGGAGACACAAACCCGAATCTATATACGGTGCCACCAAATCCTTATTGCTCACAGCCTCCGGCGGACTTGCAATGCTTGCAGGTTTCCTTCTACTCGGAAACATCACCGGTTCATTTGAACTGGCAGCCATATTAAATGATCCGCAAGTGATAAACGCCATCAAAGAACACGAGCTTTTCCTTATAACGCTGATACTCATATTAATTGGTGCAGCAGCCAAGTCTGCACAGGGACCGTTCTACATCTGGCTACCCAATGCAATGGAAGCCCCCACGCCTGTCAGTGCATTCCTTCATTCTGCAACGATGGTAAAAGCAGGCATATACCTTGTCGCAAGGATACACCCGATATTCTCAGGAACTGAAGCATGGTTTATCCTTGTAAGCGGCACAGGTATCATCACAATGCTCGTTGCCGGATTTCTGGCATTCAGGCAGACAGATATCAAAGGTATCCTCGCATACTCGACTATCAGTCAGCTTGCATACATGATGACAATGTACGGATACACCACACACCACGAACCTGGCATTGGTGTCGCAGCAGCTACATTCCACCTCCTCAATCACGCCGCTTTCAAAGCCTGCCTCTTCCTTGTCGCAGGAATAGTGGCACACGAAGCAGCCACAAGAGACATAAGAAAGCTTGGAGGTCTGCGGCGTGAGATGCCCATAACATTCATAATAGCGTGTATTGCCGGCCTTGCCATGGCGGGGATACCGCCACTTAACGGTTTCCTCAGCAAGGAAATGTTCTACGAGTCTTCCATCGAGATGGGAGCCTCCATAGGCGGCATATTCACATTTCTCATCCCCGCATTTGCTGTGCTGGGAGGAGTTTTCACATTCGCCTACTCGATAAAGCTCATTGACGGGATTTTCCTGGGAGAACGTGACAAAAACGCTATCCCACACCACATACATGAACCACCAATGACAATGCTGATCCCACCGGCATTTCTGGCGTTCCTCGTAATACTGTTCGGAGTCATCCCATCATTACCCACACATTACATCATCGAACCGGCAGTATCAGGCATCCTTCTGGAAACTGCACATCTGCACGTAAAGCTGTGGCATGGGTTCACCGCATCTCTGATGATGACTATCGTGACATTCATACTGGGTATCCTGATATACACAAAATACGACAGGATAGCAGCATGGCAGGATAACTTCAACATGAAGAACCCCCGGATAAGCATCAATTACTATTATGACCGTGCAGTTGATTCCGCGAAAGGCAATGCATTCAGATTCTCCTCGAGAAGCCAGACAGGAAATATAAAACTATACATGAGCGCCATGCTCCTGCTGATGATAGCACTGATAGCGATCCCGGCTGCGATACTTGCAACCAATATAATGCCATCACAACTGAACTTCGACATACCACCCTATGAAGCAATACTATTATTGCTCCTCATTGTAGCGGCACTCTCAGCAGCAATTCTACCAACATATCTGCCATCTATCATTGCGCTCTCAGCGCTTGGCTATGGCGTCAGCCTGCTGTTCATATATCTGAAAGCGCCGGACCTTGCCTTGACACAGATATTAGTAGAAACCCTATCCACCATAATATTCCTGCTGGCAATAACCAAAATACCCCAGAAATATAAGGAAAAGATATCCATATCGGTATTCACAAGAGACATACTTATTGCAATAACCGTCGCTGCAAGTGTATTTGTAGTACTACTCAATGCAACACAAGGCATAGTTGATCCTTTTGCATCACTGTCCCACTATTTCATAGATAACAGCTTCCTCCTTGCAGGCGGTCACAATATAGTCAATGTCATAATCGTGGACTTCAGAGGTTACGATACCCTGGGAGAGATATCCGTATTGTGCCTTGCAGCACTGGGTGTCTATAACCTTATACACAGCAGGAGTGAGGAATAATGACGACTATAATAACAAAGACCATCACAAAGATATGCATCCCACTTGTGATCCTGTTCTCCATCTCCCTGCTCCTGGCAGGCCATAACAATCCAGGCGGAGGATTCATCGGCGGCGTTATGTTCGCTTCAGTGATCGCACTTGCATATGTCGTCTTCGGATTGAAAGACATAAAGACATTCTTCAACCCGGATTGGGCTAAATGGTTTGGTTTCGGCCTGACCCTTGCCTCCTTTACAGCATTTTCAGCCATGATGTTCGGGCACAATTTCTTCAGAAGTGCCGTGGAATTCGTGCACCTCCCCCTTTTCGGAGAGATCGAGCTTGTATCTGCCGGTCTTTTTGACATCGGCGTCTATTTTGTAGTGATAGGTTCACTGCTATTCATATTCAAAAACGTAGGTGACGATAATGAATAATTTTATACTTACCCTCACCATATCCATACTATTTGGGATTGGAACATTCCTGATACTCAGGAGAGACATGATAAAGGTCATCATCGGGCTGTCAGTACTTTCCCATGCAGTGAACCTGCTGATAGTATCAGCTGGTGTGTTCGAGAATGGAAAAGTACCCATCATAACCGGCTCAGGACACGGCGGAGAAGTAACAGGCACTATCTACAACGACAATATTGCAGAGGGGATATTAGCCCCCATAGTTTCCGCAGGAACACATGTCGAATTTGTAGACCCGCTCGTACAGGCACTCGTACTTACAGCCATTGTCATCAGCCTTGCAACGACTGCATTCATACTCATCCTCGCATACAGGATATACGAGGAATACGGAACTACCGACATACGTGAGCTGAGGAGGTTGTGGGGATGAACATATCAATGACACACCTGCCCATCCTCCTGGTAGCAGTGCCGATACTGATGTCCGCACTTATGATATTCCTGCGTTCGAATGCAAATGTGCAGAAATGGCTCAATGTATCGGTATCGCTTGCCATGATGCTGATAAGCATCATACTGCTCCTGCAAGTCTGGAACGGAGGAATTCAGGTCTATGAAGTAGGAGAATGGGGCAAATATGGAATTGTGCTTGTAGCAGACCTGTTAAGCTCAGGAATGGTCGTGTTAAGCTCGATAGTATCATTCCTTGCATTGCTCTATTCACTTGATTACATTGAAGGCAGGTCACTGAACTCAACCTACCACTCCCTGTTCAACCTTCTTGTGGCTGGTCTGAACGGAACCTTCCTCACAGGCGATATCTTCAACATGTTCGTATTCTTTGAGATACTGCTATTAGCCTCCTGCGGACTTGTCATCGCCAACGAAAAAGGTGGTGTGACAAAGAGTTCCGACAAAATGGAAGCCACTTTCAAGTATCTTATACTGAACATGATAGGCTCCTTTGTCATGCTAATTGCAGTCGCTTCCCTTTATGCCACAGTGGGAACTCTTAACATGGCAGACCTGTCGGTCAAGATCAGTACCATGAGCGCTGCCGGAACACTTCCATGGCATATATACGCCATTGCACTGCTATTCATAGTTGTCTTCGGAAATAAGGCAGCCATCTTCCCAATGCATTATTGGCTCCCCGATGTACACCCCACAGCACCTTCGCCAATCAGTGCCATGCTTAGCGGTGTTATGATAAAGGTAGGAGCCTATGGGATCCTGAGAATATTCTTCCTTATATTCAGGGATGCATTGTTCCTGCTTCAACCCATAATAATCCTGCTCGCACTTGTGACCATCATAATCGGAGCGGTTTCCGCAGTAGGACAAAATGATGTTAAAAAACTGCTTGCATATTCAAGTGTAAGCCAGATAGGGTATGTGTTCCTTGGAATTGGTATCGGTTCAGTCTATGCGCTGGCAGCAGCACTTGTATATATGGCAAACCATGCCATTGCAAAGTCCATGTTATTCCTGACATCCGGAGGCATAATCCACCATGCGGGCACAAGGGACATGCGACATATGGGAGGAATGAACAAGACTTCCCCCATTATGAGCATAGCATTCCTCATAGGTGCAATGTCCATTGCAGGTCTTCCCCCAATGGGAGGATTTGTGGCAAAGTTTATTCTCTTTGATGCCGGACTTCGTGCAGAATACTACATACCCGTTGCCATCGCACTGTTCTTTGCAGTGTTCACCCTGTTCTATATGTTCAGGGCATGGTTGTTGATGTTCTGGGGAGAGACCAGAGACGTTGAAGAATATGGCGAATATTCCTCACACAAACCATCGCTGATGATAGCCCTTCCGATAGTGAGTCTCGCAGCTCTCGTATTTATCTTCGGAGTCTATGCAGAACCGCTCATAGCTCTTGCACAGGCGATCGCGGAACAACTTATCGATCCGCAACCATACATCGATGCAGTTATGACGAGAGTGGTCAGATGAAACGATATATACTTTACTCGATGTTCTTCGGGCTTATCTGGTGTTTTGTCCACGGAACGGTGAACTTAAACAACTTCCTCATAGGGGCATTACTTGGCCCTATCGTGATCAGACCTTTCAGGCCACTCTATGGATTTGAGAACAAGATCTCATACAAGAAAGTAATAAGGAAGATACCGAAGTTAATAAAGTTCTTCTACGTCCTTTTCATAGAGATTATCAAAGCCAATATAATGATGGCCAAGATAATCCTTCAGCCAAAGATGGATATAAAACCGGGGATAATTGCTGTCCCAATTCGTACAAAGACAAATACGGGAATAACTGCCATCGCCAATACGATCACACTTACCCCGGGAACACTGACAATTGATGTTTCAGACAACAAAGAAGTGCTTTATGTGCACGCCATCGATGCATCTGATCCACAGGGACTTTGTGATTCTATCAGAGATGATCTTGAAGAATATGTACTGGAGGCATTCGAATGAATTCACTGATATTTGATATTTCGATCACATTCATGGTCATTGCCATAATACCATGCATATACAGAGTGATCAAAGGCCCGACGATCCCTGACCGTGTTATCGCAGTTGATGCAATGACGACCGTAATAATTGTTATACTGGGCATCTACTCATACATGCAAGAATCTGCGTTCTTCATGGACGTAGCTCTGGTCCTTGCAATAATTTCCTTTGTAGGAACAGTGACCATTTCCAAATATCTTGATGAGGGGGCTGTATTTTGATAGAGATAGGACTTATTCAGGATATCATCAGCACATTTCTACTTTTGGTAGGAGCATTCTTCGTATTCCTTGGGATGGTAGGATTGATCCGCTTGCCTGATGTATATAATCGTTTACATGCTACCACCAAGATAGGCACACTCGGTGCATTTGGAGTAATGTTAAGTATTGTGGCAAAGTTAGGACTTGAGCCCATAGGAGTAAAAGCCATAACAGTTGGCTTTTTCATTCTGCTCACAGCACCAGTTGCCGCACATATGATAGGTAGAGCCGCTCACAGGCACGGAGTAGGCCTTTGTAAAGAGTCCGTCATTGACGAATACGGCAAAGAATACAATAAATGATGGAAATATAGAAACGAAAAGGTCCATCAATTAATTATGAGTAACAAAACACTGGTCATTCGGGCTGACAGCCACAATTTCGAAGAAGAATTGACAAGGGCTGCAGACATCATCAAAGAAGGTGGCATCGTTGCATTCCCCACAGAAACGGTCTACGGTCTTGGAGCAAATGCCTTGGATCCTGATGCCGTGAAGAAGATCTTTAAAGCAAAAGGAAGACCAGCAGATAATCCACTCATAGTCCATGTTGCCAGCAAAGACCAGTGCAACGACCTGGCAAAGAATATATCACAAACTGCGTTCAAGCTCATGGATGAATTCTGGCCAGGACCACTCACCCTCATCCTCAAAGCAAAGAAAGTAGTGCCTGAAATTACCACCGGCGGACTTGACACAGTTGGTTTGAGAATGCCTGCCAATGAGATTGCACTTGAATTCATCAGAAGGTCAGGTACACCATTGGCGGCACCTAGTGCCAACACTTCCGGACGACCAAGTCCCACAAGTGCTGAACACGTCACACAAGACCTTGAAGGAAAAATAGATGCAATAATAGACGGAGGGATGGTCGAAATCGGGTTGGAATCAACGGTAGTGGATATTACCGGAGATATACCAGCGATCCTGCGTCCAGGAAAAGTCAGTGCAGAAGATATCAGAGAATGTGCAGGGAACGTAGAAATTGGATATACCGACAAGACCCTTGAAGGAAACGAGACTGCGAGATCACCGGGAATGAAGTACACACATTATTCACCTGAGACAAAAGTAATACTCATAGAAGGTAGCTCGGCGAGTGTTGAAAATACAATGGTGAATCTAATAACGAATTGCCACAAAAAAGGGAAAAGAGTGGGACTTCTTGCAACTGAAGAGATATTGGATTCCATAAACTCTGATGTGACATATTCACTTGGCAAAAAAGATGAACCTAACCAAGCAGCCCGTAGTATATTTATGGGTCTGCGACATCTTGATAATAAAGAAATTGATATTATCCTTGTCGATGGGACATTAAAAACAGACGGAATAGGAGCTGCCATATTTAATCGACTACGTAAAGCGGCAGACGAGATAATAAAAATATGATAGGGAAGTGTCTCCACTGAAAACAGAAAAGAAGGAATACAATATTGCAAAGCAGGAATACTATGCAATTACAAAAAGAAACAAAAAGATAGCTACGGCGGACATGCTGGTTCTCGGCACAGGACTTTTGCTCAAATTCTTTAATCAAGCCGAGATAGGGAAACACTTCATGTGGCTCGGATTCATTATTATGGTCTATGTATTCGGTACGAATATGATGGCACGTAATGAGCTTAGAAAACAACAGCCATGATCATTATTTAATAATAAAATAGGAACTTCGGAGGCACATCCCTCCGAACTTACTTAATTACTACAACACTTACATTCCCATCTTTTTCATCATTTTCTGTATGTTGAACTTACCACCACGAAGCCCCTTCATGGCGTTTTGCATCATCTTATAATATTTTAGAAGTTCCCGCACAGCATCCGGACTGCTACCCGAACCCAAGGAGATCCTCTTGATACGTGAACTACCGAGAAGTCTTGGATTGAGGAGTTCCTCTTCAGTCATTGAGTCCATGAGAACACGATAACCTTTCATTTTATCCTCGGTGACCTTGTAAGCATCATCTGAAAGCTTAGCACCCATACCACCAAGAGGGAGCATTTGCATGATCTGTTTCATAGGACCCATCTTGTTCATTGCCTCAAGCTGTGAATACATGTCCTTGAGAGTGAAACGGCCCCGCATCATGGCCTCCATGTCAATATCCTCTTCAGAAAGAGTTTCTTCTGCCTTTTCGATCAGTGATTTGATATCACCCATACCAAGAAGACGGGAAATGAACCGATCCGGTTCGAACTTCTCGAGGTCGTCCGGGGTTTCACCCACACCAATGAAAGCAATGGCGGAATTCGTCTCGGAGACAGCGGACAATGCCCCACCACCTTTTGCAGTACCATCTAGTTTGGAGATGACAACTCCGGAAATACCCACAGAATCATTGAAAGCCCTTGCTTGCTCGCTTGCCTGCTGACCAATGGCACCATCAAGGACCAGTAATTTGTAATCCGGTTGTGCAATCTCATGGATCTGTTCCATCTCATCGATGAGGTCAGCTTCCAGAGAGTGACGACCTGCCGTGTCCACGATAAGGACATCGTTCTTCCCAAGTTCTGCCAATCCTCTTTCCACGATCCCCACGGCATCGGGATTACCTACCTCGCCGTAGAATGGAACGTTCAATTTGTCACAAAGGGTCTTCAATTGTTGATATGCACCTGGACGGAACGTGTCCGCACAAATGACAGCAGGCTTAAGTCCTTTTCTCTGGAAATAGCGGGATAGTTTGGAAGTCGTAGTGGTCTTACCGCTGCCCTGCAGACCAATCATCATTATCGTCTGAGGTTTCAGAGGAATATCAGCGCTTCTGCCTACGATACTGATGAGTTCCTGATAAACGATCTTGATGACATGCTCACGTGGGTTCATTCCAGGCGGAACTTCTTCCTTCAAGGCACGTTCCTTGATGTGACTGGACATCTGCATTACAAGCTTGACATTGACATCCGCCTGCAACAATGCTCTTTGAATATCCTTTACGACCTCAGTGACCGTTTTTTCATCGATGCGCCCAGCGCCGACCAGTTTCTTTAAAGCGTCCTGAAGAGAACTGCCGAGTTTATCCATTACCATATAATAATCATCCTGTGAAATTTATATAAAATAAAGTATGATATAATGTGTGATTTCCTGAATCAAAGAGGTGAGCTTTATTTAATAACCTTTTGAAAACAATAGTAATTAAAACAGAAAATATTTAAACTTATAGAACCAGAACAAAGATATAAAACCAAATTAATAATAGATAAGATAATAGATAAAAATAGTAGATTGAATAGCGGGGGATGGATTCGAACCATCGGTCTACGGGTTATGAGCCCGTCGGGATCTCCTGGCTACCCCACCCCGCTAAGAGTGAGTTATTCATGCACAGTGTGAGTCAATCACGCTTGCAACCCTACTACTGCGCACTGGCATATAAAGTTTGCGTACAACCTGCCTCCTGAAACTACTTTTGCCCTACGCCAGAGGAGAAGAAGAGGATAATGAACTATCCCATGCCATAAATCTTTAAATATATCGCAACTAATAGGGAATCGGTGAACAGATGCCACACAAATGTACCCGATGTGAAAAAATATTCGAAGACGGAGCCGAAGTAATTCTAAGCGGCTGCCCTAACTGTGGCTGGAACAAGTTCCTTTATGTGAAGGACATGGAACCTGAAAAAGAGGTCCAAGTACAGCCAGAGACAGTGGACAGCGTCGATGACGACATCCCGGCAGAACAGTTCATCAGGGAAATAGATGACATCATCGGTATTGAACATAAGGAAAGAGAAACAGTTGAAGAAGAAGGAGAACGTGTTGAGTCCGTAAGAATACTCGGACCTGGGTCCTATGAACTGAACCTGAACTCACTCTTTGAAAGGGAAGAGATAGTCATGGCCATCAAGCAGGATGGAACATACGCAGTCGATCTCTCATCTGCATTCAGGAAGAAAAAGAAAAAACACAATTGAAACAGCAATTGCATTAATCAATCATTGATACAACCATTTCATTTCAAGTGGGTATTATTGAAGTCTGGAGAGTGGATGACAAAAACCTATGAAAGAAAATGGGAGATCGACCTCCTAAGAGGAATAGCCATCACATTGATGGTCTTTTTCCATCTGCTCTATGATCTTTATTATTTCGGTTACTATGACAATGATATACGAACAGGTGAGGTTTTTCTAATAGGAAGAGCAGCAGCATTTTTATTTATATTCGTAGCAGGGATCTCACTCACGTTAAGCTTCTCAAAACAACTTGAGATGGAGCAGACCAAGCCTAAATTTATAAAATATGTAAAAAGAGGATCTAAGATATTTTTATGGGGGATGGCAATAACTGCCGGAAGCTATATTTTTTTGAGAGAAGGCATTATCATATTCGGAGCGCTCCATTTCATAGGAGTAGCCATAATACTTTCATATCCATTTCTAAAGCAACGGTCTGCAAGTCTGGTAGCAGCTTTTTTAACAATTATCGCCGGAATACCATTACGAACAATTACAATCGAACAACCGTGGTTGTTATGGATAGGCATCCAGCCAACAGGATTTAGATCATACGATTATTTCCCACTAATTCCATGGTTCGGAGTCATGCTAATGGGTATTTTCACAGGAAATGTGCTTTATCCGCAATACAAAAGAAAGTTTATCCTTTCGGACATTTCAGAACTTACTCACATAAAGGTATTAACATATATGGGAAAACGATCACTGCGAATCTATCTGCTCCACCAACCAATATTGATAGCTATCTTTTATATTACAGGATTTGCAGACCTAAGCCAGTTCATTCCATGAAATATTATGATAATCAGAAGAAATCCGAAAGTCGGGTCTGCCTTTCATCCAGCTTGTCCAATTTTGTGACACCTACTCCCAACAAGCGTAATTTATTTTTTCCATTGAATTCCTGAAGCAACCCTTTTGCTGTTTTTCTGATAGTGACAAGGTCATCGGAATGTGCGGCAAGTGTTTTCGCTCTTGTATAGGTTGTGAAATCCTCGAGTCTGACCTTTATTGTAACTGTCTTGAACAAGTATTTCTTCTTTGAGAGGGAAGTATGCACATGCTCGGAGAGAGTATCCACCACACTTTCCAGATATTCCATATCAGAAGTATCTTTGTCGAAAGTGTCCTCTTTACTGATAGATTTTATTTCCCCACTTTCCTGAACTTTCCGACCATCTACACCATTGGCAAGCTGATGCATGACCAGGCCGAACTTACCAAACTTCTCACGCAAATCCTGGACATTATGTATAGCAAGTTCCCCGATCGTCCTGATCCCCATCTGCCCCAGCATCACACTCGTTTTTTTACCAATACCCGAGATTCGAGAAACGTCCAGAGGATAAAGGAAAGACCTGACATTCTCTGGGCTAACTATTGTCAACCCATCGGGCTTTTGGAAATCTGATGCTATTTTCGCAATAGACTTATTAGGACCGATACCGACAGAACAGGTGATGCCCTCCTTTTGGAAGACATCTTTTTTTATCTGCATAGCCAGTTTTTTAGCTTCATCAAACCCGGAAACAATATAGGAAACATCAAGATAAGCTTCATCCACACTTACTTGCTGGAACTTTGAAGAATAGTTTCTAAGCAGTTCCATAATGGAGTTGGAGACCTTCTTGTACAAAGGCATGTTAACACGCAGATATACAGCTTCAGGACAGAGATGATATGCTTTTGATATGGCCATTGCTGACTTTATTCCAAACTCACGTGCCTCATAGGAACAAGTGCTTACAACACCCCTGCCAACCCCTTGCAACGGATCAGAGCCAACCACCACAGGCAACCCTTTAAGCTTAGGATCTGCAGCTACTTCCACGGATGAATAAAAGCTGTCCATATCAATATGAAAGATCATTTTAATAGCTTCACCAGCCCCAATCATAAACAACATGATTGAAAATGGTTGTGCACATTAGCAGACATTCAGCAAAGGATTTAATCCATAAAGGACATTGAGGATTCATAACGTATCGAGCTATAGGAAATGAACAATGTATAGATACATAGCCATTGCAGCATATTGTGTAGTCCTTTTCCTGACACTTCGTGATATCAGGATATTTCGCCGCACAAGATTAGATTCATACAGAAAAGGAGCAATTAAAGGAATTGTTGCATCCACTGTAGTACTACTAGGCACCATCGTAGTAGAGATCAACGCTGAGATAGGATTGGTGATAGTGTTCATAGGCCTTTACATAAACCGCAAAGGAGTACGCGAAAATGTATTCAATGAAGCGAACACTACCGAACGCCTTCTGGGAAAGAGCGATATAAATTGAGTATGCACCTACAAATAAAGCACTCGAAGATACCTCCAATCCAAAAGATATAAATGGAAAGGTTTTCTATAAGGCGATACTCTTAATCATATCTATCTAAATTTACTGGAGATACTTAAATGGGAAATATTAGACAAACACATATCAAGAACATTGCATTCCGTCTGGTCGAGAACTATGGAGACGTTTTTACAACCGATTTTGACAAGAACAAGCTTCTCGTCTCCCAATACACAACTATCGAGGGCAAAGTAATCAGAAACCGTGTAGCAGGTTACGTTACCCGCAAGATCAGATATCCAAAATTAATTTAAGTCAGGGAAGTGGAACGCTATGTTCGAAGGAGTATTACCGGCGCTTATAACTCCGTTCACGAAGGATGACACCATCGACAGGACGGGTCTGATAAAGAATATCGAATTTGCTGAGAATGGCAAAGTGACCGGCGTAGTTGTCTGTGGTACCACAGGCGAATCTGCCACATTATCCACGGCAGAGCACATGGAGGTCATCGATATCGCAGTAGAATGTGCGAACGTACCGGTAGTTGCCGGCACTGGCTCGAACAATACGGCTGAAGCAGTGGAACTAACAAAACACGCTGAAGAGGCCGGAGCCTCAGGTGCTCTTGTAATATCTCCTTATTACAACAAACCGAACAAAGCGGGACTTATATCCCATTTTAGAACAATAGCAGAAGCAGTGGAAATACCGATTGTGCTCTATAACGTGCCATCACGTACAGGGCAGGACATTTCACTGGAAGTTATCACAGAGCTTGCCAAGATCGATAATATCGTAGGGATCAAGGAAGCAAGCGGCAATCTTGACAAAGCATCACAGATAATCGAAAACACAATGGATGAGGATTTCAAGGTCACATCAGGAGATGATGGACTTACCTTGCCCATAATGAGTATCGGTGGATGTGGTGTTATATCCGTGGTAGCCAACATTGTGCCGGACAGGATGAGCAGGCTTGTCAATGCCTTCAACGAAGGTGACACGGCAACCGCCCAGCAATTGCACTATGAAATAGCTCCACTTATACGTGCTCTTTTCACAGAAACTAACCCAGTGCCAATAAAGCGTGCAATGAATCTTGTCGGCCTCAATGCAGGTCACTTAAGACCACCTCTTGCACCGATCAGTGCTGAAAATAATAAGCTTCTTGCAAATTGCCTTAAAGAACTCGGGTGTCTACAATGATAAACGCAGGAGTTACAGGTGCTTCCGGACGAATGGGGAAGCTCATTATTGAGAACATCATCAAGATGGAAGGAATTCAGTTATCTTCCGCGTTCGATCTTATGAACATCGGCAAGGATGTGGGAGAAGTTGCACAAACCGGGAAGCTCGATGTGAACATCTCTGATGTAGCGGACATGGCAACCGTTCTGAAAGAATCAAAGACCAATGTTGTCATTGATTTCACCATTGCCCCTGCAACCGTTGCGAACGCACCAGTAGTAGCTGGAGCCGGAGTTGACCTGATCATAGGAACTACCGGATTCAGCGATGAACAGCGTGCCACTATCGAAGGTGCTATAATCAAAAACGGCACCTCAGCAGTAATCTCACCAAATTATTCAGTTGGTGTCAATGTCTTTTTCAAGATACTTCAGGAAACCGCAAAGTACCTTTCAGAATATGATATAGAGATAATCGAAGCCCACCACAACCAGAAGAAAGATGCACCAAGCGGAACTGCTATGAAAGCAGCAGAGGTCATCAGTGAGACTCTGGGTGGTAAGGACTTTGTTTACGGACGAGAAGGTCTCGCGCCAAGGGATAAAGAGATCGGCATTCATGCAGTTCGCGGAGGAGACATCGTGGGCGATCATACAGTCCTCTTTGCCGGGGATGGCGAAAGGATAGAGATCAAGCATCAGGCACATTCCAGAAATGCATTCGCATCAGGCGCAGTAAAAGCAGCCATATGGATAAATAATGCAGGACCAGGCATCCACACAATGGATGATATACTGGGCTCCTAATCCTTTTCAGTCTGCAGAAATGAGAAGTTAAAAATATTGATACACACCCTTGACAGATATGTCAAGATTGTGTTTATGGCATATCTGAGGACTTATACAGAGCCAGACTTATTAAGCCTGCAATTACTTATTCAGTTATAATGATAGATGGGCAGTTCTCAATACCTTATTTAGAGCATTTATCATATGCAGGAATTTTCATTACTCTTGCTGTTCTAGGCCATTTTATACCGCTACCAGAAGAAGTTCTTCTCCTTACTATAGGGTACTTTGTTAGCCTGGGTTTTGGTAATCTAGGGATTGTTATTGTTGTTAGCTTGATTGCTGGTTGTTCCGGGGACATATTACTATACTGGCTTAGTAAAAATGGCAGTAAATTGTTTTTGCATCTTAATCGTAATATTAATGAAAAAAAGATTGTCAAGTATGAAAATTTAATGCAAACCCATGATGGAAAAACGGTTTTTGTATTACGTTTAATCGTGGGTCTTCGTTTTTTTGGCCCTGTTGTTGCAGGATCTGCAAATGTTGCATGGCGAAAATTTCTGTTTTATGATCTACTGGCTTTGTTGATCTATTATCCATCTCTGATATTTCTTGGGTACCATTTCCACAATAATCTCAGAAATCTGATATCTGAAGTTGGTATCTTTAGTCATATTATATTTTTTATTGTAGTAGGACTATTTGGAATAGCTATAAGCATATACTCTAAGAAAAAATTTTAAAATGTGTATGTTATACTAGTATTCTGGGTGAATTACTTTTTATAATTAATGCGCATGATTTATTATGGGTTTCTAATGGCTGAAAGTAAATCAATGGGGTTGTGGTCAGCTACTTCTATTGGTGTTGGTGCAATGGTTGGTGCAGGGATTTTCTCAATATTTGGGGTTGTAACTCAGATATCGGGGGATGCTGTATATATATCCTTCATTATTGCGGGAACGGTAGTCCTTTTAAGTACTGATTCCTATGCAAAATTAGGAGCAAGATACCCTTCTGCAGGTGGACCTGCAGAGTTTCTTATAAGGGGATTTGGTGATGGAAATTTAAGCGGTGGACTAAATATTCTTCTCTGGATTGGATATATATTCGGACTGGCGCTGTATGCAAAGGGATTTTCCCTTTATGCGATGACCTTTCTACCATCCAGATCGCCTGATATCTGGTCGAATATATTTGCTACAGCGATAATACTTATTTTTACAGCCAGTAACTTCATAGGTGCAAAAGCTTGGGCAGATCAGAGATTTTTATTGTTTCAATAAAAGTGGGCATACTCATACTATTTGCTCTTGCAGGCCTGTTCTTTATCGATCCGGATAGGCTATCTCTGTCACATTGGCCACAAATTTCATAGGTAAAAAACATATTAGAGAGAATTGCGATTAACTGCTGATTTTTTCAAAGCAAATTTTTTCGGCTGATTTTTTGAGTATTTCTCTCTATTTCCAGTACTGTCCTAATCTTCATATATATACTTTCCAACTTTTTTGAATAGCTACCGCTATTCATCCTAATGATTTTCTTCTTATTGTCCTCAATTGATAGAGATTATAGCTGAATGCTGTAATCGCCATTTTGACATTTACTCTTGCCAACGTTGTTACTCTTACAAATCCTGACGTAAACACATTTTTGATAACAGCATAAGGTCTTTCTCCCTTTGCTCTTTTCCTGCTTATTCTTTTGTTTCTCATCTTATCCCTAATACCAATAGGATGACCTCGCACGCCCCTTTGCATAGTTGCATCATATCCTTTTGAAATTGCACCAAAGTAACCTCTATCTCTGTAAACAACTTCGCCTTCTTCAGAAAGATCCACCTGACTATCATGAACTGAGGCAGTAGTTGTCCTATATCTCCTTATCAGATCATATTCGGTATCTTCAATGGTATGTAGTTTATATCCAAAATGTGACTTAGATGCCTTTTTTGTCCATGTACCGTCCTTACATCTTCTGGTCTTTGCTTCATTTCCACGAGGAGTATCAAGATTTGCATGTCCTGGATCAGCATGTATAAATGTTGCATCCTGAATCATACCTTGTTTGATCCTCAAACCTTTCTTATCAAGTTGTCTTTGCATTTCATTCCAGATTTCATCTTCTTTTCCTGATTGAGCAATTCGTTCTCTAAATGCCCAAACAGTAGTATGATCTGGAATTTTTGCAGGAAATTGTTGCAGATTGATAATCTGCAACTCCTGTTAAATCTCTGATTTAACATGACCCAAGAATTTCCTAAAGGAAATTCTGTCAGTAGCTTGTCTTTCAAGTTCAGGGTCAGATAGTCCATGCCATTGTTGCAATACTAACATTTTGAGCATGACGATTTCATCAACGTTTGGTCTGCCACCGAACTCTGTTTTATTGATATACATCTCTGCTATAATTGGACGAAATGGTTTCCAATCGATGAGAGATTCAATTTCAGAGAGCTTGTCACCGAGATTTTCAAGACGTTTGTACTCTTCTTTAAAAGCAAAGTTTGTTAAGGACATAATACAAAATTATTGTAATATATTATAAATATTGCGTCTGTTTTCGAGGTTTATCGGAATTCTCTAGAATTAATACCATACAATCAGATAATGATACTACTAGCGACTGATATTCAAAGCCCTTGGTTTCCATTGTAAAGCTGCCCCATCTATTGCAATCTGATATTAGCTTTGTAAAAACTCAAAAGATAAATGCAGCAGCATTAGCCCTGATCTAACCAATTGCTGCAGCTTGGGTTAATTAAAATGTACACCTTTGTTGTTATAGAAACTATCTGCAAACTCCTGAATTATCCAAATAATAATGTTTTATGGGTTTCAGATTTTCATCAAGCTCATAGACAAGTGGAATGTTAGTAGAGATATCAAGTTTTACAATCTCCTCATCAGGGATGTCATCAAGGTATTTTATAAGAGCTCTTAAACTGTTTCCATGAGCAACTATGAGTACTTTTTTGCCTGACTTTATTATTGGGACTATATTATGATGCCAGTATGGCAAAACTCGTTCAACACTGTCTTTTAAGCTTTCACTAACCGGAATCCTTTTTCCATCCACATCTTTGTACTTTGGATCGTTGCCTGCATATCGCATATCATTTTTTTCGAGTCCAGAGGGTCTTGTATCATAACTTTTTATCCAAATGAGCAATTGATTTTCCCCATCTATTTTTAGAGACTCCTCCTTATTTAATCCCTGTAGTGCTCCATAGTGTCGTTCATTTAGATGCCACGATTTTCTAACAGGAATCCACATCAAATCCATTTTTTCCAGCACGATCCATAATGTTTTAATTGTCCTCTTTAGAACAGAGGTAAATGCCAGATCAAAAACAAATCCGGATTCCCTGAGAATCTTTCCTGCATCTTTGGCTTCGACAATACCTCTGTTGGATAGATCAACATCAGCCCAACCAGTAAAACGATTTTCTTTATTCGAGATACTTTCTCCATGCCTTAAAAGAACTAATTGAATCATTATAATATCACTTCTCTGTTACCAGTATTTTTTAAAAAAAATATATTTTCAGGACTGAGAAAACTGTTTCAGCAATTTTAATTTATAGTATATTCGTCGAATCTTTTACTTAACCTTCTCTTTTATCCCCATTATTATACTTAGATTTCTATATATTAAGAGAATTATTGAATCTGCTTCAGGGATCTTATTAATCAGAAAATGGATATTCTCTGAATCGTATATTGGCTCTGTAGAAAACCTATTTTCCATTTGATTTTCACATAAAATTTTAAAAAGGATTATCCCCTGAGTATTACTTATCACAGAAAACACAAAGGGGATGATTGTGTTTTGTCTAACAAATATTTAAAGTTTGTTGATACCGCACTAGCTGTATCAGGTAACTCACACCTTCAGATCTATAGTTGCAAGTATTCCAAAAGAAAATATACTCAACATCAGTTATTGACATTGGTTTTATTGAAAGAATATCTGAATGAAGATTATAGAGATATTGTTGAACTTGTAGATTTAATGGATGAGGTCAAATCAAGAATAGGAATTTAACAGGTTCCACACTTTACTACGCTTCATAAATTTGTCACAAGACTCAATTCTGTTTATTTCAGTGAATTGCTACAGCAAACACTTAAGCTCTTTTATTCTCATGGTGAAAAGATTGAGATTACTGCCATTGATTCGAGTGGATTTACTAGTGGTCATTGTAGTTACTATTATTCGTGGAGAACAGGAAAGAAACGCAGATCATTCCTGAAAACCAGTATTTCTGTTGATACTGATAAGTTTATTGTCACTGGTTTTAAGATATCAGGTAAACCTGTACACGATTCAAAACATGCGATGACATTGCTAAAGCAATGTCATAAAACTCGTAGATCAAATTATGGCTCTGTAGAAAACCTCATTTGAACAATAAAAATAACCCTGACATACCTGTCAAGGTTATGCACTAATAATTTGAATTTAATTTCTTTTAGCTGATTCCAGTACTTTTTTGCCCTAATTTCTTCGCCATATTTTCTTTCCAGGACAGAGAACATCGTTTCTACCAGATTTCTATTATGTTACAGTTCCTCATCAAATTCCCATCTCATTTTTCTACGGTACTTACCTTTGATCTTCTTTCTTTTCTTCTGTCTCAAAGGAATCATAGCGATTGCTTCTAATTTTTCCCTTGCAAGAGAATGTATATCTTCAGAATCGTAACCTTTATCCATCACATAATCATTTGGGCTCTGTAGAAATCCTTAATATTCGGACAATAATCAAATTTAAAAATATTGTTGGATGTGTTGCACGATATTTGATTATAATCTCAATTCCAGTCTAGAGGTGTTGGTTTTGATAGGTTTTCTACAGAGCTTTACACCCATTAATTTTTATTAAAACAATGGATTTCTACAGAGCCCACTTTTAGTATTTGACATCCGTCTTATCACCAAAAAAATGCCTTACATCTAAAAGAAGCACCGATCTTATTCTTTCTAGATTTTCTTTGAGATTATTCAGATGCATCCTCTCCGAGTGAATATTGCTATTTGCAGACCTTATCAGGACCTGGTGAGCTTCTATCTCTTTTTCAATTTTTTCTCGTTCCCGATAAATGCTGAGACCATTTAATTCCGAGGTCAGTTTATCCTTTTCAGAAAGATAGTCTTTTTTTTGTTCAACAAGTAATGATGTGTTCATTTTGTCATTCAGTACCTGTTTCTGTTTTAGAACTTTATTACAAATCTGATCCTTCAAGCCAAGTTCTCCACTCTCTACCCTGTTGGTAAGTTCTGAAAGAAATGGACCGAGATCATATTCGATAGCATAAGCTGGATCTTCATTAATTGCCTTAAGAATCTCCCTGTTCTCCAGAGAAAGCACGTATATTTCATTTTTATCCTGTTTTTCCATTCTGGAAATGGCTTTTGAGAGAGGTGTGAATAATCTTCGTGCTTCCA
The DNA here is from genome assembly GCF_000013725.1 of Methanococcoides burtonii DSM 6242. Taxonomy (NCBI): domain Archaea; kingdom Methanobacteriati; phylum Methanobacteriota; class Methanomicrobia; order Methanosarcinales; family Methanosarcinaceae; genus Methanococcoides; species Methanococcoides burtonii. Next base: position 134,776 of record NC_007955.1, read on the forward strand.
ATCTAATATCAGCTATTTTTGTATCCAGGTCTCTGATCTTGTTTTCAAGATCCTTTGTCATCTCGAGCTCCCTACTGTTATCGAGTTCCACCAGCTTCAAATTATAATCGGATAGATCTTTCTTTGCAGATTCGTATTTTTCATCCAGTTCGAGTAACTTTATTGTGCTTTTCTTCATCTCATTCTGGATATTTTTGACATTTGATACTTCTTCTGCAATCTTCATTAAATTCTCTATCCTTTCATTTCCTTCCATAACAGAGGAATATAGTTCGTCAAGTGCATCTTCGAGGTCTGCAAGTCCCTAGTTTATTTTCTGGTGCTCCTGCGGATAGAGTACTTTTATGTACATCAGGCTTCTGCGAGTATTGTCCAGGCCAATCTTTAGTGTGGATTTTGCATCCATGTAAAACTCAGCAGCCACAACAGGGGAACTGTTCCCAGGGATTTTCACTTTATTGTGGATGATCTTCAGGTTATAAACAATATTGTCCCTGTTCGAATCACCAAGTTTTTCCTCTCTTTTGCCTGCTCCCTCGATCGGATCTGCTTTAAGAAGATCTTTCTTTAACTCATCCAGCTCTTCGAGGGACAGTCTTATTCCTTCGAATTTGTCTTTGATAACAGGTCTGAGTATTTCTTCCTGCTTTTTGATTTCAGCCTTGACAGTACTCGAAAGCTCAACTAATTCAAAAACGACATAATGCGATTCTTTCTTTTCCTGCTTTTTCCCAAAAAGCCTTTCAATAAACTTCATATCTGCAATAAAATGATGTAATATTTTAGGGTAGTGATTTATCAGTTGTCAAGAAACTACTCAAAGTTCTCTGCCAATGTACAATTCGATAAATGCACGAATAATACATAAACTTTCCGATAGTTGGACTGGGTTTTTGAAATATCGGTGGTCCGATGATTCGAATAAGAACAAATTGCCGCCTCACAATGATGCCAAATAGATATCTTAGAAAATGGGCTCTGCAAAATCCTATTTACAGGCAGGTACATAAAGAAAATCCATGAATGATATAATCTCTTTTATATCTGATTTTTATATGTTACTATTGTCACAAGTTCTATTCTATCTAACGAAATACTGGAGAAGAAAATAAGCCCTTTGAGAAAGTTCCTTGGTTATTTCTGGGGTCCACTTCCCTGTCCATCATGTCCTGAACCGGCGGTCAATGTACTCTATGAGTTTGCGCCCTGATATCTCGATGGTCGCCGCCGCTGAGCGTATGTAGAATTCCTCCTTATCGCCCTCTTTTAAGAATACGGGGATGTCACTGGGACTGCAGTCCACCCTCAGTACAAACCGACCTTGGACGTTCACCAGCTCCGAGTCGATATAGGGCAGGAACTCATTGCCTATACTGCGTCCTATCAGGTTTGTGAAATGCAGATTGAACTTATCGTTGTTCTGGAAGTTATCCTCCTCGATACCCAGGATGGTCTTGTCATCACAGACACCCACCAGCAGATGACCACCATTGGAATTCAGATATGCTACGATCGTCTTTGTGACCGCGTGTTCGATCCGTTTATCGGGTTTTGACGTATGCAGATTCATCCTGAGGGTGGACTTGAACTCCAGTTTTTGTCCCTCTCCCTTATTGATTAATTTCAGCAGTTTCTCAGAGGGATCTGTTTGTTCATGGTATCGTTTGAAGAACCGAGGATTCATTTCAATGAACCTTATGACCGCCTGATCCAGCAGGTGCTCCCTGTGGTGCCGTATATACACGAATCCAGCTACCGCCACCGATAATGTTACTGCGAGATTGATACCCAGGTAGATGATCAGATCGAGGGTCGTGGTCCTCATGTCGTACCGCTGCACATTAAACTCGAACAGAAATTCCATTGTAAAAATGAAGATCTCCATGATCGTTGCTATGGTAAATGAAAGGCAGAACGAGAACGCGGCAACAATGGCAGGGGTCAGACCTGTGGTCGTCCGCCTCTCCCTGAACAGTAGATATGCCAGTGAAAACCCTATCGCACCTATCACGAACGCGGACAGGGCGTGTACAAAGAGATACCACCACCAGTACCTCTGGATCAGGGGACCCATTGTTTCGGGAAATATGGACAGGTAGATGAAGATCAGTATAAGTGTCTCGAATAGTGAGGGGAAATCAAACTCCCATTCCTTTTCGATGATCGTTGGCAAAAACGTCAATGTCAGGGCGAACAGGGCCAGCACAAGGTTGAGCCAATCATTCCTGACCACTGCGATCACCCCTGCGGCGGCCAGCAGTGCTCTGAAGGTTATGGAGAAGTACAACCTGATCCTGTCTGCATTGTCCATTGTTCCGTTACCATGTAGCCGACAGTTTAAATCAATATTGATATCAGACCGAGACGGTGCTCATCCTCTCAACCCACACCTGATCCCGCACAGCAATACTACCACATCGTTCGGTTCAGCATACCCAACAATGGTGAGCCTGTAGGTGACGCTCAACCGCTCGTCATCCGCCCCTGTGTAGCTGTCAATGATCCCGACAGCCAAGAACCCTGGCATCGTTCTCAATGACATCCTTTCCTTAATCCCTATTTTACTTCCTGCTCACCTTTCCAGTCCATTCTTCCAGATTCTCTTTTCGGACCACTCTACTATATGCTCACAATATCTTGTTGCAATATAGTAGCTTGTGAAAGCCAGCAGTATTCCTCCTATCATGTCTGTAATCCAGTGGATTCCAAGGTAGAGGATCGTGAAATGAATTGCAATAGTAACTACAACTGCAATTGCCTTAAAACTGATATGAGATGTTCGGGATATGATGATCAACATTGTCATAAAGGAAAGTGCTGAATGAAGGCTTGGGAAGCAATTGTTAAGTGAGGGGGCACATATGTGTATAAAAGATACGATGGATGGATCAAGTGTATAGAGCAATGGTGCCATATTAGGTAACACTTTGCTGGTTACATACACAGGGAACCATGTGTAGAATGGGTATGCTATCAGGTAGATGAGTGTAAAGGCAATCGTGAACTCCTGCAGGCTCTTTTCATCTTTTTTGTATGCGAATAAAAGGAATGTACCAATCAGCAGTCCCGTGAATCCGATAAGGTAGACAAAGGCTGAAAGGTATGTGAGCCATGGCGTTGCAAACTCCTGCAGATGAGTTACTGCATTTCCTTCTATCATAACCATGAGTTTATCATATTAATGTTGGACTCAGATTCAACAGATGGTCAATGGTCAATTGTAGCAGCATCAGTCCAAATACAAGGGTTGCAGCAAATGTATGAAGTCGGAAATGGCGAAAGTTATTTTTGTTAATCGACTTTATCAGTGTCTCTGAAAAAAAAATCACTTTGAGCATTTTTGCACCCGTTATATTATTTAAGGATCTCTTCAACATCGTGTGGGTAACTAAATTTATTTGTATCTGCCTTTCAAGCGTCATAGAATTCAAAGAACTAATGCAAATCGCAATCGAATGGATTGAAATACCACATCACGATTAAAAGATTGCACGGGGAGATTATCTATAATTGCGAATGTTTATTTGCAGGACATTAAAATTACCCACTCGATGTTAATGAGAACCTTATTTAATTAGTATAAATAAAATCATAATACTTAAGTATTATAATGAACCCTAATGTACAGCTTCAACCTTCCACACCTCTTACTTTATCCACCCTGCTCCGCTCTTCCCAAATATCCCGATACTTATACAACGTGCTAGCAGGAATGTTCAGCACCCGTGAAATCTCAGCCCATGTCAACCATTTCTTCCTATATTTCATGACCTCCCTCTTATCAGGCTCTTTGGTAGGTCTACCCCACACTTATCATTCTCTTTTTTATATCGTTCGATACCGACCTTGATACGTTCCTGCAAAATCCGTTTTTCATTCTCAGTCACCCATCCAAACAATGATGTAAGCAACCTTCTATAATGAGAATCTTCAATCGTAGACCATGATTCACTTGGGCTCAATGAAACGACCCTGATGCCTTTATCTTCGAAATCCATCACTAGATTCAATGTTCTCTATACTTAGTTTGCTTGAGGATTTCTACAGAGCCCAAATTTCCTATATATATTAAGCATATAAAGAACTTATTCACTAATCCAAGCCTTAGCTTCAGATAATTCTTCGTTATTATATGTCTTTACTTGTCCGGGAATCATATATTTGAACAGTTCCATGGCATGGTTCATCCATTCCACGTCAGATACAACTGCAATCCTGTCAAATGAAGTGATGTTTTTCACACCAAGCTCCATGTCCTCCAACATCGCCTTCCGGCTAAATTTCTCATAATCTGGACCTAGTTGATAGAGCACACGAATCTTTCCATACTCCTTGACCTTGTCCTCAATAACAGGAACCAGTATATTGTCATAGTCCTCTCCTTTTACCACTCCAGTTAAACGAACTGCTACTACTTTATCTGGCAAACCCTGTATCATCTCAATCATTCTACTCCCCCCTTCTTTGATATGCTTATTTTATTAGTCTAAATTCATTAACATCAAATCTCTTATCTGACTGTATATAAAAGTATTCCTCTCAGGCTCTGCAGAAAGCTACCAAAATTAGTATCTTTTGACTCAATTAGATAAATTGTACCAGTGCCTAGAAATATGTAGTGAAAAATACGTATTGAAAAGGAAAAAATAACATACGCAGGAATTATTCGAGCAATTTTAATAATATCTTTTGGAAAAGATTACTTTGATAAAGCTTGGAAAAACCATTGGAACAGAATGCAGGTAAGATCAGTTTCATTTTATAAAAAAATAGGGATTGATATTGAAGTTTTAGCAAGTGAATATGATATTGAAATTTATGATGAATCTACGGTAAGTGAATAACACTTGAATGTTATGATTTTGGTTAGAAATTGGTATAACTTATTCTAAATTCAGTAGTTCTCTAATTTTTGCTTAACCCCATAAATCCACATCAAACGGCACATTTATATACGGTTAAAAATTCCCCTCCATGTTACGTCGACTAGAACTAACTCCAACCCACTCATCAAAACTGTTTTACAGCCTCTTCTCGACAATATACATATTCCAATCAATGGTTCTCTCAATTGCAAAGATCTATTTGCCAGTGTTCTTGGCATGGCAACATGGAATCGTTCAATTCATTCAATTCATAAACAGTATCATAAGATTCCTTGTGAAACATCAATGAGATTCCATTTACAAAAAACCGAGTTGGATCAACTCATTGAACACAATACAAAAATACTCTTACAATCATCACTTGAAACTCTCAAACAAAAGAAAAAGCACGACTTTGCTATTGATTATACGAATGATCAATACTATGGAAGCATAGATGATAGCAATAATAGATATGTGATTAGAGGTCAAGCCAAAAAATCAACGAACTCATTCTATTCTTACATCTCGCTTTGCATTATTGACAAAGATGAAAGGGTAACAATTTCTGTGCTTCCTGTGGAAAAAGGAAACTCTAAGACAGATTATCTCAAATATTTTATAGACCAAATCAAACAGATTAAACTCAAGATCAATGTTCTTTGTTTGAATAGGGAATTCTATTCAAGAGATGTTTTTTCTTTTTTACAGGAAAATGAAGTTGCACATATTGTTCCTGTTGTTAAAATGGGAAAAAGGTTAAAAGAAATTATTGATGGAACTAAAAAGCGTTGTGACACATATACGATGAATAGCACAAAAGGAAAAGTGGAGCTTGTCCTTGCTATTGATGTCAAATACAGGAAAGGGAAGCGAGGAAAGAATGGATGTGAGAACCTTGGATTTGTTGTTTATGGGATTGATTGGGATCCAAGAAAAGTCAGTGACACTTACAGGAAAAAGTTTGCTATAGAATCGTCTTATAGGATGCGAAATGTGGTAAATCATAAAACGTGTTCTAAAGACTCTATGTTAAGATATTTTTATGCGCTGATATCGTTTCTTTTCAAAAATGCATGGGTGTCAATACAGAGAATGCATTTCATAAAAGTGAAAAGAGGACCAAAGACGATTGAATCTGATATGTTTAGGTTTGATATGTTTGTTCATTTAATTGTGGAATGGGTGAGAAGAAAGTTGAAAGTTAGGTTAATTGTTAAGTGTTTTAGGTGAATGTGGAGATATTATATGACGGAGAATATATTAGTGAAGTACTGATATTATCAGCATCTCCCTTCCTGAGCACTTCAAGGGTAGCTGGAGTTGGTACAGGCAGAGTCCCATGTGCACATTCTATTGTTCCACTTTTTACGAGTGAGTGTTGCGTTAAGACATGACGTCTATCAGAACCTCCTCAGTTCAATAAAAATTGAGTTCTCCTGATGTCATTAGTAAATATTTTGTAACTATTCAGCCTACCTAGAGTCAATCCTGTATTACCAACCTTTACACAAAAAGATTAGAAGCTCAAACAATTGTTGGAATAAATGGCATTCCAGCAATTGCATTTCGAATTGCATCCATCACAGGAACCTGATTCTTCTTAACAGTAGAAATGTAACTTCTTACCCGCAAGAAAATTAATGCTCCTTGCATACTTCGGAATGTACCCGATATCTTCTGCTGTACTTTCATCATTCTCACATCCCTTTCTGCAAGATTATTCTCAAATGGAACTTTTAGATCATGCATAAACCTGAGAATATCATTTTTATAACCAATAAACCGATCCAGCAGATTTTTTGCTGTGGTTTGTTTAGTTCTTCCTCGCTTCTTTGATTTGGCTTGAAGTTGAGGATTTTCTTCTATCCCAATATGAATTATCTGGCCGTACCAATCTTCAAACTCTTTAATTCTCTCTGGTTTCATACAACCAGACATTTCTCGGATGGTCAACTGATTTTTTGACATCAATAATAGAATATTCATAGCTTTTGACCACAATTGATCATCGTTCTCGCTTACACTTGTTAATTCTCGCAATAGATGAGCATTACAGATCGAATGATCACAATCATATTTGTAATATGATTTCCAGAAATCATGAACTACTGTACCATTGAAATTTGGTAAGATTCCCATCGCATTCATTGCTTCAGAGCCTCTTTTTTGATGAGGATAATAACATGTCATTTTGTTTGTAGAAGCAACATGTAACCACTGTCGTTTTCCTTCTATCCTCATACCAGTTTCATCACAATTTATCACAGGAGATTCTATTAAGAAGTTCTTGATCTGCTGTTCGAAATCTTCAAGCGATCTCTCACAATTGCTACATTTGTGTACTTTGTGAATTATAACTTCGTCAGGAACATCTACCATTCTGAGAGTAGTTCCAGGATGGTCTTTCTGACCACCTGGTTTCTTTCCACTCTTTTTTCGTCTGCTTTTTGTTTTTGGTTTCTCATTAATAAAAACATCAGTTGAAGGTGGTTTACTGCTGTTTCGGCTGTTTTTTTTGAGTTGCTCTTCCAACTTTTTAACTCGTTCTTCGAGTTCGGTTATTCTGGCAGCTTGTAGTTCTATGATCCTTTGTTGTTCAGCAATGATGTCGTACAATGTAGTGACAAGAGTGACAACTGCTTCGGGACCTTGTTCATAAACTGCTAGGATTTCTTTGCGTTTCGTGTTCATTCACCTCCTGTTTGGCAAAACCAATTGATTTTTTGGGTGTGAACTTAAATAGAATGCTACTACTTGCTTTTTTCGTAAAAATCCATGTCAGAAGATGAAATAGATTGAGGTGGGGGGATTTTAGCACGCAAAGGTGGCTGAATAGTTACAATAAATATATTAAATCTCTAAGAAAAGTGCGAGATGAATCCTATGATGAAATAAGCCAATTTTTGTATTCATAAGGCTCTATTGTACTCTATGGATACAATACAATGTTAGGGTATTTTGCAATTGACCTTTATAGTAATGATGGGCAGATAATATATTCTGAAGCAGCAATTAATGAGATCTATGATGTTGTAAAAAATCAGGCAAATGAGTGTGGGGTGAATAGTATACCTGTGGTGTTTCAAATTCCGGTTTTATTTTTTTCGTGTTCTCAATATATCTTACACATTCACAGATATCATCATTGTTTCTTCTTCTCCCTTCCTCCAGCCCGGATCTCCAACAAAAACACCAGGCTTCCTTCCCCACTTCTCCCCTCTCTTATGTTAGTATGTACATACTTCAATAAACAATATTAAAAGGTGACAATGTCACCTAAAACTTTCCTTTATTTATTCTCTCCTATCCGTTCTGGTAATGGTGACATTACCGGCAATTTTGGAACTATTATAATTCATGGAATATCTCTCTAAAATGATGTCCTATGTCAAAAGCAAATCAAAATCTACTGGAGTACCTGAGAAAGGTTATCGACCGTGAAAAAGTAAAGAATAAATTTCCCAAAGCTCTAATGGGGCTTGAAATTTGCGTGTTCGCATCAGTGCCAAGTTAGATCGAACGATCTTGGCATCTCTCAATAAGTATATATTAAGTAAAACACCTTTTTTTAGTGGGGAAATGTAATTCGGGGTGTTCCAGGGCTTCTGGATCAATGCAATATTGACTCTTGCACTATGCTGGCATATTACACCCTACAAGCAACCCGAATGAGCAACTTTAATAGAATATTAAAACTGCTTCAATACATTTTGTAAATACACTGGGAGTGACAATCAATGGACAAGATGAAGAAAATAGGTATATTGGGAGCAACTGCTTTGATCGGTGCAGGACTGGCAGCACTATCTGAAGAGAGGATCAGGGAGTATGTCAAAGATAAGATTGAAGCAGGAACAATGAGCAAAGAAGAAGGCAAAATGCTTGTTGAAGACATCGTGAGTGAAGTAAAAAAGCAGAAGTTTGATCTGGAAAAGAACATCATTGAAAAGGTGCACAGCACGATCAAGATGGCTGATAAGGAGCTTGTAGAACTTTCAGATAAGATCGATGAAATGAAGATCCAAGAACTTGAGGCTGAGCTTGAGAGAATTAAGAGCTTGAGGGAGGCTAACAATTAAATTATCAGGGTACTGACAGTAAAGCCAATTACTCTTTCTTTTTTTAATTGATCTCTATTTCGTATCGATATCGTTAGATTTATTTATTTTGAAGAAGGTTGACTGTCAAAGTGGGGCTATCATGCAAGGGAACGACCTTTCAATGGAAGAGATCGAAGATCTGGGCTACTATGATTTCATGAGCTATCTTGGAGTGCCATATTTTCATGTGGGTGGCTTGACATCAACGAAAAGATTGGCTGAGCTGTGCCAGATCAACAAAGCCAGCAAGGTGCTGATGGTTGGGTGTAGCACGGGGTTCAGTGCATGTTTTGTAGCTGAAAGGTTCGGTTGTTCTGTTGTTGGTGTCGATATTGCAGAGATCTCCATCAGAAAAGCAAAGGGGAGGGCAAAGAGCTTAGGTCTTGGGGATGGAGTGGAATTCCATATAGGTGATGCCTATGACCTGCCCTTTGAGCCTGGTACTTATGATGTGGTGATCACTGAGTTCGTGGCACAGTTCCTTGATATGGATAAAGCGTTCCGGGAATTCGTACGTGTATTGAAGCCCGGAGGCATGGTGGGGATCAATGAGATGTACAGGGATGCGGATATCCCTCCAGCCATAGAGGAAGATATCCAGGAGGCTGAACGCATCTTTGGTGAGCTCACACAGTTACCTTTTTCCATCTCTTCTCCTGAAGAGTGGGAACAGCGACTCGAAAGAGCGGGATTGAGCGAGGTTCATGTATATAGGCATCATCTGTCTGTGAGCCTGAAGGAACTAAAACTGGTGATCAGGGCAATGGGCGGGCTCGGGAAATTTACTCAGCTGTCCCTGGGTTTGATGAGTGGAATGGCCAGATATGCTTTGTCGAGCAAGAAGATAAGGAACAGGTTCAAGCAGATCAGCAGGGGTAAAAGGATACTGTTGAATAAGAGATCTACTTCGAAGTATGTGGGGTATGTTCTTGGTGTTGGTAAAAAAGTTTAAGATTCTAATATTTCATAACAAATGATGGTCATTAATATGGCTATCTTTCTATGATGATGTTTCGTATGAAGATGCACAAATTGTTGCAAATTAATATTCAACTGCCACCCAAAATTTTCATCTGTATCCTTATTTACTTGATTTAAAAATTAAGACAAACGAAAGTAACATTTCTCTCATAGCAAGTGAAGACATCGTACGAGGAGTGGGCTATCCTGACGGTGAGCTTGTTGATGAAACCACTGTACATAGTAAAAAATCTCCCGGTTTGACATTATTCTTTGTTATTTTAATCATAATTTTTGCTTTTATAATTTTAAAGAAGAGTGAATTAATTGTTTAACACCAGGCTTCCTTCTAACTTCGACACTTTCATTTTTCAGTATGTACACACTTCGATATATAGTGAAAAAGTACTAATTTAGTCTAAAAGTTTCAATTATATTATAAAATGACAATATAGAGTTACAAAACATCAAAACAAAGGTAATTATCTTCGAAGTCTCCCTAAAGATCAGTTCCATGTCATCATTCTTATAACAAATGGAATAATCATAACAACTTCTAACAAGGTTGGGCTAAAAATTTTGCTAAAATTACAATTTAGTCTACTATTTTTACATATTAATTATTACACGAATCGGCAGTAAATCGCATTTCTCTTAAATAATACATCTGGCAAACTATCGGAAAATACAATCATCTAGATCTTAATTTTGCGTAAAGTATATTGCTGGTTTATGCACTATTTTCGTATGTTATGAATGATGATACAATAATTTTAGATCAAAAAAAACTTGCTGCGATTTCAACAAATACTCGTATCAAGATATTAAAAACTCTAGTGTCCCGGCAAATGACCATTTCGGAATTGTCTCGTTGTATGGATTGTGCAAAGTCAACGTTACTAAAAAATCTCAAAATTATGGAAGACGCTGGGTTTATTGAAGTTAAAAGAAATGAAAATAAATGGGTCTATTACAAATTAACCCATGATGGAAAAGCATTATTACAATCAAATTATCCTGAAAAAACAAACCAATTTAAAATTATGATAGTTCTTGGTTTTTCATCAATAGTATCTTTATCATTTGGAATAATCGCGTTATTAAATTTAATATTAAAACCAGTTTCTAATTCATCAGATAGTATAGATTCTCTCCCTGCAGCAATTAATCCTACTTTTTATGTTTATTTCTTCTTCTTTTTTGGATTCGTTTCTCTGCTCATATTCTGGAAATATATTTTTAAAAAAAGAAAGAGCCAGAAGTTGGCTCTTAATTAACCAAGTTCATATTGTACGGATAGCACTTCTCCAGAATGAACATCAATCCAAGCTATTGGAATTGGTTCCTCATTTCGGATGCTGTCTATAAATTTAACACGCTGGATAAGGTGAATATCGTGAACTTGGTTTTCACGATAGTTGTAATCTATCCAAAACAGATCCATTGACTGAATTTCCACATCATCGTTTTTGGACAAAGGTGTCCAGGAACTCATATGCTTGTTCAATATTTTTCCGATTTCCTCTTCAGATAATGAAGGTTTTGTATCAATCTTCATGACTTGAGATTCTGGCATTTTCCATCTTTTTCTATAGCTTACAACTTCCCCCGTTTCTGCATCAAGGTTTAGAATTATTCCATCGGATAATGAATTTATTCCGTTAATAACTCGATCATAATGGACTGCATATGTTGCAGGTAAATTCTCTCCAGTAGATGAATGGAATATTACACTTGAAAATATAGTTCCATCAATGTTGCTTTTCTTCTCGAGATAATCATTTGCAATTTCGTTTGCCTCTTTTGAAGAAATAGGGGTTGGAGTCTCAATATTTAGTCTGCTCTTTAACTCTTTATAGACATAAATGGTATCTCCATTATAAGGATCGATTCCTGAAAGAACTGCTCCCCCATCTAAATTTTTTGATGTGAACATCCAAATATATCCAAAAATATCATCTTCTACTAATCCTCCGGTAATTGAGTTTTCTAAAACATCGGGATTTTCAGATTTCATTTGTTCTTTTGCTTTTTCCAGAGTGAGAGTCAATGCTTTGTCTGATGCATCAACATATTTTGAGTTTTTTACGTTGTTATCTTCATATATTGTACCAAATGATTCGGCGGCAAATGACATTGCTACCGTTAATAAGATGACACTAAGTACTATTAACACATTTGAATATTTCATATACGATCACCTATTTTAAGTCCTTAAACAAAGTGTTGAATCACCAATTAATCGATAGTTTGCTACTGATGTATCATCACCATACTCTTCTTTAGTTTCATCGGCAGCATAACTTGCAGCTGTAGAAACTGGAACGTTTGTAAAGGTTCCTAAATCAAAAAATTCTGAATAAAACAAGGCATTGTGGAGTGTATAAACGGTTTCTTTATATCCAAAATAAGTGTCAAACCCTTTATTTATAAAAGAATTTCCTAAATCTGTATATTTCGCGGATGAGCATGCTCCTGCAAAAATAAATCCACTATTTCTTGAATCCATACCACTTGTAACTTCGTTATCGTAAAGTTTGCTATCATCTTTAAATTTAATAAAGCTACTAAGCAAAAATGTATCACCATGTGAATGAATAAGAACTACGTTTGTAGTTGTTGTATCATCTAATAAATCAATATTATCAACAAAAGCAGTGTCACTTGATGCTCCTGTTTGATAATCTGTAATCGAACTGATGTCTGAGATCAAAAATAAGTCCGATTTGACATCGTTGCATTTCGAATTAATATAACTTATCGTTGATGCACTTATGTCTGGAAATTGTGTTCTACTTCTATCAATTATTGCATCAGGTGTTGCTGATGCAGATATTGTACAAATAATTAGCAAAAAGCCAATCGTACATATAAACTTTGTTTTGTTTATTTTCTTCAAGTCCATACTTATTCTCCATCTAGTATTAATCAAGAAAATAATATGGCAACATTACAAATAAAATAAGTGTTTATATTTACTTTTTGGGAACAAAACCAAAAATAATTAATAAATTCAATTTATTACTTCTATTTTTTCATTTTTTGGATTGAATGATACTGTGAGATTAAAGAATATCATTATCTCTCTTCTAAAATAAGAATATCATATCTCGATGATCTCTTGGATACTCCTGATACTTTTAAGCGAGTCTCTATTAGGACATTAATTTAAATAGAATAGAATGTAGATTATTATGACTGATATGGAATAATGTGTAGGTGATACAATGAGCGAAGAAAAGGGTAAACTTAAGTATGTATTTATGATAGCTTTTCTATTGATCATAGGTGGTGTATTTTCTGCTTATGCAAGTTTTTCATTACTCGGGCCTAAAGATCTGGGGGTTGAATATACCCATGAGGATTATCTGAGTGCTTTGGAAAAAACGGGCATGGAAATCGAATACAAAGGGCTAACTGGCGAAGCATTAGAAGAATATAAAAAGGATGCGCCAAAAGAATCATTTCATGATTATAATTTTGAATTCTCAGAATATGAAAGAAAAGAATTTACTTTAACTGCAGAGGAATCAACAGCTCTGCTAAATGAGATCGCACCTGCATTTTGGTGGTTTGATGATCTGCAAGTAAAAGTTTCACCTGATGGGACTATGGAAGGATCGAGTACGGCTGATATAAAAAGGCTTAAAGCTGATCTATATTCAGATGTTGTAGATGATGTCCCTATTCCGTTACCAAATACCTTAAATATCTATAGCAAAGGACAGATTAGCATTACAAATAACCAATTGAGTGCACAACCGGAATCATTCAAGCTTGGACCTGCTTCGCTTCCAACTAAATACATGTCTGACGAAAGCGTAAGTGTAATGGAAGATTACTTCCCTAGAATTTATACGGTTGTTCCGGGTCTTGAGATCAATAGTTTAACATCGAATTCAAATGGTGAATTTGTTTTTGATGGAGTTATTCCTCAGAAAGTCTCTGTAACTGAAAAGTAAGGATTGGAGGAGTGCAACTGAAACATTTAATGGTAAATGGAAAAAAGGAAGAAATTCCTCCATTTCCGCATCACAAAGCTTACATCTATAGGTGTAAGCAATTCTTTTTAGCGAAAAGGCTAACGACTCATTTGACCATGGGCAATTTCGTTACCTTAAAAGAGCTATATAATGGATTTAAAAATAAAAGTTCTATTCCAAGAGTTCTTCTTGTTGATCCAACCAGTGACTGCAATTTGAAGTGTAAGGGTTGCTGGTCCCAAGATTACGAAAGTGGCCATAATATTTCATATAAAAAGTTTGATGATATATTAGATCAAGCTGAAAATTTAGGGATAATGGATTGCTTAATGACAGGTGGCGAACCTCTACTAAGGAAAGAAGATATCCTTAAATTATGCAAAAAACATGACAAAATGACATTCGGAGCATTTACGAATGCCACTTTGATCGATGAAGAATTTGCCGATGAAATGGCTAAATTAGGGAATTTAAATGTTTTTATAAGTATTGAAGGGACGAAAGAAGAGAATGATTTTAGAAGAGGGGCGGGTGTTTATGATAAAGCGATCAGATCTATGGATATTTTGAAGTCCAGAGAGATTGCATTTGCTTTTTCAGCTTGCTATCATTCTAAAAACTACAAAACCATAGCTAGTGATGAATTTCTTGATTATATGCGCGAAAAAGGTGCCTGGTTTGGGTGGTTATTTCAATATATTCCAGTGGGAAGTACTGCGGATACTTCTTTGGTATGTACTGCCGAACAAAGAGCATATGTCCAGGAAAAGATCAGGGATTACTGCGTAAAACACGACTATGTAATTATTGATTTTTGGAATAATGGTCACTTAGCGTTTGGTTGCCTTGCTGCAGGCATTGGTTTTGTTCACATTAATGCTAAAGGGGACGTTGAACCCTGTGCATTTTGTCACTATTCAGATTCAAACATACACGAAGTATCACTTGCTGAAGCTCTCAGGTCTAAATTTTTCACTGCATTCAGGGCTGCACAACCATTTTCACAAAACCCATTAAGACCCTGTCCGTTAATAGATAATCCTCAGGCAATTATTGATGTGGTTAATGAAGGGGATGCGAGATCGACCCATTTGTCCAATCCGGAATCACCTGAGGATCTTGCAAAGAAAAGTTTTGAAAGGGCTGAAGAATGGGGGGAAAAGGCCGATGAACTATTCAAAAAAATGCCAGAGCATAACCAAAAAAACTTCCCTAAATTTTTGAAGTACCTTGCATTTAAGAAAGGAATAACCGATGGCAGAAGAAAAAAGGTTTGATGCCGAAGTTTACTATACGGGTGATTCTGTTGAGTGGATTACTTTTATTCATGGTTTTGGAGGCAGTGCAAGAACCTGGAAGAAACAAATAGAATTCTTTTCAAAACATTATAATCTGCTTGTGCTGGAAATGCACAAAAATAAAATAAATGAAGAACTTAACCTTGATAATGTATGCATCTTTATAAATAATACATTAGATCACTACAAAATTAAAACATCTCATTTTGTAGGCTTTTCTTTTAGTTCACTGATATGCCTGCGATTTGCTGTACTCTATCCTGAAAAAATAAATTCATTGATAATGGGTGGGGGTATCATCAAATTCAACATAAGAACAAGATTTTTACTTTTTTTAGCAATAAAATTTAAAAAAATTATCAATTATATGATTCTTTACAAATTTTTTGCTTACATAATTATGCCCAAACAAAATCATAAACGTTCAAGAGCTATCTTTGTAAATGAGGCAAAAAAATTAGGCTATGACGAATTTTGTAAATGGGTGGATCTTGTTCCCCAAACGAAAAAAAGTTTAACATGGTTAGATGAATTAAACAAAGATATCCAAGTCCTATATGTTTCAGGAAATGAAGATCATCTTTTTTTGAAAGACACTTTGAGGCATAGTAAGAAAATAAGCAATTCTCAAGTCGAAATAATTGAGCATTGTGGACACGTATGCTCAATTGAACAATATGATAAATTTAACAACATCGTATTTAGATACCTAAATTCAGTAGTTCTTTAATTTGATTTCTTTCACCTGGTTTCTATATTTCCTTGCTCTAAGACATTTACCATATTCTCTTTTCAATACTGAGAACATCGTTTCAACCAAATTACGTCTATGATATATTTTATCATTAAAATCGTATCGCATACCTGACCAGAAACAAACCTCAAGATATCCCTAAGTTAATCTTTTTCAATATTTGCAACCAACTTATCAGAATCGAAATAATCTAAAATTCGAAGTCCTTTTACTTTGATAGGTTCCATTGATCTCACCGGAAAAATCTACGAATCAACAAAAGCAATAGTAATAAGCCGACAATTGCTATTCCGCCCATTCCTAACTTAACAATGAGTAATATATCGTATGGGTTCATCATTCACAGGTTTATGTTTTAATAAAACTTAAACTTTTATAAACAATTCTCCGAAGATCCTGAAACGTCTGAGTCTTCCGGGGGAACAAAAGGATATCACATATCTCCTGTGTGATTCAATGGGAATCGAAGTGACCTATGATCCCACAGAGGCCATCGGTCAGTTCATGGGACAGACAATTGAGCTTCTTGGAAAAAGCTGCATATACCGTTGTTAAAGTTGAAATGGGCTGATGAAGGTCAGTCCTGTTCTTTTATTTTGCTTTTATTTTTGGTGTATGGCTTCTTTCATTCTTTTTATGCCCGGATTCACTTGATACTTTTAAGATTATGTCTCGGTTTGGCTAATGTGTTGGTGATTAAGTTTGTAGAAAATTTGATATAGTATCGATTATAACTAATCCAAGACCAAATTATGATTAAACAACTACATCTTGAAAATTTCAAAGGGTTGAAAGATTCGAAAAAAATTGATTTGAAGCCTCTTACTTTGCTTTGTGGCTCTAACAGTAGTGGAAAGTCATCTATAATTCAAAGCTTATTAATGCTCAAACAGACATTTGAAAGTCAATCTCGATATCGTAAAGTAGTTTTAAATGGTCAATTTACCCATCTTGGATCTTTTATTAATATAATTCACAACAAGACTTTATCAAATGAGGTAATGCTAAAATTCCAAATTTCTCCTAGTACTCCGGCTATAAATGGAGGGAATAAAAAGTATTCATTCATTGATTATCATTTAAATGATTTTAATTTTGGTTCTAGTAGCGAAAATAATTCTAATAAATTGTTGGATATAGAACTTGGGTTGAAAGTTTTAAAAGATTCGAATGCTATGGAACCATATGTGAACACTTTTAATGTTTTGGCAAAATCAAATGACTTACAAGAAAATCATTCTGATGGTACTTCCATTAGTCTATCTCGTATTTCTACTGATAAATACAACCTAAAATGGAAAAACATTAAATCGGGTTACTTTCTAAATTTCGTTGAAGATCCAGTTCCAATTCCTAAGAGCATAATATCATATGTATGTCCAAAGTGTGGTATAAGCCATCGATCTAATTCTGGAATTGGCAAAAAGCACTATAGTTACCATTTTTATAAACACAATGGTGCCGAAGTGAAAGCTTCTTTTAGTAACTTAATGCCTATTATTAAGCAACAAGATTATTCTGTTAAGGCTCTTTATCCTATTGTTCATTCAATTAATTCATTGAAAGAACTTATACATACTGAGTTTTCTAATTTATATTACATTGGACCTTTAAGGGAAGAGCCAGCTCGACGGTATATTCACGAAGCTGAATTTATTGATATCGGAATTCGTGGTGAGAATGCGCCTTTCATCCTATCAATTGAAGGAAACAAGAAGATATCTCCCTATCGCTTTTATAATGAACCTTTAAACGAGTGGCAGTCCATTGATGACGATAATCTGGAAGATGCAGTCAATCGTTGGTTGCGCTATATGGGTATTAGTGAATATGAGCTTGAAGCTAAAGATGATATTATTCGCTTAAATATGAGTTCAATTCAAGATAAAGATGTAAAAGTTACTTTAGCAGATGTTGGTTTTGGAGTAAGTCAAATATTGCCCATTTTAGTAGAAGGTTTACGAATTGGTGATGGTCAAACTTTAATTTTAGAACAGCCTGAAATACATTTGCATCCGAAATTACAAATGCAACTTGCTGATTTCTTTGTTTCAATGGTTCTATCTGGCAAAAGAGTTTTGATAGAAACACATAGTGATCATATTGTAAATAGAATTTCACGTAGAATTCTTGAAAGTGATAATAATGAGTTACTTTCAAAAACGAATTTGCTTTTTTTTGAAAACATAGATGGTTATCCTGCGTTGAATCCGGTTGAAATAGATTCTAACCGTGGTATTGTAAATTGGCCAAAAGGTTTCTTTGATCAATCTGCAGATGAAAAACGAATCATTATTCAAAAAGGAATTGAAAAAAGAAAACAAGGGCGGATGTGATATTTTGATTTCTGTTTTTCATCCAAACCTTTTATTTTGTAATTTGTCTGATTGGGATGATGAAATATTTCAAGATTCTTTTATTTCTGAATTGCTTAGTCATCTGGATAATATCGATTTTCTTGGATTTCGTTTTGGTTGGTCTAGTGAACTTTCATGTGCTTTTTGGGAAGAGGCACCTTGGAGGGGCGATAGTTATTATGAAAATCTTTTATTAGATGTCCTCTATCAGCAGATTGTGGAATTGGAATATTTTTTTGAATCCCCTCCTGATGGTGAATGTCAGGTAAAATCTGATATAAATCTACAATTAGCAGATACCGTTCATGCATCTTGGTTAACTCTAATTCATCGTATTTTACATAGTCAATGCAATACATTAATTCCAGTTAAATTTGGTTCGAGTAATAACGAATCAATTACTTGTTCCTGTGATTGCTCTTCTAAGTGTTATTCTAATGAGTATTTGCTTGTCTCGAATCCTGATGACTGGTATACTAAGGTTGATTTTATGGATCTGTGTCCTTCTAGTGTTGATAACTGGTATTCTAAGATTAAGGTTGCAATATCGCTATGTCATAAACAGGAATTCTTCTCCAATGAATTTAAAATTTCAATCGATAATATAAAGTTCAAAAATAAATTCATATCTGATTTTTTGGATCTAAATGATGCTATTTATAAAAGAACAATCATACGCAAATTGACAAAAGTATTAACTTTAAACCATAGTGAAGCTGCTCTAGATGGTGGTCTACAAGAAGAGCTTATTAGGGGAGTTTATAGGCTTAGGATTTCTGGTGGGAGAAGAATGCATTATGTGGAAGAGTTGGGCATAAAGACTTTTATTAGTTTTAATTCAACTTCAGGACATGATCGTCTCCATTAATTTTTTTCTTAACTTTCCTTAACCCTCCCTCCCCCAGATATCCAATAAAAAACAAGGCTTT
Organism: Methanococcoides burtonii DSM 6242; assembly: GCF_000013725.1. Classification (NCBI taxonomy): domain Archaea; kingdom Methanobacteriati; phylum Methanobacteriota; class Methanomicrobia; order Methanosarcinales; family Methanosarcinaceae; genus Methanococcoides; species Methanococcoides burtonii. The sequence continues at coordinate 154,025 of NC_007955.1, forward strand.
TTTCCCTCTTCCCCCTTTCTTCTGTTAGTCTGTACATACTTCAATAAACAATATTAAAAGTTAACCATGTTGCCTAAAATGTCCATTTATTCATTCTCTCCTCTCCGTTCTGGTAATGGCGACATTACCGGCAATTTTGGAACTATTATAATTCATGGAATATCTCTCTAAAATGATGTCCTATGTCAAAAGCAGATCAAAATTTAACTGAAGTTGAGAAAGGTAGTATCAATTGTGAAGCAGGGGGCTAAATCCCCCAAGCTCAAATATGAACTGTCCCTCAAAAGAGAGTATGACTTCCAGCATACCGACCAAAGCTACCGCTACAAATCTAAAAGCCCATGACTCATCCTGAAAATGCATGGCGCCAACCGCTTAAACAGTACAATACTTGCCTTCCAGTATTGTTGTAAGTTTCATATTCTCTGAATAATCAACTGGAACGTCGATCAACCAGACGCCTCCTTCCTTAAAGGCGGATTGCAGGGCATCACCAAGTCCGTCAGCGCTGTTTATGCGTATTCCTTTGGCACCAAAACTGTTTGCTAGTCCCACGAAGTCCGGGTTCTTGAAAGAGGTGCCGAAAGACTCTCCGAATTTAGTATTGCTTTCCCATTCGATAAGACCGTAGGATGCATCGTCAAAAATAATGATCACAAGATCGCAGTTCAGTCTCACAGCGGTTTCCAGGTCCTGGATATTCATAAGGATGCCGGCATCTCCTGCAATCGTTACGACTTTCTTTTCAGGATGTATAAGGCAGGCTGCTATGCCGGCAGGTAGGCCAAATCCCATGGAAGCTAGGCCGTTCGACATCAGTACGGTGTTAGGGGCAAGTGCTAGATACAGTCTTCCTATCCAGAGCTTGTGAGCACCCACGTCGCTGACCAGTATATCCTCGCGATCCAGTTTCTTTCTGACCTCCCAGAGAATGCGCTGGGGTTTTACCGGGAATGTGGGGTCATCCTTGTAGCGAAGTAATTCGTCTTCCATGGAAGCCTTGATATTCCTATAATGGTCAGGGAACTCCTGCGGGGTAACTGCAGAGGTCATTGCACGGAGGGTTGTCTTAAGTGTGCCCAGGAGTGCACATTCCGGGATATAGCTGGTCTCTATTTCAGGATGCCTGTTCTGAACATGAATGATACTCTTTGAATGGTCCATGTTCCAGTGGTCCGGGCTGTATTCCACGGAATCGAATCCAATGGCAATTACCACGTCTGCAGCGTTCAGACCGCATATGATGTAATCCTTTTCGGACATTCCCATGGAACCTATAAAATGATCATTGTCTGCGGGAATTGCACCTTTCCCCATGAAAGTGGTAACAACGCCGATATTGGCTGCATCCACAAACTGTTCCAGCTCAAGGGAAGCATTCTCGCGAATCACGCCGTTTCCGGCAATGATTAAAGGCTTGGTCGCACCCGAGATAAGTTCGATGGCCTTATGCAATTCCTTCTCATCAAAGCTGCACGAATGGGAGTATTCTTTTTTCTCAAGGGGCAGTGCATCGGTCTCCTGAGTGGATACATCCTCAGGCAGTTCAATATGAGCAGCTCCGGGTACATCCGTGGCGATATCAAAGGCTTTCCCTATCAGTTCCGGGATCTGGTTGGCAGCGGTCACAGTCGCATTCCAGGAAGTTATCCTGCTGAACATTCCTGCAACATCCAGAAATTGGTGGGATTCCTTATATGCCCTGTCAAGGGAACCCTGGCCGGTAATGGCCACAAGGGGTGCTCTGTCAAGATGGGCATCCGCCACTCCGGTCATGAGGTTGGTAGCTCCCGGACCCAGAGTGGGCAGGCATACGCCGGGTCTGCCTGTTAGCCGTCCGCACACATCCGCCATGAATGCTGCGGATTGTTCATGCCTTACCACAATGAATTCAATGTCCGATCTCGAAAGGGACTCCATGAGATCCAGTGTTTCTTCTCCCGGGATACCAAAAATATATTTCACTCCCTCGTTTTCCAGGCACTTGACAAACAGTTCGCTTCCTTTCATATCAATACACCTTTATCGACTTGATGTTCATGAACTCATAAAGTCCATACTTATACAGTTCTCGTCCTATGCCGCTCTTCTTAACACCGCCAAATGGAAGGCGGGGGTCCGAAGCAACCATTGAGTTCACCGACAATATGCCGGATTCAATATGTTTTTCAATTTCCATTGCATGTTCCCGATCTTCGGTCCACAGGCTGGCACCAAGCCCGAAATCGCTGTTGCCTGCAACCCGTATGGCCTCCTCTTCATCCTTGACAATGATAACAGGTGCAACGGGTCCGAATGTCTCTTCCTTCAACACACGCATGTTCTCGTTGACATTACTGAGGATAACAGGTGCATAAAATGACCCTAGCCTGTCAAGTCTTCCCCCCTCAAGCAGGAGTTCGGCACCTTTGTCCACAGAATCCTTTACTTGTGCATCAATGATGTCCACCTGTTGCGCATTGACCAAGGGGCCAACATCTGTTTGTGGGTCCATTGGGTCTCCGACCTGTAGCTTTCGTGCGGATCCAATAAAGATACGCAGGAACTCATCGGCCACAGCTTCTGTAACTATGAAACGCTTGGCTGCAATGCAACTCTGGCCGCCGTTCTGGAAGCGACTGTTCACTCCTGCCTTTGCGGCCATCTCTACATTGGCATCATCAAGAACGATGAACGGATCACTGCCTCCAAGCTCAAGCACGGCCTTTTTCATATTCCTGCCTGCAGCTTCCGCCACCTTCCTGCCTGCAGTAAGACTGCCTGTGAAAGTGACTGCTGCGATCTCATCCCTTGCGATGAGTTCCGAGGCGGTCCTGCCGTCGATAATCAGGGTCTGGAATGCTCCTTCCGGAAGACCTGCATCAGCAAACACCTTTTCAATTGCAAGAGCACACATGGGCACGGAGCTGGCATGCTTCAGTATGACTGTATTACCTCCTACAAGTGCCGGTGCAGCGAAACGAAGGGCCTGCCAGAACGGGAAATTCCAGGGCATTATGCTGAGTATCACTCCCTTTGGCTCAAATGAGACCCCGGATTCCAGGGCATCGGTTTCCACAGCTTCCGGCGCAAGGAAATTCTCCGCATTTTCTGCGTAGTATTCGAGAGCCCACGCACACTTCTCCACTTCGGGAACTGACTCCTTGATGGGTTTACCCATCTCGATCGTTATGATACGGCCCAGTTCATCCTTGTCTTTTCTTAGTTGCGTTGCCGCCGTTTTTAGATAATGTGCTCTTTCGGAAATGTCAAGGTTCTTCCATTCAAGAAAAGTAGTTCTTGCCTTTGTTATGGTCCGGTTGATCCTCTCTTCGGAATAAAGTTCAATTTCCTCATTTACTTCCCCTGTTGCCGGATTCATAGAGACTATTTTCTTCATGTGATCACTCCCATTGATCGGAGGAATACAAGCTCAAGTCCTACCTTACAGGTTTTTTCAAATCCCCCTCATTTACCCATATCAATGTTGTTTGACATGCGATATAAAACAAATTGTGAGACAGTTCAATATGGTCTCATGGACCTTACATGCATGAATCTATATGATCTGAAAGTTCACATCCCAGTCACACTTCCGGTTGTGTCTTAAAAAGGTCGTATTGATAGCGAACAAGCAGTGAATAAGTTATCCGAGGCTCTAGGCTCAGGTTATGTGTGTCTTTCCATGCTTGTAGCCGTTGGCTCTGTGTTAACGGAATTTTCAGAAAAGATGCTTAATTGTAATGGTAGAATGTTTATGTATTGTTAATAACATTTTAAAAAAGATTGTTTGGTGCTCCGGCCGGGATTCGAACCCGAGTTTTCAGCTCGAAAGGCTGGAATGATTGGCCGGACTACACTACCGGAGCACGCTGTTTTTCGCTCGCATTGGAGCGACCCCAATAAGGGGTATTAAGGATATATACCTTTTGGTTGGATTGATTTATTCTTCTTCTGTCTCTACGGGTTCTGCGTTCAGCTGGCTGACCCATGCTGACAACAGTTCGCATTCTTCGGGTTGGCAGGCAAGTCTGCAGCCTGCACAAGGGGAGAACATCTCTCCTGCAAGGAGCAGATCGAAAGATTCCTCTTCCGGAGCAACTATCTTGATAAGATATGTGCTAGCTCCATTATTAACAGATGATTCGCGGGAAATAAGCTCCGCTTTGATCAACTTGTTAAGTATCCTTGAGCACTTACGGCTATCGATCTCCAGTAGCTTCCAGAGCTCGTTCTGAAAAACGCCGTCCTTGCTATCCTGTATGATCTTTAGAGTCTTCTCTTCTATTTCCATGTTTCTTTCCGGAAAATAAAAGCTTAGTTCTCTACAGGCACGATCAAAATTATGTTGTTTCCTCTTAATACAACGGAACCAAGAGATCGTAGGCGCTGTCCATCAGCAATTTCTGTAGTATCCACCAGATGCAGGTTAAGGTAGTCATCAGCACTTTGTAACGTACCTTCAAGGATGTGCTGGTCGCCCTTCATCTCTACCTGTACTTTAGATCCAATCATTTTCTGAACTTTCTTATTTGGGAACAAGATCGTATCCTCACATCATTATTCATAGATAATAATCAATACTATATATCGGAAAAAGTAAAGTGTTCTGCCTACTATTTATGGTTACCGATTAGAAGTAAAACATCGTTCCCACAAATTGTAGATAGTAGGTAATCTCTTAGATATATCCCTGTATTTCGGCTGTATCTTCTGGCTGTTCTACCGGAAGTAGATGGTTCTTCACTTTCGTGATGGGTCCGAACATAGCTTCAAAGTCACGAATGTGCTGCTCAAGCCACTGGGACAGTTCCAGTGCGGCAAGAGGCGACATTATCACTTCTGTCTCGATGGACCTCTGTATGACCTGTGAATTCGAAGATTTTTCAAACCCCTTAGGACTATCATTATAGAAACCGATCCTAAAATCGTATGGACTGTGGCCACCTAATGCACCAATAGCATAGGTCTGTTTGAAGTCCTCCGGCTTAATGACCTCTATCTTCAATTTCTTTGTAACATTCCCTTCAGGAGTGGTCTTTTCTTCTGTCATATTAATATATCCTTCAAAAGCATGCCTTATTTGAAAAGTAATTGTCAACATCGCTTAAAAGGGTTTGTCCCATTCAGAACAAACTTCTTCTCAGCCTTCAATGAGCTTTTTCAAATCCCTTGCAGAATATGCGATATCCTTCTTTGAATATACTGTCGCGATCCTCTCAACAGCATCAAGGTTCCTTATGGTATCATCAAGATAACCGAGCATATCACCAGGATAAGCAGTAATTCCATACTTATCCTCAAGCTGCCTGACAATCTGTATAGGATCATAACCATCCATCCTCATGTTGATGATCTTCTCGGAGAACAAATGTTCAGGACATCCGCAAAATGGGCTGTCCTTGCATCCGCACGTCAGGAAATCCGCAGCAAAGTCCAGTATCTGATCCTGCATCTTGGTTTCAAGTTTCGAAAGGTTCTCACCTTCCATAACAATATCCATTGAAGCTCCCTGAAATACCCTCGAAGGCATATTTATCTTCAGGGCAGTTGATATCTGGGCTGCATACTTGAAATAAACAGCCTCAAAGAACTCGAGATTTGTGACGATCTCTATGGCTCTATGATCTGAAAGGACTGCATCACGTATCAAGAATGCCTTTGAGATCGAAAGGAAATGTCCGGCTGCAATACTTCCGAACTTCGTAAGTGCGATGGAATCATCCTTTATCGTAATAAACTTCTTCTTTTTCAATTTAGCAAGCAGTGAACTAAATTCAAAGTCTGCCAGCATGTTTTTGTGTATGGTCTCCAGATCTCTTTTAGAGTTAGTAACGGCAGCGGTTGCCAGTATTTCCTCTATCTGTTCCTCTTCACCATACTTCACATCCGTATGTTCCATTTCACCATTCAGGAGCTTGATGGCAACTTCCTCTTCAGTACCGGTCTGTTCACTGGTATAATGTTTCTGAGGGGTGGCAAGCAAGACCACAATACCCCGGTCATGGAAATCAGGTCTTCCTGCACGACCAAGCATCTGAAGGAACTCCTGCATGTTCAGCCATTCTATGCCCATGGCCAGGGATTCAAAGATGACCTGTGATGCCGGGAAATCCACTCCGGCAGCAAGGGCTGCTGTAGTTACCACGACCGGTATATCTCCCTTCTCAAACCGTCTTTCGACCTTCTTTCTTTCCTCCATTGAAAGACCTGCATGGTATGGGGATGCAGGTATCGATATTGCCTGTGCTATACTGTGGCAGTTCCGGCGTGAATTTGTGAATATGATCGTCTGTCCCCGGTGTCCCTTCGAAGAGACCTTGGCATACTCGTCCTTGGCAAGCTTTGTCATCAGTCTTATCTTGCTGCTATCCGGGCAGAAAAGCAGATGTCTTTCAATGGGTACCGGCCGGTATTCATATTCCACAAGCTCGGTATTGAGTCTTTTTGCGAGCAACTTTGGTTTTGCTACAGTTGCTGAAAGGTAAATGAACTGAGCACCTGATGCAACGTACTTGAGCCTCCCGATAACTCCATCTAGGCGGTGACCACGCTCAGAGTCTTCTATCATATGCACTTCATCGATGACCACAGTACCAATCTGTCCCAGAAGATCGGCATCCCCTGTACGAAGTATAACGTCAAGACCTTCATATGTACCCACTATAATGTCGGCATCAAGTCCCCTTTTCATCTTCTTTGTCTTCGATGTCCTTATCTTCGAACTTCCTACCCTTATCGAGGTATTGAGTCCTATCCCTGAATAACGTTTGTTGAACTGATCATATTTCTGGTTCGCCAGTGCCACAAGAGGGACCAGATAGAGCATCTTTCCATGTCCATGCAAGATGTTCTCAATACCTGCGATCTCTCCAATAAGGGTCTTTCCGGTAGCAGTAACTGATGTAACAAGCTGATTCCTTCTCTCCAGCAATCCCTTTTCGATGGATAGTGATTGTACCGGCAGGAATGTATCGGATTTTTGAAGCAGTATATCTTTAAGCTTTTTTGAGAGCGGGACATCCTTTATCTTTATCTTATTGGCATGTGTCTGTTGCTCTATCGTATCGAATCGTGTATATTCAAGGTCAAGTTCTTCCGGGCTGAGCATACCTATGGTGCGGTCAAGATCACGCGTGGTGAGCATGATATGTAGGATGCGATCTGCAGCTTCATCACCAATATAACTATGTGCATTACGAAGTGCCATCTCAAGTTCTTCCTTTGCACAATCTTCGCAAATAAGTTCGTGATGATATTTGATCGACTTTTTATTAATGAAATTGAACTGTTTTTTCAGTAGGCAGAATCTGCACACATGCACATCTTCCGATTCCAGATGGAAATCTGTAATGAGTTCCCTGACAGCAGCTTCGCTACTTTTTTCACTTTCAATGTCGATAAGAATGCGTTCTGAGATCCTAAGAAGCTCTATGAACTCTTCTGGTGGTCTTAAATCATCTTTCTCATCTTTGACCACGCGGAATTTGTGCGGACGTGGGCCTGCAGATGAGGGGCGAAGGATAAGTTCTCCGGTCAGAAGTGGCACTCTTTTACGGTCCTTGATCGCCATTACGATGACCTTTGCCTTCTCAGCTTTTAGGAATGTCCACAATGTCATTTTCTGATTTCAAAGAGATTTACTAATATATAAATCATGGTTTTTCGAACGTTTGCACACTCTATGCGCATACATTGGTAACATATGCTCATGTTCTTTATATGCGTGTACATACATACTTTAATATGGCTATCAAGATCGTATTGAATATGCCGGTATGGAGGAATTGAACATGTCAGGTAATCTTTCGATGGGTGTAGAAGTAATAAACACTCCAAGAGTATCTCAACAACAAAAAGTGGCAGTTCAAGAACTCTCCGTCTCGGAAGAGGGGCCTTACAAGCGGAAACTTGAATTATGTGCTGTCCCAAAGTCGGAAGTTTTCGCTAATAATCAAATACCTGAAATGCAGACTCCGGTCTATACGGCTCCTATCATTTCACCAACAGGTATCTATGTTCTGGACCGAAGTCTTGGCGGAGGTTTACCGCTTAGCTCCATGGTCTATTTTTCAGCAGACCCTCGATCAATGTCAGAGGTTTTCCTTTACGAATTCACTCAATCACGCAAGACATACTATTTTACCACTGGTCGCAGACCTAAATATATTCAGAGGGATATAATAAACCAGAATCTTGATCCTTCTCGCATCATATTTGTCGATATCTATAGCGAGTATTATTTTACTCCACTTGGTGATATGATCGATAATGTAGGCAATGAGCATATCGACTCTAAGATAATCGAGTTCACTGAATATAATCTACAAAACATCCAGAACGATGCTGGTGACGAAGACATTAATATCATTTTTGACAATTTTACATTCTTCATGAATCTCAATGTGAACCCTGGTCTACTGAAACGGCTAACCAATATAATCTACGAAAACTCTAAGGAGACCAATAGTATGACCTACCTTTATGCATTGAAGGGAAGTCAGGATGATCTGATCGAAAATGAAGTGTTAAACACTTCTGATGTTATCTTCGATGTAAAAGTTGACCACAATGCTGATCATATAGTAAGCAAGCTAACAATTCCTAAGATACGTGGAATGGTGCCTAACTCAGATGTTCTCAAATTCAACATTTCAGAAGGTGTGCAGATCGATACTTCTAAAGATATTGCGTGATGAGCAAAATAATTCGGCAATATTTCACTTTGTTTTTTTCCTGGTCATATCACTTTTAATGATGAATGGTGGAAATGTTATTGCATAAACGGGGTCTAGATGCTGTCATGTTTTAATTTGGAATCCTCCGAGAAGCAAAATATCTTTTATATTCTATAAATTAAACTGGATCTGATATGGCTGCATTTATGCTTCATTGTCATAATTCATGCATTTCTTTTTTAGTGATGGAAGGTCACGTTTATACGTCAACAGGTCCAAATATCTAATAATTCCATGAGATCAATTCTTTTATGTGGTTTGCAGGGGAGTGGGAAAACTACTTCAATAGGCAAGATTGGGATTATCTGGGTGAAAGGGGGAGGAAACTGGCAATTATTATTGCCGGTAAAGGTGATGCTAGGCTTGACAAGGATGCCTTTCCTATCGAAAGGTATCTATACAAGAGTTATTTGTTGATTGTCTCCCTGTAGCTTGCGGTTCAGTGTTGAAAAGGCATTAAAGTATATGGCTGATGAATTTATACCTAAATTTGTGTTCCTAGAGCTTGATGGTCCTGTTTTTCCAGCCCGGATAAGAGAAAGTCTTGAACATCTGCCTTTTTCAGACATGTCCTTCCTACTTGTATAACTTATTGATGCAGGCACTTTTAACAGTGATATAGATAAATTGCCGCAATTCGTCATTAAGCAGATCAATGAATCAGAAATCATCGGTATAAACAAGATCGATCCTAATGATATTGAATAAATTATTTTGATAAAAGATGCTCTTGGAATTATCAATCCTTGTGTGAGAATATTCGAATTTTCAGCTCTAGATAATGATGAAAGGTTCAGAAAGTTCATTGAAGTTCTAGTAGATCATTGATCAATAGGTCTGTTATTTTAAGGATGTATGGGGTAGGCATTATGGGTTGCCTACCTTTTAACGTTAAGTCTGTATTGTCTTAAAGCCGTGCACCACTGGTCGCATTTTTGCAGTCACAATTTCTTTCCATAGGAAGATTGTCGATGGCATCGAATAGTATTTCCAGCAGGATATCCTGTGTTGTGGCTAACTTTTCTACAACTTCATCTGCAGTTATCTTGTTATCGGTCATTCCACAAGCCTGATTGGTGATGGTACAAATGGATGCATAGCAAAGTTCCAGTTCCCTTGCCAACACAACTTCCGGTAATCCTGTCATCCCCACAACATCTCCGAAAGTGCTCATCATTGCTATTTCTGCCCGTGTCTCAAAACGTGGCCCTTCGGTACATACATAGGTGCCTCTGGTGTAGTTGAGACCTTTTTTATCAAGTGAATCCATAAGACATTTACTTATTATGTGACAATATGGCTCCGTCATGTCAACATGAACGGTATTCTTATCGTAGAATGTGGATATGCGACTTTTGTTTAGGTCGATAAAATCATCAGTTACGACAAAGCTTCCTATTGGATGATCTTTCATGGTGCCTACTGAATTGGTTGCGATTATCCTTTTTACACCAATTTCACGGATAGCCCAGATGATCGCACGGTAATTGATCATATGTGGGGGTACATGTTCAGCTGCACCGGAATGTCTTGAGATCATTGCAATGCTCTTTCCATTGTTCTGGATAATAGATACACCCACATCTCCATAGGGTGTGGCTATGATCTTTGTATCTCCATCTGTAAAAGAAGAGGATCCGACACCACCAAGTATTGCTACATCTATGCTCATGGGTGGTAATTTGTCGGTTTAGTTCTTATTTTTATCCTTTTTACCCTTCGTGATCTTACGTTTTGTGTCATAAATGGATTCATTCTGGGATATCTTAATGCCTGCAAGAGCAATTATTATTGCTCCTACTACTGAATATATGAAATATTGGATGCTAAAGTTGGGTGAGTCTGTTGCACCAGGGAATGCACCGATTGTAAGTATGTAGGTACTTGCACCCCAGAAAAGCAATCCCATTGCTGTAATGAATAGAGATGGAGAAACATCTTTTAATGAAAAATGATCGTTTCTTTTCAGGTCAACCATTTTTCCGATGTTGGCAAAAAGTATAGCTATCACATACCACCAGACGGTAACATTGATGAATACGGTAAATAACGTGATAAGTCCATAATACCAGCCACCGCCTGTGGTAAAGTACTTCCACAACGTGATTGCCCCTATCATTGTGGCTATTACTGCAAGGATTATGGCAATTGTATTTGTCACAAATGTCATTTGACCTTCGTAGAAGGAGCCCTTCATCCTTTCTCTTAAAAGAGCGAAAGGCTGGTCAAGATTGAATCCGCGGTAAAGCATGTAAGCACCTATGGCTGCTGAAATGCCAATTATAGCACCTTCTGGATAGTTTGCCAGAAGGAATATCGCATAAATCAATGCTGTAAGTCCAATTGGTACGAAGAACGTTTGTGATATCTTCGGGTCATTGAATGCGTTCTTGAGGATGTAGTATGTACTTTCAAGATTTGCACTCTGCTGGACCACTATTCGTTTTACTGAGTCTATCTTGATGCGTGATTGGACGATGGGTAAAAGGGTTTCATCTTCTGCACCATCTGAAATAAAGATTGCGTTAGTGATATCATTCTCTTCCAGGAATGCATCAAGCTGGACAACTATCTTCTGATCTGATATTATCCCTACATTCTTGTCCCCTGCAAAGGTCACAATTTCTGCATCGATACCTTTTGAGTGTAGTTCATTGAGGACATTGACACCTCCGAATATCGTATTTGAGTCGGAGTCTTCAGGGTCAACAGTTGCAAGTTCCACTGCAGCTTTGATATTATCTTCCCGCCCTATGATCGGGCTGGAGACATTCGCCTTTTCTCCCAGGTCATTATCCCTGTCGATGCAGATCACTAAAGTTCGCATAAAACCTCTTTAGAAGTTAACAATGCACGTCATTTTATTTATAATGTGACATCGGACTATATTTTTAATGAATATTACAATTAAAACAATATAAAATATACTGTATTATTGTTATTGCTATCAATATTTATGGGTGACCCATAAAATAATATCAACAAGGGGTCTGTCTGAAAAAGTTGTTTATTTCTTGTGTTAGACTTTAACTAATGCTTCGTATATTCTCCTAAAATATTAATTTGATAAAAAAAAGAATAAAAAAGAATGAAATGCTCACAAGACACCGAGCAACTTCTTCGCCCAGCCAAGCTTCTTATATTTCATCTCAGTTACGTTCTCATCGTCAAAATCGAAACCTGCCAGGGTTATGCTGGCTGCATTGAACTCGCCTGCGAGAAAAACACATCTGTCACCGTCGGTGAAACCACCGAAGTTGTATATGTTGCCAAAGGGTGCTGCCTGTGTGGTGCCGATGATGTTTTTGAACCTTGGAGCATACTTCAGGATAAGTTCAATATTATCGCCGTGGGCGTGTATGACTGCAATTGAGCCTTCCTTGTTTGCCTGTATCTCTTTTTCCACATCGCCGTCAAGGTCTGTCACGATAACGGCCGGGATGATACCTCTGTCAACAAGGGTTGCAGTGGCACCATCGGCTGTGATGACAACGTGGTCTTCTATCTTGACCTGATCGAGCTCTTGTGCCAGTGTGGGTGCATTCCCACAAACCAGCACATCCTTTCCAGAAATGAGCTCTTCAAGTACATCGGTACTTGCGGTGTTAGGTCCTATCAGAAGATGGGAAAGAATGGTGGCAGCATTCTGATCATCTTCCCTTGAGAAACCGAAGTCCTCGAGGATCGCTTCATAGACTGGCTCCCACTTTTTAAAATCCATTTTTATACCCTCGTATTATTCTTCCTTTGAGATCGCTATGGTCATTGGGATGCCTTCGACATTCCATTCCTTTGCGAGCTCTCCGGTTGTCTCGACATCCAGACCGATCACAAGCACGTTTGCACGTACCTCTTTTGCAATGTAGTTCTCAAAGTCGAGAACAAGGTCGAGTACTCTTTCATCGCTGATCTGTATGTGACCTCTGATACTGTCATCGACATCAAGGTCCAGTTCCTTACGCATGTCCTGTATTCTACGTATGACCTCTCTTGAATATCCTTCTGACTCTATTTCATGGGTGAGCTTTGCATCAACGAAGACAACTCCACAATTGAATTCAGCACTTCCCACATCTTCCGGAACTGTTTCGCTGAAATTGACCATTTTCTCGGTGATGGTTACGTTCGTACCGTCTGCGAGGCTAATTTCCATCTCTCCGCCAGCAAGTCCTTTCTTCAGGTCATAAGCATCCATTGCACCGATAGCGGCACTGATATTACCTGCATTTCCCTTGAAGACCGGTCCGATAGCGCCGGGGTTAGGTGTGGATTCCACTCCAAGCTCGTTCCAGCTTTCGCCGACCTTGGTAGTCTCGATATCCTTGGCATTGGTCTGGTCCATAAGGACAGAGCGCAGTCCTTCGACAGCTGCAATAGTGTTCTCATCTGTAGGACTGACAACGATACGGGAAACCGGCCATCTGAGTTTACGTCCTACCTTCTGACGAGCGTTGGAAGAGGCCTCGACGATAGAGCGTGCGACCTTCATCTGTGCTTCAAGACTGGTGTCAACAAGTGCTTCGTTGACAACTGGCCAATCGCAGAGGTGGATGGTCACAGGTGCATTCTCATCAATGTTCCTCACAAGGTTCTGGTACATTTCTTCTGCAAGGTGTGGCATGAATGGTGCGATCAACTTTGCAGTGGTCACGAACACATCGTAGAGCACCCTGTAGACTGCCAGTTTGTCGGGATTGTCTGCTTCGACCCATGTTCTTGGTCTGATAAGCTGGATGTACCATCTTGAAAGGTCCTCGAGCACGAATTCATTGATGGAACGCATTGCCTTGTGCAGTAATCTCGCATCCATTGCCTTATTGACCTCAGCGATCACTGTCTGCATGCGTGAAAGGATCCATTTGTCCTCGCTTCTCAAATAAGCTTCAACGGATTCGTATGAAACCTTCTGAGGGTCGAAATCATCAAGTGCCATGTATGGAAGCGGGAATCTGTATACATTCCACAGGATGTTGTTCGTCCTGTGCACTGTTGCCAGCTCATCCCAGTTGAACTTCAGGTCTTCCCATGGTGCACTGGCTGACAGTACATATGATCGAAGGGTGTCTGCACCGAACTTATCGATGACCTCGGCGGGCTGTATGACATTGCCAATGCTCTTTGACATCTTCTTTCCGCTGCCGTCAAGAGTGAAACCGTGCATTAGTACATTCTTGTATGGTGCTTTTCCGAATGCAACCATACTGGCTCCAAGCTGTGAATAGAACCATCCACGTGTCTGGTCATGTCCTTCTGTGATGAAGTCGGCAGGCCACCATTCATTGAATTTCTCCTTTTGATGTGGGAACCTCAATGTTGCCCAGGAGGCAACAGCAGAATCGAACCAGACATCGAAGACATCTTCGACACGTTTCATGGTTCCGCCACACTCACATGGTATTGTCACTTTGTCAACATAAGGTCTGTGCAGCTCGATATGGGGGTCTGCTCCGGAGCGTTCTATAAGCTCTTTCCGGGTTCCGACAACCGTCAGGCTGTTACAACTTGAACATTTCCATACAGGGATCGGGATACCCCAGTAGCGCTGCCTTGAGATACACCAGTCGCGTGCACCCTCTATCCAATCCTTGAACCTTGCAGAACCTGCCCATTCTGGTGTCCAGTTCACCTTCTTGATCTCTTCGAGCATATCTTCCTTTAGCTCGCCTATCTTCAGGAACCACTGTTCGGTTGCAAGGTATATGATAGCTGTTTTACATCTCCAGCAATGACCATACCTGTGGCTGATCATTCTCTCGGCCATGAGAAGTCCTCTCTCCAGCAGGTCATCCATAACAACGCGGTTTGCGTCAAGGATGTTCATTCCACAATATTTTCCTGCTTCATGGGTGTAACTACCATTAGGGCCTACGGGGCAGAAGATCGGGAATTCGTTCTTTACGCCAACTTCAAAATCGTCAACACCGTGTCCGGGTGCAATGTGGACACAACCTGTGCTATCTGCTGTAACGTAATCTGCATTGCATATCCTGTGTTCTATCTCTGCCTGTAAAGGCACAAGGTCTGCAAGGGGGTGCTCGTAAACTGTACCCTCTAGGTCTTTGCCTGACATCGTACTGAGAATTTCATAATCTAAATATCTGCCAATTCTGAGAACGTTCTCAACAAGCTCTGATGCGATTATCAATATCTCAGTTGCACTATTTTCACTGATAGCTTTTACTTTTGAATACTCGAATTCTGGATGAACTGCTACAGCTATGTTGGACGGGATGGTCCATGGGGTCGTAGTCCAGATGACAACAAAAGTGTTGTCTTCATCCTTTAGTTTGAATTTGATATATGTTGAAGGGTCTTCACGGTCCTCATATTCGACTTCTGCATCAGCGATCGCAGTTTCGCATCTTGGACACCAGTTGACCACTCTCTTTCCGGTTTCAAGCAGGTTCTTGTCCTGTGCTTGCTTAAGTGTCCACCATGCAGCCTCGATGTACTCATCCTTAAGTGTCATGTAAGGATCTTCCCAGTCAAGCCAGACACCAAGGGTTTGGAACTGTTCGGTCATATCATCCTTCTGGCGAAGTGCGAACTCCTTACATTTCTCAATGAAATTACCGACACCATATGTCTCGATGTCTTTCTTTGATTCAAAACCAAGGGCACCTTCTACCTTTACTTCGATAGGTAATCCGTGCATGTCCCAGCCTGCCCTGTCAAGAATGTCATGGTCGTTCATTGACATGTAACGCAGGATACTGTCCTTGATTATCTTGTTCCAGGCAGTACCAAGATGGATATGGCCTGTAGTGTATGGTGGTCCGTCCACAAAATAGAATTTCTTAGCGCCTTTTCGGTGTTCACGTACTGATCTGTAGGCGTTGTTCGCCTCCCAGAATTCATGAACTTTTGTTTCGATCTCTTTGGCATTGTACTGGTCAGTAACTTCTTTGATCATGATGGTGCCCTCCTGGGTATGTCCAGTTCTTTGGCTATGTATAGGTATTATCCTAATGCGGTAACAGATTTAAATATTATGTTAAAAAGACATATATTTTATAAAAAATGTGATCTGTATAAGGTTAAGGGGGCTAATGAGCCCTGCCCTGATCTCAAATTGTGCTTGTATTTTCAAAGAAGAATTTCTCTTTTCCAAATGCAGGTTCAAGGTCGGTAAGCCATGAGGCTGTTGGAGAATACTTCGCAAAGAATGGTTTACGCACCCATCTACAATCACGTCCTTGCAGAAATTCAAGCACAAAGACCTTTTCACCGTTTATTTCTTGTGTACCGAGGACATTTATCTTCCCTGGGTCAGTGGACATGCTTGGTCCACGTACAGTTCTTGCAAGTCCGCTCACGTTCTGGTATGCTTCCTGGAATATTTCCCATGCTTTTGATATGGGGGTGTCGAAATAGTGGTTTGCACCTGTGTTCCTTACCATGAACATGTAATAAGGTATGCACCCAAGGCGTACCTGTTCTCTCCACATCTGCTCCCAGATGACCGGATCATCATTTATGTGGGCTATCAGGGGCGACTGGGTTCGTATCTGTGCTCCGGTCGCGCGTATGTTCTTTATGGCTTCCTTGACTGTATCTGTAGTAAGCTCTACCGGGTGGTTGAAATGTCCCATGATTGCCATGTGCTTGTTGTGGTCGGTAACATTGGAGAACAGGGACAGTATGTCTTCGCTATCCTTGTCAGAAACAAAGCGTTGTGGCCAGTAACTTAATGATTTTGTCCCTATCCTGATGTTCTCGATCGTGCGAATATCTGCTTCCAGGATAGGTTCGATATATCTTTTCAGGAGATTTGCGCTCATTGTCATAGGGTCTCCTCCTGTGAAAAGCACATCTTTTACCTCGGGATGTTCCTGGAGGTATGATACTAATGTCTCTATCTCCCGGCTGGCAAACTTCAGGTCTTTCATGCCGGTGAATTGTGCCCACCTGAAGCAGAAAGTGCAGAATGTATGGCAGGTCTGTCCCTGTGTGGGGAAGAAAAGGACGGTTTCGTTATACTTGTGTTGCATTCCCTCAAGGACCTTGCCGTTAAGTTCGGGAACGTTCTTATCAAGCTGCCCTGCAGGATGTGGGTTCAGGGTCAAACGTATCTTATGTATTGCCTGCTGGACCTCTTCTTCCGATGCAGCGGTGTGTAATAGGTGCTTCATCTCCTTGTAGTGAGGGGGCAATAGCATGTCCTTGTTAGGAAAAGTAAGTCTGAACATTGGGTCATTGGGTACATTGTCCCAATTAATGAGCTCATCGATGACGTAATTATTAACGCGGAATGGAAATATCCTTGCAGCGATCCCGATATCCTCTTGCTGCTCCTGAGTAAAATTCTGTATCTGTGGGATCTCTTTGTAATTTGAAAGGGTGTATGCGCGGAAACCTCGTTTTGTAGCACCAGTTATGCTGATACCTCCCATTTTTTTAGAAAAGCTACCTTATGCCAGCGGTTTCAATTAGTCCTTGAAATGATTTGTGATTTAGACAAATTACACTACAAATAATATATAGTTGTTAAATTCTGAACTCTCCTATTCCGATTCATTATATATTAATTTCCCTTTTTTTACACCACCGGTTCTACTTTTTATTAGGATCTCCAAAACAATTCTAATGTTTGGCAAGGGGTATTGTTATCTTTCTGTTTATTTTCGAATGTTGCTCCATTCTTTTTTGCAATTTCCTGTTCGAAATGTTTAAAACAATACGGGGCTATAATGCATGGTTAAAATCATGTTTTATTATCAAAGGTGATAAGTTGAAAGTAAAGTCCAGGGTTCAACTAAGGAAATCTGCAAAGAACAAATTGTTTAAAAGTCTTCGATCTACTTTCGGGGATGTTATTGATCGTATTTCAGAATACAAGCTTGAAAGTGCTATGGCTGATGATTTTAAGATAATCATCGTTGATGGCAAGGTGCTTTTCTTCCAGATGGGTGAGGTATCTTTCCCTACTGTAAGGGGTGTGCTGGAATTAGGACTTGATTGCAATGTCGTTACGGTTGATGCGGGTGCTGTGAAGTTTGTTGTGAATGGTGCTGATATAATGTGTCCGGGAATCGTTAAAGTTGATGATGGGCTGAATGAGGGCGACCTTGTTATCATCGTTGAAGAAACACATGGTAAGCCTCTTGCTATCGGACGTGCTCTTGTGCCGGCGACTGAGATGGTGGGCAGGTCAGGTAAGGCTATTAAGTCTATACATTATGTCGGGGATGAACTTTGGAACCTTGAGGCATGACATTTCAGGATAAATTGGAAGCTATCATTAAAATATGATGAACATCCATATTAAATCCTATTAACATTGATGCGAAGCCAGAAAATCAAAATAGCTAATGGCTTAAATATTAAAAGAATTATTAAAGATATATTCTAAATCCATTCAATCGAATCTTAGGACAAAGGTGCTGACTATGGCAAATTTCATGGATAAAATATTTGGAAGTGGAGTAAAGGGTGCGACAGATGCTGATGAATATACTGAGCTCGACCTTGGTAAATTTGAACAGGAAATGGCAGATGAACCTGCAGAGACCTATATCAGGGTGGCAGAACTTACGAACCTTAACGAACTTCCTGACTTGAAGAAAGAGATCTATAATGGCAATATCCTTATGATCGATATCTCTAATATCAAGGCTGATAAACTCATGCTTGACAGGGCACTTAAGGATCTGAAAGATGTTGTTGTCGATGTTCATGGGGACATTGCAGGTATTAAGGATGATCAGGTACTTGTCACTCCGACAGGTGTCAGGATAGACAGATCCAAGATAGTTGGTGGAAGGTATTGAGCGCAGAGGATAGTTCCGGGGCAGAGTCCCCGAGATCATTTGAGACCAGAACTTCCTGTCCTCTCTGCCAGGAAGATCTTATCATTAAGTGGCAGGGGGATGAAATTCCCTATTTCGGGGAAGTTATGTACATTTCCACTTCCTGTTGTAACTGTGGTTTCAGGTTCACGGATACAATGATACTTGCTCAGAAAGAGCCTATGCGTTTTGAGCTCAAGGTGGAAGGACTTGAGGATCTCAATGCAAGGGTCATACGTTCGACCTCAGGCACCATAAGGATCCCTGAACTCGGAATCGATGTTGAGCCCGGTTCTGTTTCGGATTCATATGTTACTAATATTGAGGGCATTCTTCAAAGGGTACAGTCGGTTGTCGTGACCGCTACTGGCTGGGTTAAAGATGATGACGATGCTTATGCACGTGGACTGGAACTACAGGATCAGATTGAAAAAGCTATAGCTGGGGATTTTCCTCTGACTGTCATTATAGAAGATCCTCTTGGTAACAGTGCTATAATCTCTGAGAAAGTTGTATCCAGAAAGCTCTCGGCCGAGGAAGCGGGCGATCTTCATAGCGGTATGGTTGTCTTTGATGTTGATACCTCTCAGATGGAAGTCGATTCTTCTGATAAGATACAGCCGATTGGAAATAGCTATAAATGATGCCTGTATTTAGCTCAAAAATTCGAATATAATCGTTTCGATCTTATTGGTGACATTATGGCTGAACAAGAAAAAGAGGCAACGCTTCCTTCAAAAGAGAATTTCAGTGAATGGTATAACGGTATGCTCCAGATCGCAGAGATCATGGATGTACGTTATCCTGTGAAAGGTTCATATGTTTGGTATCCTTTCGGTTTTTCTATTCGTAGGAATGTTTATGATATCATTCGTGGATTGCTTGATAAAGATCATCAGGAAACACTATTCCCTCTTTTGATACCTGAAAATGAGTTCATGAAAGAGGCAGAGCATATCAAAGGGTTTGAAGAAGAGGTTTATTGGGTACTCAATGGTGGTACTACTCCTCTTGATGTGAAACTTGCGCTTCGTCCAACCAGTGAGACCGCGATTTATCCTATGTATCGTCTTTGGGTGCGTTCACATGCGGACCTTCCATTGAAGCTTTACCAGATCGTCAATACGTTCAGGTATGAGACAAAGCACACCAGACCGCTTATCCGTCTCCGGGAGATCACTTCTTTTAAGGAAGCTCATACGGTTCATGCAACCTGGGATGAGGCTGCATCTCAGGTGGAGGAGGCTATAAGACTCTATATCGAGTTCTACAAAAGGCTTGCTATTCCTGTGCTTCCTTCAAAGCGTCCTAGCTGGGACAAGTTCCCTGGTGCTGATTATACCATTGCAGTAGATTCATTGATGCCTGATGGAAAAACGCTTCAGGTGGGTACTGCACATCATTTGGGTGATAATTTCGCAAAGACCTTTGATATCAAGTATGAGGATGTTGATGGTGAACAGGTCTATGCTCATCAGACCTGTTATGGCGTTTCTGAAAGGTGCATTGCCACTCTACTTTCGACCCATGGTGATGATAAGGGTCTGGTACTTCCTCCTGAGGTCGCTCCGACACAGGTTGTTATCATACCTATCATTTTCAAAGAACCGGAAGCTGTGCTCAATGCATGTAATGATGTGAAGGCTGAGCTTGAGGCTGCAGGTGTTCGGGTCACTATCGATGATAGCGATAAACGTCCGGGTTCCAAGTATTATAAGTGGGAGATGAAGGGCGTTCCTTTGAGGATAGAGATAGGTCCGAGGGACCTGAAGAACGAGGCTGCAATGCTCGCCAGACGTGATACTGGTGAGAAGGAACAGGTGCCTCTGGCTTCTATCAAGGATGAGGTTCTCTCAAGGTTCAAAATTATTCAGACATCCCTTTTGGAAAAGGCGACTTCTGAGCTGAACGAGCGTATCTTCGATTGTTCTACTGTGGATGATGTTAAGGAAAAGGTACAGGATGGAATTGCTCTTGTTCCATGGTGTGGTGAGGAAAAGTGTGGGCTCGATCTGGATGAACAGGTCGGTGCAGGCATACTTGGAATTCCTACTGATATGGATGAGGATGGTACTTACAAGTGTCCTATCTGTAGCAAGGAAACTCGTACAAGGGTTTACGTGGCAAGGACTTATTGATGCTGGATGATGGTGATTTGATATGGTGTCTCTGATAGCTAATGATAAAAGACCGGAAAAGCCGTTATTCATCTGTGTTTTGGGAAATACGGAAACTGCATATATCGAGAAGTTATCTGCAGCAGGAATGACTGCTAAGCTTACGGATTACACCCCAACAGGCGATGCGGAGCTTGTAGAGACTGGTAGTATCATCAGTGCTCCTGTGATCCCGATGACACCTCCATATAATACACCCACCCCTGGACTTATTACACGTGCATCATTACAGCTTTCAGGTGTCCCTCATTTGTTTGTGAACTCTGGTCTGAAGATTCCTCCGAAAGTTCCTTTTGAGGATCTGGGTGCAAGGTATGGGGAAGATATCAGGAATGATGTGGCTGTGCATGATGTCGAAGGTATCATCAAGGCTGCACTTTCTGTTGGTGAGAGGGTTCGTGATGATCATGATATGTTTGTAATAGGGGAAAGTACTCCTGCTGGCACGACCACTGCCATGGGTGTTCTTGATGCTCTTGGTTATGATAGTAATGTGAGCAGTAGCTCTTCTGAGAATCCTGTGGAGCTTAAGAGGAGGGTCGTGAAAGAAGCAATGGATGCGTCAGGTATTATTTCCGGTGGTCTTAGGGGTGATCCAATACGCGCTATCGCCTGTCTTGGTGATCCGATGATGCCAGCTGTAGCTGGTCTTGTTTCAGGGCTTAAAGGTAAGCGTGTTATACTTGCAGGTGGGACTCAGATGGCCGCAGTGTATGCTTTCATGAAGCATATGGGTACTGATCTTAGTAATGTGTCCATTGTGACTACAAGTTATGTAGCTAATGATGAGACTGCAAATTTCAATGAAATCATCGAAGCACTTGAAGCTGATATGTTTGCAATTGATCCTCGTTTTGGTAATTCTTCCCACAAGGGATTGAGGCAGTATGAACTTGGCTATGTGAAGGAAGGTGTGGGTGCCGGAGGAGCACTTTATCTTGCAGGCCTTCTCGGAGTTTCTGTCGATACTATCCGCGAGGAGATCGAAAAGATCTGCCTTGAACTTGCTGATCTTATCAATGCATAATAATGTTTCATGGGCTGAATGATGTATGGCTGTTACATTCTTGTTCAATTCTTATTTTTTAAACCGATACCTATATCAGTGATAAGATATATCTTTGGGATGTAATCGCAAGGTTGCGGGGCTGTGGCCTAGCCTGGAATGGCGACGGGCTCCAGCGGATAAATGATGAACAACGGGTCTACTGAGATCTGCTCGACGGAGTGGGTCGGTGAAGAGCCGTTGGAGCACTGATGTGTGTTCTTAAGAATTGACTGTCGTAAGGCAGTTGTTCGGAGAGACCCGTCGATCGAGAGTTCGAATCTCTCCAGCCCCACATTTTACTTTTAGCTTCTTAGAGGATTTCTTCATTTTATAGATAAATTTAGCTTTGGGTATCTCTTCAGTTTGAGGTGCACTGGCAATATTTTCTGGAATTGCATTCAATTAAAGTAAATACACGATTCTCATATACATCAATGGATATTAACCTCTTTAAAATGTGATTTTGAATTATATATCGTCGGGTTATTTTTACAGATTATTTCTATTGTTACTCTTTGCCAGTGTCTCAATTGCACCAGTCTCAGCGGAGGCAATGGTGAGCATAGTTCATTTTGATAAATCGTTAGCCCTTGGTTCTGATGTAACTGTGGTGGCATGTTTTCAATGCGATTGGATAATCTGCATTGTCTTCTTTTTTTTCTACTGATCAACAATATTATTCTTTCAGTCCTGTCAGATAAAAAGGTTTAAATGCCATAGTGTATGTACTAATCGATGTTTCATTGTCGGGATACTATCCCGTGGGAATGTGGCTGAAAACTTCAGCTGAACCGTGAAACTAACATGAAACAAGGTGAATAAATTGTCAAAATCATTTTATGGATATATAAGAGATGCATGGAAGAACCCTGATGAGACTTACGTCCGTGACCTTAGATGGGAAAGGCTTCAGGTATGGAGAAAGGAAGGCTCTGTTACAAGAGTAGAACGCCCAACACGTATCGACCGTGCACGATCACTTGGTTACAAGGCCAAGCAGGGTATCGTTGTTGCTCGTGTAAAAGTACGAAGGGGTAGCATGAGAAAGTCCCGTTACATTCGTGGAAGGCGTACTCAGCACACCGGTAAGAATAAGATCACTGTCGGTAAGAGCATTCAGAGGATCTCTGAAGAGCGTGCTGCAAGGAAGTACCCTAACATGGAAGTCCTTAACTCTTACTGGGTAGGCGAAGATGGTAAGCAGAAATGGTACGAGGTAATTCTCGTTGACCCAAGCCACCCTGTCATTAAATCTGATAAGAATCTCAACTGGATCTGTGGCAAGGCTCACAGTGGTAGGGTATTCCGTGGTAAGACCAGTGCAGGTCGCAAGGGCCGAGGCATGCAGACGCGCGGAACCGGTACTGAGAAGACCAGGCCAAGCGTAAGATCAAATCTTAACAGAAGCAAAAAGTGATCCACTATATCTCTGTGCGTGTAAGCGCACATGCTACTGAGGATGAGTCCAGAGTAAGATCTGCTCTGGATCTCTTTTTATTGAATTCTTTTGACAAAGGCAAGTGTACTGATACTGACAAGTACGTTGAGTCCCTGGTTGTCGAAGGATACCATGGTAATCCTATTACCATGTTCAGTTCAGCTATCAAGCGCAAGCCTGATACAAAGGCCTTTGCTGCATTCGTCAGGCCGAAAATGACGCCTGAGGATGTAGAGCTGCTTCGTGAAGAAATGCCTGATCGTCTTGATGATGACCAGATGTTCCATCTAAGGTTCGACAAACAGGCAGCATTCAATGGGCGGATAAAATTATCTTCATCATCGGATGCGATAATCGTGAAAGTTAAGATCGAAACGTATCCAAAGGATCGGCTGGAAGCCGGCAGGATCGTGGAGGAATTATTTGGCTGAACGCTCTTTCTATGATCTAAGTATCCACTATGTGCCGGATGGTAAAAATACGGCAGAAGAACTAATCTCAATGGCAAAACATCTTGGTTTTGCCGGGATCGGTCTGAGCAATCATTCTACTGCAGAAGGGCCGCTAAAATCGGATGGGACCGAAGGTTTTGATATTTTCCGCACGGTCGAGCTTGTGGCTTCGAATCCCTCTAAACTTCATGGTCTTGTTGGTAAATATCGCA
This sequence comes from Methanococcoides burtonii DSM 6242, assembly GCF_000013725.1. NCBI lineage: Archaea > Methanobacteriati > Methanobacteriota > Methanomicrobia > Methanosarcinales > Methanosarcinaceae > Methanococcoides > Methanococcoides burtonii. The sequence goes on from NC_007955.1 coordinate 177,857, forward strand.
ATAAAGTGGATGTTCTGGCTGTACATGGTGGCGATGAGGGCATTAATCGTGCGGCAGTGGAGAACTCTAACGTTGATATCCTTATACATCCGTTCACTCCAAAGGGCAGTGGCTTAAATCATGTGCTTGCAAAGTCTGCAAGTGAAAATAATGTCGCGATTGCATTTGATATTGATTCGCTGATCATGTCCCGCGGCGGAAGACGTGTGCACAGTCTATCTCATTTCAGGGATTATCTGGCACTTTCAAGGAAGTATGATGTTCCAATGTTGCTTACTAGTAATGCTTTATCCATCTTTGGTCTGCGTGCACCTCGTGAGATCATTGCACTTGCAGCTCTTTTTGGAATGGAGAAGGATGAGGCCATCATGGCATTATCGGAAACACCTTTGAAGATCGTTCAAAAGAAACGACATGATAAGAACTATGTTTGCGAAGGGGTGGAAATATTTGAACCGTCTCCTTCTGTTCTGGGGGATGAATGAAGCTGAAAGTCCTTCCTCCGACCTTACGCCATGATCGCAGATATTTTGCATTTGAACTCATAGGTGGCAACATTGTTGACCGAAGTGATCTCCTTCGTGAGATCTTCTTATGTGCTAGCTCGCTTGTTGGCGATAACGGTTTGAGTGAATGTGGGGTAAGGCTACTTGACTTTGAGGATTCAAAAGGTATTGTACGTTGTCTTCGGGATCGTATGGATATGACCCGTGCTGTTCTTGCTTCGGTTACATCGGTGAATGGCAAACCAGTGATAATTCACGTCCTGGGTATATCCGGGACAGTGCACGGAGCAACAACAAAGTATTTAGAAGGGTGTACTGTATATAGTCCTGAAGAAAAGACATAAACAGATATATATTATAATTTGGAATTACCTTAAGTGAACTAGGTGAATGTACAGAAACTCTATTCATACGTTTTTTAGCATCACAAAATAATTAGTAGGAGATAAGAGAGCATGCAAATGGCACCACAAATGGGTTATGATAGAGCAATTACCGTTTTTAGTCCCGATGGAAGGCTTTTTCAGGTCGAGTATGCAAGGGAAGCCGTTAAAAGAGGCACTACCGCTGCTGGAATTAAAGCAAAGGATGGTGTTGTCCTCATTGTTGACAAGAGGATCACAAGTAGGTTGATAGAAGCGGAATCTATCGAAAAGATATTCCAGATCGATGAGCATATTGGAGTCGCAACATCAGGTCTTGTTGCTGATGCACGTGCTCTCGTGGACAGGGCCAGAGTGGAAGCTCAGATCAACATGGCTACATACGATGAGCCTATCGGTGTTAAGGTCCTGTCAAAGAAGATCTGTGACCACAAGCAGACATACACACAATATGGTGGTGTCCGTCCTTATGGTACTGCACTTTTGATAGCAGGCGTCGATGACAACCTCCCAAGGCTGTTCGAAAGTGACCCTAGCGGTGCACTCCTTGAGTATAAGGCAACAGCTATTGGCGCAGGCAGAAACGTTTTCATGGAAACTTTCGAGGAAATGCATCGCGATGACATGACCATGGAAGAAGCAGTAATGCTTGGTATGGAAGCGCTTTACAGGGCATCTGATGTAAAGATCGATCCTGCAACGCTTGAAGTGGGTATGGTCACTCTTGAGGACCGCCAGTTCAGGAAATGTCCTGTCGATGAGGTCGAGTCATACGTCGAAACCATTCTTGCCAAACATAAGGAAGAGGATGTTGATGAAACTGTTGAAGAAGCAGATGATGAGGAAAAACAGCAGGACGAGTAATGTGTTTTTGAGCATTATTAGGTAATATAGGAGGGTGTATAGTATGGTATCTCTTGATGAATCATTGGTTGCAAGGCTAAAGAAAGGCAGCAAACATTATGAAGTGCTTGTGGATCCTGATGGGGCTCTGGAATTCAAGAAAGGAGGCAATGTTAAAATTGAGGATATTCTTGCAGTGGAGTCCATCTTCGAGGATTCGGGCAGGGGAGACCATGCGGCAGAATCCGATCTTACCAATGCATTCCAGACCGATGATGTTTTTGAAATTGCAGCGTATATTATCAAACACGGCGAAATTCAGCTTACTAAGGAACAGAGGAAACATATTCTTGAGGAAAAGACCAGACAGGTCATTTCCACCATTGCACGAAATGCGATAAATCCTCAAACGAGGGCACCTCACCCTCCTGGAAGGATCGAGAAGGCAATGGAAGAGGCAAAGGTCCATATCGATCCTCTGAAGGGTGTGGATGAACAGGTCAATATTGTCATGAAGGCGATAAGGCCGATCATTCCTATTCGTTTTGAAGAAGTTGAGATCGCTGTCAAAATCCCTTCTGAATATGCAGGAAAATCCTATGGGGATATTGCAAAGTTCGGAACCATGCTCAGGGATAACTGGGAGAATGATGGTTCATGGGTTGCTGTGGTCAAGATCCCTGCAGGGATGCAGAATGATTTTTATGGGCTTGTGAACCATCTGACAAAAGGTGATGCGGAAACAAAACTTTTGTAAGAGGTAAATTGATGGATCGTAAAATCGTAATCCCCGGGCAATTACTTTCTGAGAAGAAAGAAATGGCCGGGCCAGGTACTTATGTTAAAAATGGAAATATCTATTCTTTACTTTATGGAATTGCAAATTTCAAGGGAAGGGTTTCAGTAGTACCTTTTTCAGGAAAATATATTCCCTCACGTAAGGATTTCATTATTGTGAATGTCATTGATGTCACTCCTTCCAACTGGATAATGGAAACCGGTTCTCCGTATGATGGTCTTCTTCATGTATCCGAATTTCCTAAACGTGTCGATTCTTCTGAAATGAGGAAGTTCATGGATGTCGGGGATTGTGTCATTGTTCGTGTGAAGGATGTTAGCAAGGCTATGAAAGTAGAGCTTTCAATGCGTGAGCAGGGCTCAAGAGCATTAAGTAAAGGTCGTATCATTGAAGTTGTGCCTTCAAAGGTACCACGTGTCATCGGACATGGTGGGTCAATGGTATCAATTCTTAAGAAAGAGTCGAATTGTGATGTGTTCGTAGGAAAGAACGGCCGTATCTGGATAAATGGTAAGGATAAAGATATGGACCGTCTTACGACAGCGATCGAAATGATAGAAAGTGAATCTCATATGTCCGGTTTAACGGATAAGGTCGGCATGTTTTTGAGGGGTGAACCGGAAGGGACCGAGGGTTCCGATGAAGAACAGCTAGTAGATGAAGAAGTTGCTGGTGTGTCCCTTGAAGATGATGACGTTACCGAAGAGACCAGCCGTAAGGTCGATGTCTTGCTGGACAATGATACCGATGAGACTAATTAAGACCTTTTGTGTTTGCAGATGGGAGAATGAGATGAAATTGGAGATTAAATATGAGTGATAAACCGGTAAAATTTATTGACGAGAATGGACTTCGTCTTGACGGCAGGCGTGTGGATGAGATCCGCCCGATGACCGTGGAAATGGGCGTACTCTCAAGAGCAGATGGCTCTTGTTATCTTGAATGGGGCAATAATAAGGTCCTTGCAGCTGTATATGGTCCAAGGGAACTTCACCCACGCAGGCTTCAGCGTCCAAGTGAAGCACTTGTAAGGTATAGGTATAATATGGCAGCTTTCTCTGTGGAGGACCGTATCCGTCCTGGTCCAAGCAGGAGAAGTACTGAGATATCAAAGGTAAGCGGAGAGGCATTCGAAACCGTTGTTATGAAACAGTTCTATCCTGGTGCTGTAATTGATGTATTTGCAGAGGTCCTTCAGGCAGATGCAGGCACAAGGACAGCGGCTATCAATGCTGCTACACTTGCACTTGTTGATGCAGGCATTCCTATGAAAGGATTAGTTGCTGCATGTGCTGTTGGAAAGGTGGATGGTCAGCTTGTAATCGATCTTAATAAACCTGAAGACAATTATGGTGATGCTGACCTGCCTATTGCAATGACCGAGGATGGCGAGATAACTTTACTTCAGATGGATGGTAATCTTACTGCAGATGAGATCGCGAAGGGTGTCGAGATGGTCCGAAAGGGCTGTGAGCAGATATTTGCCATTCAGAAGGAAGCTCTTTTATCAAAGTTTGGTACTACTGACGAAATGGAGATTCTCGAGGAAGCTGAGCTTCAAGCAGAGGTCGAAAAATCCGGAATTGTAGAAGATGTCGAAGCAGTTTCTGACGCTGAGGATGAAGAGCTCGAAGGCGAAGAAAATGAAGAACTTGAACTTCCGGATGAAGAAGAAGCTTTCACGGATGACGGGGAAGAGGATGCTTCTGATGAAGCTGAGGACCTGTTCGGTGAAGATGTATCTGAGTTCGAGATAACTGAAAACGCTGAGTCCGAGGATAACAGCTCTTCAGAAACAGAGGGCAATGAGTCCGATGAGGATGAGGGTGAGAAAAATGAGTGAAGCTATATCAAGACTTAAAAAAGATTATTTGTTTAATCTGGCTCTCAAGGGTCAGCGTGAGGATGGCCGTGGGTTCGATGAAACACGTGATCTGATAATTGAGACCAATGTTATCGATAAAGCAGAAGGGTCTGCAAAGGTCTTGCTGGGTGATACTCAGGTATTGGTTGGTGTTAAACTTCAGGTGGGTTCTCCTTTCGCGGATTCCGCTGACAAGGGCGTCATTATCACGAGTATGGAGCTTAATCCTATCGCCTCACCAAACTTCGAAGCTGGTCCACCTCGAGAGAAAGCTATTGAAATGGCACGTGTGGTAGACCGTGGTATCCGTGAATCAGGCGCAATTGATTTAAACAAGCTGTGTATTACGGAAGGAGAAGAGGTCTGGATAGTCTTCATAGATGTTCATGTGCTTAACGACAGTGGTAATTTACTGGATGCTGCTTCACTCGGTGCTATTGCAGCACTTATGACAGCAACTATTCCGGGAGAACGCGAAGGTCGCGGAGAGGATGTAAAACTGCCTATCCGAGAAATGCCCGTCTCTCTCTCCTTTATTGATATTGGAGGGGAACTTGTCATTGATGCAACCAATAATGAGGAATCAGTTAGTGATCTGAGACTCACTATAGTGACCAATCAGGATGGTTCGATCTGTGCTATGCAGAAAAGTGGTCCAGGTACGCTCTCAGAAGAAAACTTCCTGAGATCCGTTGAAAAATCACGTGAGGTCGGAGCGAAAATCAGAGAGGAATACCTCCTCAACATCTGAATCGTATCTGATTCAATGAAGGCTCATAACGATTATATTCGATCATTATAAGCTCGATCATAAATAGGAATCTGCTTCAAGGAGATATTTATAATGGCAAAGAAATATACTAAGAAAGGACGTGTATCTAGGTCCGCAGGAAGATTTGGTACACGCTATGGTAGAAGAGACCGAAAGTTGGTTGCTGATCTTGAAGAGAAGATGCATGCAGCACACAAATGTGCAAGCTGTGCACGCCTAACTGTAAAGAGAGTTGGGACTGGCATCTGGAAATGTAAAAAATGTGGATATACTTTTGCAGGTGGTACTTACATCCCAGCTACAACAGTCGGTAAGACTGTGTTGAGGACTGTTAAGAAAGCCACTGAACAGGTTGAGTAATCAATATGGACTATAAGTGCACCCGATGCAAGCGGCCAGTCGAAATCGACTATGGATATACCGGTATTCGCTGTCCGTACTGCGGACACCGCATACTTGTAAAAGAAAGGCCGCAATCATCGATCAAAAAGGTTAAGGTCGAGTAAGAAGTCATGCTGATTACTTCTTCCCGTAAACCTTCAGCCAATACTCGCACTATGTGCAAGTATTTGGCATCTTTTTTTAATTGTAAATACATGACCCGTGGTAAAATGGGTCTGATAGACATTGTCTCTCTGTGTGAAAATGGTCTGTTGATGGTCGTAGGTGATTATCACGGAAGTCCCGGGAGCATTATGTTCTATGATAGCCATGGCGTTGAATTGTTATCGATCCACCTGAGCGTTTTTTATCCGGACGGCTACAAATATACCCCTCTTAAAGCGCTGGAGCCTTCAATAAATGGCGATGGTGAGTTATTCAATCTGCTTTCCTATTATTTGGATATTCCTGAAGGGGAATGTTATTATGATTCGAAATGTCTGATTGCCAGCGATGATCATCTTGAATTCGTTTATCTTGATAATATGCTTTTCAGGCTGAATATCAAAAATTATCGCAAAATGGTGATGTCGGAATGAAAATAGCTTCGGAATCTGTTTTTATAACGGAGGACGCAGAAGCTATATACCGTTGCATCCTGCCGGAACTTGGAACTATGGTCTCTGGGCGTTCTATTGTGGATATAAAGGTCAATAATCATTCCCTTGTGATGAATATCACTGCTGATGACATCATATCTATGCGTTCCACTCTCAACACCTGGCTTCGTATGGTACAGATCGCACATGACGTATGTGCTGTTGGTAAGAATGCCAGATACGGTGTATGAGATACCCTGCTTTTCATTTTGATATATTCTGGATAGAAACATTAAAATCATTTCAGGTTTATTGACTGGTCAGGTGAAACCAATATGAGTTCAGAAATACCCCCACAAGTGCAGAACCAGCTCGCACAGTTGCAGCAGGTTCAACAGCAGGCACAAGCTCTTGCTATGCAGAAGAATCAGATGGAGTCAATGAAGAAAGAGTCTGAAATGGCACTTGAAGAGCTTGAAAAGCTTTCTGATGATGCTATTGTTTACAGGGCTGTAGGTGACCTTCAGATCCAGTCGAACAAGGATGATACCGTTGCAAAGCTGAAAGAGAGGCTTGAGACACTTTCACTTCGGCTTCAGTCTATCACACGCCAGGAAGAGCGCATCTCAAAGCGTTTTACCCAGCTTCAGGAACAACTTAAGCAGGCAATGGGTACTCAGGGACAGTGATCCTTGTAATCCCTCCTTTATCCTTTTCAGACAATTCTTTCTGAGTGGATGAGAGGTAGAAATGCAGGTTGACGAAGCTGGATTCTACAACCGTCTCCTTGATTATCACAATATCCTATACCTTTGCCATCGAAATGCCGATCCGGATGCTATAAGCAGTGCGTTTGCATTGTCTGAGGCTGTCGGAGGTAAAGTAGGGCTTGTGGATGGGTGCAACAGAGTTGCGACATTACTTGTTGATAAGCTGGAGATAGCTGTAATAAATAATCCTGATCCGAAAGATTATGATCTGGTAGTGGTCGTAGACACATCTACCAGCGCACAGCTCAATGATATTAAACTTACCAACTATTGCGTAGTAGATCATCATGCAACTACTGCGCTTACAGAGAACGCATCCTTTTATCTTCACCGTAATGCCACATCAGTAGCGGAGATCGTTTATGATGTTCTGATATGCATGGGTGCACCTATAATGCATCGCATGGCTCTCGGACTCATGACCGGGATCGTGACAGATACAGGACATTTCAAGCATGCTACAAGCAGAACGTTCAAAACATTTTCTGAGATAATCGATTCAAGTGGTGTCGAGTATGCAGAAGTTCTTGATCTTATGGCATCAACTCCTCAGGATGTTTCTATGAGGATCGCAATGCTTAAAACAGCATCAAGGGCAGATGTTGAACGTGTCGGTGATTGGCTGGTAGTCACTTCGAACGTAAGTTCTTTTGGTGGCTCTGCTTCTTCAATGCTTATCAATATCGGTGGAGACGTTGCCTTTGTAGGTACTGCACGCTCCGATAACATAAGGGTAAGTGGTCGTGCCAAACGTGATGCCGTAAATGCAGGCGTAAATCTTGGCAAGATCATGGAAGAGATCAGCAGTCACTATGAGGGGACCGGTGGTGGTCATGCAGGCGCAGCAGGAATTGATGTTGTGGCTGATATGGATACCATTCTCTTTGAATGCGTTGAGTTGGTAAAAGAAATTTTAAGAACTAAGAAAAACCCGTTGAGCTTATGATTGATTGTAACAAACCACCATCATTATTGGTCAACAATAGCGTGATACATATGATAGAATATTGGAATCCACAGATCGAGAGAATGCCTGTTGAAGAGCTGAAGAATATACAGGGGGGGAAGTTATGCAACCTCATAATATATGTTTATGAGCATTCTCCCTTTTATAGAAAGCAATTTGATGATGCAGGGATAAGGCCAGAGGACATTAAGGGTCTCGATGATGTCACAAAGCTTCCTTTCACGTACAAAAAAGACCTGAGGGATACGTATCCCACAGGTATGTTCTGTGTTCCCAATAATAAACTTGTACGTTTTCATGTATCATCCGGTACTACTGGTAAACCAACAGTTGTTGGCTATACTGATAACGACATAAAATCATGGACTACTTCCCTTGCTCGTGCTCTGACTTCAATTGGTATCGGTCGCAATGATATCATGCAAATCGGTTATGGCTATGGGCTTTTTACAGGTGGTCTTGGTATGCACTATGGTGCTGAAGAGACGGGTTGTACTGTACTGCCGACAAGCTCAGGTAATACTGACAGGCAGATCGAACTGATGCAGGATCTTGGAACATCTGTTATCGGTTGCACTCCTTCATATTTTCTTTTCATGATCGAGGCTGCAAAGGAAGCAGGAATAAGCTTCCAGGAAGATACGAACCTGCGAATAGGTGTTTTTGGTGCTGAACCCTGGTCTGAGGAGATGCGCAAGAGGATAGAGGAGTCGTCAGGCATCAAAGCTTATGATATCTTTGGCACCTCCGAACTTAGCGGCCCTCTCTTCACGGAGTGCCGTGAACAGAATGGCATTCACGTCTGGGCAGACCAGTTCCTTGTAGAGGTCATAGACCCTGAAACTGGTGAACCTGTTGCTGACGGAGAGCGCGGTGAACTTGTGATAACCACACTTGTAAAGGAAGCATTGCCACTTATCAGGTACAGGATAGGGGACATAACTGTACTGAACTGGGATGAATGTGAATGTGGAAGGACACATCCACGTATCATGCGTGTTCTTGGTCGTGCAGATGATATGCTTATTGTTCGTGGTATCAATGTGTTCCCTAGTCAGGTAGAGTCTGTACTTATGAAGATCCCTGAGGTTGGTGAACACTTCATGATCATCGTGGACAGGGTAAATGAACTTGATATCATGAAAGTACAGATCGAGATGACCGATCTTGCATTCAGCGACAAGGTCAATGACATCATAAATCTGGAGAAAAAGGTGGCAGCTGCTCTAAAAGGTGTGCTGAACATTGCTGTCAAGGTGGAACTTGTGGAGCATGGTTCATTGCCACGTTCGATGGGTAAGGCAAAGAAAGTGATCGACAACAGAAAGTTATAATCTTTAGAAGACATCATTTAAATTAGTAAATGGGGCTGATCTCATGGAAGAGAAAATGATCAAACAGATTTCATTATTTGCAGAGAACAAGCCGGGGAGGCTTGCAAGTGTTGCTGACAAATTCAAAAATGCCGGAATTAATATCCGTGCATTCACAATTGCTGAAGCGGGGGATTTCGGTATAATCAGGATGGTAGTAGATAACCCTGGCCTAGCTCACAAGGTGTTGCATGATGCTGGATTCACAGTTTCGGAGACCAATGTCCTTGGTGTGGAGATGGAAGATGTGCCTGGTCAGCTCGGAATGATCGCAGATGTTCTCGGTGAAAAGAATATCAACATCGATTATGCTTATGCTTTTGTTACCAGGACTGAGAAAGCTTTCCTTATTGTTCGTGTCAATGATATCAGGGGTGCGGTCAGGATCCTTGGTGCTTCGAAGGTGAAACTTCTTGACATGAGTGATGTTCAGAATATCTGATACTGGAAAATGCACATTTTAGTGCATATTCTGTCTTTTTTTTTAATTTTACTTTATGTAGACCACTAACGTTTTATATCATTCTTCCAAATTTTGTTCATGGATGAGAATACCATCAAAAGTAAGGAAGCATCGTTGAAAGATAAACTTCATGGAGCACACACAACCGTTATCGGTGAACGTCAGGGTAAAAAGATCCTTGGTACCATCAGTCAGCACGAAAAGGTCAAGGGCATCGTTCCTTCTGTTATCACTGTTAGGGGAAAGAGTTCTCCTGGTGGTAATCTCGCTGCAAAGGTACTTCCACATCCCGATGAGCATGGCAATCTCCGTCTTCTTTTGACCCATGGGACATCAGCTCAGGAAATTAGGATCGTTACAACGGTCGCTACCCGTGAAGATGGGGCACTTCTGATGGAAGAGCTTAATGCTATGCTTTTCGACATCTGAGATCAAGGTGTGATCGATGTTTATCGGAGTCGACCATGGGACCAATGCAATGCGTTTTGCCGGAATCGGTGATGGGGATATACGGACATTTGAAATGCCACGTAGAGAAGTATCCAGCATGTCCGAAGCTCAGATAATCGATTCGATCACTTCTCATTTTGATGTAGGGATCTCTGATATTGAACTTGCAGCTGTCACCTATTCCATGGGTGATGGTATTGTAAGTATCGAGGATATGGACAATGTGGATTCCAGGGGTGTTTTGAGCATAGAGGGCGTTGGCAAGAAAACAGGGGCTGGAACTCTTGTTTTTGATGCGATAAAGAATTCGCCTATCTCTGCTGTCCTTATTCCAGGAATTCATGCAAAAAGCAATACTGATCCCCGTTTGAATGTTTTTTCCCATTCCACAAGTCCTGAGAAGATAGGTATAGCCTACAATGCCAAATGCAAAGGCATAGATGATTTTGTAGTTTCAGACATAAGTTCTAACACAGTTACCGTGGCCGTTTGTGGTGGTAAGCTCATTGGTGCTATTGATGCTTGTATCTTTGCACCGGGGACCCGACATGGTCCGCTCGATCTGGAGGCTATCAGGGATGTCGATGCGGGTAAATGTAGTGCCAATGAAGCTTTCATAAATGCTGGTGTGCTGAAACACACTTCTTATTCAGATAACGATGAACTTCTTGAGGCGGCTGTCAATGGTAAAAGTGATGCTATCTTTGCTCTTGACCAGATCGCTTTGTTCGCATCAATGGAAATTGCAGCAATGCAGGTCCTGATGAATGATCATGGTTCGCTCGGAAATGTATTTCTTGCCGGCTCGATCGGTGAAGTCGATCATGTTGCTGAAAGAATAGGCAAGCATCTTGACCTGAAACCCGAATTGCTTGGTAAATGGAGTGCTGCTATAGGCTGTGCTGAGATAGCACGTGATATTGCAGGTGGTGCAAGGACAATTCTTGGACTTGATGTAAATTTAAATATATAAACTAGTGACATATTCTGAATCTCTGTGGCTGTCCCTGTTCTAATCTTTCACTTGTATATGTCTGGTCTGCGATCATCGAAGACAGGTATTTCTTTTCTTGTTTTTTTCATGATGGATGTATCAATTTCCTCGATGATCACACATTCTCCATCTTTCGCATCTGCTATTACGTTTCCAAGGGGGTCAATTATCATACTACCTCCAAAGAAGGTGGAAGTAGGGTCTGAACCGGATCGGTTGCATGCAATGTGGAATACCTGATTTTCAATAGCACGTGCAGTGGCAAGTGTTCTCCATTGATGTTCTCTTGGGTTCGGAAATTCGGCAATGGTCATAAGTATGTCCGCTCCTGAAAGGCAAAGCTTCCTTGCAATTTCTGGAAACCTCATCTCATAGCATATTTGCAACCCAACTGTCAGATCTCGTTCTTTAAGGTGTATTGGTTCAATGACGTCTCCTGATGTGAAATATTCTTTTTCTTTTCCGAATGGATGTGTCTTTGTGTAGGTCCCGACAAGTTCTCCATCTTCCAGGCAAAAGCCCAGATTAGTATATGTTTCTCTGTTCTTGGAACTGTGTTTTTCGATTATGGATCCTACTATTATACACTTGTTCTTTTTTGAGAAGACCTCTAGTTCTTTAATTGTGGGGTATGATCCTGATTCGGCTATATTTTCTAGTTCTTCATAACAGAAGCCTGTGGAGAACACTTCCGGGAGAACGATAATATCAGCACCTTTTGAAATGGCTTCTTCTGAAAAATGAAGGGCTTTTTTGATATTCTTTTGTTTATTGCAATGACAAATATCCATCTGGATAGCTGCAATTTTTATTGTTTCCACTTTATAGCCTCTTTTCATAATATGCGATGTTGTTATAATGTTAGTAACGCTGGTGTTATTATCGGTCCGTTGTTGTGCTTATTCATGTATTTATCTAACGTTACATTAATATGTAACTACTTTCTTCTACAGCGCAAGATATGCTTAAATAATCTTAATGAGGCTATTATTGTGAGCGAAGAACTTTTTGATCTGCAAGTTGGTTATGTTACTTTCAGAAACCCCATTGCGCTTGCGCCAATGGCTGGTATCACTGACAGTGTATTTGCCAGCAAAAATGCAAAGAATGCCGGTCTTGCAGTGATCGGTGGCTATAATCTTGATGAAGAAACGAATGCAGCTGCGGCAAAGCTTGTTGAAAGAGGCCGGCAGGAGTTCTTATCGGATGCTCCTCTTGAGTTCTTTGAAACGGAGGTAAATGCTGTCGATACCGGTGGGGCTGTAGGTTTCAATGTAAGGGCTGTAAGCCTTGAACCTCTTCTTAAAGCTGCCACTATAGTGAAAGATGCAGGTGGCATACTTGAGCTTGATGCACATTGCAGACAGGAGGAAATGGTTTCCATTGGTGTTGGTGAAGCATTGATGAAGGACCTTCCACGTCTTAACGAATGGATAAAGAAGATCAAAGAGACTGGTGTGGTTCTTTCTGTGAAAGTGAGGGCGAACGTTGTCGATGATATTGCCCTTGCAAGAAGCATTGAGAATGCAGGAGCCGACATTCTTCATGTCGATGCCATGAAAGAAGGAGCTGGTGCTGACCTTCGAGCTATTTTACGTATTCGTGATTCTACAAGGCTTTTACTTATTGGGAACAATTCCATTATGGACATTATGGACGCAAGGGACATGTTCTCAAAGGGTGCTGATATGATATCGGTGTCCCGGGTTGTGCTTGAGGATGATGGGTTTATTGACTCTCTTGTCGAAGATGTCTGTGCAGTACAGGAACAGATGGGCTGGTATAATTCTCCAAAGCATGTGTGTCGTGGCGAAGGTGACCTGAGAGGACTTGCATTTTGTTGTTTACCTGTTAAACCATGTGCAGTGCATAATAAGGCGGCTCAGCTTGGATATAGTCCAAAAGAATTTGCTGATATCAAAATGGAATTTGTAAAAGGAACTCCACTTGAATTTGGAGATAGTACATGTTTTGGCAGCCTTGCATGGTGTTGTAAGATCTCAAAACCCTGTTATCTGAGAGATGGTGTTCTCGATGTCCTTGATCTTTCTGCTTCAGATTATATGCGTTTGAAAAAGGACCTTGCAACTTATATACTAGATAATGCTAAAAAACCTGTTAATGAACAGTGATCAGAGTATGCATTCTATGGATGGTTGTAACAACCAGTCTGTATACTCACATATTGCATGTTGTGCACAACTGGCAATGATACTTGAGGTTTCCTCATCTCCAAAGCCGGGTAACATTGACAGGCATCATGACTATGAGGATACCAGATATGAACATTTTCTGGCATCTGCGGTAAGTGTCCATCCTGTTATTGAAGCTGCAGCAAGGAATGATTCTCGAGTTGGTACTTTACTAAAAAGTGCGGTCTGTCATAGCAATAGCTGGCAGAGTGGTGGAAACACTCATTTTGGTGCATTCCTTCTCCTTATTCCTCTTTCAATGGCTGCCGGTGAGCTTCTTGGCAGTGGAAATAAGTTTGATATGGATGAGCTCGTTGCCCGTGCACATGAAATAGTCAGTTCAACGGATACGGATGATGCTATTGATTTCTATAAAGCATTTCGTTCAGCAGGGGTGCGTGTGAACGATGTGGATGAGTTCGATCTTCAGGACGATTCATCATTTGTATCATTGAGGGAGAATGGATTGACCCTCTATGACCTAATGGTTATCTCACAAGGTTATGATCAGATCGCAAATGAGTGGGTAAGCGGTTTTGGTGATTGTGTGAAGTGTGCTCAAATGCTTGATCGGTTCATGGATGTATCCCGTGATGGGGCACTCATACCTGACATCAATCATGCAGTTGTTTTTTCATTCCTGAAGCTGCTTTCTGAAAGGCCTGATACGTTCATCAGGACAAAGACGGACGAAAAGACTGCTGAGGAAGTCTCGCATCAGGCAAAATGTATTGTAGAAAGGTTGGAAGGCTCAGGCTACCACATGTCTCCTTTCTGGGATGATGTGGGAATATTTGATGAACTGCTTTTGGAAAAAGGCTTAAATCCCGGCTCGACAGCAGATATCGTCATAGCAGGTTTGTTCATCTCTTTACTTGGAGGCTTGAGATTCTAATGACGGAATTTGATCTGGATGATTTTGGTATTACTGAGGGTATATCGGAAGTTATTGTGACTACATATCAGGGTTGGTCACCCAATGCTGCTCCAATAGGTATCATAAGAAAAGGGGATGATGTGTTCGTAAGACTTTTCAAAGGTTCGCAGACCTATAAAAATGTAAAAGCAGAACGCATGCTTGTTGCAAATCTTGTTTATGACCCTCTGATCTTTGTGCGTAGTACTTTTGGGAATATCACTGAATCGGAGTTTAAAGTTCTTTCCTATGGAGGTCGTGCGTTTGCAACTGTCAGGGATTCATCTTGTTGGGTCGTATTCGAATGCGATGAGTTCAAGGAGACTTCCGGGGCAATAGTTGCAAAGCTCATTCCAAGACATGCGCATGTTGGTCGCTGTATCTTCAATTCAATTAACAGGGGATTCAATCTCGTGGTAGAGTCTTGTGTGCATGCTACTCGATATGAATTGACGAACAATGAGAAATATATGAGACTCATAGAAGCATATTCTATCACTGTTAACAAATGTGGAAGTGGGCGGGATAAAGAAGCGATGGAACTTCTTCTTAAAAGATATGGGGAACAGGGCTGAGCCATGTCAGAACACCTTATGGAATATTTCATGGATGCTGCTGTAAAAGAAGCTCAAAAAGGTATGCGTAACAATGAAGGTGGCCCTTTTGGAGCTGTTATTGTAAAGGACGATACAATCATCTCAAAAGGACACAATGAAGTTCTTGGGACAAATGATCCGTCTGCTCATGCCGAGATCGTGGCTATCCGTAAGGCATCAGCGGCTCTGGAGGATTTCGATCTGTCGGGTTGTGAGCTCTATGCGACCACAATGCCTTGTCCTATGTGTCTTTCAGCTATAATGTGGGCGCGTATTGGGAAGATCTACTACGGCACCAGCACAGAAGATGTTGCATCTCTTGGTTTTGATGATGGTGACATCTATGCAATGTTGAGGGAAGGTGTTGACACTTCAGTACTTAGTGAAGTGAAAATTGAGTGTGAAAATTGTTACGAACTCTTTGACGAATGGTCAAAAAAACCAGATAAGAGAATGTATTGATCATTCTCTAACATTTCAGTTTGAACCTAGCAGTTCTTTTGCTTCTTCCTCTCTTCCAAGTTTATATAACAGGTTTGCCTTGTTCTCAAGTGCTGCGGTAAACCCCCTTTCTACTTCGAGTGCATTACTGTATGCATTCAAAGCATTCTCGTTTTCTCCCAGTTCTTCAAGAGTGGTCCCCATGCAGTACCATGCATCGGAAAATGCTGGTTTGATCTCGAGGGCACTATTGTAAGCGTCAATTGCTTCTTTGTGCTTTCCCAGCTTTTCAAGGGTGTTGGCCTTACAATACCAAATACCGGATGCATTTTTTTTGATCGTAGGGTCAGGGTTCATGTTCAGGAATGAGTAACGTGGAAAATTGAAGTGCATTATGTCTGCAAACTCGATCGCTTTTTCATAGCATTCAAGTGCTTCTTCAAAACGTTCGAGTTGATAGAGTGTGTTTGCTTTGCAAGACCATGCATCAGGGTATTCCGGTTCAAGTGAAATGGCCAGATCGAGCATCCTGAGTGCTTCGTCATATCTGCCGATGTTGAAAAGTATGAAGCCCTTACTGAAGATGGGTTTCATATCATCTGGCTTTTTTTGTATCGTATTTTCGATTATGGTAAGAGCTTCTTCCTTTTTGTCGAGTTTAAATAGGATGAAACATTTGTTGAATCTAATTTCAAGTTCACGGTTCAGAGCATTCTTGGCTTCATCTTCCATTCCGTTTTGGATCATTTCTTGTTGCAGTTCTTCCCATATGGATGCTGCTTCATCATATTTTTCTAAAGCTTCTTCAAATCGTCCAATCTCATGGAGTACATATCCTTTTCCATAGGTGCTTTCAGCATTTTTGACAATTTGTTTTAGTTTTCTTTTATATGATGCTTGCTGGAACATGTCCTTGATACCGCTCATACATTGAATTATCCGGTTGCCAGTGATATACTTTTTGCAATGGTTGTATTAGTGAAGCTGTTTGTTTCGTTGTCTTCTTTCAATTTATCTCTTTAAAGGCAATTCCTTTCGAGAATATCAGTAATTTATAAAGTAAATATCGTTATTTCAGATGTTCACTCATTAATGTATAAATATGCCTTTTATCTTATACTAAATGAACAACGTTACTAAATATTATTATCTAATATCACTTATGGAGTTGATCGCATCAGTACCAAAAAAGCAAATATGGAAGGTGCAAAAGTATCTATTGTTGATGCAGCATCCAGAGAAAAGGTTTTCAAATCTGTTATAAATTCCAGCCCTGCGGTCGTTTTTATATGGAGGGAGGAAGCGGGCTGGCCAGTGGAGTTCGTTTCTGAGAATATTTCTCAATTTGGGTATGATGCAAAAGATCTTATTTCGGGAAAGTTTCGTTATGCTGATATTATCCATCCGGATGACGTTGATGGGGTAATATCTGAATCATCTCTTCATGTGTGTGATAAAGATCGCAATTTCAACCTTCGATATCGTATTCTCACAAAGACCGGTGAGGTTCGATGGGTTGATGAAAGGACCTCCTCCCATTATGATGATTCTGGTTCTATTCAGTTCTACCATGGTATTGTTCTGGATATTACTGAACAAAGGATGGATGATATCGCACTGCTTGATGGTGCTCTTGGTATGAACAAAGCACTTCAGACCGTTATCAATTCAAGTCCGGTGGTCGTTTTTCTTTGGAGGGCAGAGACGGATTGGCCCGTGGAGTTCGTATCGAATAACATTGATATGTTCGGTTATTCGGTTGGAGATTTCATATCGGGGAAGTTGGTCTATGGGGATATTGTTCATCCTGATGATATTGATCGTGTTCGTGCAGGTGTTTCCAAGTGTACTGAGGGGGGTTATTCTGATTTTTTCCAGGAGTACCGTATTCTTACAAAGGCTGGTGAAGTCCGTTGGGTCGATGAAAGAACTCAGATACAGCATGATCCACAAGGCAATGTGAAATATCTTCAGGGTATTATTCTTGATATCACTGGAAAGAAGAAGGTAGAGAATGTACTTCATAGTGAAGAAAGACGCATTGAAGCACTGTTACGCTTGTATCAGATGACGGATGCTTCAATTCAGGATATTATTGATTTTGCCAGGGAGGAAGTTGTAAGACTAACTGAAAGCAAAATGGGATATCTGGCATTCATAAGCGATGATGAAAGTGCCATCACGGACGACTCATGGTCTGAGAACGTTACGAATGAATGTTCTCTACTCGAAAAGAAACTTCAGTCGCATGTAGTTGATGTCGGGCTTTGGAGTGAAGCTCTTAAGCAGAGGTTGCCGATCATAGTCAATGACTATTCTTATGAGAGCACTTCCAAAAAGGGTTATCCTGAAGGGCATATGGAAATCGATAGGTTCTTGAGTGTTCCTATATTTGACAGGGAAAAGATCGTTGCTCTTGTAGGGGTTGCTAATAAGGCCTTAGATTATGATCATTCGGATGTGCGTCAGGTCACACTTCTGATGCAGGGTATGTGGAGCATTCTTCTTCATAGAAGTGTTGATGAGGAGTTACGACGTTCTATTGACATCCAGAAGATCCTTGGGGATGTTATTAAGAACAGTCCTGCCGTTGTTTTCCTTTGGCGCGCCGAGCCGGATTGGCCGGTTGAGTTCGTTTCAGAAAATGTGATCCAGTTTGGTTATTCTGTTGATGATTTCATCTCAGGAAGATTTGTGTATGCTGATATTGTACACCCCTATGATCTTGAGAGGGTACAAAGGGAACTTTCTAAGAGGATAGATGCGGGTTTTATGGATTTTAATCAGGAATATCGTGTATTGACCAAGTTCGGTGATATACGATGGGTTGACGAAAGAACTTTTATCAAGCATGATGAGATCGGGAATGTTGCATATATGCAGGGTCTTATTGTGGATGTTACTGACCGTAAACATTCTGATGATTTTATGCATATGCAATTTGATCTTGATAGTGTTCTAAGTTCTGCGCATAGTCTTGAAGAAACGTTCGAACAGATGCTCGAATTCAGTTTAAAGGTCGAGCCGGTGGATTCTGGTAGGCTGTATCTTATTGATGAATCCACGGGGGATCTGATGCTTATGGCGCATAAAGGTCTTTCAGAACGTTTTGTGAAGGATACTTCATTGTTTGTGAAGAATTCAGTGCAGAATCGTCTTGTGATGACCGGTCAACCGGTTTACAAACATCATTCGGAGCTCAGTGCTATTACTACTGGTGAGAGTTCCCAGTACGAGGGTTTGCATGCTACCGGTATAATCCCTGTGAAACATGATGGGAAGATCATTGCAGCGCTTTGCTTGTCTTCACATGCTGAATATGAGATCCCTGCAAATGCACGCAATTCACTTGAGACGATAGCTACTCAGATCGGAGTGGTAATATCAAAGATCCAATCGGATTCAAATGATTCCAGGAAATACGAGGATCTTCAATCACTTGTTGAGATGGTGGATGATATTTTGGTGGTGATGGATATGGAGGGATATATCCTCTATGTAAATAAGGTGGTTGCAGACCGTTTCGAGCTTTCGGATGTGGATATTTCTGATATGCATTACCTTGAACTTCATCCTGATCGGGAATGGGATAATGTGGAATCTATGCTTTCCAGTGTCCGGGTTGGTAATAAATTAGTATATGAAACTATCATGCTGGATGTGGGTGGTTCTCTGGACAGGGTCGAAACAAAGCTTGTTTGTGGTGAATGGTCGGGACAGCCTTGTATTATGGCTTCATCAAGACTTATGGACTGATTGGTTTATGGACTGATGGATCGGATTATATTTTTCTGTCCGATTCTTTTATTTTAGGATTCGATAAATAGTCTTTATATATGATTATGTAGATAATTGCTTTAAATATTAGATACGATAATGCATCGATTTTTTGGAGAGTATAAATGAATACAAAATATGTAGCCATTTTTTTGGCGCTTTTAATGGTCATGTCAATAATAACTGTTTTCATTCCTGGGAGTTCGAATGGGGATGCTGAGGATAATTCGGGTGTGGAATTAGCTGGTTTTGAATCTATTCCCGGTGAACATGTGGATCATGAACTGAATTCCCTTGCTGATGGTCTGGCAGTTACACCGGAAGGTGTGGCATTTGCAGAATACGTTGACGTTGATAGCATAAGGGATACACCGCTTTTCCTTATGATGGATGATGTGTCACAGTTGGACTCAATCTATGGTGTTCCGGTCACTAAGTCATACTCTGCGAGATACACTAACCTGCACCGTTTCAATATGCATGTGATAAACCCTGAGGTCATTGCTTTCCCTTATGAGCTTTCAGAGGAAGCGTATAATGGATACTATTTCGCTTCACGCGGGGGCGACCTGTATAACGTTATAGGCAATCCTATGCTCTTTGGTCAGCAGGATCGGTTGGAAGATGCTCTGGATGTCATGGAAGGCGATGCTAATGCATCATCTGATTTCAGCAGGGTGATGGAGTTCGTGGAGCCGGGTGCATCGATACAGCAAGTTATGGTTGTGGATGACGGTTTTGCAGATCAGTATTACCTTGATCTGATGTTCCTTGATGATTCTCGTTTGTCACGTACTACTGTCTATCTTAATCCGACAGATGGTACTCGCAACAATATAACTGCTTATGCAGCTGAAGGTACTGATAAGGGTCTGGACTATGATATAGAGTCTCAGGAAGATATTTTGAAGGTGACCGTTACATCTAATATCACCGATTTCTATACACTCATTGGTGAACCTGCTTGGTGATTTTGTTCTCACCTTATTTTTTTTATTTTGCCTTGTGCATGTTTTGGGGAACTGGCAGACACTTTGGCGCAAGCTATATATGTGACTGTCGCGATTCATACCAAATACTTTGGTTGATGTAATATCACTCATTTCTGAGTGAATGTATTGCTGATGTGAATTACAATGAATAATGACAAACCGCAGACAAAGGCGGTTTCGAAGGAGATATGAATATGGTTAAATTTGAAGTTCCTGACGAATTAGCAGATAAAGCACTTGAAGCAATCGAACTCGCAAGAGACACCGGAAAGATAAAGAAAGGTACGAACGAAGCAACAAAAGCTATCGAAAGAGGCATCACAAAGCTTGCAGTAATCGCAGCTGATATTGAGCCATCCGAGATCGTTGCTCACATTCCAGCTCTTTGCGAAGAAAAGAACACACCATACATTTTTGTAAAACAGCAGAAAGAACTTGGTGCAGCATGTGGAATTGGTGTAGGCTGTGCAGCTGTTGTGATCACTGATGCAGGAAAGGGCAGCGAACTTGTAGAAGACGTTGCGCAGAAAGTCGCTGCACTCAAATAATCATTGACTGGAGGTATCCCGAATGGCAGATGATGATATGGGTTTTGCAGCTGAGGTTATCGACGTGATCGGTAACACCGGTATGCATGGCGAAGCCAGCCAGATTCAGTGCAGGGTTCTTGAAGGTCGTGACAAGGGTAGGATCATTACAAGAAACTGCGTTGGTCCTGTAAGAATTGGTGATGTTTTCATGCTTATGGAGACATCCAGAGAGGCTAAGAAACTAACTACCAGGTGATGATAATGGAACAGAGAAAATGTTCATTTTGCGGAGAGTTGCTTGAGCCAGGTACAGGTCTCCTTTTTGCAAAGAGGGACGGATCCACATATTATTTCTGTTCTTCTAAGTGTAAGGGCAACTTCGATCTTGGAAGACTTCCAAGGCGTACTGTCTGGACAGAACAGGGTAGGATCTACCTTAAGAAAGCATAATGTTGGTGAATCTTATGGAAAGAACCTATGTTATGGTCAAACCGGATGGCGTTCAGCGCTGTCTTGTTGGAGAGATCGTCTCAAGGATCGAGAAAAAAGGTCTTAAGATCGCAGCATTAAGGATGAATGTGATGACCGAAGCGGCTGCAAAGGAGCACTACAAAGAGCACTCCGAGAGGCCTTTCTTCGGTTCTCTCGTATCCTTTGTTACTTCAGGACCATCGGTTTCGATGGTCATTGAAGGCAATAATGCGATCAAGATCATGCGTGCGATCAATGGTGCAACGAATCCTGTTGATGCATTGCCCGGAACCATCCGTGGTGATCTTGCAGTTGATATGGGTAGAAATGTTGTCCATGCATCCGATGCTCCGGAATCAGCAGAGCGTGAGATAGGTCTTCACTTTGAAGAGTCCGAGATCTCCGGCTATCCACGAGCAGATGATGAATGGTTGTATGAGTGATTCGAAAGGATCAGACATCTGAAGATCGAATAACATTCAGGTACAAGTGGCCGATAATTTGGTCCTCTGTCATTGTTAGTATGTTATGTACTAACGCTCCTGAATGTTTTTATTAATATTAATGAATTCAACAGGATTTCAGAGAGAGTTGTGTCATGGTTGTAAAAGATAACTTACGGACTCCTATTGTTTGTGTTATGGGGCATGTGGATCACGGCAAGACCTCACTGCTTGACATGATACGTGGAAGTGCAGTTGTATCCGGGGAGGCTGGAGCTATCACCCAGCACATTGGTGCAACTGAAGTTCCTATAAGTGCTATTGTGGAAAAATGTGGGAATCCAGGTCTACTTGATAAGTTCATGGTTCCTGGGCTTCTTTTCATTGATACACCTGGTCATCATGCGTTCACTACTTTGAGGAGTCGTGGCGGTGCTCTTGCAGACCTTGCCGTTGTTATCGTTGATATCAATGAAGGTTTTAAACCACAGACGATCGAGAGCCTGAATATTTTGCAACAACATAAGACCCCGTTCGTTGTTGTGGCGAACAAGATCGACAAAATCCATGGTTGGAACCCTCAAAAAGGTGCTCCTTTCATGACGTCTTACAATAAGCAGAGCGAACACGTAAGGGGAAGTCTTGACACTAAGTTCTATGAGGTCGTGGGTGAACTGTATAACCATGGTTTCAGTTCTGATCGATATGACCGTGTAAATGATTTCCAGCATAATATTGGTGTTATTCCTATCAGTGCGATCACAGGTGAAGGTATTCCTGATCTATTGATGGTTCTGCTGGGGCTGGCGCAGAGATTCCTCGAATCGAATCTTCATTATAATGCAGAAGGGCCCGGTGTGGGTACTGTTCTGGAGGTCAAAGAAGAGCGTGGACTTGGAACCACACTTGATCTTATCTTGTATGATGGGGTGCTGAAGAAAGGTGATACGATAGTTGTTGGATGTTTAGGTGAACCTATACAGACAAAAGTTCGTGCAGTCCTAAAACCACGTGCTCTTTCGGAGATCAATGTTGAAGATAAGTTCAAGCAGGTAAGTAAGGTTACTGCTGCAGTTGGTGTTAAGATCTCAGCCCCTCATCTCGATGGTGCATTATCCGGAGGTTCAGTTAGAGTAGCTACTGCTGAAACACTGGATGCTGTTGTTGAAGAAGTGCGTAATGAGATCGAAGATGTCCAGATCGATACCGATCAGAGCGGTATAACTATAAAAGCTGATACAATTGGATCTCTTGAAGCTCTTGTGAACGAACTTAAAAAGGAGGATATCCCTATTCGCAAAGCGAATGTGGGTGATATTTCCAACAGGGATATTATGGAAGCTTTCGCTATCGAAGATCCGTTCCATTCTGTTATTGTAGGGTTTAATGTCAATATCCTCCCTGATGCCAAAGAAAAAGTACGATCCACTGGCGTCAAGGTGTTCATGAACGATGTCATCTACCGTTTGATAGATGACTATAGGGATTGGGTAAAGGAGCAGCGGGCTATATCCGAAAAGGCCGTTTCCGAGACAATTGTCAAACCCGCTATGTTCACTATTATGCCTGACTGTGTGTTCAGACAGAGTAAACCTGCTGTTGTAGGTGTGCGTGTAATAGGTGGTACCATCAAGACGAAGGTCGATGTTGCGACAGGCGATGGTACTGTAGTGGGAATTGTAAAAGGCTTGCAATCACGAGGTGAGAACGTAAGTGTTGCTACTATCGGTATGGAAGTTGCTATGTCTATCGAAGGTCCTACAGTGGGCAGACAGATAAACGAAGGCGATATTCTCCATGCGAACATACCTGAAAGGCATGTTAAGATACTTGAGCAGGAACTTTACGATTCACTTTCGGCGGATGAATTAGAAGCACTTGACTCCTTCTTGGATATAAAAAGAAGGGATAACCCATTCTGGGCGAAATGATCGATGGATACAAAATAAATACCTGTAATTCATATACAGGCTTAAGCTAACTTTAAATAGAAATTAATTCAAACATATTGGAGGCAAATCATGGCAGATTTTAAAATTGTAGTTTCAGATCCTAAAACAAAGACCTACCAGTTCGACATTACTGGAGCTGAAGCAAACCAGTTCATTGGAAGATCTATTGGTCAGACAGTAGATGGCGCAACCGTAGGTCTGGATGGTTACACACTAACCATTACAGGCGGTACCGACAACAGTGGTTTCGTAATGAGTCCAACCCTTCCAGGTCCAAGGAGGCAAAAGGTCCTTATTGCAAACGGTGTAGGATATTCAGCAGTAGCAAAAGGCGTACGCCGAAGGAAATTCCTTCGTGGAAGTGAGGTAGCTCCTGACATTACTCAGATCAACACCAAAGTTACAGGATACTCTGACAAGGCCATTGAAGAGATCCTTGGTGGCGGTTCAGAAGAAGTTGAAGCACCAGCAGAGTGATATTTGTCACTCTCCTGTTTCATTCATTTTTAAGTTCACTATTCTTATTTTTTCTTAGCTGTATTGTGATAGTATCTGTATACTTTTCTTCATTAAGATGCATCCGTTTTTGCTAACATAATATATATATAATAAGGCTCTTATATAATAGCTGTCAATCGTGTAGATCCATATATAGGCTGTGATTATCTGCTAAATAATACCTCCATATTCTCTATACTAGCTATCGTTGTCCTGCTTTCTGTTACGGTATCCGCTGCACCGGTCACTGATTGGATCTCAACTGGAAATGCTATGCTTGATGAAGGCGATCATGCAGGGGCATTGAATGCTTTTGAAACTGCTATTATGTACCAGCCAAACGTTCCAGCTGCCTGGTATGGTAAAGGTGATTCTCATTTTTATCTTGGTGATTATGAAGCCGCTATTCAGGCGTATGATATGGCGCTACAGTACGATCCGAATCTTTTGAATGCATATGCAGGCAAAGCTGATTCATTAGCAAAGATCGGGAAGTCCGATGAAGCCAGGACTCTTTATGAAAAAGCAACTGCTATCGGGGCTGATGATGCAGAAATATGGTCTCGTAAAGGCAGTACTTTGTATGGATTGGGATATTATTCTGAATCGGTTAATGCCTATGATAAGGCCATTTCCCTGGATCCAACTAACATATTATCGTATGTTGGCAAAGGCTATTCACTAATTGGAATTGCACAGTATTCCGATGCATTGGAGGCATTTGAAGAGGCTCTCGTATTTGACAACGGGTATTCTATATCATGGGTTGGAAAAGGTGATTGCTATTATGGTCTTGGTGGCTATGAAGCTGCAATAAGTGCTTATGATATGGCATTATCAATAGATCCTACCTTTTCACCAGCATGGTCCGGTAAAGGCTATTCTCTATATGAAATAGGTGATCATGAGGGTGCAATTGTTGCATTCGATACTGCTCTATTTCACTCTCCTAAATATGTAAAGGCATTAAGTGGAAAAGCTTTCACGCTTTTTGCACTCGAGGAATACGATCTATCTCTTATTGCTTTCAATGAAACGATCGATGCTGATGCTAGTTATGCAAAGGCATGGTCTGGTAAAGGTGATGTCCTTTCACAGATCGGGAAGGCAGAACAGGCAACTGCTTCATACAGAATGTCCGTCCAACTTTACTCCGGGGATGCTGATGCTCTCTACAATCTTGGGCGTGAGCTTTTTGAAATGGGACTTTTTAGTGAAGCCCTTGAAGCGTTCGAAGCTTCGTTGAACGTAAACTCTGAGAACTTATTTGCTCTTGTAGGTAAAGGTTATGCCTTATATGAATTAGGTGATTATAAGGGTGCATCTGTGGCCTTTGATCAAGCAATTGCTGTCCAGCCAGGGTATGAACGGTCCATTGAAGGTAAACAACTAGCTGAGACCCAACTCAGGATGGAATGGGTTCGGAGTTTGTTCTCAATCGAAATAACAATGGCAGCATTGTTCATTCTTGCTGTCTATTTCCTTTACAAGAAAAAGAAGTCTGATCTGATCAAATGATCGATCAAGTGATTTAATATGGGGGTATTATAATGGATCAGAAAAGAATGAATGAGCTTTTCGTATGGAACAAAAAAGCTTCCCGTTTTGAATTGTTCGTAAGATTATTCTATAGCATACCTGTTGTGATAATTCTATCTTTATATAGCCTTTTGATGATAATTTGTCTTCTATTTCAGCTACCTTTTATTTTAGTGCTTGGAAGAAGATTTGAAACTCTGAACAATGTCATAAAAGGCTATTTGGAATATTACACTCACATTGCAGGTTATTTCTACCTGACAACCGATAAACGTCCTGGTGTTCTACCAAAGGATATTTCTATCTTTGAAAAGCAACTTTATTATGATCACAATATGGTCGAAATATTTGATAATGATGAAAAATGATCGTTCTTATCAAATAAAATATTGATCATTTAACATAAACGATACCAATAAAGGGGGTAACATGCAGAATAATTACGTAGGCGAAGTAGGTGACGGTAATTGGGAAATTATGGTTGAAAAACAACCAAAACCTGTTCTGGTAATGTTCTATCTGAACACATGTTCTCATTGCAAAGCTATAGACCCTTATTTCAGAGAATTTGCAGAAACATACAAAGATTCGTGTAAATTCTTCAGGCTCAATGCCGAACTTAATCCATGGGTCGCAGAAAGATATGGAGTGGAGGGAACACCTACGTTTATATTCACGTGTGCTGGAAAAATGATAAGGGGTATGGCGGGTGTTTCCCATCCTTCTGAACTTAAAAAGAACATTGAGGATTTCCTGAAGGATGGTTCAGTGTGTGCTGCGAATATTACATCGCTTAAGTATGATATGTCATTGTACGGCTGAGCACACATTTTTTTGGTTCTCTTTAACATCGTGTGGGTAAACTCAGTTTCCCTGCCATCAAGAATATCATTTTATTCCTGTACACTTCAGTCTTCAATCCATACGATCTCTTAAAAGCAGTCTTGATCTTGTTGTTCAATCCTTCAACAACACCATTGCTAATATTTCCCTTAATTGATTCCAGAATTCCATGAGAATTTCTTTTTATCATCTTTGCTAATGTGATAACTTCCTTAATGTTGCTATGTGTTCCCCAATAATGCCATTTTTCAATATACTCTCTTGCTACATCCATATTTTTGATTTCCCATAATCGCTGGAGTGCAAGTTTAAACTTGTACGCTTTAGCAGTTTTAGTATCCAAATCCTTGATCGATTGTATTTTAGCGATTTCTCTATCTGATAAATTTTCAGGATTTTTCAACCACATGAATCTGGTTTTACCAAGATCTTTATTTGATTGATACTCAGATCTTCGAACTTTATCAATAGCATCATTCATCATTTTTACAATGTGAAACTTATCATAAACGATCTTAGCATTTGGAAAATATTCTCGTGCCCCTCCTTTGAAAGCAGGGTACATATCCATCGAGATATACTTAATGTTATCAGGATCAATCTTCTTGGAAAGATATTCTCTAAACTTTTTGAACACACTTCTTTTCTTTCCATTTTCAATATGAATTATTCTTGATTTATTGAGATCATAGAACAAAGTCACATAACTGTGACCTTTTTTGACAGATATCTCATCCACTCCAATTGTATCAAGACCAGACAGGTCCATCTTTGCTGCTGCTTTGTTAACATAATGAGTGAGAATTCTCCATACTGAATCTTCATGAATGTTAATCATTTCAGCAATAGCAGACACAGTCATTTCCTTGGATATAGCAACAATTAATGCTTCAAAGAACAAGGTAAATCCAGTGTTTTGTCTTGTCCAGGGAACATTGACAAGCTTTACACCATGTTCATTACATTTTGTTCGAGGGACTCTGGCATGAAGGTATGTTTCATAATGAAAAAAGTCGAGGTGTCTCCACACCTTTTTTTTTGTATCATGGAGTTCACTTAATTTGTTGCAAACAGGGCATGAGAATTTAGTACCCTTGGAAAAATCAAGGTAGATGTCCATCCTCCTTTTAGAAGTATTGAGATCAATGTCTTTTACAAACCAAGGGGATAATAAGCCAAGGGTAATTTGAATGAGTTCTTTATCTTCCATAATGATTGAATTGGAAGAAACGAATATTAAATTACCCACTCAATGTTGAGGAGATCCAAAAAATTGAATAATCCAATCGAGAAGACATATAAAGCAGCAAGTTCAAGCCTATTGTGAAGCAAACGATGAATAGGATAGTATTGGCTGGAAAGACTACGTTTTCCGATTGACCCTGTCGAACGTTAACTGTTTTACCCAAAGAGGTTGCAGACTGGAAATCCGGTGAGCAGATTTTGCGGTTGTCTAAACTAGATATCTTTCATCGGACACCAACCCAGCATTCTACTAGTATATTCAATAATTGTTGTCATTCCGTGTCCCTATCATTCGATACTACAACAATTGGTGTAGCATACCCCGACTTAACCAGTGTCTTCTGGTTTTTCCTTTCCCATTGTACAATCTGCATGTAATGTGACCACAGCAGGGACATGCCGCATCCACCAAGAAATGCAACGACACTTCTTAATCCGTAAATTGACATGAAATGGGTGATCACAGCCACATATATGAAAATAATGATGCCAAAAACAACTATCCGTTTTATAGAGAGTTTTGTGGCAGCTTTACGGGGTATGCGAATTGCTATCCTGTCCAGTGAATGCCAGGTTGTTTTCCATGTAATCTTGCTTATCAATATCCCTAAAAAAGTTCCTGCCAGAACAATACCCATGTTCTTTCCGCCCCACGAAATAAACATATTTATGGGACCGATGGTGCCAAAAATTGATCCTATTAAAATCAAGTTGCGATATTTATTCCGCCATGTCATGGTCTTATGGTTTGGTTCCCTACTTTTGTCAGGTGCATTTACCACAAGGTTATCGAATTGCATTGCTTTTCTGGCTTCCATCGCACCCAAATTCGGACACCATCCCATGACTTTCCGTATAGTTTCTGCTATATTTATTGTCATACCAATCCTCTCAACTTTTCAAACAGTTCCTCTGCCAGTTTTGTAGGATCATCCGTCTGCTTCAGTTTGATTTTCATCTCATCTGCAAAGTCCTAAAGCAGTTCGATACACTCCCTGTACCTGCTGCATTTCCCACAATCTCCTTCGTGTTCATACCACACCTGCACACCGTATTTTTCAGACACAAAAATCAAGGTACTGACATTAAGGGGCACTAAGTGCCCGAACAGTATGCCGCGCTCAGAACTCATGCTCTCCATTTCTATCTGGTTCGCCTGCGCCATCTCAAGCAGCGTATTCTCAATGCGTTTATCCATGCTGATAAGCGCTCTGGATACCGCCTGCCTGGAGATGTTGAACGAGTGTGCAATGTTGATGTTGGGAAGACCACCTCTTCGCAGTTTCCAGAACTCAAACTGTTTTTCTCCTGTTGGAAGGAACATATGTCAACATGCACATGTTTACTATTTATGTATTGTTACAGATTTTGATTTTATCATATCTCAAAGAATCCATAGTCTGCACATATTTCTCTACCGACTCCAAATAATTGGAATTGATCCTGTAAATTGTGTAACAACCTTCTTTATCGCCTCTGACGATCTCCTGTTCCATAAGTCGTCTGATATGCCAGCTCATGGTGGATGCAGAAACCCCTATCCTTTCTGCAAGAGCTCCATTGGTATTACATCCGTTGTTGAGAATCTCTAAGACGATCCTTCGATCAATATCATCTCTCAGCCCAGCGATCACTGTCTTCTCTTTTTCATCATAGGTGGAACCATTCTGAAAATACCGGATCTTTCCATTTACTTTGTGAGATACGATCATGTGCTGTGTTTCCAGGACATCTACATGGTATCTCACAGTCCCCCTGTTTAATCCTGTTCTCTTGACGATCTCGTTAAAATAAGCTCCAGAACGGGATTGAATAAAGCCATACAATTTCTTCCGGTTCAGGTTATCCAGCGTATTTGACCTGCGGACCCTTTCATATCCACCTAGAAGAGGGAGGATATTCGGGAACACCTGTGTAAATGATGTGCTTAGCCGGATACAGGCCAGCCAAAGGAGAAAGTACCAGTAGGGAATAGTTTTGACCTCGAGTTCCTGCACATATTCTCCTGCTACCGATACACCGAATTCATTGCTCAAGGTTGGGCGGACAGTGTACTCAGTAGCACAGGCGGTTGAGATAGATAACAGAAGGAAAAAGGAAGCGAAGATGATTCTTCGATGCTTAATTATGGTATATACCAAGATTTTAGTCCTCTGTTCAAAGAAAGGATAATTCCTATACATCGTATTTCCACTGTCTTGTTTTCAATAACTTATGTTTGGATTTATCTAAACAATATTTTCATGAAATTCCATGCAAAACTTCTTTAGGATTTAAAGGCAACTAGGATAAATGTAGCTATAGGACCAAGCAATAAGGAAATAAGAAACCAATTGAGACCTTTTTTGTTCTTACTTTGAGCGATTCCTGTATTTATTAATGCAAGCGTTCCCCATCCTACAGCATAACTCTGTTCCATGTATTACTACCTCTTCAATTTATTTATTTATTTATTTATTTATTATTTTTTTAACATATTATTTAAAATTTTGTTTTATGTCTGCTTATTTTATTAAAGAAAAATACGATTTGTGAGGTATATTACCTTTATGTCCATTTCATCGAACTGTTCCGAAGATTTCTAATCATATAGCTGCATGGGTTGTTTTTTTACCATCTTTACCTTGAATTATACATGGTCTTCGATATACTTTTCATGAAACACTGCCCGAATGTGGGTGCCATGGATATTTGAGTATTTACTACTATCAAATTCCGAAACCTGCATGAACCCAAACCTTCCTATGACATAAAAATCAAAATTCTCATTTAGTGAACCCTTTGGACAGGAGGAGGGAATTAATAGCATCGATTATACCTGTCTTCTTCTCAAAGAGCATCACAATCCTCTCAGGCAATTTAAAAATGGTAATCCTATATCGGGTGACAATAAAGTAACTTAGCAAAGCCAGTATGCAACCACCAATCAGATCTGTGATCCAATGTATTCATAGATATAGTATCGTAAATTGTATGGTAATCGTTGTTAGCGTCACAAAAACTTTGAACTTCTTATAATCGGTCCTGAAGATCATCAACATAGCCATAATGGATTATGCAGCATGCAGACTTGGGAAACAATTGTCAAGGAATGGATCGACAATTCTCACACCTTGTGAGATGATAGGGCTCAGGTTATACAATAAAGGGGTAACAGTGGGTAATGTGTAACCTGTAACTGTCACTGGTAAATAAATATAAAAAGGAAGTGCTATCAGGTAGATTGCAATGAAAGCAATCGTGTACTCTTGTAGAACCTTGAGATTTTGAGTCTGCATGAGCAAGAAGAACGTGAAAACTAACAATAAGGAAAATCCAACCAAATAAACGATTGCACTAATACATGTTAACATTGGGTTGCAAAGCTTTGAAAATAGCTTACGGTATCACCCTCTATTAACAGTATATACTTAGCGTAGTTAGTATTTGCTCCGTCACGCAAAAATTTGGTAACTACCACCTGAAATTTAACGAGCACATAGACAAAGCATGCTGATAGCAGATAGGGCAATGTATCCAACGAAAACATGCTTCTGTATGTTGTCTTTGGATTTTTTTTGAAATTTTTCGGCACAAAAATATAATAGCCAGCAGTTATCAGGCAAAGTAGAATAGGTGTCATAATCAGAATCATCAGATATGAGGATATCATTGTGCATCAATTCCAGGTAATTCAAACATATCAGATAGAACAAGCTCCTGTTAATCGGTTATACATATAAACGGTTTATGTCCATTTCCTCGAACTGTTTCGATAGCCTAATATGAACTTTGGTATTTACACCAAGACCTGATGAACTATGTTCCTCAAATGTCAGCATGCATTATCTTGTCCAGTTCCGATTCCATCCGGGGGTTCAGAGAATATCTCTTGAACCTACCATCCTTCTCTGCCTGCAGTAATTCATTCGTGGTCATTTTCTTGAGGTGGTATGAAACTGTGCTGTTGGTGATGCAGAGGGTCTGTGAGATTTCGTTATTTGTCATACCGGGTTTATCTCTGATCATCAGAAGTATTTGTTTTTGGTTTGCATCCTGCAGAAAAGGAGCTAGGATCTGGGCTTGCTCGCTGCAAACCGAATTGTTCTGAAAGAACCTTGGAGAGCTTCCATGGTCGTAAACAGTGATCTTGTGCTCGTTGTGTAGTTTTTTCAGGTGGTACTTTGCAGTCCCTCGGTTTAGTTCAAGACCATGTGATATATCAGCCACACTGCATCCCGGATTGCTTACGATATACTCAAAAACGTTGTTCCTGTTCTTATTTGCAAATATAAGGCTGAACTTCGACAATATTAGAGGTGACAGTTTGGCAAGACCGATCGTTACCAGGAAAATATTAAAGATATGTATCATCTTTAGTTTTAAAGGAAGGTCCCAGAATGTCAAGGTGGAATCTGCACCTTTATAGGAAGCCGGGTCGTAGGAAGGATCTTCACTGGCTGGAACTACTATGTATCCCTCGGCCGTATTGTATTGGGATTCTACATATACTGCTCCACATGCCAGAAGCGGTACCAAAAGCGAGATTAAGATTGTCAGTATCCATTTATTCATTTAGTGTACATAAGACTTTTTAATGTATAAACATTTCTCAAATTTCAAATAAATTTTTAAAAATAATTACTCTGAGACCAATGTCCATCTTTCAGTTCGATGAAATGGACATAAATAATTTATAAAAGAACATAGTTACATTTATAAACATTGTAAAAAAGTTCGTTGAATAACGAATATTGATTATCGGAGGATGAGGGACTTGAAAAGAACTAAAGTATTGCTTGTATTGCTTTTAATGTGTTGTGCATTGTTCTCAGCGGGATGTGTGGACGAGCAACTTACAGCAGAAGAGATCGCAGAGAAAATGCAACAGAAAAACGACCTCATTGAAGATTCCTCATTCACTTTGTACATGACAATGTCACTCATGGGTCAGGAATCCGTAATGGAGCAGGACATGTTCCAGAAAAAAGATAAGATGAGGTCGGTCACTAAGCAGCCTGCAGAACAGGCGGGTACCATTGTCGTTTCCAATGGAGAGACCATGTGGACATATGATCCTCAGCAGAACTCGGTCGTGGCCATGGAAATGCCGGATATCGATCTGTATCAGGAAATAAATTATGGCGATATCATTGCACAGTTCCTGAATGAAAGTGATGTTTCTTTCTCCGGAATGAAAAAGATCGAAGGCAGGAACACTTTCATAATGAACCTTGAGCCAAAAGAGGAAGTTCCATCCGCAGGTCCATTTACCGGCAATATCAAGGTCTGGGTCGACGCAGAGACCTGGATGCCGCTGAAGTATGACATGTATGATACCGATGGAAACGTAATTGTTTCAGTAGAGGTTCGCAATTTGCAGGTGAATACTGGTATTTCAGATGAAGTATTCGAGTTCGATATCCCTGAAGGTGTAGAAGTAAGTACCCTTAACCTGAATGAGTTCGCAGTTCCTGAGGATATCACATTAGAGGAAGCACAGGATAAAGCAGATTTTCATATTCTTCTTCCATCCTATGTCCCGGATGGTTATGAACTCGATCATGCATCACTGTTCGATAACAGCGAGTTCGCATCCGGCAGTCAGGTTCTGCAAAGAGTCACTCTGGTTTTCATTAATGATGACTCACAGCTGCATATAACTGAAGTTGAATCCGGTTTTCCCGGACCAACGGAGTTCCCTGGTTCCGAGAGTGTTGATGTCAATGGCTCTCCCGGGGACTTTGTCGAAGTTTATGGAAATAAAATGCTTCGATGGTATGTGGATGATATTGAGCTGATGATAAGCGCTTCCCTGGATAAAGATGAGATCGTGAAGGTGGCGGAATCCATGAACTGATCTGATAAACTTGCTTTTTTATGTCCTTTTCATCGGACATTTCCTGATTTCAGTTCGATAAAATGGACATAAACAATTAATACAAAATTTATCACTATGATTATTAAAGAAAAGAAAGATGATGATCTTATGAACGAGCCTGGTAAAATACAGATAAACTACATAATATATGCACTTGTGTGTGGAGTCATTGGTGCAAATCTATTTTTGACTTCCATTGGACAAATGCTGACATCAAACATCTTTTACCAGGAATATCTTTTTGGCCCGCTGCTTACCTGGACCGGTTTTGGAGTAGGCTTTGTACTTCTTGTAGCATCAATATTTTTCGTAAAGGATTCCTTTGGAGCATCGTAATACATGAACGAATTAACAAAAAAGGGTGTTTGTTTTGATCCGGAAGCATATTTCAGTATTTGATAGCACATTCATAGGAGTTGATATCATGAAATTATCAATAAAATTTTTGATCATTCTTCTAATTCTATCTGCATTTACAGCAAATGCATGTGCAGATGTACTATTTCCAGGAACACGTGGTATAGACAGATGTGTCAAAATAGTGAATCTGGAGGAATTCCCGGAAATCGTACTGGTGGGACACATAGCCGGTCCGATTATTCAGTGTGAGAATCCTTATATCATCAGTTCGAATAAATGTCTGACAAAATTCTATAAAGCCAATGACCTGACGATCTATGCCATTGATAAAGATTATTTAGAAGCTAAAGGACTCGATAATATCGATCTGGAATCGGATCCAAACTTATGCTTCTATGAAGTTGAGATAAATCCTAAATGGAATGTTGTGAAAGAGGAAGATCCGCTGACCAGAGAAGAAGTAGAATATTCGATAGCCGGTTTTTCAGAAGACCGGCTGGTACTCTATACATCCAGGAAGGTTTCAGAGTACAATGATGGCAGTCCAGACCGCATCGAAACATTTGAAGAACCAGATATACCAAATATCAGGCTGACGATCAAAGAAAATACATCTTTTGCAGAAAAGAACACCTCTTCCATAAAAGAAAATCTATCACTGAACGAGGAAACGGTTCCGGATGTAGTTGATAAAAAAGATGAAGGTATCCTGGCTTCCATAATCCGTTTTCTTAAGGGGTTAGTATGATGGATATGAGCAAGTTAACCACTATACAAAAGAAATACATAATCTTCTTCTGCCTTGGTATCTTCACATTCTATCTCAGTGGTTATCTCCTAAGGGCATACATCCTTCCCAGTCCATCTATTTGATGCTACTCATTTACTGGATACTATTTGGTACCGGAATACTGGTCTGCAAGGAGAGGTCGAGTGTTTTTGTGGCAAAGGCATTTATCATATCCTTTATGGCGCTACTTCTTATCTCTGCCGGCTTTTTTGTATGGAGTGCGCACAGTCATATGTATTCAAAAACGATAGATGCTGATCGATTTGACTATACTCCTGCGGATTTTGTAGTTGTAACTGAAGAAAAGTTGAACGAATATCCTGCCTTAAAGGAAGCAATCGAGACCCAGGAGTTTGTGAAAGCAAGTTCCGGTGAATGGAGGCGGACAATCGATTTCCTTGAAGAAAAGGGTTCTTATGTGATCAAGGTTGGGAATGAATATTATGGAGTCTCGTTTGCGACTGCTTGAAATGTGGATATTGTTGAAATTATTGCAAGTCTGATTATCAAACTGAAAGATGATAGCTGATGAAGTTAACATAATAGTTTGTCTGTGTATTTGAAGCTGCAAAAAAAAGATTGTAAAAAATATTGGGGATGGTGGGAAGGATAATGCTTAGAATCTGTATTGTAATAACATTTGTCATTCTGATGATGACTGCCGGTACTGTAACGGCGAATTCTATTATTGTTGGCGCCGGCGACGAGGCAAATTATGCAACGATCCAGAAGGCTGTAGACAACGCAAATGAGGGAGATGTTATTCTTGTTCAGCCGGGGAGCTACATGGAGAACATAGACATCTCCAAGAGTTTAACATTAATGTCACAATCCGGCAATCCCGAAGATACGATTGTTGAGGCTGCCAACAATCAAGACCACGTAATTCATGTAAGCTCAGATAGTGTCAATATCAGTGGGTTTACGGTAATGGGCGGCATAAAGAATACAACAATGTACAAAGGTGGAATATACATTGATGAAGCATCCAATTGTATCATTCAAAACAATATTGTTTCAAATAATGGAAACGGTATCTACCTTTTTTATCCAGCTAAAACAATATTCTGGTAAACAATACGGTGAATTCTAACATCTATGATGGGATACTTGTCTCTTTTTCCAATTACAACACAATAAACGGTAACATTGTATTTGATAATCCTTCCGGAATAGCAATTCACGGTTCCAACAACAATATCGTAGAACATAACAATGCATCAAATAATGAAATTGGAATCAGTGTTGGTGGTGATAATAACACACCGGCAGGCAACATTGTAACAATGAATGAAAACAGGGGAATTGTTATTTCAGGTTCTGGCAATAAACTGCTTAATAACGTCATCTTATCCAAGATTGGAGACTACGGTTTTGGAATTTTTGTATCGTCAGGGAGTAATGGTAATATCCTGTTGAACAACACGATCCGAAACAACAATTGTAACCTATACCTTGATGAAAGGGTTGATAATACTACGATAAGAGACAACGATATTTCTGAAGAACTTCTTGGGTATGATAAGATAGTAGAAAGAAGTAGGGTGAGAATTGAAAAAGAAATGGAGAATTTCTCAACGGATGATCATAATTCCATTGGTCGTAAGTCACTTGAATTTGGACCTGAAACTTTTAAAGAACTGAGAAATGAGACTAATGTAATAACAACTTATTGCAGAATGCCTTCTTTTGAGAACGAAACTGAAAGAAGGGATTGGCTCGGGAAGCTCATGGTGATCGGAAAAGGTGCGAGGAATGAAACCGAAGTTTACTTCCATCCGAATGGTTCGGTGATTTGGACTGGTTGTGGAATTAATGGCTGTGTCGAAGTTGGGGTCCTTGAGGGAACAGACATTGACAATTCTACTCTGGATGAGATATATGAGATATTCGAAGAGCAGGGAAAGAAGGTCGGGATTGAAGAAGTACCGGTTGCATTCATGTATGATGGATTTATTGTTCTCGATGAAGAAATTGTTGAAGAATCGAATGTTGATCCAGTAGAAAATAACAATGAACAACGCTCTGAGATCATTCCTGGATTTAGAATAATAACTTCATTTTTAGCACTGATCGCTGTATTCATTTTTGCTAAAGGAGCTTCTCGATGAAACAGATGTCAAATTACCATCCTTTTATTTTTGATTACATTGACGACTGCAACAGATGTACTGACAAAGGATGAAATGGAATTAATGACTGGTGGTATGGATGATCATGATAAAAAATAAAAAGTTCCTGTCATACAAGGGATTGCAAATAATTGGCGGGGCTCTGATGATCGGAGTTCTTTTTGCCAGTGGGTATGTTACCATTCATGCTTCCGATGCTGACATTTCCAATAATGTCTATGATGATGACATTTATTATGAGACTCCTTCTACATTCCACAGGTCCTTTGATCTATCAAAAGGCATTGTTTACGATGTTGATATGCGAGTTAGGAATGGTGCTAATACTTCAAGAAGTGCAAATGTTACTGCTTCACTTGAATCCAATGGCGAAGTAGGGATAGCAGTTCCCAAACAGTTACTTTAAGTCCCAATGAGACTGCTGTGTTGTCTTTTACGCTTGACGGAGAGCATGGCAAAGAATATCATCTTGTAACTATTATGGAAAATTTTTGAATTGTAATATGCTTGGTAAGGACATAATTTTATTGAGGGTAAGTCAATGCAGGGAAACAAAAAGATTTTAATTACGATTTTGAGTATGTTTCTGTTGGTAGTTCTTGTTATTGGTGCGTTCTTCTATCCCGGAGTCCGCTTGGATGCGGAAGTTCCTGAAGTACCGGTAAACAATCTGTCTATTTTTCAGGCAAAGATTCCTTTGAATATCCTACACGTCGATTTCGTGAACTCTACTGAAGACTTCAATAGTTCTGCAAACGATGTTTGTTTCCTTGTTATCAATGATTCTATTGAGGATACAAAATTCAATGCAGATAGCTTTCATCCCATAGGAGAAGCAAAGATAGAAAACTCAAAAGGATACCTGACACGGCAAGTAAAGGTCGGCAATTTTGTCACAGACAGGGGTGATTATCCCATGTCATCTCTTGGACGTGTCAGGATCACTGAAGTTGAATTTGTTTATTTCGACCGTTTTGATGTTTATCCGTATGGCTATGGGGATGAAACCACATACTATCCAACCTGGAAGCTCACAACAAAGACCTCCAATTATGGTCATGAGATTCTGATGGTCAAGGCAATATCTCCGAGCACACCTATCTCACATACTGATGTTTATGACAGCACTTCCGCAGCGGGGTCATTGATATCAGATATGGCAGACGAGAACATTTCTGTCAGGGTTAATGCTGTCAAAGAACTCGTTGAAATGGATGCATCGGCAGTAGAACCCCTGATACAGGCATTGGGTAGCTATGACCCGAAGATTCGGGAGAATTCAGCCCAGACCCTTGGTAAGATCGGAAATGAAACTGCAGTTGAGCCACTAATTGATGTTTTGGGCGACAGGGACAGCGATGTTAGAAACGCTGCAAAAATTGCTCTTGTGGATATTGGTGATCCGGCATTCGAACCTCTTGTCAGGGTTGCAAACGATCTAAATGAAAGTCAACCATCCCGGATATGGGCGATCCAGGCTCTTGGTGAGATGGGGGAACCAGCAGTAGAACCTCTGATGGTTTTAATAACCGTTAATGACGTATCTGGTCCTGCAACACAATCTCTAAGCAGAATAGGTGAGCCTGCGGTAGAATCTCTCATCCTTGCGTTAGGGGATAATGACTCGCAGGTACGCGCACCCGTGCTGCTGAAGCTCTTGGCAGGATTGGGGATGAAAGGGCTGTCAAACCTCTTAAAGAAACATTGAATGATGATTCGGAACTTGTACGCACTTCTGCAAAAATAAGCATTGAAGGAATTGTAAACAAACACAAGTACGGTGCCATCGCTACTTATGGAAAGGAACCGGAATTCTATATCGAGGATGAGAGGGATTACTGGCTTGATGAACTTGCAATTGTTGAAAAAGGAGTAAGCGAAGATATGCTGGAATATACCTATCCAAATGGACCTGTGGTCACCTATGGGCTTGATCGAAATGGATTTATTGTGCTTGATATTCTGGATGGTTCGCAGATCAAAACTTCCCTGATGGATGAGATCTATGGGATCTTTGACAGGCAAAGCAGGCAGAATGGTATCAACGAAGTGCTTGTGATGTTCCAATTCCAGACTGAGGCACCGGAGGATGATTGATGTCTCGCATATGATACGGAGTTAAAATGAATTTTATTTAAATTTTTCACTTGTTCACCCATCAATGAAAATGAAATGAATATATAAAAACCAAAAACCATAATATAACCAAAGCAATTGCAACGATAAGAAATTTTATCTCTCTTTTTGATGCAAAGTAACCACCCAGTCCACCAAGAATCATTAATCGTAATAAAAATATCTGGCTCTGTAGAAATCCTCTTTTCTAACTTCAACTAAGCCACTCATTTTTATAAATCCCCCTGTGATTGTTCTCCAACTTAAATACAAGGGGATGAATGTGTTTGTTCCAAATTATAAATCTGGAACACACTTCAAAAATTTGTCAAGACTGTGTTTTTAGTTTGGATGAGGATTTCTACAAAGCCTAATTTCTGTTACATTATGTGTGATGGGAAAATGGAGGTTGAAAGGTGAACAAAAATTTAGAAATGGCAAAAAAGTTTTACGAGGCATGTGAAACTGGAAAAGGATGAGAAGTCTGTAAGCAATACTATCATCCTGGTGCAACATTCTCTGCCCAAGTAGGTGCATTGGATGGAATAAACACTGTGGAAGGTTACACCGAATGGATGAAGAACTTACTAACCCCAATACCAGATGGACATTATGAGCTACTTTTCCTTGCAGAAGACGAAGAAAGGAATAGCGTTGCAGCTTGTGCTGTATTCCATGGAACTCAGATTGGTCCAGGTGGTCCTGTGCCCCCAACAGGTAAGACCGCCGCAGCAGACTATACCTATCTGATGATATTCGAAGGAAATCTTATCAAACACATGACCAAAATATGGAACGATATGATTACCCTCCAGCAGATTGGTTGGGCTTGAATTCGTTGTATTTTATTTTACGAGACAATTTTGAGACAGGGATAACAACCCTTTCTTTAATCGTTTTTTCAAATTTCTCGACTAAGCCTTTTATTTTAGAAAAATAGATACAAAATGTTATGTAAATAAAATATATTTATAGTCGCTG
This sequence comes from Methanococcoides burtonii DSM 6242, assembly GCF_000013725.1. Lineage (NCBI taxonomy): Archaea > Methanobacteriati > Methanobacteriota > Methanomicrobia > Methanosarcinales > Methanosarcinaceae > Methanococcoides > Methanococcoides burtonii. The sequence continues at coordinate 217,694 of NC_007955.1, forward strand.
ATAACATGACAATTAAAGTTCTCAACATCTAGAGGGGATAGAGGGAGATACAAAGTATCACCCTCGACACATAAAATAAAGAGCCACCACCACAATTTTTATTTATCTGATTGTACCCCCGTACTCCCCAATTATAGATTACAGATAGCTCTTAATATATACATATTAATTAATAGTATATTAACATATCTAATGTTTTTCAGATGTGACAATCATCATCATTATGTCGTGTTGCATTTTCAAATAATAACCTATTGATATTAAGACCCTGTTCTTTTTGTTTTCTGGTAAGAATACAGTCATTTTTCTTGTAGAAATTGACTGCCTGATTATTTATCTCAAATGTTTCAACGTGGAGAGTTGTAGCACCATGACCGGACAACTCCTTCCCGGAATGAACAAGAAGTTGCGATCCAATACTTTCACGTTGAAGGTCAACATCTACCATTATAAGATGAACAATATCTTCAAAATCGATAGTAAAATTTGAACCATAACCATCAGGGTTATTACTCATCAGAAAGATGAGTCAGATAAATTCCAACAATTTTTACATTTTAACCAGAGGTATAACGTGTCATTTGATAATTTAAATTTGATTTTCCCGCTTCAGCGGGCATTAACCGAAGAAGGATATACATCACCTACTCCCATACAAGAACTATCCATCCCCCATCTATTGGATAATAGGGATATGATCGGTATCGCTCAGACAGGAACTGGCAAGACGGCTGCATTCATATTGCCAATTCTTCAAAATATGTCTGCAATTCACAAAAAGGCAACTCCGAAAAAACCACGAGTACTCGTGCTTGCCCCAACAAGGGAACTTGCAGCACAGATCGGGGAGAGTTTTGCCACTTATGGCAAATACACCCGTTACAAACATACAGTTGTATTCGGAGGTGTCGGACAGACACCACAGGTAAGAGCTCTCTCAAGAGGTGTAGATTGCCTTGTAGCAACTCCGGGCAGACTGCTGGATCTGATACAGCAAGGACACATCAAGCTTTCAAATGTAGAATATTTTGTCCTCGATGAAGCGGACAGGATGCTTGACATGGGTTTCCTCAACGACGTGAACAAAATTGTCGATATGCTGCCAAAAAAGCGTCAGTCCCTTTTCTTTTCAGCCACCATGTCCCCGGAGATATCTACACTTGCCAGGAAGATGCTCAGCAATCCTGCACAGGTTGAGGTTACTCCGCAGGCAACAACCGTTGAGCGCATAGAGCAGTTCATCTTTTTCGTGGATTCGGATAACAAGAACGAATTGCTTTTGCATTTACTAAGGGGCGAACATCTGGACTGTGTCCTCGTATTCACACGTACAAAGCACCGTGCCAATAAGGTCACTGAGATGCTTAACAAGAGCAATATCAATGCGGGTGCTATCCATGGAAGCAAGTCCCAGACCCACCGTACAAAAACGCTTCAGAATTTCAAGTCCGGACAACTGCGTGTACTGGTCGCAACAGACATAGCTGCCCGAGGAATTGATATCGAGGACATATCCCATGTAATAAACTATGACCTGCCGAATATCCCTGAAAGCTACGTGCACCGCATAGGACGTACAGCAAGAGCAGGAGCTGAAGGAACAGCATACTCATTCTGTGCAGCGGATGAAAGGGATTTCCTTCGTGATATCGAAAAACTCACCGATATGGAGATCGAGGTCGCAGAGCATAATTACCACTCCGAAAAAGCGAAGAATGCCACAGGTGACGCAGCGAAGCCAGCTCCCAAGCAACAGAGAGGACGAACTGGAAGCACCGGACCTAAAAGAGGTAGAGGCAAAAAAGGAGAAGGCAAAGGCGGTAGAAGTAGTAGTGCTAATAAGGATAGTAAAAATAAAGATGGACGATCCGAGAACACCAATCGAGGCCAGGCTAAAAGTACATCCAAGAAGAACTCAGGTCGAAATTCTGGTCGAGGCGCAGGTAAGCCCAAAAGCAGTCAGTAATTGAGCATTTTTTCAGTTCATGAATCTATTCATGGGCTGAAAATGCTAATGTCTGTTCCTGACCTTACTCCAAAAAATTATTGATTGCTACAATTTACAGAATATCATAATCGTTCATTGCATTTTTCTTGGCAATTACTATCTCAATTATAGCAGGTTTAATTGTTTATTTTGCTTTTTAAGTGTAAGGTCTGATACAATATATTTCAAGTTGTTAATTGGATCAAAAGCACCCATTGTTTCAAGGTTTGGTGTTATTATTAAAGTTTTCCATCATGAAATCAGAATCATGGGACGTATTATGCCATCATTTAAGAAGGGATAACTGCAGCATCATGGAGATTAATATCAATAGTAGGCCGAATATTTTTTGAAAGTATCTCTCAAAAAAACCACTAAGAGATGGAAATCTAAGGTACATTAGATGAGAACCTAGCTGACCTCCGATAAAAGACACAATTCCAAGGATCGCCAGTGTACGAAATTCTATCTGGGCATTGCTTATGTGTGAAAGGAATCCGGAAAGGGAAGAGAACAAAACTACCAAAGCAGATGTTGCAGGAGCACGTCTTACGCCGAATCCCATGAACACAAGTATCGGTACAAGGAAGATACCACCACCTATGCCCAGCAGTCCTGCAATGAAGCCTATGAACAGACCGGAGATTATCCCGATAGCTAAACGTTCCTTTATATCCAAGTTAGAAGTAGTATCATTTTCCCCGATATCTTTCAAGAGTATCATAAGTACACCGGCAGCAGCTACGACCACACTGAAAGTATGAAGGACGAACTCTTCCGGAACAGATGTAGAGACATACGCTCCCAATGGTGCAGCTATTGCAGAAGATAAGATAAACGGTGCCGCTGTGGGGAGATCAACTGTCTTTTTCCTTAGATAAGTAACGGATGCAGAAGCAGTTGTGACCACATTGAGCATAAGAGCCATTGCAATGGCAGTTATCAGATCTATCCCTAGCCAATAGAACAGTGGCACATAGATAACAGCACCACCCATTCCGAGAAATGAGAAGAGGACAGAAAGCAATAGCACCAATGCAACCAGAATAAGAGTATCCATAATATCGTATTTCCAGGAATATATCAATTCTTTGTCACATATGCATTGTGGAACAATTCCATCTGTTCTCTGCTACCTACCACTGCAACCACGTCCCCAAGTTCAAGGACAAACAGATCATGCGGATCGATAGTAACTTCCTTATTGCGTTCAACGCCCAGTACCCTGCAACCTAACTTTTTGACAAGATCCAGTTCAACTATAGAAATACCGACTATAGGAGAGCCTTTATGCAAATGAAACTTCTCAATTCCGATTCCTTCATAGAGAACAATATCTTCGAAAAGATCGTCACATTCGTATTTTGTGCATGTAGAAGTTATCTTGGCAAGCATCTGTCCTGCAACTATCGAGAGAGACCCCACATAATCGGCACCTGCCTTGTAGATCTTATCGATCGACCTTACAGAATTGGCACGTGAGAATATTAGGGAATCCGGTTTCATGCCACGTCCGATAAGGGTTGCAAAAATGACATCATTGTCATCGTTCAAAGTGATAATCAGAGTTGATGCTTTATCGATACCAGCTTCCTTTAAGATATCTTCATCCGTACCATCGCCCACAACATAGGGGAAATCAGCATTTGAAAAATTCTGCTCATTTGTATCAACTGCTACAAAACTAAGCTGATGGTCCTGAAGCACCTCAACAATGCGCTTACCCACATCACCATAACCAAGTACTATCAAATGTTCATCTGTCCTCATAGCAATATTTCACCCAGCTAAATTTTCAAGTTTTGCAAGTTGTTCAATTGTACCAGCTGCAAGGAGGACGGTATTCTTTTTTATTAGATCATTGTGACCAATATCGAATGTTAACTTCCCGCTTTTGCGCAGTGCTATGACCTTGGCGCCCGTCCTATCTTCTATCGATGCCTGAAGAAGTGTTTTACCAACAAGCATACTTTTAGATTGTATCGGAAGTTCTGCGATCCGATAACCATCAAAGAACTCGGTTGCACCGGAAACCATTCCAAGGATAGGATCTACAGCCTTTTTTGCAATGAACCTGCCAAGAACGAGCTTTGGAGAAATTACCCTGTCAGCACCTGCATATTTCAAGTACTTCACATTAGAAGCATCCTCAGCCACCGCAATTACCCGAACATCACTAAGCTTGCGTGCGGTCAGAGTGATATTTGCATTCTCCCTGTCCGACATATTGGCAATTAGAAACCTTGCAGAATGGATGTTCGCATTCTCAAGAGAAGATTCTTCACTGGCTATACCATACAAACATGGGATATGTTTTTTATTTATGGAACGAAGAACTTCCTCCTCATCCGAAAGAATGACAAAGTCCAGTTCCTGCTCCTGAAACTCATTTATCAAGGTTTCTACAAGCTGGTTATAGCCACAAACGATAATATGATCGGACATTTTCTTAGGAACCCTTGCAGGTAAAGGAAGCTTCATGGTCTTCTCGAACCATGGAGTTACAACAAGGGTTATCAGAATACCAAAGAACATGGAAATACCAGATACCTGCACAACTATAGAGAATAACTTCCCAATAATCGATCTGAAGACGATATCACCATAACCAACAGTTGTGATCGTTGAGACTACCCAGTACAGAGCATCGTGGAAGTTGATGTGCTCGAACTGTTGTTCAAACTGCATTAGCTTAATAAAAATAAAAATATAGATAACAACGACAGCTATGGAGATACCAATATACCCTGCCATATCCGTACGTAAGAAATTTGGGTACTTCATCCAATTTGCCTCTTATACCTATATTTTACTACTAATATCAGATCTATGTAAATGTATTGTACACTTAGAATCCGTGTACAATATAAGGACCGAATATCATAAAGAGGAACGAAGCCAGTATCAGCATTGTAAAAGATGCTGCAATGGCGGAAGATACCTCTTTTGCCTTCGCCTCATCAGAAATGAACCTACTGATTAAAGCGTGCAGATAGTCCCTGAACACATGACCACCATCAAGTGGTACTGCCGGCAGACAATTGAAAAGGCCAACATAAAAATTAAGCCATCCTACCCACAACAATGTGTTCGCGATCCAGAATATGCCTATTCCTAATGGCTCACCCCATCCTATCGGAGAATAAAACTGTGCAAGCTGACCACTGAATCCCGGGAAGCCCTCGCCTGCAAATCCAAATATCGGAAGGCCCAGAATAATGATCCAACCAGTAAATCCACCAAGCATCGAAGGGATAGCTTTCAGAGCCGCAAGGTAGTCCTTTGCAGGAAATTCGCCTATGGACATTCCAAGAGGTACAATTTCAATTTCAATTTCATTGGGCCTATAATAGATACCAAGGAAACCTTTTTCGGAACCACCTTCCGGGTGGGAAGCCAGTTCGATCTCGAATATTTCAGAAGAGACGTTATCTCCTGTAGCCTTACCAGCTATCACTGTTTCCACAGAGATGACCTGACCGGTCTTAGTGAAGTTCATAAAGGTAACAAAATCTTCAGATGAACTAATTGCAGTATCATCGATCTTTATTATCAGCATACCGCTTTCAAGACCCATTGCTTCAGCCGGAGAATCCGTAACGACATTATTGACATACATCCCCTTTATGCCATCATCCGTATCATTCCCAACCTCAACATCATAGACCAGTAGGTTGTGGTCCTTTGAAGCATGTACCTGAACAACTGCCCCTGCTTCTATATTGTTCATGTAAAGAATGATGTCATTGGCCTTTTGAATAGAAGTATCATCGATCTGTGTTATGACCATACCGTTTTCAAGCCCTGCAATATTAGCTGACGAATCGGAGGTCACATTGATGATCATGGTATCGCTCATTGGAGCTATAGCACCAAGGACCGGGCCGAAGAAAAGTATGAATGCTATTAAGGCAACCACAAAATTAGACATTACTCCGGCAGCAAGTATTCTTGCTCTCTGTTCCCTTGAAGCAACCTTTTTAGGCATCACTTCTTTTTCGGTACCCAGAATACGCCTTTCAATAGGACCATCGGTAGTATTAGCACCTAAACCTTCAGTATCTTCCTTTTTGACACCAAATAGCTCTTCCTCATCGGGCTCAGCAAAACCACCTATAGGAACGATAGCAAGAAGGATACCCATGGATTTCACCCTGATACCTTCGACCCTACAGAGAATAGCATGTGAGAACTCATGAACAACAAGAGTGACAAGCAAGGCTATAACACCCCAGGTCAGGGGTATGAACTCATTGACACCCGGTATCAGAAAAATATTCCTTGCCTCATTGAACTTACCCGGTTCCGGCAATGTGCTTTCGCCTATAGAGGCCAGCATCGCAATGTCTGAGATAATGATGATCAAGAACATGGCTAACATACCAACGAACATAAGGACAATACCAATGTTCGCAAAGGTTCTCCAACTTCTCTTCGGGCGTGCAAGAGTATCCAACAGGGCTTGCCCTTTCACCGTTCTGATCATAAGGACAGGACCATAGGTAGATATGTTATATCGCTCAAATATTCCTTTCTTATCAAGTATAGATACAATTGCCCAATATACAAGGAAAAGGGCAAACAAGGTGCTAGTGCTGACCAAATAAACTCTCCTTTGTTAGTGGTACGGGATAAAATCACGTTTTTATTAAGATATATATTATTATCATCTGTAGAGTCATCTGTTTCTATAAAAGATATTTCATACGGATACAGAAGGGACAATATCAGAACATGTCTGAAAAAGAACCGAACTGCTGTGCAAAATTGAGCTGATCCACCTCTTCCCAGTCTTCAACGATCATTCCATTTTCAATACGGCTTATAGTTATTCCTGTAAAATGTACAGGTTTTTTTGTCGGTATAACTCCCTGAAACTTACCAAGGTGAGTGCCACTTGCACTCCAGCGTGTCACTACCTTGTCACCTTCTGCAATGACATCATATATCTCGAACACAAGGTTTGGAAGGGCATAATGGATAGCTCCCATGAACTCGATCAAACCTTCAAGATCAAGGGTGGAGCCTCCAAAATGCATATGATAATCAACACTGCACTTCTCAGACAGCATTTTTGGATGCCAGCCACGACTGGCAACACTAAGAACAAGCTCTTTGTTGCCCTGATTGTCATTGCATGGACCAGTTGATAGATCATAATCAGATCGAACGGTTGTCATCAGAACAACATAATTACTTACTCACTAATAAATATAATTCCAAAAATAACAATGTATTTGTAACGATAGTGCCAATATAAACGAAATATAAAATTATTTATGAGAGCATCATAAGAACAGGAAAGATCCTCAATAAACGCATCTAATAATAACAAATTGAAATAATTACAATCGATATATTTATAACAAATACTGCTGTTAATAGCAACGTATTTCTCAAATGCGGGAGTAACCAAGTGGCCAACGGTGGCAGACTCAAGATCTGCTCGTGTAGACGTTCGGGGGTTCGAATCCCTTCTCCCGCACCATTTTAATTATTTGATTGATCTTTTTTTACATACGTAATGGTAGACATGGTGAAAAGCATGGTGACATACAAAAATGTAGTTGAGGCCACTGTAGATATAATCAAAGAGGCAGAGACACAACTCCCTGATGATGTTATAGACGCACTTAAAAATGCAAGACAAAATGAGTCAAGTGACGTTGCAATATCACAGATCGATGCGATACTGAAGAATATTGATATCGCAAGCAACAACAACATACCGCTCTGTCAGGACACAGGCATACTTATATTTTATGTAGAGATCGGAAGGGAACTGAAACTTGATATTGACCTTAAGGGAGCTATCATTGAAGCATCCAGAATAGCCACACAGGAAGTCCCCCTCAGACCAAATGCAGTACACCCCATAACAAGAAGCAACAGTAGCGATAACACCGGAGATGGACTCCCCGATATTAAATACGAATTTGTTGAAGGCGATCAGCTAAAGATAACGGTCGCACCAAAGGGAGCAGGTTCGGAAAACATGAGTGCCCTCAAGATGATGAATCCTACAGAGTTGAAAGATGTTCGGAAATTCATCCTTGAGACCGTTCTTAACGCTGGAGGAAGACCCTGTCCACCGATAATAGTCGGAGTTGGCATCGGAGGGTCTTTTGATAAAGCTGCCCGTCTTGCAAAAGCTACCCTCCTGCGTGAGGTAACGGACATGACCGATGAAGAAAAAAGCATTCTCAAAGACATCAATTCCCTTGGGATCGGACCCATGGGACTTGGAGGAGATACCACAGCACTTGCAGTTCATCTTGCTACATCCTACTGCCACACTGCTTCACTCCCCGTAGCCATCAATATCCAGTGCTGGGCGAACAGACACGCATCAGTTGTTCTAGGAGGTGATAAATGATGGAATATCATCTCAACACACCCCTGAAAAAAGAATATATCGAAGAACTCAATACCGGAGATATCGTATATATCTCAGGAACAGTACTGACAGCCCGGGATGAAGCACATGCGAGGATCCTTGAACTTAAAGAAGAAGGTAAAGAACTACCATTCAGCCTTGAAGGTGCAGCCATTTACCATTGTGGCCCTCTTATGCAACAGACAGATGGGAAATGGAAAGTCATTGCAGCAGGTCCTACAACGAGTGACAGAATGTCGAAGATGACACCTGCACTTCTTGAAAATTTCAATGTCCGAGTCCTTATTGGAAAGGGTGGCATGACAAATGTGGCTGATTCCATGAAAGAAAAATGCGTATATCTTGCTTATACGGGCGGATGTGCTGCCCTTGCATCAGAATCCATAAAGAACGTCACGAATGTGCACTGGCTCGACCTTGGAATGCCGGAAGCCGTGTGGGAACTTGAAGTTCATGAATTCGGACCGCTCATAGTAGGAATCGATGCAAAAGGAAAAGATTTTTTCACATCCATAAAAGAAAAGGCGAGAAGCTCATTTTTAAAACTATGAGCTTCTAATACTTTTTTGATTTACATACATAACTAAGCGTTCGTTCATTTAGTCAGCCGTTCAACCGACATTCCAACGGTTTGATCGACCAACATTCGGGATCATTCATAGGTTTAAAGCACTATGAATGAAAGCCATGCAATTAATGTCAGGGCGAAAGAGTGTTTCAACCCGGCACTCAACCTGCCTTCCCCCATCTGTCCTGCAACAAGGCCACTCATATAACCCTGGATGATAGTCGCATGGAAAAGTATGCGTATGAAATTATCAGCATCGAAACTGCCTATGAAAGAACCACCTGCAGGTGATGAAGATGAAGCCACACTTGCCATATGCATAGTGGGAACGAACCTTGTAGCCAGCATCAATATCACAAAAATGAATACAAAGAATGACATGTAACTGATCACAACATAAACAGCCATATTGCCGCGGCGCTCTCTTTCAAGGGTCTTTATCTCACTCGCATCCCTTGCAGCAGCCTCGAGGACAAAAGAAACACGACCACCTGCCCGATTTGCCTGAGTAATAAGTGCTACTGACCTGGTAATGAGGTGAGTGTTCATCCTTTTTCCGAAATTCTCAAGCGTATCCTCAAAGGAGATACCCCATGAAAGAGAAGCATCCATCATGCGGATCTCTTTGGTCATTTCACCATATTCACCTTTTGCGACAGTTTCTACAGAAGCCGGAAGGGTGAGACCTGCCCTGCTCATTTCTGCAATATCACGAAGAAAGTTCGGAAGATATTCCTCGACCTTGTTGATGTATCTTGCTTTACGATAAAATGTCAATGCAGGAGGAAGAATAAATATCCAGCTTGAGAAAATAAGAACATTATCAATGCCGGGTGTCCCCCAAGTCAGGTACAAACCCGCGATCATGAATATAATTGCTGCCGGTCCACTGAAGGCCATAGCATAATAAGGATATGTTGAAAAGGAACCTTTTGGATCCTTCATAAAATCTCTTAAACGATCATTTTTCTTGATATCATCAAGCTTCATTAGAATAATCTGTTTCTCATAAGTAGTGAGCTGTTCCTCATCAAGTTCATCAATTTCAACAACATTTCTTCCGGTCTTTTTATTGAATTTCACTATTATTCCTCCGGAGTTATTAACGTTATAATCACGAGAAACATCGCACTTCCAACTGGAATCAAACCATAAACAAGAATATATAGGAATACCTGATCTGCACCACCCATGAGTGATACGATAGCTATCGTAATAATAAGGAACAAAGGACCTGCGACAAATGCAGTCACATATGTCTCACCAAGAAGACCAAGGGTTTCTAAAAACTCTTTCTGCTTTTGCCTGTTATCAATTATGTACTGTTCAGCCTTGATCTTGAAATAGGACTCAAGTTCACCACCAGACGTTACAACTGTGATAGCACCCTGAAGGAATTCCTGTAACATCGGAGAGGGTGTTGAAGATGCAAGATTCTTCATTGCAGACACAAGGTTACTGCCAAGAACTTCCAGATCACGCACAAGATATTTTGATTCGACACACATCTCACCATATATCTCATTGTTTGAAAGAGCACGGAAAAGATCTACCGGAAGAACCCCTGCACCAGACATTGCAGACATATAGTTGATAGCATAAGGCAACATCTGTTCGATCTTACGTTTTCTGTCACCTGCGACCATAGCAGGATAAGATTTCAATAGTGAATAGACACTAACAAAACATAAAGCTGCAAAAAATAGACCTCCAAAAACAGCTACCAGTATAGGCTGGTAAGGACGATAAGCAGCAGTCCATGCTGGAAAACCAAATCTATTAGCCTCTATCACCGGTACACCAATGAGTACTATCACAAAAAAGAATAGGAGAAGTATGCCTAATGTGGCGAGAATCGAAATGAGAAGAACGCCAGAAAGATACCTGTCATACCCCATATTCAGCCTGGACCTTAGAAGGTCCCGCCTCAAATTAAAATACTTTGAACGTTTGTCCACATAGTATTTACCAAAGAGCGCAAAAGCTATACTGAAATATTTATCCATTCAGATCCTGCCTTACAAGTTTCATTAATGTTTCAGGCTCACGCTTATGCGCAACCACTATCTTAGAGAAGTCTCTGAAGTAGGTGATATTCTTCAAGCGCGCCCATTCAATGACGTCTTGGCGTTCCTGCAATTCTTCCTTGACCTTAACATCATCCCAGCCTCTTGAATCCATTAGATCATCTAGAATGTAGGAACGACCTGAATACTGGAATAAGTCCTTTGACGCGTTCCATACAAATACCTCGTTCGTTAGAAGTTCACCAGTTCTCGGATCAACCCCTATGATCTCAGTAAGCGATTTACACCTCCTTACCCGCTCATCCCCAACTTTCACCTGTGCCTGAATTGCCACAATATCAAGTGCCTGTATCATGATCCTGGGAACATTGATAGGAGGATTCTCAAGCCTGTGCACGATTGATTGTACGGAATCTGCATGCATGGTAGAAAATGTTGTGTGTCCTGTGGACATCGCCTGGAAAAGCACATATGCTTCAGCACCCCTAACTTCACCCACAAGAATAAATTCTGGACGCTGACGAAGTGCAGCCTTTAAAAGTTCATACATTTCAATAGAACCTTTATTTTCACCTCCAAACGCTTCACGTGTGACTCCAGGTATCCAATTCGGGTGAGCAAGGTTCAATTCTCTTGTATCTTCGATCGAAACAATTTTCATTTCAGGCTGAATAAAAGTAGAAACAGCATTCATCGCTGTGGTCTTGCCTGAAGCAGTGCCACCCGCGAAAATGAGACTCCTACTTGAATCAACAGCAAGCCATAGATATGCCAGCATTGCATTCGAAAATGTATGATAGCTTAAAAGATCGGAAGGTGTGATTGGATTCTCATTGAATCTACGAATAGTGAACGTACTTCCCCTTGTAGTAATCTCCCTTCCAAGAGTCATCTGTATACGGGAACCATCAGGTAATGTTGCATCTAAGAGTGGATTTGCAATGGAAATGTGTTTGCCACAAATTTGAGCTAACCTTATGATCAAAGCATTTAATCCATCTTCCTCATCAAAAATTACATTTGAAGGTATAGATTCGTACTTTTTATGATAAACATAGACAGGCGTGTTAGGGCCATCACCCGAAATATCCTCGATCTCCAGATCGCGCATAATAGCATCAACTTCACCGTAGCCAAGGTAATCACGAATAATAAAATAACTGATCTTTTCACGAGTTATGGTGGTGATTCTTATCCTGTAATCGTGTAGGAAAGAATTAACATTTGACCTCAAATACTCTTCGGAATCAATTCTGTTCATACTTTTCAGATGAGTATCCATAACTTCACCAAGACGTTCTTTTACCATCTTGAAAAGTTTTGTTTCCTCTTCTGAGAGTTCAGGTTCAAGTACCTGATATAAATATTCATGAATTTCGGGATTATAAACTACCCTAATGTAAGAATATGGCGGGTTCACATTATAGAATTCAATTTCATCATAAACAGAATCTTCTGGGAGAGTTATTTCCACAAGAGGACCATGTATTGCAATATCATAATCATCCATTTCAAAAGATTTGGCGCGAACCATATTCAAGAACTTCTGGATGAACGATTCAGGTTTGATCTCAAGGGGGAGAACCTCTGGAATAGGGTGCTCTGAAACAATTTCTTTCAGGGTCTTTTCCCATGCAGAACTAATCTCGCCTGATAAATTGGTGCTTTTATCAATATTTTTTTTCTTAAAATTGAGTAATTCCCCAATATCACTCTCTAACTCTTCTTGAGAAAGGAGCTCGGTCTGAGAATCAGCTTCCACAATCTCTACAATATTTGATAATATGTCTTCAGGAGGTTCACTTGTACCTACTTCTGAAGATTTATCCAAGGGCAAACCGTCATCCATCCCATCGATTGCATTCATTACGATATTCTCCGCAGATACTTTTTCGTCTTTTTTTGCATCGAACTCATTATCAGAACTTTCTATCATTCTACCAAACCTTTTGTGATCGATATTCTTTATGGACCAAAATAGAGGGACTTCCCCATAATATGTCTTCATTATTATGCAGATCGAGTACATTGCTTACTGCAAGTTGCACAGCATTATCATCATTATTATCATCATGGTGTCGTTTTATAAAAGATTATTGGTAATATAAAAACAAAACTAGTATCAACACAACCCAGAAAGGTCAGCCAATGTAAACCTATATATCCAGAAAAATGAAAGTACTAAAGACATAAAGGTGAGACAATGCAACTAAAAGTACAACCCATTGATGTCAAAGTAGGCAAATATAAAGTGATCCTGAACACAATTGATGCTAAGGAGCTAGGTGTCCATGAAGGAGACAGGGTACGTATAAAGAACCACGTGACCCTAACAGCCATCGTAGATTTTACGGAAGATATGATATCACCTGGCATGATAGGGTTATACCATGAAGTGAAAGAGGCACTGAGTAAGGAATGGACCGAGACGGTCGAAGTATTCCCTGCTGAAAAACCAAAGTCAACCTATATTATAAGAAAGACAATGGATGGACAGAAGCTCACAAAGGAAGAGATAGACATACTCGTGAAGGACATTGTCGAAGAGAACCTTGCCGAGATAGAAATTGCTGCATTCCTTACTGCAACATATATAAACGACATGACCGATGATGAAACCGAATGGCTTACACGTGCCATGATAGATTCTGGGGACAAGCTGGAATTCGATACCCATCCAATAATGGACAAGCATTCCATCGGAGGAGTTCCCGGAAATAAGATCTCATTGCTCATCGTTCCCATAGTAGCTGCAAACGGATTACTTATCCCAAAGACCAGCTCAAGGGCAATCACTGGTGCAGGAGGGACTGCAGACCTGATGGAGATACTTGCACCTGTTGAGTTCGATGCTGCTGAGATCAAGAGGATGACCGAAGAGGTTGGTGGCGTACTTGTCTGGGGTGGTGCTACCAATATTGCACCTGCGGATGATAAGCTCATAAAGGTCGAATACCCGCTTTCAATTGACCCGCATTGCCAGATGCTTGCATCCATCATGGCAAAGAAAGGTGCCATTGGTGCAGACCATGTCGTAATGGACATACCCACCGGACCCGGTACAAAGATCAAGAACGTACAGGAAGGAAGAAAGCTCGCAAGGGACCTGATCAATCTTGGTGACAGGCTTGGTATGGATGTGGATTGTGCTCTGACCTATGGTGCCTCCCCCGTGGGACGCACTATAGGACCTGCACTTGAAGTGATCGAGGCATTGAAGGTCCTTGAGAGCTTTGAGGGACCGAACAGCTTGATAGAGAAGAGTGCATCACTTGCAGGAATGCTTCTTGAGATGGGGAATGTGGCTGGCAAAGACAAGGGATATGACCTTGCCATTGAGACCCTGAAGAACGGAAAAGCACTGACGAAGTTCAAAGAGATCATCAAGATACAGGGCGGTAATCCTGATGTGACCCACAAAGACATTTCCGTGGGAGAGTTCACTGAAGATATCATTGCCCCTAATAACGGATATATACTTGAGATGGACAACAAGCGCCTTGTTCAGATCGCAAGGCTCGCAGGAGCACCTAATGACAAAGGTGCAGGAATACTTTTGCATAGGAAACAGGGAGAACCTTTGAAAGAAGGCGATCCTGTGATGACCATTTATGCAGAGAAGAAATCAAAACTTGAAAACGCGGTCAAGAGCGCAAAGGAAAGACCACCGTTCATTGTAGAGGGAATGATGCTGGAGCGCATCCAGAGTTTCAAGGAGATATAATTATAATGCAAAAAATTGTGATACTCCGACTCGGACATCGTCCTGAGAGGGACAAGAGAATAACCACCCACGTAGGCCTTACAGCCCGCGCCCTCGGTGCTGAAGGCATGCTCTTGGCATCCAATGATAAAGGAATTAAAAATGCCATCGAGGATGTAGCCGAGCGCTGGGGAGGGGACTTCTATGTTGAAAATGATGTCAACTGGAAGAGCGAGATCGAAAAATGGAAAGAGGAAGGCGGGAAAGTATGCCACCTTTCCATGTACGGGATCAATCTTCCTGATGCTGCCGGAGAGATCAAGTTGTGCGATAAGCTCATGATAGTGGTTGGTGCTGAAAAAGTTCCAACCGAGATATACGATCTGGCTGACTGGAACGTTGCTATTGGAAATCAGCCACATTCCGAAGTTGCTGCTGTTGCACTCACAATGGACAGGATAGCACAGGAAGAGCCGCTAAAGCGCGAATTTGGATATGCAGAACTCACTATTGTTCCAATGGAACGCGGAAAACGAGTTATTAACAATGTGAAAGAAGAGTGAGAACTTCGTTTTTCACTCATCCATTATTTCACATTTATTTTTAGATTTATTCCATAACATATACATATAAGTAAATTCTTTAGAAAATCATGTCTATTTTTGATCGGCTGTTGCAATTAAATCCAAATCAAATCCCATTAGAAGATTTCTTTACAGAAATATTTACTTTTGTTTTAGAGAATGAGCAGTCATTCTTTCTCTCTTTTTTAACCCACTTTAAAATTACTGAAGCTATAGAACCAATTGCAACAATATGGACTCAGCAAACATACAAAGCATTAGATTATCATTTCTCAGATAGCAGACCAGATATTTGCATTGAAATAAATAATGCCTCACATAATGAACTCATTTTTGTAGAGTCTAAAATAGGTTCATCCGAAGGATATGACCAACTGAAAAGATATGCAGAGCAACTTGATCAACTTAATCACTTTGGAAAAAAGAAACTGGTGTATATCACTCGCGATCATGAGAACAAGGATGAAAACAAAATATTTGCCGGATGCAATAACGAAGATGAACTATATTTTATTCAAATAAGATGGTATGAAATATACAATTTTTTGTCCACATATTACAAACAAACTGATAGTGAAGACATATTAATAAGAGAAACATTAAATTTTATGGAAGAACATAATATGGCAACTAATAACTGTTTTAATACGATTGATATTTTGGCACTAACTAACTTCAGAAAAGTTCAACAAATGATGGATGAGACGATCTACGGAATTGTCTCCGATAAATTCGAAACAGAGATAGGGAAAGTGTCACAAAGGGCATCCTGTTTGACACAACTAAGAGATTTTAATCGGTATGTTTGCGTCCGCTATAATCAGAATTATAGATTTAATGTTCTCCTTGGATATTGGATTGATACCAAGAATATAACTTCATATCCAAGCTATGGAATTTGTTTAGAAGTTTCACCTACATGCGAACAGAGAAAAGAGATAATTGAGTTCATGAACGAACTTGCCGGTCAATCAGATGGATGGGAAACAGTTAATCATAACTCAAGTAAATCCTGGGCAAGAGTTATGAAACTTTCAAAAATTGATACGATTCTCGGCCTTGAGAACCATATCCAATTAATACAAAATAATTACATTGATCTATTAAATGAAGTCACGAGCTTTAAAGAAACATATCCAGACTTACCGTGGGAATAAATTAAAAAAATTGATCGCATACTTCATCAAAAATGAAGTAACGACCAAAGGTCAACATTCTTTTTTTTCTTTGCCTTTATCATCAACAGAAACGCCCCTGTTAACAGGCGGTTTATCGAATTTTCCATAACCACGGTGCTTCTTACAGCCGGGAGCTTTTGACTGCTCCATCATAAGTTCATCCAGATCGTCATCAGAAAGTTCTTCATGTTCTTTTTCTGCCATCATCTCACCTTGATGAAAGGATCGTTCGCAATGAATTCAACATCGATCTTTAATAAGTCCTTCAAACGTTCACAGAGAGTTTCCATTGCAGGGTTCTCTGTTGCATAATGGGTCGCATCTACCAGTAGCAGGTCATCATAGCTGCGGAGAACATCGTGTTTCAGTTCAGCAGAAACATAAGCATCCACATCGTTGTCCCTTGCGATATCGAGATAGTCGTCCTTGAAACCACTGCCACCAAAGACCATTACTTTTTTAATGGTATCCTTTTCCCCAACATACTGAAGATGAGTGTTCAGACTTTTTGCCACATGATCGATGAACACATCCAGAGGGCATTCATCAATAGTACCTATCCGCCCCATACCTACCTCGTATACGTCGTTAAGACCCAGACGTTGAGCGAGCACATCGTTCACACCACCCTTTGCACTGTCATAGTTCGTATGCATCGAATAAAGGGATATTTCATTGTCAAATGCAATTTTCAGCAAGCCTGCAAGCTCTTTTGAGATAAGGTTCACAGAATGGAATATCAATGTGTGATGAGTGATGAGCATGTCTGCGCCTATCTGTGCTGCACGTTCCAGGACATATTCGGTAGGGTCAAGTGCAACTGCTATTCTTTTGATATCGTTGTCAAGGTCAAGTGTGAGACCTATACGATCAATATCGAAATCCTCTGCAAGTTCAGGAGGGGCGATCTCCTCAAGTGTTTCGACTACTTTTGATAGCTCCATGTTATATCAATAAAATTCTTGGAAATATCAAGTTATCGGAAAAACAAGAGTAAGTAAGATTAAAATATGTTAATTTTAAAATGATAAAACAATAAGATCCTGATCAAATCGATACATTTATAACCGTTATGTTCATTCATACATAACGCTTGCTTAGACTATGTTAAATTCGAATGTATGACCGCTAAAGGATGTAAACCGGCACATTTGGATAGCTGAATTCCACTAAGCTTTCCATTAGTAATGCCACTTGCCCGTTCATCTACTCCGTTAGAACAGCAGCAGTTATTGACCACAGTGGTCATACGATCGTATTTTTAACAGACATAATGTTAAATCTAAATTATGAAACAAAGGTGAAACCATGATCGAAGAATTCGAACATTACCTGCTTGAGGATTGCCCCTACGGAGATGAGACCACAGAACTGCTCGGTATCGAAGGAGAAGGAAGTCTCACAATAAGATCAAGAGACCCTGGTATTGCCTCCTGTGCAGATGATCTGGCAGAATTTTATGAGAAGAAAGGCTTGAAAGTGAACATGCATCTCGAAAACGGTAAAGAGTTTACAGAAAATGCCATTCTTTTTGAAGCCGAAGGCGACCTACGTAAACTTTTCAAGCTCTGGCGAATCTCACAGACCTTCCTCTCAATGACCTGTGCCATTGCAACAAAGACCCGAAAGATGGTCGATAAAGCAAGAGAAGTAAATCCCGATATCATGATAGCTACAAGCCGAAAAACCCACCCGGGTTTCCGAAAATACGAATTGCGATCCGTACATGCCGGCGGTGGTGACCACCATCGAAACTCCCTTAGCGACTCTATTCTGATAACACAAAATCATTTCAACGTAGTAGGTTCCTTCGATAAATTAAGAGCCATGAGAAAAATAGAGATAGAACCACGCACCAAAGAAGAAGTCTTTCAATACGCTCCCATAGCCGACATCCTATTACTCGACCACTACACCCCCGAAGAACTAAAAGAGGTCGCTCCAAAACTTAGACAAATCAATCCAAAGCTCGAACTTGCTGTAGGCGGTATTTCATTCGAAAACATCCCAAAATATGCAGCTTCAGTTGATTTTGTCGTTACAACGGCACCATTTTATGCAGAGCCTTTTGACCTTACAACTAATATAGAAAGGTTGTGAACGACGGATTTCCAAATCCCTAGGGAGTAAAGGAAATCTTTTTTTATTTTCGTCTTCGGTTGATACCCCGATAGCTCTTTATTTATCTTTCATGAATACTAATAAAATCAATTTACCACTTTTTATTGTTTAGAATAAATTTCCTCTAGAGTTACCCCTATTTTCATCTATACATCAAATTGTCTAATAACTACATAATTGTTGAATTTGAGTTATTCATTCCCATAATGTAGGCCAGGCAATTCTTTTCAAAAAGTTCATAATATCATGAAAATGCTTTTCGAAGAATTCAGACTGGTCATAGCTGAATTACGACTTCACATAAACATCCCTAAGGCTATGGAGAAGTTTGTGGAACTCTTCGTGTTTGCCTTCACCTATTTTCTCGATCTCAACGATCTCAAATGATTTCAACAGATCTACCTGAATCTCCTGAGCAAGATGTTCATCTGCCATGGGGAAAAGGTTATTTTCCTCTTTGTTGATGTGCTGGGTCAAAAGTTCAATATAATCCCTTGAACTCCGGACTATTGTTGATAGAGCTTCAGAGTCCATATTTCCGGAAACCGCTTCACTTATCATTCTGACATTTCGCCTTCCATGTTCATGTTCTTCCAGAAGGGAATCTATCATGTCTTCTGACCCAGGAATCTCTGCCTTTTTCATTGCAGGGAAAAGATATTCCTCTTCCTTTGTGTGGTGGCACTTGTCAACAAATACTTTCAAGAATTCAACGACGTTCCCGAGATGCTCATGTTTCACCTCTTTTCCGGACTCGAGATCTGTGCAGATTCCATCCAATATCTTCAGCATCAATGTGACAGCATGGTGCTCTTCTTTTAAATCATCAGTTGGTTTCATCTTATTCTCCTCTTATCTTTTTAGCAAGCTCTACATCCAGTTCCCTTACTTTATTGAGATCATTCTCTCTGCAAGACCTTTTTACGTCAACTGAACCCCGAACCCCTATTAATTATTGATAATACTTTTACTTACCATTTTTGCCATATGCATTCTGCCAGCAAAATAAGTAAATAATAAGTGATCATGCAATTATTGTAAGACAATTGGGGGTATTAAATGTCTAAACATGAAGAACTTGAACACAAAGAATTACTGGACAGTATGAGCGATAAACTTGGTTTCACTCCTCGCATCCTTGAAACCGTTGGGGACCTTGACCCGGATTTTTTAAAAAAATACAACCGTTGCAACCATAAGCTGTTGTCAGATGGTACTCTGCCAGCAAAAATGAAAATACTGATGGCTCTGGCAGTAGTTGCATCAAAACAGTGCGATAGGTGCACTGTTGTTCAAATGCAGAGTGCGCTCAAGAACGGTGCTACCAAGGAAGAGATCATGGAAACCATGGAAGTCATATACATCACATCTGGAGCTCCAGCTGTCGCATCCTGCAGGGAAGCTTTGAAACAGTTAAAATGACGACATGATGTTTTTTAGATAAACATCTGGGGGTAAAATGTGCCACTACATTGTGGTACACGAGATGGGCCTGTAATAAAATCTGCAAAAGATGCTTTTTACAGGTTTTCTTTTTACAAGTGTAGTTTCTATCCTAACGGATACAATACACTACTTGAGTGATATTTTCGGTCTGGTCTTTGGTTGTGGGTTTGATCGCTTCACACAAAAAACCAGACAAAATATGGAATGAGGTGTGACAATTGGAATATGAGAATGACTATCGCATGATCATTGAAAGTTCACCATTGGGCATCATTTACTTCGATGAGACTGGGATGATCACCTTCTGCAATGAAAAACTCACCAGTATTCTCAATATGCAGAAAATGGACATTTTCGGCTTGAACATGGCCGATATTTTCACAGATGAAGGCATGCAAAATATTATCGGAAAGACTTTTTTGGGAGAGTCTGCACATTATCAGGTTAATTTCCATCCCCCTGGAAAGGATGATGCAATAGAGATAGAGATATACTGCAGTCCTGGCATCTCAGGCCAGGGTTCACCTCATGGAACTGTTTGTATCCTGGAAGATGTCACTTCAAGAATAGAACTGGAAAATGCTCTGAAGCTTGACGAGTATCGTCTTGAAGCACTACTGGAGCTTGAACAAATGGCAGACGCTCCAATGCAGCAGATAGCTGATTTTGTGCATGAACAAGCCGTCAGGCTTACACAGAGCACGATCGGTTACATTGCATTTCTCAGCGAGGATGAGAGCCTCCTCACAATGCACACATGGTCCAACAGTGTGATGCAGAAATGTACTATCCCGGATAAGAAATTCGTATATCCTGTGAAAAATATCGGACTCTGGGGAGAGCCTATACGACAAAGGAAGCCAATTATAGTCAATGATTACCTTGCTCCCGACCCCCTCAAGAAAGGATTTCCACCCGGTCATGTGGAGATGTTTAACTACCTGACCATACCTGTGTTCGAAGGGGAAAGAATAGTTGCCACCGCAGGGGTAGGTAACAAAGATGAGGATTATGATAGATCAGACGTGCGACAGCTAACGTTGCTGATGCAAGGATTATGGAATCTCATGCAACGCAGAGAAGGTATCGAAAAACTCAGGGAACATACAGAGCAGTTAAAAGAGTCTAATGAGATGAAAGACCTTTTTACAGATATTTTGCGCCATGATCTACTCAATCCTGCAGGAGTCGTCAAAGGATATACCGACATCCTGCTTGAAAGTGAGGAAGATGAGGAAAAAATGAAGATCCTGCAGACCATCGACAGGAACAACGAAAAACTTATCGAGATGATCAGGAGTGCAGCCAGCTTTGCAAAACTGGACACCATTGAGAATATCGAGTTCAAGGACATGGATATTGCCCTGATGCTAAGGATGATCGTGGAAAGTCTCAAACTACAGATCGATGAAAGGGAAATGGACATCGAAGTAATGCCTGATGGTGCATATATGGCAAAGGTAAATCCCATGATAGAAGAGGTCTTTGTCAATTTCCTATCAAACGCCATAAAATATAGTCCCGAAAAAGAAAGAGTGATCATAGATATACTGGATTCCGATGACGAGTGGAAAGTAACTGTCACAGACTTTGGCTCTGGTATTGCAGATGAGGACAAGCCAAAGTTGTTCGAGCGTTTCAAGCGAGTGGACAAAAGTGGTGTCAAGGGTACAGGGCTCGGGCTTGCTATAGCAAAGAAGATAACCGAGCTGCACGGCGGACACATTGGAGTGGAAAACAATCCTGATGCAAAAGGCAGTGTTTTCTGGGTAACGATAAAGAAGGCATAAGACTCATTTATTCAGATAAAATATAAAGAAATGTATATGGCCTGCATAGAGAAAACTGGGAACTTTGTAGAGGTTCTTAATTCGTAACACATGCGTTAGGGACCTACTTTAAGACCATTTGCAGCTACTGCGAAAAGACACTCTTCCCGAACCCAAAGAAGTACGAATATCTTCAGTACATCGTAGATAATAAAATTCAGGCTTTTTGCAAGACCTGTGGTGGCTTCGATCCCAAGTAGATCGTAGGTGACCTTATCTGCTATCCACTGCATGGGATAGAACACGTCAACCATTGTCATTTCCTCCAGAGTAGATTGACAGGGAACAGCATCTTTGAATTATAAGATCGGATTGCATCTGTCATGTATCTTATAACATCACTTTTCAGTGGATGCATTATATTTTAACATTCTTTTCGTTTTCACAGAGAGCGAACAGAAAAGCTTGACACACTTTTCCAGACTCTCTGAGATCACCGAATCCTCGACATCCAGATTTCTTGTCTTCTTCACACCAAGTTCAGTGACAACTATATCATCCGGTGATCTATTTTTTAACATTGTCCACACTGGGAACTCTGCCGGCGATCATTGCCTCGCCGTCAATGACAAGCCCGGGAGTTATCATTACTCCATAGGAAAGAATGGTCTCATAATCTTCAACCTTGACAACCTCCGCCTGGAGCCCGCTTTCCTGAAGAGCTTTTTCAACTATCTCTTTTGCCTTAATACACTTTGCACATCCCGTACCGAGTATTTCTATTTTCATACGATCACATCCTGTCTTTATCATACAACGATCTTTGTCACTTGAGCAGCTTCAAGGGATTTCAAATAATATTGAAACTTTCTATTTCAAATAATGTCGAAATTTATATTTATAGAGATTAGTTTCAAATTAAGTTGAAATGGAGTATAAGCATCATACTGGTAAAGTATTCTAGATAATCTCGGTTACAACTCTCTGAAATAGAATATCTCATCAATTGGAAACCATTTATTTCAATTATGGCAGAAATGTACAAGCAAAACAGAGTAAGGTGGCAGACCAAACCTTGATGAGATCGTCATGTTCAAGATGTTAGTATTGCAACAATTTATGGTTTATCTGGCCCCACTAACTTGAAAAGAAAGCTCTTGACAGAATTTGCTTTAGGAAATTCTTAGGTCATGGGGTCAATATGCGTGTTGATAGAATAAACTATAAATGAAGGATGGCAGATTCGCTGCTTCCAGCATGCTTATTTAGTCATATTTTGACTATATATCCCAAAGTTCGAACACTTAAGGTCAATGATATTATAATTGCTCAAGATCAAGTTCTTTAATGCACCCATCATAGTAGCTTTTTATCAACTTGTGCCAATCACCTGTTATTTTTCTAAATTGAATTCCTCTCTTTTTTCCATTGTACTCCCACACCCCAGCCCGATAGAATATTGATCCGATGTGACTTGATAGCTGAGCTTCTGTATTTGTCCAATGGAGATCATTATAAAGGAATTTCCCAATACCTTCTTTTTCGGTCCCATTTCTTAATTTAGCTACGTTATTTGACAGACCTTTCCAGTGTTCATCTGCCATATAATCATCCAATTTACTCAATTCATCCTTCTTTATAAGCTTATCAACCTTGAGCGCGCCATTTAACGAATCAAATTCTCTACTTATGGAAAGGTTGAGATCATCATCAATTTTCCACCAAAACTTTTTTGTTTGCCCAAGTGTAGCACCAGGGATCCAATCATTTTTATCATCCAAATTGTATGCTTCAATTGTATTTTCTGCGATATTGAGCCAGTTGTACCTAGTCTCAATAAGTTCTTTACCGGCCTTTCTCATGCTACTATTGGAAAGGTCATCAAGTACATAATTTATGCCCCATGCAATAGAATTCGGATTTTTGTAGACAAGGATACCATCAACAAAATTATTGATTATTTGGACAGCATCTGTTGCAACGATGGTCCTTTCAGCATCCCACCCTTCAAGAACAACAATCCCAAAAGGTTCGTTCCTGCTTGGAATACATAGAATATCACATGCATTTATCCAGTCCCTGGCCGTTTCATCATCCACATATCCCAGAAAATGACAATTATCTGAAATTTTTTCGGCATTTGCAAGAGCTTCACAGGGAGGGCGCATTTCACCTTCCCCGATGAAAACAAATTTTGTGTCCCAGCGATGATCTATCACTTCAGGGATAGCTTCAACAAGCAGGTCCGGACCTTTTTGGTAGCTCATACGTCCTATGAACAGAACAACCGGTGCAAGAGGATGGATGCCGAATCTATTTTTCACTTCACCGGCATCAACATCCTTTTTTATTTTTCCATGGAAAATACCATTTGGAATGATAGTTATCTTCTCATCGGGTATCTGGTACAGGAACTTGATCTCATCTGTAAGTTGCTGTGATGTAGATATGACCTTCACAGATTCATATCCAGCTTTCCATTCCCGGTGGGATATTTCTTCGGCTTCCCACCAGTTTCCATATTTGTTACCGTTCCGTCCCCATTCGGTACTGTGATATGTGAACATAAAAGGAATACCAAATTCATATTTGATCCTTGAAACCGCATTAAAAGGATGCCAGTCATGTGCATGTAATATATCGAACTTGCCATATTCCTTCGTAACATCAAGGAATCTCGAGTACATTGAATCACACATGCTATCCATTTGCTGAACAATGCCTCCTGAGAGAGAATGGTCTACCCGATGGTAGTGAACTCCATTAACCTCTCCATATGGTTCCAGTCCATTATTTCTGGTAAATATGTGGACTGAATGTCCTGTCTTCGCAAGAGCTTCAGCAAGTTCGGAAACATGCGGAGCTATACCACCCACTTTTATCGAATGTAAACTCTCCCAAGAGAACATTCCGATCTTTAAATTTTTCCCCATTATCTTTCAACCCAATTAGTTTATATATAGATAGTAAAATCTTTGCACATCTATTTAAAATTATCATTTGGAGTTTTCCTGTAAATTATCCTGAAGATATTTAACAGCCCCAATAACAATGCTATTTTTTAGTATAAATGATTCTTTCTTGTATTTAGCATCCATAATTGTTACTGTATTAGTTTATTCATAACCAAAGAACCGGAATACGGTGGGAAGTCTAAATGATATTATGATTTTCAGATTACTTATCACATCATGAGACCTTTGCAAAAGCTAACATATGGACTCTGTAGATATCCTCAAAAATAATGAAACATATGAGTTGATGAAATTCAAGAGTTGCTATCAACAGGTGAAAACAGGCATATGTTTGCATCGGTTTACTCCAACGCACCTTCTGATCGATAGATACGAAGGCACTCAGCTGCATAGCATCTGAGTGAAACTGTGATTCAAAACTTCTTGATCAAAAGGATTTCTACAAAGCCATTAATTATATTAGCATCAAAACACAATTTAATATTATAGGAAAGAATGGGGAAGTTGGCCTTTCAATAATAGGACTGGAAAATGAGATCGAACAGATCCAATCCAATATTGATGATCTTGAAAATGGTAAAGGAGGAAACATAGCCAGTATAGCAGAACAATTTGCAGGAAAGACCACCCTGATAAATGAGATATATAGTATGAACAAAAATAAAGTTGAGATGATATCTCTTTCCTCTGTCGTAAAACCCACGTTTGACAGTTCTATTTTTTAGCCTTTTAGAATTTGACAGTTGTTACTAAGTTAAAGATTTATGTTAATTAATGTTATGTAAAAACTATAATTTGTGACATATTCTTATTTAGTTACAGATTGGACAAATATTGATGGAAAATAAGCAAAATGCCACATAAATTAACATTAATTTTTATAAACTGTCAAATTCGGGTTAGAACATTCTTCATGGAACTTACAAACATCACAACAATTGGTTCTCAAAGAGAAATCACCAAAAACAGATCATTGAACATATTAATGAAGTATATAAAAAACATTTTAAATAATATTAGATACTAATTTCATTGTATGCCTTAAAGTTAGCTATTTAGAGGCATGATAAATGGGGGTAAAATTATGAAAAGTATTAAACATACTAAATATATGCTGATAGTATTAATATTATTCAGCTTGATCTGTACCGCAGCATCTGCTCAGGAGTCCACAGGAAACAGGATATGGGACGCAGATGAAAATATGACACTTGAATACACCTGGACAGCTCAAAGCTATTCAGGATTCTATTATGATATTGATTCCGGAAAAAGTTCGGAAACACTGACTATCAATCTTGACAGTGATTCCGACAGGTCAATTGATGACGGTGATCTCGTTTATTCTACAAAACCGATAGAAACCGATTTTGAGCACAATGGGTGGGGTTCATATCAGGTCATCGGTTTCATGGCAGAGCGTTACTTTGCAGGATACACGGATGACTCCGATTTTGTAAGGGATGATGTCAGTTTAATTTCAGAAGGCCAACTGGCAAAAGTGCTTACAGATGATGACGATAAAAAGTCGTTCTTCGCCGGCTCCTCGTTGGTTCTTGAAGAAGGTTACAAGCTCAGCATAGTTGAAGTCGACATGGATGGTAACAAGGTACTTGTTTCACTCACAAAGGATGGCAAACAGGTTGAAAGCGCCATACTTACCTCAAGAGATGACTACGTTTACGAAAAAGACCTAGGGTCCGCTGAGGACGTACCAATAATAGCAGTTCACTTTGATGAGATATTCAGAGGAACGGAAACAAATGCGATCTTTGTTAGGGGGATCTTCCAGATATCAGACCAGTATGTAGAAGTCGATGGTGGAGATGATTTTGGCAGAATGGAGGTCCAAACTGTAAGTGCAAACGAGATATCAATGGAAAATAATGATGACATATCTCTGAGCAGAGGAAAGATAATAAGCATCATGGGTAAACTCAAGTTTATTGTAGCTGACGATGATACATTGAGATTTGCTCCATTTTTAGACCTCACTGCACCCGGAACCTATGAACTTAGGGGTACTATTACTGAAGAAGAGAATATGACCTGGACACCACTCAACTTTGAAGGTTTCTACTACAACATTGATGAGGGAATTGGAACCGAATCACTTGAGGTAGTGAGCCTTGATGGCAAAACGATCGAAAAAGGTGACCTTGTATATTCAACAGTAGCTGAGGAAGTGAGCTTTGAGTATGGTCAGTGGGGCAAATTCCGGGTGGTCGGTTTCATGGCGGAGAAATACTTTGCAGGGTACCCAGAGAACAGGTTCACTGATGATGTAAGCATGCTTTCTGAAGGTCAGCTCTCCAAAGTACTAATCGATAATGACAAGAAAAGTACTGTTGTTGCTGGTTCATCCCTTGTGCTCGAAGAAGGATATGAGATCGAGATCGTAGAGGTGGATATCTCCGGTGACAAAATATTGGTCACATTGATGAAAAATGGTAAAAAGGTTGACAGCGAGGTCATAAAATCGAATGCTGATCTAGTATTTGAAAAGGATCTGGGGTCCGCTGAGAGTGTACCAATAATAGTAGTTCATTTCGAGGAGATATTCAGAGGAACGGAAACAAATGCGGTCTTTATGAAAGGAATGTTCCAGATCTCTGAGAAGTTCGTCGAAGTAAACAATGGGGATAGTTACGACAAGATGGAAGTAAAGAGGATCAACTCCCAGATGATCGAAATGGAGAATGACAAATCAATCACACTTTCAAGAGATAAGACCATACCAATTATGGGCGATATATCTCTTAAAGTCGCAGATTCAGACACCATCAGATATTATCCATTCGTAACATATACCACACCCCCTTCCCGAGCACTTACAATTGAAATGCCTTCTGTGCTTGTCCAGGGTGATTCCATTGACATAAAAGTGACCTTCCGTGGTGCAACTGTCAGCGAAGCACTTGTTGAATTCGATGGCAAGGAAGTTGGGCTGACCTCTGATGAAGGTATGATCTCATATAGACCGACAAGATTAGGCACTTTTAGTGTCAGTGCTGAGAAGGAAGAATTTGCGTCTGCAGATAAAGAAGTGGAAGTTATATCTACTGACGATGTGACCAGAAAGGTAGCCATTGAAGTCACGCCTTTTGAAGTCGTGTATGAAGGAGATACGATCACAATTTCCACAATAAAGGCCATCGGTGCAGATCCGGTTGCAGAAGCGCAGATACTCTATGATGGGGTCTCGATAGGCAATACTTCTGCAAAAGGCACACTTTCCTTCAAGGTAATAGAATCCGGAGTTCACAAGATAACATCACAATCTGAGGGATTACTGGATGCAGAGTTTAACCTCGAAGTAATAGCTCTTGAACCAGAATTCGAGTTATCTAACCTCATCATAACACCTGCAGAGGTCGGTACAGGGGAAGCCGTAACGATCATGGTTGATGTTATGAACACCGGTACCGATGAGGGTGATGTCAATGTACAACTCAATATCAATGGAGAAGTCGTTGATTCCAAGAGTGTCACTCTTGGTGTAGATGAGGAAAGTACTGTTGAGTTCACACGTACTGAATCAGAAGCAGGTGAATATCTAGTCCAGATTGGAATCGAATCAGGAACTTACACCGTAACTCGTGGAATTCCGTCCATGGGAATTTTTGTTTCAGTATTAATTCTGGTTTCTGCAGCATTTGTTGCAATGAGATACAGAAAGGAAAACTGAGATCAGGATCGAGAAATTGAGATTTCCTGCCCTTATGGGCAGGTTATTTTTTTAATTATAATCATATTGAAGTTATAACATTTAATATTTCTAAAACAACGTTTAAATGCTAACCTATTAAATAATAGTATAGAGAAGAGTTGGGAATATATCTCGGATTTTAACATCTCTTCTACAAAAATAAATAAATATATGGGGGAATATATAATGGTGGAATCGCCTATACTGGAAAGTTTATTTGGAATAATGGATCAGTTCATTGCATTTATTCCGATACTTATTGCTGTCATAGTATTGATGATAGTAGGGAAGTTTGTCGGAAAAGCATTTGGAAAGATCGGAGCAAAAATCCTTGATAAGATAGGTTTGGATGATCTCATTGATAAGACATCCTTAGGTGGTATGATCAAAAAAACTGGAATGACCACCGTGGCAATGTTTGATGGTATAATCAGATGGTTCATCTACATCATCTTTGCTGTAATTATTATAGACATACTGAAGATACAGATCGTGGCAAATTTCCTCACCCAGATCATATTATTCCTGCCCCTTATAGCATCGGCATTGATAACCCTTGTAATTGGATTGCTTATCGTTGATTTCCTGGTAGAACTGATCAAGAAGGTCGCGATGGCTTCAGGAATTGATGAAAATATCGGAAAGAGCAGTATCGGGAAAGGTCTTGAAGCAGCAGAATTGACAGCTTCTGGCATAATTGCAGGTATTATAAAAGCTTTCGGATACATAATCTTCATTCTGGCAGCTTCTAATATCCTGGGACTGAATGTGGTCTCTAATTTCCTGGTGAGCATACTCAACTACATACCCAATTTATTTGCAGGAATGCTCATACTGGTAGTTGGGCTATTGGCAATTGATTTCCTTACTGACTACCTAAAAGGCATCATGGAAGGAATGGAAGTAGAAGGAGCAAATGTCTGGGTCCCAGTACTCAAGGGATTCCTTGCACTTGTACTGGTATTACTGGCACTTGATACAGTGCTCATCGATACGAGTATCTTCTATCTGCTGATAGGACCACTGGCATGGGGATTCGCTGTTGTAGTAGCTTTCAAGTGGGGGATCAAAGAGGCACTTGTGGCATATGCAAGAGAGAGGAAATAATCCTCTTTTTTATATTTTGTAATAAATATTCTGTAAAAAAAGTAGCGGTGTTGAAAGCAGAAACACCACTTGCCCAGTGCACAAATTCGATCTGGATTGGAACCAGCATGGAATTTTGCACCCCCTTTCTAAAATAGAGTTTTTTACCGAGATCCTACTGCATCCAGACCGCTTGCTTCAATGCCATTAATATATTTCAAATCTTTTTCAAGAGGTTTTTAATATCTTCATTGATCTCAATTGCCAGCTTTTTTGCACTCTCGCCTGTGGAATCTACAAGTCTTTCAACCTTAGAGATGATAGCCTCGATCTCTTCCTTTATATCAATTGATTTGATCGAATCTGATATAGATTTCATCTCTTCTTTTACATTCATCCCCAACTTCGATGCTTCGCTTCCAGTCTCTACTGCCAGTTCATTGATACTATTGGAAAGTATCTCAAGTCGATTATTTAGATCGATCCTGCTGTTGATCAAAACGAGTTCATCTTTAATCTCAGATCCCAATGTCTTTGCAGCTTCTCCTGTAGAATCTATAAGCTTATCAACTCTGGCAATGATATTATCGATCTCTTTCCTGATGTCTATGGACTTAACAGAACTTGCAAGGGATCGCATATCCTGCTTTACTTTGGTTCCAAGTTTTGTTGCTTCGCTTCCAGTCTTTACTGCCAGTTCATCGAGATCTCTGCTTAGATCATCCATATGTTTATGCAGGGCTATCCTGTCAGTAATCGCAGTGATTTCCTGTTTTACTTCGGAAGCAAGCATTTTTGCAGAACTTCCGGTTCTGTCAACCAGCTGATCAACCTTTACCCCAAGTTTTTTGACCTCCGCTTTTATATTTATATACTTCAAATCTTTGGCGACGGAATTAAGCCTGGTCTTAATCTTTTCATTTAGAACTTTTGCTTCTTCACCGGTATTTTCTGCCAATTTATCTACGTCTTGATTTATCTCTTCAAGTAATTTTTCCATAGTTTACCTCCAAAAGATTATTCCCTATTAACATAAGAAAGGTCAAAGATATAAAGCTATGTTAGTACTAAAAATAGAATGTATCAACACAATATTTTTTGATAGAGAGTTTACAAAAATACTTTTATTCAATGATTTTCTTTTTTTAGATAGAAAGTATTTCCCACTTAACTTCATCATAAAAAGAATTATTATAATTGCATCCATATGAACAAAGGGTGTTATGGATAAGTGTATGTGTGATGATAATGAACACAATATATGAAGGGATGACTGTTAATGAATGAACATAATTACAATTCTAGCTCTGTAGAAATCCTCAATATTAGGACAACAATCCAAGTCTAAACTATTGGTATATGTCTTGCCCAAGATCATAATGAAATCTGCATTTCAGTCTATTGATGTAGATTTTACGAGGTTTTCTACAGAGCCCATATTTAAGAAAACACTTGACCTATTTTATAAAAATAGAGATTCAATTGACATTACTGCAATTGATTCCACTGGATTCACAAGTGGTTATTGTAGTAACTACTATTCCTGGCGAATTAAAAAGTGGAGACGAAGTTATGTAAAGACTAGCATTTCGGTTGATGTTAGTAAATTTGTGATTACTGGTTACAAGGTTTCTGGTAAACCTGTTCATGATGCAAAACATGCAAAGACATTGCTATTGCAATGTCATTGCAATAGGAGATCAAGATATTATGTGACGGATAAAGCCTATGATTCTGAAAACATACACGAATTGACGAGGGAGAAACTTGGATCAATAGCAATCGTTCCACTGAGACAACTTGAACGAAAGCGAATCAAAGGACGATATCGGAAGAAGATGATTCATGAATTCGACAACAAAATTTACTCTATGCGGAATTTGAGTGAAACGATGTTTTCGGTTTTAAAAAGAAAGTATGGGAAAACTTACGTGAGAAAGTACAGAAATCAAGTAAAAGAAGTGAAATTTAAAGTAATATTACACAATCTTGATAATCATCAAGACTATGTTTTTAGTTTGGATGAGGATTTCTACAAAGCCGACTTTTGAAGGCAACTTTGAGTTACCCTATCCTTTTCATAAAGCTAAAATACACCAAAAGTAAATAATTAAATTGGCAGTATAGTCATGCTCATATAAAGTCCCCAGACGCCACTGGCGATCATATCTACTGAAATTGCACCTAGGAACAGACCGAATAGCCTTGTGAGCACCAGCATTCCATTATATCCCATTTTTTTGTGAATTCTTCTGGAAAAGAGAAATGTTACCATGGCTACTGAATATGTTATTACTGCTGCGAGTATGAGGAGCATTTTTTGCTGGACCACTTCAGCAGTTTCTGTAAGAATTATGGCTGTTGTTATGGTAGCAGGACCTGCCAGTATAGGCATTGCAATTGGGAAGATCCAGATATCATCACGTTCATAGGATGCATTTATCTCTTTATCAGTGATGCTTTGTCTTGATATCTTGGCATGCATCATATCAAAAGCTACCGTTAGAAGTAAAAGACCACCGGCAACTTTTAGTGAATCAAGACTTATCCCAAGAACGTCAAGAATAATGGTCCCTGTAAAAATGAAGAACATGGAAATTATAAATGCCAATGTGACAGATTTTTTAGCAATTACGTTCTTTTCACGTAAACTCAGACCATTGGTCAGTGTTATAAATGTAATTACTCCTGTAATCGGGCTTACAATAACAAACAATGTGATAAATGAATTAATGAAATAACTGACATGATCCATCCAGTAGTAAAACGAACATATCAGTTAAAAAGTAGGCGATTGGAATCTCCCCGTGAGATTCTGCGGTCACATTGTGACTGATATTTTCAAAGCATCTAATATAAGGACCAGTTCATTATGCTATATATTGAAAAGTTCTGTTCTTTGGGGTCAGCAATACCCTTAAATTGTTATGTTTAGCAAAAAAGTTACTTAAAGGCAGTGAACAGGGATCGCTTTGCCGACCTCATCGGGCAATCTTCGGGCGACCCTACCCCAATACATTATCCCCATCTCAGGCCGACCTAAAGGATTTACAAGTGCCAAATAAACTTTGAATATTTATGGGCTTTCACACCCAATGGCGTTCTACCTTCTGATTCACTGCCACGCCGTACTATTTATGGTACGGCAATATATAGTATGATTTAAAACTATTAATTGATTTTGATATACAATCTGGTAACAAAAAAGAATTTGAATTTGTCTAAGCAATTTACCTAATACCGATTTCTCACATATAAGTTTAATCATAATAAGTTCCATGTTCATATTACCAACAAAAAAATAAGGCGATGTAATTATTTCTAACAAGACTTGAGATTACTAATATAGCCTTGCAAGCAACTAAAAACAATACTAGCTTTAATAGCGAATCAATTGGTGTTTGTCACACGATAAAAAAAGATGATCGATAAATAAATATCAATCAGTCTGAAAGGTTCGATACCAAATATTCATGCTTTCAATATTGCCAGATATATTGGTATTATTTACAAGTCTTCCACAATATTCATATCCACATTTTGCAAACACAATATTCATTCCATAAGAGCTGGCTCTTGCAATGGTATATGCAGTTTTGATGCCCTTTGCTTTCATTTCATCTTCCATTTTTCCAAGCAAATATGAAGATAAGCCCTTTCCCCGGAATTCAGGCAATGTTGCAAAATCTGTCATTTCCACATTCAAGTGACCGTATTCTATTTCAGAAGAAGAGAGTGCAATAATTTGATCTTCTTTGAAAGCTCCAAAATACACTACATTATCCTCTATTGTTTTTAAGAGGTAATCGGGATCATGTATGGGAAATGGATAGGTTTCAAATGTTTTATTATATAGATCCGCCATTTGTGAAATATCACTTTTATCACATATTCTGATCGAGTATTCAGATGGAACATTGCTCTGCTGATCGTTTCTTTTTGATAGAGCCGTCGTTAGCACATTTTCATGCCGTTCATTCAAACAGTCAATGCTTCTCTTATCATCAAGGAATTTGCTCATGATCACTGCATTTTCTTTCCCATCATAATATTGTGGGATGGCCGCTTCACAAAGATAATTTCTATCACAAAGAAGTTCTTTGAAATATTCCGGAACCTTTGTGAATATCTTTGAATAGCTTTCTTTTTCTGCAAGAGCATCCAGTTTATCCAGAAGTGAATGAATATCTTCTGGATCTAATTTCATGAGGTATATGCGATCATTATACCTCCCATGCTGGATAATGGAGTTGCCGATCTTCTCAATAGTATCCTTCAAGTCCTTCTCTCCATCCTCTCATTATCTTCAGGAACAAGACTTGTGGTGTCATCATAATCCGCAAGCAGTTTGGAAATGCCAATCGCTTTATACTCTGTAGCGTCGTCAAGTTTAAGCTGTAGATCACACTTTTCACAATTTCGATCACAATATATCTGTTTATATGATTCCGGCTCTTTGTAGGAGGTAATAACACCTTCATAATTACGAAGGATCACACGGTTTGTCGACCAGGAGATGATGTAATTTGGCATAACCGGTATTTTACCTCCTCCGTGAGGGGCATCAATAACATAAGTAGGAACTGAAAACCCACTTGTATGGCCAATTAAATTTTCCATTATCTCTATTCCTTTGCCTATGGGCGTCCTGAAATGGGACAGGCCTTCTGAAAGATCACACTGGTACAGATAATATGGACGAACACGATTTTGAACCAGCTTATGAACCAGCTTTTTTATAATTCTCTGGCAATCATTTACACCCGCAAGCAGTACGGTTTGATTTCCAAGAGGGATGCCGGCATCTGCAAGCTTTTTAAGCGCTTGTCTGGATGAAAATGTCATTTCTCTGGGATGATTGAAATGTGTATTTAGCCAGATCGGATGATGCTTTTTCAAAACATCCACAAGTTCATCTGTAATTCGGTATGGAAGTACAACCGGCATCCTGCTGCCAATACGGATCACTTCTACGTGAGGAATGCTATTTATTTCAGTAAGGATCCAATCCAGAAAATCATCAGACAACATTAAAGGATCTCCACCTGAAAGTAATACATCCCTTATTTGTGGAGTGTTCCTAATGTACTCGATACCCTCGAGTATTTTCTCTTTTTCAGGTATATAATCAATGTCCCCAACTTTTCTTTTACGTGTGCAATGGCGGCAATACATAGAACATACATTGCTTATGTGGAAAAGAACTCTATCAGGATATCTGTGAGTTATGCCTTCAACAGGGCTATCTGTATCTTCTGAAAGAGGGTCTTCAAGTTCGTCCGCCGATATAATTAGTTCTTCAGGTGAAGGGAATGATTGTAGGAAAATAGGATCATTTCTGAAATCATCAGAATCTATCAATGATAGGTAGTAAGGTGTGATAGACAATGGGAATTTTTCCAGCGTTTCTTTGAGCTTCTCTTTCTCAGGTGGCTCAAAATTTATTCCAAGCAATCGCTCGAAAGTTTCAATATCCCGAATTGAATGTTTTAATTGCCAATTCCAATCTTTCCACTTATCCAGAAAGTCATCAGAATCGATCATTGTTGCTATTTCTTTTTGTTGCTTACTGTATTTTTCCATTGAAAAACCACGGGTAAAGTTTCGGCTTTAAAATAGTATCTATAATTTACTATCCAAAATTAGCACAAAAAAGCACATGGATTTTGAATCAGATAGATACTTTCAGTCACTTTTCATTGACTGTAGCCTATAAAATAAAAATACACCTACATTATTAGGTCGTGTATTCCATAAAATAAAGATAATATGTCATATACTTGTCCCCATCATACAAGAAAATAAATTTATATCTGATGTGGGATTGCAAATTCAGTACTTCACTAATTTTAGCATAATCCACCAAATCAACATTATTCGGCACATTTATATACGTATGATATGCCCTTTCCATGTTATCACGACTTGAGTTAACACCTGCCCATTGTATTAAATCTGTTTTACCGCCGCTTCTGGACAACATCCCCATTTCAATAAATGGTTCACTCCCTCCTAAAGACATCTTCACTATTATTCTCGGAACGTCCACAGAAAAACTTTCAATCCATCCAATT
Organism: Methanococcoides burtonii DSM 6242; assembly: GCF_000013725.1. Classification (NCBI taxonomy): domain Archaea; kingdom Methanobacteriati; phylum Methanobacteriota; class Methanomicrobia; order Methanosarcinales; family Methanosarcinaceae; genus Methanococcoides; species Methanococcoides burtonii. The sequence continues at coordinate 253,318 of NC_007955.1, forward strand.
GGTAAACAATATCATAAGACTCCATGTAAAACATCAATGAGATATCATTTGCATAAGATTGATTTTGATCACCTCATTGAGAACTGAAACAGGTTTACCAGATATCTTGTAACCAGTAATCACAAATTTACTAACATCAACCGAAATGCTAGTCTTTACATAACTTCGTCTCCACTTTTTAATTCGCCAGGAATAGTAGTTACTACAATAACCACTTGTGAATCCAGTGGAATCAATTGCAGTAATGTCAATTTAATCTCTATTTTTGTAAAATAAGTCAAGTGTTCTCTTAAAAATAGTATCCAAAACAACAGAATATGTACGAGTAACAAATTATTGAAGTTTGTTGGAGAACAATCACAGGGGACTTCTTATTATAAAAAGAAGTGGCTTAGTTGAAGTTAGAAAAGAGGATTTATACAGAGCCTGTTTTTTACTTTTAATTAAGATTTATTCAGTATAAAGCATTTATGTAAATTCGATCGAAATATCAATCAAAAATATTCATATTCCCACCATAACAAAGTGTAGACTTCAGAATACAAAATATAGTCACAGAAATATCGGACGTAATGCCAATCCTATTAAAAAGGAAACAAGGTTACAGATGAAAGACAGGAAGAGTGCTTTATTCATACTCACTTTCAACACAAAGCAGTAGATCACAGCTTCCACAAGAACCACTGAAACTTCCCCGATCGCAATCAAATGAGAATATGATCTAATGAACATTGGCAGTACGAACCAGAGGTATGGAAGTGTTGAGAATGAAGAAAAGGTTCCTGCAAATATCAACAAGTAATCAGGAATAGATGACCGATCTGTTTTGAAGCAATAACGAACAGTTGCGAATAAGATCGTTGTCTCCACTATCAAAGTAACGAGTAATGCAAGCAAAAAGTTGTATTCATAGATCATCCTTATCACTTAACGTTAAAAAGGCCTTTAAGAAAACGAATAATGGAATCCAGAATACCTTCATCGTTTGCTTCACCCTCATCCGGAACTGGATATTCATCCTTTGATACGTCTTCTTCTATGGAAGAAATGTTCTCTTCTACAGAAGACACATTTTCTTTTATCGTCAGCCTGATATCCGGCATATCCGGTTCTTCAAATATTTCGGTCCTGTCCGGAATGCCAGCCTTGTACTCTGAAACTTGTCTGGATTTGTAGATGATCAGCCTTTCTTCTGAAAAACCGGCGATCGAGTATTCAATATCTTCTTTCATCAACGGATTTGCTATGTTCACAACATCCCAGTCAGGATTAATCTTAACTTCGTAGGAGCATAAGTTCGAATCTGTTTCCAGATTGATATTCTCAAGTCCTTTGGCTTCCAGATAAGCTTTATCAATGGCATAGATCGTCAGTTCATTGGCTTTATAAAACTTAGTCAAACATTCATCCGGGCTGATGATATACGGATTCTCACACTGGATGACCGGACCGGTTATGTGTCCGACCAGCACAATTTCCGGGAACTCATCCAGATTCACTATTTTAACACATCTGTCCATACCGCGTGTTCCGGGAAATAACACATCTGCACATGCACTTGAGGTAAATGCAGATATAATTAGAAGAATTATTAAAATTTTGAATGAGAATTTCATGAAACCAAGCCTACCATTTTACTTAATTAATTTCCCCTTTTTCAGTCAATGCCACTGAGAAAAATAGTGATCCATCCCATTGCAAGAACAATCGCAATAAGAAGATATTCAATCTTTCTTTTTGATGCAAAATAACCTGCCAGACCGCCAACAATAGAATAAATACCATAATAGAAAATAAGCTCAATAAACTTGATCGGACTGAAAAAATCATATATACTGCCTGACATTATCGCTATCGACATCATGAAACCGAACCATGGAATAATTCCAACCACTATCGAACCAATCTTATCTCTTGTTATCCATCCATAAATGAGGGGGGTAGCAGGTATCATGAACATAACCGGAATTTCAAGGTAAGACCAATATCCACCGGCTATTGTGCGAAATGTTTCATTAGTAAAGAAAATCACCGCGGTAAAAATAATAAGAGCAGAAACAAATAACGATGCAATTAAAGATATCAGCAACTTTTTTGTATTTATTTTATCCTTTAATACCCGGAAAACTGCCACAAGTACAATTACAAAAAAGCTCGAGATAATGAACAATATATTCCCAATGGTACTGTCATTTATCTCGTTGTCATAAATATGATTTTTATCACTTCGATCCGAGTCTTCATGAATATTTTTGAGATTCTTTGATAATAAATTGCCTTCAACTTTATTATTTGCGGAATCTTTAAAATAGATGCCCACAGCACTATTCGAGTTTACAGTATTATCACTTAAGGTATTATTGAAGGAACTTTTGAATTCGAATCCATATCTGTTTGAATTTACAACATTGACGATTAACTCATTGTCATTTGAAGATTCCAGTCTAATGCCACTATCATAGTTCGAACTTGCATTATTATTGATCAAACTATTGTTGTCAGAATAGCCAAGAACTATGCCATTGAACTTGTTCTGTTTCACAGTATTATTATTAAGCACATTATGGTCAGAATCCCCAATACTAATACCATTACGATTCATGTATGCAACATTATTGACCAGCGTATTGTTCTCTGATCGAACAAGAATGACACCCGCATTATTTTTTGTGATAATGTTGTTGCTAATAAAAGCATTTACCACTTCATCGAGATAAATGCCTGATCCCGAATCATATTTAGAGGTACTTGCACCTATTATAGTAAAGCCACTAATGGTCACATTATCCTCGGTCACATGAAGAACATGAGCGTCTGGACCTAAAGTTTGGATAATAGTATCATTCGGATCTCCTGAATATGAAACAAGTGTTATCTCCTTGTAAACATCTACATTTTCGAAATATGTGCCAGGGTACACAATGATAGTATCACCTGTTTTTGAATATTTAACAGCCTCGTCTATCGACATAAATTTGGCAAAACCATCATCATCTACGGTGATATCTTTAGCTGCAATATTTCCAATAGGCATAAGCAAAAATATCACACAACAAAGATGGAACCTCAAGATATGGACCTTATAAACAATGTGTTAATCATAGAACACATCAAACATATAAATAAATTTGGATGTGCATATATAAAATAGAGAGAGATTGGATTAGCAGGGACAGATGGAACAGACAGCAAAAATGGAAGACATTAAAGCAAAATTGATCAAGAATTAAAACTGAAATATGAACAAAATTGTCCTTAAATAATTCTCTCAATACCGTTATAGACATACATATGAGGCGGGCGAACAAAACCCACCAGTGACAGACCTACCGCCCTTGCGAGGTCGATACCTTCATTTATGGGACCTGCCTTGCTGGCGAGTACGGAAACTCCTGCATTAACGGCCTTTGAGACCATTGTGACTGAAAGCCTGCCTGTAGCGACAATTGCACATTTGGACATATCCACACCTGCAAGGGCTGCTTTGCCAACTGCTTTGTCAACAGCTGAAGCCCTGCTCACATCTTCACAGAATGCCAGGATATTGCTGTCGTTATCAGTGATAATGACCGAATGAGTACCGCCGGTGCGTCTCCATGTCTTTGCATCGGTCTTGAGGTGTTCCACTGCATTGAAGAGGACCTTACGGTCAAATCTTATGTCAGAAACATTACCGACCTTTTTCTTGCAGGGTCTAGAGCCAATGGCACAACTGCAAAAATCGAATCTTGAATCAGGATCTATGTTACGTTTGGTCTTTCCGATACGGTCCGTACAGATGTCCGCTTCGCATATCAGACGGTCATCTTTGACCTCGACCGATATGATGTCAATGGCGTGATCGATAAAACCTTCACATATTAAAAAACCCACAGCCAGTTCTTCGAACTCTTGAGGGGTTGCAAAAAAAGAAGCAAGGGGGACGTCATTGAGTGAAAGATGGAATTCTTTCTCAACGATGACATCCACATCTATTTCGTTACTGCTGTCTTCCGTAAGCTCGACACCCTTATAAGAAAGATAAGGAGCGGAAGAATCCCATTCCTCATCACGCCAGAAGTTATTCTGAGCGTTCTTTCTTTCAATGTGCCAATCCAACGGCATGATCAAGCAATTTCCTTTATCTTTGCGAACAACTGCTTGAGTGTGTCTTCATTGCTCTGTGTGAACTCGAATGGAGATGTTGTGAACGGCTTGAAGTACATTGGCACGTTGTCGAGCCTGTAGAATGTACCGTCATTCTCCATTGCATCGATGACACCAGGAAGAACAACATCTGAAGCTGTTGTTGTTGGGCATGGAGCAATATCCAGGCAGGTCATTGGGATCTCTGCAAGATAGGATGCAGCATCTGCAGGAATGTGGTTGACAAGGTCAGCACACATAACGAATGCAGCGTCTACGTCCTTATCCCTCAGCAGATCAACAGTGGTGGTCTCTCCAGGGTTGTACCTTGGATAGCCTCTTGAGAAGTCGATACCAAACGGATATCCGTACAGATATGATGCGACCTGGTTGAAACCTGCCACATTACAGTGACCTCTGAGTGCACCGAGTACGAACTTTGTACCGTGGTTGTTGTTGAGCTCTTTTACAAGGTTGAGACCAAGCTCAACGTTCCTGTGCTTACCCATTGAAGAACCAAGACCAAGACCGACTGAGATGCTACCGAAGTTTGCATTCACCATTACATCGATCATCTCATCCATTGCAGAAATTGGCACACCTGTGATCTCCTCTACAGATGGGTGTGGACGTTTTCCGTTAAGGATGGTCAGCAGTGCGCTCAAAAGCTCATAGTCAGAGTTTGGTTTAAGCTGTATGTGAAGGTCTGATGCTACTGCTGTATCGGTCCTTCTTGGGTCAACAGTGATAACCTTACGGTCGAACCTTCCTCTCTTAGACCAGTATCCTCTTGGGAAGACAGCATACTTAGACATGTGTCTTGGCATGGATGCCAGAGGGTTGGTTCCCCAATAGATGTTCACGTCAGCCCTGTTCTTGACCTGACCTGCTGTTGAGCCTGCACATCCGCTTTCCTGAATACCCATAACAGTAGGACCGTGGCAGATAGTTGCATTAGAATCTGCTACACCGCCAAGATACTCAGCGATATGAAGACCGACTTCCTGTGCTTCGCATGAGGTCTCACTTCCGAGGAAGAAAAGAGGTCTCTTTGCGTTCACAAGCATCTCTGCAGCCTTTGTGAGTGCTTCGTCCCATGCAGCTTTCTCAAGCTTACCATTCTTTTTGACAAGTGGGTCCTTAAGACGGTGTGAACTTACGACTTCCTGGAACTTTGCATTACCCATCTTGCATGCGTTCTTGACAGTGATCTCGTTATCTCCAAGCTCTACCTGGATATCATCACATGAAGCTCCGCATACCGGACACATAATGTTCTTAAAAACCATATCATTTACCTCCCATATAGAGATTAAGGACAACATCCTCTGCACTCAATACATCACCTTCTCCTGCCTCGACAGTCACAGGACTGCCTTTGTAGAGAGGAGAACCTGTTGAGAATGTATATGGATCAATGATCACGTTAGACCAGATCGCTCTTGGCATGAATACATCTCCATCCATCATAACATCTGTACATTTTGTATAAACTATGATGGAATGTTTTTTGTCCTTACTTGTTACTTTTACTTTTTCCGGGCATCCAAGGGATCCAAAATTAGAGGGGGAGAGCCAGCACACTGCGCACTCGAGCCTATATTCCTCTGAATACTTGTTTCCACCTTTTGCAAGTCTGCCCTCATTAATGGTACTTCCTGTGTTAAGTAATACTTCCATTATCACACCTCACAGATCCAGATTTGCAGCCTGATTGACATAGAGCGTGCCCTTTGGCCTCTTTGTGATCGCATTGTCACCGAGGAACTTCATGAACTCACCCGGGCATTCTATATCATCGAACTTAAGGTCGCTTTCGTTTGTCACATATTCAAATCCAGGAGAGAATCTCTCGATAGTTCCATTAACAACCATTGTACCGGCTGTCATTTCAGCAGCAACTGCACGAATAGCATTTCCTTTTACAGCGATAAGACCGCCGTTCTGGCGAATGCCAGTGTAGTGACCGACATTTCCACCAACGATTATCTCCCCACCGCTGATACCGCCACCAAGGTTATTGTTAGCATCACCATCGATAACGATGCGTCCGCCGGACATTCCTATCCACTTACCGCGGTATGCACAACCAACGTGGTCATTTGCATTACCTTCGATGTGGATAAGTCCACCTACCATCTCCATTCCTGCCCATGAATCAGCATCGCCTTTTACAAGGATCTCGCCACCTACCATCTGGGAGCCTACATGCATGCTGACAGATCCTTCAACAGTGATATTTCCAACTGTCATCTTTTCACCGATGCGCTTTACTCTCGCAGAATCGCCTTTGATGACAATAGATGTATCTTCTGCAGAAGCACCAGCATCGCCCTCCACATCAAAGAATGCAGAGATAGGAAACTGTTTTGGGCCCTGCCAAACCAGCAGAGCCTCGATTTCGCTCTTGTTCTTGCCAGCAAATGTATCAGGAGTGATAACATCCGCCTCTATTTTTAAACCAATTTCAGTATTGACTGTAAGAATGACTTCTGCCATGCTCTCACTGCTCCGTGTTTACCTTGATCACTGTTGGATTGACCAGGTACTTCTCAGGTGTTGGATAGTGGTTGAAACCGTGTGAATAATACCTGAACCATTCCTGAACATCCTTAAGCATTTCTTTCTCATTTGCATCAGGAACGCTCGCGTCGGTATAATATGTCCTTTTATCAGGGATCATAGTGATCTCACCATCGTGGCAGACAACCTCTCCGCCTTTGATAGTGTATTCAGCAGTGCTGAATTTGTTGATCAGGTCAGAATATTCCCTGGTATCGATCTTTGTTGGGTCGATGTCGTAAATAGTAACATCACCATCTGCACCGATACCAAAGCTACCCTTCCTGTGTGCCATACCAATGGTCTTTGCCGTGTTAGCACGGGTAAGAATCGCAAGGTCGTAAAGGGACATTTCCCTGTCAACACCACCGAGTGTACTTCTGTCGTTAGCCCATTTGTGACATTCACTGAATGTCTGTTCCCTGAACTTCTCGGACATGAGCCAGCTCATAACGAGTGGATACTTGGTGAACGGTCCGCCATTTGGACTGTCGGTTGTCATGATGGTCTTCCATGGATCGTCGATAAGGAGCAGGCACTCAAGACCCATTGCCCACTGAGTGCTGTGAACAGGGTTGCTCTTAAGATATGTAAATGGACAGACACCTGAACCACATTCAAGCTCAACATCAGTGTTGGACCATTTGCCACCAGTAAGCACTGAGAGATCGTGGATGGAAGGACCATCACCAGTCATACATGTTGCTTCACCGAATGGTACGCAACCACTGTCAATGACAACATGGTCAGCGTTGTTGATATAATCTGCAAGAGGCTTGACACCAGATTCGAAATCACGCCAGGATGTGCCGGCAAATGCATTGAACATCATGTGTGTGAGGTACACTGACTGATCTCTGCTTGCATCGATCTTTGTCTCAGCCCAGTTAACACTCATGTTCTGCTTTGCCTTTGTTTTGCTGGAAATACCAAGAGATTCCTTTGTTGTCCTGTAGTTTCCCGGATGACCAAGATTGTTTGCGTGAAGGTGCATTGACATTGGCATACCAAGCATTTCGTTTACTTCGGTCAGCCCATCGATGATCTCCCTGGAAGATATCTCGAAGTGTATATTTTGCTCATCAAGGGAAGAAACATTCTTTCCCCAGCCCCAGTTCTCAACTCCACCAGGATTGACACACTTGATACCGTATGTCTTATGAGTTCTCATCATCCATGCAACATATGCTGCTGCCCTGTCCATGTCGCCTTCCTTCAAGTAGCGCATCATGAACCAGTTGTTACCGAGAACAAGGTAGCCACCCATATCGAGCATTGGGATGGAGCGCATCTCTTCGTGTGTATGACGTGCTTCCATTGGAGGAACAGCTGCCTCAAAAGCAGTAGTATATCCCAGCTTGGAGTATTCGTAACCTTCCATGTAGACGGATGGTACGGTCTCCCCTGAACCTGAGTGAGCGATAGCTGTTTTTGTCCTTGTTGTCTTGTAACCATCCTCAGGACGCATCATCCTACCGGTATTGACCTTAGCACCGGCAATATGTGAGTGAGAATCTACACCACCAGGCATAACTGTCTTGCCTGTTGCATCAATTACCTTAACATCTTTCAGATCAGCTGCGGAAAGTTCGGAAACTACCACGCCGTCCTTGATGAAGATGTCCTGCTGTTCACCGTTCACTTCATTGAGCGGGTCATAAACATATCCGTTCTTAATTACAATAGTTCCAGCCATTATTCAACCTCCCTCTTCTCAAGCCAAATTGCAGAAACCGGGCAGATAAGAGCACATGCACCACAGGAGCCACATGCTTCCTGATCAACTACTTTGACAGTACCGTTCCTTACCTCAAGCAGTGGTTTCTCATCAAGATCATTCAGTGAACCTGCTGCAAGATCCTTTGAGGATTTTGCATTGACAGGACACATGATCACACAATTTCCACAGCCAAGACATGCATCTTCATCTGTCACCAGGACAGAGGTCAATACAGGAGTTGCTGATGGCTTGTTGAGAAGTTTCTTCTCAAATACAGCTTTCTTGTTCATGTCAGGAACGATCGCTGTCTTCTGGACATCGATAGCATTGACAGGACAGGAAACAGCACATGCACCACAGTAGATACATGCATCAGGACGCTGAGCGACCTTGTCAACTCTTTCTCCTGGAGCCCATTCCGGATTGAACAGTGCATTGCATGGACATACATCCACACAGGTACGGCATGCCTGACAGACATCCTCTGCACGTTCCCAGGTACCCTCGAAAGGTTTCTGCACAGTTATAGCATTAGTTGGACATACCTCGCTACACCATCCACAGTGTACGCAGGTTTCCTGATCGATGATGGTTTCACCATCTATGCGTGCACTGCCATCGTTTGCAAGCCACTGCCTGGTCTCGATAGCACCCTGCGGACAGATCTGCTCACATACACCACAGTGTACACAATTATCGTTCACCGTTGTTGGTGCGAGCGAGCTGCACAGGAAGTTCTCATCGCATACAGGCTTTCCATCTTCTCTCATCTCAAGGGCACCTGTTGGACAGACCTTAGTACACATTCCACATGTGATACATGTATCTCTAATATCCAGGTACTCCTTATTGATGAGTCCCCTGGCAACAGGTCCTACTGAACCTATGATCAATGTGTCCTTAGGACAGACCATCGTACAGGTTCCGCAACCAATGCACTTTTCTGGTAAATACACCACTTGCTTGTTATCTTTTGTCTGAACTACTATTTCGTTCATCTCATCTACTCCGTAATTACTGCTCATGCCTGCATGCTTCACAAAGCGCTTCGCCTTCATATTGAATGAAGCTCTCTCCACATTTTTCGCACAGCCTTACTTGCTTGCTTTTCTTGACAGGAACTTCGATCGCTGTAAAAGTGTAAGAATAAATTTTCTCGCCTGCTTCGAGTAAAATAGGCAGGATCTCTTCATGACGTACTTTTTCAAGGTTCATGAACCACGCATGCAATCTGGGATAAGCCTCGGTCTTTTCCGCATCAAGATATATCCTGACTGCGGGCATGATCATTTCACCCGGTGCACCACGTTTGTTCACGGTAACAGCCATCTTGCCGTAGTCCTTGATCTTCATTCCCTTATTCCCGATGGTAGCACCCTCGAGTATCTGGAATGGATCAGGGACACAATTTGATGTCTCCGCTGTAACATAGATGCGTTCTCCTTCCTTAACATCAAGTAATCTCTTCGCCATCGTGAGCATCTGTAATCCTATCATTGCTCCCGAGCTCAAGTACCCGTGAAAAGGAATTATCTTCTCTATCTGCAAAAATAGCTCTGGATCTTGCTCTTTTATCCTGTTGATAATAGTATCCATATCATCCATATGAAGACCTCTTAATTTATGAAATAACACATCGAATCAGCCAGATCCTTATAGGCTCTGCCTGATAGCATAGCCTCTAATGTTAAGGAACATACTGGTGAAAATTATATATAGTTTATCGTTGCCGGTCGAATATCAGCAGGAAGCTTAAATAGCCAATTGAATTCTTTTTTGCATAGGAACAGATAAAACGGAAAATAGAAAAAGTAAGGCCATATTCTAAGAATAAACTATCGACAGCCCTTCACCTCATCAAATTCATTCCACCAGCTCAGCAACCCTTTCGAGCAATTGTCTGGCAGTACCATCATCCGGCGCATGTCTCACAGTGATCTTGCCACTCCCATAGATAAGCACCATCATAGCACCTGAAGTAAAACGGATCGCACCAAGCTCTTCAGAACACCTGAGAAACTTGATGGTAACGCCTTCTTCGACAGATAAAGCTTCACATGCCTTTGGGATATCTATCTCATTTTCAAGCTGCGCCTCTACATGAAAAATAGAAGGCTTGCTTGTACAAGGAGCAATAGAACGAATTTCCATATTTATCAGAACCTGATCAAATGTAAATATAAAAAGGAGATAGAAGAATATCAGGAGATGAAATCAACCGTGACACTCTCAACATCCCACAATGATTCCAGCTTATCGACAATATCTTCCTTTATGGCAACTGCAAACTGATGTGTCGAAGGTATATCAAGCACTATACGAACAGTACCTTCCTCGACCACCACCTTTAGCACAAGTTCGGTCCTGATGATATCAAGACCTGCCATCGGGTTCATCACATGCTTCAAACGCTTACTGACAACCTCTACCGTAGTGGCCTCATTCTCCACGACCATGCCATGCTTCTCTTCATAATCACGAATAGCAGACCGAAGCCCCTCGACCGCAAGCACGGAACAATGCGCCTTGACAGGTGGAAGTCCACCAAGAGCATTAGCTGCTTCCTTCCACGTGATCTTCTTGGCCTCTTCAAGCGTCTTGCCCTTTGCCATCTCAGTAATCATAGATGCTGTTGCGATATTGGATGCACAGCCATAGGACTCGAAAGAAATATCCTCGATAACCAGAGTATCAGGATTAACTTTCAGATAAACGGCAACCATATCACCACATGCAGGACTGCCTTCAAGACCCTTGCCGTCAGGATCCTCCATCTTTCCAACATTCTGTGGATTTCTGAAATGCTCAAGTACCTCTTTTGTGTATGGGAAAGTCATAGAAACACCTCTCTTGTTTTTCTCACCATAATTTCAATTATCTTCTGACAGAGGGCTGATAGCCCGCAGATTCGTGACAACATCCTTCAATGCATCAATAATAGCATCTGCATCCTCAATAGTATTAAAGCGCCCGAAACTGAAACGCAGTGACCCATGTGCCCTCTCATGATTGCCACCGATACCTAGTATCACATGGCTTGCTTCAAGAGAACGACTAAAACATGCAGAGCCTGTACTTACTGCAAAGCCCAGCATATCAAGATGCAATGTAATGGATTCACCCTCGACATAATGGAATGTCATATTAGCATTTTGTGGCAACCTGCTGGTAGCACTTCCATTTAGCGTAACATGAGAAATATCAGACATCGCTCTTTCGATAACGCGATCCCTCATAGCTGCAAGGCGTTCATTCTCCTCAGGGGTCACAAGTTCCACAGCTTTTGCAAATCCTACCGCAGACGGGATGTTCTCCACACCAGCACGCCTATCGGATTCCTGGAATCCTCCATCCATCCATTTGTCGATCGGAGTTCCTTCACGTATATACAGTGCACCAATACCTCTGGGACCATGTATAGTATGTGCTGACATTGTTACAAGGTCCACCGGAAGTTTGCTCACATCCAGAGGAACTCGTGTAAAACTATGAGTGGCATCAGTATGCAACAGAACATCCTTATCCTCACAGATATCAGAGATGGCTTTAAGGTCCTGCAAAGTGCCTATCTCCTGATTTGCCTGCTGAATGGATACCAGTGCTGTTTGCGAAGTGATAGTATCGGTGAACATATCAATATCGAGGACACCTTCTCCATCGACATTTATAAAGTCTACCTTATAGCCCTGCTTATCGAGTTTCTTTGCTGTGTTCAGCACAGAGAAATCTTCCAGACGGGATACGATCAAATGGTCGTCCTTCTTTCCTTTCAGAGCTGAAAGCACTCCTTTTATTGCCATATTGCTCGATTCAGTGCTTCCTGAAGTGAATACGATCTCGCCAGCTTGCGCACCAAGTCTTGATGCAATGACCTTGCGTGACCTTTCAAGACCTTCCTTGGCATCAATGCCCATGGAATAACCGAATTCAGACGTAGCAACTGCATAAGCATCAAAGAAATACGGTTTCATCGCTTCAAGTACTTCTTCATCAAGTCTTGTACTTGCAGCGTTATCAAGATAGATTGTCTCATTGAACATCTGGCAATACACCCCTTAAATTAAATGGAATAAGATATTGAACCGATCTGCCAAGATAAATGTAATGATAAAGGCAATTTAAGACAGATATCGGTGAACATACAAAGTTATATCGGCAACTGTATAAATCGTTAACTATCTGCCGTGATTCAAAAAGATGAACAGGCAGATAAACTACCTGTTTCAACAAAGATCATACGGATCTTACAATAGCTTCAGCGATCTTTGCGACTTTTACACCGGACTCCAGCATACCACCAAAGGTCGGACCCATTCCGGAGAAACCTTTAAGGTCTACCAGACCAATGCGTTCACGATAGTGAAGTTGCAAGCTATTATTTAGCCATTGCGCTTGATAGCAGAACGACCAATAAAACAAAAGCTAACCTTAGAACAATAATAGCTCAGAAAAAAGATAGTTATAATTTAAGTCGGACCAACAGGACAGGCATCGTCCCCAGTCCTTAAATGTCTGCATATATCACAGATCTTTGCAGAAACGTTATCGATCTTGCCTTCCTGGATCTCAACCGCAAGACGAGATATTGCATCTTTTATCTCATTATCGAATTCGATCCGGTAACCTCGTTTTTTTGTCATGTACTGAGAAACAGCGGAAGGCGCCATACCAAAGAGCCTTGCAACTTCCTTTTGGGCAATGCCATTGTTCACAAGCTCAACCGCAAGTGCTGCACGTATCGCAGGAAGGACATCCCATACTACTGCCTGACAAGGAGTTTCCAGTTTCATGATAATACCTTCGGACACTTCACAATGACTTATACTTTGTCGTATATTATATATATATATTCACTATTGTGAAATTTTGTGGAGTTAGAAATTTAAATTAAAAACGATCAGCAACTTAAGCGTGTAAATCTAGCATCAAACAAAGATAAGATACTGTGGACGTACCAATGATATCCAAGCTTAACAACACAAAGATCATATCATTATCAAAGTTCTGAACTTTTTGACAATATCTATACCCCTGCACTATTTTTATGATATATAATTAATATTAAAAAATAGCATCAGTTGTGTAAAACTGATGCGAATACTCAATGGTCAAAAGAAGGCCATAAACTATTGTTCTTGTGACTTTAGCATCTCCAAATATCGAGGCTTTCTACAGAGATTAATTTTTAATCAGTATCAATTATACAAATTATTCCTGTTGGTGCATTTTCTGAAGAACTTCCATAACTTCCTGTGTTGTTTTCTCACGGCTGTAAGCAGCAGAGCGCAATTGGTCACCAAGCTTTTTACCTGCCTGCTCAGCTGTAAACATCACTTTTTCGTCTTTTGTAACGTCAGGGATCGTATCCACATTGATTGGAGAGTTCGGTCCATATACCGCATAGTGTCCTCCTACCTTGCAGTCTTCACCGTATCCGCAATAACAGCAACCAAAAGCACATATTCCTTCAATACTATCAATAACTTTAATGGTAATATAAGCAAAATTCATTAAGAACCCAAAGTAGGCGGCGAAGGATTTGCACCCCCAAGACTTACAGTAACTGCAAGTATTCCTCAGAGAATATCAGCTTCAAGGTGCCTGAATTGATACCATCTTTCAAGGAAAGAATGCATCAATGCTTTTAATGGATTGTAATAGTTGACACCACTCAAAACATATGCATCAGCTTCAACAATTTCATCACGCAGAGTTTTCATATCATCATTTACTTTACATACCTTTATTTTACATACATTATCCTCAACACATGCCATACATCCGATACAGCCATTTATCTTTTTACCGTGCAGTGAAAAAGCTCATATTCACACCCTGTATTCTCTAGAATTTTCTGTACAACTTTAATAGAACCTGAACGTGATTTTGTCCTTGGACTTCCTGATATTCCAAGTATTTTCATATTTAAAACTCCTCCATTAGTTTCTATTTATTTTTGTGAATTATCGGCTCTGTAGAAAACCTAATTAAATCACAATCTATAGCCAAAATTTTGCAAAATTGTCACCATTCAAGACAACATAATGGACTTTTATGGAGTTGCATAATTGCTTGAATTTAGAGGATTTCTATGGAGCCGTTATAATTATGCTTTTAACATATTATTCGTAAAGGAAAATATCTTCAATCGAACATTCGAAGAATCGTGCCATCTTGAAAGCCAATTTTATACTTGGATCGTATTTACCACGTTCTATAGCGTTGATGGTTTGTCTAGTCACCTCTATTTTCTTGGCCAGTTGTTCCTGAGTGATATCTTTCTTTGCTCTCCAGACTTTTAGATTGTTCTTCATTCAACATACATCCGGGATTACATTTGTCTTTTGTACCAATGGAAAAATCCCGCATAGGAGATTATTGTTATAGCAAACAGTAGAGATACAATTGGGTAAGCTTTGATGTTTGATGCTGTAACTCCAAGAAATGCTATCAACGTACCTTCAAGTATAATGAGTATTAACAGGGTTTTATGGCTGGCTTTTTCAGCGATATGAAATATTCGTTCATCTTCCACTATGGTTCCTTTATTTCTAAATCGGATGTCGCGGAAAGTAATTATTATCAATACGACTCCTGCACCTATGAATGCACCACTTGCTCCAGTTGGATCTATAGTCCAGCTTGGTTCAAAAATACGAAATCCTATTCCTATCAGGGTTAATATGAATCCTATAACTAACAGACCTACATCTTTGGTTTGCACTTAAATCACCATGTAAAGTATACATTACATAATGTATGTATATCTTTTCATAAAGTACATCATATACTACATATTGTCGTGTTCTCTTGCAAGACTTAGTTCAATAGCTGGTAGTACATTTGAATTATTAAATTTGATTGTCGCCTGAATATCGATGATTTCTATAGAGCCGATTATCACAAATGATAATTTGTAAGGTCCGAATTATATACTAAATTACAAACCAGTGCATTTTTCTAGCACTGCCATATCTAAATGTACCTCACATAATTTAATAAGGACTTTGTGAGGACAGAGAGCTTTTCATTGAGGCTTAAACCTATGGAACAAAGAAAGTTGCTGAAGAGTTCAATGCTATGATGAATTGTAAGGTTGAATACAGGAAGAAGAATAGTTCTTAGGGATCTGTATTGTTGGTGAAAGCAAGAGAGTTAAGTCATTAGCTCGTAGGGAAAAGGAAAACTGTTGAGTTTAGCAAGCCAGTTTATGTGGGTAAAAGGGATGATACTGATCTGCTGAGGAAGAAGATCATTGATTTGTATTACATTGAATGGAAGAAGATGGGATTTTCTAAAGGCACTTTGCATTATATGAAGCAGAACGCTAAGGTGTGACAAGCCTTTTGTTCTCAATGCTCATGTGAGGGAGAGGTTGGAGATGTGGGAAAAAAATCAGGGCAAAAAAGTACTGGAATCAAGCAAAAGAAGTAAAATTCAAACTATTAGTGCACAACCTTGACAAATATGTCAAGGCCGTCCTAATAATTCAAACGCGGAGTTCTACAAAGCCTATAAAATTAAAAACTAATTTTTAAATTAGTTGAATTAATTCGGCCTGCCCAATAGGTGGAATGCTCTTGGTCAGTGCCGGACCAAAGAAAACCCTAACGTTCATTCCTTCCTTTAGATTCTCTGAATCAAAAAGACCTCCATTTGGGTCCATTATAACAGTTTCTTCCGATATCACATATTTAATTCCTTTTGTATATCCTGAACTGCTTATTTCTTCACTTTCAAGCAGGAACATTGGATAAGAATCTCCATCTTCGAGAGAAGATATAGTTCCATTGAAGCTGCTAAGAGTTTCGGATTCTTCGTTGCTGTCTGAGGATATTCCCCCTTTAACAAATAGCATTCTGTCGCCATTTTCTCCTATACCAAGAACAAGCTGATCATTGTCCATTGAGACAGTTGTCACATTGTTTAATAGGGAAAGATACTGAGTATCCAACGAGTCGGAACCACAGTATGCAAGCGTAATTGGTCCTGATGATAATGTAAGATTACTTCCTTCCAGTGTGTAACCTCCACTTCCAACGTTGCAGTCTGCTTTAATTGAGTATGTTTCATCCGAATTTAAGACAATTGTGTAGTTTTCGGGATCAGGAACTACGGATTGACTGCCAGATTCAGTTTCAATAAGTCCCGACCATTGCCATTCAATATTAGCTACAGTATTTATGGAAATTATTTCGTCGCTGTTCACATCTTCCGAATCATCAGCAATTTCAGTACAGCCGGATACTAAAAGAGTGGCTGTGGCTAAAACGCATATGAAAAGTAAAGTAAGTATTTTCTTTGTATTTTGCATAGGTTTTTGCTCCTTGCATTCCAATAGGAATTGTTGTTATTTAATCCCATCTTAAGCTTCGAAATGATTTGTAGTCTTTATTTATTTTTTAAAAACTATCTCATAGCCTGTTTTAATATCAAAGTTTGATGAACAGGCTCTTGATGTGAAGAAGGTTCAGGAGTTTGTTGATGTTGAAGATATAAAGATGAAACTTCTTGAGATGTCACAGAAGGAAGCTGAAAGATGTGGAGTTGGTAGGAGTACTTTTCATGGGATTAAGAAACGTATAAGGGATAATGAGGATTTAAATTTGAATACTCCTGCGGTAAGAAGGTTGATAGAAAAATTAAAACAATGACAAAATAATAAAAGTGAAAATGATAATATATCACTTTCCATCGATGTAACCGTTTTTCCATAATGCGATAATAACATCCATTTGACCATTATGTATTTTAGGTTCATCAATAACTTTAATCCAAAGGGCTTTGGGATTGTTTTCTAAATTGGGTTTTTCTTTCAAAATTTTAACTGCTTTTAATGCATATTCTTTATTTTTTCGAGAGTTTGTATAGTTTCCCTTTGTTATTCCTTTTATCATTCCTTCTTCACAAAGTGCAAGAAATGTGTTTCTTGGGCATCCTTTTTTCTGGCTGCAAGTTCCCTCTCCAAAAATATCAGAGGTAATCAAATCCCAAATATCCCTAGGACTTTTTCCTTCATTTGATATTATTACATCAGCCGATTTTATCGCTGCTTCCCCATATTTAGTCATACATAATTCTCCTAAAGCGTGTAAATTCCATGTTTGTAAAAACACATCCATATTCTAATATGAATCACATATTAAGTTGTTACCATAGATTAAAGTATTTTACGATGAATATTCACGTAGGAAAAGATTGGAAGAATGGGGGATTCGTATTAGCAATACTAATGAAGAAATAGTTCGACAGTTTTTTGAAAAAAATGATTTTCTTGTTAAAACAAATTTAAAATATCCTGTAATTCGTGGTGATAGTGATATTGATTTGATGGTTCTAAACTTAAACCCTGATTCTATGAACCCACCAAGCAATTTTGTATTAAGTGTCAAGGACTTAAAAGGGATTGAAAAAGCTGCTATTGAAGTTAAAGGTTGGCACACTGAAAGGTTTACTCCTTCATTGATTAAAAACTTCCCTCGGATTCTTAACTTTGTATCAGAAAATGCTCAGGATACAGCAAAATTATTTTTCAAAACAACTCAATTTAAAAATATTATTGTATTATCAAAGCTACCTGCTACTGAAAAATCTCGCAATCAGACCATTCAGTTTCTAAAAGAGAATGGAGTTGACCATGTAATTGAATTCAAAGCTATAATTGAATTTATAGTTAAAGAAGTTGAAATGAACAAAGATTATGAATACTCTGAATTTCTTCAAACGGTAAGATTATTGAAAGTTTATGGAAATCTCTCTACTTAAACTATCACTAATTTCTCTGGAATTGCTATTTCTCTTTTCTGTTGTTGATTTTAATTTTAAGAGTTCCGTTTTTTGCTGTTACCTATATCTCCGACTTGCTTTGCGAGGGAAAAGATTCGAACTTCCCATACTCCCCATACATTAAACGAGCTTGGAAAGTACACAATTATGTCACCTGACAATTGTTAATTTTTTTTGGTTACAAATAGATGCTTCTACCCACTATTATGATATTTATAGTATAACAAAAAATGTTTCGATCGAATGAGGTAAACAATATATTTTAGAAATCATTATATTATAAAGTTCGGGTTTTATAATGACTTTAAACTATAGACTTAAATAAAATATAATATTATATATAATCAAACAATAAATATATCTACATATATGATTATTTTAAGCGTTGGTCTTATCAAGATCACGATCAACAATTTAAAGAAGGTGTCCCATGCTCCGGAAAGCTGTATCTCCACGATCAATATCTCTACTAGTGGTCTCTGCACTATTGATATCCCTTTGTTTGCTCCCATTTAACGCATCTGCATACTCGCTCGATGATGTTGAATGGGAATCATCGACCTCTTCTACATTATACTGGGGAGATACAATGGTTAATGGAGGCGATAGTGATGGGTACACAATAAAAGCGGAAGATTTTACCAAAGATGGTTATGTTCATATTTCATTAACAAAAAATAATGAGATAAAAGATTTCAGTTTCATACGAGTAGGACAGAGCTTTGAATACAGGGATGAAGCTGATGGACAGGACATAAAGATCTCTGCAAAAACAGTAACATTGAATGTTGATGAATGGACCGGTAATATGGAAGATCCTAACGCCGAAATCGAGATATACAGAAGAGGGGAGCCGGAATTAGAGATCACGATCGGTACAGACAAAGATGAATACGATCCCAAGACCATGAGCTCACCCCAAAGGATCTCTGCAACATTCACTGTTAAGAACACAGGAACATCGGAAGGCAAGAACATTAAACTCAGTATCGAACCCAATTTACTGGAACTCACTGATGGAAAATTAGAATATGAAATTTATAGCCTTGAAAAAGGCGAAGTTGCCGAACCCATAACGGTCAAATTCAAAGTACCCCACCTATGGGAAGAAACTGAAATAGAAATAAACGCCATCGTTGAGGCCAAAGATATAAACAACGACTTTTATGAGACGGACGAATCAAAGACAGTTACAGTTGAGCCGAAAGTAGAACTCATACTCACTAAATCCATAACAAAAGAGATATACATGGATGAAACTGCACACGTCCTTGTATCTATCCGCAATTCGGGTATTTACAGCATAAATTCAGTTACGGTAAAGGATTCCATTATTGAAGGTGTTGAATTAAAGGATAGCATAACCCTTGAAAAAAACCTCAATTTTGAACCTGGTGAAACAAAAGAAGTATTTTCATATTCATTGAAACCACTTAAAGAAGGCACATTCACTGCTCCTGAAGCAACAGCCTCGTTTGTAGCTTCCAATGGCAAAGAATATACATATGAATCGGAAATGCCAGACTTGATCGTCAACGGACCGGATATTGTAATAACACAGATATTTGACAAAACCACCCTCCAGCCGGGGCAGGAAGTCAAAGTTACGGTCACAGCAAGAAATGAAGGTAACAGAGATGCCAGTACAAGGGTCACTTCGGATCAATTCCCGGAAAGCGCAACATTCATCAGCGGAGATAAAAACCTCGATGCGGTTCTTGGTGCAGATCAATCCAGTAGTTACACATATACCTTAAAAATGAACGAGCTTGGCATATTCAAACTTTCTCCTGCAACTGCAACATTTATTGACATGGAGGGTTTCAAAGGTGAAAAAATATCGAACATGCCCAGCATAACAGTAGACGTGCCACCTGGACCCGAAGAGACCAGTAACCCAGATACCCAAAGTGATTCGAATACACCTTCAGAAAATACCAATATCAATACCGATGTGCATGATCAAAATGATGAAGAAAAAGTTCAGCCCGGATTTGGATCAATTCTTGTCATTGCCACCATTGCAGGAGTGTACCTGCTAAGAAGAAGACATTAAAAGGTAATCTAATGAGAACATACGTCTGTATCCTGCTATTAATCTTCATTTTAGCCTTGACAAATACACCTACGGCTGCAGAAGACAATGGTAACTGGGAAGAACAAATTAACTACACGCTCCACTGGGGTGAAAGTGTGGATGTGAATGGATCATTGATAAAAGCACATGACTTTTCAAGGGCAAGACCATTCGATATTGAAACAGATTATGTTATGCTCACCATCCTTTCCGAAAGTTCAGAAGAATGGAATGTTATGCTCTCGACAAATAGTAGCGATATACCTGTAAGCAAGATCGTTGGTGGAAGACTCAACATCACTGCTCTGGAAGTCGTTACCGGCAACGACATACCAACCCCATATACAAAGATAGGAGTTTCAATATTCAATTTCACGACACAAAACTCTGAAAGCTGGATCAACACAACATTACAGGTCTCAAAGACAAAGCTAAAGAATGTAAATATTGATGAACGTGCATTTATCACAATCCAATTACACAACCTTAGAGGTAGTAGCCTAGACGATATCTCGATCAATGAAACCCTTCCAGAGAACCTTATCTTCGACCCGGAAATCGAAGAGATCAATATTTCAGACCTTAACCCTTACTCAAAAAAAGTGATCCAGTATTCTGTAAAAGCATTGTACCCGGGAAATTATACCATACCCCCCACCGAAATACGACTTGTCAATAATGGGATCACCTATTTCCAATACAGCAATTCGACCAACTTTATAGTCCATGGCCCTTACATCAATGCTACAAAGACAGTCAAGGGAAATGATACAGATCCGGAAATACTCGATATTGCAGTGAATGTCAAGAACGAAGGAGATAGAGCAGCACACATAAGAATTCAGGATGAGATGCTTGTCGAGTCAAAATTAATTGATGGTAAGACCTCAGCAGATCTTGTACTTTTGCCGAATAACACCACAAATTTGTCATACATTGTCCATATGAACAAAATTCAGGGCAATATGATCGTACCTTCAGCAATTATTGAATATACTGATGCAAAAGGTTATTCCGGCACAGTAAGGACAAATAGATATTATCTTAATAGTATCTACGAAGATGGAGGAACCATAGTCTTTGACGAGTATGAAGAAGATAAGGAACAGCAAATAACCAATTTCACCAGACCTGCTAAACAGGTGGAGGTAGAGGAGGATGGACTTAAATATAAAACAATCCGATCGGTAAAAGACATTGTGGATAACACAATGAGAATAATCAATCAGGCTCTTTCCTGGTAATCGCAGAATTTACTGAACGAAACCTATTTAGCCCTTTCAGGAGTTTGGACAGCGGGAGCATGACATGAAATATGAGCAGAATCTAGATAAAGTCAAATTTGAGATAATCATCTCAGGAAGATCGAATGTTGGTAAATCTTCCATAATAAGAGAGCTCACCGGCAAACAAGTAAAGGTGGGAAAACGCCCCGGAGTTACACTAAAACCGACACAGATCCTTCTTTCCGATATGTTGATAACAGACCTGCCCGGTTTTGGGTTCATGAGCGGTGTAAAGGACAGAAAGCAGGACATTGTAAAAGACCAGATCGTCCGCTACATAGAGAACAATGCAGATAGAATAAAGATCGCAGTAATTGTTACTGATTCAGTTTCATTTGTCGATGTCGTTGAACGTTGGGAAAGCCGGAATGAGATCCCAATAGATATCGAGATCTTCGACTTTTTCAATGAGCTTGGATTCGACACTATCATAGCCGTCAACAAGATGGACCGTATAAAAGATATACACCATGATGAAAGGCTTGATGCTATCGTTGAAAAATTTGGGTTATCGTCCCCATGGAAACAGTGGAACTATATCATTGCACCCACCAGTGCTAAAAAAGGAGACATCAAAAGCCTTAAAGGACTTCTTAGAAAACGCCTCCACGAAGAAAAAAGAGATGATCTTTTCAAGTATATCTGAAATTGAACCAGATATTACCTTACGTGAAAAGCAGCACCAATCTCGTGTGCTATTTTTTCACATTTCAGAATATCAACATCATTAAAACCTACGACAGTCATACGGGACTCAATTCCAGCATTTACTGCTTCTTTTGTAAACTCGAGCATTGCCTCATATGCATTTTCAAGATCAGGCTGGCACAGCTCATCATATCTTTCCTTAGATTCAGCATTAAGGCTTACTGATACTTCATCAAGGCCAGCATCCTTAAGTTCAGAGATAACATCCCTTTCAGGATGTAGTAATTGAGCATGTCCATTGGTATCGATCCGCACCTTCATTCCATGCTCTTTGAGCCATCTTGTCACCTCGAGTACAATATCCAACCTTATAGTCGGTTCACCAAAGCCAGTGAAAACTACCTCCCGATAGATTTCAAGGTCAAGAGATCCGAGTTTATCCAGTATCTCATCGAGAGAAGGTTCTTTAGTAAGTCGAAGATTCGACCCATAAATGCCATCAGATATATCACGAATGCAAAAAACACAGTTTGCACTGCATCTATTGGTAATGTTAAGATAGAGATTATCATGTCCCTCATAACAAAGAGTTCCGACACCTGCAATATCCCCATTTAATTTATCTCCGATCATTCGTAATTGTCTCCTTTATCTTTTTGCCATGTCCCCGAAGTGATAGATGGACACCCTTCATGGGATACATATTCTGACAGGAAATACATCCATGCAATTGAACTGTCTTGTAAAACGACTTCCTCCCTGCTGAACCATTCCCCTTCAAATGCATCAATGTCGGACAATGTACTGTCATCAACATTGAATAATTCACCATCAATGGTCGATACAGGAACATCTTTAACGACTGCAGGGAAATCACCCATATCAAGTATCTGAAACTTCTTTTCGGTACAAGTTTCCAAAACAAATGTTGACCTTTCCAGAAGATGGTGGTTCACATAGCCTCTTTTCAAAGTGCCATAGACAAAAAGGAGATTCATTTTATCCCAAAGTTCATCTTGATGAGACCTTTACGAACAACATCCGGCAACTGTCCACATTGCATAGCTTTCATATGCTCAGGGTCGATCATCTTGATCGCAGCCGACATCATGGAATCGGAGCGCATAAGATTATCCATGAGCTTTCGCACATAGACCGCTGTTTTTATCTCGAGTCCCATCTCACGCCTCCAGCGCTCCTCATAATCCTGCAAAGCACACTTGCCCTCGAGGAATTCAGCTGCAGTCTGACCTGCGATCTTACCCCCAACCATTGCAGTAGATATCCCCCCTCCATTGGTCGCTATTATGTGACCTGCTGCATCCCCGGCCACAAGAGTGTCCTTTGTAGCAGTTACTTTGGGAGCACCACCTACCGGGACAAGACCGGATACGACTGAAATAATAGAAGCTCCATCAAGCTTTCGACTTGCTATCGGGTGCTCATACATGAACCTTTCAAGATAATCCCTTGCAGACAATCCGTTCCTGAACAGCACTTCCCTTATACCAACGCCTATATTTGCAGTATCCCCACCCTGAGAGATTATCCATGCATACCCACCGGGCACATAATCTTTACCAAAGTACATCTCAACAGCTTCACGGTCGATATCCACACAACTTACCTCATACTCAAAAGCAGTACCAGTTCCCATAGGATCATGATCCCTCACCAATCCCTTTGCCCTACCAACCGTGGAATTCGGACCATCCGCCCCAATGAGAACTTTACCACTAATAGAATGTGTCCCAAAAACACCATCTACATCAACAGAAGTACCGTTGACCTCAAGAACATTGGTCCCTATCATTACATCCGCACCACAACGCCCTGCTTCCTTTGCAAGATATTTGTCGAACCTCCGTCTGTCGATGGCATCAGCATCCACCTCAAACTCCTTGGAATATCCATTCGGAGCGATAAAACGTTGTACACTGCTTGTAGTGTGAATGCAGTCTGCAGGAATGTCCTCAAGCAAATAAGGAAGTTGTGCATTTGGTACAAGCTCCTGTAAAGTGTCCAGATGAGGAAGGAAGCCACCACATTGAAGTGGCAATCCTATATCCTTTTTCTTTTCAATGAGAAGTACAGAAGCACCTGCTTTTGCAGCATAGGCTGCAGCAGTTGAACCGGCAGGTCCGGCACCAACAATGATAATGTCATATGATTCATCAGGCGTCATGAGAATGTGTCCTATAATAGCGATATATTATAAATGTGTTTCAATGAGAAACAACTATTAGAATAGATGAGAACAAGACCACCAAATCAAGATGATATCAGAAGAAGATTCAAATCGAATGCAAGAAGATCAAAAGACTGTCAGTAAATGGTATGAAGAAAGATCACTCCTTCTTTCACACCAGATATGAACACTGAGAAATTACTCAGCGACTTCGCCGAATGCGAACTTGCGCATTACTTTTGTTACCTTGATGGTAACTTCGTCACCGACGGAGGTGTTAGGTACAAAGACTACAAAACCGCTTACTCTTGCGATTCCATCTCCTTCCCTTGCAATATCTTCAATTGTCACTTCGTAAGTCTCGCCAGCTTCTACTGGTGCAGTGGATTCCATGTTATTAAACAAACTTTTCACGTCCTTTTATTGATGCTAAAAAGAACTAACTAAACCGGAACATAATGGAAGAAAGCAGCACATACATGAGTAAATACTATTTAATGCCTTACGTTTGAAGTAGAAAGTTATACTTTGAAGCAGTTATAATAATGGAACATATTTAATATAAGCATTTTGGTCAAATAAAAAAAGAAAGGAGTGTTAATAACCCCCACCAACCTGCAGTATTTCAAAGTCCATATTGTCAGGAACTGAAGCTTTGAACACAAACACATTGCACCTCAGATTTCTCGCCTCTGTTATTGCATGTTTTTGAGAATCAGAAATGTCACCATCTACAGATTTTATACAGAACATCTTATTGTTATTATTGTTCACAAGGAAATCAAGGTCATCGGAATAGGCTTTGAGGAAATCCACAAGCTCTTTGAACTCCTGCCATTTACTGCACATATGAATGCTTTTTGAAGACGAGTTCTCCACATACCAGTCTTTACTCATATAGGGATATGCATTGTACTGATCAACAAGCTCGTCATAAATTTTGTATAGCTTATCAGCATCGCGTTTCAGGTTGACCCATTTCCATCCCTGTTGAGCAAAATAGCTTGCAGCCATTATCTCAACGATCAGTTCCTTATCATCATTTTGCAATTTCATCCTAACACCTAAAGATCAAAGATCATCGTCCTGTGAATAGCTCCTACCAAGACGTAAGGCTATTTCAGCCTTTTTAATTTCACACCCAAGATAACCGGCATGGTCGAGTTTTGATATGAGACCCATTTTAATTATGGTATCAATAACTTCTTTTGCAGTTCTCCCTGTGACAGTCACATCTTCATGCTCTGCAACGATAATACCGCCACCACATTCATCTGAAACAATCCCTATACGGAACGGTCCAAGTGGATCAAGTTCCCATCCTGCAAATCGTTTTGCAGAAAGAGACCCCTCAGGAATAGTAACATCCGGACGCCGCCTTTTCTCCTTAAGCACCAAAAGGTCAAGTCCAAGGTCCTTCGGAGAACTTTCCCTCATTAAAGCAAGTGCCATCATCTTGGCGCCAGTATTAAGTTCAGCAATAGAACCTCTCGTCTTCTCACTGAACTCCGGAGTGAACAAAATGCAGGAACCTACCTCTGCAGCCAGCCCGCAAAGAGTGGCATTCACTCCAATAGAATCGGCATCAATGAGTTCGGTCACATTACCAGCACCGAAGAAGATCGGCATCCCGGGATATTCGTTATGAAAACGTACATACCTGACAATTGAATCAACAAACCCATGTCCAATGGGATCAAGCACGGGGTCTGCAATCAAATTCGCAATGCCAGCATCCCTTGCAGCCTGAATATTATGCACAAGGCTCTCAAAGCTGTTCCCGGCATCAGGAATGACTACCGCAGTAACTCCTGCTTCTGCGACATCATTCCCGACAATATCAATATTACTGGAATTAAGGCTCAATACCAGATCGACGCCTTCATCCAATGCAGCTTTTAATAGGTCGGGGTCCAGCGTATCAATGCTAACAGGAACCGTTGAAACCTTACGAGCTACACGAACTGTATTTCTGACATCTTTGGCAGATGCCGTCAGAGAAGCTCCAAGGTCAATTATATCTGCACCCTTTTTAATAAATTCAGTAACTTTTAGGGATAAAGCGTCCCCCTCGAATCCAGTCGCATCAACGATCTCTGCCATGACCTTCATTCGAGAACCGCCACCAAGCTTTACATCACCAAGCATTGCAAGCATGTCAGCACTGCTTTCCAGTTCTACAAGTGATTCAAGTGCAAGCTCCTTCCAGATATCAGAAAGAAGTTCACATGCAGGAATCTCGAGTGAAAGATCCACCTCATCAACGAACTTGAGTACATTCCCAATATCATAAGCATGTTTAGGACCAAGAAAAACCTTGCACCCAAGTCTTTTTGACACCAGAGTAAAATCACCGGATGCGAAACCCGGGACTAATATAACATCATATTTCCCCTTTTCCTCCTTAAGAGCAGAAAGCAATCTGTGAGGAGTTATAAATGCAGCAACATCGACATCGAGTACGAGAACATCAGCATTATCACCAACAGAAGACCTCACAGTCATTTCTGCAAGCTTACCTGTAGCGATTAGAACTTTCATGGACTTAGATTCCCTGCATTCTAAAAAAGAATATCTATAGATACCGATTGAAAATTAAAAAAGTATATGTTGACCGAAAATATCCGTTCCGATCAACGTATGACATTACTGGATTATATCTATAATAGAGCCGCCAAAGGATGCCTGTGAACCCATAGGTTCAACAATTGTGCGGCGACCTCGCTCTGCACGAGTAAAGGATGGTTTTGAGTGTGAGCTTGTGTTCTTAGCAACATTTTCGACCATACCACTCTGGAACTGTGGACCAAGGACCTGTGAGGACTGAACACCTGTCATGATAGCCATGACACGCACCTTTCCTTCAAAGTCATCCCTTATACGTGCTCCCCAGATAACGTTTGCATCTGGTGAAAGTTCATATGTAAGGGATGCTGCGATCTCTTCTGCTTCCTTCAGGCTGAGGTCAGGACCACCTGTGATGTGCACAAGACTTCCTGTAGCGCCTCTGTAATCAACATCGAGGAGTGGGTGGTTAAGTGCTGTGCGAACAACATCAGTGCTCTTGTCCTGATTCTTGCTGTCACCAACGAGCATGACCGCAACGCCGCCACAGCCCATGATAGCCCTGATATCAGCGTAATCAAGATTGATAAGGGATGGCTGAGTGATAGTTTCAGTAATACCCTTAACGGTCTCAGCGATAAGCTGATCCATTACAGAGAATGCCTGCTCTATAGGAAGGTTTGGAACATAGTCCAGAAGCCTGTTATTATCAAGAACGATCACTGTGTCAGCTGCACTGCGGAATGTATCGAGACCTTCTTCAGCCTTGACGGTACGCGCACGCTCTACTCTGAAAGGACTGGATACCATACCAACAACGATAGCTCCCTGTTCCTTTGCGATCTCTGCAACAACTGGTGCAACACCAGTACCGGTTCCTCCGCCCATTCCAGCAGTAATGAAAACAAGATCGCTCTCTTTGAATATCTCTTCAAGAGTGCCACGTGCAAGTTCTGCAGCCTTGGCACCAACCTCAGGATAGCCACCTGCCCCAAGACCCCTTGTGAGAGTCTTACCGACGAGGATCTTCTTGTCAGCACGAATATGGTCCAGATGTTGCTTGTCAGTATTGATAGCAATGGTCTCTGCACCTTCAATGCCGATATTATATAAGCGATTAATAGTGTTATTTCCAGCACCACCGCATCCAACGATGGTAATCCTGGGCATACCGAAGCCTTCGAATTTGTCGTCTTCTGTAACTGACTGCCTGTACTCTTTCTCTTTCTCTGTGTGTTTTAGTGCTTCCTGTACTATAGACTGCATGTTCATCCCCTCTCTTGGATTTGCATTCTAATGCAAATTATGCGCATTACTAAGTATTGACCAAATTAGCTTAATACGAATTGACTGTTCTACTCTCTTTTGCCAGGTTTCCCCGACACCACCCGTGTTGTAAGCAGATGGTTATTAGATCAGACTAAAATTGAACGGAACAACTTAAACACTATCGGATAAACCGACATTATTCGATCAATTATCGCCTTCTCTTGATATAAGACATCATCTGACATAAAGATAGATCAAACTGAACTATGTCAGTTAAACCTGCCCTCATAAGACTGTCTTCAGACATAGTATTTATAAATTGTAATATATAAGCTTATCGACAATTGTCGCAAAGCACTTGGAGATTACTGCAATCGATTTTTAAAATTCGTCCATATTCAAGTTCTGGTATTGTCGAATATATGATATTCCAATATATTAATATTCATTACTAAATACACACCAAATAACTTTATTAAGCATTAAGAGAGATAATACAAATTAACTATATATTATATTTTAAAGGACATGATAAAATGCCAAGATATTCAATAGAAGAATTCGTAAACGAAACTGGACAAAAGGATAAAGGAGAAGGTTTATTCGAACTTGAACGCGACAGGATGCTCGAACTGAACCTTAATGGCCGTGTCTGGACCAAAAGGGGCTCAATGGTAGCATACCTTGGTAACGTCAAATTCACAAGAGAGGGTATACTGGAACACGGTGTCGGCAAACTTTTGAAAAAAGCAGTGACTGGAGAAGGTATAAGCCTCACAAAAGCAGAAGGACAGGGTAAAGTATACCTTGCAGATGCCGGAAAGAAGATATCCATAATAAACCTTGACAATGAAGCAATATTCGTTAACGGAAACGATCTTCTGGCATTCGAAGAAACTATAGGATGGGACATCAAGATGATGAAAAAAGTAACCGGCATAATGGCAGGCGGACTTTTTAATGTAAAGCTTGAAGGCACCGGAATGGTAGCCATAACCACACATTACGACCCAGTCACACTCAAAGTTACAAAGGATACACCAGTATTTACCGATCCAAACGCCACAGTTGCATGGTCCGGCAATCTTTCCCCCGACCTTAAAACAGATGTGTCATTAAAATCATTTGTCGGACGCTCAAGTGGCGAAAGTATACAGATGTCTTTCAAAGGTGAAGGATTTGTTGTGATCCAACCTTATGAAGAGATACCATTCCAGCAGCCAGTAGCATAAAAAGACTATTTTAATAATGGCAGACCAAACGGTACTGCCAAATATTTTTCAAAGCATGTTATCACATTCAGCCTTTTGTAATACATTCATATTGCATATCAGCACGCGTTATCTGAGGAATGGTGCCCCACATACCCATGTGCTCTCCCTGAATAACGACTGCACCATCGATATTAATAATCGAACTTATAGTATCGAACGCATTTTCCACGCCCTCATGTCCTATGCCTGTTGCATTGGACAGTTCGGTAGCTGCTGAATCTGCCAGGGATACATCATCTGAAAAAACTACGGCAGCATCTGCACACCCGAAATTGATAGAGGGACCAACTGTACCAGAAGACGTACATATACCACGAATGTGATCAGAAGGCTCGAGTGTGAACCCAATGTTCCTTATAGAGGACTGACCGGCATATATCCCTATAACTATAGGCCTGTCGTTGAGAAACGCAATGTCCCCCCCATTATCGACAATTGCAGAAGTCGCACCGGCATCGACCATTGATCCAACTGCAAGTGCCGCTATCGTACCCGCAACTGCGGACATGGGACCGATGCCCACGGAATTGCCGGCAGCAACGAGCCTTTTGACAACTTCAGGAGCATCACTTGAACATTCATAGGGTTCAAGAGTTACTTTAAAATAAGGATCAGAGCGGATGTATTCCTCAAGTTTCAGCCGGTGTACGGCTATGGACTCTTTCGCTAGCTCTATATAGGACTGATCATCCGCAACTATCGTCACGATAGTTTCCTTTAACTGAAAATGTTCTTTCATATTCAACTGTCACTGCCCAAGAACCAGAGCATTATGTGGGCACATGGTCAGACAGGTACCACACTGGATGCACTTGTCAGTATCGACCTCCAGACTCCAGTCGTCAGCAAAGGAAAATACCCCTACAGGACAAACAGATATGCATGCACCGCATTCCACACATTCTTCCTCGTCTCTGCTGATGGGAGTATCAAGAACTACGACTTCGGCACCTTTCTTCACAAGAGAATCCCGGATCTTCCCGAACTGTTCAGAAGGAATATCAGCTACGACCTCACCATGAGTGGTGTCATAGTGTGCCTGCGAAATGTTCAGAAGAGCACCGGTTTCGATAATAGCCTCCGCCAATATCGGTTTTGCAACAATGGCAGATTCAATGCTTATCTTTATCTTCATCTTTATTGCCTCCTTGCGAGCAGTTTACTGATATCATCGCTTGTGATTATACCAACCACTTGTTTCTTTGCATCGATGACAGGAAGTGCAGAAACATTGTTGCTGTCAAGTTTGAAAGCTGCAATGTCTATTGCTTCATCCGGGCTTGTTGTCACCACATCTTTTGTCATGATATCTTTAACAAGATCATATTCCGCTTTTGCAACGGCTTTGGAAATATCCCATGCGGTCACGATACCCACAAGAGAATTATCCTTATCGACCACAGGAAGATGGCTGAACTGTTTATCCATGATGGTTTTTGCAGCGTCGTTAAAGCTTGCTTCTGCCTGAATGATACTAACGTCCGAAGTCATGATATCCCCCACCAGAGGACTAACACGAGATAATTTCATCGAGTTGCATGCAGTATCCCTTGGAAGACGTTCCACAGGCATGCTGACAAAAAACTCACCGCTTTTTATCCAATCTTTAAGTTCATTGGCGATCTGGCGGGACTTCTTGAAACTTGAGAGAGATGAGGTCGTTACTTCCTTACCATTGACATCGATCGAACCGGAACGCAATTCGCCATAAGTGACAGACCTGATAGCAGGACGATTGCTGCTGGGAATACCATAATCAAGAAGATTTGTAACGATATCGTCATCCGTTACAGCAGTGGCTTTTGCAATATCCTCATTGAGCACCGGTATTGGAATACCCATTCCAACATAAAGGGAAGTTCCATATCCTTCAAAACTGGCAGCACGAATGTATTCCGAGCTCATCTCCTTTAAATCACCTTTAAGCATGAGTGTTCCAAAACCTGATTCTGGAGAGTGTTGAGTACCTTCGCCTACGATGTAGCCCTGAGCACCACCAAGGAAGATACGTGTGCCTGTGCCTATGGTCTCATAGTTCGGATCATTGTGCATTGGAGAAAGCACTCCGGCACCAGAGAAGGTTACATTGCCATGATTCGGCAGTAGAGTACCCATATAGGTATTCAGAGTATGATTAGTACTATTAGTAGCAGCGTTGTATTTCTGGTATGCGTTACGAGGATTCAGCATAATAGCCTGATTCAGATCATAAATGTTGATGGTGGTATCGATAACCGTTCGTGGATAACAGTCCGTTCCAGGAGAAGTTCCATGTACATCGATGGACCTGCCACGGATTAGATCTTCTATGACATGAGCACCACCGTATTCCAGACCTTTGGAACGGGATGCCTGCGTGGCCCCTAGGTATGCATCGACTGCAGCAACACCTGAATAAGCCTCAACATCGTTAAGCCAGAGCTTGTTTATTCTGATAGGAGGTTCCGAGTGACCAAAATTTAACCATACGCCGGAAGAACACATGGCTCCGAAAGTACCGGTAGTTACGACATCAACTTCCTTTGCCGCACCTTCTGCACCTAACTCACCCACGATATCTACCATTTCTTCAGCAGTCACTACATTGACACTACCGTCACGAATCCTGCCATTGATCTCATGTATTGTTTTTTTGACCATATCTACTACCTCTGCCTGCTAACGAGTAATAATCAACGGTGCATATATTACTTCCGGTTATTTCAGACATTAATTAAAGGTCAAAATGATAGCCTACAAGATAATAAAAAAGATGAAAGACAAAAACAAATTGAGTAGAAAAGAAGAATAAAAACAACAGAATGATCAAAACATAATTCAAATTGAAATAAATAAAAAGAATGAATGAATGAATGAATGAATGAGACGAGAAAGATACTCATTTTGGTAACAGTATATGGACTGTCGTACCAAACCCTTCCAGACTCTTCAACCAGATCTTTCCATTATGCACATCAATGATCCTTTTTGATACATGCAAACCTATACCAGTCCCACCATACATCCGAGTAAGTGAACCATCGACCTGGTAGAAGCTGTCAAATACCTTATCCACTTTGTTTTTTGGAATTCCGATGCCATTGTCCTTGATCCGAAGATGGATATGATCAGCTTCATCTTGTACCGAGACGATAACTTCCCCTTCCAACATAAATTTCACAGCATTGTCCAAAATATTGTTCAATGCGGTTGTCAGCCTTTCTTCATCCCCATAGATGACCGGAATATTTTCAGGAATTTCATCCCTGAAGACAATGTTGTTGCTGCCAGCTTGAACACGGGCCTTTTCAAGGGAATTAAGAATTAATCTCTTGATGGGGAGGGGGACAAAATCATACTTATACTTACCCTCTTTTTCCATACACATATAAAGCAGTGAATCGATAAGGTCTTTCAATCGCTCCGCATTACGCACAACTGCATCATTAGCTTTTTTCTGTTCAACATTAAGCGGACCAAATTTACCATCACCCAGAAGCTCACTGAAGCCTTTGATAGAGATCATGGGCGTTTTTAGCTCATGGCTCAGGTTTGCAAAGAATTCATTTTTAAGGTTGTCAAGCGACCTTAGTTCATCATAGGCTT
Source organism: Methanococcoides burtonii DSM 6242 (assembly GCF_000013725.1). Lineage (NCBI taxonomy): Archaea > Methanobacteriati > Methanobacteriota > Methanomicrobia > Methanosarcinales > Methanosarcinaceae > Methanococcoides > Methanococcoides burtonii. Next base: position 286,403 of record NC_007955.1, read on the forward strand.
TTTGAGTCTTTTCGAACAATTGTGCATTCTCAATAGCGATACCAATATGCTTTCCAACATGTTCAAGGACCTGCAAGTTCTTCTCAGATAGAGGATATCCGGGAGGAAGTACAAGCAGGACAAAGCCTACGACCTTGTCCCTCGAATGAAGATAAAAAGTTAGATTTGTTTTTGTTACAAAACGAGAACCTTGACGTATGAGCTCATCCGAAACAATAGTATTTTTAGGCAGGTTAGTCACGTTCTTGAACATATCCTCATTCTGAGAATAGTGGATAGTAGACGCAAGCACATCATCCGTACCAATGTTCGCCCTGAGGTTTGCTTTATATTGATCATGATCGATTATGTAGACACCGCCAGCATCGATCTTGAAAAGGTCCCCAAGTTCCATTAGAATTTCAGCAAGCAGATCATCAATATCAAGGGATTCTGATGCAAGTGTCACAGCAGAATAAAGTACAGAAATATCACGTTCATGATCTGCAATCGATTGTTCAGCACGCTTTCGGCCAGTTATGTCAAAAAGGATACCATAGAAGTGATCGACAGTTGAATCAGTTGTTCGATGTATCACTGTCGTTTCATAGACCCATTTTATATCATTGGATTCTGTTACGATCCTGTACTCACAATTGAACTCATCTATCCCGGCATTGACAGACTCCGAAATTATGTCCTTGACACCATCACGATCATCCGGATGTATGATGCTGTCATAAAGTAATGTGCCAGTAACAAAATCTTCTTTTGAGTAACCGAACCTTTCAATGTTATCGGTCACGAACTCGACCGGACGGTCATCTTTTGCACACCAGAAAAATACAACAGCAGGACTCTTGCTAATAACAGATTCTAACCGAATTTTTGTTTCGGCTGACAATTTTATTTCTTCAAGGGATTGACGAAGCGCAGATTCAAGATCACTACTTATACCCTTAAGCATTTTATGTTCATCATTCATATGACCCATCCCAATGGTCAGATACTATACTATATATAATGAATATCCCTTCACATATATAAATGTGTATATGTTTTTCATTATATAATATACTTTTAATGCGATGCGAAATAATTATTGCAAAGTACTCATAAATAATTTAGATGAAAACTGTTGATTGGTTTTATGCGTTGATATTATATTATATTATATTATATTATATTATAAGAACCAACATATAAATATTGTGTTTACATTTAGATTCCCTGGTCATGAGATGCAAAATCAGAAGATAAAACAACCATTGTTTAATAGACCCAATTTGTCCCAAAAACTTATTAAAGACAAACGAGTATACCGAGAAGAAATTCCTTATAAATATTAATTAAATTAATAAAATCCAATTGAGTTGATCATCTTGGCAATAGAAAAAGGAGATATCATTAAAGTATCATACACCGGAAAGTTCGGTGGAGACCAGATCTTTGATACGACCGACGAAGAGCTTGCAAAGGCAAACGAGATCTATAATCCACGCGGCATGTACGGTGGAGATGTAGTTATCGTAGGCGCAGGACACACCATTGCAGGTCTTGATGAAGACTTTGCGGGTAAAGAGGTCGGCCACTCAGGCACAGTTATTATTGCACCTGAGAAAGGTTTTGGCGAACATGACCCAAAGCTTGTGGAGAACATATCCCTGACAAAGTTCAAGGACCAGAAAGCATTCCCTGGCATGAATGTTGAGCTTGATGATAAAAGAGGAACTGTTGTAAAAGTCATCGGTCGCAGAGTACGTGTCGATTTCAACCACCCGCTCGCAGGAAAAGATATCAACTACGAATACTCCATTGACGAGAAGATCGAGGAACCTATAGAGAAAGTAAAAGGCCTCCTTGCACTATATACAGGTGTTCCTGACCTCGAGGTTGCTATCGAGGACAACAAAGTATCCATTGAGGTACCTGCAATGCTTTCATTCAACCAGCGCTGGTTAATGGCAAAGGGAAGAGTAGCAAGCGAACTTATAGAGCACCTTGGCCTCGAAAAAGTAAGCTACATCGAATCATACCCAGTTCAGATGCCTACACCGGTTGTTGAAGAAGCAAACGAAGAAGAAGTAACAGAAAGTGAAGAGTAATCCTCTTCACACCCTTTCTTTAAACATGTTCAATACTTTTTAAAGCAAAAGCTTTATACCTGAAAACGCTGTTTAGAAACCATTCATTTGCTGAGGTAGCCAAGTGGACTACGGCGCCGGTCTTGAAAACCGGTAGTGCTAACGCGCTGCAAGAGTTCGAATCTCTTCCTCAGCGTAAAATCAGCAGTATAGTGCTTGCTTACTTTCACCCCGCTTGGATTCTGTATATATGATGCAGAATTAATTCATGTGTGGAGGTGACAAGCATGGAACTGTACAAGTATGAAAAAAATATCAATTGCTGAAAAGTAAATTGATGATGCTAATTATTCTACCAAGAATAAAGAACCCATTTTTGAATTTGAAAATACTATTTTTGCTGCCAGTATTCAAAAGTGTAGCATCTGATTTTTTGTCTACACTGAAGTATATCACAGCACTTCTGCCTGATTCATTCACTCCCGATAAACATACGTATATATCATCTTTTTTTGATACTGGTTCCCAATCGCGAACACTTGCATTTCGTGAAAAATTCACATGAAAAAAAGAAAGAAGGACAGATAAACTGCCCACATCATTTTTTATTTCTTTTGCTTACTATCACTGTCGCCATTCCCAATACAATTGCTATGCCAAATACTGCAAGTATTGGTTTATCCTTTTCAACCGGTTCTTCGTCCTCTATTGTCTGTTGTGGAGTTATGACGACCTCCTCTTCAGACACACTGGTTCCAACTTCATCTCCGACAATGGAGAAAAATGAGAAGCCCGGAGTATAAGCAACGAAGTAAAGGAACTCATCGTCATCCCGGGTCTGTGAAGAAGGAAGATCTTGCCACACCTCATGATATCGTGAAAGTCTTATTGTAGATGGATCAATGTTATTTTCTTTGATCCATTCCCGACTAACTTTAAAGTTGATTACGATATTGTCAGCATTGTGTTCTGAGATCATTCCATCAGATCCAACATTAATGCTCATGAACTCATAGGATATACCAGATGGCGACCCAACGTCATCGGGAACTTCATTCAACACCTGAACGGATGCAACAACAACACCTTCATTGTCTTTTGCATCAAAGCTGACCCCAAGGACAGGAGCATCACCAGCCGAGAACGTAAACTCTACCTTATTGCCACCCATGACATGTTTCAGTTCGGAAACTGTTGACCTAACATTTTCAGAAGGTTGACCTAACTTTGTATGAACCCTTACTCCATTATCACTTGTTTGTGGATCACTTACTGTGACCAAGGAGACAGCAGAAGTGTTGTGGTAAAGTGTCGTATTATAGAACTCGATCGAGAAGATGTGTGTTCCCAACGAAGATTCTGTTGTATTAAAACTTGCATTCCCATCAGTAACTGCTTGTGTTGTGCCAATTCCAATACCATCCCTCAAGAACACTGCATTCCCAATGAAAGTTTCACCATATTCCCCTTCCACAGTTGCACTTACCCATATAGTAGCACCTGGAGCAATAGATTGAGAAGAAGGTGAAATTACAACCTCAATATCTCGTTTAGTGATGTTTATGTAGAATACTTCAGAATCATTGGATGCACTGGTTTGTGTAGTATTAGAATAGACCCTAATGACGTTCTCTGCGACCGTTGAGTTCAACAATGTATGATTGCACCACTTCAAGTCATCAGTGTTAATTGATCCCAAGGAAGAACCAGTTAACCACGGAACATTATAAGTAACATTAACATTGTCAGCATCTGTTTCAGTGCTAGTTACAGAATGATCTATGTTGAAATTGATTCCCCAGTCCTGTTCAATGCTAACAACATTTCCAAGGATAAGTGATGGACCACGTGTTGAAAACGTTTGTCCAGGGCAATAAAAACGCGTATCGTCATAGGAATCCCATAATTTTACTTTCCAGTAATATGTTTGTCCCCCATTTAGAGAGGAACCATTGTAAGTAATGTTATTTGATGAGCTACTCATCAATTTACCTGTATCCCACATATCACCATTTTCGGACGTTAGATTTGAAGATGAAGATGATACGAGCAACTGATAAGCAGCCTGGCCATCGCCAGCATTGATATCAGAGAAGGTCCAGCTAAATTCAGGGATCATAGGAACGTATGTACCATTAACTGCACCCTGGGAGAGTGGTGACGCGGCTATTGCAGGGTCATTGGCATCAATTACATTGACTGTGACGTTTTCAATGAGTGTGTTATTAGCAGCTTGCTGATCGGTCACAAGGACCTGAAGAGTATAGTTTGTTTTTGCCTCATAGTCCAAAGTGACAGTACCCAAGGAAGTCAGACGTATTTCACCATCATCTGAGTCGATGGCAAACAGACTTTGTCCATCCCCTCCTGCAAATAAATATGTGATATTGGAATCATTTAGACCACCATCACCATTGTCTGCTTGTGTATCATACAACATTAATGCCAAACTCGTTTCATTTTCAGCTACTGAATAATTATCAGCAGAATTAAACACTGGAGCATTGCCATAGACAAACAGTGTAGAAGTGCCAGAAGCAAGTTCCCCATCCCCATCTTTAACTGTGATAGTATAGGTTCTGCCTGAAATAACATCACCTGAAGGACTACTGTCAGTGTAATTGTAAGTCAGTGAACGAGCTAAGGAACTAACGATGTCATCAGTCAACAACTGCGCTCGAATATTATCAATACGCATTGTTGCACCAACTGCCCTCCCACCACTATTATCATAACTACCAAGAATAAATTTAAATTGTAGATCAGAACTGTTCTTTGCTACAAGTACCTGCTGAGTTTGCCATGTGCTGCTTGACCCCTGGTCTGCAAACAATATGCTGGTCTCAGAGTTAGTGTTGTCAATCAGTATTGCATAGGCCACATAATAATCGCTTGTTTGAGTTGCCATCCAATCAAACAATATTCTATCCCCCGCAGCAGCTGAAAAGTTTGAACTTATTGCGGAAGGACCCCAAATATAACCAAAACCCAGGTTAGTAGTCCCACGATTGGATAGTTTCAAACTGTAGGTCCCCTGACTAGCATCAGTATCTGCAGTTGCAAATTGACTAGCACTATCCAATATGTTGTTGAAATCATAGCCCCCCCCAACATCAGGATTACCGTCAACAGTTTCGTACATAACTGCTCTTAGTTCAGGAGTGTCCGGGATAGAAGATATACTTGAATTGATAGCCCATCCATCCATATTACCGGTTTCAAAATTATTATTAGTGGGCAAACTTGCTGTTTCTGTTACGAAATCAACTCGGAGTTTTTGACCATCCTGACCATCATATGTTGCATTAATGATACCGATTTTAACAACTCCACTGCCAGTCCCAACAAAAACATCACTACCATTGATGGAAATTTCACCATTTGAATTCGGAGAAGAAGAACTGTTTAGATCAAAATCATCATAAGAATTAGAATTGCTAAGGATAAACTCAATATACCCATCACCATAACCAGTCCCATCTGAATTAGTGATAGCAAGATCATTGTCCATGATCGATATATTCTGCTCTTCGATCGTTGAATTGTCTAAATTTGTAAAACTCGGAACAGATGCTTGTACAGATATACCGAGTACCACAAGAATTACAAAAACCAACACAATCAGAGTTTTATTACCCCATCTACTGAATCTATTATGCATCATTTATCCTCCAATACTTTTGGATTTACCCTACATTAAGACCAGATCAAGCAGAAATACACTTATCCTTGACCTGGGAAAACCATATTAAATTAATTTATTAAATATATATTTCTAAATATTGATGTGATCGTACTTATTCGAAATATTAATTTTATTAGAATCTAAGCCATATTGGTGCTTTCTTTGAAAGTATAATGCACAACCACAACCCAAATGTTATAATAATAATAATAATAATAATAATAAACCCTCATAAGATAGTATCTTATATATAATTTATCAATCGAAAACGGAGGAGTGTCATTAAATAAATCGTAACTATTCAGCCTACCTAGAGTCAATCCTGTATGACCAACCTTTACACAAAAAGATTAGAAGCTCAAACAATTGTTGGAATAAATGGCATTCCAGCAATTGCATTTCGAATTGCATCCATCACAGGAACCTGATTCTTCTTAACAGTAGAAATGTAACTTCTTACCCGCGAGAAAATTAATGCTCCTTGCATACTTCGGAATGTACCCGATATCTTCTGCTGTACTTTCATCATTCTCACATCCCTTTCTGCAAGATTATTCTCAAATGGAACTTTTAGATCATGCATAAACCTGAGAATATCATTTTTATAACCAATAAACCGATCCAGCAGATTTTTTGCTGTGGTTTGTTTAGTTCTTCCTCGCTTCTTTGATTTGGCTTGAAGTTGAGGATTTTCTTCTATCCCAATATGAATTATCTGGCCGTACCAATCTTCAAACTCTTTAATTCTCTCTGGTTTCATACAACCAGACATTTCTCGGATGGTCAACTGATTTTTTGACATCAATAATAGAATATTCATAGCTTTTGACCACAATTGATCATCGTTCTCGCTTACACTTGTTAATTCTCGCAATAGATGAGCATTACAGATCGAATGATCACAATCATATTTGTAATATGATTTCCAGAAATAATGAACTACTGTACCATTGAAATTTGGTAAGATTCCCATCGCATTCATTGCTTCAGAGCCTCTTTTTTGATGAGGATAATAACATGTCATTTTGTTTGTAGAAGCAACATGTAACCACTGTCGTTTTCCTTCTATTCTCATACCAGTTTCATCACAATTTATCACAGGAGATTCTATTAAGAAGTTCTTGATCTGCTGTTCGAAATCTTCAAGTTTTTCAAAACATGTCTTTTCTGCCCTGGCCAAAGTAGCGGGACTTATTTCACATCCACAAACATCAGCTCGCAATTCACAGCTGCGTTCATAAGGAAGTAATTGATAATCATGTAAGTAGACTGCTAATGATGCAAGACGTAAGCCATATTGCGTGGGTTGTTTAACCTTTTCTGAAAAAGTAGCTTTGTTCTTGCAACCGCAGTGAGGACAGGACTTGATTTCAGCACGATGTTCTGTTACTTGAAGCTTAATGGGAGGTATGTCAAATACTTGCCTTTTTTCATGATCTTTAACTTCTATATCTTCAAGCGATCTTTCACAATTGCTACATTTGTGTACTTTGTGAATTATAACTTCGTCAGGAACATCTACCATTCTGAGAGTAGTTCCAGGATGGTCTTTCTGACCACCTGGTTTCTTTCCACTCTTTTTTCGTCTGCTTTTTGTTTTTGGTTTCTCATTAATAAAAACATCAGTTGAAGGTGGTTTACTGCTGTTTCGGCTGTTTTTTTTGAGTTGCTCTTCCAACTTTTTAACTCGTTCTTCGAGTTCGGTTATTCTGGCAGCTTGTAGTTCTATGATCGTTTGTTGTTCAGCAATGATGTCGTACAATGTAGTGACAAGAGTGACAACTGCTTCGGGACCTTGTTCATAAACTGCTAGGATTTCTTTGCGTTTCGTGTTCATTCACCTCCTGTTTGGCAAAACCAATTGATTTTTTGGGTGTGAACTTATATAGAATGCTACTACTTGCTTTTTTCGTAAAAATCCATGTCAGAAGATGAAATAGATTGAGGTGGGGGGATTTTAGCACGCAAAGGTGGCTGAATAGTTACTTCTTCTTTTTTAGAATATAATGAGTCCATCAAATTAGCATGTAAATCCTCCCATTCTAATTTGATGAACTCTTAAAGAAATAAGGTACAAATTAAAAATGTGGAGAATGGGCGTTGTGTGCCCATTATTGCTAAATGCGCTTTAAGCTACGCATTTAATAGTGTCCACAGATGGTTTTATAGTTTGTATTACAGGTATTCTTCCATTTCATCGAATTGAAGATACCTGTAGATCTCGTCCTGCTTTGGCTCGATCTTCTCCATGTAAATTTCCATGTACTCATTTACCGTGGGTATCCTGCCAAGGTTGGAGATAACCGCTCCAAGCTCCGCTGAGCCAAGGTAGACCTGGGCTCCGTCACCCACACGGTTGTCAAAGTTACGGGTGCTTGTGGAAAACACGGTGGATTCATCCGGTACACGAGCCTGGTTCCCCATACATAGTGAGCATCCCGCTATCTCGATGCGGGCACCAACCTGACCGTACACGGAGAAAACTGACTCTTCCCTGAGCTTTGCCTGGTCCATCCGGGTAGGAGGGCAGATCCAGGTGCGGACATCAGAGTTGAACTTCTGGTCACGCCAGATTTCGGCTGCAGCGCGGAAGTGCCCGATGTTTGTCATGCATGAGCCTATAAAGACATCCTGAATAGGGGTGCCTGCAACCTCGGAAAGCAGTTTGACATCATCAGGATCATTTGGGCATGCAAGGATCGGCTCCTTGATATCTGCAAGATCTATCCCTATGACAGCGGCGTAATCTGCATTCGGATCTGCTTTTAGTAGTTTCGGATCTTCCAGCCATTCCTCAACAGCTTCTATGCGCTTTTGGAGAGTCTGTGCATCGCTATACCCATTTCCTATCATTTTTTTCATCAATGCCACGTTGGAGCGCAGATAGGTGGCTACGGGCTTCTCATCAAGCTGGATACAACCGGCTGCGGCTGAGCGCTCTGCCGCAGAGTCTGTCAACTCGAATGCCTGCTCGGCCGTGAGGTCGGGTAGCCCTTCTATTTCAAGAATGCGTCCGTTGAAGATATTGATCTTATTTTTCTTTGGTACGGTCATCAGACCCTGCTGGATAGCATAGTATGGTATTGAGTTGACCACATCACGCAGTGTAATGCCAGAGTTAAGTTTTCCGCTGAAACGTACCAGCACGGATTCAGGCATATCCAGAGGCATGAAACCCAGAGCTCCGGCAAAGGCCACAAGCCCGGAACCTGCCGGGAATGATATGCCGATCGGGAACCTTGTATGAGAGTCACCACCAGTACCCACTGTGTCCGGAACCAGCAGGCGGTTAAGCCAGCTGTGGATAATTCCATCTCCGGGATTCAGGGAGACACCGCCACGATCAGATACAAAATCAGGCAGTGTCCTGTGCATCTTTACGTCGGTAAGCTTGGGGTATGCTGCTGTGTGACAGAATGACTGCATGAACATGGGAGCTTGGAACTTGAGGCAGGCAAGTTCTGTGAGCTCATCGGTGGTCATGGGACCGGTGGTGTCCTGGGAACCTACAGTGGTCATTATTGGCTCACAGGCTGTACCAGGCAGAACTCCATCTACACTGCATGCCTGACCAACTATCTTCTGTGCTAGGGAGTAAGCCTGCCCCGGTTCTGGAATCGGATTATCGGGTTTAACGAAAATGTCTGTCTCAGGCAGACCCAGTACCTCGCGGGTCCGTGTGGTCAGTGACCTGCCAATTATGAGAGGAATACGACCGCCTGCGCGGTATTCGTCCGGAAGGGTGTTAGGGTTGAGGTATAAAGTGGAAAGTACATTACCCTCTTCATCTGTTACTTCACCCTTTACGGTGTTGATTGTAATGATATCGCCATGTTGTAGTTTGCTGATATCCATTTGCAGAGGCAGAGCACCGGAGTCCTCGGCCGTGTTAAAGAAGATAGGAGCTATGGCAGTACCGATGATCACACAGTCACGGCGTTTATTTGGAACATGTGGTATGTCCTTGCCTATGTGCCAGAGCACACTGTTGCAGGCGGATTTTCGGGAGGATCCGGTTCCTACCACATCAGCGACAAAGGCAACTTCGTGTCCTTCTCCGCGCCATTTTGCAATTTCTTCAATGCCTCCGGGGAAGCGGGTAGTGCCCATTTCGAGTGCATGAAGAGGTATGTCGGGGCGACTCCATGCAGCACTTGCAGGGGAGAAATCGTCGGTGTTGATCTCGCCATCAACCTTGAATACTCTGACAGTGATGGTTTCAGGGATCGCTTGTCTGCTTGTGAACCACTCAGCATTAGCCCAGCTTTCAAGAACCTTTCTGGCAGCTTCATTTGTCTCTGACAGTTCCAGTACCTCGTCAAATGCTTCGTAGACCAGGGTTATGCCTGAAAGCGCACAGGTAGCCTCATCTGCTACTTCTGAATCTCCGAGTGCTTCGATAAGATACTTGACATTATAGCCACCGATCATGGTTCCCAGGATCCCGATGGCTTCCTTTTTGTCTATAAGTGGTGAAGAGGCATCTCCTGTCAGTATATTACCAAGGAAATCTGCCTTGACCTTTGCAGCGGGGCCTACACCAGGAGATATCCGTTCCGTGAACAGGTGGAGAAGGAATTCTTCCTGTTCTGCAGGAGGATTTTGTAACAATTCACAAAGTTCAGAAGTCTGTTCCGGATTCAGAGGAAGTGCAGGAATACCCTGAGCTTTCCTCTCTTCTTCGTGTATTAGATAAGCTTCGATCATCTTTTATCCTCCATGAGAAATTGCGTTTTTGTTGCATTGGCAACTGAGTAGCTTTTCTTGTCTTGTTTCCTTGTAAAAAAGCACTTGGTTAAATGGGATATGACGCTGATTATCGTGTTTGCTGTATATGACATTAACGGAGTAACAAATAAATATCTTTAGTAAATGGAACAAGTTGAGGACGAGAGTGCAACTTACCAGTACTTACCAGTACTTACCAGGGATAACGATGAATTCTCACGAGTTCTATTAAAGGAATTATGAGTTGATTTGCACCTACATCCCCGATATTGATATACACAGTAGTTCCGAATGACCTTAGTTCCGATTAACTGCTCTTTTTTAAAAACTGCAAAGCTTATGCTATCCAATTACAATGATTTTTTCAAAAACACTTTTTCTAAAAACATGGAATTGTTCTATGCGATAACAAAAAACAACTCCATGAATTTTGGAAACACTGCCAACTTACTAGCCGTGTCATAAGAATTGTTTAGTAAAAATGATATAATGACCTTGCCATCAAATGTAATATTTGATTGCCAAGATGTTGCCACAGTCATGCTATATGTCGCAACATCCTCTACTAACTCTCTTGAATCGGTAAGTAATGATTTAATATTTAAAAGCTCTACTCAAAAAAATACCATCCGATTATACCATTTTCGAATATATCATGTACAATAATGTGGAAGATATTCTTCATAAATTCAGGAATATGAGTTTTGAGATTTTAAAAATGATGAAATTTGAAAATACAGTTCAAGACATTGCGATTGATTTTCATGATATTCCATATTATGGCGACAAAAATAGTGCAGGAGTGAGAGGTATGAAACCAAAAAATGGAACTTCATGGGGTCGTTCGTTTTGTACTTTAGACATCATTGGGAAGAATAAAATTACTCTGGATGTAATTGACATAAATGGATTATGCAAAAATCATTCTATCCTTATAGAATCATTGATTGAAAGAGTTGGTAAAATTGGGGTTAAGATTGGCACCGTTTTTATGGATCGAGAATTTTTCAATTTAGATGTGACTTCAGAGTTGGATAATCAAAAAGTGGATTATATCATCGCTGCAAAATCAAACAAAAGGATCAAAAGGATGCTTGAAGAACACGAAAGGAGTATGGGAAATGCTCTACAGTTCTTGAATGATACAATCGGAAAATATATATTTGCTTAGCACATACATTTTCTATATTATTAATGTGTCATGATGGAGGCACTGACCAATGGAAAAAAAGGCTAAACAAACATTGAGGAAAGAAAAAATCATTGGAATGCAGGTTATAGACAGTTCCGGCTATATTAGAGGTAAAGTGAAGGAGCTGTCTCTTGTTGTGGGTGAACCAGATCAGGCTCTTGTTATAGAAGATGAGGACGGAAATGAATCTGAGGCTCCTTGGAGCAGAATTTCTGCCGCAGGTGATGTCATTCTTCTAAAATCAGAGGAATATTCTGCAAATAAATCTTCCTCTTCAATGTCACATAGATGTCCCTCATGCAATTCTGAGATTGGGGGAGGAGCTATGTTCTGTACCAATTGTGGTACAGATCTAAGATAATTTCAAAGGAGGTTGAATATGTTTTGTCCAAAATGTGGAGCTGAGAACAGGGATGATTCTAAATTCTGTGTCAGTTGTGGTACTAATTTTAGTTTAAGTGATCAGGATTCATCAAATTCTACTTCAAGATCTTCATTGACAGTGCAAAAAGCTAAAAATCCAGTGATAGCTGTAGTTCTTAACTTTTTCATATTATGGGGTCTTGGATACTGGTATCTGGATATTAAAACGATCTATGGATATCCATGGTATTTTTTAATAGCACTGGAATTTATACTTTTCTTCCTAACTTTATATTCAGGAATATTCACTCTGGTGTTATTTGCTTGCAACATCTCCCTTGCTTACGATGTCTATAAAAAAGGAGTGGGAGAACCAGGTTTTGTTCCTCTTGAAAGGATGTGAAAATACATTCAATTACAAAATTGTCCGAATTTATTAACGTGGTGGTAATATGTACGAAGACAAAAAAGAATTAGGACCTTTGATTCCCGAGATCATAGCGTTGCTCGGGGGTATATTATGTGTCATCATCATCGCCTTGCCATTAAATACACTTCTTGGAAGCATCTTTGGCATAGCTCCTCTTATTGCTCCTTTTGTTGAAGAGCCTTGTAAAGTAATAGGTATACTTTATCTTGCTCTTTATTACCCATCCTCTCTTACAAATAAAAAAAAGGGAGCTACATTGGGAGTTCTCGCAGGGATTGGATTTGCATTTGTTGAGAATATAGTATATCTCTTTCAGGCTCCTGATGCCGTATTATTACGTTCTGTATTCCCGGTACTTATGCATGTGTGTGCCTCCGCAACAGCAGGAATGGGACTTGTGTTTCTTGCGCATAAGGATTTTGACAGGAGTTCTTTGAATCTGAACATTATTGTTAACAATCTAAAGACAAAAAATCTCCTTACTTTCGTTGCCATAGCAATGGCTTTTCATTTCTTTTACAATTTCTTGTCCCTTATATGGATTCTGTTCATTGTTGGTCTTGTTGTAGTTTGTTATGTATTTTACAAACTTTACTACTATCTCCCGGATGATCTTTCATCCATGGATGATATCGGACCTGTTTACCTTCTCAAATCTGCACTCCAATCCAAAGATCAAAAATCCATTGATCACATAATATCTGATGTCGTGGGTTCCAAAGAAAATGCTTCTTCAAATAATGGAAACAACAAAAATATGTTTTGTGGGAATTGTGGACTACGAATCGAAGACCCATCTAAATTTTGCCCCAAATGTGGTTCCATTTTAAAATAAGGGTGTGTTAATATGGGAAAAAATCTTCAAATATTAGCATTTGGATACCGGCAAACATCGGATGCTGGCGATGGTGGAGGAGCAACATGGGACGATAAATCACTTGTAGAACTATTCGAGAATGTACTACGCATCACCAAATTTGATTCAAAACTTCCATGGGATAATGAATCCTATGAACTATACTTCGATAAAGGAAAGATCGTTCATGAAGATGGAACTATATGCAGAGTGACCAATCAGCTAGATATCCCTTATGATGATCTGGGTGAAGTTAAAGTTGAGATTATAGAAGGAGAGAATAATTGCAATAAGATCCAGATAAAATATCGGAAAAAGAACATCTGGTCCTATTTAATGAATTTATTCCCGGAAAATATAACTTTTTCTGCGGACCAGAGTGATTCATTCCTCCATATCGAACAAGCCATTAATGAAATTACAAAACAAAGAGCACAGAAACAAAATTGGAATGGAAATATTAAGCCTGATATATCTAACACCACAAATAGAGATTATCACGGAAATACTGCCTCAAATCCAGAAGAAAGCAGTAACAACCATGGAAAAAATCGTCCTTCAGGTGATATCGGAATCATTGAACATAACAATAAGAATAATAATAAAAAGAAAGTGATCATAAATTTCTGTAACAATTGTGGTTTAAAGGTAATCCCGGGATCGAAATTTTGTTCAAAATGTGGTAATCGGTTGTTGTGAAAGAACTGTGGTCAAAATTGCTCATCCAGCCCTTTTCTGCCAAATATATAATTAGCCACCCTCAAAGCATCCTTGTCCCCAGTAGCCTTTTCTACTGAATCGCTAAGTTTCACCACCGGTATGCCATCTATTTTGTGTAGCTTGATGACCATGTTCAGGGGAGGGTTGTAGCTGAAAAAGTCCGGATTGTTCGTAAGGGTTGTGCCAATACCGAAACTGCAATTTATCCTGCCACTACAATATTCTTTAAGTTTTACAGCATCACTTACATGAAGGGAATCACTGAAAACCAGCACTTTTTTCATCGGGTCAATGCCAAGCTTTTTGTAATGCTCAATGACCTCATCTGCAAACTTGATCGGATCACCACTGTCATGTCTGACCCCATCATAGATCTTTGCAAGACCAATACTAAAATTTTGGAAGAAAGGCTTTGAACCGAAAGTATCACTAAGAGCAATACTAAGATCACCTTTGTACACCTTTACCCAGTTATCAAAAGCAAACTTGTTCGCATTCCTTAGACCAACAAGGGCGGAGTTGCCCATTATCCATTCATGGCCAATGGTACCTATCGGCCTCACACCATACTTTTTTGCAAAATATACATTGCTAGTGCCGGAAAAAGAATCCAGTTCATGGAGAACTTCGACCACTTTATCATGTAATTTGAATCCTCTTCGGCGGCGAGTTCCAAATTCAGAGAAGATGCAGCCTTTGGCATCCAGTTCCTTTCCCATATCTCCTATAAAACTGCTATACTCCTCCATTAGAGTATTTTCAGGATCATTGGCATTGCTAGCTGAGATTTCTTCTCCTTTGTTATCCGTTACAGTAAAATAAAGTTCCGAAATGGTTGACATGAGTACGATCTCCCACAATATGGAACTGTGCCAGGGACCTTCAATACATAGTTCAAGTTCATTATCTTCTGTCAGAACGATCTTCACTTCTTCAGGATTAAAGCGAAAGTTCTTCAGGTATTCAATATATGAAGGTTTAAAAAAAGGACAATTATCTTTGAGCCAGATGTATTCATCTTCGGAAAGTGCGATTTTAGAAATATCCTTATTGATGATACGCCGAAGCTCATTCACGAAATCATTTGTAAAACTCTGAGCGCCCCTATTGATGAAACGGTATTCAGCACGTGCATTTGGAAACAGTTCTAACACTGCCATTTGCATTGTAAACTTATAAAGGTCATTGTCCAGTATCGATCGGATCACTTGAGGTCTTCCCTGATTTGAATTACCTATAGGATTCTACATATCGAAACCAATATATAAAAGGACAGGCTCTCAAAAGAAACTCGCTATAAAACGGAAATAACGGGGGCAAAATAATGGATGATTGGACAAAAGGCATTATCTACATGCTGACGACCGTCATACTCTGGGGGGTTTCGTTCATAGGTACAAAGGCCCTGTTGAATTATCTGGATCCTGCGACCATAGGTTTCTTACGTTTTTTGATTGTAACAATACTTCTGTCTGTCATTTGCAGAAAAAAAACAGATTATACCAGAAAAGAACTACAATACGTCATGATCGCCGGTTTTCTGGGAATTACAAGTTTTTACATGTTTGAAAATGTGGCACTCACCTATACAACGGCCACGAACGCATCCCTAATAGGTGCTACCGTGCCTGTGTTCTTCTTGCTCATAGTTATACGCTAAGGCGCACATTTTCAAGATTCATCAAATATCTGGGGGCAGTCATTGCTTTTGTTGGAGTCGGATTACTGATACTTCCCAAGTTTGACAGCTCTATTTTTTAGCATTTTAGAATTTAATAGTTGTTACTAAGTTAAAAATTTATGTTAATTTATGTTATGTAGAAACTATAATTTGTGATATATTCTGATTTTAGGATAGCGTCACTAAATTGCTGTAAATTATAATTAGTCCTGTACCTTTGTTAGGTTTACAACAACAAAAAGGAACAGGACAATGGAATTATACGATTTAATATCAGATTATCTTAACGACAGCAACGTTTCCTTGAAACCCCTCATAACATACTTCTTAAACGAAGTTATGGAACAGGAAGCAATAGAACAATCTGGTGCAGGAAAGCACGAACGAAGCATAACAAGAACAGCTCATAGGAATGGGTATCGTGATAGGTCACTGACAACAAGACATGGAGAACTTACACTCAAAAAACCACAACTAAGAGACTTTCCGTTCACGACCCAAGTATTTGAAAGATACTCTCGAACTGAAAAAGCAATCGAAAATGCCATTGTTGAATCATATGTTCAAGGTGTTTCAACAAGAAAAGTTGAAAAAATAATTTCACAATTAGGAGTGGAAAGTATCTCAAGATCACGTGTTTCAAGGATTGCTCAAGATCTTGACAAAACTGTTCATGGATTTATGAACAAGCCTATTGAGCATGAAATTAAGTATCTTTATGTTGATGCTACTTATCTAAAAGTTAGAGATCGAGTACGATATGTAAACAAAGCAGTGTTTATTGTTGCAGGTGTAAAGAATGATGGATATCGTGAGATATTAGGTGTTAAGATTGCTGACAGTGAAGAGGCTATGTTTTGGGAGGAAATGTTTACCGATCTGAAAGAAAGAGGATTAAGAGGGGTAGAACTAGTCATTTCAGATGGGCATAAGGGTATCCAAAGAGCTGTTGAAAGGCAATTCTTAGGAGCAAGTTGGCAAATGTGTATAGTACATTTGGAAAGACTCATTTTAAAGAAATTACCAAGAAAACATCACAAGGAAGCGATGGAATCATTTAAAGAAGTACAGGATGATCAAACAAAACTCTTGGGATTGATGGTTGAATGGGATAGACCTGGATTTGAGAAAGCAGCAGAAACAATTGAGAGATTTCAGCATGGATTGACCAATTATCAAGCATTTCCAAAGGAACATTGGAAACGGATAAAGACAACAAATATGATTGAAAGATTGAATAAAGAGGTCAAAAGAAGATCGAAAGTTGTTGGAGCGTTTCCAAATGATGAATCATTGATGAGATTAGTGATTGCAGTATTGATCGATCAAAATGAAAATTGGATTACGGGAAATAGATATTTAACGATGGAAGACTAAGCATAGAGGGGTACAGGATAAAGTTACAGCAATTAAGGGACACTACCTGCAAGATTATTCTCAAATGGAACTTTTAGATCATGCATAAACCTGAGAATATCATTTTTATAACCAATAAACCGATCCAGCAGATTTTTTGCTGTGGTTTGTTTAGTTCTTCCTCGCTTCTTTGATTTGGCTTGAAGTTGAGGATTTTCTTCTATCCCAATATGAATTATCTGGCCGTACCAATCTTCAAACTCTTTAATTCTCTCTGGTTTCATGCAACCAGACATTTCTCGGATCTGGTCAACTGACTTTTTGACATCAATAAGTAGAATATTCATAGCTTTTGACCACAATTGATCATCGTTCTCGCTTACACTTGTTAATTCTCGCAATAGATGAGCATTACAGATCGAATGATCACAATCATATTTGTAATATGATTTCCAGAAATCATGAACTACTGTACCATTAAAATTTGGTAAGATTCCCATCGCATTCATTGCGTCAGAGCCTCTTTTTTGATGAGGATAATAACATGTCATTTTGTTTGTAGAAGCAACATGTAACCACTGTCGTTTTCCTTCTATCCTCATACCAGTTTCATCACAATTTATCACAGGAGATTCTATTAAGAAGTTCTTGATCTGCTGTTCGAAATCTTCAAGCGATCTCTCACAATTGCTACATTTGTGTACTTTGTGAATTATAACTTCGTCAGGAACATCTACCATTCTGAGAGTAGTTCCAGGATGGTCTTTCTGACCACCTGGTTTCTTTCCACTCTTTTTTCGTCTGCTTTTTGTTTTTGGTTTCTCATTAATAAAAACATCAGTTGAAGGTGGTTTACTGCTGTTTCGGCTGTTTTTTTTGAGTTGCTCTTCCAACTTTTTAACTCGTTCTTCGAGTTCGGTTATTCTGGCAGCTTGTAGTTCTATGATCTTTTGTTGTTCAGCAATGATGTCGTACAATGTAGTGACAAGAGTGACAACTGCTTCGGGACCTTGTTCATAAACTGCTAGGATTTCTTTGCGTTTCGTGTTCATTCACCTCCTGTTTGGCAAAACCAATTGATTTTTTGGGTGTGAACTTAAATAGAATGCTACTACTTGCTTTTTTCGTAAAAATCCATGTCAGAAGATGAAATAGATTGAGGTGGGGGGATTTTAGCACGCAAAGGTGGCTGAATAGTTACAATAAATCTATTTTTGATGGTATTTACCTTTTACTTGGTGAAGATGGTTCAGTCTTAAAAGATGATGGTTCGCCATTTATTCAATATATTTGGGGAAAATCTTGGGTAAATAACCATGCGCATGTTTTGCAAGGAACAAATAATGTTTCTACTGAACATCTAATGTTGTTTATGCAAAACCAAAATATAAGTGTTTATGTAACAGGTGCAGTTCAATTGAAGTTAAATCAAAAAAACATGAATAGTATTCCGTTTATTAATGCTGGTTAATTTATTAATGATGCATTTTACATTTCAATAGCTCCATTATATGCGTTTATGAGAAATGCTGAGGAAGAAATTAAAGGACTAAGCAATTTGCGTGACACCCTCCTCCCAAAACTCCTTTCCGGTGAACTATCAGTTGAAAATATCAAACTTGACGAAGCGGATGCATAATTCATTATTAAAATTAAAAAACGTTGAAAGTGCTGAAAGTAAATACCCAGAACTAACAAAGGAATGCTACCGATGAATGAAGACGAACTTGAACAACTCTGCCTTGACTGGTTCAGGGAAAAAGACTGGGATGTACTCTACGGTCCAGACATTGCTCCAGATTCTAATAATCCTGAGCGCAGTGATTACCATGAGATAGTTCTAAAGCAGTATTTGCGGGAAGCATTGGTGCGTATCAATGGGGACTTGCCGGAAAGTGCCATTGAGCAGGCTTTAGCGGTTGTTTTAAAGCCGGAAGGTTTGGACCTGACCACCAATAATCGGGGTTTTCATCGGTTATTGTTGGAAGGGGTGTCGGTCGAGTATCGTAAAAATGGTGATGGGGGCGAAACCGATGGGGAAGTGGGTTCGGATCGGGCGTTTTTGATCGATTTTGAGAATTTGGGGAACAATCGGTTTCTGGCGGTCAATCAGTTTACAATTCAGGGGGTAAAGCAGCCCCGAAGGCCGGATGTTGTTTGTTTTATCAATGGGTTGCCTATTGCTGTGTTGGAGCTTAAGACTCCGAATGATGAGGACGTGAATATCTGGGATGCTTACAGTCAGTTGCAGACCTACAAGGATGAGATAAGCGATCTTTTTGTTTTCAATGAGGCCCTGATAATAAGTGATGGGTTCAATGCACGTATTGGGTCACTGACAGCTAATAAGGAAAGGTTTGCACCCTGGCGTACTATTTCGGGTGAGAATGATAAACCGTTATTGGAATGGCAACTGGAGACAGTTGTGCGGGGGTTCTTTGATAGGGAATTGCTGCTTGATTACCTCCGGTATTTTATACTCTTTGAGAACGATGGCGGAAGCATTGTTAAGAAGATAGCCGGGTATCATCAGTTCCATGCTGTGCGTGCAGCAGTGGAGGCAACACTAATAGCCTCACAGCCGCCGGATAAACATATTGCTTATGATGAGCGTGCAACCTATGGCAGAGAAGTAGTACCTGGGAGCAAAAAGGCCGGGGTTGTCTGGCATACTCAGGGGTCCGGGAAGAGCATCTTAATGTGCTGCTATGCAGGTAAATTATTGCAGCAGCCGGAAATGAACAATCCTACCATATTGGTAGTGACCGACCGTAATGATCTGGACGGACAACTGTTCAAGACCTTCTCCAACCTGCAAGAGTTGTTCAAACAAAGACCGGTGCAAGCTCAGGATAGGGAAGAGCTACGTCTGATGCTATCGGAAAGGGAATCCGGCGGGATAATCTTTACCACCATACAGAAGTTCTCACCGATCGGGGATGAGACCACACATCCGATCCTTAACTCCCGTCACAACATCGTGGTGATCTCGGATGAGGCCCACCGCAGCCAGTATGGTAGCAAGGGTCGCCTGGTTGACATAAAAGATTATGACGGCAATGTGATCGGCAGTAAAACGGTATTCGGATATTCCAGATATCTGAGGGATGCTTTACCAAATGCTTCATTCATCGGGTTTACAGGCACACCTATCTCATCACAGGACAAAGACACCTATGATGTATTTGGAAGGGAAGTCTCGATATATGATATTCAGGATGCTGTGGATGATGGTGCGACCGTGCCCATTTATTGCGAATCCCGCCTGGCCAGGCTTGACCTGAACAATGCCCAGATCGAGGAACTGTCCTCAAAGGTCGAAGAAATAGTAGAAGACGAAGAAGATATCTCTGATCGTGAAAGGACCAAAAGCGAATGGAGTCGTCTGGAAAAACTTGTAGGGACAAAACCACGTATTCAGCAGATTGCTGCCGATCTTGTGCAGCACTTTGAGAAACGCAATGAGTCAATGGAAGGCAAAGCAATGATCGTAGGCATGAGCCGTAGGATCTGTGTGGACCTCTATGACGAAATAGTGGCATTGCGTCCGGCCTGGCATGATACTGACCCAAAAAAATGTGCTATAAAGGTAGTAATGACCGGCTCAGCATCCGATAAAAAGGAACTACAGCCACACATTTACAGCAAACAGGTCAAAAAGGATATTGAATACCGTTTCAAGGACAGTGCTGACCCGCTAAAATTGGTCATAGTACGTGACATGTGGCTCACAGGATTTGACGTACCCTGCTGCCATACCATGTATATTGACAAACCCATGAAGGATCACAATCTGATCCAGGCCACCGCAAGAGTCAATCGGGTATTTGGCAACAAGCCCGGGGGGCTGGTAGTAGATTACATCGGGATTGCGAACGAACTGAAAACCGCACTCAATAACTACACCGAAGCCAAAGGCAGAGGTGAACCCACAAGGAATGCTGAAGAAGCCTATTCCAGACTACTGGAAAAAATAGATATCGTGCGTGGGCTTTTCCACGGCTTCGATTACAGTGCCTTTGAGAGCAATGCCTACAAACTGCTTGTACCCGCAGCAAACCATATCTTAGGACTTGATGACGGCAAAAAGCGTTATCTGGACACAGTACTCGCCATCACCAAAGCATATTCATTGTGCAGTACTCTGGATGAAGTTGAGCCACTTCATGCTGAGATCGCCTTTTTTGCAGCCATCAGGCAGCCATTGGCAAGTTCACATCTGTTGATAAAAAACGGACACAGGAAGAAAAGAACTCTATCCTTAAACAGATACTTGACAATTCTGTAATTGCCGAAGGTGTCATTGATATATTCGAACTTGCGGGTTTGGAAAAACCAGAGATAAGCCTATTATCGAATGAATTTCTGGAAGACATAAGGCACATGAAATATCGTAACTTAGCAGTTGAATTATTGGAAAAGCTGCTAAAAGACCAGATAAGGTCAAGATCGTCCAATAATGTTGTTCAGGAAAAAAAATACAGTGAACGTTTGCAGGAAACCTTACGCAAATACAATAATCGTGCCATCGAAACAGCTCAGGTTATCGAAGAACTTATCCAGATCCCAAAAGATTACCGGGAAGGACTGGAACATGAAAAAGCTCTTGGTCTGAACCCTGATGAAATAGCATTCTATGATGCATTGGCAGACAATGAAAGTGCTGTACGTGAGCTAGGGGACGAAACCCTCAAAAAGATCGCTGTAGAGATCACCGAAAAGCTACGTAGATCCACGATAGTGGATTGGCAGGTACGTGATAGTGTGAGAGCCAAATTACGCATACTCGTTCGCCGAACATTACAACGTTATAAATATCCGCCGGATATGGCTCCGGAAGCCATCGAATTAGTATTAAAGCAAGCTGAAACGCTTTCAAATTCGTGGACACATTAAGATATAATATCTAAAATTGGTCGATTTCAATCATCCCAAAACCAATCACAATGCATTAATAATCTCCACCTCATATTCTTTTTTAGACTTATTCTATGCGTGGGGAAATAACTTTTGAAAAGACCAATTCTATTATTTTTGCTTGGTATCGCTATAGTAGTATCCGGATGTGTGAACCTGATGGGGGATTCATACGACAGACCATCTCAGGAATACTTCTGGCATGAACCGGGATATATGTATCCTAATCAGTACGACCGATCATTGCCTTCAGATATCGCTTCACAATTCGATTCGAATGGTGAACTGATATATTATACAGGGTATAATGAGGAAGGGCAACTGATTCCGGCAAGCGGTGGTCCACACTGGCTATATGTGCATGGTGGCAGTTGTGTAAGCTGTCATGGAGTTAGTGGCAAAGGTGGGATTCCTATAATGATGGGGACTGATATCCCTTCAGATATAAGGTACAGCACCTTGACTGCTGAAGATGAACCTGCAAATGAGGTTGCAGGTGGACATGATGAACACCCTGCCTATACCGATGAAACGATAAAAGAAGCCATAAGGGATGGGATCGAACCTGATGGAGAAGAGTTGGATTATACAATGCCAAGATGGGATATGTCAGATGATGATATTGAAGACCTCATCAATTATCTGAAGACGCTTTAATTATTGCCGGTCTTGCATTTTTGCAAGGTTGCATACCCTTTTTATTAAAACAAGTTTATGGATAGATACGATCTTCAAAGACCGTTAGGATTCTAAAATAAGAAATTCAAAGATGCTCGTATCAGAGCATCTCATTAACTGCTTCAAGAAGGTCGTGGGCTCTCTCCACAGGGATTCCTATGATCATCTCGTCTTCTGCGATGTTTGCGAACTTTCTGCTGCCACCACATCCAAGGGTTACGCTGACCTTTCCTTCTTTGTATGGTTTTACAACACCATCGGCACAAACACTCTGGATTCCTGCAAAACTTGTTTCTACTCTGCCGCCGTGCTTGTATATAAGTGCCTGTGAAAGCTGCATTACCTGCTTTGGTGTAGTGATTATTACAATTACATCCGGAGCAAATGTTGCATTCTCAAGAGGGCCATAAACAACAGCTTTAATGGAATTAGCCTCTAATCTAGTAACACTTTCCATTGTGCGTCTTGCTGCATTGATAGTGTCAAAACGGTTTAGATTTAAATAGGTTTGACCGGTAGATAACTTGCTTGGCATTTCATTAAGTCCCATTATTGCGGAACCGCCTTTACATGCCTGCTCATCTGCGGTTGCATAGAACTCTCTGCCGGTCTTTCTGACCATGTCCACCATCTGGCAGTGCCTTGTAGATTCATCGAGCTTCTCAATACCTTCAGGAATAGCATACCCTTTCGGAATAAGTGAGACAGCAACAGGTTTTGTCTTTAGGTTGAGTTTTTTTGTGAGTATTTTACCGAATTCGTTTAGCTCTTTGAGATCCATATTGATTTACTCCATATTTATACTATATTTATGATCTGAACCGTATATAGCTAGTGATTCAGTAGATTTATTATGGTTATGGTGCAAATGTACACAACTGATGATATTTAAGTATTTCTATGTATGGTAAACACTATTCACTACTATCAATTGTGCTTATTGTGGTTAAAAAAGAATGAAAAATAATGGCTCTGTAGAAATCCTTCATTTTAATAAAATTCAATGAGTGTAATTAATTATTTGAACTTTTTCACCAAGTTTATTTTTTACGGATTCCTCTATTATTGCTGCATGCGGACAAGGAAAACCAATAGGATTTCCTCTAGTGATACAGGACGCAAGTACTATAGTATCAGCACCTCTTTTAACCATTTCTTTGGCTCTGGTTACAACTTTTTTGCCAGGACAACCTCCACAAGAAACCATGCCTATTATTTCAATGTTTTCTTTAATGCCTTCAAAAGCACATTTCTTTTCTCTTATTATTTTAAAATCCATAGTTCCAGGACACATATCTTCTGTTTGCCTACATCGAATTATTCCAATTTTCAAAATAAAGCACCACTTTTTATTTGTATAAATATTCTAACTTATTAAATTCCTGTAGTCACATGATATACAAGAAATTTTTATTTAATCTTAGCCCCTTACATCATTTGAGGATTTCTACAGAGCCTATATTAGCTAATAATGATATACAGTGTTTTGTATCTATCATTTTCGTGGGCTTTATGCTTCTCATCATTATAAGCAGATATAATGATTGCGTAATACTTAAATATTGAGTGCTCTATGAGTTATTTGGGTTATTTAAATATACATAGGGTGTTGTGGGAAATATGCGCCGTGGAAAATTGGAAATAATAGTAGACATTCTCAATGTCGTAAGAAAATCAGATGCAACGAAAACAGCAATTGTTTACAATGCAAACTTGAATTTCAACAGGGCTAACCAATATCTCATAATGATGATGTGTATTGGTCTTGTAGAAAAAGATATTAACAAATATTCTATTACTGATCTTGGATCTGAATATCTTCACAAGATAAATGACGTTAATATGATGTTCTCTTTGGAAAACAACAGTTTTTGATCAAATTTTCTCTTTTTATGAGTATTTTTTAGAATTTAGTTTTATCTACAGATATTTATCACAGAATTCGATCATTGTCTCTTCCTCTTGCACCTTACCTATGGTTCTAACCCCCAGTTCTGACAATAAATAAGAATTATATATTCTAAACTATAGTTCATTCCTCTTTATTACCTTTTTTTACGTTGTATTAATTGCAACTGGAGTGGGGGTCATTCCAAGTGATCCCTTTGTGTGGTGGTAACAACTAGTTCTACCTCTGAACAGGTGCAAAGTACATAATCAAATGGAGGATACGATATGAGAAACATAATAATGCTTTTAGCAGTAGTAGCAATGTTAATAACAGTTCCATTCGCTACAGCTGATGAAGTAGATGTAACGGCAACTATCAGTTCTGCTGGTAATCCACCAGTAATTGAATCGATGTTCGTTATGGATATGGTAAATGCACAATACAATGAATCTGGTGATCTGGATCATTTAGAAGCCGGTACTCAGATCATGCCAAACCCTGGTGCTGCTTGTGATGAAGTAATAACAGATTTCTACAAGTTCATCGTTGTTTCTGATCCAAACGGAATGCAGGATATTGTAGAAGTTTATGAGAAGCTTTTCGGTACAACCGATGCACAATTGGGTCCTGAAGTTACCTGTGCAGATATTACCAATACCGCAGATCAGGATGCAGCACTTCTTGCAGCACTTGAGATGGGTTTGATCACACAGGCTGAATATGATAACCTGCTTTGGATGCTTGATCCACTCAAACAGCAGGCAAAGATGTTCAAAGTAGCAAATACACTGACAAACCATGATGAACCTGGTAACTATTCTGTCTATTTCAAGGCTGTAGATACAGGTGGTGCCTACATGATCGGCTATACTTATTTTGACTACATGGCACTCAAAGCAATTGAGCTTGATTTCACACAGGTCAACTACGGCCCTATCATGGTCAATGTTGAAAAGTGGGTAGCCGGTGATGAGAATTGGTTAACCCCAGAAAAACCAACTATCAAAAATCAGGGTAACCAGCCACTTCAGATCACTGTTGATGCAACAGATCTAATTGGTACTAACCTTGGTCAGAGCATTGGTGCAGAAGCTTTGAGCGTTGAACTTCTTGGCGAGCATGTCTATGACCTTTCATCTCCTGTAACTCTTCAGGGATTCCTGATGCCATGCACACCAACACAGATCAGCTTTGACATCACAGCTCCTGTAGGAACTGCAGCAGATAGCTATACCGGTGACATAGCAATTACTATTGCACCGTAAGATAAAGAGGACTTTTCTCCTCTTTTTTCTTTATTTCTGGACCATAAAACTATACTCTATACATCATCTGTCATAGATTCACAATGAATAATTATGGGGAGTAAAATCATGAAAGTGATCTTAAGTTTAATTATAATGTTAGCAATGATCCATCCCGCATCTGCAATAGGCATTGGTGTGTCTCCCGCAGAGATCGATATTTATGATGGATTGAAAGGGTATGAATATACAAAGTCGCTCACTATCTTTAATACCGGTCCTGAAACTACAACATTCTCACTTGATGCTTCCGGAGATATTGAAGACTGGATAAGTTTTTATCAGGGTGATAATGCCAGTATTGATTCTGTTACTATTGAAGGACAGAGCCGGACCAATGTGGTCATCAGGTTTATTTTGCCTGAAGATGCTGCAAATGGCAATTATTCAGGAACTGTACTTGTTCAAAGCATTCCCAATGAGCTGGATTCTGAAGATTCTGGAAGTGCAATGGCTATCGGTGCATCTGCAAGTGTGAACATTGAAGTTACAGGTGAACAGATACTTGGAGGTGTTGTAAATGCCATACATGTAGATGATTCTGAACCCGGATATTCAGCTCAGATCCGAACGATCTTTAAAAATACCGGAAATGTTGTAGCAAAGCCAATAATAAAAGTAAGTATCCTGAGCAACGGTGATCTGATCAGTACTTTTGTTCATGATGAGTCTGGAATAGCTCCTCTTGCATCCGGAACTATATTGGTTAATTGGGATACTACTATCTCAACTATACCTGGTGATTATAGTGCAAAGATCGATATATTCTTAGGTGACGAACTTTTGCGTTCAGAGGTCATCGATTTTAAGATCCTTTCAGTAGGTTCTCTTTCAAGACAGGGGGAGCTTACGGATATTCTGATACAGGGTGAAAAAGCACCGGGTAATCTCCTTAAGGTAAGGGCATATTTCCAGAATACCGGAGATATAGAAGCAGATGCTAAATTTAAAGCCGAGATCTTTAGAGATGATGTGCTTATTGATATGATCGAAAGCGATGAGCTTACGGTAGAAAAGACTGAAAAAATAGTACTTGAATCTTATTTTAAGCCAGTTGAAGAAGGCGAATATCTCATTAAAGGACAAGTGATCTTTGGGGGAAAGGAAACTCCTATAATGGATATTCCATTGTCAGTTGAAGATAAGGCTGTACCAGGATTTGGTGTTGTAAGCTTGATGATCGCAATGATGGTACTTTTGCTACTAAGGCGCAGAACTTAATATGATTATGGTGGGTACGATAATGAGTATTAATTATAAAACCAATGGAATTATAAAAATAATTCTATTGCCATTATTCATGGCTATTCTAATGACACAGGCGAGTGCATCTATCCTTGAGGTGGGGGAAGGGCAAGAGTATTCACATATCCAGGATGCTGTGAACAATGCAAATGAGGGTGACAAGGTCATTGTTCACAGTGGTATTTATGAAGAAAATGTTATTCTGGACAAACAAATAATATTGCAGGGAGTGGGTAGTCCTATCATAGATGGAATGGGAGTGGGTAATTCCCTTAGCCTTTATGCAGAAAGCTTAGTTGTAGATGGTTTTGTTCTTTGTAATGGGAGAAGTGGTTCATATGTTGTATCAGACAACAATATTCTAACGAACAATACTTTTAAAGGCAATCAATATGGGGTATATCTGTTTGGATCAAAAGGAAATGTTATTGAACAAAACGTTATCGAGCACAACCAAAGATATGGGGTGTATTTGCTTTTTAAGAGTGATAATAATATCATAACCGATAATATGATCAACAATAATGGTGGCGGGATACGAATTATTTCCTCTGATGATAATAAGTTGTATCTGAACAGCATCATTGAGAATGTCGTGATCTCCAATGGAAATAATCAATGGGATGACGGTGTGGATAAAGGAAATCATTATAGTTTCTTCGATGAAGAAAGTGAAGGTTTCATTGATAAAGATCATGATGATGTATCAGATGTTCCTTACAAGATACCTGTAAAAAATGAAGTTGACAACTATCCTCTTGCAAGCATAGGATCAACACGACCAACAATAGTTTTAGTAAAAGAGAACCCTATAGAGCCTTCAAAGGAAACTTCTGAAGAGATCCCTGAATTTCCAACAGTAGCATTTCCCATATTGCTTTTAATGGGAATATTTGTTGTGTTCAATAAGAAAACGAATTCATGATCGCCCACAAAATGTGGCTTTCATTTTTATTATATACTTTTTTCATATTGTCAATTTTTTATATATGTATTCATTCATGCATCTCTCTATTCACTGATCAGTTGATTTATTCACTCATCCTTCTGTGAATAAAACCGCCAAGCCAGTAGCCCACCATGCCGATAGCAAAAGCAAGTGGTACAAGGATCAGCATCTTGAAGCCCATGGGGATGAGCAGGGGAAATGCTATCAGCACAAAAAGGAATATAAATATGGAGTATCCTACATATTGTGCTTGTTTTGTACTAATATTTCTTATTGCCATAATAATTCTCTATAATCTGATATTATTTAAATGGAGCCTCAACTCAAAATGTGCAATGTTAAATAATTTATGTGCATATGATTAATAGTAGCAGAAATTACATTTTAAAAAAAGGTGTTATAAATGGGATTGGAAAGTTTTATCGGAAGTGTTTTTGGGAGATCTAATCAAGGCGAAGTTACTGGACCTGTGATTGTGGAGTTGAACACGAATCTCTTTTTGATAAACACTTTTGCTTTTGAGGCAGAGGTGGAGCATTCAAACTTGCCTGTTGTAGTCGATTGCTTTACAAAGACATGTCCACCTTGCAAAAAGATGGGTCAAGTATTCGAAAAAGTGGCCAGCGAATATGAATCGAAGGTAAAGTTTATTAAGATAGACCTCAAAGCTTCACCTGCGATTGGAAAAAGATTCAATATATTAGGTGTACCCACTCTTCTTTTCTTCAAAGATGGGAATCTGCAGAATAACGTTGTTGGATTCACCAATGAGGATAAGTTCAGGGAACATCTTGATAACTTGCTGGAACAATTGTCAGGAAATAGTCCATCAGAAGTGATAAACATGACAGATAATGAATCTACTAAAGAAGACATGCACGCATGGACCGCCAAATATGCTGATAAGGCAGGATATATGTTAAATCCTGATGAAGAGTCATTGCATCTTGTTCTTGAAGGACTCGCAAGGAACAGGAACAAACATGGGAAGAATTACTGTCCTTGCAGGATCGTGACTGGCGATGAGCAGGAGGACAAAAAGATAATCTGTCCATGTATATATCATAAGGATGAGATTAATGATGGTGGTTCCTGTCATTGTGATCTGTTCTTTAAGAAAAAGGACTGAAACGAAGATATCGCATCCCTTCTTTTTAAATTTTAATATTTTTCAGGTGAATTTATGGCAAATGCATTAGAAATATACCAGTTACTACCAAAAACAAATTGCAAACAGTGTGGAAAAGCGACCTGTATGGCGTTTGCAGCAGCGCTTCTTTCAAGAGAGGTAGTGGTCGATGATTGTCCGCCTCTGAAAGAGGACAAGTTCAAAGATAAATATGAAAAACTTTCCGAGATCATCACGCCTGCAGGAGAGGCTTCGGAGTCTGGTATGATAGTGCATACTGAAAAATGCATTGGATGTGGCAACTGTGTTGTTGCATGTCCTGTTAATGTGGCTGAAGATCCTCATGGTGCGGGATCAGGGAGAGCACCTACCAGTGACAATGTCATCCTTCGTGTGGAAGATGGTGTTGTACGTCTCTCCAATGTAAGTCAGTGTCGTCGATTTGGTGAAAATAAGATACTATGCAATGGTTGCATCGTCACATGTCCTACAAAAGCAATTGAATTCGTCTGATCATGGTGTGAAACAAATGGAAACTGAATATTACGTTTGTACAGGGTGCGGACTTCTCTGTGATGATATAGAGATCGAGCTAGAAAATGGTAAGGTCTCAAAGGTGAACAATGCATGTCTAAAAGGTGTAGCTCGCTTAAAAAAATGTGATAGGCCTGCTGAGTGCAGGATAAACAACGAACCTGCAACTCTTGAAGCTGCTATCATAGAAGCTGCTCGAATACTCAAAGAAGCCAAATCTCCGGTGATATTCGGGATGGGAAACTCGACTAGTCAGGCTCAAAAAAATGCTATTGAGGTGGCAAAAAAAACGGATGCTTATTTTGATGATACTTCTTCTTTCTGTCAGGGGCCTATCGTTGAAGCAATACTTGAGAGCAGGATAAGGACCTGCACACTTGATGAGGTAAAAGACAAGGCGGATGTTATCGTTTACTGGGGTGCAGATCCCTCTAACTCACACCCGAGACATTTATCCAAATACACCTACTTTCCCCGTGGAAAAGAAAGGCAACGCGGCTGGGAAGAAGATCGTACGGCAATTTGTATCGATGTGAGAAAGTCTGATACTGCTACTATCTGCGGTGATAAGTTCTACCAGATACCACCACAGGCAGATGAAGAGTTGCTTAATGCACTCACAAATGGTCTTTCCGGCAAGGTCCCCAAGGTTTCTTTCGGAATGAGTCCGAAGAAGATACTTGAACTTGCGAATATGCTTAAAAAAGCTGAATTCGGGGTGATCTGTGTTGGCTTGGGTCTTGTTTATTCACTTGAGGAAATTGAACCGCTAGTCCGTCTAATGGATAAGCTCAATGAAGTTTCGAACTTCCATCTCATCCCAATGGTCGGTCAGTATAATATGCGGGGATCCAATCATAACCTACACGGGGAAACTGGATATATTAACCGTGTCAAATTCACAGGGGATGATGTTGAACATGGACCACACTGTTCTGTTGTGGAATTGCTGAGGAAAAGAACCGTTGATGCAGCGCTTATAATAGGGTCTGACCCGATGTCAAGTCTTCCAGGTAGTATTGCAAAAGAGCTGTTGGACATTCCGGTCATCACGATTGACCCCTGCAATACTCTGACCTCCAGAAAAGCAAAAGTGTCAATTCCAGCTGCCACTGCAGGTTCGGAGTGTGGAGGAACTGCTGTCAGGATGGATGGTGTTGAAGTTGAGTTCAAAGCCATGATTGAAACTGATCGAATGTGTGATGCAGAGATACTGGAACGCATTATGGGGGAATTATAAATGGGATTTGGACAATTTCTTAAAGCTCCTGAATACGATATCAAGATAATAACATACAGGGATGTCTTCCAAAGCACTGCTCTTGAATCATCAGGATGTGGGGATGAATATGCCGAACGTTCAGCTGTAATTCTGCTGGACAAAGGTGACATGAAGAAAATGGTGCTTAAGGCTGGAAGAAAGGCAGTTCTTAAGAACAACTTCGGAAGAGTTGTTGTGCATCTCAGACCTTCCGACTACGAGAAAGGGCATGAAGGCATCGGATACATGACCAACAGCCCCTGGTCAAATGCACTGGTATCTTCTGAGACAGGTGGCTCAGGAGTTCCGAAATTCAAAATGATAATTGCATCCATCTCCGATGCAAAGGATGAAAAGGTCACTAGTTTTGATGAGTGACCTCATTTTTTGATTTATGAATAAATTATTCTAGGCGTTGGCTATCAACAGTTTGGGTGCAAAGCCCGACTAAAGTTCAGATAAGTTCCTTAGGCTGCTTTTTTTCTGGTAATACTGGCAATGGCATAGTATTGACAAGAATGGGACTTTCAACTTCCTTTGCACGTTCAAGTAAAAGTTCTTTTCCTTTTTGCGTAAGTGCAAAAAGAGGCACTGCAGTCCCGACCTGTGCCAGAGGTTTGATGATATCCCGTATCGCTTTTGATGCACAGGAAGCAATGATGTCAAGATACTTTACTATCTCAAGTGCATCTTCCCTGCTAAGGCCGGTAGTATGGGCGCCGATTATCATCATTTCAAGGTTGTTCTCACTCTCAATTTCACGAAGTATTCTGGCAGTTTCCGGGTCAACAACAGTAACCGCAATTCTCTTGAAACCGAGTTCAATTGCTTTTAGTACTCCGCCGATTGGGTCGATGATGGCCTTAGATGGTTCAAGCACAATACCGCCCATCTTCTCAATACGATCTATGACCTCATCAATAGGTTCGGTCTCCACAAGTCCCGATATCCTTGCACCCATTCCTTGAACAAGCACAGGATTATTCGTGATAACAGTGCCTGCCCCATCACAAACTGTCACGGTGGTATCGAGAATGTCCCTTCCAAGTCCTGTCATCATGACTTCGGAAGCACCAAAACCTACGAAAACATCCATCTCAAGCATACGGTCCTTTGTAAAAAGACCAAAATCTTTTATGCGAAATTCCATGTTCTCCTTAACAGCTTCTCGTGTGATCTTTTTGATGCCTCTTGCTTTCTCGAACAGTGGGCACCAGTCGATCTCCGGTTCACCGACTTCAACCACTTTGCCATTCTCTACAACGACTTTCGTCTTTCCAAGGATTTCCATTACATGTGCCATTATTGTAACCTCATAACTGATTTTTGAGAACAATTGTTCTAATTGGATATTCAATAGTAAAATAGAAAAGGGACTTAGATAGCTTCCCTTCTGTCAAAGACCCTCTTAGCTTTACCTGTGGTTCTTGGGATTGTCCCCTTTTCCACAAGTTCTACATTGGCCCTGATGTTCAATACGCTCTTAAGCTCACCTTCAACAAGTCTTCTTGTTGATTCGAGGTCCTTTATCTCACCTGTGAATGCACCTTCATCGAGTTCTACTCTGACTGTTATCTCATCCAGTTTATTCTTGTTCCTGTCAAGATATATCTCGAACTGGTCGGTGATCTTCTCGATCCTCACAAGAACATTCTCTATCTGTGATGGGAAAACATTGATGCCTCTTACAATAAGCATATCATCTGCTCTTCCGAGTATCCTTGAGATGCGATTGCTCGTACGTCCGCATGCGCACTCACTTTTAAGAAGTCTTGTAATATCTCCTGTACGATACCTGATCATAGGAAGCGCTTCCTTTGTAAGTGATGTGAGTACAAGTTCTCCTTTTTCACCTTCAGCAACCTGCTCTCCATCTTCGTCCAGCACTTCAACAAGATAATGGTCGCTCCATATGTGAAGGCCATCCTGTTCCTGACACTCGAATGCGATGCCAGGTCCCATCATCTCAGAAAGTCCATAGGAATCATAAGCCTTAATATTAAAAGCATCTTCAAGTTCTTTTCTGGTACTGGATGACCATGGTTCTGCACCAAAGCATCCGACACGTAATGATAATTGATCAATGATATTCATTTCCCTGACGGTTTCTGCAAGGTACAGTCCATAAGAAGGTGTACAATGAATAGCAGTAACGCCAAAGTCCTGCATCATTTCGATCTGTCTGGCTGTGTTTCCAGTCCCGCTTGGTACGGCCATGGCGCCAAGTTGTTCGATACCATAGTGAAAACCCAGTCCGCCTGTAAAAAGACCATAATTGACAGCATTCTGAAAAACATCGTTTGCGTCCAGCCCTACCATTGTAAAATTACGTGCCATCATATTTGCCCATGTTTCAATATCATTGGCAGTATATCCAACAACAGTTGGTTTTCCACTTGTTCCTGAAGAGGCGTGAATGCGCACAACGTCTCTTTTTGGGACTGCAAAAAGACCGAATGGATAGTTGTCACGCAGGTCCGTCTTTTTGGTCATTGGTAACTTTCTGATATCATCTAGTGATCTTATATCTTCAGGAGTTATGCCAAGTGCTTCAAATTTCTCTCGATAAAAATGCACATTATTGTAGGCAGATGCAGCCGTTTTTTTCAAGCGGTTCAATTGCAGTTCACGAAGCTCATCATGTTTCATCGTTTCATATTTTGGCTGCCAGTATTTCATGATGTGATCACCTTTTCACATCTGAATGAATTCAATCTTTAAATGATTTACTGTACTTTTTTTAATGTCTTGCAGGGCATGGAAATTATCCAATTGATCAAAATACAGTGTATTAAAGTCTCTCTTTTTTGCGAATGTATGAAGCCATAACACATACGTTTAATAAAATATTTATAAATCTATATTATTTGTACATAATTTTAGTTTTTATGGACATGCAGTTCTAATACGTGTGCAAACATTTTTTATTTGAGGGTTGTCAATGAGCAAAGAATCTGTATTATTTAGAAATAGCACCAATAATCTAAACTTCCACAATATTACAGCTGCACTATGGAAAGATTTCATATACGGTGGGCATATTTTTGCATTTGGGGCTATCTGCGTAGCTATTATGGCATCGATAATATTTGCCATTCCGATAACCTGGGATTTTATGTTGATCATCTACCTGATATTCTATTCAATATATGTGTATGATTATTTTACTGGTGCAGAGGAAGACAAGGGAAATTACTCAAGTCGTTCAGAATATCTGCAGAAAAATGACGAAAAAATGCTGATCGGTACCATATATGGTTCCATTGTGGCAATAGCTTTCACATATTTAATTTTCAGTGATATCAAAAATATGCTCATTGGATTTTCGATCCTTATACTGGGGCTTATGTACCATTCACACTTTAAATCCATTACAAAAAAATTTCCCGCATTCAAGAATTTGTTCGTATCTCTTGTATGGGGTCTCCTCATCTACATAATGTTCATCTATTATGGGTATCAAATAGACATGTCTGCAATGGTCATATCAGCTTTTGTATTTCTTAGGATGATGGGAATCCAGATAATGTTCGATATTCGAGATATGGAAGGGGATCGGATAAAAGGGTTGTTGACCATTCCAGCAATATTCGGTCATGGCAAAAGTATGTCTTTTCTCAAAATGCTCAATATTGTAACCTTAATATTGCTTGCATTTGGTGTCTATATGAAAATATTGCCAATTTTTGTCTTAATGATAATGTTGGTAATGGCTTATTCAATTAAATACAAAGACAAAGTTCTAATGTCAAGAAATGATCACCGATGCTATATCCTTGCAGCAGGGGAGCCTGTTGTGTGGGCAGTCCTTGTTTGTGTGGGTATAGTGCTCTCCAGACTAGTTCCTTATGCGTTCGATATCGGCATTATGATATTTTGAGGACCAAACGTGTAAACATCTGCCATCGAGTTGGGCATTTTCATTTAAACCGGCAGATAACACATTCAATACTTTCATCGAGCAGAGTTCTGGTGTTGATAATTCCTACAACTTTAAATGATTGTGTGGGTGAACCTGGATGGATCGCTTCTACATTGCTACCGATACCTATCGCAAGGTTATCTGCAAGTCTATCACCAAGAACGATGCCATGTCCTGTAAGTGCAAGCATTGTGAAGCTTCCGGAAATAATATCTTTGCTGACATACATTACCTGATCTTCAGCTTCCGGTTCTATTCCTTTGAGAAGAGCTCCTTCCACATTGTCCTTGTATTTAAGGACAGCCTGGCACGAAAGATACGGTGATACTCATTTCACTCCTTCTTTCCCTTTTATTAATTATAGGAGATATTTGGAATGAAGTCCATCACCATCTTCGGGGTGTGGACTTATTACGACATGTGGGGAAATTTCGATGGTAATCTCCATAAGTTCCTCCTGTGCACGTGTTATCATTGATATCAGGACGATTATGGTGCTCACTGCTTGCAACTGCCATTAAAGAAAAGAATGCGTGGTGAAGGTGTGAGTTTATATGGCGCATTTCTATGGTAAACTCGAACATCAAAAACACTCCTGATAAACTCTCAAATAATGATCTTATTATAATATTTTTTTTGTTTAATACTTATTTGTATTGCTGTATTGCTGTATTGCTGTATTGCTTACAGTAAATTTAGAGATCCTGGTGGGTTATGTATGTATTTCATGTATGCATAGCCGAAAGTTATTATTTTAATAAATTCAATCGATGCATCTTGAAAATTAAATAATCGGATTTGAGATTTGATTTGATCTTATTTTATATCGGTCGGATTATGTACATAAATTGCAAAATTTACGCCACATGAATTAAGTCCATGTCCATGAAAACATCTTTATCATGAAGGTGTCTGAAAAGAGAATAATTGCAATTGATGCAGCAATAATACTTTTGTTCAGTTTTCTGCTTGTAGCAACAGTGACGGTCGTTTCAGCCGAGGGAGATGGGATCTTCACATCTGCTGAACTTAGTTACGAACTTCTCGATGACGAGAATATTGTGCATGTAACTAAAGAGGTCACATTCAATAACGTCGATGAAAGTACACGTTACTGGCAAGGATATTACGACACCTACAATTATTACATTCCGGAGAATGCTGTGGATATCCGGGCATATGATAGTTCGGGCAGCATGGAATATACAAGAGGGGATGGGAATTTTTATGTTTTTAGATTCAATGAACGAGTCTGGCATAAAGAGTTTTACTCATTTGTAGTCGAGTATAACATACCTGTTAATCAAAATACTGCAGTTTTCAAGATCTGGGACAACAGTGATGTCGCAACTGCAAAGATTATCGTGCCTAATGAATATGAGCTATATACGACTGATCAGGATTGCGTAACATCGTATCTGGATGATATTTATGTACTTGATCCTGGTATTCTGGGAAAAAATGTTGCATCAATAACGATTGATCTTGTAAAGCACACCGAATTGAACAGTATGGTTGAAACTGTGGTACTAAAACAAAAGGATATTCTTGTGACAGTCAAGTACTGGGATGGGGAAGAGCAGTGGGCAGAGCATGTCATGGATACAACATCCAGAAGTCTTGTTATGCTCGAAGATAGTTGGGGTGTGGCATATCCTGCTGGTTATGACATAACTATTATTGAAGGTAGTATGGAAGATACTAGTGGTTATGGGGGGCTTAATAATTGGAGCAATGGGATATTGCTGCTTCATACATCAAGGGATATAACATTGATACATGAGTTGGCCCATTACTGGACAGAAAGCTGTTCTTTTGAGCAATTGTGGATGGATGAAGGCTACGCTAATTTTTATGCTTTAATGGTGCTTGAAAAACTTGATCCAGTGCAAGCCACAAAAGAATTGGACAGGCTCTATGAAATTGGAGAACCTGAAATGAATGAAGGGTCACTTACCGATTGGTCGATACCTTCTGAATTAGTTTCAGGTAATGCATATCAGACCAAACGAAATTACAAAAAGGCATTCATTCTAACTTATTCTCTCTATAAAGAGGTTGACATTGATATCTTTAAAGACGCTAATATTGAATTCATCAATATGGGGCATGTTGGTAACAATGACCACATAAGTATCATGGAAAGTATTTCTGGCAAAGAGCTTGACGCAATATACGATCAATATATCTAATTTCTTTAATGATCTGGTGAAAACGAGTTTTTTTAATTTACTAAGGCACATATTTTTATAGTTATCAAAGACTATTATATTTAGCAACCCTGCTCATGCATATGTTCTTACAAAATTGCAGGTTTTGTTCTAAGAGGTATCTCAAATGGATTTTATTGAAAAGCTTAAGGAAAAACAAAAGGATCAAAGTGCTAAAAACTGGTTTGACCTTGGAATTCAAACGAAAAGCCTGGATAAGAAAGTGAAATATTTCACAAAATGCCTGCTGATAGAACCCGGAAATGTACAGGCATTAAGACTCATGGCGGATGCTCAGCAAGAACTCGGAATAATAGATGCTGCACTGGGTTCAAGGGCAAAGGCAGATGAGATCGAAGGTATTGCAAGTGGTTTTGAGCAAGATGATGATGTAGCTTTTGAAACTGTAAACTTTAGTTCAGATACCCCCATTTTAGAGGAAGAAAGTGTACCTGCACAACAGAGTTTATCCTTTTCAAATGATTCTCCGATGGCAGGAATTTCCACGGATGAGATTGTTCCTGCTGATGATGTGGTGGGCATAATAGAAGAGCCGCAGGACGGGCTGGAATCAGTGAACCCTGAAATTAAAAGCAACAAGTGGACGGCATTTGAAGATGCAAAGGCCAAAGGGCTGAAAGGAGAGCCTGAGGAACTTTCTGGATTTGATGCTGAAGCACGCATGTCAGAGGAGTCTGAAATAAAGGGATCTTCTGTACTTCCTGAAGAGCGGGACAGTATTATGTTCGTTGAGTCTGCAGATGATAAAAATAATGGCATATTTGTTAAAGATGTAGATAAGGGAAGCGAGGGGTCAGTTTCTGAACCTAAACTAGAAAAGCCTGCTATACTGAAAGTAGAACCCGCTGTTGTGGAAAAGGCAGCCGTTCAAAAAGTTGCTAAACCTGTAGTTGAGGCAAGAGCAAATACTTCTGTAACAGAACCTCCTGTCAAAAAAGCAACACTTGTACAGAATATGCCTGCTACAGCCCCTCCGGCAATTTCACAAAATGAGATCGGAGGCGTGGTGTCTGTTACAATTCCTATGAAAGAGATAGTCAAGTTCTGGGTCGTAGGAATCATTGCTATGGTGGTAACAGGGTTCATGCTAACTTCATTAGTGGGGCAATAAAAGGGTACCATTGATATGTGGTACCCCTTTTTTTATTGTATTTTACTCGTCATAGTCTTTAATACAATTTATTTCCATATGGATTGGGTAATGTCAGAGACGGCTAAGGTAATTTTTTCGGATAAATTATATTTTGTATCGTATCTGAAAACACCAAACTCTTCTATAATGTCTGAACTGTCGGTCAAAATGGTCCTGTCATATGCACGATCGGTACTTTTGGTAGTGGTGTCGCAAGAATCATTTATGAGCCAGATGTAATTGTCCAGGGCAGAGGTATCATCCACATTAAAGTAGTTACTATCCGCATTGAGATTCCCCATAATAATAATATCGTTTTCTTCCGGATATTGTGAACGTGAATATGATAACACGTCACCAAGAGCATTTATTTCTTCAGTTGCTTCATCAGGATCTGTGTGAATAACATCATGGCTGCATCATAGTCGCCATCTAATGCTCGGAATGATGGGTTCTATAAAAGCTGGTTCGTCAGTGTCAGAAGCTCTGGGTGGATTATCTTTGCCTTGTTAGTATCGTTGATTTTTATGTTTAAGTTTTCAGTACTCGTTGTTGTGATCTCATCTGAATTAATGGAATTTCTTCAGGTGGACTGATGCAACCGGAAATTGCCAATGATAAGACAATTGCTACAATAAGAATTGATTTTTTCATATCAGTCTCCTTATTTTTTAGAGGACAGTGTTGTTTATTATATTATATTATATTATATTATATTAAACGTATTAAAATATGCAGGGCTGTATCTGTTATCTATCTCAGAAATAAAACTATATATGTGCTATAAAAATATCGAATTTTTGTTGAATATTATTCTAAAATTCAATATACTTTGCATTGTGCTTAATGTGGGGTTATAGGATGTATAAATGGCGACTAGTAAAAGTTAGTTAGGGAAGACCCCTGATTTTAATTTAAAATCGATGATTCTTCTATATCCTCATCCCCTAAAATTGTTGATAAATTGTATTGGCAAACAATGTATCGCACAAAAATTAATTGAAAAATATGTAGCGGCGATCATTTCAGAATATTTTATCTGATCGCACACCTTTATCTTGATCGTTTTAAATAATAGTAAGATTCACATCCACTTAATATCGTTTAGGTGGTCTGTGGCTCTGGTAGCATTCCTTGCAGTATACTGGCCTGTCAGGGTCCGGTACGAAAGGCACTTCTGTTTCCTGACCGCAGTCAGCACATTTAGCTTTGTGCATCTCTCTTGGTCCATTATTGAAACCACCGCTTCCGCCGCCTCTGCCGTTAAAGCTTCTTCTTTCCATCTCTTTTCCTCCCTTTATATTTTATACCAAATTCATCCAAAAAGAGCCGCACTTGGGGATACCTTATTCTTGGGAGGTCTTGATGGATTCGTTGACTTATTCAATTCAGGGTCTGATTATATATAGCACTGTTGGTTTTTCAGAGAACTGGAAATTCAAAATATTGCTGTGATGCCGTTTGGTTCTGTTTTTATCGGCTTTCAGTGGATTATTTTTGGATCATTTATTTATCTTTTAATTGATCTATTGTGAAAAAATTCATTATTTTCAATTTTTATACAGGGAAATAATTCATTATGTGAAACATGATATTTCAAAAAATTCTATCTCACTACCGTTATCATGCTCAGTATATCCTCTACATGGTATAATAGTCCTGTTCAATGCTTCCAAAATGCCAGGTGTTAACAGAACAATAATTGCAAAGACCTCGACTCTTCCGATAACATGCTAGCAATAAGGGTGAATTTATCAGGATTGGGTATGGGCTCAAAGTCTGCTGTTGTCTATCGAGTGGTTGTGGGGTAAACTTTTCGGGTAGTAGTTGTAGCTGAAAATGCCAGTACGTGAATATGCTTCGATTTTGAATCATATGGGCAAGAATAAGGGCTGCTACTGTAGTGATCGAGAAATATGATTTAAAATCCTGATGTCTATCAATGATTAGCAAAATATTGCAGTAATATTATGCCTGCGATAAAGATGAATAATTGTGGTAATCATCTTGCTATCCTCATATCTGGTGATCAATTTCTGTACTCTGGAATGGTATTTGGATAAAGCCCTCAAAAGTCAAACCATTCCATCATCATAACCATCATCATCAGAAAAGTATATTTACGAGTAAAACCAATTAAATATTAATCAGGGATGATAAAAGTATGAATCAATGGAACAAAATCATAAAAGATGACAAAGCATTTACTGGGCTTGAAGCCGCAATCGTTCTGGTTGCATTTGTAGTCGTAGCAGCGGTTTTCAGTTATGTAATGCTTGGAGCAGGGTTCTATACAACCCAGAAGAGTCAGGAAGTCGTACACACAGGTGTGGCGCAGGCCAGTAGTAGTGTTGCAGTGGCTGGGGACGTTGTCGCTAAAGGTCATACGTCTGATGGAAGTGTTGCAAATATTACTTTCTATATATCAACCACAGCTGGAGGGTCGCCTGTAGATCTCAGCAAATCTATTTTGACATACACCGATTCGGATAATTTTGTAGCTAACTGTAATTGGAGCACTTCAGCTATAATTGGGGACAGTGATGAGTTGGTTGAGAAGGGAGAGAAATATCAGATCACAGCTGAATTGGGGGCTGGGGGGTCATTAGTTACAACCATGCCTGGTGTGAACGAAAAGATAAAGATTGAACTTAAGCCACCAACTGGGGCTGTATTGATAGTAGAAAGATCTATGCCTCCTGAAATTACTGCAAATAGTTATTATACGGTTTATTGAGAAGGTGATGGAAAATGTTTAAGAAATTCTTTAATGATGATAAAGCATTTACTGGACTTGAAGCA
Organism: Methanococcoides burtonii DSM 6242; assembly: GCF_000013725.1. Lineage (NCBI taxonomy): Archaea > Methanobacteriati > Methanobacteriota > Methanomicrobia > Methanosarcinales > Methanosarcinaceae > Methanococcoides > Methanococcoides burtonii. The sequence goes on from NC_007955.1 coordinate 327,472, forward strand.
GCAATTGTTTTAGTAGCGTTTGTCGTTGTGGCTGCTGTTTTCAGTTATGTCATGCTTGGAGCAGGGTTCTACACAACCCAGAAGAGTCAGGAAGTCGTACACACGGGCGTGGCACAGGCCAGCAGTAGTCTTGAGGTAAGTGGGGATGTTATTGCATCTGGAAACATTACTGCTAATACTATTGAAAATGTGACCGTATTTGTGCAACTTACTGCGGGAGGTTCACCTATTGATATGAACAGAACTATAATCACATATACGGATCTTAATAACCATGCATCCTTTACTATGGATGATCCCGAAATGACCGTGCCAGCAAAATATGGCGGTGCCGATGCTGATAACCTTCTTGAGAAATTCGAGAAATTCGAAGTGCGCATTGATCTTAGCAGCTATTCTATAAGTGCTAACGATGAATTCCAGTTTGAGATAAAGCCACCTGAGGGAGCTTCCTACACTCTGCAGAGATCGGCACCTCCTCAGATAGACGCAATAATGACACTCTATTAATGAGTGTCTCATCTTTTTTTATTTTCGGATGAGGCATAAGAAATATCAATTTATAAATCGATGTCATTAACGTCAATTTAACTATTATATATATGGTCATATTTTAGGTGATGTACAATGGGTGATGCAGAAGGTTTCGACCAGTCAATGATTGATACTCTGATGACGAGTGCTGAAGGAGACACCGTCGAATCAAAAGTTGCGGACTTGGAGGTAGAGCTAGTTGAAATCAAAGGTTCTGTCAAACAGCTCCTTCTGGATATCAGGGAAACAATGAGCACGATTGAAAATCCTTTTCAGAATGTTCAGGCATTAGCCAATATTACTGCTCCAGTAACTGCTCAAGCCCCTGAACCACCTGTGAATACCACTCCAATAGTTGAACCGATAGTGGATACTCCGACCATAGAACCTCCTGTGAATATTCCTCCTGTGGATGCAATTCCTGATGCATGTGAAGTTAGGTCAGTCTCACAGAATATTCCTGGTTTTACTGATAACAATAAGGCAAATTTTGCTATGGGTGTCAATGATTATGCTCAAAAAGCAAATGGTATTTCTGACTTGAAACTTACTGATCCACTTTCTCTCCACAAGACAATTGTTTGGGGGAAGGATATGGTCAAAAAATATGATTCTGAAACCATGCCGGAATTACTCGATATATTCTCACTTTTGGGCTATCTTCCAGAGAATACGAAAAAGATCTTACTCAAAATTACAAATATTCTGTATGAAAATAATGATCTCGATGAATCAGTTATGGATCTATTCAGGCTTTCTCGTATACTCAATCCTGATGATTCGAGCCTTGACTCTATGGTACTGGATTATGTTTTGAATGAACAAAATATGGAGAAAACATGTCAAGCGAAGTCCTAACTACATCAATACTAACAATCGCAAGTATTGTAGCTGTCATAGCCCTCATTAATACTGTAGTTCCTTCGATCAATGAGTTGTCGCGTTCTTACTCAGCTATTTCACATGAAATGGGGACTGAAGTTAAAACTGATATTGATATAATTTTTATTTCTACTCAGGAAAACAACATTTCTCTTTGGGTCAAAAATGTTGGCTCTTCCCGGATTCCTTTATCATATCTTGGAATGAGTGATATTTTCATCACGTCCTCTTCTAATAGCTGGCATCCTTATTTTGAAAATGCATCTGCTCCTACCTGGGATTATACGCTTGAAAATGGTGATGGAAGTACATGGGATGCAGGTGAAACAATTAAAACGAGCATCGAGTTAGATACTCTACCCAGCGACACCTACAATATAAATTTCGTTCTTTATAATGGGGTATCTGGGTCGGATATATTTTCTAAGTGATAGCATGGGTCTTGATACAGTAATTGTGGCCTTTTTTGTTATTACGACTATGTTAGTTGTAGCAAACACCCTCGTATTCGGAATGAATGAATTCATAGATTCGTCTTTTGATGGGTATAGTGCAATGCATACAACGACAATAGATAAAATGCAAACAGATATTGAAATACAGAATATCTGGTTTAATTCAACGGAAAATCATCTTCATTTCATGGTGGAAAATACCGGTGAGACAAAGTTAAGTGAGTTCGATCTATGGGATATTATTGTTATTAAAAACGGTACTGCCGATTATATGGGTGGCAATAGGTGGGCACTGGATGTCTATGATGGCCAGCTAAATCCCAACATTCTAGATCCACTCGAAGAAATGGAGATTGAGATAATGGAAGAATATAACAATGGGGATGCTATCATTTTGAAAGTTATAACTCCAAACGGCATAGTTTCCTCTAAAGGCTGGACAATTGGTGGTTAAAATGGTGGATATTGACGATAAAAAAAATATTCTTTCAAGTGGTAATAATGAAATTGATAAAAAACTTGGAGAAGGCATACCTCTGGGGTCCCTTGTACTTATAGAGGGTGAAAACGATACTGGTAAAAGTGTTTTATGTCAGCAACTAGTACATGGTGGATTGAATCAGTTGCACAGGATGGCATATTATTCAACTGAGAACACCATCAAAAGTCTACTTAAGCAGATGGAAAGTTTAAGTCTGGATGTATCCGATTTTTATAGTTGGGGTTATCTAAGAATATTGCCCGTCCAACTTGCTGGTGTTGATTGGACTTCTGAACAAATGAAAGGGACTCTTAATTTAATGGCAGAGAATATTAAAAATATGAGGGAACAGGTTATATTTATAGATTCTCTCACAATGTTTACGACATATTCTGATGAAGATAGTATTCTTGGTTTCCTTACCAAGCTTAAAAATTTGTGTGATCAGGGTCATACAATCTTTATCACCTTGCATCAGCATGCTTTCAAGGAAGACACTCTTGTAAGGATCAGGTCCGCATGCGATTGTCACCTGTTTCTCAGGAAAGAGCAGCTTTCGGATCGCTATATCAGTGTTATGGAAGTTGCAAAGATAAGGGGTGCAAAGATACGTACGGGTAATATTGTGAGCTTTGAAGTTCAACCTGGGTATGGGCTGAAAATTATTCCTATCTCTCACGCAAAAACGTGATAATAATTATTTTTAGTTTTTGGAGGTTTATATGGCTGGATCTAAGGGCATACTTATAGACGAGGAGTTTGAAAAGGGGTTAAAAGCTTGCTTTCCTTTCAAACCAAAAAAATATGAGGGGCATGAGCATTCTGAAATAAAAAATTCGAGTCTATATAAGATACTTTCTCCCGAAATGAAAAAAGAAGTTGAAAACAACCGTCATCTTTTGGAATATTTGCATATATTACCGATCGATACGATTGGAATTCCAAAATATGTTTCCAATCTTACATCTAAATATGGTGATCTCGAAAAACCCAATTTAATATACAAAACTAGTGATAATACCTATGTACATATTTATCCAAACAAGAATGGTGTAAGGGATTATTATATTCCGATAGAACCAACCCTGCTCATCGGTGTTGGTAATCTGCTAAAAGAATTGGAAATAAAAATGCTGGATTACCTCACGGGAATTGAGTTTGATCCGAATGATGTCGAAGAGAAAACAAAAATATTGATCGACGCTCTGGATGATATTTGTGTAATTGGAGTAAAGGAACAAAATGATGATTCTTTTACGAATTTTAAAAATTCTCTTGAAGCAAAACTCTTTCCGGATAAAAGAAAAAATGAGGACGGACACATATATTTATCCCAAGAAAAATATTATGCCTTAAAATATCTTCTTCTTAGGGATAAGATCGCATTAGGTTTTCTCGCTCCATATATATGTGACAGTAATATTGAAGATATCACCTGCAACGGACTAGGGTCTATATTTCTGGAACACAAAGTGTTCGATGGTCTAAGAAGTGTCCTTGAGTTCACTGACAATGATGTTCTCAACCACTTTATAATCAAGCTTGCAGAAAGGATCGGTAAACCTATTACTTTTAAAGATCCAATTGTGGATGCCACACTTCCAGATGGTTCAAGGATTAACATTGTTTATGGAACCGATGTGAGCAAAAATGGTAGTAACTTCACAATAAGGAAATTTAATGATATTCCATTCAGTATTCTTCAGGTAATCGATAGGGGTACGATGGATTATAAGGTCGCAGCTTATATCTGGATTCTTCTTTCTGAGGGGATGAGTGGTTTTATCTGTGGTGAAACTGCAAGCGGTAAAACAACTTCATTAAATGCCCTTACAACTTTTATAAGTCCTGATGCAAAATTGGTTTCTATAGAAGATACTCCTGAATTACAGATCCCTCATAAAAATTGGACACGTGAGGTGACTCGTGGTAGCACAAGAGGTGGTGGTGTTGGCGAAGGGACTGGTTCGGATGTTACGATGTTCGACCTTCTAAAAGCTGGCTTGAGGCAGAGACCAAATTATATTCTTGTGGGTGAGATTAGAGGAGTCGAGGGAAATGTTGCCTTTCAGGCTATGCAGACAGGTCACCCTGTTGTATCAACCTTCCACGCTGCAAGTGTTGAAAAATTAATACAGAGGATCACTGCAGAACCCATAAGCATTCCCAAAACATATGTTGATAATTTGAATTTTGTTATTATTCAATCTGCTGTCAGACGGCCCGATGGGAAAATGGTGAGAAGGGTAATTAGCGTAAGTGAAGTTATTGGGTTTGATGCCCAAAAGGGTGTTTCTTTCATAGAGTCATATACCTGGGATCCGATCACTGATACTCATGTTTTCAATGCTCACGGTAGTTCTTATCTTCTGGAACAAAAAATTGCAACAAGGCTAGGAATTCCTGCAAATAAAAAGTATGTTGTTTATGAGGAAATAGAGAAAAGGGCTAAAATATTAGAAAGTTTTCAAGAAGAAGGTATCACGAATTTCTATGATTTTTTTGATACGATCTCTAAAATTACAAAACATGGGTTACTGAGAATTAAATTCTAAACGAGGCAATTGGTATGGATATTTCTGGCTTAAAAAATATATTTAAGAGAATAGATGAAGGGAATTCTTCAAACTCGTTGTCAAAAATGTGGTCTCGCAAGGTAGAGAACTTTAAAAAAGATCTCTACATTAGCAACGATATGCTATTCTCCTTAACTTATATGGCATCCATATCGACTGCAAATGTAAGTAGGGACAAGATATTCACAAATATATCGGAGAAAACTGAATATTGTCCGCATACTTATTTTAAAAAGGTCAAAGATCTGGCTCAGGATTGGCATTATGACTATGCTCAGGCATGTGAGCTTGTATCTGTTAAGATCAAGAATGCTAAGTTACATGAACTATTTAATAGATTTTCCAATTCAATTGCTTCAGGTGAACCCGACGTTGAGTTTCTCAAGAAAGAGTGGAAATTATTTAAAACAATAAGAAAAGATGAATTCGAGAGAAACCTTGAAACTACAAAAGAATGGTCAAATGCTTACACTGCATTGCTTGTTTCAACATCTCTTGTATCCATTATAGTATTACTTTCTGTAATTTTATATAATTTGGGAGAACCTTCAAAGACGCTTTATGGCACAGCTTTTATCGTATCGCTTATGTCTTTTGGAGGTGTAGCATTACTATTCAAAGGCGTTCCCAGGGATTCGATGATCCATAGTTTGGATAAGAAATCAAAGGAACAGACCTACATCTACAAGTGGTTGCCAGTTACAATAATTTTTTCTGTCCTCTCAGTTGTAACACTGACCTTGATCCCTTCATTTTTTTATCCGGTTGATTTCTATGTTGGTATCAAAGGGTTTGGAATGATCCTGGCGGGTCTGATAATGCTTCCGGTTGGACTTGCAGCTCGCACAGATGTTATCAAAGTCAATAAAAGGGATGAAAGTTACACGACATTTATCAGAAGCCTTGGGTCGATCGTGAGTGGTTCGGGGCTAACACTTCCAAAGGCTCTAATGAAGATAGATCCTAAGAATCTTGGAGAACTGAGGGAGATAACGATCGAACTTCATAGGAAGCTTACGATTGGCATGGATTCAAAGCTGTGCTGGAATCAATTTGTGGAAGACTCAGGTAGCTATTTGATTCACAAATTTACAAGTGTTTTTGTTGATTCCATTAATTTGGGAGGTGATGCTGAAGCGGTTGGAGAGCTTGTAAGTTCCTCAAATCTTGAACTTGTTCTTTTGAGGATGAAAAGGGAGCGTATTTCTGCTTCTTTCACCTTCCTAGTAGTACCTCTTCATCTGGCAATGGTGGCACTTCTTCTTTTCATTGGACAGATACTGATGTTGTTCACAAACATTATTTCAGAGCTATTTACAAAATATGACATATCTGAATCTGCCATCGCAGGTGGTGCTGGCGGTGTTAGCATGAATCTGGGTATATTTGGGGGTGTTCCAGTTGAGCTTCTGGGTCAATTTGTTGTAGTGGTAATTATAGTATTGACACTGGGTAATGTTCTTGCAGTGAATCTTGTGAAAGGGGGCCCCTTATATCTTCTAGTATTTTATGGGTCAATATTTTTCATATTTTCGGGAATCATGATGCTTATTGTTCCTCCTGTGGTAGACATATTCTTTTCGTTTGATTCATTTATGGATGGAGGTATATGAAATGAATTTATCAATTATATCCGAAATAGATCCTTCTATTGTACTGGGGATCGTTGTCAGTCTGATAGTAATGGGTATAGCTGTCGGTTATGATAAGTATAAGGAAGGGGGGGCGACCGATCCTAATACTTCCATCTCAAATCCGGTTAGTGGCTCAGAGCGACAGTTTAGTCTTTCCAGCCTTAAGGAGTCGAATATTTTAGTAGGTTTGGATAAAAAGATCAAAAAATTAATTAAAAGGGCTTCCGACTCAAATAAAATTGGAGCGCCAGAGTTAGTGGCTGATACAGGGTCAAATGATTCTGGTATTAAAGTTGTTTTTAGCAATTTAATATCTAAGATGTCATCCATTAAATTAAGTTTACCTGAAAGGAGTGAACGGGTAAAAAAGGTTGCAATTGAAGATAGTACTCCCTCCACATTTACTCCTTCTGCAGAAATAAAATCAGATATAAGTTTTGATGTAGATAAAATTGTAGGAAACAAAAAGGGTGAATTGGATTTTGATGATAATCTGATTAATGAGATGGCTACAGGTGGTAGTTCCGGTATTGAAATTGAAGATAACGAATCGGTTTCGGATTTCTCAGGTAGTAACGATATGTCTATTGATGTGGGTGAGTTCGACTTCGGTTTTGGCGGGGATAGCAGCAAACAAGATGATAGTCTGGATAATGATTTTTCTTTCGATATGCCAGGGGATAATTCTTCTTCTGATGATCTCGTAAAAGTTGTAGCTGTCGATGATTTCTCTTTCGATGATGGCGGCGATGATTTTGACCTTGACGATGACAGTGATAGTTTCATAGAATCATTGAAGAATGATATTATTGCTGACGAGGTGGATAAAGTAAACTTCATGTCAGGGCTGAAGGGGGTAAGTTTGGACATCGATGAAATTAAAACTGAACTTGAGACAGTTTTAGCAAATCTGAAAAAAATGTGATGGCTCATAAAATTATAGTGTTATGCAAATTGTTAGATTGATTTCATTCAGTTTCAACAATGAATTCTTTCAAATAATTGGTGGTACTTACAAAATAATATTTGAAACAAGGCATCTGGTCGAATTTCAAGCAGTTGTACTAAACTCAAATTTGTGGCATTCATTTAATGCAGGTGTAACTAACAATACATTTTTATTTAATATTGATGTATCATTTAAATCAGAATAAGGTGATTAAAATATGTTAGATGCAAAACACTTAGCTCTTATAATCTTAGCATTGTTTTCAGGTTCAATGCTTGTGTATGAATGGCTTTCACTTTACAACAGACTTGATTACAGTGTTGTTTTTTATGCTGCACTTTTAATATTTTCGTTTTCTTTAATGCTTTTGAAAAAATAAATGGTTTAAAATCTGGAATCTGATTCTCTTATTAATATAATTATTTTATATTATGGATGTTTGCTCTGTAGAATTCCTCAACCAAAATAGGCATACGATCTTTTTTCATCAGAAATAATTTGTTTGGTATCTTGTACCAATTTATAATGAACTTAGCAACATCAACTGAAATATCAGTTTTGACAAAATCGCGTTTCTCTTTTTGATTCTTCATGAATGGTAATAACTGCAATGATCATCTGTAAATCGATTGGGACCATAGTATTAGCATGTATTATTGCACTCATTAAATAAAACGAATTTAATAAATTGTGAATGATCAAATTCATTGATACTGAATTTAATTGAGTCCCGCATTTATGAAGGATATTCTGGATAAATGATCCCAGGTAATGAAATGCAATTCGTATTATATTTCTAATTAAATTAAAAAATGGCAAATTCATACATATTGACCTCTAAGTATTTATATTCCATCTTACATATTAGATTTAGACATCTATCATAATCATTATGATTATTATGCAACATGTCAAGAGGAGTACGCATGGGTAACAAAGAAGCAATTATAGAAAATACCACAACTGTGGAATCAGACAGTAAAGATGCAGCAAAAATGGCAGAAGAGATTAGTTGGCTGATAGACAATCTACCAGTCACGATTTTCAGATGTGACATAAATGCATCATGGGATATATACTACATCAGCAAAAATGTATATGATCTTACAGGTCACCCCAAGACAGATTTCCTTGGCAAAAAATTAACATGGTCAGATGTTGTTTTTCCTGAGGATGTGCCAAAAATTGATGCGGCCATTGATATAGCAATGAAGAACAACGCACCATACAAAGTTAACTACAGAATAAAAACTAAAAATGGAGATACTGTTTACATCCGGGAAGAAGGTAAACTGGTAAACGATGACGAAGGAAATGCAGCTTATCTGGATGGTGTATTCCTGAACATTACAGAAAATGTCATTGCAAAAGCAGAGTCCCAGAAAACGATTGTAAAAAGTATACCCGAACCTGCACTTGCTATATTTGTAGATCCTGAAGGCAAGGTCAAGCACATAAACGATTATTATGTTAAACTGAGCCAATTCCAATCGGATGAAGATGTCATAGGAAGATCTCCCTCTGAAATTATTGGGAAAACTACGTTGGTTGGAGATAATTCAAACATGAAATTGGGAGCCAGCCAAACAATTGTTGAATCTGTTCTGGATACACGTGAAAGTGTGGAATCCTTAGAAGCAATTATAAAATTACATGGGCTGGACCATGAACTCTACACAATAAGTTCTGCTTCACCTATATTTGATGAAGAAGGGGTTTTTGAAGGAATACTGGAAGTTCTTACTGATCTGACAGATATCAAGCAGAAAGAAAAAGAAGTAAATGAATTGCTTGATTACACTAATGACTGTCTTTCAGCCCTTGGAAATGGAATCAAAATGGTCGGTGAGGGAAACCTCAATGTCAAGCTTGAAAAGATCAAAGACGATGATTTCGGGAAGACCTTTGACGAATTCAATGGGTTTGTAGAGAACCTAAACAAAATAGTTCAAGCCACGATGAGGGACATGAATGCAACATTGGATGAGGTGAAACAGTCCACTGAAGCTGTCAACCAGATGAATACGGGTATGGAACAAATATCAACTGCTGCAGAACAGATTGCAACAGGGTCTGAAAATCTTTCAAGGCATGCCAATACTGCGGCATTGGATGTAAAGGCATCTGAGCAGATATTCAAGGAATTAAGTGAAGCAGCAACAAAATCTGCAAGTTTCTCTGCTCAAGCAGTAGAGATGAGCGATGGAAGTCAAAAACTCGCGAACAGTGCACTGAAAGACCTCGAAGTGATCATGAATGAAATCGAGCAACTCGCAGGAATTGTCACATCTCTTGATGGTGCTGTTGATAATATCGACAAGGTTACTGATAAGATCAAATCCATTGCCGACCAGACAAACCTCCTGGCTTTGAATGCAGCAATTGAAGCAGCAAGAGCAGGAGAACACGGAAGAGGGTTTGCTGTTGTGGCAGATGAGGTAAGGAAACTTGCTGAGGAGTCAAGAAGCAGCACAGCTGAGATCAATGGAATTGTGGTTAATGTCCAGAAAGAGACTAAAAAGGTCACAGAAGCAATCGAAAGGGCCAAAGAACAAGTAATTAGTGGAAACAAGGATATTGGAGGCGCACTAGGCAAGTCCGGTGAGATCACAGGGATGGTCGACAAGATCAATTCGATGCTCGGTTCATTAAACAAGAAAGCTGAAGAGGGCATGGAGAAGATCGAGAGTATTAATGAGAATATCGGGGAAGTAGCTTCAACAGCAGAAGAAAATGCTGCAAACAGCGAGGAAACTTCAGCAGCGATCGAAGAACAGACTGCAGCATCAGAGCAGGTAAGTGGCTCCATAAAGAATGTTAACGATCTAGCTCAGAAGACAACGGATATGCTCATGAAAAATTTCCAATTTTCAGAGAACAAATGAGATGAAATCTCCCATTGGAACTATTATTGTAGGTGATTGATATGAATCCTCATAATCAAATGATGGATATTGACCAGACAGTACAGGTCATTGTATTTGCCCTGGGTGAAGAAATATATGGTGTTGATATCTCCCAGGTAAAAGAAATAATCAGACCAACCAAGATCACAAGAATTCCAAACTCACCTGAGTTTATAGAGGGGGTGGTAAATCTCAGGGGCCAGATTACGACTATAATTAATTTAAGAAAGCGTCTTGGTAAGGAAACAAAAGAGACAGACAACGAAACAAGAATTATTGTAGTAGAATACGAAAACGCAGTTATTGGAATGATTGTAGACACCGTGAATGAAGTCAAGTACCTGTCTTCAAAGAATATAGATGAATTACCAAGTATTATTACTTCGAGAGACGATTCAAAATTCCTGACCGGGGTAGGTAAACTCGATGATGGTCTTTTGACATTAATGGACCTGGATAAAGTATTCAGTGAAGAGGAAATCGAAGGTATGCAAAGATGAGCGAGAAAGTTCACCTTCAGACTCCTGCGAAATTGTATAATGGTCAATGGGTTGATGCGGAGCTTATCCTTACCGAACAAACTCTATGCATTGGAAATATCAAAATTCAGGTAAACCAAATTGAAGATATTGGCAATATTGATATGGAGGGCGTAGGTGGAATTAGGATAAAGAGCAACGGTGAGATTATCATCAGGCCCCCGGAGAAACTCATGCCACAGGTTTTCCGATTTCTTGCATTTAATTTGAAATCTGATCGGTTTGCGGTTTATTATCTGGATTCGGCAACAGTCGGGGGTGTAGTTACCTCTGGATCTCAGTGGGAGAAAGGTTATTTCAGTGTGACAGATGAAGGGTTCTGGTTTATTTCACCACAAAAGCAACAGAAGATACTGTTTGATAATGTGGGTACGGTGTCGAAGGATGTGAGGAATGTTGGTGGAAAACAGAGAAAAGTGCTTGTCATATCAAAAGTTGAAGATGGGCAGGTTGCTACAAGTCTGCTAATGTGCCCGGAAACCACATTGGAGATGCTTGAAAATCATCTGAATCTGGTCATTAAATCACATAAACCCCAGATCGAATTTACAGATATGGAAAAGCAGATTTTGACACTCGTATATTCTGGATTGGATTTTGTTTCAATCGAGAATATGATCGGAATCACCACAAACGAACTTAATGAATACTATGATCGTTTGGTTGATTCTGGTTTGGCAAAAATTGTGAAAGTAAGAAAAGAAGTAGAATTGACCCCCCGTGGAGTGACCATGGTTGGAGACATACCAAATTTATAATCAAAAGGTGAAAATACATGCCAAAAGTATTAATTGTTGATGACACAGCATTTATGAGAAAGCTCTTGAAGAACATACTCTTTGGAGCAGGATACGATATAGCTGGAGAAGCTGAAAATGGAAAGCAGGCTGTAGAAATGTACAAGGCACTAAATCCAGATGTAGTAACGATGGATGTAGTTATGCCGGAGATGAACGGAATTGATGCTTTAAAGAATATTAAAACTATTAACAAGGAAGCAAAGGTTGTAATGTGTACTGCTATTGGTCAGGAAAAGATCGTGAAAACAGCTCTCAAGCTTGGTGCAAAAGGATACATAATAAAACCATTCCAGGCACCAAAAGTTGTAGAAGAGATCAATAAAGTTACTGGCACATAAAACCTGGAGATAATATGATCAAAACTCTTGTTGTTGATGATTCTGCCTTAATGAGAAGGGCAATAAGAGATATGCTTGAGAGTGCTGACGATATAGAAGTTATCGGGACTGCAAAAAATGGCAAAGAAGCCGTTGAAAATACAAATAAGTTAAAGCCGGAAGTTATAGTAATGGATGTTAATATGCCCATCATGGATGGGCTGGCAGCTGTTAAAGCTATAATGAAAACAACTCCGATACCCATTATAATGTTTAGCTCTCTCACCAAGAAAGGTTCAATAGAAGCTCTGGAAGCTTTGAGACTTGGAGCAATTGATTTTATAACAAAACCCAGTGGCTTACAAGAGATAAGTAAGATCGAAAATGAGCTAGTAACAAAAGTTCGCAATCTCTACAATTCAAATGTAAATATTATACGATTACTTAACCTGAAAAAATTCAAGGGTGAAGTAATAAATGGAAACTGGAATTGTCCTGATCAAAATCTGGGAATACTAATTGGTTCTTCTACAGGTGGCCCTTCTTCTCTTGAACAAATAATTCCAAGATTGCCAGGTGATCTACCAGCATCGGTTTTTATAGTACAGCATATGCCAGAAGGTAATTTTTGCAGCCAGCTAGCTGCAAGATTGGATGCTATATCAGAACTTGAAGTAAAAGAAGCTGAAAATAATGAGAAAGTAAAAATTGGAGTTGCTTATATCGCTCCTGGCGGATATCACATGGAAATTCGGAAGGCCTTGGATGTAACTAGAATAAAAATCATAAAAGGTAAACCGATGCATGCTGTTATGCCTTCTGTCGATGTAACTGTAGAAAGTTTCGTTAAAGTGTATGGGAATAACTCAGTCGCCATAATACTTACGGGAATGGGGGTCGATGGAGCATCCGGATTCAAAAAAATAAATGAATCAAATGGAGCCACCATAGCATGCAGTGAAGATACTTGCGTTGTTTTTGGGATGCCAAAGGCTGCTATCGAAGCCGGAGCGATTGATGTTGTAAAACCTATTTTTGAAATACCTGAACAAATTGTTAGGATGATAGAGGTGAAATGCAATGGAAACTGATATGGATGCTTACAAGGATGATTTCCTTCAGGAAGTCAATGAGTATCTTGAGATATTCAATCAGGCCTTTGTAGATCTAGAAAATGGTGATACTGCTGCCTTGGATGAAATATTCAGAGTGGCACACACAATTAAAGGAATGGCAGGATTCCTCGGATATGCATCGCTTGAAAGATTATGCCACAGGATGGAAGAAGTTTTAAGTGGCATTAAATGTAACGAGATCACGATCGATGGTAACCTTATAGATATAATGCTTTCAACTGTGGATCGAATAAATGAAATGGTTGGGAAAATTGAAAGTGAAGGTAATGATGATATCAAAATCGATGATCTATTAAGTGCTTTTGAAATATACAAAGATCAAGAGCAGAAAGAAGCTGTAAATTGTGTTCCCGAAATAATAGAAATTCAGGAAGCTGAAGAAACGATAAATTGTATTTCAGAAGAATGTATGAACTGTGATAAGAAGGCCGGAGAGCATAACCTCATACTCAATGTAAAAATATCTCCTGATTCTGACATAATGGAATTGAAAGCAATATTAATAATTGAATCATTGAAAGAAGTGGGATCGGTAATAAAAACTGAACCCACAGAAGAAGAGATCGATAACACTTTCAAGGGTTCTCTTAAAGCATTCATCCAAAGTGATGCGGAGAAAGTGGATGAGGTAATGAACAAAATCTCTGAAATTGATCATTTTGAAATTATCTCCTGTGAACAAGAAGAAAATAAGACAAAATGTGACGATAGCTTTCCAGAAAATGGTGGCTCAAGTATCACCGAATCTCAGGATAAGGAAGAACATAATCTCATACTCAATGTAATAATTGCTCATGATTCTGACATAAAGGAACTGAAAGCAATACTGGTTATAGAATCATTGAAAGAAGTGGGGCAGGTAATAAAAACTGAACCCATAGAAGAAGAGATCGACAGTACTTTCAAGGGTTCGCTTAAAGCATTCATCCGGGGAGATGCGGAGAAAGTAGAAGGGGTAATGAACAAAATTTCTGAAATTGCAAATTTTGAAATTATTTCCTGCAAGAAAGAAGTCCCTGAGACAATAGATTCTCTTAATCTGGAAGAGATGAAAAACATTTCTCAAAATGAAAATAATTCTCTAAAGGAAGATGTCCTCAATAATGAAGATATTGAAGAGGAGCACGAAATATTCGGTACCACTATTCAAAACAATGAAAGTCGTATGGATCGATTTAGAGACAAATTATGGAAATTAATAAATATTTTTACAAGAAATACTAATTCAAGTGTTCTGGGAGTGGGAAGTAACCAGCAAGAAGAAACACCGGTAATAGTGGCAGAGGTATTTGAAAAGCAAGAAATAATTCCGGAAATAATTGCAGAGGAAATTGAAAAGCAAGACGAAATTCCAGAAATAATGGTAGAGGAAAAGAACCAGCAAGAAGTAGTAGATTTCAGGAATACAGAATCAACTCAAGAAAATGATACTGTCATACAGGATACTACTAAAAAAGGATATGTTGGAAACAAAAGACAAGATACAATACGGGTTCGAGTTTCAAATATTGATAGTATAATGAACCTTGTTGGAGAACTTGTTATCAATAAAGGTTGCCTTCTTCAAATTTCCCAGGAACATAAGATACCCGAACTTGAGGAAGCCACTTCAATTCTGGATAAATCCATCACAAGTTTGCAAGATGAAGTGATGATGATCAGGATGGTCAAGATCGAAAAAGTATTCAAAAAGTTCCCCCGAATGGTGAGAGATCTAAGCCGAAAATTCGGAAAAGACATTGCTTTTGAAATCGAAGGTCAGGAGACTGAACTGGATCGAACCATCCTTGACGAGATAAGTGATCCTCTGGTTCATCTTGTTAGGAACTGTGTAGATCATGGGGTCGAAAGTCCAGAAGAAAGAGCAAAAGCCGGAAAAAGTAAAACAGGACACATAAAACTTTCAGCAAAAAGAGAGAAAAATAACGTCATCATTGAAATTGAAGACGATGGTAAAGGCTTGGATCTGGAAAGGATCAAAAGCAAGGCTCTAGAAAAGGGAATACTTTCACTGGCTGAATTGGATAAACTTGGTGAAGATGAAATAAGTTCCCTCATTTTTACGTCAGGACTATCCACAAAAGACAATGCTACTGAGATCTCAGGAAGGGGAGTCGGGATGGATGCCGTAAAAACAACTGTTGAAAAGCTGGGGGGTAAAATAAAAATATACTCCAAAAAGGGAAAAGGCACTAAGATGAGAATCAATCTCCCTCCCACAGTTGCAATAATAAAATCGCTCATTATTGAATCCGGAAATGAGATATATGCAATCCCAATTTCCAATGTAGTTGAAGCACTCGATGTCAATAAAGATAATTTTAAACTTATACGTGATCAGCCGTTGCTCTATGTAAGGGAAAAGCTGCTACCTGCAATAAGGCTAAAAGAATTTTTTGACATTGGAGAACATGTAACACAATTGGAAAAAGAAGTTGGTATTATAGTAGAGAGGGAGAATGAAGAAGTTGCGTTACTCGTTGATTCAATAATCGATCAGCAGGAAATTGTGATAAAACCACTGGGAAGTATTTTGTCAAAAGTTAAAGGATTTATCGGAGTTACAATTCTTGGTGATGGTAAAGTCATACCGATCCTGGATGTATCAGCACTAGTAGGAGGGGATATAGATGCCTGAATTAGAATGTCTTAGTGAAATGGAAGTAGAAGTTTTAAAAGAACTTGGTAATATTGGTACCGGACATGCAGCTACTTCACTTTCAAAATTGTTAAATAAATATATTGAAATGACTGTTCCTGAAGTAAAGATCATAAATATAGCAGATCTTCATGATGAATTGCATGATGAAATTGTAGCTGGTGTCCTTATAGCATTAGAGGATCTGGAAGGGGTCAACTCTGGATACCTATATGTCATGCTACCTGTAAAATCTGCAGATATACTTGTAAAAGAAATGTATGGGACAGATGACGTTGATGATGAGATGTATGCTTCTGCAGTAATGGAAGCCGGGAACATACTTTCTTCAGCATTTTGTGATGCAGCAGCTGACTTTCTGGACATAATACTGTTACCTTCCCCACCAAACTATGCAGTTGATATGGCTACTGCAGTTGTGGATGGAATTGTTTCCCAGATGGCACAAAAAAGTGACAATCTAATTATGTTTGAGACTTCGCTTAACTCCGAGTCAGATCTTGAAATAAATCTGGCATTGCTACCTGAAGACGATCTATTTAAGAACATTATGAATCTACTGGATGGACTATGACCTGCGATATCGCATTTGTCTCAACAGCAAGCGCAAAAGCGATTGTTTTGGGCAGAAATAAAACAGTAGTGGGTTCATACTGTTCTATGAATGGTAGATGTGCATATGGCTCCTGTAATATGGGGTGTGAATTGATCATGGAAGCCAAGAATCACTTAAATGGTAGTTCCATCGGTCCCAATGTGAAATTATTAGAAGGAGAATTAAGTGCCGGCATTGGAGAATACAAAATGGGGAAAGATGTCCTTTTAAAAGCAATGGGACTTGGTTCTTGCGTAGGGGTGGTGCTTTACGACCAATCAACTCGTATGGCCGGTATTGCACACGTGTTGCTTCCCGGAGCATCAAGCGACGGAAAGACCAAGCATGCTGAAACTGCTATAACAACGATGCTTGAAGACATGGTAAGCAATGGAGCAAGACGAAGACATATTTGTGCAAAGTTTGCAGGTGGTGCCCAGATATTTAAGCATATGAGTCTGGACATACTTAAGATAGGGGATCGAAATATAAAATCGGTTGAGGAAACCTTGGCAAAAGAGAAAATAAAAATATTAGCCACAGATGTAGGGGGAGATATGGGGAGAAATGTTCTTTTCAATACGATCGATGGAAGCTTAATTGTTAAGTATAGCAATGGGGAGTTATTATGGATGTAAGTACTATGGATCCCTTTAATCTTCTTACAAAAAAGATCTCGAAATCATCGGGCATAATACTCGATGGTTATAGAGACTCATATCTGAAGAGAAGAATTGACCTGAGAATGAGGGCTATAGAGGTCAGTGACTATAAAGATTATTCACAACTTCTGGATAAGAATGAAGATGAATTAGCTGCACTCATAGATACTCTTACTGTCAATGTGACCGAGTTTATGCGAGACAAAACTCCGTTCGTATATTTTAAGGACAAATTGATCGCAGATATAATAGAACGAAAACAATCATCACAAAGCAAACTTGTTAGATTCTGGAGTGCAGGTTGTTCCAATGGAGAAGAACCCTATTCTATTGGTATATGTGCAAAAGAGGCATTGCCTAAAGATTGGAATATATCGATATATGCTACTGATATAGATGTAAAATGTCTGAAAAATGCTTCAGAAGGTGTGTACTGCCAGGACAAAATTGAAAAACTTGATCCTATTCTCAAGGACAAATATTTTGAAAGATCCGAGGATAATTTTAAAATAAAAAATATCCAAAACCTCTCATATCGATTCAAAAATTATGATCTGACAAATGATAGCCCGGTTTCAAAACATTTTGATACTGTTTTTTGCAGAAATGTGATGATATATTTCAATGAAGGTCAAAAAGTAAAAATGATAAGCAACTTCCATGAATCCCTCACAAAAGGCGGATATCTCATAATAGGCAAATCCGAAACATTGCCTCCTGAAGTGAGAAGTTTATTTGAAACCGTAAGCGTAAGGGACAAGATATACATGAAAATCTGAGGGCTGATCTTTGCATCGACTCTTTTTAATCAGCCTCTCCTTCTTTTTTATTGTATATAATCTATAACTTTTCGTACCTATAAGCAATATTTATATTATGGTCTAAGCCAATTCATTTCATATTGCAAACTACTACTTATGCATCCAATCAGCTTCTTACTGTCAAACGTATCTTCAAAGACAATAATAACTGGGATCAATTTTGCATTGACCATGAAGACATTCTTCGCAATGTTGAGATTGAAGAAGTCAACAAGATGTTATCTTGTAAAGATAAGAGTCGTGGTTTCTTCACTTATCAATGTGAAAGTTGTGGTAATTACAAAACGGTCTATTTTGGATGTAACAGTTGTATCTGCACAAATTGTGGTCTAAATCATACTGAAAAATGGTCTAAATCTCTCAAACGTGCAATGTTCAATGTAGTTCATAGGCATGCTGTTCTTACAATCCCGGATCTTCTGTGGGGTTTTGTTAGAAAGAATCGTTTTCTACTAAAGGTTTTGATGGATGCAGCAATTGTAGCAATTAATGACACTATTTCATTCAAGCACAGGAATGATCGTTTGCTTGCGGGTGCTATTGTCGTTCTACATCCATTTTCCAAAGATATGGGTTTTAATCCTCATCTTCATATTCTTCTAACTGAAGGTAGATTTGATATGTATGGTAAATTCATTCACCAAAAGTTCATTCATTTTAAGACCATGCGAAAAACATGGCAATACCAAGTGCTTACGAGATTCAAAGATGCCCTCTCTAAGGTTCAAGCATTCTCCCATCTTGTAAATCAACTTTTTAAAGAATATCCTGATGGATTTTATGTTCATATGCCAAAAAACTCAAGAATCACTAACAAACAAAGGATGGCGCAGTATGTCGGCAGGTATATCAGGCATCCAGCTATCGCAAATTCAAGGTTGTATAGTTATGATGGAAAATCCGTTACTTTTTGGTATAATGATCATGAAGGAGTAAGGCATTTTGTGACAATGGAATTGCAGGAATTTATTAGAGCGTTAATTCAGCATATTCCTGATCGAAATTTTAAAATGATACGGTATTATGGTGCATATAGTCGCAAAGTCAAAAAGAGATATTCAAAGTGCTTACAGAGAAGTATAAAGCAGACAAATCTCAAAGACTTCAAAAAAGTGTTGAATAAGTGGGCGCCACAGTGTTCATTTTGTGGTGGCAAAATGAAGTTTGTTTGGTATGAGAAAAGACCACCTGGGGAAATTGCGGAAGTTAATGGCAATATAAATGATCGGGGTATAGTGATGGGGTAGTCGTACCTACAATAAATTTGCACCCGAAGGGTGCTTTCTTGTCAGATACATTTTCATTTATTTCCGAAAGAGTCTCTATTTCATCAGAAGAGGTAGTACAGAGACTGTGGATAAATTTTATTGTATAAATTATATCGAAAAAACATAGACCTAAAAATCCATGAATTATAATCAATTTTATTGTTATGTTGTAGGTGTTACCAAATGGAATTGATGCAAAAGGAATTAACATAAGCGAGAAAAAGATTATAAAAAATCCAACCAACATTGAAAATGAAAAAATCGTTTCAAGATAATTTTTTTCATTTGAATACTTAATACTATCCTTATTGAAAGTATAAACAACCACCAGAACACTAACGATTGCTACAAAACTCTGCGCTACTGTACTAAAAAACCAATACCAAACATCATTGGTTATTAAAGATCCATTAAGTAATCCACCATAATCCATCAAATGTCCTAAAAGCACAAATAACGTGACGCTTAAAATCAGTCTGGCATAAATTCCATAAGATATTCGATGGTTAATTTTCATAGTAGCTCCTAAATTAATAATTCGAAATTGAACTATTGATTGAATGCAAAAAGATAAACATGTCCTGCGATCTTGCTCGCAGGAAGTCTTTGTTTAAGCAAATGGGTGCTCTGCAGAGTCCTTCTTTGCAAGTGCCTCATCTACAGTAGGTGTTCCTTCGATAGCACGCTTTAATGCAAGCTTTGTTGCTTCGTAGTTGTACTCGTAAATCTTAGCTTTGTCTGTTGCATCCCATTGGAGGAACACTGAAACGATTATCAGTAAATACTCTGCCTCTTCTTTAGGAATAATTCCCTCTTCTACACTGTCCATTACAGCTTTTGCAATGGATGCCTGGGCAGGTCCGAACATAAGGATAGCCTGGTTTGCATTTTTGATAGTTACCTTGTTCACTAAAAGGGTTGCAGGTTTTGGTAGTACATTTGGTTCAAGCACTGCAAGCAATGGTGAGTGGCCCTGTCTTGGTGATGCAAGTGAGGTCATGAATGCAGTCTCAACTGCACTTCCCTTTGTACCAACTACAATATCGATATGAGCAACCTCTGGTCCTTCTCCTACTAACGCTTCACCAATCATACTTTATGGTATTTTTGCCATGTTTATATCTCCATTTGAACTTTGTAGAAATGCCATGTTGAATACCTGAATTTAGGTGATTAAAAACCTTATCTTAGTTTTTTGTAGCAGATCTTGAGGGCTTTCTACAATGCTATGTTCACAGCTTCTAATTACCAATAGTAATTTAAATACTTAAGCTAACCAATTGGTAATCAGGTGAGAAATCATGGGACAATTGAACCACAGCCCTATAGATAAAGCAATCAAAATAATAAGCAAGAAATGGACACTTAACATCATCAGGGACATGTTTTGTGGCAAGAAACAATTTAATGAATTTTTAAAAAGTAATCCTAAACTCAGTAGTAAAGTTTTATCAGATAAATTACGTCAACTAGAACAAGACGATCTAATAGAAAAGTTAATTGTTTCCAAGACACCTTTGTCTATAGAATATCATCTAACAAGTAAGGGTAGGAATTTAAACAAACTGCTTTATGAGATCTCAGGATTCGCATATGAGGAGTTTGTTGATGAATCCACTCATGGATGTACAGAACATAGCTATAAGCTGACTAAAGAAATACTAAACATAAAGGATTGAAAAGGCTTTGTAGAAAACATAGCCAAATCAACATCTATGGGTTGAATAGAGATAATATTACAATATCGTGCAACACATCCTATGATATTTTTAAATTTGATTATTGTCCAAATATTGAGGATTTCTAAAGAGCCAAATTTATATTTAAGGGTATCATTAACATCGAGTGGGTAATTTTAACGTCCTGCAAGCAAATGTTCACAATTCTAGATCATCTCCCTGCATAATCCTTTAATTGTGATGTGGTATTTTTGCTCATTCGATTGTGATTTGCATTAGTTCTTTGAATTCCATGACGATTGATAGGTAGATATAAATAAATTTAGTTACCCACTCGATGTTGAAGAGATCCATATTTAAAAGTTAAATAATCTATATTTTTTAGATAATTATGGGATTATTTAGCACGCATCTATACTAAACTTTAATAAATTGATGTTTGGGCATGGGTTGTGCGAGCATGTTCTACAAACCCGTACAAAAAAATGGAGTTACCTATATCCTCTCAATTTATGCAGGAGGGATTCGAAACCACGAATTCCTTCTAAATCGGATTTTTAATCCGACTCATTTAATTTGGATGAGCAACTCCTAACTAACAAACTCTGTTATGCTTGTAGATAAAAGATTAAATAGCTACGATGTTTTAAGGATACCTGAAGCTCATTTTATTTTATTTTAAAACCTGTGCGTAACATAACGATATGTGTACAATATTTTAAATAAAATAACTGTTTGTATTACCGCTTGTGAGCTTTATTCGGTTTGAATATGGGAGCAGGACATATCTTATCGAAGCTTGAATTCAATTAATTGACCTTTTTAGGGTGAATGATGAAAGACCAATATGATCTAGTAGTTGTAGGTGCCGGCCCCGCAGGTTCGATCGCAGCGACAACCGCTGCTAAAAAAGGACTCTCTGTCCTTATGCTCGAGAAGCGGCAGGAGATAGGGGAACCTGTAAGATGTGCTGAAGGTGTTGGTAAAAAAAGGTTGAGACAGCACATTGAACTTGATGAGAAATGGCTGTGTGGTGAGGTTAGTAGTGCCAAGATTATTTCACCCAACGGTACAACCCTAACAATGGCTGAGGAAGATGCCGGATCTGAGGTTGGTTATGTCCTGGATCGTAAGATATTTGACCGTACCCTTGTGGAACTGAGTGGTGAAGCCGGTGTGGATATCATGGTAAAGGCAAGGGTTACCGGTCTTATCATTGAGGAAAATACTGTTTGTGGTGTTGAGATGATGCATCTTGGCAAGACCTATTCAATCCGCTCTAAGCTTGTCATCGGTGCCGATGGTGTAGAATCCAAGGTGGGCAGATGGGCAGGTATTGACACGTCATTAAAACCATCTCATATTGAAACATGTGCTCAGTTCCTTGTTAGTGGGGTTGATATTGACCAAAGCTCCTGTTATTTTTACATGGGCAACAAAGTTGCACCTGGTGGGTATGTCTGGGTGTTCCCGAAAGGTAATAACATGGCAAATGTGGGTATTGGTATTCTCGGCAGTCGTGCCGGAGAAAAGAAGCCCATTGAGTACCTGACCGATTTCGTTGAGGCAAACTATCCGAACGGCTCTATCATTGAGCAAGTTGCGGGTGCGGTTCCTGCAAGTGGTCCCATCGAAAAGACCATTGCAAATGGTCTGATGCTTGTCGGGGATGCTGCAAGGCAATCTGATCCATTCACAGGTGGTGGCATTAGCAATGCAATGGATGCCGGGCTGTATGCCGGTGAGGTTGCAGCCGAGGCTATTGCTCAGGATGATGTGTCTGAAAAGATACTTCAGAAATACGAAAAACGCTGGCGTGGGTCCTTTGGTAATGAAATTGCCAATAATCTGATCGTGAAGGAGACTTTTTTCAGTCTTTCTGATGAAGACCTTGATTCACTTGCACTATCGATAAAGGATGTCGATTTCAAGAAGATGGACCTGATCGATTTCATAGCAGCACTTTTCAAGGCTAACAAGAAGCTTCTCTGGAACTTGCGACCGTTGTTCACACAGAAGTTAAAGCAGAAGTTCTCTGGATTGACAAAATTCAAAAGGTAAGTATGGATGTTATATTTAATATCCAAATTCATTTTTTAGAGTAATATCTCAAGTTAATGTACCTGACATACGAGCACTTTAGTGTACAAAAGACTAATATCCAACTACTAACCATTCAGACCTTTGATGAGTCAGATCATATGCCCAAAATGTGGGGTGAAAACGGAAAAACTCTACAAGAACACTTGTAGGGAATGCTTTTTAAAATCATTTACTTTAGCTGAGCTTCCACTTGTCCTTCATGCAAATATCTGTGCCAAATGTGGCGCACGATTCGACAGGAACAAATGGAGGGATGTGGGTGACCTGGATGAGATAGTCATCAGGACTGTGGAAGATGCTCTTTTGATACACAACGAAGCTAAGGATGTCGAGATATATGTCAACCCCCACCAGATGACCCCTCATTTTTACAAGGTGAGGGTAGAGGTCGATGCCATGGTGGAAGGTGAATCACTCCATCAGGATCTTAGGGCCGAAGTGCGTGTGATACGTGGAGCATGTGACCGATGTAGTCGCATGGCAGGCGGTTATTTTGAAGGTATTTTACAAATACGGGCGACCAACAGGGTCCCGACAGCAGAAGAGATAGATTCCTGCAAGATGATCTGTGCTGTGATGGTAGAAAAGTTATGGAAGAAGGGGGACAGGCTTGCTTTTATAACCAACAGTAGCGATTCAAAGGATGGGGCTGATCTCTATCTTGGTTCATGTAACGCATGCCGGCACATATGCAAGAGCATCTCCAATGAGCTTGGTGGCAGTTTTACAGAATCAGCTACTTTGCATAGTCACAAGGAAGGCAAGGACATATACAGAATGACCTATGCAATGAGGTTGCCGGAATTCATGTCTGGTGATATAATTCTTTTTAAGGGCGATGTTATTGAGATCAAGAACTCAGGTAAGAATACAAAAGGTATTTCTCTGTCAACAGGTTCACGATTCCTGATCGAAACGAGTGGTCTGAAAGGGGCTAAACTTATCGCTAACCGTAAAGATGCAGTGGCTGCGGTCCTTGTGGCCGTGGAGGGTGATGATATTATGGTACTGGATCCAACTACATATCTTACGGTCACATTGAAAAAACCAATGTTCTTTTCATCTTCTGCAGGCAGTGAGATACCTGTAATAAGCACTGAGCAAGGGCTTTTCGCATTGCCTGAGGATAGTGAGCATAAACTCTAAGGTGGTGTCCGCTTCTGGAGAATGTACTTATTATCGGATATAGCAGCCGAAATATTGCTTGTTCGGCAGCTAATGCAGGTTATAATGTCTATGCCATCGATGCATTCTGTGATAAGGACCTTCAGGAGAATACAGTTGATTCCCGAGCACTTCTATCATGTGAAGATATCGACATAAAAAATATTGATAGGAAAGTCATTATCGAACTTATCGAAAGTTTCGATACCTTTCCTGATGCTATTGTTCTAGGATCAGGTTTTGAAGAACTTGATCTTTCCAGTCTTTCCTGCAGGATATTGAACAATGCTCCTGCTGTTATGAAACAGGTATCTGACAAATCTTCCTTTGCAAAAGATATGGAGTCTATGGGGATACCGCATCCGGTCTCCGGTATT
Source organism: Methanococcoides burtonii DSM 6242 (assembly GCF_000013725.1). Taxonomy (NCBI): domain Archaea; kingdom Methanobacteriati; phylum Methanobacteriota; class Methanomicrobia; order Methanosarcinales; family Methanosarcinaceae; genus Methanococcoides; species Methanococcoides burtonii. The sequence goes on from NC_007955.1 coordinate 352,009, forward strand.
GTAGATGAAGCGGAAGATATTGGATATCCTCTAATGGTCAAGCCAAAATGTGCAGGTGGGGGAAGGTTGAATCGGGTAGTTCAGGACGAATCTGAATTGAACACTGTTCTTGAAGAATTGCCTGTTATGGATCCTACATTAGAACTTGATGATATTATGATACAGGAATTCCTTTCCGGATTTCCTGCAAGTGTTTCGCTTATTGCCAATGGGAAATGTTCAGTTCCTATAGCTGTCAATGAACAGCTCATAGGCGTGCCATGGCTTTCCAGTTTACCGTTCTCATATTGTGGCAATATCACTCCTTACAGGACACCATATACTAGTCAGATGTACGAGATATCGGAGAAGCTTGCAGAGAACTTTGGGCTTGTCGGGTCTAATGGGGTGGATTTTTTGCTGACAGATAAAGGTCCTTTCGTGATCGAACTGAATGCAAGGTTCCAGGGCAGTCTTGATTCAGTGGAAATAGCTACTGGTCTCAATCTTTTTGATATGCATGTCAAGTCTTTCAATGGTATCCTTCCCACAGGTACGCCTGATATTCTAAAATATGCCATGAGGGTGGTCATGTATGCTGATCGTGCAGTTAGTATCAATGAGCCAATATGTGAAAAGATAAAGGACATGTCTATTGCTGATATTCCCACTGCGGGTTATAATGCCCTCCCGGATGATCCTCTGACCTCTATTCTTTGCAGTGGTGGTACGCGTGAAGATGTCATGGAAAAGACGCTTATTATGCGTAGCACTTTAAAGGATATATTTCAGTGAACTGCTAATTTGTCAAGCTTTAATAGTAAATTATGGACTAGATCCCAATAATAAAACTGGGTCCTACTACGAAGCTGTCAGATACTATTAAAGTATGAAAATAGGCTAAAAAAATGCTTATCTGTGTTTTCGTGGATTAGCTATAAATAACAAAATACCTAAGAAACCTAATCTTAACATATTTATCTATTCATGCTATCTTATTTACAAGGTGATATTAGTGACAGATTCAAATGATCCAGTCGTCCGGGGCTATCTACTGCAATTGATAGGTGAAGAGGGGATAGAGATGATAGAGAATATGCCGGAAGGGGAGGTCACCGATGAACAGATCGCTGAAGCCTCTGGTGTAATGCTCAATATCGTCAGAAGGACCCTTTTCATTATGAACGAGAACAATCTTGCCGTTTGCAGGAGGGAAAGGGATTCCAGCAGTGGATGGCTTACTTACCTCTGGCAGTTGGATCTTAGTGATATTGAATCACATCTGGTGAAGGAAAAGAAAAGGATAACCAAGAACCTTGAAATTAGATATAATTTTGAGGTCGATAGTGTATTCTACACTTGTCCGGAAGGCTGCGTAAGGTTCGAGTTCAAAGAAGCTAGTAAGTGTGAGTTCATGTGTCCGGCTTGCGGTGAGGATATGATGTTCGAAGACAATTCCGTCATGGTTAAAAAACTGCGTGACAGGCTTGATGCACTTGAAGCGAGCAGCTAAAGATGCTATCAGGTTCTGATGCACTGAAACTCCTTAAAGATGAAGGCTGTGCAGACAACGTTATTCGACACTGTCAGGTCGTATCAGAAACTGCTGTAAGCATTGCATGTGAGCTTCAGGAGAAAGGACAGAAGGTCGATATTCAACTTGTTGAGGTAGGTGCTTTATTGCATGATCTCGGAAGGTCGCGCACACATGGTATAAAGCATGCCATTGAAGGTGCTTCAATTGCTGAAAAGCTTGATCTTGACCCCCGTATCATCCAGATCATAAAAAATCATATTGGTGCAGGTATAACTTCTGAGGAAGCAAAGGTCATGGGTCTTCCTGAAGTTGATCATCTTCCAATAAGCACCGAAGAGAAGATCGTAGCTCATGCTGATAATCTTGTAATGGGGGATAAGCGTGTCCCGCTTGCAAGGTGTATACGGCGAATGCATGATAGGAATATTAGCAAGGAAGCTATCCAAAGGGTGCAGGCTCTTGCTGATGAGTTTAACTATTACTGATCGAAAGTATATTGCGGTCATTGATAGAAACAGTTATATAATAAAATCGCTAAAGAGGGTTTGTATTGCGGGAAGCAAACACATTTTTACCTATTGATTTTCTCGTTTTTTGTTATGAGGTATAATTAATGGATAATGATAAGCATTTAAAAGGTACAACTACTGTAGGTATAGTCTGCACTGATGGTGTAGTTCTTGCTACTGAACAGAGGGCAACCATGGGTCACTTTATCGCAAGTAAGACCGCAAAGAAGATCTATCAAATCGATGATCTGGTTGGAATGACAACTGCGGGTTCTGTAGGCGATGCTCAGCAGATTGTACGTATTATAAGTGTGGAATCCAAGCTTTTTAAGATGCGCAGACAGGAATCAATTACTATCAAAGGCATTACCACTCTTCTTTCGAATATGCTTAGTGGTCAGAGATATTATCCTCTTATGGTCCAGTTGCTTATTGGCGGCGTTGATAAGAACGGTCCTGCTATCTATTCCCTCGATGCTCTCGGAGGCAATATCGAGGAAACAAGGGCGGTTTCAACAGGTTCCGGTTCTCCAATGGCCTACGGTGTTCTTGAAGATCGCTACACCGAGGATATGACCGTAGTGGAAGGTGTTGATCTTGCCATCCGTGCTCTTCACAATGCTATGAAGAGAGATTCAGCATCAGGCGAAAACATTGATGTTGTTGTGATCACAAAGGACAAGTATGAAAGACTGGACCCTGAAGCAGTTATGAAAAAACGTGAACTATTGAACTGATCTTAAAAGGACCATTACTCTTTCGAGGTATGGTCCAATTCATACATTTTTTTAATATACTATAACATTTTTTTGACGTTTTTGAAATAGGAAGGCTGTTTAATGGCAATAGAAGACGTATTAGCGGATCTGAAAAAGAAAATTGAAGAAAAGGTCCCAGACAACACAACCATAACCAGTGTTGAGTTTGAAGGACCGCAACTCGTTGTTTATACTGAGGATCCAAAGAACTTTGCAGACAATGGCCAGATCGTGAGAACTCTCGCGAAAACCCTCCGTACAAGGATCGTTGTTCGTCCAGATCCTAAAGTATTGGTATCTCCTGAAGAAGCAATTGGGAAGATAAAGGATACTGTTCCAAAGGATGCTGTTCTATCTAATTTTCATTTTGACCCTGATGTGGGGGAAGTTGTTATCGAAGCGGAAAAACCGGGTTTGGTAATAGGTAAGCACGGTGAGACACTTCGTGAGATCACGAAAAAGATCGGTTGGACCCCTAAGGTAGTTCGTACACCTCCAATTAAATCAAGGACCGTGAAGAACATCAGAGAGTTCATGCGTACTAATCATAAAGATAGGAAGGAAATACTCAAAGCCGTAGGTCGTAACATTCACAGGGAATGTACTTCCAAGGACCACTGGGTCAGAGTGACTTCCCTTGGTGGATGTAAAGAGGTTGGCAGGAGCTGTTTCTTATTATCAACACCTGAATCCAAGATAATGATCGATTGTGGTGTGAACGTTGGTTCTGATGATAATATGACACCATACCTCTATCTGCCGGAAGTTCAGCCACTTAACCAGATAGATGCTGTTGTGATTACACATGCACACCTTGACCATCAGGGACTTGTTCCACTGCTTTACAAATACGGGTACGAAGGTCCTATCTATTGTACATCTCCTACAAGGGATATCATGACACTTCTGCAGCTTGATTTCATCGATGTTGCTGCAAAGGAGGGTAAAAAGCCTCCGTACGAATCCACAAATGTGCGTGATGCACTCAAACATACTATTGCACTTGATTATGAAGAAGTTACAGACATTGCTCCTGATGTCAAGCTGACATTCCATAATGCAGGACACATTATCGGTTCCGCAATATCACATTTCCATATAGGTGATGGATTACATAATGTAGTTGTCACTGGTGATTACAAGTATGGCCCTACCAGGCTTTTCGATCCTGCAGTGAACAAGTTCCCACGTGTCGAGACTGTAATTACCGAATCTACATACGGAGCTGCCTCAGCAGTACAGCCGTCCCTAAAGGAAGCCGAGAAGAACCTTCAACAGATCATAAAGAATACCCTCAATAACAAAGGTATCGTGCTGATCCCTGCTTTTGCTGTGGGAAGAAGCCAAGAAGTTATGATAGTTCTTGAAGATGCTATCAGGAGAGGGATCATCGATGATGTTCCTGTTTATCTCGATGGTATGATCTGGGAAGCAACGGCAATCCATGCGACATATCCGGAATATTTAAACAATAATTTAAGGAAGCTCATATTTCAGAAAGGCCAGAACCCATTCCTTGCAGAATGTTTCAAACCGGTAGATTCGAACGATCTTAGAAAGAAGATCATAGAGGACCCCCATCCATGTGTCATCCTTTCTACCTCAGGTATGATGAACGCAGGACCTGTCATGGAGTATTTCAAGGCTTTTGCACCTGACCCTAACAACACGCTTGTTTTTGTTGGTTACCAGGCAGATGGCACCCTTGGAAGACGTATCCAGAAAGGCTGGAAAGAGATACCTGTTTCATCCAAGGGTGGGACTGAAGTTGTAAAGATGAATATGGGCGTTGAGGTCGTTGATGGTTTCTCCGGTCACTCGGATAGAAAACAGTTAATGGAGTACTTCAAGAAGATGAAACCACAACCAGAACGTGTTTTCACAGAGCATGGTGATGAACGTTCATGCATCGATCTTGCAAGCTCATTACATAAAAAATATCGTCTGGAGACCCGGGCGCTTACAAACCTTGAAACTATAAGGCTGGTGTGATACTCACACCAACTGTTTTAGGAATTCCAGAAGTTCACTGTGATTATTGAATACCTTGTCTGCCTTTTCAAGCCCTTTTGGGTTAACATGGGTTGAAACAGCAACGCAATAAAGGCTTGCATTTTTTGCAGATTCCACCCCCAGTGGCGCGTTCTCTATAACAAGACATTTCTCTTTATCTACACCAAAATATTCCACAGCTTTAAGGTATGGTTCTGGGTGGGGTTTTCCATGAGCTACATCAGCGCCTGAGATGAGTAGGTCGAATATATCCGGATAGAGTTTATTGAACATTTTGTCAATTATGGGGCGGTCTGAGCCTGAAACAACAGCTAAATTGTACTTGTCCTTTTTCTCATTTAGGAAATCATACATGCCTTCAAAGGCAGTTGCTTTTTCGTATTTAAAAAAAAGCTCACGTTTTCGAACTCTTAATTTTTCGATCAGTTCGGGATCTGCGTCTCTTCCTGCCTTTTTGAAAATGAGCTCAATTATTCCTACGAAGTTTGAACCTTCTATATCATAGATATCCTGTCTGATCACGTCAATTCCAACTTCCGAGAAGGTCTGTATCCATGCATCAGCATGAAACGGCATGGAGTTCACAAGAACGCCATCTGCATCAAAGATCAAGGTGTTGAACATAGTTATCAATTCGGGATTATAGGACTTAAAGATTATTGCTTAAACATTTATTTATAAGGATTTAAAAACAGTTCTGTTTATTCAGTATCAGAAAAGATTAATAACTATACGGTACAACATATTTGATGAGGTGAAATGTATGTCTAAATTTAACAAACGTGATTCTGAACGGAAGGGTATAAAAAAAGTTGAACTGTTGGATGATAAATTAATACACGAAAACCTCGATGATCTCAAAGGAGAAGGTGGTGAAGTACTAGATTGAGCACAACAATTAAAGTCAAGATATTTCCTGATACCCCGGATGGGCAGGCAATAAATGTTCCTGATGGATCTACTTACGAAGACCTTCTAAATGTGATGGATATCAATCAGGAACTTGTCATTTTGTTGAATGATGGAAAAGCTGTCCCAATCGATGATGTTGTTATCGAAGGCACAGTTACCATACTCAAAGCTATATCGGGCGGTTAAAAGCAAAAAGCTGAATAATATGATCTAGCCTGAAAGTAACGGCTTAAATAAGTTGGATATCCTTATATAGGGATATCCTTTATTTTGCAAGATCCTTCAATTTATCGATTATACGCATTCTTGCTTCGTTCTCTTCTCGAATCTTTGATTCATAGTGTTTTACAATATTATCAAAAGGCGTTTTTAAAGTATAGATCTTTGTAGGTCTACCTTTGCCTGTAACCTTTTCATTATGGATCGAAATCCAATCGTGCTCGCGCATTGACCTCATTGCAACACTAACTTCGGGTTGACGAAGTCCAGTTTTCATTTCAATCTCTTGTGAGGATGCTTCACTCACATTTGAAAGATATGCAACAGTAGTTGCAAGGTTGCGCGTCATTCCTAAACTCTTCAACGAATCGATAATTTCTTCGCTGGAATCATCTAATAGCTTTCCACCAGTGCTAATCATGTCCATCACCGTACCATTTATGTAAGTGGTACATTAAGTACCCATTTAAGTTATGTGATTATTATATTTAAACCCATATGTATCATAGATCATTACTATGGTTTTGGTATGAGATATGCAACAATATATATAACCTTTCTTAATAAATCACACATAATCCAAACATTATTTCTATACTCGATTAATATTTAATATAAATATATAAATTTTTAATCTGTTATGTGACAATAAATGATATTAGGGCCTAAAAAAGAAATGGATAAAAGCCACAGGCTGCTCTCTATCCATTTAAATTAATCTTATTGCGATGTCAGAGTTTTTCAGCGATCTGAACCGCGTTCAGAGCAGCACCCTTAAGGATCTGGTCCCCACAGACAAAGAACTCAAGACCATGGTCCCCAAATACAAGATTCTGTCTTATCCTGCCAACTTCCACATCATACTTTTTAGTAGCGTTCAATGGCATTGGGTAGATATTGTGCTCAATATCATCCTTTAACTCAATACCTTCGACCTGTCCTAATAATTTCTTTGCATCGACAGGATCGATCGATCTTTCTGTTTCTATGACAATGCTCTCCCCATGAACTCGCATGGTGGGTATCCTTACGCATGTACAACTTATTGGGATATCAGGCTCTGAAAATATTTTCCTTGTTTCCCATACTACCTTCATTTCCTCACGAGTGTAATCGTTTTCCTGGAAGCTGTCAATATGTGGTATCGTATTGAAAGCGATGGGGTGTGCAAAGACCTTATTCTTAACTTCTTTACCTTCAAGATAGTTCTTCGTCTCTTCGGTCAGTTCACTCATGCCAGCTGCTCCAGCCCCGCTAGTCGCCTGGTAAGTACTGATAATAACCTTCTTCAATCCATATTTTTTGTGAAGTGCATACAAAGGGATCGCTGCAATGGCAGTCGTGCAGTTCGGGTTGGCAATAAGCTTAGAATTTCCGATAGCATCAGCGTTTATCTCAGGTACTACCAACGGAACCTTATCATCATATCTGAAAGCACTGCTGTTATCGATAACATAACAGTCGGCACTTGTTGCCTTTTCTGCATTTTTTTTGCTCCAGTCACCACTTATTGCAAAAAATGCAATATTCAGTTGTGAATAATCTGCCATATCAGCATTTTCAATAGTAATAGATCCAAAAAGAGTATCTATTGTTTTGCCTGCACTTCGCTCAGATGCAAAAAGCCTTAGTTGTTCTACAGGAAAGTTCCTTTCGTGTAGTACTTCTATAATTTCCTTACCCACTGCACCAGTAGCACCCATAATTCCTACATTGTAGCTCATTTTAGTTCATCCCTTAGTTGCTGGAAGTTCATAGAATCCCAATTCTTAAAAAACCTATCGACAACTCAAGTTCTAATGCTGAAAAATTCATTATTGACAAAAGCTATTTTCTAAAGCTTCCTCTGTTGACCATTTCAATTATTCTGACGAATCTCTCACCGCCGCTATATATAAGACCATGTCGGCAAAGACCATCCTTATATCGAAATATGCTCATATTTAATAGAGGCGATTGGATATCTTTAAAAGTTGAGGTCAGGCAAATAATTCTCATTTTGATAATAGCTTTGTTTTTTTGGTTCATTGAATGTTTGTTATTTGGATGGCTCTGATCTAAATAGACAATAATAGTTCCTTCTCTGTGCAAAACTTGCATCAATGACTAAAGAAAGAAGTGGATATCATCATCCACTAATAATTTTTAATTGTTCATTGTCCATAAAATGACACTGGCGGAGGATGCAAATCTATCGAAATCCGAGTTTATAATGAACATGAGCCATGAAGTAAGGACACCTTTAAATTCAGTAATAGGGTTTTCAAGTGTTTTGCTCGACAAGCCCGGCAATCGGGATGAATCTCAGGTAAGATATCTCCATAATATATTGTTCAATGGCAAACATTTGCTTGAGATATTCAATGAGATCCTTGCCATTTCAAAAATAGAATCTGGGGCAATGGTTTTCCAACCAAAAAAATTCTTAATAAGCAATGTTATTTCTGAAATTGAAACTTCAATGATGCCCTTTGCTTTAGAAAAAGGTATAATTTTAACTCATATTATTGATGTTGAGAATGCGATTATGAATGCTGATGAGTTCAAGTTCAAGCATATACTCTATAACCTGGTACATAATGCCATTAAGTTCACACCCGATGGTAGACATGTTACGATTGAAACAAAGAAATGCGGTAAATCAATGTGCTTTTTTGTAAAAGATACAGGTATTGGTATTTTACCAACTAATCAGATCAAATTGTTTGAGCAATTTTACCAGGTAGATTCCTCAACTACCCGGAAATATGGTGGCATTGGTCTGGGGCTTAACATCGTTAAAAAATTTGTGGAAATACACGGTGGCAAAGTCTGGATCGAAAGTGAAGTTGAAAAAGGAAGCACCTTTGGATTCAGCATACCAGATAATCTCTAAGATATCTCCTTTGAATGGATGTGGGTCGATGCCTTACTAACGAATCAAACATCATTTCAAAATTTATATTATATTTTCAAAGTTTCAGGCATGATCATGTACCCAAAAATTACCATCGATGGTTATCTCTTTTTTCCATATGGGCACTTCTGATTTCACTCGATCCAATGTCTCACTAAGAGCTGCGAACAGTTGCTGGCGGTGGCCTGCTGCTATCACGATATATACGATATCTTCAAGTGGCATTATCCTTCCGGCTTTATGATGAATGAGAACATCGATGATACCATCCTGTTGCATCATTTCTTCCCTTATCTTTTGGATGCTGGCATCTGCGACCTTATCATATTTCTCGAATTCGAGCATTCGGGTCTCGTAATCTTCATTATCAGTCCTTACGATACCGATAAAAGTACCAATTCCACCTGCTTTTACAATTTCTGGATTTGATCTGACCTTTTCTATAAGGGAATTGAGCGTAACGTGGTCCGGTTGTTCCATTAGCATTGAGACGATATTTTCAAGGTTCCAGTCGGCCTTTTCAGGAAGTCTTGCAATAACATTAGAAACGTCCTCATCCATTTCCCCGAGAACGACCTTTGGAACCTCACTGTCCTTTGCACCTTCAACGATGGCAAAATCCATTCCTGCATCAGCAAGTTCATCCAGTGCTTTTTCAAAAGAGGGGTTACGACTTATTGTCACAAGTTCCCTGTCCGTGACGGCAGTTACCATGTCGGCACCGGAATCGAAATGTTTGCCGGTATCAGTATTCGGATCATCAAGACGATGGTCAAGCATCAGTTTGACCGTTCCCACACGACCAAGTTCTAAAAGCTCCTTTACCATTCGGGTAACGAAGGTCGTTTTCCCTGTGTTCTTGTAGCCTATGACTGAAATGACTTTCATATTCATTTCTATTCATGACTTATATAAATAAGTACGGTGAAAGGATGAAAAAAGTTTATTCTTTCTAAAAATATATATCAGAAACTTAAATATGGATTACTTTATATTTATAAAGAATATTATTGTGTTCTATGTGCGGTTATCAGGTACGAATACATGACATGCCATCGGAAGATCGGCCAAGAGAACGCTTGTTGAAACATGGTCCCGGTTTTCTTTCCAATGCAGAACTGCTTTCGGTGATCCTTAGAACAGGGTCAAAGGATGAGAATGTGGTCAGCATGTCCAGTCGTATTCTCTCGGAATACAATCTGAAACAGTTGAGCCAGGCGAACATAAGCCAGCTCACAAAGATACGTGGTATCGGTCCTGCTAAAGCTTCCCAGATAGCAGCTCTTTTCGAACTTGCAAGAAAACTGGAGATCTTCACAGATGATCCGAAAAGGAAGATACGCTCGGCAAACGATGTATATTCTCTGCTCTATCCCAGACATCGTGAATTGAAAAAAGAACATCTTACAGCCCTTTATCTTGATACTAAGAATAATATCATCAAGGAAGAGGTGATCTCCATTGGCAGCCTGAACGCAAACATCGTGCATCCGCGTGAAGTGTTCAAATCAGCTCTCATGGAATCATCAGCGTCAGTCATACTAACGCATAATCACCCCTCAGGCGACCCTGCACCAAGCAGGGAGGACATAGCCGTAACGGAAAAGCTCGTTGAAGGCGGCAAGATCCTTGGCATCAGTGTGTTGGACCATGTGATTATCGGGGACGGCAGGTATGTCAGTTTGAAAGAGGAAGGCTACATAAGCTGATGGGTGAAATTCTGTATTGAAATCACTCATTATCACAAAGCTATTTTCTTCTGTATAAATGGACTGAGATAAGTGAGTACATTATCCAGTGCGTTAATCTCTTCTGTGACCTCGTTTGGATCAGTGTGGATGACCATCAAGACTGTATCAAAGTTATACTGGGTAGAACTGATAGCTGCAATATATGGTGCCTGTGGAATGGATATATCTTTAAAGATCATCATGTATCGAAGATTCCAGATATGGTTCGCATCGTTGTTGGTGTGGATCCCGCAGTGACCTAAAAGGATGGCTCGGATGATACTGGCATCGTAGTTGCTGGAATTGACAAGAAGAAACATGGGTATGTCCTGGGGGATTACACTTGTCACACTACGCCACGCAAATGGGCAGCTGAAGCAATTGCAGCGTTTGAGAAGCATCAGGGTGACCGTGTCATTGGCGAAGTGAACAATGGTGGTGATCTTGTAGAAGCGAACTTGAGATCAGTAGATCCATCAATTCCCTACAAGGCTGTCAGAGCAAGCCGAGGGAAGCAGACCAGAGCTGAACCGATATCGTCTTACTATGAGCAGGGGCGTATCCATCATGTGGGTACATTCCCGGCTCTTGAGGATCAGATGTGTGATTGGATTCCGGGGGAAGGAAGATCTCCTGACCGATGTCTAGCAGAAGGGACCATGGTCATGACAGATGTTGGAGGTATCCCAATTGAGAATATCCGAGAGGGTATGTTTGTTTTGACTCGTGAGGGATACAAGCGGGTACTTGCTGCTGGACAGACGAGTTCGTCATCCGATACAATGACTGTTCATTTTTCGAACGGTGTAACGTTGAACGGTACCGGAAACCATCCTGTGTATGTGGAGGGGAAAGGGTTTACTAATATAGATGCATTAGTATGGTATGATAGGGTGATAACATGCGAAGAGAACTTGTCGAATATAAAGGAATCACGTTTGCAAGATATCCGACGTCTAAAAGCATATCCCGCAGCCGATACTTCTATCCGTTCATCAAAGAAAAGAACGGAACGAAAATCCAAGCTCTTCACCAAGAGATATGGAAAGATGCGAACGGGGAGATACCCGATGGGTACGATATCCACCACAGAGACGGCAACCCTTCCAACAATTAGATTGATAACCTCGAATGTCTATCGAAAAAGGAACACGCTGAGCGCCACAACGACGGATGTAGCGACACACAGAGGGAACACCTCGACAAAGTACGCCCACTTACGAAGGAGTGGCATGCTTCGGGCGAGGGTCATGAATGGCATGTTGAGCATGGAAAGCGGACATGGAAAACTCGTGACATCAAGACAAGGGTATGTGAGCAATGTGGGCGCGAATATGAAACAAAGTGCGCTAGGGATGATATCAGATTCTGTTCTCGCAAATGTATTAACCAATACAATGAGCAGACCAAAAAATATTATGAGAAGCGAATCTGCCCGGTATGTGGATCAGAGTTCGAAGTCAAGAAGTCAAAAAAGCAGGCAACATGCTCACGTAAGTGTGCTTGGGTCATACGGCGCCGGCAAAAGGAAAGTGTACAATCTGACAGTTGAAGAGTGTAACGAGTATTTTGCGAACGGGATCTTAGTCCACAACTGCGATGCACTTGTGTGGGCCTTGACGGAATTACTTCCTCCGGAGAAGCCTGGGAAACCTTTGCCTCGGTTTAGTGGGGGATTTGGTGTGAGTGGTGGGTTAAGAGTCTGATAAGTTAAGCTGCCTGTTTGTTTTGGTCTATATAAATTATATTTTCCCAATGAACATAAGGATCAAACTACTCCACTTTCACCAAGTTATATTTGTTACCCATAGTCCAAGGTGTATTTTCAAAATCAAATATAGGATACCGAGTAATGTAAGGATAATGGGTACTATCTTCACCATCGTTTGGATTAACATGGAAATCCCGATAGAATTCAAGTGTCTCTACTTCATCATTTTTGACATCCAGATGCCACACAGTTGTCTGCAATGTATAGTTCCCAGAACGATTAAGCTTCATAGATATCTTATTGTTTAGTGTGACAGCTTCACCTGAAAGAACGGTTTTTGTCTCAAGGCCACCTCTCCGATCGGAAACAATCTCAAGACTATCACAATTGATAATTTGATGAGTTGGTGGGAATAACGTAGCCGGGAAATCAGAACGTTCAGTATTATAAACGGTGATTTCTAGTTGCAAATTCAAGTATTCAGTATTACCAACTGATTCATGCCCGAGTTCATATCCAACATTTGAAATTTTTAATTCTGGATCTGTTGCTGTTTCTACCGTAGTTCCGATTATCCATACTTCCGAATGACTTGATCAATTTGTCATATTTTACAATCCTTCATTTTTAGAAATCATTATAAATCTCTTGTAAATACCTGATTTTTCCAAACCACTCCATGACTTTTACTTTTATTTTTCACAAAGTCATTTGATTTTACATAGACAAAGCTAATCGATTTACATTTTTTTGATAACCAAGTTGAAATTATCGTTTTCTTAATCGCGTGCGTAGCACTCGATTTCTTTCACAATTGTATGTTTTTAACTTATTCAAAAATGTTTGAACTGGAATTACACATAATGATTTATATCCATCTGAAAGAATCGTAGAAATATCTTCACTGATAGTTGATTTAAACTCACATGCTGTAATTTTCAGAACCGATTTTAACATGTTTAAAATATTGTACAATACACATTGAATTACAAAAAACAGTGTTCTTGCTACAGGTGATACTGAACATGTTCTGATCTTGAACTCGTTTTTCACTCTGTATCCGGTTTCTATGTTCCACCTTTTCTTATATTCCTTCGGAATGCTATTGATGAATTCTTCACATGAGGAGGTATTTTTATTCGTTGCAAATAGAGAATATCCTTTATCTTTGTTGTAGAGTGCAACAATATTAAATGTAGGCCCTCCCTTTTGTAGATCTCAAAACATATATTCCTAAATTCATGAAGAATATGTTCAGAGCTATTATGGTTGATGTAGTTGAAAATAGTGTCAGAGGAGAGTATTTTCAAATTTGAATCCTTTGATTTTAATGCATTACTTGCTGATTCAAGAGAATTAGCAGAGGATGTTGCGGCATGCAACAATACTGTTATAACATCTTGATAATCAAATTTCGCACTGAATGGCAAAGTTATTATACTATTTTTACTAAACAGTTCTGATGATACGGCCAGTAAACTGGCAGTGTTTTCAAAATTCATGGAGCTATTGTTGTGGTGCACACACAACAATTCCATGTTTTTGTAATAACTTTTCTTGAGAATTATGACTGAAAAATATAAAAGAGGCTTAGTTAATCGGAACTATGGTCATTCGGAACTACTGCATGTAATAGAGAGTACCTTTAGAAAATCCCATCTTCTTCCATTCAGAATAAGGCATATCAATGATTTTTTCCTTAGTAGATTTTCAGTAATTTATTGCAATCGCTTGCTGGCCGAAGATCCAATATTTTGATCAACACTTATTTTGCTCACTTACTTCCCACCTGTTCTAACATTCTCTAAGAATGCATCCCCTCTGATCGTTAGTTCATAGTTGATCTTATCAGATGAATCGGTCTTAGCAATATAGAATGAATCTTCCAGCATATCGAGATTAAGTCTTGCTTGCATATTATTTAGATCATATTTGTCTTTTATTTGGTCAAGACTTTTCGGACCATCCTTCATAAATTCGATTATTTTCCTGCGTGTTGGGTTTTGAAGGATTTTCAAAGCAACGGCATGGTCTTCTGAAGGGTTTCGTTTTTTCCCTGCTTCTTTCATCTGTTCGATGAGTTTCTGTTTTTTTCGGTTATTTTCATCTAAATCCATACGCATCATCCATCATGAATAATCATTATTAATTATATCTTTTTTGGTGTCACTTACTTTCTACAGACAATTAAACATCTTTAGTATGTCTAAGCCACTTCATCAGCGAGATTACCTAATGGAATAATTACAAAACTTGTCTGAAATTGTTCATTCTTGTTTCTCTGTTCAAATATTTATCTTCCTGAACAGATAGGAACCTATTACTACCATCAATATCGTAAATCCTGAAAGAACTACAAAACTTATGACAGGGTCTATCTGGGAACTTTCAAGAAGACCATACCTGATACCTTCAACCCCATACGTAAGAGGGTCCAGCAGTGTAAGGAACCTCATATTTGCCGGCAAGCTGTCAATCGGGAATAGAGCGCCAGATAATCCAAATATAGGGAATATGACAAAGTTCATTATAAGCTGGAAGCCATGCATATCCTCCATCCTTGAAGCTATGGCAATTCCAAAAGCTGCGAACGAAAGCCCGATGAGCACCATAAAAACAATGGCTATAACAAATCCAGGAATACTGCTTATCTTAAGCCCCATGAACACTGACAGAATAAAGATTATAAGTCCCTGTATGACGGCTGTGGTAGCCCCTCCAAAAGTCTGACCAAGCATGATCTCAGTTCTTGAGACTGGTGCAACCAATGTTTCTTTCAAAAAACCAAACTGCTTGTCCCATATTATTTCCATACCTGAGAATACCGAAGTGAAAAGAACGCTCATGGAAATGATCCCCGGGATTATGAAGCCTATGTATCCCTGCTCCATACCAGGAAGAACAACTACGGAATTAAGACCAAATCCAAGGACTAACAGAAAAAACACTGGCATACCCAGGCTACCTAAAAGTCTGCTTTTTGAACGAAGATATCGCTTCACGTTCCTTAACCAGATAGTATAAATTATGTCCATTCCGTCACTTCCTTACCCTTTGAGCCATACGCATCCGTTCCTTCCCATTAGCTCCCTCTTCTCTGATGGTCCTGCCTGTAAAATACAGGAACACATCTTCAAGAGTTGGTTTATGAATGGAGATAGAATCAATAGGAATACTATTATCAGAAGCCATAGTAACGATCTGTGCAACATGCTTTTCCGCATTTTGTAAGTCAATGGTGAGAGATGAATCATGAAGCTCAATGTTTTTGATTTCTGGTAAGGACCTAATAACTGAATAGAGTTTATTATTTTCAGAAGAAACTATAGTGATTATATCCCCACCTACATCATTTTTCAATTTATCAGAAGTATCCAGGGCTACTATTCCACCTTTGTCCATGATGGCAATCCGATGGCATAGCTTGTCAGCTTCTTCCATATAATGCGTGGTGAGAATTATGGTAATACCTTTTTCTTTGTTCAATTTCTCTATGTACTTCCAGAGGTGATTCCTTGTCTGCGGATCAAGTCCGAGGGTTGGTTCGTCCAGGAACAGGACCTTTGGTTCATGCAATAGTCCCCTTGCGATTTCCAGGCGTCTTCTCATGCCACCCGAATATGTTTTCACAATATTGTCCTTTTTACCATCCAATTCCACCAGTTCAAGGAGTTCCATTATCTTCTCTTGCCTGATGTTCTTAGGAATACGATAAAGTCTTCCATGAAAATCCATATTTTCATAGGCTGTAAGTTCTTCGTCCAGACTCTGGTCCTGGAATACTATCCCAATGGACTTGCGAACATCATCTTCATTTGTCTGGATGTCAAATCCGTTGACAGATGCTTTTCCAGAGCTTGGTTTGAGCATGGTCGAAAGCATAGACATAGTAGTAGTCTTCCCGGCCCCGTTGGGACCAAGCAGACCAAATACCTCTCCTTGCTTTATGCTAAAGGAAAGGTTGTTTACAGCGGTAAAACCACCAAATTTCTTAGTAAGACCTTCAACTTTAATTGCAAACATTTTTCCTGCACCAGTGCCTTCCAGCATCATGTTTCTTTTTTCCGCAGGGACATGATTGGTAAGTACCAATTCATCCCTATAGTTGCATTTTCTGACGAGCTTCCATAACTTCCTGTGCTGTTTTCTCACGGTTGTAATTAGCAGAGCGCAGTTACCTACCAAGCTTTTTACCCACCTGTTCAGCTGCAAACATCACTTTTTTATCCTCTGTAACATCAGGAATTGTATCCTCATTTATTGGACAGTTAGGTTCATTTTTAGTATAGTTTCCCCCTACCTTGCAGACTTCAACGTATGAGCAATAGTAGCATCCATAAGAACCTATTCCTTCAACATTCGATATAACTTTAATTTTGTTATATAAACAGAATGTATTTAGAAACTCAGTAGATGCCGAAGGGTTTAAACCCCCAAGACTTACATTAACTGCAAGTTATCCCCAGAGGATATCAGCTTCACGGTGCCTGAATTGATACCATCTTTCAAGGAAAGAATCTTGGATAGTCAATAAATATTGGCATACCAAAGGAAAGAGGAAATGGGTATTTTCAACAAAGAAAAACCAACTGAAATGTTTGTCAGATGAAAAGATAGTTAGACATATAAAACTAACCTTAAACGAAAACCCTTACACTGACACCGAATACTTTGCTAAACGCAAGTACAAACAAGGCTCTAAAAAGCTATCAGGAATGTTTAAGACAGTATGGGAAAATCAAAAAGGCAAATGTCCGTTTTGTAATCTACTGATTGACATCGATAATGGTGGAGAAGAAAGACCTCTACACCATTAAAATGGAAATCACAATGACGACAGAACTTGTAACATGGGCAGAAAGAGAAATGGATACAAATCCTTTATTATTAATGAAAATGAAATAAAAGATTAAGAATTATGAATTAACTCTTAATTCACATTTATATATGTTTTAAAATAATAAAACTGGAATATACTCTATTTGTAGATTGCCGTTACTTTTATAACGCCTTACACGTTTTGTTGTCTAGATTATTACATCATTATTACATTGTTATTACATGATCATTGGTGATATTTTTATGAGCAGAAAGATCGACTACCGTGAACTTGGCTTAAAATGCGGACTTGAAATTCATCAGCAACTTGACTCTAAGGAAAAAATGTTCTGTAAATGCCCCACTACGATCCGCAACACGGATGAGTCGAACTTTGAGTTCTTCCGTTATTTGAGACCGACTGCAAGCGAGATGGGTGAGACAGACAAAGCAGCACTTGAGCAGACAAAGGTCAACAGGAAGTACATTTACAAGGCCTACGATACCACATGCCTTATTGAAAATGATGAGGAACCACCAAGGAAACTGAACAGGGAAGTGCTTGACATCGCCCTGTCCATCTCAAAACTCCTGCACATGGTTCCAGTGGAACAACTTCACATGATGAGGAAGATCGTTGTGGATGGCTCGAACACCTCCGGATTCCAGAGGACAGCATTCCTGGCAAATGGCGGGAATCTGGATACTTCCGAAGGTACGGTGGGCATCGATGTGATCTGTGTAGAAGAAGAAGCTGCACAGAAGATAGAAGATGCTGGCGATTCCATAATTTATTCACTCGACAGACTTGGTATCCCTCTTGTAGAGATAGCTACTAATCCAGACATAATCTCCCCTTCCCATGCCAGAGAAACCGCAGCTAAGATTGGCATGCTACTTCGTTCCACAGGAAAGGTCAAGAGAGGAATAGGAACCATCAGGCAGGATGTTAATATCTCCATTGCAAAAGGAGCAAGGGTTGAGATAAAAGGTGTCCAGGCACTCGACCTCATCGAAACCATTGTGGAAAGGGAAGTGGAAAGGCAGGTCAATCTCCTTGAGATACGCAGGTCCCTCAATGAAAGGAATGCCAGTGTTCATGACGAGATATTCGATGTGACCGAGCTCTTCAAAGGCACAGAGTCGAAGGTCATCAAGAGAAGCAACAAGAAAGGGAAGGTATTTGCTGTTCTATTACCTGGTTTTGCCGGACATGTCGGAATGGAAGTACAGCCAGGAAGACGTCTTGGCACTGAATTCTCCGACCGTGCAAAGACATCCGGTGTCGGAGGTATATTCCATACCGATGAGCTGCCCAACTATGGCATTACTGAGGACGAGGTCACAACACTGCGTGAATTCGTTGGTGCCGGTAAAAATGATGCTGTTATAATGGTAGCAGATAAGGAAAAGCGCGCAAGGGGTGCAATGGAAAGTGTACTGATCCGTGCCGCTGAAGCACTTGAATTCATTCCTGAAGAGACCCGGAAGGGATTGCCTGACGGGAACAGCGCTTATATGAGACCACTTCCAGGTGCTTCAAGGATGTATCCTGAAACCGATGTACCACAAGTGGAGATAAGCCGCGAATATTTCGAGTCGATCCCTGTACCGGAATTGCTTACTGAAAGAGCAAAGCGTTTCAGCAAGGAATATGGGCTTAACGAAGAACTAGCGCAAAAGATCGTATATTCACAAGACCTGACGCTGTTCGAAGAGCTCATCTCCCGATTCAGTGCTGACAAGATCATTACAGCCACTCTGATCGTTCGAACTATCACAGGCACAGTTTCCGAACTTAAACGTGATGGTGTTGATGTCGAAAAGATCACTGATGAACACTTTAAGCAGATGTTCGAAGTCATATCTTCAGGAGAGGTTGCTAAAGAGGCAATTGAGAAGATCCTACGCCATGTTGCTCAACGGCCGGATACCTTTGTGAGGGATTTACTGGAAGAGCTTGGGCTTACAGGCACTGATACCACAAAAATTGAAGCTTTCATTGAAAAGCTTGTGGAAGAAAGACAGGATTTCATTACAGAAAAGGGACCTGGAGCTGTCGGACCTCTCATGGGATTAGTCATGGGAGAATTCCGCGGTAAAGTGGATGGTAAAGTTCTCAGCGAACTTTTGAAACAAAAGATTAATGAATTCCTTAACACATAATACTAATTATGATAAATTCCACATATATTAAGAGGAATTTAATAATCAGATCAGCAGTGATACTTCTTGTAACATTAGTGTCACTTCCTCTTGCAGGAGCAGTCACAGTAACTGATCATTACCAGCTTACCGAAGGTATCAATCAGGTAGCTCCTGCATGGAGTCCTGATAGCGATAGGATAGTATATTCTTCTGAGCAGACCATCTGGACAATGAATTCCGATGGAACAAATAAAAATGAGATATATGATAGTATAGTATGGGATGGAGAACCTGTATTCAATACCGATGGTGATAGACTTTATTTTGCATCGGAACATGTCAATCCATACTCTGCTAAATTTATAAGTATCCATGTTGTGGACATTGATGGACTGAATCGCACACAGATCACTAAAAATGCTGATATGAGAGCACCCGCTGTAAGTCCTGACGGTACACAACTAGCATACCTTTCAAAACTTTCTGGAAACTATGAAATATGGGTAATGGATATCGATGGAAGCAATCAAACACAGATAACAGACTCTGATATCGATGAAGGTGTACCTGCATGGAGTCCTGATGGAAAACATATCATATATTCACTAGAGGGAAATATCTGGAAGGTCAACATAGGACCGAAGGTCCCGAGCATCCTGAAAGAGAATTACTATACTAGCTACAACCCCGTATTCAATCCAGAAGGAACGAAGGTAGCTTATGTTTTAGAAACAAATGGGGTAAAGGACATCTGGATAATGAATGCTGATGGGAAGGGAACGAAGCAGCTTACTTTTTCAGATCAAGATGAGATAGACCCTGCATGGAGTCCTGATGGGAAAAGTATAGCATATTCCTCAAATAAAGCTGGTGAGTTCAACATATGGAAAATGGAACTTTCAATGACCGAAGCAACCATTCCTCATGATCCTGAATATAAAGATGAGGACGATCTGGTAGAAAATAATTTCATCATTGAAAAACTGGAGGATCTTGCAAGATCATCACCATTAGGAGTATTTATAGGAGCTTTTATTCTGGGTTCTGCGCTAGTAATTATGATCACTAAGAGTTTCATGAAAGGGTTGTAAGGACAACTCGCCTCATTCTTTTTTATGACCTTATTGCTGCTTACTAGTGTTTCATATTATTCTTTTCAATACTTTTTTGATCAAATCGATATTTATTATAGCTTTATCAGGAATAGTGCTATCAAATATCCAACCACATAATAGAGACATCGCTACAAAGACCCTACCATATTTTGCATATATCCTATAGAAATGAGATGGCTGAAAGGTTGGTACTATTCGATATAGGAACAGAGTGATAGCCCCAAGAAATGCGAAAGTTATCTCTTTATTCTCACGTACTCATAACCAGATGAGATAAAACCCACCAATCTACAGAATACAAGTACATTTATATACTGACAGTTTCTTTACGAAGCTCAGCTAACATTAACAAGATATGTCACAAGAATGTATCGAATGGAATTAAAGAACAATACTATAGAGCACTTTAAGGAAAGTTATCAAGTGTTTTGAGCAGGGTTTGTAATAATTGTGATATTTCCAATTGTCTTTGTAATGGCTTCGGTCTTGAAAGTGTTGATAGGCCATTATAAGGCCATAATTGGATGTATGCTTGTTTTTCCATTGATAATTCAAAGCATTTCATTTCCACATGAATATTCACAAGTTTTCATCATCTGGATTTACGTTTTTCGTAAAACTCCACCCTATTTATGTTATTGGGACTTCTTTCGAGAATTTGTGAAAATTACAAGTAGATAGTAATTTTTAAAATGGGATAATTATGGCATTTATAGAAAAACTAAATAGTGACGAAATAAACTTCAAAAACGAGGTCCTATCCGGACTGACAGTTTCATTGGCTCTCGTGCCTGAAGCTGTAGCTTTTTCAATTATAGCGAATGTCAGTCCATTGGTCGGACTATACTCTGCATTCATCATTGGACTAATAACTGCGATATTAGGCGGCAGACCGGGAATGATCTCAGGTGCTACAGGTGCAATCGCAGTTGTGGTTGTGGCTCTGGTAATCCAACATGGAGTAGAGTATCTTTTTGCTGCCGTAGTTCTAATGGGAATTATCCAAATGATCATTGGAGCTTTGAAATTGGGTAAATTCATTAGGCTCGTTCCACATGCTGTGATGTTTGGATTTGTAAATGGACTGGCTATAGTGATCTTCATGGCACAACTTGCCCAGTTCAAGGTCACTGACATTAATGGTATCGAGCACTGGTTAGGTGGACAGGCACTTCTGGTCATGTTAGGTTTTGTAGGATTGACCATGGCCATCATCTATTTGTTGCCACGGTTCACAAAGGCAGTTCCCGCTTCACTGGCTGCAATAATAGTTGTCTCAACCATCGTAATCTATTTCCAGATACAGACAAGAACTGTTGGAGATATTGCATCTATTGCAGGCGGTTTTCCGAAGTTCCATTTGCCAAAGGTACCACTGAATTTAGAGACAATAAAGATAATTTTCCCATATTCGCTCATAATGGCACTGGTGGGATTGATCGAAAGTCTATTGACACTTACTGTTATCGATGAAATGACCGAGACCAGAAGCCGGGGAAATAAAGAAAGTGTTGCACAAGGTGTTGCAAATCTGGTTTGTGGGTTCTTTGGAGGCATGGGCGGCTGTGCAATGATCGGACAGAGCCTCATCAACATAAATTCAGGCGCGAGGAACAGGATATCAGGTATCGTTGCAGCTCTTGGTCTGTTATTTTTCGTGTTAGTAGGTTCATCTCTTATCGAAAAGATACCAATGGCAGCATTGGTCGGTGTGATGTTCGTGGTTGCCATAGGAACATTTGAATGGGCATCATTAAAGATATTCAGAAAAGTACCAATCACAGATGTCCTTGTGATGGTAGTCGTTGCAAGCATAACCGTTATCTATCACAATCTTGCAGCAGCAGTGATCGCGGGTGTCATCATTTCTGCATTGGCGTTTGCATGGGAACATGCTAAACTCGTGCGTTCAAGAGAAATAGTAGATGACAATGGGATCAAACACTACGAATTCTTTGGCCCGTTGTTCTTTGGCTCAGTTACAGAATTCCAAAGCAAGTTCGATGTGCTGAACGATCCTGACGAGATAATTATCGACCTTAAGGAATCAAGGGTTGCTGACCACTCTGCTATCGAAGCATTGAACAAGATCACTGAACGCTACGCTAAGGTTGGTAAAACGGTACATCTGCGACATTTAAGCGAAGATTGCAGAGTATTGTTGGACAATGCATCTGCCATAATTGACGTCAATCACTGGGAAGATCCACATTATAAAGTGCCTTCCGATATACTGGGATAAGACGTGGTGGGTAGACTGAGTTTACCCACACTATACTAAAAAAAATAGATAAAGGCTCAATTTCGGCCTTCCGATCAAAATTATATCAGCTCAATTATTACACTGCTAATCGGAATACCTCTTTTCTTATTTTATCGCTATTATTATTCAGCAAAGTCATTTCAAGCAGTTCGAACTTTTAAGAAAGGTATATGTTTATAGCTTTAGGAACTTTCATTCCACCATGAGTGCAGGTAATACCAGAGCAAATATCAAAGTTGGAGCAAATGTAGGCATCGTCTTAAAGAACGATCAACGATCCGGTAAAATAACTCAAGGCGTTGTAAAGAGAATTCTAACCAAGTCTTCCACTCACCCTCACGGAATAAAGGTTCAACTGGAAGATGGTCAGGTTGGAAGAGTAAAAGAGATCAATAACTAAAAAGCAGACCAACGAATTGATCCGATCGATAAGTTACATAAGTAACTTATATCAGCATCTTCCCTCTTTGCCAATCATTGATGATCTTAATAGCGATCCTCATTTCGTCCACTTCCCCACCCTTTTTAAGGCAATTTCCCTTCAGACCTATGAGCTCTAAGACCTTTTCGGGATTATTTTCCTTTATCTCTATATTGTAGAACTCTTCAAGTACAGACTTATTATTATCACAGATGTGTGCAATGATCTTCATGGCCACTCCTATGGGATCATTCAGGTGAGTGGCATCTTTAACTCCAAGAAGACCCTGCCTGTACTCATCGTTATCACCAAAAGGTATGACACCAGGCGTATCAATGAAAACTATTCGGGAACCGGCCTTCACAATTTGCACTCCCTTTGTGTGTCCGGATATTGAAGACGTACCTGCTTTGTTCTTTCCGGCCACTCCATTGATGACCGAAGATTTTCCGGTGTTTGGGTAACCGAGGGAACCGATCAAAATATTTCGCCCCTGAATGTCAGCGATCTCAAGGATCTTATGCCTCAACATGGTCGTACCATACCGTTCCTTACTGGAAACAAAGACCGTTGGTGCAACCTTTGATAATCGGGATTTGGCTTTCTGAAGAGTTTCCTTTGATACAAGATCACATTTGCTGAGAACTATTATCAGTGGCTTACCCGAACGTTTAACATCACGTTCGACCTCAAGGTTTCTAGTCTCATCCGGAAAACGAGCATCCACGACCTCAAGAAGGATATCGGCCTGCTTTATGACATCCTTTACCATCAACTTGTAACTTGCCATTACATGTTTTACAACATGAGCCTATAAGGATGTGTTGAGAGGTTCAGGAATTATCCTGCTTTTGGAGTAGCAAATGGTAGATATGACCTCACATCATACCGCTTGATCACACTTCAATCCCCACACCTCACAATCTCATCTCACAAAACAAAGATAGAAACGTTCTTGTCAGCCGAGTATAGCATCAATTCATTCCACCTCTTTTGTAATTTACATAGGTGCTCAAAGGGATCAATGTCAGGAATTGCATCAGTAATTACAAGCTCTATGTTCCTGAGAGCTTCCTAGCTTCCAACACTATCACCTTTACTCAGATATTCTTCAGACAGCAAACGACAGGATTTACCAATCTTTTCTTCAAGATCGTCACCAAGGAAACTTCCAGGATAACAGCTCAGATCTTCCGCAGACAGCATGATCATTCCATCGGTCTCTTTCTGGCTCATGAGCTTTGCCCGCTCATAGACAAATCTGTAAATGTCTTCCCTCACCCTTTTCCACGTTGGATGGGATTTGGCAGGAGGCAGGTGCTTGATGGCAAGCTCATTGTCAAGGAGGAAGGAATGCCCGAACATTCTTGCATTGATAAGATAATCGATGTCCTCACCCCGTGAAACCATCGGGTCGAAAGGAACTTTCATGAACAGGTCCCGATGAATCACCATATTCCCGCCAAAGACGAAAGGAGTCTCCTTGAGCCTTGGAGATGTGTCTATGATCTCATCAAAAGCTTCGTTCATGCAGATATTCTTATCCCAGTATTTAGTCCAGGGATTTTCAGGAACTTCGACATGATAATCCCCGTTAGGCTGGAGATAGTACCCTGCAACCGCATTGATGAACCTGCCCTCATGGTATTTCCCTATGAATTCCTTTGCCTTGGATATGAATTGCGGGTCTTCGAAGACCTCATCGTCATCGATAAGGAGTGCGACATCTGAACCCATTATGTGAGGAACAAAAAGGCACATGTTCCTTATGTTGGAATATCCTGTGAGTGAAAGCAGATCACAGTATTCCCCCATGCCATCCTTTTTCAGGACCTCATGCAACTTTTCCAGATGCGATGGCCCGAACATGTGAACCCTGACATCGGCATTCGAAGAGGATCTGATGACATCCCTTACCTTCTGCTCGACCTGTTCCGCGATCTCCATATTATTTGGAGCCACCAGCACCACCAGTTCAAAATCCGTATCTTCAAGTATTACCAGACTCTCGATAGCTCTCCCAAGCGTACCCTCAGAGTCTAAAGGCGTGGCATGATCATATACAGCATCACCTTCAAGCCAGCCTATGCTACTTTCTCTTCCCCAGTAACTGGGAATGACCATTGTTAGTTTCAAAATTATGTATCCCCTGATATTTAATTTGTTTGAATACTAATAATATTTACGGTGATTTATAAGGTGATGAAGTATAATTGTTTTTGTTTTTTTGGATTTATTCTTAGATGACAAAATTGAATGAAATGTAAACCTTAGGAGTGAAAACTATGACTTACATTTGTCCAAAGTACCAGGTATCTCTTACAGATTATGATTATTTAAAGATCCCCTGTATCGTTGATGAGAAAGAAAATCCATTTGCCACATGTCCAGTGTGTGGTAAAGACTCGAATATAATCACTAAATGGAGCCGTCAGGAAGGAAATAACATAAGGAGAATATATAAGGATATTATAGTATTACTGTTGACTAACTCTAAGTTATTTGTGCAAAAAATATTAGTGTAGAGAATTCCGATAAACCTCGGAAACAGACGCAATATTTATAATATATTACAATAATTTTGTATTATGTCCTTAACAAACTTTGCTTTTAAAGAAGAGTACAAACGTCTTGAAAATCTCGGTGACAAGCTCTCTGAAATTGAATCTCTCATCGATTGGAAACCATTTCGTCCAATTATAGCAGAGATGTATATCAATAAAACAGAGTTCGGTGGCAGACCAAACGTTGATGAAATCGTCATGCTCAAAATGTTAGTATTGCAACAATGGCATGGACTATCTGACCCTGAACTTGAAAGACAAGCTACTGACAGAATTTCCTTTAGGAAATTCTTGGGCTTTCCTGCAAAAATTCCAGATCATACTACTGTTTGGGCATTTAGAGAACGAATTGCTCAATCAGGAAAAGAAGATGAAATCTGGAATGAAATGCAAAGACAACTTGATAAGAAAGGTTTGAGGATCAAACAAGGTATGATTCAGGATGCAACATTTATACATGCTGATCCAGGACATGCAAATCTTGATACTCCTCGTGGAAATGAAGCAAAGACCAGAAGATGTAAGGACGGTACATGGACAAAAAAGGCATCTAAGTCACATTTTGGATATAAACTACATACCATTGAAGATACCGAATATGATCTGATAAGGAGATATAGGACAACTACTGCCTCAGTTCATGATAGTCAGGTGGATCTTTCTGAAGAAGGCGAAGTTGTTTACAGAGATAGAGGTTACTTTGGTGCAATTTCAAAAGGATATGATGCAACTATGCAAAGGGGCGTGCGAGGTCATCCTATTGGTATTAGGGATAAGATGAGAAACAAAAGAATAAGCAGGAAAAGAGCAAAGGGAGAAAGACCTTATGCTGTTATCAAAAATGTGTTTACGTCAGGATTTGTAAGAGTAACAACGTTGGCAAGAGTAAATGTCAAAATGGCGATTACAGCATTCAGCTATAATCTCTATCAATTGAGGACAATAAGAAGAAAATCATTAGGATGAATAGCGGTAGCTATTCAAAAAAGTTGGAAAGTATATAAATAGATACTAGCAAACTGCTGGAAATAGAGAGAAAAGCTCAAAATTTTAGCTGGAAAAATTTGCTTTGAAAAAAATCAGCAGTTAATCGCAATTCTCTGTAGTACAAACATTATTATCAATGTAGTACATATGTTATTATTAATGTTTTTACTAAGTATTTTTTGAGAAGATTTTCTGTACTTTCTCAATAACGATATAATGCATTCTACAAAATTCTAAAAGTTAAATTTGGAAGGCGATAATAATATGACATTTCACATTGTTGGCATTGGGGCTTCTGCTGGTGGACTTGAGGCGATTGCAGAGTTTTTTGAGAACATGCCTCACAATTCCGGAATGGCATTTATTGTAGTTCAACACCTTTCACCGGACTACAAGAGCTTAATGGTAGAGATCCTTTCAAAACATACGCAAATGGAAGTTCTTCGTGCAGAAGAAGGAATGCTAGTTGAACCTAATAAGGTATACTTAATCCCACCCAAAAAGAACCTATCAATATTTAATCAAAGACTTTTAATCGAACAAAGTAGCAGTACTCTGCCAAATTATCCTGTCGATATATTGTTTCGTTCTCTTGCACAAGACCAGGCTGAAAAAGCTATAGCTATAATTTTATCAGGAACAGGGAGCGATGGCTCTCTTGGTATTCATCACATCAAAGAGAATGGTGGAATTGTAATAGTACAAAATCCAGAATCAGCAAAGTTAAGTGGAATGCCAGAAAATGCAATATCCACAGAGCTTGTTGATTTTATACTTACACCAGCACAAATGCCATCACAATTAATTTCATTTATAGACCATCCACCTGTAACTAATAATAATCATGAGGATTTATTATTAATATCTCCAAATGAATTCGATATTATTTTATCTATACTCCGTAATAGAAATAATTTCGACTTTAGTGAATATCGATCAAATACGATCTTAAGAAGAATAGAGCGTAGAATGATAATGAATCAGGTTACCAACTTAAAAGATTATATTATGATCTTACAAAATAATCCAAGTGAAGCAACGGTTCTTCACAAAGAGATTTTGATAGGTGTTACAAGCTTTTTCCGTGATGAAAGTGCTTTTGACGAGTTACAGAATAAATGGCTACCTATTTTGTTTTCTGAAAAAAAGGACAAAAATCTTCGACTATGGGTCGTGGGGTGTTCTACAGGTGAGGAAGCATATAGCGTTGCAATTGTACTAAAAGAATTGATGGACAAGTTGAATAACTACTTTAATGTTAAAATATTCGCAACTGATATTAATCAAGAAGCCATAAATAGTGCTTCCGTTGGTTTTTTTCCGAAAAGTATACTTGGTAACATCTCTAGTGAAAGGCTATCGAAATATTTTGTTCCAAAGGACTCAGGTTTCCAGATTTCGAGAGATATCAGGCAAATGGTTATATTTGCACAACATGATATAATAAAAGATCCACCATTTAACAATATAGATATGATCACTTGCCGTAACATGCTTATCTATATGCAACCTGTACTTCAAACAAAAGTTCTTGATCTTTTAAATTATTCATTAAAGAAAAAAGGTATACTTTTTTTGGGATCATGTGAGACGTCCGGAGCACTTGTCGAGTACTTTGAAACCTTAAGTAGCAAATGGAAAATCTATAGTTCAAAAGGACGTACAAAACAAATTGATGCAAAAAGGATGTATGCAAAAACAATCACGTTTCCGGATAAAGAAAAACAAGTTTCTATAAATATATATAAAGACTCTTCTTATATGCAAGAAGACAAACTTATTAAAAGGTTATTATCAATCCTGCCGGATAAATATTTACCTTTAACTGCTGTTGTCGGAAGTGATATGACTCTCCGGTATTTGGTAGGCAACTCTGAAGATTACTTCAAATTACCAGCTGGCAAATTGGAATATAACATAACTAAAATGGTACCTAAGGAACTAATAATTCCTCTGTCAACAGGCCTTAAAAAAGTATTCCAAAATGAAGAAGACTTGAGCTATAACAATATACACTTTAAATCGAAAAATAATACTCAGTACATAAAGTTGAATCTGAAACTTCTTCCCCATAAATTTGGTGAAGAAGCACTCGCTGCAGTTTTCTTTGAAGAGATTAACTCTGACAAGGGTAACAATTTCAACGACGTTAATTTAGAATATGATATTGGTAGGGAAACGAAACAGCACATAAATGATCTTGAACAAGACCTACTGCTTACCAAAGAGACACTTCATGCAGCTATTGAAGAACTTGAAACTTCAAACGAAGAGTTACAGTCAACTAATGAGGAATTGCTTGCCAGCAACGAAGAGCTTCAAAGTACAAACGAAGAATTGCATAATGTAAATTCAGAATATCAATTAAAAATAATTGAATTGACAGAACTTAACAATGATTTTAAAAATCTTCTTTCAACTGTACAGATTGGTACGCTTTTCCTCGATGAAAATTTAAATGTTAGAAAATTTACAGCACCAATGGATAATTTATTTGCTCTTGATAACAGTGATATTGGCAAATCTATCTATAACCTAAAAAATAAAACGACTGTTGAAGATCTAGTAAATAAATTCGTACAGGTTCACAAAACTATAAAATCTCAAGAAATAGAAGTTAAAACAAAAGATGGAATAGAATTTGAATTAAAGATAATTCCTTATGATATCGGACAAAACAACTATTCGGGAGTTATGATTACTGCTCTTGACAAGACTTGCAAATAAAAATATGGTGGTAAGATGTTAGAAAATGATCTAGAAAGATTAAGGAAATCTGCATCAAAAAAACTAACTCCTTTAGATAACTATGCACGCTTTGAATCGTTTACAAAAAACGATATCATAGAAATTGTAGAAGAATTAAGAATACACCAAATTGAACTTGAAATACAAAACGAAGAGCTAAAAACATCTCAAATCGAGTTACTTGCACAAAAAGAGGCATATTTCACATTATTTAATAAAATTCCAGTTGGATATGTTTTGTTAGATGTGAATGCATCGATAATCAGAATGAATGAAACATTTTCTAAGATGATTTTTAAGGAGATAGATAAAGTTTTATTTAAGGGCTTATCCGATTTTATTTATGATCTTGATAAACAAATATTTTTAAGCCGATATCGTGCATTTTTTGAAAATCCTACTAACAAGAAAATGGAGATTCGTTTCAACAAAAATGTAGGGCTTATTTATTGTGAATTAACAGGAAGAATAGAAGACAGTGTTGCATTAACTTCTTCATTAAATTTAAACTCTTCGAAACTTCTATTGCTTGCTATTACGGACATATCTGATCGTAAGATGGCAGAAATTTCATTGTTAAAGAGTAAAGATATACTGGAAAATGCTAGCAGAATAAAATCTAATTTTATAGGAAATGTTAGTCACGAGTTGAGAACTCCTCTTAATTCGATTATAGGATTCTCTCACATACTAAAAGAAAACAATGAGAATAATTTAACTGAGAACCAACTCAAATATTGCTCTAATGTAGAGATTAGTGGTAAACATCTCTTAGCACTGATTAACGATGTTCTCGACATTTCAAAAATAGAATCAGGTGAAGCCCGATTTGAACCTGAGTTATTTAAACTGAATCTGTTGATTCATGAAGTTGTTGAATCTTTAGCTCCCTTTGCCAATAAAAAATCAATTGAGTTGGAGATGACGTTAAAGCATAAAAACATAGGGGTACATGCTGATAGGACAAAAATAAAACAAATTCTTTTGAATCTTTTGAATAATTCTATAAAATTTACTCCCGCGTGTGGCAAAATAATGTTAACTGTGGGTGTGGATGAAGAAAATATAAATATATCAATTTCCGATAATGGAATCGGTATAGCTAAATATAATTACGACAGAATTTTTGAACCTTTTAATCAGGCAGATATGCTCCTTACTAAACAATACGAGGGAACAGGGCTTGGCCTTTCCATTGCCAAAAAGTATGTTGAAATGCACAAGGGACAAATTTGGGTAAAAAGCGAATTAGGAGTAGGAACTACGTTTAACATTAAAATTCCTATAATTGCAAAAAACGTTTGACTTTTGCTTTGAATGTTATATGGACTCGTACATATGCATCAATCATGCCTATGATAATGTTTTGTTGACAAAAAATAAATAAAAACAGGCAGTTTAAAAAACAAATTGATGGCCGTAATGTGGGATATAACTTCCACCTTTATACAAAATATGTTTTGGATACAACAACTTCTCGTACAGCAGATTTGAAATTTATGATGCATTTATTTTTGTTTGAATACAATTTTATTCGTAACTATTCAGCCTACCTAGAGTCAATCCTGTATTACCAACCTTTACACAAAAAGATTAGAAGCTCAAACAATTGTTGGAATAAATGGCATTCCAGCAATTGCATTTCGAATTGCATCCATCACAGGAACCTGATTCTTCTTAACAGTAGAAATGTAACTTCTTACCCGCGAGAAAATTAATGCTCCTTGCATACTTCGGAATGTACCTGATATCTTCTGCTGTACTTTCATCATTCTCACATCCCTTTCTGCAAGATTATTCTCAAATGGAACTTTTAGATCATGCATAAACCTGAGAATATCATTTTTATAACCAATAAACCGATCCAGCAGATTTTTTGCTGTGGTTTGTTTAGTTCTTCCTCGCTTCTTTGATTTGGCTTGAAGTTGAGGATTTTCTTCTATCCCAATATGAATAATCTGGCCGTACCAATCTTCAAACTCTTTAATTCTCTCTGGTTTCATACAACCAGACATTTTTCGGATCTGGTCAACTGACTTTTTGACATCAATAAGTAGAATATTCATAGCTTTTGACCACAATTGATTATCGTTCTCGCTTACACTTGTTAATTCTCGCAATAGATGAGCATTACAGATCGAATGATCACAATCATATTTGTAATATGATTTCCAGAAATAATGAACTACTGTACCATTGAAATTTGGTAAGATTCCCATCGCATTCATTGCTTCAGAGCCTCTTTTTTGATGAGGATAATAACATGTCATTTTGTTTGTAGAAGCAACATGTAACCACTGTCGTTTTCCTTCTATCCTCATACCAGTTTCATCACAATTTATCACAGGAGATTCTATTAAGAAGTTCTTGATCTGCTGTTCGAAATCTTCAAGCGATCTCTCACAATTGCTACATTTGTGTACTTTGTGAATTATAACTTCGTCAGGAACATCTACCATTCTGAGAGTAGTTCCAGGATGGTCTTTCTGACCACCTGGTTTCTTTCCACTCTTTTTTCGTCTGCTTTTTGTTTTTGGTTTCTCATTAATAAAAACATCAGTTGAAGGTGGTTTACTGCTGTTTCGGCTGTTTTTTTTGAGTTGCTCTTCCAACTTTTTAACTCGTTCTTCGAGTTCGGTTATTCTGGCAGCTTGTAGTTCTATGATCCTTTGTTGTTCAGCAATGATGTCGTACAATGTAGTGACAAGAGTGACAACTGCTTCGGGACCTTGTTCATAAACTGCTAGGATTTCTTTGCGTTTCGTGTTCATTCACCTCCTGTTTGGCAAAACCAATTGATTTTTTGGGTGTGAACTTAAATAGAATGCTACTACTTGCTTTTTTCGTAAAAATCCATGTCAGAAGATGAAATAGATTGAGGTGGGGGGATTTTAGCACGCAAAGGTGGCTGAATAGTTACTTTTATTCTATCTTTTACTAAAATTAAATCAGCTCTTTGAGCTCCTGAAAGTGATGTTTGCTTTACATTATATTCATTTTTAGAATAGAGCTCCAATAAAATCTTCAAATTCATATCATCCATGATGTCAATTTCATTAACTTTGTTCTTTCACTTATAACAGATATGAAAATTAGGCTCTGTATAAATCCTCAATATTCGAACAATAATCTGATTTACAAATGTTATCTAATGTATTGCACGATATTTGATTATAATCTCAATTCTAATCTATGTATGTGGATTTTGATAGGATTTCTACAGAGCCGAAAATAACATGATCTATTATTGTAACGTCGTATTAATTAAAACATTTATTTTAGTATAAAAGCTTAATAATATATTTTTAAATTTAAAAGTTGTTTGTGCAAAAGGTTTACACCACCCAGTACAAAAAAATAGACTTACCTATATCCCCTGCTTACTATGTGGGGAATTGGATTTGAAACCACAAATCTATACAAGTATTAATGTTTTACATTCCTTCCAAAAGTGTCAAATATTAGAGATTTGCAATTGTGCACTAAATGTAAATAATAGGAAGGAAAATGAGTGGTACGATCTAAAAATATTGATGTATTTTTTTTAACAAGGGAGGTGATATTTTTGGAAAGAAAATCTGTTAGATCCTCAAATATAAAATCAATAGGATATGATGAAGATGCTTGTATATTGGAAGTAGAGTTCAACAAAAGTTCTATTTATCACTACCATGGGGTTCCTCTTAAGCTTTATAATCGGCTAATGAATGCTTCTTCAAAAGGAAGATTTTTGAAAAACAAGATATATAAGTACAAACACAGTTGCATCAAAAAATAATTTAATCGTGAAGGTTACTTAATTTTCACATTCCTAATATAGAAATATCAAACTTAATAGTTGTTCTATTGTTGACTTTTATTTTCATTTTTAGCTTAAATTTAACCGGAAGTCGTTTAAATTTAACATTTTATCTTTTTTGTCAAACTTGAAATTCGGAAAAAGAATTCTACAGATCCATTACTTAATATGTTCAGTTCGAGGATCATAATAAACTTAGTTATGTTTATTCGATCAAAAATAGGCTATATAGAGGTCCAGATTATTGATTGAACCCGACTTTTAATTGTTCGATGCGGTTTTTTGTCTCACTTATTTCATTGTGTCCTTACTCAATACACGTCCTGTCTCCTTTTCTTTTTTGCTTCTTGTCTCCGTTGCCATCTCTAGATCCATGTCCAAGTCCAAGGGAGTTGTCATTGATACCATCACCATCTTCGTCTATGAAGTTATCACATACACCGTCACCATCTATGAAATTGTTACATCGACCATCGACATCTGCACCTATGAAAGAATTCATGCCTGCTCCCCTTTCCTGGCCTGCAGCTATGGCAGATACTGCTAAAAGACTGACCAACATGAATGTCACAGCAATCACACTAAATGTTCTTATTTTCATTATTTTACCTCATATTATATTCCTATTTGCATATCTCAAGGTTCTAGCTTCTTGTTTATCTGGTGGTACATCCGGCCTGAAACTGCAATTTCCATATTATCAGGGGAAAATATAAACATACTTTATTTCATGAAAACTTTTATGTATACATTCAGGCAAAATAAATCATTTAATACTTTATTTTGAATTAAATTGCTTTATCATCGAGATTATCAAATTAGCTTTTCGCTTTAAAAGCGTAACTCTTTTTTCAAGACTACTGGCACCACTCTGGGCATAGCTTATGCATTGCATTTATATAGCAGAAAATGTGCCAGCCCATGAAATATTATTACGATGTTTCGGACGGAATCTGTACCAGAGATTCAATTGCTAACTATCTGAACACAGATAATGCATCAATATGCCAATTTTTGTATTTCTTAGATATCGATGACATTGCTTCTTATGTTGAAAGTAGCTATTATGCCGATAAGGACTGGCACTTTCGGTATAAGGTTTCGTCAATGATAAAGCTCATCGTTGTGAAATGTTATAGAAACCTCTCATTTGAGAAAACAATATCGACCTTAACAAAAGAAGAAGCGCAGCTTCTTTCTTTTGAAGACAATAACGGCATTATGAATCTTCCATCCCCTGCAACACTGCATCATTTTGTAAAATACAGACTTGGAAAAACTGGACTCGATGAAGTAATGTTCAAAATTGGAAAGAATATCTCTAAAAATACAAAGATTAGAGATGCGAAAACAGATTCAACTCCACTTGAAGCATCAAGATATGACAAGTATGCAGATTACAATCCGCATTATAATTGTAAGATGGACAAAGCTCACATCACCATGATTGGACCACTTCCAATCTACATGACTCATACAAAAGGTGCTTCTCACGATTCTCCTGAATTGAAGAAACATATTGATGCATTGGTAGAAATGGGAGTTGACATTGACACTTATGCATTGGATGGAGGTTATGATTCATTCAGGAATCATGCAGATATCTGGTATAAGTTGAATGCAAAACCAGTGATTGCATACTCTTCGGATTCTAAAGTTCAATACGAGGGAATGATGGAAAGAATTGATCACTGGGTTAACAAAATGTGGAAACTTGGTGGATCTATTCATATGAAATATGAAGAAAAACTTCATTTCCTCTATGAAAATGGAAGAGAAAAACAGGTAGGTATGCACTTGCGAAACAAGAATATCAAAGATGATGGATTCGATGAAGATTATTCGCACAGGGGTGAATGTGAACGAGTACACAATCATATTAAGTGGACTGTAAAGTTCGACATCAGAGGAATGAAAAATAGCAGTAAGAAACTGTATTCAGTTATGAATTTCGTTGCATATCAATTGCTTGTAGCTACAAATTTGCAAAATGGAGTTAAAGAAACGAACTCATTTGCAAATTATGTATGAGGTAATGTCATCAAATTAGAATGGGAGGATTTATGAGCTAATTTGATAATCTCAAATATGACAAATCAATTTTAGCAAAAATAGAAATATACTATCTCCATATACTACACTTAAAAATTGATTTATTTATACAATTTTAAACTTAATAGTGGACCTATTAAATAATTTTGCTAAAAGCGCATGTATAAGAGCTATAGGCAGATAAATTATAGTGCATAGAATCATACCAATCTCATATGGCAAACTGCTTCTATTATCTGGTTTTCCTTTAAATCTATTAACGAAAGAACCCCAAGGGATTCCAGCTGCGTTTCCAAGCATCATAATTCTTATCGACGCAAGAATGCCTTTTGCTTCTCGAAGTCCATAGATTTCTATAATTCGTTCCCAGGATTCTTTAGAAGGATATCCTCTAGAATCAGCGTAATGCTGACCAAATACGACTGCAGACATTTCTTCTTCAGGTACATCATCACTTATTCCTGCGAGCATACTTTGAATCTCTTCATTTGACATACCTGCTTCAAGTGCCATCTTTGTATGCGCATATGAACATACTTCACATCCGTTTACCTCTGTTACAGCAAGCATAATACGCTCAAGGAAATGCTGGCTTAAAAGCTCATTTTTCTTAGCATATAGAAGATCATAGGTTGAAAAAAAGGCTAGATAAGTTATTTTATAAAATTCTCCTAATGAGTACAATTTCCTTCCAAAATTATCTTTCATATCTTTACACTCCTAACATTAAGTATTAGGTGGTTGTTTTTTTACATGTATAGTACATATATTAGATTAAAATACCTATGTCCATACCAAGATTGTTTCTCTTCTCGATGCGCTGAATTAGTTCCTCAACAGTAATCGGTTCAGTATAGATTATGATAAAACACTCCCTTTCTGTAGTTCGTTTGTTCATTAATTTCAGTAGTTCTCTAATTTTGGCATAATCCACTAAATCAACACCACTCGGCACATTTATATACCATTAATATGCCCTCTCCATGTTATCACGACTAGAATTAACACCTGCTCACTGTATCAAAACTGATCTACCACCACTTCTGGACAACATCCCTATTTCAATAAATAGAGATTCTCTTTAAGATCGTGTGGGTAATTTCAATTTCCCCGCCATCAAGAATATCATTGTATTCCTATACATTTCAGTCTTCAATCCATATGATCTCTTGAAAGCTGTCTTGATCTTGTTGTTCAATCCTTCGACAACCCCATTACTGTTATCTCCTTTAATTGATTCCAAAATTCCATACGAATTTCTTTTTATCATCTTTGCCAATGTAATGATCTCTTTAATATTACTATGAGTTCCCCAGTAGTACCATTTTTCCAGATATTCCCTTGCAACTCTTATGTTTTTGATTTCCCAGAATCGTTTTAATGCAAGTTTGAACTTGTAAGCTTTAGCAGTCTTAGTATCTAAATCTTTGATGGATTTTATTTTAATAATTTCTCTATCAGTTAAATTTTCTGGATTCTTCAACCACATGAATCTTGTTTTACCAAGTTCTTTATTCGATTGATATTCACTTCTTCTAACTTTATCGATAGCATCATTCATCATTTTAACAATATGGAATTTACCAACGTCTTCACGATACTTATCAAAAACAACCTTCGCATTCGGGAAATATTCTTTTGCTCCACCTTTGAAAGCAGGAGACATATCCATTGATATGTATTTTATGTTATCAGGATTTGTTTTTGTAGATAGGAAATCTCTAAATTTCCTAAACCCATCCTTTCTCTTTCCATTTTCAATATGGATTACCCTATCTTTATTCAAATCATAGAACAAAGTCACATAACTGTGACCTTTCTTGACAGAAATCTCATCCACTCCAATTATATCAAGATTCGATAGATCCGTTTTCACCATTGATTCCTTAACATAATGACTAAGAATTCTCCATAATGAATCTTCATGACCATTTACCATATCAGCAATAGCAGACACTGTCATTTTTTTGGACATGCAACAAATAAGGCTTCTAAGAAAAGAGTAAATCCAGTATTTAGTCTTGTCCAGGGAACATTTACAAGCTTTACACCGTGTTCATTGCATTTTGTTCGTGGCACTCTTGTATGAAGATATGTTTCATGATGGAAGAAATCGAGATGTCTCCATACCTTTTCTTTAGTATCATGCAATTCACTCAATTTGTTACAAATGGGACAAGGGAACTTCGTTCCCTTGGTAAAATCAAGGTAAATATCCATTCTTTTTTTGGAAGTATTAAGATCAATATCTTTTACAAACCAAGGCGATGACAATCCGAGTGCAATTTGAAGGAGTTCTTTATCTTCCATACTGATTGAATTGGAAGAAATGAATATTAAATTACCCACTCAATGTTGATGAGATCCTTATTTATTTATTCTATTCATTATGTAGAAGAAATATTCTAAACTCAGATATCTCTCATACACCACTCCATCTTTAAATTTGGCATGTTTGTATTTAAGGCTTCTGCCTATAATATATCATACAGTAATTAACACAAAATATATTAAAAATAGGATAATCATTTTGAATCAAGAGCTGGTCTTTCCAGTGTTCTGTAGAAATCTTTATAAGGCAAAAAAGAAAAGTTTGCATAACTTGTACTTTTAACAAAAAATGATGTTATAATTAGAATATAAGTTCTTTACACGATTATTTACTTCCATTTCCTTTTGTGATATGTTTGCAATACGAGACCGTTCGTTTTAAATCATGTATGTACTTTTATTTTCATTGATGTCTTTTTTAAGTCATTCAATTATATCCTTTTAGAAGAATAACTTCGAAACATTAATGTATGGTACTTGTTAACAGATGTCAGCATTAGTGCGTGTTATGTGGTAGCATATACCAGGCAAAAAAATGGCAAGTGATAACTATGTTAGGAATTGATAATCCTCAAATCTGGTTGGCATCTATATTGTGCATTGTTAGTGCATTGGGATGTATGGTCTATGGTCCTTTGAAGTGGAATGAAGAGGAAAGCGAGGAGTGGTAATAAGTGGCGGTAAATACTTCAACACTTGGTATCTTCGTTCTTGTATATCTTCTCGCAGTATTTTACTGTGGCTGGTTGGCTTACAAAAGGACGAAGGATGTAGAAGACTACATGCTTGCCGGAAGGAAGGTAAATCCTTATATTCTTGCTCTTTCCTATGGTGCTGCTTTCATCAGTACAGCGGCTATAATCGGGTTTGGAGGAGTGACGGGAACACTTGGTCTTGGAACTCTCTGGCTTGTGTTCATGAATATCTTTGTGGGTATCTTTATAGCGTTCGTGGTATTTGGTGCAAGGACCAGAAGGATAGGTTTGAACCTTGGTGCTGTAACTTTCCCTGAACTTATCGGAAGGCGTTTCCAGTCTCGTTTCATTCAAGGCTATTCTGGTGCTCTCATTGCTCTTTTTATGCCTCTTTATGCCGGTATCGTCCTTATTGGCGGTGCAAGGTTCATGGAAACCGCATTATGCATGTCAAATATTGCTTTTGCAGGAACAACTGATACCGCATTAAATATAGAAGATGGGACTAAAATTGCATCATTCTATACTATGGAATTGGCAAATACATTCCCTGAACTTGCTTGTTGGGAAGGTTCGTCAGTAGAACATGAAACTACGTACTACAATTTTAACGGGGACATAACTGCATATACCTTTAATGTGGTTAAGAATGATAGATACCAGGAATATATTTTAGTTTCTGCAACAAAGGACAATTATCCAATACTTGAATTTTCAAAGGGCAAATTGCCACACATGGATTCAGATATTAAAGATGGAACACAAAGTCTTGTAACTGATTATGCATCCGAAAATCGTTTATCTATCGAAAAAAGCACACCGATCTATGCGGGTGCAACATTCTATTATGATAAATATGAAATGGTGGACAGTAGAGATAAATCCGAAAAAACCATTTTAGTTGATCGTTTTTCAAAGAATGTAATAGATATAACTAATGCTAAACCATTGGATAATGTGGAGAAAAATACCATACTTGAAAATGAAGATATCCAAGAAGCATGGACAAATTTAGAGTATAGTATGACTGACACCAAATATTCAGCATCACCTATAGCTACAAGAAGTAGTCTTGGTTATATATTCGATGTTCCTTTGAAGCATGGTACATAAGCTGTTCTCCTACTGCAGCAGCTATGGTTCTTGAATACTGGGATGAAAATGGATATTCAAATTTCTCATATGGGGACACCCTAATTGAAGAATTAGCCGATGCAATGGGCACGAATGAAAATGGTATCAATGGTACCAAGATCTCACATATTGATGATGGTATTGAAGAAGTATGTGATTATTATGGATACTCAGACTTTACAATTGTAAATGATGACAATTTATTCATGTCTGAAACAATGTTTGAAATTGATGCAGGCAATCCATTTGTTTTGAGTATGATTTATGGTGGACTTGGAAGTGGGTATACCAATCCATACAATAATCATTCTGTTACATGTATGGGATATTCTGAAGGTACGATTGACTATCTATTCCTACACGACACATGGGACGATGAAGACCACCATTACATAACTTTTGGCGGCATTGGTATTTAAGTAGAGTTTATATGTTATCAGGACCTATATTTGTGCATGAACTGTCCCAAGTGCAAGAGCTCCAATCATAAAAAGAACGGTAAAATCGATGGACTTCAACGCTACAAATGCCATGATTGTGAGTATAACTATTCAGTGGAGCTAAAATCAACTGCTAGCCCCATGTCTGTTAAACGGCAGGCTTTACAACTCTATCTCGAAGGATTAGGATTTCGTTCAATTGGACGTTTTTTAGGAGTTAGCCACGTTTCTGTCCAAAAATGGATAAAGAAGTTTGGTCGTGAATTAGAGGATCTAAAGAGCGAAAATGAAATATCGATTGTTGAATTAGATGAAATGCACACTTATATCGGGAACAAAAAAAATATTGTTGGATCTGGATTGCTGTTGATAGAGATGGAAAAAGGTTCATCGACTGCTCTTTTGGTAGCAGGGGAACGGAAACAGGACTAAAACTCTGGAAAAAATTAAAGGGGAAGGAGATTGGAGAAGTGATGACTGATCACTGGAGGGCATATGCAGAGTTTGTTCCAGAGAAAATTCACACTCAATCCAAAGCTGAAACATATACTGTTGAAGGATATAACAGCATATTCAGGCACTTTCTGGCAAGATTGAGAAGAAAGTCAAAGTGTTATACTAAGAGTCTTGAAATGCTGAAGTACTCTGTTCTTCTTTTGATGAAGTACAGAAATAAAGAATTAGCGATGTTTAATTAACAATGCCAGAATTATTACTGTATAAACTGGATTTTGTCGTTTCATACTAATCACCTGAAAAAGGAAAAAAGAGAGGTAATATTAATCCTCTCCTTACTTGATTAAGGAGTTCTAAATCCTTCGATAGTACTTTTGTTATTTGCGATTAATAAAATGTTGTTATGAGTACTATCTCCTTGACGAGATAAATCTGAGTATTGGAGGTCCATGTAATTTGGATATTGGTCATTAAACACAGCAGTCATTATTGTTTGGTGTAGTGTGTAAATTCCCCATGAATATGCTGCATTGTGAGTTGCTCCAAAATTGTGCCCAAATTCATGAGCTATCAACACACACCTAGCATTATAAGAGCCACTATAACTGCTGAGTAAGCCCGCTGATTTCATCTGAACAACAGAATATGCACGTTCATCACTTCCATTGTAAACGTAGGCTCTTCCAATTTCATTTCCATTAGCTCCAGTAAAATCTTTTCCATAGAGAAGCATTGCCAAATCACTATCGGTTATATCCCTATATGCTGGAATATCGTCTTTAAAGAAATGTAAAGCTTGGCTGGAATTGTAATGTGGATATGGCTGTTTGTTTTGCACTTGAATCAATTGGACTTTGGAGTGTGTATTCTCCATTGACTTCAGATAGTCTAATTGTCGCTGCTTACGTGTTTGTGTCAATATTTTCCCTCACATTTATGAAAGATTTCAAAGATATAGGAGGGAGATATAAATTCACTTCCTTTGAAGATTGGGGTTCATGATGCAGCAATTGTTTGCAGTTTTTTAATACCAATGCCATTGATACTTTTATTGTATAGTGCAATATGTATTCCATGCCTGTATCTAGCTTCATTAGCTTATCTCATATTAGCAGCAAGTTGCATCCAAATCTTGTTTAATGATCCAGTAGCAAAAGGGAATAAACTCAAAGATAGAATGATTATGACCTTAACCATTTCAAGCTTTGTGGGCATATTTACAGAAATAGCATTAGTCTTCTGAAGATATACTCTTTAATTCTTCTAGAGTATTGGTACCTTCTTTCTTTGCTGGTTTCTGGAAGAGTTCTTTTAATTTTGATACTGCATTTTTGTCAATAAAAAATTCATTTACAGTTTTGTATTTGTTCAGAAGCATGCTGATCTTTATATCGGGATATCGGTTGACAAGATAATTCTTTCTGATGGGAACTGCATCAATTCACTTAGATCCTTTGTAAATTCCTTATCCATAAATATCACTCCTTTTCCACAATTGTTGTACTAAGATATCGCTCCCCTGTATCTGGAAGGACAACAACTATCATCTTTCCTTCATTCTCCTTCCGTCTTGCAACATCCAAAGCCGCAAAAAGAGCTGCACCAGATGAGATGCCTGCGAGTATCCCTTCCTTTTTGGCAAGTTCACGTGTCGTCTCAAAGGCATCTTCATTACTGACCGTTATAATTTCATCAATAATATCCACGTTCAGCACATCCGGCACGAAACCGGCACCAATCCCCTGTATCATATGAGGCCCCGGACTGCCGCCGGAAAGTACAGCTGAATCCTTTGGTTCCACAGCTATTGCTTTAAACCCGGGCTTACGAGACTTTAGTTCTTCTGAAACACCCGTAATAGTTCCTCCGGTCCCAACGCCTGCTACCAGTATATCGACCTTTCCTCCGGTATCATCCCATATCTCCCCAGCTGTAGTGCAGCGGTGGATATCAGGATTTGCCGGATTCATGAACTGATGCGGGATAAAAGAATCAGGTGTCTCCTTTCCAATTCTTTCCGCTTCCTCGATAGCTCCTTTCATACCATTTGGGCCAGGGGTGAGCACGATCTCAGCTCCAAGGACCTTCAATATATTTCTCCTCTCAACGCTCATGGTCTCAGGCATTGTCAATATCAGCCTGTAACCTTTAGTAGCACAAACAAAAGCCAGTCCGATACCTGTGTTTCCGGAAGTTGGCTCAATAACGATGGCTCCCTTTTTGAGCATTCCGTCCTTTTCTGCGGTCTCTATCATATTCAAGGCAATACGGTCTTTGATCGAACCCAGTGGATTAAAAGCCTCCACTTTCACAAGGACAGTAGCATAGCATCCTACAGTTATTCTGTTCAACCGTACAAGCGGTGTCTTTCCAACAGTTTTTGTTATATCTTCGTAAATATTTTCCATGTATAAACCCCAATATAACTTCCTGAAATGCTTAAAAATATAGCTGCACTTTCAGGAAGATGTTCTATCCTTGAAAACCAGCTTTGGTTCTTCTATCAGTACTTTAGTATCTGCTGGTACTGATCTCGTTAACCAGACATTACCTCCTATAACGGAGCGCGCTCCTATAACGGTATCACCGCCAAGGATCGTTGAATTGGAATATATCACGACATCATCCTCTATCGTGGGATGTCTTTTAAGGTCACGAAGTATCTGTCCCTCTTCACCCCTTGGGAAACTAAGTGAACCGAGGGTAACCCCCTGGTATATCCTTACATTGTCTCCTATCTCTGAAGTCTCCCCTATGACCACCCCTGTACCATGGTCGATAAAAAATCCTTTTCCGATCTTTGCACCCGGATGGATATCGATTCCAACTACGCTGTGGGCATATTCGGTCATAATACGCGGAAGGATCTTAATATCCTGTTCATTCAACTCATGAGCTATCCTGTAGACCATAAGAGCAAAAATTCCCGGATAACTGAAAATGATCTCATCGTACCCTTTTGCAGCCGGGTCATGCTCATAGGCTGCAATAATATCTGCTGCAAGAAGTGACCTTATCTGTGGTATCTTCCTTAACAGCATAACTGTTTCTTCCTGTCCTTTTTCAATACATTCGGCACAATCCTCTTCCGTGCGACGACACTCATGAAGAATACTGTTCGTCACCTGTTTTGACAGTTTTTCAAAAAGTTCGTTGATCTCATTTCCAATATGATATATCAGATTGCTCCTTTCAACCGTTTGATCTCCAAAATAACCCGGGAAAAGCACATCCTTAAAAAGGTCTATGATCTCAACAATTGATTCCCTTGAAGGTATGACCGCTGAATCAATATGTTCAAAGCAGCCTTTATCTGAGCAGCTACTTGCAACGGAATCGATGATCTCCGGTAATTTTGAACGATAACTCATTCCCATAATTGAATATTGCATCGAACATCGTTTCGTTCTTTTGTCTAACATATCCCGCATCCACTCCTCAAATATCTCATAGGTTTAATATGTTTTAAAATAAAATTTAATTTGGAATAAACTAAACTGAAATACTTGAATGTTCAAGTTGTTACCTATGCCCCATTATTTAATGTGGTATACTTTGATTTAAGCATTATGACATATCTTGCCGCTTTTCTAAATGCGTTTAAAAACAGTTCCAGAATATTTATAAGCTGGAAGTCTATTTCTGAAACTATGCAATTTCAGCGTTCGTTCTCATATTTTTTATTGATCTTGTTATTCATCTTATGCATAGGTTGTGTCTCAGATGATAGTTCAACAAATAATTATGACCAAAACCCTGATCAAGTTCTTTCTGATCCGGATGTTGAAACCTACAATGTAAGTCTCAAAAAGACGGCAGTTCTTGATATTGACAACGGTTATTCTCTTAAGTTGTTGGAAATAAATAGGAAAGAGAATTTTGTTCGTCTCTCCTTTAGAAAGGATGGTCAGGAGTATTTGACCTCTAAATTATTGACTGGTAATAACTATGCAATAAAAGATCCGAATGATGAATTCGTTGTCTATTCTGTAATTGTGGATAAGATCTACGATAACAGTTTTCTCATCGACCTGACCTATACGACAAAGTCGTCCATCT
The DNA here is from genome assembly GCF_000013725.1 of Methanococcoides burtonii DSM 6242. Classification (NCBI taxonomy): domain Archaea; kingdom Methanobacteriati; phylum Methanobacteriota; class Methanomicrobia; order Methanosarcinales; family Methanosarcinaceae; genus Methanococcoides; species Methanococcoides burtonii. The sequence goes on from NC_007955.1 coordinate 396,303, forward strand.
CTCTAGAGGTTCCGGTTTTAGATATTGATCAACAGAAGGTGCCTGAAGTTAGCATTGGCATTGATACTATCTCCCGAAATTATGAGTGGGAATACGATAGTACTAAATTCAGTATGACAGCCGAGTATTACAAAGACAACTATGGGATATATTCTGAAAGAAGCCGAACCCGTGATTTTGATCAGTTCGTAACAGACACATATGATGATACATTAATATCCCAACTTACTTCCCAGGTGGAGAAGATGGCATATGATGGTGGCTATGGGGAAAATGATATTCCCTATATCACCATGGCTTTTGTGCAATCGCTTCCATATGTGAGCGATAGTGCGTCAGCTGGTTATGATGAATACCCGAGGTTCCCATTCGAAACACTCTATCATGGCGGTGGTGATTGTGAAGATTCTTCGATCCTCCTTGCATCCTTACTCTATGATATGGGATATGGTGTAGCACTGATCGAACTTCCCGGACACATGGCTGTAGGCGTTAAAGGAGAAGATGATCTTTCTGGAAGCTATTACAACTATAACGGGGTAAAGTACTATTATCTGGAAACTACAGCTTCCGGCTGGGGTGTGGGTGTCATTCCTGGTGATTACACAAATGAAGAAGCCACCATAAAACCTATTGGGATAGGTTCTCCTGAATTAAGTCTTACATTTACCGGCACTGGTGAGGAGAATTACTATGGGATATATGTCGATCTGGAGATTGTGATCGAGAATGTAGGATCAATTACTGCTGAAGACGTGGTGATATACACAGCTCTTGAAAGCACAGATGAAGGGATGGTCTGGGATCAGATAAAAAGTGATACTATACCTGAAATCGCTCCGGAAAGTAGCATTGTTTACTCAGTTTCCAGACTGAAAGTACCCGATGGTGAAAGTTATCGCGTGGGTATCACGGGATGGGGGTCGAACGTGAATTCTGAATATATCTATAGTGAATGGAGATCCTCTTAAAAAAGATGGTATCAAGTGAAGAACATATTTTTTAAGACTTACCAGAAAAATAGGATAATACCTATAATTGCTAGCATGATACCGTTTTGCATGATAAGGGAGATTGCCATGATCTTCAAACCCAGCTCTGGTCGGAATATTCCTGTGTAATATGGAAGCATGCTCTTTATTCTTGGGACGCTTGCCAGCACTCTCCCTATCAGAAGAGCAAGAATGATATCCTTTGTACTAAGTAGTTGAGCTGAAAGTAAATTTCCCGCGATCGTATATGCAGCTATATTACTGGCAAACCATCCTGCAATTATCGGCAGGGCTTCCGGTGGCACATAATTGACAAGAAAAGAGCTTTTCATAATATTGGCGATCATATCGAATATCCCTGTTTCCATCAGTTGGAAAATAGCAATTGATACGATTGTTGTCGTCAATATCATCCTAATTATCGTTCGTTTTGATCTTTTCAGCGCAATCAATGACGCTTCTTTTAACTTTTTCTTTTCAATATCAGTGTGAAGTATGCCCGATATTCTGGGTGTAAGGAACAAGCGTGCTGCTACTAAAGCTATTAGTGTTTTCACAAACCCTATGAGCACTACAATTCCCAGATAGATCAATCCTGTTGTTCCCAGCAGTGCGACCATTATGGGGAGAAGATCTCTTGAAAGCACTATACTCGAAGGAAATGAATTTACCATTGTTGCAATGATGGTCTCTTTCCGGTCTATGTGCTTATCATAATGTAATTTAGCTATCATCGAGTTTCCCGCTGTGGAAGATCCAAAGGATGTGAGGAAACTAAGCCCTATTTCCTGTCTTAGATGGCCATAGTGCATTAAAGGGGATGCAAGGAATCCAAACTTATTGACCCATCCCATTTCAACCAGAATGGCCATGGCAAGTGTTCCTATAACTATCGGAGGGAGGACCTTTATAAGATATTCGAACGCGAGAAAAAGTGCATCTATCCACATTTGCGGGACAATTGATCATATTAGTTAAGAGCTTTACGCATTCAATCCTTTTTTCTGACTTTCTTAAGGTCCCACATTTCTGCAAAATTATCCAGGAGACTGTCAAGAGTCATACCTTCATTTTGGAGTAAACTGATCAACTTATTTCAGTACTTCACTAATATTCCCTCCACTAAATAAATTATATAATCTCACCTATAACATTTCACTACTAACTTCACTTTCAACCTTTTTTCACCCATTCCTCAACAAAGTGAACAAATAAATCAAATCTAAAAACATCTTCCTCTATTGTTTTTGGTCCCCTTTTCACTTTCCTAAAATGCATTCTCTGGATTGATACCCATGCATTTTTCAACATAAATGATATCAACGCATAGAAATATCGTAGCATTGGATTTCTTGAGGATGTTTTCGGTTTCACCACATTCCGCATTCGATATGATGATTCAATCGCAAATCGCTTCCTGTAGATCATACTAATCTTTCCGGGTTCCCAATCAATTCCATAAACAACAAACCCTAGATTCTCACAACCATTCTTCCCTCTCTTTCCTTTCAGATACTTAACATCAATAGCAATATCAAGTCCCACATCTCCTTTCTTATTCTTCATGACGTACTTTTCATAGCGTTTATTATTTCCATCAAGAATATCTTTTATTCTCTTTCCCTTTCTTACAACAGGAGTGATATGTGGAATGTCATTCTCCTGCAAAAATGTAAAAACATCTCTGGAATAAAATTCTCTGTCCAAACAAATAATATTTATTTTGAGATTGATTTTATCAACTACGTCTATGAAATATTTCAGATAATCTGTCTTCGTTTTGCCTTTTTCCACAGGTAACATGGAAATTGTAAATCTTGTGTATTTGTTTATAATGCAAAGAGAAATATAAGAGTAGAATGAGTTTGTTGATTTCTTAGCTTGTCCTCGAATCACATAGTTTTCATTGACATAATTCACTTCTCCATAGTATGGATCATTTGTATAATCGATGGCAAGATCATACTTTTTATTTGAATCAAGGGTTTTGTGGGATGATTGCAAGAGAATCTTTGCATTGTTTTCAATGAGCTGATCGAAATCAATCTTATGTAAATGATATCTCATTGATGTTTCACATGGAGTATTATGATATTGTTTACCAATCGAATGAATTGAAAGTTTATCGGTGGACATTCCGAGAATATTAGTGAAGAGGTCTTTAGGAGTAAGTGATCCATTTATTGAAATGGGAATGTTGTCCAGAAGTGGTGGTAGAACAGTTTTGATACAGTGAGCAGGTGTTAATTCTAGTCGTGATAACATGGAGGGGGCATTTTAAAGGTATATAAATGTGCCGAGTGGTGTTGATTTAGTGGATTATGCCAAAATTAGAGAACTACTGAATTTGATAATTTCGTAATCATAAGGCCTTTTTTGTAGAAGCCACAAAATAATGTGGATGAAACATGAGATATTCACTTTGAGATCATACAGTAATCCTCAGTGACAATAAAACAAATATAGCTAACTATTGAAATTATGTCTTACCCATTTAGGTATCCACCATCATTAAAGGAAATTTGAACTTTGATCGGAGCTATTAATTTATACTGTCTTCATATATTCGAATAATATTAAAGCTGATAATGGATTGCTAATCAAAGAATAAATATAAAAACTAGTAGCAGAAGTACTAAGTATTAGATACATCACTTATTGATGATTGCACTGATCCACTCAAAAACAACAACAAACCCCCTATAAATAATAATATATACTTCAAAGAATCTACATGAAATTATTTAAGTAAAGATCGATATAGGTGAATACGATGGTTCAAGACACAACACCCACAAAAGCAGATATCAGTCTACCTGATAAATGGGATGTTGCTGTTATTCCAAAAGAACCAACCTATTTTGATCGTTTCTTACCTACTACACACCAGCAGACTACGCTGACAGAATGTGGTATTGACCCGGGGGATGAATATGCTTTACCACACCCAAAAATACGTGTACTTGCAATAAGACAGCCTTGGGCATCACTTATCATTCGTGGTCTGAAGAATATAGAAGTACGTTCAAAGAACACTTATGTTCGAGGAACGATAGCCATCTATGCAAGCAGATCAATTATTCGGAAAAAAGACCTGAAATTGGTGAACGAGAACTATGATATCCCCATTGAACAGCTTGATGATCTGCCTACAGGAATGATAATCGGAACAGTGAACCTTGTTGAATGCAAAGAATATGAATCGGATTTTCATTTTAAGCTTGACCAAAGACGACATTTGAATCCGGAAGAGAGTTATTCCAAGAACATAAAAGGATGGTTCTTAAAGTCTCCACGTCCGATAGAACCTGTCAATTACAAATTCAATGGAGAAGTTGTCTGGAGTCTGGCAAATACTGATATCCTTCAGCAAACTACTTAAGATCTTGAAAGTGTTTTTATTTTTCTATCCGATTAGTTATGAATTATGTATAGGCATTGGAATGAGCCGATCTAATTGATATATCAAATTTAAAATTATATCTTTATATACATGTACTGCATAATACAAAGCAAATTAAAGAGATAAAATCAATATCTGTTAAATCGAAAATAAATTAATTTGAACTGACTTTTGATCTGAAATTATCTAAACAGATTAAAGGATTTTATTTAACTTCAAATAACAGTATTCCATGGAGAAAATCGCGATGAGTGACGATTACGATGCAACACACATTCAAGTTCTTGAAGGGCTGGAAGCAGTACGCAAACGACCCAGCATGTATATTGGAAGTGTAGATACCAGAGGACTTCATCACCTCGTATATGAGGTAGTTGACAATAGTATTGATGAGGCACTTGCCGGTTTTTGTAAAAATATAGACGTATCGATAAATGCAGATGGTTCTGTCACCGTTGTAGATGACGGTCGTGGAATCCCTGTCGACAATCATCCAAAATATAAGAAATCCGCACTTGAGGTCGTACTGACCGTTCTCCACGCAGGTGGAAAGTTCGACAAGAGCAACTACAAAGTATCCGGTGGTCTCCACGGAGTCGGAGTATCCGTTGTGAACGCCCTTTCCGAATGGATGGAAGTCGAGGTCAAGCGTGATGGAAAACTATACTACCAGCGCTATGAACGCGGAGCACCTACATCCGATGTAACGGTCATTGGGGATGCAAAAGGCACAGGAACAAAAAGCACGTTCATGCCTGACTCCCAAATATTCGAAACGACCGAATTCAGTTACGGGACACTGATTACAAGACTCAGGGAACTGGCTTTCCTGAATAAAGGTATCAGAATAACTATTACAGATTCACGTGAAGAAGAACTTGAGCAAGACGTTTTCGAATATGAAGGCGGTATAATCTCTTTCGTTGAACACCTGAACCAGAGCAGGACAGCTCTTCACAAGACACCTATCTATTTCGAGCGTGAAAAGGAAGGAACGATCGTCGAGATAGCTATGCAATACACCGACAGCTACGGTGAATATGTATATTCTTTTGCTAATAACATCAACACGTATGAAGGTGGTACTCACCTTATTGGGTTCAAGACAGCATTAACGCGTGTTGCTAACGATTATATCAAGAAGAACAATGTGGTCAAAGGCGATGAGAAGCTCACAGGTGAGGATATCCGCGAGGGACTCGCTGCCATCATCAGTGTTAAGCTGACAGAACCACAGTTCGAAGGTCAGACCAAAACAAAGCTTGGTAACAGTGAACTTAAAGGGATCGTTGATTCCATGGTGTCCGAGGGTCTCTCCGAATACATGGAAGAGAACCCGAAAGTGGCAGTAATCATCTTCCAGAAGGCACTGGATGCCAGACGTGCAAGGGAAGCTGCTAAGAAGGCACGTGAACTTACACGCAGGAAAAGTGCCCTTGAGATCGGCACTCTGCCAGGTAAACTTGCAGACTGTTCCGAGAAGGACCCATCTGTAAGCGAAGTATATCTTGTGGAAGGAGATTCTGCAGGCGGTTCAGCTAAACAGGGACGTAACCGTAGATTCCAGGCGATCCTGCCATTCAGGGGTAAGATCATCAATGTCGAAAAGGCACGTCTTTCAAAGGTCCTGAAGAACAATGAGGTCCTCTCACTTATTACTGCCATGGGTACAGGCATAGCTGAAGATTATAATATTGAAAAGGCACGTTATCACAAAGTGATAATAATGACCGATGCTGATGTTGATGGTGCTCATATTCGTACACTGATCCTTACATTCTTTTTCAGGTACATGGCTCCGCTTATTGATGCAGGATATGTTTACATTGCACAACCCCCGCTTTACCGTATAAAGAAAGGCAAAGCCGAACATTATGTATATTCTGACAGGGAACTTGCAGCAAAGCTTGAAGAGATCGGTGAGAATAATACCTATGTGCAGCGCTATAAGGGTCTTGGAGAAATGAACCCAGAACAACTTTGGGAGACCACAATGAACCCTGATACAAGGACATTGTTGCAGGTCACCATGGATGACGCAGCCGCTGCTGATGAGATGTTCTCTGTTCTTATGGGTGATGAAGTTGCACCACGTAAAGCATTCATACAGAAATATGCGAAGGAAGTCGTTAATCTGGATCTATGAGGTGATATAAATGGCAGATAACATGAATAATGAACCTGGCGATGTACAGCCAAATGATGAACCTCTGGATATAAAGCCCACAGATACCAGTGAAAGGATCGTCCCTATCCTGATTCAGGATGAGATGAAGAATTCCTATATCGATTATGCAATGAGCGTAATAGTTGGAAGGGCTTTACCAGATGCACGTGATGGTCTCAAACCGGTACACAGGCGTATACTCTATGCCATGAAAGAAGCCGGCATGACATATGATAAAGCATACAAGAAGTCTGCCCGTGTGGTGGGAGACGTTCTTGGTAAATATCACCCACATGGCGATACTGCAGTTTATGATTCTCTTGTGAGAATGGTGCAGGAATTTTCCCTAAGATATCCCTTGATCGATGGTCAGGGTAACTTCGGTTCAATTGACGGTGATTCCGCAGCAGCTATGCGATATACCGAGTCCCGAATGGACCGTATCTCCAACGAGATGCTCGCAGATATTGATAAGGAGACAGTTCTATACAGGCCCAACTACGATGGTTCTCTAAAGGAGCCGACCGTACTTCCTGCAAGACTACCAAATCTTCTTATCAATGGTTCTACAGGAATTGCAGTGGGAATGGCCACCAATATGGCACCACACAATCTTGGGGAGGTCATTGATGCCACTTTAATGCTTATTGAGGATCCTGAGACCCCCATTTCCAGTCTAATGGAAATAGTCAAAGGTCCTGATTTTCCAACAGGCGGAGTTATCCTTGGTCATCAGGGTATAAAGTCCGCATATGAGACTGGAAGAGGGCCTATCAAGATACGGGCGGTTACCTCTATAGAAGAAATGAAGAACGACAAGAAGCGTATCGTTGTTTCGGAACTGCCATACCAGGTCAATAAATCAAGATTAATCGAAAACATTGCTGCTCTTGTAAGGGAAAAGAAGATAGTCGGCATTTCAGACCTTCGTGATGAATCTGACCGTGATGGTATCCGCGTTTCTATTGAACTTACAAGGAACACAAATCCTGAAGTTATACTGAACCAGCTTTACAAGCATACCCAGATGCAGACGACTTTTGGTATCATCAACCTTGCACTTGTCGATAATATTCCAAGGGAATTGACCCTTAAGGAACTGCTTCAGATATACCTTGAGCATAGGATCGATGTCATACTCAAACGTTCCATGTTCGATATGAGAAAGGCTGATGAGAAAGCCCATATCCTTAAGGGATTAATGATCGCTCTTGACCATATCGATGAGGTCATAGCTCTGATTCGCGGTTCAAATGCTGTGGATGAGGCCAAGGAAGGGCTAATGACCAGGTTCGGGCTTGATGAAGTTCAAGCAAAGGCCATCCTGGATATGCGTTTGCAGAAGTTGACAGGACTGGAAAGGCAGAAGATAGAGGATGAGCATGGAGAGCTTGTCAAGCTTATCGAGGACCTGAAAGACATCATTGAAAGTGATGAAAGGAAATATAGCATCATAAAGGAAGAGTTACATGCCATCCGCGAAAGGTTTGCAGATAAGCGAAGGACAGAGATCACAGGTTCACATGTCGAATTTGAGGATGAGGATCTGATCCCTGTAGAAGAGGTTATCGTTACGATCACCAATAGCGGCTATATCAAGAGGATGCCTGTGGATACCTACAGTCAGCAGCACAGGGGTGGAAAAGGAGTCATTGGAATGGAAACAAAGGAACAGGATGTCGTTGAAGATATCTTTATATCATCCACTCATGATTACCTGATGTTCTTCACCAACCGCGGAAAAGTCCACTGGAAAAAGGTTTACGGTCTCCCAGAAGGAAGTCGTCAGTCAAAGGGTAAGGCTGTTGTAAACCTGCTTGATCTTGCTGAGAATGAATCCGTTACTGCAACAATAACAGTGAAGGAATTCGAAGAGGATAAGTTCTTATTTATGGCAACACGAATGGGAACTGTAAAGAAGACCCCATTGTCGGATTTCAGTAATGTGAGAAAGGCCGGTATCATTGCGCTCAAACTTGATGAAGGGGACGAGCTTGTCAATGTGGCACTCACGGACGGCTCCAAGGAAATAATGATGGTCTCAAGACATGGAAAGGCCATCAGATTCTGTGAAAGGGATGTCCGTCCAATGGGTCGTACTGCAAGAGGTGTTCGTGGAATGAGGCTTACCGGCGATGATATTGTGGTAAGTCTTGATATTGTTGACCTGAGCACAAAACTACTCACCATCACAGAGAACGGATATGGAAAACGTACAACGTTTGACGAGTACCGTGGAATGAAACGTGGCGGACAGGGTGTGATCACCATAGTGACAAGTCTCAGGAACGGTCCTGTAATAAATGTAAAGGCCGTTAAAGAGGAAGATGAGGTCATGGTGACAAGTTCTGAAGGAATTTTCATCAGAATTCCTGTGAAGGATATACGTGCACAGGGAAGAAACACACAGGGTGTCAAAATTATGAATGTGCGCCCCGGCGACAAGGTTGTGGGTGTTGCAAGAATTAAAAATGAGGAATGACACAAACTAAACACTTTTAAATATTGACCATATTTACTAGACTAAATCAGCTTAAAGGATGATCATTATGGAACTTGAAAAATTAAGACACGGTACAGAACTTATCAAACGCGGCTTTGCAAAGATGCAGAAAGGCGGCGTTATCATGGACGTTACGACCCCTGAGGAAGCAAAGATCGCTGAAGAGGCAGGAGCTGTTGCAGTTATGGCACTCCACGCAGTCCCTTCAGACATAAGAAAGGAAGGCGGCGTTGCAAGGATGGCAGACCCACAGGTAACTGCTGACATCATTGCATCTGTAACAATTCCGGTAATGGCAAAAGCAAGGATCGGACATTTCGTTGAAGCTGAGATTCTTCAGGCACTTGGCTCCGACATGATCGATGAGTCTGAAGTACTTACACCTGCAGATGAGGAGTTCCACATCGATAAGACACAGTTCACCGTTCCTTTCGTATGTGGTGCACGTAACCTCGGTGAAGCACTGAGAAGGATCAACGAGGGTGCAGCTATGATACGCACAAAGGGCGAAGCTGGTACCGGAGATGTAAGAGAGGCTGTACGCCACATGAAGCAGATACTGGGCGAGATCAGGACACTTAAGGGAATGACAAAGGAAGAGCTTATCATGGCTGCAAGGGACATCGAAGCACCTATTGAGCTTGTTATGGAAACTGCAGAGATGCAGCGTCTTCCTGTTGTGAACTTCGCAGCTGGCGGAATTGCAACTCCTGCAGATGCAGCTCTTATGATGAGACTTGGCGCTGACGGTGTTTTTGTCGGTTCAGGTATCTTCAAGGCAGAGAAGCCGGAAGTAATGGCAAAAGCTATTGTTGAGGCTGTTAACAACTACAACAATCCTGAAGTACTTGCTGAGGTATCAAAAGGTATCGGTGCAGGTATGAAAGGTATCAGTGTAGATTCAATCCCAGAGGATCAGGTTCTCCAGACTCGTGGCTGGTAACCTTTCCTTTTTTACTTCTTTTTATTGGTGTTAATTATGCGTATTGGCGTTATCGCTATTCAGGGCGATGTTTCTGAACATGTTGAATCTCTTGAGCGTGCTCTTGCAGAACGCGGAGCAACTGCTGAAATAGTTAATATCAAGCACAAGGGCATCGTTCCCACCTGTGACGGACTTGTGTTTCCTGGCGGAGAAAGTACAACACTTGGTCGCCTCATCTTAAGGGAAGGTATTGACGCAGAGATTAAGGATGCAAAAGAACAAGGCATTCCCATTATGGGAACCTGTGCAGGTCTCATCCTGACCGCAAAAGCAGGCGATTCACAGGTAGAGAAGACACACCAGCATCTGTTAGGACTTATGGATATAAAGGTCAACAGAAATGCCTTTGGAAGACAGTTCCAATCGTTCGAGGTCGGGCTTGAAATATCATTCCTCGATTCCCCATACAATGCCGTCTTTATCAGAGCTCCTGCAATTACCGAAGCAGGAGAGGGTGTAAAGGTCCTTGCCTCCATCGATGGCAAGATCGTTGCTGCAGAGCAGGATAATGTGCTGGCATTTGCATTCCATCCTGAGCTGACCGATGATATGAGGGTTCACCAGTATTTCCTTGACAAGTTATTCAATTGATCTGTTTTATTTTATTGCATTCTGTAGAAGACATATCCGTAATCATCAGGACATTCCCCATACATCCCAAATATGACAGTTTCAATCAATTTTCATTAGAAAATGCTCAAAACTGTCAAACTTGTAATGGATGAATATAGTGACATAACGTATCACAATATCAAATATTATGTCAGGTTAATATTAATTCCCTCCATTGAAGGGTTGATCAACAAGGATCTTCTAACTTATCTTAAAAATAAAAAAAGAAAAGTGGAGATTATTTCTTCTCTTTGGCATATGCCACAAGTGCTTCTTTGATACCCCACTTGAAAGCCACGACAACAGCGAATCCCCATGCAAGTGGTCCCATAAGCAGATAGAAGATACTCGTATCGATGAGCATTGTATCAAGTGCAAGCAATACCAGTATGAGTGCAAGGAACCCTTTGAGTAATGGAATCCAAACATTACTTCCCTCTACTTCCATTCCTTCCATGATACCTTTTAGGTAATCTGTAAGGAGATCAAGTACCAATAACCCAACTATCAGTATGAGAACACCTGCAAATAAACTGGGTATGTAATTGAGTATGTCTGTTAAGAACTTAGATACGACATCCAATCCCAGTATATTAGAAGCTGCCAGAATAAAGATCAAGTATCCAAAAGCTTTTACGATACCTGCAATAATTCCCGAAATTTTCAAGTTTGCCGCTTCAAGTCCTTTTCCGATTCCACTGTTTTGTATCTTTTCATCAATACCAGATGCAATCAAGATCGTCTTTATGAACCCTGTCAAGAAATCAACGATAAGCAACCCAATTATAAGAATTACCGCTGCAGATATTACAAGAGGCAGGAATAATATGATCTGTGCGAGGAAATTTGCCACAATCTGTATCTTCAGTATGTCTATAATGATCACAGCAAATATGATATAGACGAACCATTTGATTATGCTACCAAACATTGCAACGGTGGTAGATCCAGTTCTTTCGATCATGCCGCCTAAGAATGTTTTATCGATGAGGTCATCCAGACCTATCTTATCAAGGACCTTTGCTCCGATCTTTCCAAGGATTTTTCCGACAAACATTCCTACTATCATCAACATGATGACAGCTACAAGTATCGGAATAAATGCAATGAACTGATCCACCATTCCAAATAAACTTCCCAGTATCGGTGATTCTACCATTATATATTCCCCCATCTATTTATTTATTTATTCTATTCATTATGTAGAAGAAATATTCTAAACTCAGATATCTCTCATACACCACTCCATCTTTAAATTTGGCATGTTTGTATTTAAGGCTTCTGCCTATAATATATCATACAGTAATTAACACAAAATATATTAAAAATAGGATAATCATTTTGAATCAAGAGCTGGTCTTTCCAGTGTTCTGTAGAAATCTTTATAAGGCAAAAAAGAAAAGTTTGCATAACTTGTACTTTTAACAAAAAATGATGTTATAATTAGAATATAAGTTCTTTACACGATTATTTACTTCCATTTCCTTTTGTGATATGTTTGCAATACGAGACCGTTCGTTTTAAATCATGTATGTACTTTTATTTTCATTGATGTCTTTTTTAAGTCATTCAATTATATCATTTTAGAAGAATAACTTCGAAACATTAATGTATGGTACTTGTTAACAGATGTCAGCATTAGTGCGTGTTATGTGGTAGCATATACCAGGCAAAAAAATGGCAAGTGATAACTATGTTAGGAATTGATGATCCTCAAATCTGGTTGGCATATATATTGTGCATTGTTAGTGCATTGGGATGTATGGTCTATGGTCTTTTGAAGTGGAATGAAGAGGAAAGCGAGGAGTGGTAATAAGTGGCAGTAAATACTTCAACACTTGGTATCTTCGTTCTTGTATATCTTCTCGCAGTATTTTACTGTGGCTGGTTGGCTTACAAAAGGACGAAGGATGTAGAAGACTACATGCTTGCCGGAAGGAAGGTAAATCCTTATATTCTTGCTCTTTCCTATGGTGCTGCTTTCATCAGTACAGCGGCTATAATCGGGTTTGGAGGAGTGACGGGAACACTTGGTCTTGGAACTCTCTGGCTTGTGTTCATGAATATCTTTGTGGGTATCTTTATAGCGTTCGTGGTATTTGGTGCAAGGACCAGAAGGATAGGTTTGAACCTTGGTGCTGTAACTTTCCCTGAACTTATCGGAAGGCGTTTCCAGTCTCGTTTCATTCAAGGCTATTCTGGTGCTCTCATTGCTCTTTTTATGCCTCTTTATGCCGGTATAGTCCTTATTGGCGGTGCAAGGTTCATGGAAACCGCACTTTCAATAGATTACAATATTGCAGTACTTATTCTGATAGTCATCGTAGCAGCTTATGTTATTACGGGTGGTCTGCTTGCTGTTATGTACACAGATGCACTTCAGGGAACTTTGATGTTCGTTGGGATGTCAATTCTTCTGGTATTGACCTATACTAAGCTCGGTGGTGTGGTAGAAGCTCATCAGGCACTTACGAACCTTGCTCCACTGGTTCCTGAATCTCTTGCAGCAGGTGGTCATCAGGGCTGGACTGCAATGCCCGTATTTGGTTCTCCGATCTGGTGGACAATGGTCTCAACCATTATTCTTGGTGTTGGCATTGGTGTATTGGCACAGCCACAACTTGCTGTCAGGTTCATGACAGTCGATAGTAAGAAATCCCTGAATAGAGCAGTTTTCGCAGGCGGTCCGTTCATTCTTATGATGGCGGGCGTAGCATACATTGTAGGTGGCCTTTCAAACGTCCATTTTTTCAATACGGTGGGAATGATCTCCATTGATGTTGCAAAAGGAAATCTCGATCTTATCATGCCTGAATACATTAACAGTGCAATGCCTGAATTGTTCGTTATCTTTTTCATGATAACTTTGCTTGCAGCGGCGATGTCCACATTAAGTTCACAGTTCCACACAATGGGAACAGCTATCGGCCATGATTTTTACCGTGAGTTCCTTATGAAAGGAAATGCGGGCAATACAGTTACGGTTACCAAATTTGGTATAATTGTGACCATTATATTCAGTGTAATACTCGCATACATTCTACCGATCAGCATAATTGCAAGGGCAACTGCTATCTTCTTCGGACTTTGTGCAGCAGCTTTCCTTCCGATGTATATTGGTGCATTGTTCTGGAAGAGGATGACAAAGGAAGGCGCTATTGCAAGTCTTGTTGTGGGTACTTTTAGTAGCCTGTTCTGGCTGGCATTCGTGCATATAAAAGAAGCAGCACCTCTTGGCATCTGCAAGGCTCTTTTTGGAACCGATACTTTACTTACAGGTACCTGGACAGTCGTTGACCCAATTCTGATTGCTTTTCCTCTTGCAACGATAGCTGCAGTGAGTGTGAGTCTTATGACAAAACAGCCATCAAAGGAACACCTCAATACGTGTTATGGTAAGAAGTTCTGATATCAGTTCATTGAAATCTATGACATTGGGCAGCATTTAGCTGCCTCTTTCTTTTTTTACCATTTTAAAATGATGAACATCCTTATATAGTTCTGATAATCAACATTATCCAGCTATTGTATGAGGAATAACAGATGCCTGTAATGAGTCTTATTGGATGCCGGATGTTCGAGGATGAGATAGTTCATCTGGTGGAGAACGAACCGCTTATAGATGAGCTTATTGTGGTGGAGAACAAGGATTGTTCACGTCTAATGGAAAAGCTTGATGATGTTGGGATCTCCTACAAACTTGTTCCTGAAACATCCCTGAACTCCGCTTACAAGGGCAATTGTCAGGATAAATACTGTTTTATCATCAATATCCTTGAGTTTGCTTTGCATGCTATACCTCAAAACCTTAAATCTGAGGTATATAAGGCAGTTGAGGACATGGCCGACTTTTCGGATGGTATCTTGTTGTTCTACGGGCTTTGTGGAAATGTTCTTGGCAAGGTCGAAGAAGAGCTTGGTGATCTGGATTGCAGGATCTGTATCCTTAAGGAAGAGAATGGCGAGATCGTTGATGATTGTATTGGAGCTGTACTTGGTGGCAGGGATGCATATCTTGAACAACTTAAGAGTTTCAAGGGTGTAGGTACATTTTTCCTTACTCCTATGTGGGCAGCCAATTGGGGAGATATGCTCGTTGCCGGAGGTTTTGGTAAAGACCCTACTGATGTTAAAACCTCAAAGTGGGTTTTCGATTCCATTGGCTACAAAAAAGTTGCGAAATTGAATACCGGTCTGCATTACGAAAAGGAGTTCGATAATATCGTTAAGGAATTTGCCAATATCTTTGAGTTCGATATTCTGAACATCGAGGGTACCCTTGACCTTGTGGAGAGATGTTATCGTGATTTCAGGGATGAAATTCTTGAAGGCCATCATGAAAAGCTCGATTGAGCATTCTTCTTTTGCATACTGTTATTAAGGATATTGTCAATGGTTAAAGCAAAATAAAGTTATCTTCAAATATGGTGATATTTTTTGACACGAGTACTTGCTACGGGAACCTTTGATCTTCTACATCCGGGACATGTTTTTTTCTTGAGACAGGCACGCAGTTTTGGAGATGAGCTTTATGTCCTTGTTGCAAGGGATTCGATGATAAAGCACAAGGCACAACCTATTGTTCCTGAAGGGCAACGACTTAAGATGATAAGTGCTTTCGGGGTTGTGGACAAGGCACTTCTTGGAAGCGAGAGTGATATCTTTGAGCCTTTAAAAGAGATCAATCCTGATATCATCGTTCTGGGACATGACCAGTTCTTCGATACCGGTGAGCTTGAGAAAAATTTGGGTGAGAGGGGCTTTAAAGCAAAGGTAGTACGCATCGATGATGCGATGAAATGTGAACTTTGCAGTAGTGGAAGAATTATTAAAAGGGTACTTGAAAGGTATGGGCAGAATGAGGAATGAATGTTCTCTCTAAAATATATGGAATAAATATGTGAGGGTTAAAGGAGTGTTTCCTCTATCCTCTGAAGTGCCTGTTTTATCCTTTCCTGTGATGTCGCGTAGGATATTCTTACGAAATCCTTTCCACTGAGTCCGAATGCTGAGCCAGGTGTAACGGCTACATGTGCATCCTGAAGCAGTTTTTCAGCTACTGCGTCACCGTCCCCGAATTCACTGACATCGGCAAATGCATAGAATGCTCCGTCCGGTCTTTTACATTTGATGCCAATGGTATTCAGTCCATTGATGAGGATGTCCCGTCTGGCTTTGAACTCTTTTAGCATATCATTGACAGGTTCCTGTGGACCTTCAAGGGCAGCTACACCACCAAATTGTGCAAAAGTGGTCGCACTGCTTACGGAGTGTGAATGTATCTTCTTGAAGCCTTTCATAAGCTCAGGTATTGCTGTTACGTAGCCAAGTCTCCAGCCTGTCATTGCGTATGCTTTTGAGAATCCATTGACCGTTATGGTACGCTCATGCATGCCGTCAAGTGAACCCATACTGATGTGCTTTTTGTCGTAGATGATCTTCTCATATATCTCATCTGAAAGTACCAGAAGGTCGTGATCGACGGCAAGGTCTGCTACTGTTTTGAGCATTTCGTTGTCAAATACTCCTCCTGTTGGATTGCATGGCGAGTTCACAACAATGAGCTTAGTCTTGTTCGTGATCAGCTCCTCGATCCCGTATGGCATAAAACCGTTGTCAGGATCAGTTGGTGCCCATACGGGGTTTGCACCTGCGAATTTTATGCAGGGGCTGTAGGATACCCATGACGGGTCCGAAAGGATAGCTTCATCGTTATCATCGAGAACTGACATCATGACCTCGAAGATAGCCTGTTTTGCACCAGGTGTGACGAGCACGTCATCGGAGGTCACTTCCAGTTTGTTCTCTGTCTGCAACTTATTTGCGATAGCTTCCCTCAGTTCAGGTATCCCTGTGGAAGGTGCGTAATGGGTATCACCACGATACATGGCATCTGCTGCTGCTTTGCAGATGTGGTCAGGTGTGTTGAAATCAGGCTCACCAAGGCTAAAGCTAATGATGTCGATACCTTCACTTTTCATCTTGTTTGCAGCATTGGCGATTTTAATCGTTTCCGATTCTTCAACACGTTCAAGTCTGGAGGATGGCATTTCAGATCACTCTTTAATGTTCGTTTTTAATTAAAGGATGACTCTAATATCACAGACGTCGGACTAGTTTCACCGCAGCTTCAACGGCACGCTTGGCATAATCCACACGCTGATGTGCTTCCATACGTGTCATTCCCGGCCCTGCAATTCCAAGGGTCACCGGCTTGTCATATTCAAGTGAAAGATCTATTATCTTCCTTGCTGCCTGCTGTACAACGATCTCATCATGTTTGGTGGCACCTTCGATAACGATCCCAATGGTTATCACAGCGTCAATATCATCCATCAAACAAAGCTTCTTGATAGCAAGAGGCATATCATAAACACCAGGAACAAGGATAGTTTCTGTGACTTCTGCACCAAGGAACTTTGCGTGTTCAATTCCCATAAGTTCCATCTGGTAAGTCAGGTCTCTGTTAAATTCAGCTACTACAAATCCCAATCTAATAATTTCACTATCACTCAAAGCATTAAACTCCTTTATTATGACTAAATTATCTTATTCATTAAACACTATCTTGCATATAAATATACGTATAGGCTATTATAGCATCAAGTTCCTTTTATTTAAAATTATCATACACAACGATAAATATGAATAATTTCAAGTAACAGTTGATGTTATCAAATGTTTTTATCCTGCTTATCGGTCTGATATTGCTGGTCAAGGGCTCGGATATTTTTGTCAGTTCAGCATCTTCCATTGCAAAAAAACTTGGAGTTTCGGAGTTCATCATTGGCTTGACACTGGTAGCGATTGGAACTTCCATACCTGAACTTGCTTCTTCCATAGCTGCATCACTTTCACATTCAAGCGGAATAGTGATTGGCAATATTGTAGGTTCTAATATTGCAAACATAGCTCTTATAGTTGGATGTGCTGCGATCATCTCGGTGGTGAAGACCGAATCAGATATGCTAAAAAGAGATGGTTACATAATGCTTTTTGCTTCAACTCTTTTCTTCCTCTTCGCATTTGATCTACAATTGTCGAGAACTGAAGCATTTATTCTTGTCCTTTTTTATATAGCTTATATTTTCTTTTTGTTCGAAGATACAGCAAAATACGAAGGCAAATTCTACTTTAAGGAATTTATAACTTATTTTGTCAAATTCAAATATGTAAAGTCTATGAACCAGCGCATACGAACGGGGATAAATAACCACAATTCTGGAGAAGAACAAGAAAATAAAAAGGAAAGTATTGATATCTACAAAGATCTCCTTATTCTTGCCTTTAGTGGAACGGCAGTGATATTCGGTGCTAAATACTTTGTTGAGGAAGCAATATTCTTTGCCCAATTCTTTCAACTTCCCGACACTCTCATTGGTGTTACACTGGTTGCAATAGGCACTTCCCTTCCCGAACTAATGGTGACCATATCTGCTGCACGTAAAGGTTATGGGAACATTGCAATTGGGAATGTGATCGGTTCCAACATCACTAATATCTTTTTGGTCCTGGGTCTCTCTGCATTCGTGTTCCCTCTTGAAATAACCGGGCTTAGCATCATGTTAACGATCCCATTCATGATAATGATCAGTGTAGTTCTGTTATGGTTCATCCACACTCACTGGGAGATCAGGAGGGTAGAAGGAATAGCATTGATCTTGCTTTATGTGATCTTCCTATTACTGCTATTCAGTTTCGGTGTAGCTTTATAAACCGTGAACCATCAATTAACTTTTCAATAATTGGTCGATCGGTCAAACAAGTATAGTTTGACATGATCACCATTTCAGGAAAGTCTTTGCAAGCAGTGATCCTTTTCTGATGTAATATTTCCTGATCTCATCCTGAACGAACAGCAATATTGCAAAAGGCATTGCAAGTACAATATATTCCATTGAGATCGGTGCTGTTCCAAATATCTTGTTCGCAAATGGATGGAACATTATCATGGAAAGTATCACTAATTCACTCACTACCGCCAGCAGTATAATTTTATTTGTGAACATATTCCGGGATAGTGCAGACTCAATTCTTGTACGGGATACAAGTAAATTTGCTATCTGGCAGACTATGACCGCAGCAAAAAATGCCATAATGGCCTGTCTGTAAAGAAGATCATTGCTTAGCAAGGCCTGTCCCCATGTCCAGCCTCCATCCAGAAGTACTGCAAAATAACAGGTAAAGCCTGCCAGGGCTTCGATGGGTCCTTTCATTCCATAGGATGTTAAAAGTATCTGTGGTGTCAGGAGCCTTTCATATTTTGAGCGGGGAGGACGCTTCATTATATCCCCTTCCCCCTTCTCAACAGCCAGTGCCAGTGCCGGAAGTATATCTGTACCAAGGTCGATGGCAAGGATCAACTGCACGTTCATGGGCAGGGGTATCGAAAGGAGGACAAATGCAATGAATGGCAGTATTTCCGGAATATTGCTTGTAAGGATGTAGGCAATGAACTTCTTGATGTTATCGAAGACGGTCCTTCCTTCTTCCACCGCATTGACGATAGTGGCGAAATTATCATCAAGAAGTATCATGTCAGCAGACTCCCTTGCAACATCCGTACCGCTTCCCATGGCGACACCCATGTCTGCGTTCTTTATTGCAGGAGCATCATTTACACCATCCCCGGTCATGGTCACTATCTCGCCCCTTGACTGAAACGCCTGTACTATCTTCAATTTCTGAACCGGGGATGTTCGTGCAAATATAATGTACGGAGCCTTCAGTTTCTTTGAAAGTTCATCAACTGATAATTTGTCCAGCTCAGCACCTGTGATCATCACCGGTTCATTGCCATTGCTACTAAAACCAACGTTCTTTGCAATGGAAAGGGCAGTTACCGGATGATCTCCTGTTATCATCACTACTTTAATTCCTGCCTGATGACATTTGTGAATAGCATCTTTGACCTCAGGTCTGTGAGGATCGACCGCGCCGGCAAAACCGATAAATGTAAAACCTGTGTCGTATTCGATCTCCTCTTCTGCCCTGCGATATGCAAGAGCAAGCACACGTTCACCCCTTCCAGCGATCTTCAAATGCATATCAAGGAGCTTGTTCCGGTCATCTTCGGTAATAGGTACTTCGTCCCCGTTCATCAGGACATGGTCGCACATTTTAATAACAACTTCAGTTGCGCCTTTCAGGTAGGATTCCTGTTCACCCGGATCAGTATGGTAAATGACCTGCATTCTTTCTTTTAGGGAATCGAAAGAATATTCTTTCAAGCGAGTGTTATTTTCCCGCATCAGATCAATATCAGTAAACTTGGATGCGTACATCAACAAAGCACCTTCAGTGGGGTCTCCCTTATATCTCGAAGGTCCTTCAACGAGCCTTGAATTATTGCAAAGTACTGCTACTTTCATTAGAATGTCCGGTGGAACTTCCCCGTTGCTCACATCAATTTGCTCAAAGCCCAGGGTCATTGAATGTATGGCCATCTTATTCTGGGTCAGTGTTCCGGTCTTATCCGTACAAATGACCGTGGTCGATCCAAGGGTTTCCACAGATTCGAGCCGTTTGATAAGTGCATTCCTTTTTGCCATTCTTTTTGAAGCCAGGCTTAAGGATAGTGTCACAGTAGGAAGCAATCCTTCAGGGACATTGGCAACTATGATACCGATTGCAAAAATGAGATTCAACAGGAATAGGTCCTGTGTTACAAAGCCGATCGTAAAGAATGATATTCCGAGAAATATTGCAATTATTGAGATGATCCTGATGAAATTATTGAGCTCTTTGCGAAGGGGTGTTTCAACTGATGTTGTCCGTTCCGTCAGGGTTGCAAGCTTTCCCATCTGTGTATTCTGGCCGGTTCCATAAACAACAGCTTTTCCGTTACCTGTCAATACAAGTGTTCCTGAGAATACCATGTTCCTGCATTCGAGTATATTTGGATGGGTGCATTCAAGGGAGCGTAACTGTGGCTCAGCCTCACCGGTCAATGATGAATTGTCAACCTTCAAGGTATTCTCTTCAATGAGCCGGCCATCAGCAGGGACCTTGTCTCCTTCTTCAATGAATATGACATCCCCGACAACCAGTTCGGGTGCCAATATTTCTTTTATTTCCCCATCCCTCAGGACCTTGGCAACAGGGGGTATAAGTTGGCGAAAACTCGCCATTATCTGTTCTGCCTGATATTCCTGTATAAAAGTGAACGTGGCATTGAGGATGACAACTCCAAAAAGCGCAATGGCGATGTACAAGTTGCCTTTTCCAGGATCCAGCAATTCTGATGCATATGAAAGTAAAGCCCCTGCGATAAGCAGGAACGAGAAAAAATTGTGGAATTGCTTAAAATACTTTTTAAGAGCTGATTCGCTCCCTATATTTTCAAAAATATTCCTTCCACAGATCTCCAGCCTTTCTAAGGCTCCACTTGTTGCCAATCCTTCGATGCCAGCATCAAACCTTTTGAGAAAATCTTCCAGAGAAATGCTATGCTCATCGCCTTTTGTCTCGCAATCAATACTTTTACCGTTGAGTATAATGTTACCCCCTTACTCTCAACATATTTGTAGATATAAATGTAATAATAGGATATAGATTATCCTATCTGTTCAAATTGCAGGGCTAAAATATTCAGGGCATTTTTTAGAAAGAGGAAAGCTTCCAGCAAATCAGCTTTTCAATTTAAAACCGTAGCTGTTTTTATCAGGAACAAATAAACAAGTCCAAACGCAGCTAATGCAATAAACTTATAGTATAGTAAAGGTGCAAGTTCATGAAAAATATTTGAATATTTTCGGGTGGAATTGGTATCAGGTACTTGTGATTATAAATTTATAAAGTCGAGACTAATAAAAAGGCAATGGATTAAAGGAGTTTCCGGTCTTACGGAAGTCCCCTTTACTTAGAAGAGGTTAGCATAAGATGAAAGTCTGAGGAAGGCCATCAGAGCAATGGATACTGTAAGGATGGCAATGAATGCCCCATTTCCATCAATTTGAAGTCCTCTATTTGTCCATTCAAGAATACTGTCTTCTTCATCCATTGTAGAACCTGCGTAGTATGTGTCCATTTCTTCTTTCCTCCTATTTTTATGGGCAATGAGTATCCATCACGATTAATCATTGTGCAAATTTATAATGATTAATCGTTTATTAATGTTTCGGATTTAATAATGATGTGTAAGAAAAAGTGAGGTGAATGGAGTGTATCAAGGTGTTTTCCATAAAAGAGATAGATGAAGAATATATCTTCAAGTTGCTCAAAGTAGTAAAAAAATAATGGACCAATATACTATATTCCCTGATAAGCCCAATAAAAGTATATGTGATCTCAGGCTCCTGCCTGACCTTAGGACTGCATTTTGTTGGCAAGTCCAGGGGGATGTTGCTAGTACAATAAGCACAAGTAACCAGATGCGTCCCTCGACGATATTGTAATCATATAACAGGCGATGCCAGGAGTGGCCTATGACAAAATGTCCGAAGAGGAATTCAAAGGACATTGTCAGGCACAACCATATAAGGCCAACATAAATGAACTGCATCGATGTCCCCGAAACACCTGAATATTTCAGAAAAATATAGGTAATTATAAATATGACCGCACTGAAGTTCACCGAACTTATCTGGTGGGCAAGAATTTCACCCGTATAAGGTGCATAAAGCCCTCTTGATATACCATTTAATATGGCAGGTACTATGAAAAGCAACCAGAGCCCAAAGGAATACAAATAAAGTTTGGGAACTATACTAGTAATTATGACTTTTGCAGATAAAATTTAATGTTCTATTCAAAATTAATATTGTAATTTTTAAGCTTTAATTTAGTTTTTTTAGTCAGGTCGTGTTTTTATTTTGGTTTTAGATCACTACAAAGCTGATATTCTTACAAAACCTAATATAGTGTTCCTGCTAATCCTATAGATAATTAATAAATTCGGGGGTAACTGGGTGATCGATCGTAAATGTATTATTATCGCTGGTGAAGAAGCTGGTCCTAAATCCAATAAGATGGGCGGTATATGGAATGTTATTGATGCGGAAGTAAAGAATCTTGCTCAAATGCTTGAAGACGGTACCATTGAAGAGGAATTGGTTCCAAGGATATTCGTTGTAGGTTCTTATTATGGGCATAGTGGTTCGGATTGGAACAAAGGTCTGAACCGTATCACAGACATGACTGAATTTGATGATTTTGTTCCCGATGAGGAACTTTCAATGATCATTGAAGAACTCAAGGTAAAAGGCATTGAAATTGTTGTTGGGGCAATAAAGATCAAAGAGATAGAAATTGTTTACTTGATGTTCAAGACCAATGATTTTTGTAGAGTGGTCGTTGAATATAAAGGCGAACATATTTGTCTGGAAAATAAGATCAAGGCTGAAGCTTATGACCTCATTGGCCTTGATTCCTTATCCTTTGAAAATCTGGGGAACAGGACCGAATATGCACATTATCTTAATCTATCATATGCAATATCTGAATTTGTTCATACTCTCGTATCTCTCAGGGAAGAGACTGCCGTTGCCTATGAAGATAAACTGATATCCGAATTTGCCAGTTCTTTGATGCCTACATTGTATGTTTCACTGCACTGCCACGAGTTCGGGGTATTTTATGCAATTGCCAGACTCAAGAAGATCGGTGTTACGATCAATACAGTTGCAACATATCATGCAACTATTCCAGGAAGGGTTGCAGGACATCTTTCTATTAAAAAAATACGTGAAAACGATAGTTCATTGGGTAACGGAACTCCAAAGAATATGGTAACTCTTGAGTCGTTGTCCTCATATGCAGATGTTGTAACTGCAGTAGGAGATTCTACAAAAAAAGAGATCAAATTGTTCTATGGCATTGATTCCATTGTTGTAAGGAATGGTATCGATCTTGAGATCGAGGACATCGATGAATTATTGGATAAAAAGTTTAAATGTCGTACTAAGATCCAGGAATTAACTGCCAGTAAACTTTATAATACGCACCACAGTGTAGAGCTATTGCCGGAAAAGATAATTCCTATATTCTCTATATCACGGATCGAAATTGAAAATAAAGGTTATCCTGACCTACTGGATTCACTCCTTCTTCTTGACAGGATGGTAAGGATCGAGATCAAAGCGGGTAGGCTTGATAAGAATTACAGGGTCGTGTGTTTCATCATAACTGCCCATGGTCCAAAAACAAATCTGCCGGAAAATTTCCCGATCATGCTCAATGAAGATATACTGATCGGTGAAGAACTACGGATCCAAAATATGATCGAGAACAGGGGACTTGAATGTTCCAAACTTCCAAATGGTGACAGGTATGTTTCCGCCGTTCTTTACCCCCAGTGGTTGTCAGATCATGATGGCGGTTTCAACATGAATGTCGATGAATTCATGGCTGGTTGTATTGCCGGCATATTCCCTTCAAGATACGAGCCTTTCCTGTTAACTGGTCTTGAAGCTGGAAAGGAAGCAACCCCCAGCATTGTCAGCAAGGTTTGTGGATTCAGTGATGCGTTAAGCACTGCCAAGCGTCTGGTGATGGGAATGGGTGGGGTACTGGTGGTTGATAATATAGATCTTGCATATCTTGAAACGATAGCAGATTATGCACTTGCCATGGATTATTTCATAGACACTTACACTGATGACAAGACAAAATACAACTTCCTCTGTCAGGAAGCAAATCTCCTTGCTAAGGATATGAACTGGAAGGAGCCTACTAAGCAATACTACGAGATGCTTACAGGTACAAAATTAAAATAAGATCTGTACCTATTGAAAAAGTATTGTTCTTATGAAAATAAACTGAATATATCTATATTGGGGATGATGGGGAATATGTCAGAGATACGCAAGCACTATTTTCTGGATGAATATTGCATAATAGCACCAGGAAGAAGTAAAAGACCTTCAGTGTTCAAAGCAGAAAAGAAAGAAAAGGACTCCAATAAATGTGTTTTTTGTGCAGGGGAAGAAGATAAAACACCTCTTGCAACTGCTGTTTATAAAAATGGAAGTATTCTGAAAGATTCCGAAAGTTCAAGAGTAACAGGATGGGATGTGCGGTGTATGCCAAATCTTTATCCTGCACTTGCTCCGGATGCAGGTGAAGTCAATTCAGATCATGAGGTATTCCCAGGTTATGGTTTTCATGAAGTTATAGTTGAAACACCTACGCATGAGAACATGCTCCCTGATCTTTCAGATGAAGAGATGTCATTACTTATGAAAGTCTATCGGGATCGTGTAATTCACTACGAAACCTTTGATAAGATCGAATACGTTTCATTGTTTAAGAACTGGGGAGAAAAGGCTGGTGCGTCTTTGGAACATACCCATTCCCAGCTAATAGCGATGCCCATTAAACCTCCACTATTAATGGAAGAGATGAAGATCATAGGATCATTTTCAATATGTCCTTATTGTGACATCGTGGAAAAAGAAAGCAAAGGTGAGAGGCTCTTATATGAAAATGAGCATTTTATGGTTATAGCACCTTATTGTTCAAAGGTCCCATATGAGTTGTGGATCCTACCTAAGGAACATATAAATCATATCTCAGGCTTTGATCAGGACCATTTGGACTCGCTGGGAATAGCAATACGTTCTGCTCTCTCATGTCTCCGGGACAATATGGGTGAGATACCTTATAATTACATGTTCTATCAGCTAAGAGATGAACCTGAATATCACTTTAACTTGAAACTTCAACCGGTTACAACGAAGACCGCGGGTTTTGAGAAAAATACCGAAGTATACATTAATACAATGCCTCCGGAAACTGCGGTCAAATATCTTCAGGGTAATTTTCAGGACGGTCCTGAATGATACTTTTTAGCACTAATCTAAATATTTGACGAATACTATAAACTATTTGGGTTGAAAGAAAATGGGGAATAATTTAAAGATCGGTATGTTCTCCTGGGAGAGTTTACATTCGATAAAAGTGGGTGGTATAGCTCCGCATGTTTCCGAACTTGCTGAAGCTCTTGCGAAGACAGGACATTCAGTCCACATATTTACCAGAAATAATGGACTGGAACCATATGGAGAGGTTAATGGAGTTCACTACCATCGGGTAGATCATTCTCTCTCAGGAGGCATTGTTCAGCAAATGGATAGCATGTGTGATTCAATGTACTCGAGATTCCTTGATGTTACGAAGGAATATGGCAAGTTCGATATATTACATGCACATGACTGGCATCCTTTTAATGCGGTTTCAAGGATCAAATATGAATTTGGTATTCCTTTTATGTTCACATATCACAGTACCGAATGGGGACGGAACGGTAACATACATGGAAACTGGTGGGAAGCCGAAGAAATATCCCACCGGGAATGGAAAGCTGGATATGAATCTGTGAAGGTCATATCTACATCACAGCAACTTACAGATGAGATCAAGTTCCTGTACCAGATACCCGATAAGAAGATATCTATCATTCCAAATGGTATTTTCCATGGAAAAATAAAAAAGGATGTTGATGCCGGTGAAGTGAAAAATAGATTTGGTATCCATCCTCTTGCACCGGTTGTTCTGTTCATAGGACGTATGAGCTACCAAAAAGGTCCGGACCTGCTTGTTGAAGCTATCCCTGAAGTGATAGATCATCGCTGGGACACAAAATTTGTTTTCATCGGGGAAGGTGAAATGCGCCCTCCCTGTGAAGCTCTTGCAAATGCCGAAAAAATTTCAGATAATTGTCATTTTCTGGGATATGTGGATGATGAAACGGCCAGGGACTGGATAAATGCATGTGATATTCTCTGTATTCCAAGCAGGAACGAACCTTTTGGGATTGTTGTTCTTGAAGGGTGGGATGCTGAAAGGACCATCGTTGCAACAGATGCTGTCCAAATAATCAATAATTTTGTTGATGGTATCCTTGTCTACAAAAATCCGAATTCTATTGCATGGGGCATAAATTATGTACTTGATGACCTTTCCAATAGTAGCATGAGAAAGGCCGGTAAAGAACTTATTGAGACTAGGTACAACTGGATCAATATCGCAGAAAATACAAGTGAAGCATACCTTAATGCTCTCAAAAACTAAATTATGGTGATCAATAATACTGATGCCATCGATAATATCATAAAATAGGAGGCTTGGGAATGCAGTCGGTTTGCATCTGTTCAGAAGTACATCTACCATGTGTGCTAAAATGGTACTGGCCATCGGAGGGGTATCGCTCTCCGGAATTCGAAACATACTTTGATCAGTCCAAAATGTACTCTGCTTTAGAAAAAAATGTCCCGGGAATAATCCGTACGAATGAAGCTTTGCTGGATTCCATAGATAACGGTGCAAAGTATACTTTTGATATATCCGGCATCTTTTTAGATCAATGTAAGTGGAATCCTGCTGTAATAGAATCATTCAAGGAGCTAAAAGACAGGGGTGCCGGGTTTTCAGCATCACCTTATTATCATTCCATATCATCCCTTTTTCCTGATACTAAGGAATTTAAGGAACAGGTATCCATGCATCGGGATAAGATCAAGGAGATATTCAATGTCAATCCCCGGACCTTCATCAATACTGAACTGATCCTTACAAAGGAGCTCAGTGCGATCCTTAAGGAGATGAAGTTCAAGTGCCTTATTTCAGAAGGTTCGGAGAATCTATTGTATGGAAACGATCCAAATCAGGTTTATGATAATCATATACCAACGTTGTTGCGTCACATACCCTTAAGTGAAGATATAGAGATCCGCTTTTCAGATCAGAAATGGATAAGCTATCCTTTGATAGCTGATAAATTTGCTTCATGGATAGCTAACATGGAAGGCGATGTAACCACATTACATTTCAAATACAGTTCTATCCTTTCCCATCAGCATAACAGAAGTGATATACTTCAATTCCTCATAGATCTTCCGGCAAGTTTTGAGAAATATGGAATTTCCATGATAACACCTGAAGAAGCTTTGAAAAACTTTAAGACAAAGGAACTTCCATCCATCATGAACAAGTCCACTTCTCGATATGGAATGCATAATTTGATGGGCAATCACCCACAGCATCTGTACTTGCATGAACTGATAAGCATCGGTGAGATCCTCCAGTCCATAAAAAGTGCTCCTGAATATGATAAACTGAACTGTATCTATCGATACTTGCAGCAAAGCGAAATATTGCTGGAGATGGGGTCTGATAACCAGAATATCGGTTATGAAAAGGCAGTCAATATCTTCTCCGCACTTTCGGACTTTAAACGCGCAATACTGGAGGTGAAGGTATGAGATCCGTATGCATGTACTTCCAGCTCCATCAGCCGTATCGTTTGAAGTGGTTCTGGCCGGATGATTCTAAAGGGTTTGAAAGGTATTTCGATGTTGCAATAAACAGGAGTATTTTCGAGAAGGTTGCCCGTAAGTGTTATCTTCCAGCCACGACCCTTCTGGCAGAACTCGTTGACCAGCACGAAGGCAATTTCAAGTTCAGTGTTTCAATAACCGGAACTCTTCTAAGCCAGTGCGAAAAATGGAATCCTGATGTCCTTGATATTTTCACCCAACTTGCAGACTCTAAACGGGTAGAATTTATCGATGAGACCAATTATCATTCCCTTGCAGGTCTTTTCGATGACAAGAATGAGTTTCGGGAACAGATCCTGGAACATCATGAGCTTACTTCAGATTTGCTTGGTGTAAAACCACAGGTTTTCAGGAACACAGAACTCCTTTACAATAACAGTATTGCAGAAACCGTTTCATCCATGGGTTACAAAGCCATACTTACAGAAGGGGTTGATCAGTTGTTGGATTCCCGATCTCCGAATCATGTTTACAAAGCAAAGGATTGTGGTCTGCCCGTTCTTCTCAGGAACTATAAGATGAGTGATGACATAGGTTATCGTTTCTCAGCGAGATGGTGGGAAGAGTATCCATTAACTGCTGACAAGTGGGCAAACTGGGCGTCCACGGAACAAGGGGATTGTATGAACATCTTCATGGATTACGAGACCTTTGGTGAGCATCAATGGTCCGACTCCGGAATCTTTGATTTCCTCAGGGCTTTACCTGGTGAGGTTCTTGGCAAAGGTCTTGAGTTCAATACTCCTTCTGAGATCGTCGAGAAGTACGAACCGGTAGGAGAGGTAGATGTCGGGGACTTTAACACGATCTCATGGGCAGATATGGAGAGGGATACAAGCGCATGGCTTGGTAACGACATGCAGCGCAGATGCTTTGAAGAGGCAAAACTGCTTGGACCTTATGTGAAAAGAACGAATGATCCGAAACTCATCAACATATGGAGACATCTTCTTACATCCGATCACTATTACTACATGAGTACAAAATGGTTAGGAGATGGAGATGTACATTCTTATTTCAGTATCCATACATCACCCTATGATGCAGCCATAAATTTCATTGCAGCATTATTGGATTTCAAAACCTGTGTTTTCAGGAAACTGGCTGAAATGAACAAAGAATGATCCTTGAAAAGGAGGAATATATTTGATCAGGCATCTAAATGCTATACTCGGCAATGATAAACTGCTCGTATCAATGGGTGAGAAAGGCAATCTTCTGGGATATTTATACCCAAGGAGAGATTGGGCTCAACATCTTGTAGAATCCAAAGCCTGCATTTACACAGGTGTAGATCTACTATGGACGGATTCTCCTGAATGGAAGTCAAAACAGGAATATGTGGATGGTACAGATGTAATCACAACCCATCTGTCCCATTTTTCCGGTGTTGAAGTATCAATTCATGACTTTATGCATGAGGAAATGCCGGTCCTTGTACGAAAGTATGAGATCACATCAAAAGAGTATATCAATGGCAAATTCTATTATTATTCTAATTTCCAGGCTGGAGAAACCCATCGGAGAAACTCTGCTTTTTGTGATAAGGATGCAGGTCTGCTTGTTCAATACATGCAGAACTTCTACATTGGCATATCAAGTGCTCCTAAATTCGAGGAGTGGCAGGTTGGTAAGATACAGGAGAATGGGTGGGTGACAAGTGCCAGAAGCGATATGGAAGATGGTAATCTCCAGCGAAATGTTGAAGAGATCGGTGATCTGGATAGTTCGATCGGATGGGAGCTTGATCTCTTGCCTGGTGAAAGTACCACTATCACACTTTTTATCGGTATCTCTTCAGAAAGACAGTTGATACACGACCTGCTGGGTGATGTTCTGGAACAGTCCCCTGCTGACATAATGCATGGGTCTGAAGCTAGCTCAGTCCAATGGTTATCAAAAAAGCGAGCTTTAGACCTATCTGCACTGGAAGAAGATCCCCTTTTCAAAAATGAGGTCCATGGCTTATACGTTCGTTCATTACTTTCTTTGAACTTACTGAATGATCCTTATGAGGGATCATTTGTAGCTTCTCCGGAGTT
Source organism: Methanococcoides burtonii DSM 6242 (assembly GCF_000013725.1). Taxonomy (NCBI): domain Archaea; kingdom Methanobacteriati; phylum Methanobacteriota; class Methanomicrobia; order Methanosarcinales; family Methanosarcinaceae; genus Methanococcoides; species Methanococcoides burtonii. The sequence continues at coordinate 426,283 of NC_007955.1, forward strand.
CGACCCTGCTTTTGAGATGTGTGGGGGATATGGGTTCTGCTGGAACCGGGACTCTGTAGAAGTCGTTCTTGCTCTATTGAATGCTGGTTATCCTGAATTTGCGGCAAAGTTCTTTGAATGGTGTAAAAGAACCCAACTTCCAAATGGTTCGTGGTTCCAGAGATACTGGCTTGATGGAAAACAAGCTCCTTCCTGGGGTAATTTTGATGATTCCACGCAGATAGATGAGACCGGTTCAACGCTTTATGCAATTGATCACTATTATCTAAAACTGGAAGTAGCTGAAAGATCTGAATTTCTTAAAAACATGTGGGAAACGGTGCGTGGGGGTGCAGAATATCTCATGGGAAGGACTGTCCAGGGGCTTCACGATCCATGCAGGTGCCTGTGGGAATCCGATAAAGGCATATTCAGTTATACAAATGCTGCTATCTATGCCGGTCTGAAAGGTGCTGCTCATCTGGCCAGGAATAATGGTGAACCGGTGCTTGCGAAAAAATGGTCAGACAGGGCTGAACTGGTCAGGAAGGAAACCATTGAGAAACTGTGGCTTGAGGAAGGCTATTTTTCCCGGGGTATTATTGACAACAATATCCACAGGACCGTGGATTCTAGCATGATCGGCACGTTCATTCCTTTTGCTCTTATTTCACCGAACGATCCTAATGAAAAAGCCATGATACTCTCAATGATAGAGCATATTGAAAGGGCTCTCAGGATTCCGGTCAATGAATATTTTGGGATCAAACGTTATGAAAATGACAACTATATAGATGGTAATCCGTGGGTTGTGACAACATTATGGCTTTCCCGTGCCTTGCTCACTCTTGCTTTCTCGCTGGAGAAAAGGGATGATAAATATGACCTGCTGGTGAATAAGGCAATTGAATACATAAAATGGACAATTAGAAGTACGACCAGCACCGGGCTCTTATCCGAGCAGGTTGATAAAAATACCGGGCAAGCTGCATGGGCCAGACCATTAGGCTGGAGCTGTGCACTATTTATAGAGAATGCTCTGCTTCTGAATGAATTGAAAAAAGCATGAAAGAGTTTGAGTTAGAACTGAATATATTTTAAGGTGTAATTCTTATGTCCCTCCATGCAACATATAATGGTGAATTTGATCCTACATCCGCAATTTTCCGGGAATGGCTTATCACGAACGGCATTGGAGGCTATGCATCATCTACTATTATTGGTGATAATTCAAGAAAATACCATGGTCTTCTGATCGCTTCTGCAAATCCTCCGGTTGACCGTAGGGTGTTGCTTTCTTCCCTTGATGAAGAGATCATTGTTGGAAATAAAGTATATCATCTTGCAGCCCACAGGTATCCCGATACATTGTATCCTTCAGGTTTCAAATATCTCGAGCGTTTTTCTGCTTCTCCGCTACCAACTTTTGAGTACAGTATTGGGAACATTAAGCTGAAAAAGAATATCTTCATGATCCATGGGCAGAACACCACAATTGTCAGGTACAAACTAATAAATCCTGATAATGAGGACCTTGTTTTCCGTATATTGCCTCTTGTGACAAACAGGGATTTCCACCAGCTTAAAAGGGCAGATGCGATCAGTTTTAGTGAAAGGCATGATGCTTCAGGAGTTCAGTTGAGAACTGTTGATGGTGTTCTGCAACTGCGGTCCAATATGCAATTTGTTCAGGAACCACACTGGTATTATAATTTAGAATATGATACTGAACGTGAGCGAGGGGAAGCTTATCAGGAAGATCTCTATAACCCTGGTCATTTTGAAAGACATATTCTGGATAAAGTGAGTGAACTATATGTTGTAGCTTCGACCCCTATTTCAGAAAATATGGAATTTGACCTTGAACTTGTTAATTCTGAATATGAAAGGGAACTTTCAAGATACAGATCTCTGCAGGACTGCTGCAATTTGACTGACGATCTCGCAAAGAAGCTTGTCAATGCTGCAGACGCTTTCATTGTGCATCGCAACTCTACCGCTTCTAAAAGCATCCTCGCAGGTTATCACTGGTTTGCGGATTGGGGACGGGATGCGATGATCTCGCTTCCGGGACTTACTCTTGTAACAGGAAGGTTCAATGATGCAAAAGCTATTCTGACCACCTTTTCTGAACAGTGTTCACAAGGCCTCATACCAAACCGATTTTCAGATGACGGGATTTCTCCTACGGATTACAATACAGTTGATGCTTCACTCTGGTTTATCCATTCCCTTGAGCGATATTATTCATATACCAGGGATATCGAATTTGTTAAAAAAATGTGGGATACAGTTGGGTCAATTCTCCACAATTACATAGAAGGGACCTTATACGGAATCCGTATGGACGATGATGGACTAATTGAACAGAAAGGTCAGCTTACCTGGATGGATGTAAAGATTGGTGATAGGGAGATCACACCAAGAGCTGGAAAAGCATGCGAGATAAACGCTTTGTGGTATAATTCCCTCTGTATTGCCAACTTGTTTGGGGAATTGATAGGTGCAGACACAAAACAGTATCTTGAAATATCTCGATTGGCCAAAAGCAACTTCGTTGATACTTTCTGGAATTCAACAGACAAGTGCCTTTATGACTGCGTTTCTGTAGATGAGGATATGGCTGTCATTAAAGATGCATCCATCAGGCCTAACCAGATCTTTGCAGTATCACTGCCCTACACTATGCTTAATCCTGATAAGGAAAAAATGATAGTTGAAAAGGTAGTTGAAGAGCTCCTAACTCCTTATGGTCTGAGGACCTTATCACCGGCTGACAGCCAGTATATCGGAAGATACAGAGGTGACCGGGATTCCCGGGACCGTGCATATCATAACGGCACGGTCTGGCCCTGGCTACTCGGGCCATTTGTCACTGCATACACAAAGGTGCACAACAGATCTCCCTCAAGTCTGGAATATTCCAGGCAATTGTTACTCAATTTTGGACCCCATTTTGATGAGGCTGGCATAGGAACGATTTCCGAGATATTTGATGGTGATACCCCGCACAGGCCAGATGGATGCATTTCCCAAGCATGGAGTGTTGCTGAAATATTACGGGCTTGTGTCGAAGATGTGAATATTCAAAGTTAACACTGGTTGGAAATAAAATAACTCATAAAAATGAGCTTGAAGATAAAAAGGCTAGAATTGGTATCAGTCGCTTGTTATCATAAATTTGTAATATGAATATAATAAAAAGCCAATAAAGTAAAGGAGTTTCCGGGTCTTGCGGAAGGCTCCTTTACTTTAAAAGAGGTTAGCATAAGATGAAAGTCTGAGGAAGGCCATCAGAGCAATGGATACTGCAAGTGTGGCAATGAATGCCCCGTTGCCATCGATTTTAAGTCCTCTGTTTGTCCATTCAAGGATACCGTCTTCTTCATCCATTGTGGAACTTGCGTAGTATTTGTCCATTTCTTCTTTCCTCCGATTTTGATAAGCAATCAGTGTGCATCACGATTAATCATGATACATATCTATAATGATTAATCGTTTATTAATGTTTCGGAGTACAGATGATGTATTAGAAAAAATGAGAGATGTGAGACATATTGGAATTATCAACCACTCAGATCGACCTGCAGTATCTTTCTACATTCCGAAATGCTCAGCTATATAATTCTTCATTCCAATCTTATATCCTGATCAAATGATCCTGATAACCGGGGACAAGGGAAGTATGGATACAAAAGTTCAGGCATATATCAAAAAACAAGAAACACCACAAAGAGAGATAGTTGAAGCATTAAGAGAAATGATCCTAACGTTTTTTCCTGATATTAAAGAAGAGCTCATAATGAGTGTTCCCTAGTATGAAGGAAAATATTATATTGTTGCTTTAAAAAACCATGTGAACCTGGGTTTTTCAATTGATGGTCTGACAGAAAATGAGAAGGGACTCTTCGATGCACAGGAAAAACCATGAAGCATATCAAGGTATTTTCCCTGAATGAGATAGATGAAGATATGATCGTAAAGTTGCTTAAAGTAGTAAAGAAAGAATGAATTGGTCTTAGCAAATGAATCCAGAAGCATCTTAAACATCTCAATACAGAATAATTAAGCCAGTGTAGATGCTAACTGGTCGATCATTGACCAATTGGTTGAAAAACGAATACATATATTTCTGTAAACTATCAGTATGAATTTCTGTATCGTTTGAATGTCTACAACCAAAAGTATCACTGCAGAAATTCTCCATATTCGGACAAAAGTTCAAGTCTAAAATCATATCTATTCCGAGTTCGCAATAATATTTATATTTCAGTCCATTAATATAGATTGATGAGATTTTTACCGAAGCCAATATATTTTTATATCATATGTCTTATATTATATCCAGTGGTCTCTTTTCAGCTGTGTGTAAATAATAAAAATGTTGCTAAATACAACTATAATTTAATAATTATTTGACTTTTCTTATTATTAATAATAATTTATAATGTTCAAACGATGAAAAGCGAGTTGGATATGTAGTGTACCAATCGTCAGCACTTATATTTAGTTGAATCTTGAGGTTCAAATCTTACCCTGCATAAAAAATAGTTGGAATAGTGACAAGAATACTGGAACAAATCATACAATCAAAATGTTAAGTGAGTCTGGAAATTTTGATTAATATATTTCGGTGTGAGGAGAGTGTGGATATGAGAGAATTGTTGAGCAAATATAAGGAATTTAAAATCATCAACGTTGGGATAGAAGAAGGAAGATTTTTGAAGGTTATGGAGGCTTTTGAGATATATTGGGGAGATCCTTGTATAGAGATACGGGGGAACAGCGAATATTCTCCAAAAGCAAAGATTTTGATCAAAAATAGAGATAGCATCATTAAAAATGCTTCTTTGACCAGTGGAAAGTTTGGCGAAAAGAACAATGAGATTCGGTTTTTTGTGGTACAGAGGGACGAAAATATATTTTGCTGTAAGGATAATGCATCTGTTGAGATCGCGATAAAAAGTGGGGACGATTTGGAGGTTTTAGAGGAATTATTGAAATAAAATAAAGCTTACTTCATAGAAAATCGGAGATATGGGTAACACGAAAAATAGAACTCTATTAATAATTCAGTATAGTCAATTACTTTGAGCAATATTAATCTATAATTGTAAAAAGAGTTAACTGTAATATTAACAAAAAAGTTTCATCATCATATCATATAGTGGTCTTAAAAAATGAAATTTAATAGGCTAAATATACTTTGACCATAAAACCCCTATTTAGTGATCGTAGGAGGCACTTTATGGTCAAATCGATTGGCATTTATATGGTCACATTATTTAACTGATTCTCCAGAAAGCTCGAATGTTGCGTTTGCCAAAAATACTGAACTGATAGGTACTGTCACAAGCAGACCAATTCCTAAAAGGAGTGTACCAATCAGGTTGAGAACAAGCATGATTACATAAACGATTACACATTCAACAGGGGCTTTCTTTATAATCTCTATGCTTTCTTTTATTCCTTCAATGCCATTATATCCCTTAATGACAAGTAATGGCATTGTAAACATGAAAAGTATTCCTACAATTGTGCTGAGTATGGATGCTATCTGCCCGAGTATTGTGGCGATCACTATATAGATCAGCATGAATGTCCAACTTCTGATAAAATCGTCCTTGTTGAAACCTACAAAGACATCAGATATCTCGATTTGTTCTCCCCTTGCTCCTTTTACTGCCATGGAAATAAATCCATAGGCAAGAGGTGCAATGGTAACTATAAATATTGAGCCTACAACGGCTATCAATAAACCAACTATAAATGTTACGAGGTTACCTTTCACAACATTCCAAGAGTTCTTTAAAGCTATTTCATAATCCAATATACCACATCCTGAATATAATAATTAACAGGAAGGAACATATCTGGAATGCATATATACTTACCTAAAATAATGACTTTGTTAAAATCCTATCAAAATCCACATACATAGACTGGAATTGAGATTATAATCCAACATCTTGCAACACATTAAATAATATTTTTGTATTTGATTATTGTCCAAATATTAAGGATTTCTACAGAGCCGAGAATCCTTAGTCATTATGCTAAGGAAGCAATGGGAAAAACTGACCTCTCAAATCTTGATGTAATTGGTGTAGATGAGATCTCTGTCAAGAAAGGTCATACCTATGTAACCTTGTTCTATGATTTGAATGAAGCTCGAGTTATTCATATTGAAAATGGAAAAGGAAAGGATGTGTTTAGGAAATATAGGGATTTCCTTTCCACTAAAACAAATTCTGGAAATGTTTGGCCGGCAAATCCCAGTTCAGCTACCAGGGACCAAAAAGGGATGATAGAGTTGTTGCTTCTGCAAAAATTACATCCCCCTATATCTCCATTTTATTTGAGATGGGGCCTGCCCCTTCACCCGTAATAGTTATCTATTTGCAACCCCAAATATTTTTGCAATTTCAATTCCTTCGCTGCCGATCGCCGAAAGCTGACTAAAAATATCTGATTTTGCAATAAATTTTTCAGTTCTTGTACCATCGGGCTGCTCTATCTTTATTGTGACCTCTTCTTTTGCATATCCTCTGTCAGTGCATTCCTTAATGATCTCACCATATTTATTGGCGATAATTTTGAGACAGTCCAGTATCCTGTTATCGTCCATAGCATTTTTGTTATCAAGTAAGATACGCGTAAGTTTCTTTGATTCCACAGATCCTGAGAACATTTTCTTGAGTTTTTTTGCAATTATATCGACATAATTCATGTTTATCGAATCTGCCAGGACATTATCACCTGTTATATCATATTCACCATAGTGAATTATGTAAGTATTCTCATCTCCTGATATTGTGAATTTGTGTTCAGAATCTTTGTCTTCGATCACCGCTTTCAGGTTCTCACCTTCATAATCGATGGATTTAACATAGAAGTCAGAGACATTTATCTTCTTTAATTTATTCTCTTTATGCAATATACCACTCATAGACCAGATAGGTAATGTGAGTTCTTGCAGATCTTCAACTTTTATCAGATCATCAGTGAAGGTCAGATCAAATTCATATTGCATATTGTTGATAGAACTAAACTGCTTTCCAATCATTCTTTTATCTACTAAAAAAGCAGAGTATGAATTATCAGCATCATATACGCTAATTTCAAAAAAGGGACTCAGAATCGAGAGCATTTTTGATTCAAGATCTTTTACCTCATGCTGGGCAAGTTTAGTTTTCTCTTCAATTTTTTCAACTATCTCATTATCTTTGCTTGAAGATACAGATGAACATGTATCAAGGATCGTATCCCTAATTTCAAGAATGTGTTTTGAATCAATTCCTTGTGTGATCTTTTCTATAAAATCGGTTGTGTCTTTTTGGAATTTATCAATTTCCTGAATTATATTCTCCAAGATCACGACGTCTTCTTTATTTTCTTTTTTTATTTTTGTTGCAGACTTTTCAAGAGGTATGACTTCCTTCGAAACCTTCATGAAATTCTGTAGATCCTGGATAAAATCCACTTGTATCGATAGTTCAGTAGAATCCTGATATGTATAGTTCATATTATAACCCCCTATAAGAAATTAATAAGATATACCCATATATACACTACAATTTCGAGATATAAGTATTATGGTTCAGCTCTATAAAGATATTCAAAAAAACTAGTGCAAGGTGAGACTTATGAATAGAATGAGTTTGTTGACTTTTTTGCTTGTCCTCGTATCATATCCTGAATGGAAACATCATTTGTTAATAATATGAACTAGTACTTTGATCGATAGCAAAGTCATATTTTCGGCTAGACTTTAATATTTGAAGGGTAGCTGAAAAAAGATCTTATTGTTCCATCATGCCAGAGCATTTTCTTCTCCTGAGTCTATTGTAAAGAGGCAGGATGAACCTGTCAGCTCTACCATTCGACGGATTAACTCAAAGTCCGGTTCATTGGACAGGTTAAATATGTTCAAAGCTGCCTGGGGTGCTTCATGGGCTATGCCTTCAATACTTCCTATTAGTGCAAAGTGGTTCACATTTGGAAGTCTTGCCAGCTCAGCTAATGTCTGAGTATATTCTACTGCTTTCTTTTTCTGTTCTTCATCATCAACCGCGGTTATGAGGTTCATTGAAGCTTTCCATTTTCTTTTGAGCTTGTACCCAACCAGAATTGCAAGGTCCATATTTCCAAGATCCATGCTGATCTCCCATTCCGGACTTTTGTCATCTATCCAGAGGTTAATTGATTTATGCCTTTCAAGACCGGATTTAGGGTGAGCTGCATATATCACAATACCTATTCGGTTCTGTAATGCCTTTTGAACTAGTCTACTAATGTCTTCTTCCCACTCTTTAGATAATGGCGGTGTCAGAAGTAACATGTTCGGGCGGATGAAAGCTCCTGCCAGGGCTTCAATGCCTGCAATAAGGTTATCTTCAAAGGAAGGAACATCTATTATTGTCCATGATGAGAATACACCTTCATACTGTCCTGCAACTTTACTGTTACTAATTTAGGATTGCTTGGGGATACTATTGCATTATCATTACCACTTGAATCACTTTCGTGGGCTTCAACTTCAACCACACCAGGTGAACCTACATTCTTCTTTGACTTTTTATAAGCTAGAGTTAGCCACTTGAGCTTATATTTGAAATATTAGATCATTTTTAAAAATAGTATTTTAGTTCTACCCTTCCACAATCAGCATCTTTAAATATAACAATCAATAGATAATGTGTTAAATTTTTGAAAGGCAGCTTAAAAATAATAACCACTTTCTGAGAAGTGTTTCTCGTTACTTTACTGCGAAGTTGAAAAGCGTGATAAAATGGATAATTTTAGATATTATGTAAGAGATGACACCGCAGTAGAAGTTGCCGAATCTGTGTTGAGAACACTTCAAACCATAAAAGAAGAGCATGAATGTGATTATTCCATCGTTGCAATTGAGGATCTTTCAGAAGATGAACAAGAAGCAATCCGGGAAACTATACGAATATTAAGTAGAAGAAATACGGTAGGTGTTGTTAGCAAAGGTAGAGGTTCCCTTCCAATATCACGCAAAAAGAATCTCAGCAATGTTGGAATACTCGTCCATTCCAGAGATGGAAAGGACATCGCCGTTTATCCGAATGTGAAGAACAACAAGATGACGACTGCTATTCAATACCTGAATCTGATAATGAGATCACCAAATGTAGAAGATGCCCTTGAGTCAAAACATATTTCCGAAGATGATATATCAAGGATGATATCCAGCATCCCCGAGCTTATCGAACCCGGACTGACATTCCACGAAGTCGAGGTGGAGGTCGAAGGTGGTAGGATAGATGCTGTTTTTACTGATTCACAGGACAAACATTTCCTGATAGAGATAGAGATCAATGCAAGAGATAATGACATCGGACAGGTCCAGAGGTTCAAGCTTCCTTATGCTGAAAAGTACGGAGTGGATGTCGAAGATATACGCCTGGGCATCGTCTGTGCAGATATTGATAGTAGCAGAATGACGGCGTGTCGTGGTGCAGGTATTGAAGTTTTCAGGTTGAAGCTGGAAAAGCTGGATTGACATAAGAACATTAGAAAAAAGGGCTCTGTAGAAATCCTCATCCAAACTAAAAACACAGTCTTGATGAACTTATCAAGATTGTGTAATATCACTTTGAACTTCACTTCTTTTACTTGATTTCTGTACTTTCTCGCACGTAAGTTATCCCCATACCTTCTTTTCAAAACCGAGAACATCGTTTCACTTAAATTCCGCATAGAGTATATCTTGCTATCAAATTCATGTATCATCTTCTTCCGATATCTTCCCTTGATTCGCTTTCTTTCACGTTGTCTCAATGGAACAATTGCTATTGATCCAAGTTTTTCCCTCGTCAACTCGTGTATGTTTTCAGAATCATAGGCTTTATCCACCACATAATATCTTGATCTCCTATTGTGATGACATTGCGATAGCAATGCCTTTGCATGTTTTGCATCATGAACTGGTTTTCCAGAAATCTTGTAACCAGTGATTACAAATTTATGAACATCAACCGAAATACTAGTTTTAACGTAACTTCGTCTCCATTTTTTGATTCTCCAAGAATAATAATTACTACAATAACCACTTGTAAATCCAGTGGAATCAATTGCAGTAATGTCTATAGAGTCTCTGTTTTTGTAAAATAGGTCCAGTGTTCTTTTAAAGATCGAATCCAAAACAACAGAATATGTACGAGTAACAAATTTTTGAAGTGTGTTTCAGATTTATAATTTGGAACAAACACATTCATCCCCTTGTATTTAAGTTGGAGATCAATCACAGGGGATTTATTATTATAAAAATGAATGGCTTAGTTGAAGTTATAATAACGATTTCTACAGAGCCTATATTCGTTTAAATATATGAACACATTTGTGATAAAATAAGTAGCCACAAGTGGAAGTTGTGACGAAAGGTTTAATAGTAACAATTACAATGATAGCATCGTAATTTTGAAAGAGGGCTCGTAGGGTAGCCAGGACATCCTCATGGGCTTCGATGTAGTAATATGCTGCGAAGACACCCATTGACCCGCGTTCGAATCGCGGCGGGCCCGTATCTTTTATCGTAATTCTAAGTTTTAATCATATCAATTAAAAAAAGAATTTTTCCCGGATATTTCCGGGAATAGAAAAGGGTTCATTCTGTAAGGTCAATCTCAAATCCAACGATAGGTTGTCCAAGGCCGAAGTTAATGATCACTTCAGGATAGAGCTCTCCCATCATTCCGACCTTTTCACCGTTGACAAGAATATCTGCACGCCTGCCTTCGATAAATGCCGGGTCCTCAGATACAACGACCTCATATTCGATATCTCGTTCCCTCATGACCGCATCAAGGACCTCTCTTATCTCTGTAAAGTTAGCCTGAGCGTGTATGGAGGCTGCTGCAAGGTGCAGGCGGTTCTTTGAATTAACGACTACTTCACCTACTTCAAAGAGGCGCTGTGGTAGTTCATGATGTTGGTTCAGGGAAAATATTTCAATAAGGTTCGGCAAAATGGTGGTACGTACCATTGTCTGGTCTTCGCTTATGGGATGAAGTACGAAGGTCACATCATCTGTCTCCTCCCTGTTCATCCATTCGAAATGTACCTTCTGGCTTGTAAGTGTAAATGGCATGACCTCGGAGTAACCAAGGCTCACCATTATCTCACGCATGACACCTCTTGTAACAGAGATCGGGTGTGCACATCCAATGGTTGCACTTTTTGGGAATTCGCTTTTTATCTTATCAAAGCCGTATCCAATGGCAATATCTTCAACGATGTCGAAATTATGGAGGATGTCGGCTCTGTATGTCGGGACGCTGATCTCGAACATATCTCCATCCTCAAGAACGCTTGCATCGAACCTCATTCTCTTTAGTTCGTTGATGATCTCGTCATCTGTAAGCTTTATGCCGATGAGTGAATCGATATCTGAGCGTGGTACATTGAGAGTTCTTGGTGTCATGTCCGGTGTGACCTTCTCGGTCCCATCAGGATATACTACCTTTACTGACTCTATCTTTCCGCCCCTCTCAGCAAGTGCACTTACTACGATGCTAAGTGCGGTATATACTGCATCTCCAAGACCTGTAACATCAATGAAAAGGTCTGTAGTGCTCTCCTCGACCCTTGTAAGGGTTCCATTGATTATTGGTGGGAATGAAAGCACCTTTCCTTCAGAATCAGTTATCAGAGGATATTTCTCCATCCCTTCTAGTATATTTGCAAAGCGAACACCTTTTGGATGCTTTTCAAGTACCTCATCCATTGTCATCGGTTCAGTAAAATCAAGGGGTACGAACTCGAAGTCCGGGCTGACTGCCTGATATTTGAAAGGTGGTTCGATGTTTGTCATATCGTGAACTCCGATAGACACTTTCTTCCTGTTCCTTCCAAGACCCCAGTGCAGATCTTCCTGGAGATCCATCAATGACTTGATAGAACTGGATGTGAAATTGATACCCTTTACAATAGCACATCCAAGGACAGGCCGCACTTCCTTTATTTTTTCGTCGAGTTCTATATGAACACCAGATGGCGTTACTTCATACTGGCAAAGGCCGGTCTCGATGTTCATAAAACCTCTCATTGCTCTTGCTACTCCCTCTACACTGTAAAGATCAGGTCGGTCGGGGAAGAACTCGATGTCGATGGCTTCCTTTTCAATACGTTCTATATCCGCACCTATCATTGGTACACGGTCTATGATCGTATCCTTGTCTGCTTTTGTGAGTGATTCCAGATCCTCGTATTGTAAGGTAATTATTGGCATGGGGGTTATCTCCATGGTCATTTATTCATGACCAGATTGCAATTTGAACCGGTAATAGAACGAACATGTATAGCTTTAGATTTAATATTTTTCATTACTTTTCATTAAATGGAGAAATAGCAACAATAAGTATAATAATTAGTAATCATAATTATAATAATATAATTATTGGTTACTATATAGCTTGTATTGGCTTCAAATGAACCATTGCGGTGTAATGATGGTTAAAAAAGCAGACGAAAAAACAGAGGAAGCTGGTTCAGATTCAGTGGATGATTCCGGTCGGAAACCTGCTTTCAAGAACGATCCTGATCATTTAGACAATAAAGGGGAGGAACTATCAGGCTCTGATAATTTGATTGCAAAAGGAATACTTCCCGAAAACCGAAATGAGACTTTTGCATCCTCCTCTCCAAAACCTGAAGGACCAGAGGTCTTTGAACCCAAGAGTGGTTCAACATCATCGCCTGTTAATCGGTTTGGCTTTGAAGAACCAAAAATATTCAAACCTGTTTATGGTATGGATATTGATAAAGAAGACCTTGATGCTGTAATACTGAAACCACGCGGCATGTCTTCCCCTGTGAATATTTCGAAAAGACCTCCTGAAGATAGAGAGATGGAGAATGAATTCGGAATACTTCTGCCAAGGTCTGAGAAGTTTGGTACTAATATTCCTGGTCGAGATCCTACCGAAGAATGGATCCCGAATGTGAGTGATCATGAAAGGTTTAAGCCAATCACAACAGTTTCCGAAGAGGAATTGGCACTCCAATCAGTGAATTCGGAAACTCATATTCCCGATGTCCAAGATGAAAGCCTTGATGTAGATACGATTTCGGATAACGTTCTTGAAATTAAGGACAATATGCCGGATGAGCCTTCCGAAGACGCTTTATCAGACGATTTGACTGATGGGGACGCTGAAGAGCAATTCAATGAGATACTTACTAAACAACTTGTCGCAGGAACAGATGAATCAACCGATGAACAACCTGATGAAGAGCCTAAAGATACTGACTTAAAGCGTGTTTCTGCTGAAAATATTGGCTTTGTACAGAAGATCAAAAATCTATTTCATAATGAAAATGAAGAGATCGAGGCATACGATCCAGAATTGCACGGTTTGCTTTCTTGTTTTGACGGTATTGATAATTATGAAGAAGTTGACCGTTACTGGGTCAATGAACCTTATGTTTTCATTGTCATCCTTTACAACGACGATAGTAATAATCATCTCTATTATGCTGTTGAGCCTTCAATGTCTGATTTTGAGACTGTTTTCCTGGCTGAAGTACAGGATAGGCTGCGCAATATACTTCTTGTAAAAAAGATAGGTGAGGATGATGACAAGGAAGAGGTTATTGGGAGAGTAATAAGGGATATCATCAAGGATTATGCTATCGGGATAACTCCTGACATGCTCGAAAAGATATTGTATTACACCAGACGTGATTTCATACATTTTGGTAAGATAGATTCTTTGATGAACGATGATTCCCTTGAGGATATTTCAGGGAATGGTCACAGCAAACCTATATTCCTGTACCATAAAACGTACCTGAACATTGCTACGAACATTATTTTTGATGAAGAGGAATTGGACTCTTTTATAATACAGCTTGCACAGAGGAGTGGCAAACACATCTCTGTTGCTGATCCGATGGTGGATGCTACCATGCCGGACGGCTCAAGGATACAAATGACGTTAGGTACGAGTGTTACCACCCATGGCAGTACTTTCACTATCAGGAAGTTCAATGAAGTTCCAATAACCCCTGTAGATCTTCTGAAATGGGGCACTTTCTCACCGGAAGCTATGGCATATCTCTGGTTGTGCATCGAGAACAATAAGAGCCTTATCTATGCAGGTGGGACTGCATCAGGGAAGACATCATCACTGAATGCAGTTTCTCTTTTTATTCCTGAAAAAGCAAAGATAATCTCCCTTGAAGATACAAGGGAATTGAAGTTACCTCATCTGAATTGGATACCTGGGGTAACAAGGGATTCGTTCACGTCAGATGAGAGGGGTGCAGTAGACATGTACGATCTTTTGAAAGCTGCACTTCGTCAACGCCCAGAATATCTTCTCGTGGGTGAAGTTCGAGGTAAGGAAGCTCTCACTCTTTTTCAGGCAATGTCCACAGGCCACACTACATTTTCTACAATGCATGCAGACTCAGTTCCATCGGCAATTCACCGACTGGAAAATCCTCCGATCAGTGTTCCGCGTAACATGATACAGGCTCTTGACATCATGTGTATTCAGGCACAGACCTATTCAAATGGTAAACGTGTCAGAAGAAATCTGAAACTTGTGGAGATCATCGATATTGACCCTAACACGCATAATATCAGGACGAACGATGTATTTGTATGGGATTCTAATACAGATACTTTTCACAGGACCGGTGAATCGAAAGCCCTAATGGATATACGTATTCAGAGGGGTTGGAATGCTATGGATGTCAATAATGAACTAAAGAATCGCCAGCTTGTCCTTGAATACATGGTAGATAACGACATCAAGGACTTCAAGCAGATATCGACCATAATCAACACATATCAATCCAACCCAAATAGAATTTTGAAGCACCTGAATTTGCTCTGATCCTCAGGAGTGAAAACGTGTCCGAAAAAAACTCTCTGGAAATAAAAAATGAGCATGATGAAGCTATAGTTTCTTCCAATGCTGAGAAATCTTCATTACTTACAAGGCTAAAGAGCAAGTTCTCTGTCAGTAGTAACGGTACGAGTTATTCCAAAGAGAAGGCCAGTACATATTTAAATATTCTCAAAAAATTACCTTTTACATTACTTGGTGATTATGTTCAAGAGAGGAAAGATAAGTATGAAAATCTCCAGTTAAAGCTTTTCCAAGCAAGAATACCACTCTCTTATGAGATGTATGTCTCAAATGCAATATTCTATTCGTTACTAAGTTGTGTCTTCGGCTTGATAATTGGTATTTTTGTTGCGTATATCTCTATCTATGTAGTCGGACTACCGGAAGCCATCACAAAACTGGAGTTCTCTGAGTCCAGTGCATGGATATTGCAATTTAAGGGTATATTCGTAGGTTTTCTGATAATGCTCTTCTTTGCTGCTTCTCTTGGCGGTGGAATATATGGGATGTTCATGCTTTATCCCAAGTTTCAGGCGAGTGAAAGGAAAGGTGATATTGACAGACAGCTTCCTTACGCAGTCACTTTTATGTATGCACTTAGTAAAGGTGGAATGAACATAATTGAGGTGTTCAGACTGCTTTCACGCTCCGGCAGTACTTATGGGGAAGTTTCGAAAGAGATCAATGCCATTATCCGTGAAATGGACTATTTTGGATATGACATGAAGACTGCGATCTCTAACATAAGTGAGAGATCCCCTTCTGATAGATTCAATGAACTAATGGATAATCTTATTACAATTATCGATAGTGGTGGCAGTATTCCACGCTATTTTCAAGATAAAGCCGAACAGTATCTTCAAAAAACATCTATTGACGAGAAAGGCTTTTTGGAGACCCTCGGACTACTTGCAGAGTCGTATGTGACCGCATTCGTTGCTGGTCCTTTGTTCATTATAATCATGGGCGTCATGATGGCGGTCATGGGTTCCGGATCGGAAGTAATGGTCTATGCTATCATATATGCTGTTCTGCCGATAGGCTCCCTTATGTTCGTGGTAATGATCAGTATCATAACTCCGAGCGAAATGGGTGAACCTGAACTATTGCCTACCCGGACTATACTTGAGCATGGTATTCCTGTTCTTCCTTCATATCTGGAACCAGTTTATGATGATGCAGGGGAACTTATCAATGATACTGAAGATAATGTGCGTGATAGGGAATATTATCTGAATTTTGCGAAAGCCAAAAAATTACTTTCTGTCAGGAAATTCGCGAAAAACCCTTTTGATCTTTTGATGCACAATCCCCTTTATTCTCTTGCTGTTACTATCCCTATAGCAATTCTGGTTCTTGTCATACCTTTCTGGTCAAATATCGGAAGTCTCGTGACAACAGCACAAAAAATTGGATTTATTGATGACTATATCGTGCTTGCACTGTTCATTGCCATAGTCCCAATGGCACTTTTCCATGAGATAATGTCCCGTAAGAAAAAGCATCTTGAAAGGAATTTTCCAGATTTTTTGAAGAAGCTTGCAAGTACAAATGAAACAGGGATGACACTTCGTGATTCTATAAAGCTGATGGCAAAATCAAAATCCGGACATCTTGGAAATGAGATCCGGATGATATGGGCAGATATCTCATGGGGTATGAATGTCAATGATTCTCTTATCAGATTTGCCAACAGGCTTCGGACACAGGTAATTGCACGGTCACTGACGCTTATTACAAAGGCCAATGAATCAAGTGGTGATGTTGGTGAAGTGCTTCTGGTGGCAGCTCGCGATGCTGCTTCCGAACAGTCAATGAAACGAGAACGTGCCATGAGCATGATGATCTATATCGTGATCATCTATATTTCCTTCCTTGTGTTCGTAGGCGTTATCTATGTTATTTCTACGACATTTCTTGCGGAGATGGCAGCTGCTGGGGAAAAGATGACCGAATCCGGTGGTGCGGGTGGATTTTTGGGTAGTTTCGATCTTGAAGGATATACCCGTCTTTTCATGCATGCTTCTCTCATTCAGGGTTTAAGTTCAGGACTTATGGCAGGTGCTATGGGGGAAGGTAGTGTGATGTCAGGACTTAAGCATTCAATTATTATGATGGGAATCGGCTACCTTATATTTACTGTGTTCGTATGAGTAGTATGCTTTAGGACAACGGTAATCATGTCAGGGAAGATCTCAATGAAAATAATTGGAATTGATGAAGCAGGGAAGGGTCCGGTCATCGGGCCGATGTGCATAGGCGGTGTGAGGATCGATGAGGATAAAAGCAATGCTCTGAAGAATCTGGGAGTTGCGGATTCCAAGAAGCTTTCCCCAAAAAGGCGAGTACATCTTGCCGCTCAGATAAAGAAATATGCAGATGGATGGTTCGTTTATGAGGTATCTCCTAATCAGATCGATGAGCTTCGAAAACTGATGAGCATGAATGATATTATGGTGCTTGCTTTTGGTTCGGTCATTGAGGAACTTCCTTCTGACAAGATCTATGCGGATGCAGCAGATGTGAAGGAGGAACGCTTTGGGAAGCGCCTTTTTGACAATTACATGGAAAAGCATCCAGATGTATCACCTCCGGAAGTTATCTCAAAACATGGGGCAGACGATCTATTTCCAGTTGTTTCAGCTGCATCTATATTAGCAAAGGTCAGGCGTGATGAACTTATAGAGAAGATAAAGGTGGACATGGGCGTGGATATCGGCAGTGGTTATCCATCAGATCCTAAGACCAAGAAGTTCCTTGAGAATTGGTACCGTGAGAATAGCTCCTTTCCCGATATTGTAAGACATTCATGGAAAACAGCACAGAAGTTCATTCAGTGATAAATAAATGGAATAAATTTAGCAATTTCTATGAAAAATAGGTAACAATCCAGTAGGTAAATGCAATAATACAAGAAAGCACCCTTCGGGTGCAAATTTATTGTAGGTACGACTACCCCATCACTATACCCCGATCATTTATATTGCCATTAACTTCCGCAATTTCCCCAGGTGGTTTTTTCTCATACCAAACAAACTTCATTTTGCCACCACAAAATAAACACTGTGGCGCCCACTTATTCAACACTTTTCTGAAGTCTTTGAGATTTGTCTGCCTTATACTTCTCTGTAAGCACTTTGAATATCTCTTTTTGACTTTGCGACTATATGCACCATAATACCGTATCATTTTAAAATTTCGATCAGGAATATGCTGAATTAACGCTCTAATAAATTCCTGCAATTCCATTGTCACAAAATGCCTTACTCCTTCATGATCATTATACCAAAAAGTAACGGATTTTCCATCATAACTATACAACCTTGAATTTGCGATAGCTGGATGCTTGATATACCTGCCGACATACTGTGCCATCCTTTGTTTGTTAGTGATTCTTGAGTTTTTTGGCATATGAACATAAAATCCATCAGGATATTCTTTAAAAAGTTGATTTACAAGATGGGAGAATGCTTGAACCTTAGAGAGGGCATCTTTGAATCTCGTAAGCACTTGGTATTGCCATGTTTTTCGCATGGTCTTAAAATGAATGAACTTTTGGTGAATGAATTTACCATACATATCAAATCCACCTTCAGTTAGAAGAATATGAAGATGAGGATTAAAACCCATATCTTTGGAAAATGGATGTAGAACGACAATAGCACCCGCAAGCAAACGACCATTCCTGTGCTTGAATGAAATAGTGTCATTAATTGCTACAATTGCTGCATCCATCAAAACCTTTAGTAGAAAACGATTCTTTCTAACAAAACCCCACAGAAGATCCGGGATTGTAAGAACAGCATGCCTATGAACTACATTGAACATTGCACGTTTGAGAGATTTAGACCATTTTTCAGTATGATTTAGACCACAATTTGTGCAGATACGACTGTTACATCCAAAATAGACCGTTTTGTAATTACCACAACTTTCACATTGATAAGTGAAGAAACCACGACTCTTATCTTTGCAAGATAACATCTTGTTGACTTCTTCAATCTCAACATTGCGAAGAATGTCTTCATGGTCAATGCAAAATTGATCCTAGTTATTATTGTCTTTGAAGATACGTTTGACAGTAAGAAGCTGATTGGATGCATAAGTAGTAGTTTGCAATATGAAATGAATTGGCTTAGACCATAATATAAATATTGCTTATAGGTACGAAAAGTTATAGATTATATACAAAAATGAAAAAACCTTTTAGTCAATCATTTGTTTACTTGGAAATTGATTCAAACTGAATGCCATGGTCACCTTCGTATGATCCATTGTGTTTCTTGAAGCCATGCCATATCTCTGATGGAATACCATATGGAAACGCTTTACATGCGGGCATACCAATCGATTCAATGAAGTGTTTACACACCATGCATTCAGGTGCTTCCGTCGATATTGCATCTAATTCACTCATTTCAAATCACCATCATATTTCTTTATTCAATTCAATAATTGTGGACTTACTCGGATAGTGCCTCCAATTATATATTAACTAAATGTTCCTGCACAGAATTCATTGGTTTGCAACCCTCTGAGATTCACCCATTACCAAGATGGAATATTAAGCTATTACAGCTAACTTCTGAATCACAAATTTAAAGTAGTTCAGATACTGAAATTGTATAGAACTAATAAACAGATATATCAGCCTATATTGAACTATTTACATAGGAATGTTAGCTCAGATCGAATAAAGGAGGGTTTCACCTGACAGATATCACACCAAAAGAAAGATTCATCAGATCGCTTGAAGGGAAAGAAGTAGACAAAGTACCCGTTTGTTCAGTTACACAGACAGGGACTATTGATCTAATGCAAGCTTCGGGCACACAGTGGCCGGAAGCACATTTTAATTCAGAGAAAATGGCTACACTCGCCATTGCAGGACATGAGATCGCTGGCCTGGAAGGCATTCGTTATCCATTCGATGGAACTGCTATTGCCCAGACATTAGGGTGTACGATGGGAGAAGGGACCTATGACACACAACCTTCCATTCACGATTTTCCTTTTGAGACCATCGAGGATGTGAAAGATCTGACAGTGCCTGAGAATTTCCTTGAGTCTGAAAGGATCAAGACCATTCTGGATGCCACAGAGATCATCAAGAAGAGAGCTGATGAAGATATACCAATAATTGCAGGTCACCTCGGGCCGGCTGCTATTACATTATCACTTGTTGGTGTAAGGAACTACCTCATGTGGTTCATTTCACACCCCGATACCATCAAGGAACTGATAACTTTCAGTACTGATATTTGCATAGAATATTCAAATGCACTCCTAGAACGCGGGGCTGATGTTGTCTGCATACCTGATTCGGAAGCAGGACCAGAATTGATCCCACCGGAATTCTTTGAAACGATGATATTCCCGGAATACAAAAGACTTAACCGTGAGATAAAAGGAAAGACCATAGCCCACATATGCGGGGATTCTGCCGATATCCTCGAGAAAGTTGCGATCTCTGGTTTCGATGGTATAAGCATAGAAGAAAAGGTAGATGTCCAATATGCAAAAAGTGCCATCGGTGACAAAGCCTGTCTGATAGGGAATGTATCACCTGTGCATACACTTCTTGGGATGAAGCCCGAAAAGGTGAAAGAAGAAGCAAAACAGTGCATAGAGGATGGAGTTGATATTCTCGCACCGGGTTGTGGACTGGCACCACATACATCCCTGAATAATTTGAAAGCATTCGTTGCTGCAAGGGATGAATATTATTTGGAGAAAGGACTCCTGTGAGTCCATTCTCCAACTATTTACCTTATAATTATAAACTATTTTGTATTATTTACACTCATTTCCAATTTACCCTCACAGGCTCCCTTCCCGGAATGCCATTGACCTTATGATCAGGATGACCGAACATCATACTGTATTGCACCACATGCTCTTGCGGAAGGTCAAGCTCATCTATGAGTGGTTGGTAGGATGTTGCCGCAATGGCAAGGAAACCAGCCCAGCATGCCCCGATATCGAACGCCTGTGCTGCAAGCTCGAACCATGAAAGCGCTATGATACTGTCAGTATAGCCAGTCGGATTTTCAGCCTCAGCGTGAGCAAAAGCCAAATGAAGTGCTCCCCTGCATATCGGATCACTGCCATTTTCATAAACTGAGATCAGAGTTGGCATCAGTGGCTTGAGAGGATGTTCAATATCATCGGCCACTACCTCTCGCATCCAGTCAATGGTCAGAGAAGTGATCTTCTTAACTTCCTCCGGGTTGTGGACAATGGTCCAATGTACAGGCTGATTGTTCATCCCGGAAGGAGCATAACGTGCAATATCAAGTATCTCTTCAATTGTAGACTTTTCCACCTTTTCATCCTTGTAGTTTCTGACCGAGCGCCGCATTACCATATATTTTCCGATCTCTGATGGCGTAAGAGAGGAAGGACTATCATCCTGAAATTGATAGTAAGTTGAGTCAAACAAAGTAGAAATTGCACCCTCGGGACAGAACACTTCACAGTGTCCACATTTTGAACAATATACAGTTGCTTCTTCTGGACTGTAAGGAGTTCCACCTTCCTCTGAAGGAAGTATTATCGACATCGGACAAAGTTCTACGCATACATCACAATTGGTGCACAGTTCAGGGTTTACAGAGATCACTTGCATACTATCACCTAAGATTATAGAATATATATTCGTTTAATGTTGATCTTAGAAGTGTATAAACTTTTCATCTGCCAATTTCCAAATTTAAATATGATCATTTCAGTTAGACCTTTGATCAAAACAATTCAAATATATTATTTTTGGCAATCAATCTGCTCTGCATTAACAACATATAGTATCAGACAAACATACATTATGGGGAATTTATGTGGGCACTACAAGATTTATAAATAAAATAATAAAGAGCAGACCGACCCTTGAAGGAGCAGGAGTACCTGAAAAGATGTTTTGGTTTTAACCAGCCACCTCAACTTGATCCTTTTCTCTTGCTTGATGACTTCCATTCGAACGATCCGAATGAATTTTTAATGGGATTTTCCTGGCATCCGCACAGGGGCATAGAGACTATAACCTATGTACTCTCAGGAAAAATAGAGCATGGTGATAGCCTGGGAAATTCAGGCGTGATCAATTCAGGAGTGATCAATTCAGGAGATGTGCAGTGGATGAGCGCCGGAAGCGGAATAATTCATCAGGAAATGCCCAAAGGTGAATCCGATGGCAGCCTTTGGGGATTCCAGTTGTGGGCTAACCTGTCAGCATCCCATAAGATGATGGAGCCAAAGTATCAGGAAATAAAAAGTGAGCAGATCCCGGAAGTAGTATTAGATGACAATGTTCGTGTAAAGGTCATTTGCGGTGAAATCGAAGGAAATAAAGGCCCTGTACAGGACATTGTGACTGATCCTGAATATCTTGATGTGACAATTCCAGCTAATATAGATTCACGCACCCTACTTAAATGGGACATACCGTCTTTGCATATGCAATGAAGGGAAACGGTTCTTTTGATGAAAATGAATGCACCTATGCTTATGAAGTGGACGGTACTAACTATTCAGACCTTGACAATTCATCATTCATTAGTTCCGAAAATCTTATTATGTTCAATGACGGTGACCATATCTCAGTCACTTCTGGAGATAATGGTGTTCGCTTCTTGCTCATTTCAGGAAAACCACTCAATGAACCGGTTGCATGGTATGGCCCTATTGTGATGAATACACAGGAAGAGTTAGAGATAGCTTTTGAAGAATATAGGAAAGGGACATTTATAAGATCCTGAGATTAAAAATTAGTAAACATATTTATTTAGAAAATGATCAATTGTTCAATATGGAAGATGAAAAGCAAAATATCTTCAATGGACTTAGGTTTATTCTTTCTTCTTATGTGCCACCCCTCTCTGTAAAAATAGATGAGAGCAGACGATACGATATTTACGGAACAAAACCTGTACAGATCGGAAGGACAAAGAAGAAAGATATGTTCTTTGCTTTCATCATCATACAGAAATATCACGTTGGATTCTATTTCTCCCCCATATACACGCATAAGGACAGATTTGATGATGCTACTGAAGAACTATTACATCTTCTTAAAGGCAAGTCCTGTTTCCACATAAAAAGGTTCAATGCCGCTGTTTTTGAAGATATCAGACAATTAATGGATAAAGGTATAAAAATATATGAGGAAGAAGGATGGGTTTGAGCCAAAAAATGTGCTTTGATATCAACAAAATAGCTAAATATCATGAGATGAAAGATGAATCATACAACTTCTTCAATTGACTTTATATAGATTGAATGGAGTTTATAACTAAAAAGTACGATTATGATTTGTTATTTAAAATCATCTCATTTTTAATAATGAATTGTATGGGCCCTTAAAGATCGAAAATGGACTTAAGGCGGGAAGATGACCACAATGTTTTGAGGTATTGCACTTATTGTCTGAGTGAAATGTGTCAAAAATTTTCAAAATTATCATTAAAATAAAGAGGAATTAATCTGGCCAATTATAGAAGTAATATGAAAAAAAATAATGGAGGTCGTGGTAGCAAGACAGATGCTCCAGCTGTCACAAGAGTTAGGACTCCACGAAGAGAGAACAATGAGATACTTGCAACCGTAAGTGCCCTCCTCGGAGGAAAAAGAGTTACCCTCCAATGTATGGACGGTATCGTAAGAATGGGACGAATCCCTGGTTCAAAGAAAAAGCGAATGTGGGTACGTGAAGGCGATATTGTTATTATCACACCATGGGACTTCCAGGATTCAAAAGCAGAAGTAATATGGAAATACACAAGACCACAGGTCGAGTGGCTTGAGAGAAAGGGTTTCCTGAAATAAGTATATGAATAGCAATTTTTGCTTTTCATATCATCTTATTTTTTCTTGAATCTATTTTTGAGTATATTTTGAATTTATTGTTTTCGAGGTACGAAGACGTTCATTTAAACTCGATAGCATATTTTTAAACCCGTTGATCTGGATACATCAATATCTGGTATGTATAAAAAAATGCTAGAACATAGTGGAATCCAGGCGATCCAGAAAGGTTCTACCCCTAAAAATAACAAAAATAGGAAATGATAACCGAAGGAGAAGCTTAGTCAAGCTTTTCCTTCAGGTAATTCTTGAACTGCTCATAGTCAGCTCCCATAGATTCCATAAATTCCTCTCTTGACTCGACATCCTTGAGTGTCTGGGGTGGTTCAGGATCGACACCTATTGCAGACATCACTTCTTTAGGGAACTTTGCCGGGTGAGCGGTCTCGAGTGTTACAGCCAGTGTATCGTCATTAGAAGCTGCCCTGTAATCCAGAAGTCCCTTTATTCCGACTGCTCCATGGGGTTCAATGAAAATACCATAATCCTCATAGAATTCCTTTACAATAGCCGTTGTTTCTTCGTCGGTAACTGATGTAGAGAAGATATCATTATTGAGAACATCCATATCAGGCATCTTAGTTATGTGGCCGGTCTCATCCATCTCACCACCATATATTGTCACCAATCTGGCAAGATTGCTTGGATGACCGACATTCATTGCATTTGAGATACAGTTTTTTGAAGGTTCGATCTTGGAGTACTCACCTGTGTTGAAAAAAACAGGCACCTCATCGTTCTCATTCACAGAAGCAAGTATCTTCTTGATTGGCACTCCCATTCTCTTTGCGAGCACACATCCCATCATGTTACCGAAATTTCCAGAAGGAATGGAATAGATGATCTCTTCCGGGAACTCTCTAAGCTTAAGGTAAGCATAGAAATAGTAGATCGACTGGGGGATAAGTCTGCCAATGTTGATAGAATTTGCTGATGAAAGGTTCAGATGCTTAAGGTCAGGATCTGCAAAAGCCTGTTTGACCAATGCCTGACAGTCATCGAACTTCCCATCCATTGCAATGGCAGAGATGTTGCCATCCAGGGTCGTCATCTGCTTTCTCTGACGTTCTGATACTTCAGTCTCAGGGAATAGAACGATCACCTTTATGTTGTCAAGATCGTAGAATGCATGAGCTACAGCACTGCCGGTATCTCCGGAAGTAGCCGTTAGAATTGTCAGGTTCTTGTTCTCTTTTTTGAGATAGAACTGCATCAGCCTTGCCATCATGCGAGCAGCAAAGTCCTTGAATGAAGCAGTGGGACCACGGTCAAGTCTCATTATATAAGTGTTCTCATCCACTTCCTCGAGAGGAACATCGTAATCGTAAGCATCATATGTTATCTCTTTCAATGATGCTTCATCGATCTCACCTTCAAGGATCCTGCTGAGCAGCCTAAAGGCTATCTCGGGATATGGTTCATCTTTTAGGGAACTAAGCTCTTCCTCTGAGAAATGAGGGAGATCTTTGGGCATATAAAGGCCTTTATCCGGAGCAAGACCTGTAATAAGAGCAGTTTCGAAAGATACTTCGTCTGCTTTGAGATTGGTACTATAGAGTTTCATGTTGATCAGATATCAATTTGATTGGCGAACATTATGTTCTTTTGTTCTTTAAAGGTGTATGAAGTATGAAAAGCTTCCTTTATAATTAATATTTCGATGGGAACGTGATAATCATTTGAATATGCCTCGAAAATTCCTGATCATCCGATCATTTCGAGAAGTGTACCAGAATCGTTATTATACCAATATTCATAATTTTAACAAATTCAGTAGTTCTCTAATTTCTGCATAATCCATTAAATCAACACCATTCGGCACATTTATATACCTTTAAAATGCCCCCTCCATGTTATCACGACTAGAATTAACACCTGCTCACTGTATCAAAACTGTTCTACCACCACTTCTGGACAACATTCCCATTTCAATAAATGGATCACTTACTCCTAAAGACCTCTTCACTAATATTCTCGGAATGTCCACCGATAAACTTTCAATTCATTCGATTGGTAAACAATATCATAATACTCCATGTGAAACATCAATGAGATATCATTTACATAAGATTGATTTCGATCAGCTCATTGAAAACAATGCAAAGATTCTCTTGCAATCATCCCACAAAACCCTTGATTCAAATAAAAAGTATGATCTTGCCATCGATTATACAAATGATCCATACTATGGAGAAGTGAATTATGTCAATGAAAACTATGTGATTCGAGGACAAGCTAAGAAATCAACAAACTCATTCTACTCTTATATTTCTCTTTGCATTATAAACAAATACACAAGATTTACAATTTCCATGTTACCTGTGGAAAAAGGCAAAACGAAGACAGATTATCTGAAATATTTCATAGACGTAGTTGATAAAATCAATCTCAAAATAAATATTCTTTGTTTGGACAGAGAATTTTATTCCAGAGATGTTTTTACATTTTTGCAGGAGAATGACATTCCACATATCACTCCTGTTGTAAGAAAGGGAAAGAGAATAAAAGATATTCTTGATGGAAATAATAAACGCTATGAAAAGTACGTCATGAAGAATAAGAAAGGAGATGTGGGACTTGATATTGCTATTGATGTTAAGTATCTGAAAGGAAAGAGAGGGAAGAATGGTTGTGAGAATCTAGGGTTTGTTGTTTATGGAATTGATTGGGAACCCGGAAAGATTAGTACGATCTACAGGAAACGGTTTACGATCGAATCATCATATCGAATGCGGAATGTGGTGAAACCAAAAACATCCTCAAGAGATCCAATGCTACGATATTTCTATGCGTTGATATCATTTATGTTAAAAAATGCATGGGTATCAATCCAGAGAATGCATTTTATGAAAGTGAAAAGGGGACCGAAAACAATAGAGGAAGATGTTTTTAGATTTGATTTATTTGTTCACTTTGTTGAGGAATGGGTGAAAAAAAGGTTGAAAGTGAAGTTAGTAGTGAAATGTTATAGGTGAGATTATATAATTTATTTAGTGGAGGGAATATTAGTGAAGTACTGAAATTAGCTCATAAATTCTCCCATTCTAATTTGATGACATTACCTCATACATAATTTGCAAATGAGTTAGTTTCTTTAACTCCATTTTGCAAATTTGTAGCTACAAGCAATTGATATGCAACGAAATTCATAACTGAATACAGTTTCTTACTGCCATTTTTCATTCCTCTGATGTCGAACTTTACAGTCCACTTAATATGATTGTGTACTCGTTCACATTCACCCCTGTGCGAATAATCTTCATCGAATCCATCATCTTTGATATTCTTGTTTCGCAAGTGCATACCTACCTGTTTTTCTCTTCCATTTTCATAGAGGAAATGAAGTTTTTCTTCATATTTCATATGAATAGATCCACCAAGTTTCCACATTTTGTTAACCCAGTGATCAATTCTTTCCATCATTCCCTCGTATTGAACTTTAGAATCCGAAGAGTATGCAATCACTGGTTTTGCATTCAACTTATACCAGATATCTGCATGATTCCTGAATGAATCATAACCTCCATCCAATGCATAAGTGTCAATGTCAACTCCCATTTCTACCAATGCATCAATATGTTTCTTCAATTCAGGAGAATCGTGAGAAGCACCTTTTGTATGAGTCATGTAGATTGGAAGTGTTCCAATCATGGTGATGTGAGCTTTGTCCATCTTACAATTATAATGCGGATTGTAATCTGCATACTTGTCATATCTTGATGCTTCAAGTGGAGTTGAATCTGTTTTCGCATCTCTAATCTTTGTATTTTTGGAGATATTCTTTCCAATTTTGAACATTACTTCATCGAGTCCAGTTTTTCCAAGTCTGTATATTACAAAATGATGCAGTGTTGCAGGGGATGGAAGATTCATAATGCCGTTATTGTCTTCAAAAGAAAGAAGCTGCGCTTCTTCTTTTGTTAAGGTCGATATTGTTTTCTCAAATGAGAGGTTTCTATAACATTTCACAACGATGAGCTTTATCATTGACGAAACCTTATACCGAAAGTGCCAGTCCTTATCGGCATAATAGCTACTTTCAACATAAGAAGCAATGTCATCGATATCTAAGAAATACAAAAATTGGCATATTGATGCATTATCTGTGTTCAGATAGTTAGCAATTGAATCTCTGGTACAGATTCCGTCCGAAACATCGTAATAATATTTCATGGACTGGTACATTTTCTACAATATAAATGTAATGCATAAGCTATGCTCAGAGTGGTGCCAGTAGTCTTGAAAAAAGAGTTACGTTTTTAAAGCGAAAAGCTAATTTGATAATCTCATAGTGCTACCTCAATGATGCAGACAATTAGAATAGTTCGATTTCATCTTTTCACTACACACAAGTTTACTCTAGATTGAAACAATCATCTATTGTATCTGATGATCAAAATTGATGCTTGAAAAAATAAAAATAAAATATGAAGATAATCAGATATTTGCTGCCATCGCAGAAGATACCTATGCTGAAATTGATATGTATCCCAAGTCTGACAGTCAAAATTAATATAAGTGTTCTTAGTTTATTTGAATCGTGACAAAACAAACAAAACTAAGAACATATGAAATAGTGCCTAACACCAATATATCCTTTCCGATTGGAACTATCCTGACCGTTGAAAAACTCTATGATATCCTTGATTTTTTTACAGTCTTTAGTAAACACAAAAAGCATAGCATTGACATCAACAGATTATTGAATATATCAAAAAAGAATACAAAAAAATGTGAGTATAACAGGTGTTCACCTGTTTGAAATATACTCTATCATTGATTCGAACATCCTGACTCCGTCATTGGAACCGAGAATTTCTTCGGATGCTCTTTCAGGGTGGGGCATAAGTCCCATTACATTTCTATTCCCACTGAGTATTCCTGCAATGTTCTCCTGAGAACCATTAGGGTTTACATCATCAGTAACATGTTTCGCATTATCGACATATCTGAACGCGACGAGATCATTGTCTTCCATGTTCGAAAGGGTTGCTTCATCTGCGTAGAAATTACCTTCCATGTGAGCTATGGGTATGCGGATGACCTCACCTTTCTTGAATGCGGATGTAAAAGGTGAATCATTTGTCTCGACCCTCAAATTTGTCCATTCACATCTGAACTTTGGGTATTCGTTGGTGGTAAGTGCACCATCCAAGAGACCTGATTCAGTGAGTATCTGGAAACCGTTGCAAATTCCCATTATAGGTTTCCCTTCGTCTGCCATCTTCTTGATGGAGTCCATAATCGGTGTTCGTGACGCGATAGCACCTGCGCGCAGGTAGTCGCCGTAGGAGAATCCTCCGGGGATAATAACGCCATCGTACTTATCAAGATCGTGTTCCTTGTACCAGACCAGTTCTGCCTCTGTTCCGACAACATCTTCCAGTACATGCAGAACGTCAAGATCGCAATTGCTTCCACCAAATTGAATGATGGCGATAGTCATTTAAGCTTCCCTCAAGTCGATCGTATAATTATGGATCATCGGATTTGCAATAAGTTTCTGGCACATTTCATCAACTTTGGTCTTTGCCATTTCTGGAGACTCTCCCTCGAGATAGATGATATATCTCTTTGAGGTCTTGATATCATTTGTGTGGTAGCCAAGATGTTCAAGTGCTCTTTTAATAGTAGTGCCTTCAGGATCCAGCATTCCTGATTTACGTTCTATGGTTACTTCTGCACGGTATTGCATTTTTTTCCTCTGTGTTTATTTATGATGTGATAGTGCCATTAATGGACATCAAGCAATTAAAAATATCGCTTTGATAATGATCTTCTACTTCAATGTAATATAGTCATTATCGGATAATATTTGTACCTTTAAACATGATTCTTATATATAGATTTATAAGGTTTGTTTAGCTTTCCATATCCTTTGCAGAAGTGTTATGTGTGTGAGTATTGCAATAAGTACTACTGCGATCATTATCTGATAAGTAAGTGCTCCCAGTACTAGTATGATCAGGCGCTCAGACCTTTCTGCGATGCCAATGTTCATTGCTGTAGAACCTGCAGCTTCGGCACGAGCACGCGTGTAGCTTACCATGTAAGAACCGATAAGTGCGATGACACATAATAACCACAATGGTGCCTGAAAAAATGTGGTAGTTTGTATCACGCCTGTTATTGAACCATAAATGATCCCGGCAAAGATGGCTGCATCAGCATATCTGTCACATACTGAATCAAGAACTCCTCCAAAAGGTGTCATCATTCCTGACGATCTTGCAACAGCTCCATCAAGGACATCGAATATACCGCTTAGCATTATAAGGACAGCTCCCATTATCAGATCCCCTGCGGCAAATTCAATGGCTGCCAGAAAACTAATACCAAGTCCCATCACGGTCAGTACGTTTGGTGAGATCGGAATCTTTTTTGCAATTGGTAATACAAGTGTTCTGATTGTGTTCTTCAGTTCATTGAAAATAGCTTATCCCTCATTCGATCAAGGATCATCTGTCCGACTGTACAATTTAGAAGGTGGATCGAATTATTATGTTTTATTGCCTTTTAGTTTTCCCATTGCTGCAGCCAGATTATTCTTTGCATCCTCATAATCTGGGTCTGCATTCAATACTTTTGCAAAACATGTTATAGCTTCTTCATATTTATCCAGGTGGTGGTAGGCGACACCTTTTTTGTTCCATGCAATAGTGTATTTTGAATTAAGCTCCATGGTGCTATGTACATTCTCATAACATTCAAGAGCTTCTTCATATCTGCCAAGGATGTCATATATAATGCCCTTATTTATCCACGCATTATCATATTTTGGGTCGATATCAAGAGTTTTTGAATAAGATATTATCGATTCTTCATGGTCACCAACATATGAATGGGCGATACCCTTGTTGTACCATATATCAGGATTATCGGTGTCGAGCTCAAGTCCCCTCTCAAAACAGTAGATAGCTTTCTCATAATTGCTCAGGTCGCAATATGCAATGCCGGTGTTGGTCCAGACTAATGCAATAGCTTCTTCACTCCATAAAAGAGGATCCTTTGATCCGGATTCAAGTACTGCAGAATAATACTCGATCTTCTCATCCGGGTATTCTGCATAGAATCCCATATGGAATAGTTGTTCTACTGTCTTGCCTTTCCCTTCCACTAAAATCCAACTCCGTTTTTATTTTTGATCCAAAAGATAAAACTCTACCTATTATCAAATGTATAACGTTTTTATGGTTTTTTAATTCCCAAAGGACTTTAATTATTAGGGCATTATTTGAATATATAATCAGTGGTTCATTATTAAATAAGCATCATTCTATTTTATTGCTTAATACATATTAATGCACAAATTTCCGATACATAAATATATGGTCGACAAGTGTTCAAACTACATGG
Source organism: Methanococcoides burtonii DSM 6242 (assembly GCF_000013725.1). Classification (NCBI taxonomy): domain Archaea; kingdom Methanobacteriati; phylum Methanobacteriota; class Methanomicrobia; order Methanosarcinales; family Methanosarcinaceae; genus Methanococcoides; species Methanococcoides burtonii. The sequence goes on from NC_007955.1 coordinate 457,365, forward strand.
GCAGAATCGCAGGTTTCTTCAATTTATCTCCTTCTTCCATCAGTCAAATCAGGATATTTAATGAAATGGAAGTTCGTGGTGAATATGAAGCTATCATCTATACAGGCGATACGATTCATAATGTGCATTCTGCTTCTGAAATACAATTCATATCACTCAATGATGCCATGATCGGCTTTGATAGTTTGAAAGCTTCATCCCCATTGAGTTCATCATCAGATAAATTTGAACTTGTTGGAGATATTGATATCTACAATTCTGATGAGTTTGCATGTGAATTTCATTGTGGGAATGTGGAGAACATGTCAATTCTGACACGATTTTTGCAGGATACTTTCGGCCTCGAAAAATGTAGTGATGATGAGATGTTCCAACGTTTTGATAGTTCATTGAAGGCTATTCGCGGGGTTTATGCAATTGCTTGTCATATAGGTGATAAAGTGTTTCTCGCAAGGGACCTGATCGGTGTAAAATCTCTCTGGTATGACGTATCTTCCGGTTTTGCATTCGCTTCGGAAAAGAAGTTCTTAGAGATGGCCGGGCTTCATGAAGTGGTGGAACTTGATCCTCGGCATATCCTGTGCTACGATTTTGAAAACGATATTATAAAGTCATACGACAGGGAATTTTTGCAGGGACTTGCAGAACATCAGGGATCTTTCGTGGAGATCCGGAATGGTTTTCTTTCTTTGCTTAAAGAAGCGGTCTCTAAACGTGTGCCGGATGAGGATTTTGGTGTAATGTTCTCAGCAGGAATTGATTCCACTATCCTTGCTCTGCTTTGCAAAGGATTTGCTGAAGCTAAAGGTGTAAAATGCAATTATTATACGGTGGGACTTTCAGGACAGGTCCCGTCACCGGATATCGCCTGTGCAAGAAAGCTGGCAGATGAGCTTGAACTTGAATTAAATGTGCATGAGATCGGTCTCGATACTGTGGAAGAGTATCTAAGTACAGTTGTCCCTTTGATAGAGGATGCGACCGTTCCGAAAACAGGCGTTGCATTGACAATGTATGCAGCTTGTAGGGCGGCAAAAGAGGATGGCATAAATGTATTGTTCGCAGGTGCCGGAGCGGATGAACTTTTTGCCGGATATAACAGGTTCAAAAGTTCGGAATCGGTAAATGAGGATTGCATCAGGGATATAATGGAAATGCATAAAGTGAACACATATCGCGATGATACAGTTGCAGCATTTACGGGAACCATAGTGCGTTATCCCTATCTTGATGAGAACTTTGTGGAATATGCCCTTGCCATTCCAAAAGAGTATAAAATATCCGATGAGATGAACAAGATAGTCCTGCGAAAGGCAGGTGAGGAACTTGGGTTGCCAAAGTATGTGGTCGAGCGGGGAAAAAAGGCTGCTCAGTATGGTAGCAGTTTCGATCAGGCTTTAAAAAAGCTTGCAAAAAGAGCAGGTTTTGCGAATAAGACCGATTATATCAATAGTTTTCAGGAGAGGAGATAAAGTGAAACTCGGCGTTCTTTTCAGTTCAGGCAAGGATTCCTGTTATGCATTGCATATCATGCAGGAAAAAGGGAATTCAATTGAGTGTTTGATCACTATAAAAAGCAAAAATCCTGATTCTTATATGTTCCACACACCTAACATCGATATGTCAAGGTTGCAGGCAGAAGCCATGGGATTTCCTTTTCTGGAAACGTTTACAGAGGGGGAGAAAGAGCTTGAACTTGATGATCTGAAGAATGCCATTCTGGAAGCACAGAAGAAATACGGTCTCGAAGGGATCGTGACAGGTGCACTGTATTCCAATTATCAGAAGGATAGGATCGAAAAGATATGTGATGAGCTTGGTCTCGATGTGTTCTCACCGTTGTGGCATATGGACCAGGAGCAGGAAATGCGGGACCTGCTTGATAACGGATTCAGGTTCATTTTCAGCAGCATAGCTGCCTATGGTCTTGACAGTGGCTGGGTAGGAAAGGAAATTACTACTTCTGAAGTGGATAAACTCGTAAGGCTCAATGAAAAGATAGGCTTGAACATTGCAGGGGAAGGCGGTGAGTTCGAGAGTTTTGTCATCGATGCACCAATGTTCAAAAAGAAGATACAGATAAACAAGTATGATCTTGTGGAGAGAGATGAATATACGGCGAAGGTTATTATCGAGGATGCTGTGCTTGTGGATAAGGCAGTTGAATGATCTGAGTCTAATGAACAAAAGATGGCGGCACAATGTCACATTGTGCTATTCCATCTTATCGAAAGATCGAATTGAGGTATTTTCCATTACTTTCCTTTTCTTGACATAATCATTACTACGCTCAGGACCGATGATAACAAGACCAAAGCTTCAAATCCGGGAGTTGTCTTTGCATCATTTTCTCTTTTTTCAGAACTTACATCGATACCAAGATTCGCTTCTATATCTGCGTTAAGCCTGATCTGTTCAGCCATTTCCACAATTTCAGCTTTGTCTTTTAGAAGTTCGTAGAATCCGTGCCATTGTACGTAATCCGGTCCCATCATGAATGCGCCCATTCTTGCACGTCTGCCTTCGTGGTGCCAGAACTCATATATCTTGAATTCAACAGGTTCATCAAAGTCCTGCTCTGTAAGCAAGCCGTCTTTCCTCAGGCTGTCGACTATAGAACTTGAATCTGCATATTTTTTGTTATAGAGCTCTACAGTGGCATCTGCATTTTCGTAGTAGTTGTTCACCCATGTTTCTGAGTGGCATTGTTCGCAAACGGAAGTCATCCTCTCACGCTTTTCCTGCCAAGTGGTTCCGTCGCTGATCGGAGTTCCCAGTATGTTAGCCGTGTTGTCGGTATGCCTGGATACAGGTGGTTCAAGTTCCCATGAAAGCCGTGAACTTACATCGTGGGTGGCCTTTAGCTCATCTGTTCCTGACATGTGGCATACGGCACAGGTAGGTGCACGATAATCCTCTCCGGCTTTCCAGTCCCCCTCGGTCCAGTTCCAGTCATCACCTTCTGTACCGTATATGCTTCCGTGTTTTGATTCAAAGTATATTTCGGTCTGTGGATGGTCAGGCCCAAGATGACATTGCTGACAGGCTTCAGGCTTTCGTGCTTCCTCGACTGAAAATACATGGCGTGTGTGACAGGAAGCACAAGATCCAGAACTACCATCGGGATTTATCCTTCCAATCCCATTGTTCGGCCACACGTCAGGATCATCTGTACTTTTTCCGGTCATATTGGTACCGTGGCATGCCTGACAGCCGTTGACAGTTGCATTATGACTGGCGGTGGTATATTCATCAAGTGTGATCTCGCTTTCAAGAGATGGTAGTTTTTGACCGTCAAAATCTACCTCATAGTAAAGAGTACCAAGGGAATGCAGGCTTCTTGTATTCTCCTCAAATGCAGCAACGTGGCAATTTCCACAGTCAGCAGCCGAAACTACCGGGGTCATATAAAGTCCCATATGTGCTATGGCATCCGGGTCGTCAGCTTCAGCAGTATGGCAGTTCTCACATGTTATGCCCGCTTCAGCATGCTTACTGTTCTCCCAGTCATCGATGACTGCTGGAAATTTGTTCATGGAACTGTGACAGTCAAGACAACTGTCAGATACAGCAGCAGATGCTGATACTGGAACAATTATCAATATCAATATTGCTATAATAGTTAGTTTTAATATGTGCCCATTCTTCATTTTTTACCACTCGGATCGTAATTACAATGCAAGGTAAAACGGTAATATTCCCTTTTATAATGCATCAAACTTCAATAAAAGGATTTGTAAGACCTTTTGTAAGAATTGAAGCGATCTTGAAAACTCAAATTTGTTAAGGGTGGATAGTTAAAAAAATAAGAATATGAATTTCTGTATAAGGGTAATAAAAAAAGTTCAACAGGCTTTATTCTGTATTTTTCTTTTCAGTTGCTTTTTTTGTATCAGTTTCGCCTTCTGAACCCTTGCACCATTCATCGATCACAAGGTCATCAGCACTTTTGCTATCGGAATTTTCAGTGGATATTTCACACCAGCTTTCTATCTCATCATCCAATGAAGGTAATTCGATCTCTTCTTTCTTTTTGTCTTTTTTGTCTTTCATTGATAGCCCCCATTTACTATATCTAAAGGAAGTTGAAATATTTACTGGTTTTTGATATTGCAGTTACCAATATATCAAATACACCTATCTCAAACGAACAGTAGTCATTTAAGCCAAAAGACCAATTCTTTGATCGAGATGGTAGATTTAAGCATTGATGTAACAAAAATCCTGATTCTATTAGGCTTATTGTGGCTTCTGTTTAAAATATATGTGGTGCTTAAAGAAATGTATCTATTTCAATTATGAAAAGGTATATGAAATGCAAGTTGATTAATTTATACATAACCTTTATCAGTTCACTAGCCATTAAATCACGATACTACGATATCTATCGTTCATAATTTCTTAAGAGGTATACTATATGGAAAATGACCCATTCAAGCAGATCCAGAAGCAGATAGATGAGCTTAAGCGCCAGCTGGATGAGAAGGATGAAAAGATAGTGGATCTGGATGGACAGATCATTGAGCTGACCAGTTATATCAATATGCTTAATGAGAGATTTTCAGGGCATTCTGATGAGATGAACCAGCTTTTCGATGCAAATCCTTCACAAAAGCGGGGTATTTACGCCCGCGATTCAATTGTCTATTCTGTTGATACTGAAGAGTTGAAATAACCGTATTTGTTTTTCCCTTCTTTTTTTGTAGTCCTTCTAAAAAAGGTAATGTTTTAAGTCAGCCGGTCAATAATTGAGCAGTGAGATAAATGAATCTGCCGGACCACAAGACCAAGATCGTATGTACTATAGGACCTGCTTCTTCTTCGGAAGAAATGCTGCGTGAGCTTATCTTTGCAGGAATGAACGTGGCGAGGATCAACTTCTCGCATGGCAGTTTCGAGGACCATAGTAAAGTTATCCGGCTGATTAAAAAGCTGTGTGATGAGCTCAACGTTATTGTTTCGGTGATGGCAGACCTTCCGGGACCAAAGATTCGTGTAGGCGAGATAAAAGATTCCCCTATAAATTTACAGAAGGGGGATAAGGTGAAACTGACCACTAAAAGGATCGTAGGTTCAAAGGACCTTATTCCGGTGGACTTTGATAAGCTTCCTTACTGTATCGCCAAAAAATCTGATGTTTATTTCAATGATGGTTTCATTCAGATGAGGTGCAGTGGCATTTGTAGCAATGAGGCTGAATGTGAAGTGATCGTAGGTGGTCAGCTCTCATCTCACAAGGGCGTGAATCTTCCCGGTATCGATCTTTTACTTGACCCCGTCACCGAAAAGGACCTTAAGATCCTGGATTTTGCATTGGATGAGGGGGTGAACTGCTTCAGTGTCTCGTTCATCGAGCAGGGTTCCGACATACAGAAGATAAGGGACCATGCTACTAAAAAGGGAAGGTCAGTATTCCTTGTGGCGAAGATCGAAAGAGGTCATTCGGTTGGGAATATCGATGACATCATGGAAGCTACCGATGCCTTGATGATAGCACGTGGTGATCTTGGAGTGGAAATTCCAATAGAGGAAGTTCCCATCGTACAGAAAGAACTGATACATAAGGCCAATCTTCGTGGAATGCCGGTGATAACCGCTACGCACATGCTCGAATCCATGACCGATAACGTGCGACCAACACGTGCAGAAGCTACGGATGTTGCAAATGCTATTCTTGATGGCACCGATGCTATCATGCTTTCCGGAGAAACCGCAGTTGGTAAGTATCCGTTGGAGGCCGTTCATACGATGGTCAGGATCGCAAGGAAGACTGAAGCATGGCGTGATAGTACAGGTAACGGAATGGGCAACATCAGGAACGCCATTGGTGAGACTGAGATGGGTATAAGTGATGTCATTTCATTGCAGGTATATGATGCTATTCGTAAATTATCCATAGAACTCGTTGTGACACCCACTCACTCCGGGGCTACCCCAAGACGTATTTCACGTTTTAAGCCGGATAACTGGATAATAGCCATGAGCCATGTTGAGCTTACCTGTGAACAACTTGCATATTCCTATGGTGTCTATCCAATTTCTGTATCTGATAGCAGTGAAGATCTTGAAAAGAAAATGCTTGGTGCCCTCCTGTCCAGAGGGATTGGAAAGTCCGGCAACACGATCGTTCTGACACAAGGCTCTTCCGGCGGCACCAATCTACTGAAAATAATAGAGCTTGATCAGTTGGTCGAGTGATCATTCGATTGTTTGATCTGCCTGGGGGAGATGTGTTCTTAAAGAACGCTCTCCAAAAGCAGTTCAGTAATATCCTTTATCCTGAACTCTTTTTCTTCTTGTCGGCATACGTCCTCAAGATGATGATAACAGAACGGACAGTAAGAGACAACGCCATCAGGATAATCCTTTGTTTTTTCTATTGTTATCATGCCGACCTTTGATGAGATCTCCGGGAAGTTCGGTTTCACACCTGCAGGTCCTCCGCAGCATCCGTGTTTACCACCAAACATCTCCTTGATCTCGACTTGCATGGACCTTAGTATCTCTCTTGGAATGTCTGACATCTCCAGAATGGCACAGGCATCTCGTATAGCTACTTTTTTGTCCAATGCCTTCGGAACGAGCTTACCTTCCTGTATCAGGTCTCTGAACAATTCAAGAGAATAGACCACTTCGAATTTAGGTTCCCTGAAAAGCCTGGCATATTCTTCCTTCAGGACAATATAGCAGCCAGGGCATGAAACTATTATCTTTTTGATCCTGAGGGATTCAAGATATTCGACATACTCTTTGGCGTATTCCTTTGCTTCTTCCATATGACCGTTGTCAATGAGGAAAAGACCGCAGCATTTCTCTTCGGGTATAGCTCTTGGAGCGATACCTGCTTTGTTGAGTAGCTTGATGGTAGAGCGGGCGATATCCTGATGTGCGAATGCTATCCAACAACCGGTCATGTAAGCAACATCAGATGTTTCGGAAAGTTCGATCTCATCGTTTATCCAGGAGTTCCTCAGTGTGGCATCCTTTCTTCCGGGGCTTCCGGCTTCGATGATGTTCTTGCATATCTGTGATGTTCTTGCAGGTTCCTTTCCCTGTTCTGCCAGTATCGTCCTTTCTCTCTGAATGATATCGGTTATTGGAATGTTCATGGGGCATGCATCGTCACAGGCACCACATCTGGTGGAAAGATAAACATCGTCCACCTCGTCCTGATCAAGTTCATCACCCTCGATAAGTTTCTGTAAAAGCATTATCTTCGATCGGGGTGTATATTTGTTGTCCGTGACCTTTGCGATATGACAGACATCATAACATTTCCCACAGTCTATACAATAACTAACGGCAAGCAGGTCTTCATCCATAATATTGCTCCGATGCTATCATATATGTCCTGATACATCAAATATCGTATGGAATCCTTGCTTTTATTTGTTCTCACAATTGTTTTCATCAGTGTCCTCACCATTCGGTATCACATCACTCCGTTCCTGACCCTTATAGCAGCAGCTTTTCTTTTTGGGACCTTCAGCGGAATGGACTGGCTCATACAGTATGTAACAGGTGGAGCAGGACGTATCTTTTCACTTCTGGGTATCCCCATCTATTGTGGTGCGGTCATTGCACAGTTACTAAGGCATGGGCATTTCATAGAAAAGATAGTCGAAGATGTAAAACACACCATCAAGGCTCCTGACCTGGCAGCCGGAGTTGTCGGTTACCTTCTTTCCATTCCTTTGATGTGCTGTCTTACTACCTATGTGGTAATGCTCCCTCTTATCGAACAGATGGAAAAGGAACAGTCTTCAGGCGGGAGACTTTTCTACATGGCAGCATTTGGAAGTGTGCTGTCCTTTGTGCTTATATTGCCATTGCCGGTCGTTTATAGCATGACCACGGCATTCGGAGTTTCCAATTCGGATACTTTCAGTATCAATTTGATCACTGTCCCCCTTTCCCTGTTCCTCCTGGGTACAGGTTATGTGGTCGCAAAAAGACTTTCAGGGGGTTCTCAACATCTTCTTCCGGAACTTTCAGGTCTGGTCGAACCTGCGATGCTTTCATTGCCAAGGTGGAAGGTCTGGTTGCCCATAGCATTACCAATAATCCTGATATCTATTGGCTATCTGTTCTCCCCGCTTTCAATTATCAGCGATGTCAATATTGCTCTTGTGATATCCGTGTTCGTTTCCCTGTTGCTTGTTGAGGAAAAGCCTCGCAAGATCGCACTTGAGAAGGGAACTAAGAATGCAGGTATAATTCTCTTTGATCTGTGCGGTGCAGGTGCACTTGGTTTTGTGATAGCTGCCAGTAGTTTTCCGGATGATGTTTTTGCTCTTATCAATGGTGTGTTCCCTGTTGTTATCGTTCCATTCGTTCTGGCGGTTTTGATCCAGACGGCACAGGGTTCGCGTATAGTTACAGCAGTAATAACGTCCACCATCGTTGCAGGAACTGATATTGTCACATCTGTTCCAACAGTTCCGCTTATCCTTATGATAAGTGCCGGTACTCTGATAGTTTCCTATGTCAGTGACCCTTATTTCTGGCTGATACAGCGTTCCACAGGTGACAGTATACCAACCGTTGTACGCAGGTTCACTCTGCCACTTGCAGGCGCTGGCGTCCTTATATTTTGCTGTGCGATGGTATTGTTCATGTTCGCATGAGTTTAAGGATAACTATAAATCCACACAAACTCCAACAATGATACATGCTTTCGGAAAAAATAGTGGTCACTAAAGATGATATTGTAAAACTGAAGGTCGATGCCATTGTGAACGCTGCCAACAATTCCCTTCTTGGGGGCGGTGGGGTTGATGGTGCTATCCATAAGGCTGCAGGACCGCAACTTCTTGAGGAATGCAAATATCTCGATGGATGTCTGACAGGTGAGGCTAAGATAACTTCAGGATATCATCTTCCTGCAAAATATGTTATCCATACGGTCGGTCCGATATGGAAAGAAGGCGCTTCAGGTGAGGGCAATAAGTTGGCAAAATGTTACCGTAACTCTCTGAAAGTCGCTGTAAAGAACGGTGTAAGAACAATAGCTTTTCCCTCTATAAGTACGGGTGCATATGGTTTTCCTGTGGAGAAGGCAGCCACGATAGCTATGCGTGAGATAACTGCTTTTCTTGAAAAGAATAAAAGCATTGAGAAGGTATTGATGGTTTGTTTCAATGAGGAAGCTTTCAGGAGTTATTCGAATGCTCTTGAAGATTTTTTTGGGAAATGAGTGAGGTTATAATCCACCCCCTCAATTAGTTATTGTATGCATCATATATTTGCCATAACCAGATTATAGGTGCAAGTACAAAGCCTATAACAATAAATGTTAATAGTCCGCTGATACCCAGTGCTACCCATATACCTATAGCCTTGAATATTTCTCCTTTTATGATCTGACCTAATCCTGGCACCAAAAATGATAGTAATGCCGGAACTCCGTGTTTTCTATTATCGCTTATAATAATCACCTTTATTATATTTTAAAAATATGTGGCATATATTGTTCATTGTCATAAATATCTGTTGTTTGCTATGATGGTTTTAATCACCATTTGTTAGTTGTAAGGCAGTGATCACTTATTTAGCCGATATTAAGTTTTACTGTCTCTTCCAAAAATAAGAGATCTATAAGAGTGATAGCTATAACGAATGAAATGGGGTCTTATAAAAGGAAAAAGTGGTTTTAACCTTTATAGTTACGACCTATTAACTGTTATTTGCGAAGATCTCATTATGTCAATACCTACTGCAGTGCCCAAAATAATGTCCTCTTCCGGTTCGAAGGCCTGAAAAAGTTTCTGTACCAGCATATGTTTTATTTTCCTTCGCTGGCGAGGGTCCACTACATATCTGACACGCATATCTATCCAGTTATCCCGAGTTGTCATGTATAGTTTGGTTTCCACGTCATAGGAGGTGATGAAATATTTCTCACTCATGTTCAATAGTTCTTTTTTTGCAGAATCTTCAAAATCATATATGGCATCCTTTGTGACCTTTATTGCAATTTCTTCTGCTTTTTTCCAGTTGCTTCCGTATACCAACATGATCTGTACTTCGTCCCAAATGAAAGAGAAGTCCTTAGTGTAATTCTTAACTGTACCACTTAAGATGAAACTGTTTGGTAGCTGAACAATCCTTCCTGTGTACTGATCCCCATCAACCCATTCACGGATCTCCATTATGGTGGTACTGAAATTCTTTATATCAATCACATCTCCGATTATATCTCCCACTTCTATCCGGTCACCAGCTCTGAAAGGACGGGATATAAAAATAATTAGCCCGCCAGCTATACTTTTTAACAGGTCCTGAAGTGCTATAGCAACACCTGCACTTAGTATCCCATAGGCTACTATCAGGCCTGTGGTCTCTCTGAACCACACGGCAAAAAGAGATGCCAGTACAAGGAATGTGATTATTATTGAGACAGCTTTGCGTAACGTGTATCTTTCCTTGTTATCATGTACTTTTATTTTAATAATGTCTTCTGCAATGTTTTTTATTACGTAGAATACTAGGACAATGATCACAGAATGCAGTAACTTTGTCAACAGGGTCTCATAACCAATCAGATGGTCTGTAAAATAATTGATATATGCGATGAATATTGCTATGGATAGCAAAACAACTATATTCAACCCTCTCAAAAACCCCATATGATAATTTCATGAGCCGCAACCATATTAATCCTTTTGTCTGAAGAATTGATCACATAAGTGAGATCCAGATATTTACAACAATCAAACTGATAGTTCACTATCTGGAACCTTTATCCCCATTAGTGAAGGAAATAAATGATTTAAAAGCAGGACAACGTTCTTTAATAGGTAGAAATAATAAGGACAAAATCATATTCTACAAAATCATATTCTACAAAATTATTGTTTAATAAATCTGGAGCGTCATGTACGGATCACATACTATTCCTTTTAGATTAGAAAAAGAAGGGGTGGAAATATTAGTGGAGAAAGAAGGGGAGTCATATCTATATAGAAGTAAATTTCTCGATGAGACTTTGGAGAAGCTCCTGGTAACTTGCGATGGGAAGGTCCTCATAAACCCAATTGAGCCTTTGAACAAGCCCAAAAAGATAACCTCTAATCTACTTATAGAATTTGATAAAACTGTAACCATCGCTCCGATGGCAAGAGTAAAGGTTTACATAAAATTTCCGGTGGAGATGGGGATCTTCATTTCAGATAAAGATGAGGTCGAAATAATAGATATCCTGACACTTGCAAAGAATAAGTTCACCCTCTATGGAAATCCAAGTGACGGGATGATATGTAAGTACTGGAAAAGTGAGGTATATTCCACGATCCCTTCTTCAGATCCAATGTACGAAGGAATTATGGAGTTGTCCATTATAAATAGTACGAACCGTTGGGTGGAGGTTAGTCAATCTGTTTTTAATGCTAATGGTATGAAAATTTACTATGATCATGATCTCGTATCCATGAAAGCCAACATGAAAATAATAAATTCTATTATTGCAGAAACGGATTTAATTGATTCTCCTATCAGATATGGGATGGAGAAGTCAATGGAGCTCTATACTGCCAAAAGGATTTATGCAAACATCACAAAATGTATCATGGAGGCGGGCTTTTGATCATTTCTGAAATATCGGATTTATTTTTTGCGAGTGGTGCATTAATTATTAATACCGTCACTGCTGCTGTGGTCTTAATGCTTTCTGTATTTATAGGTAAAATACTGGCATTATACCTGAGAAGGTCACTCAAGGAAAAAATGGATAAAAGCCATCTGGTCATTATTCTAAATGCGTCATACTATGGCATAGTCGCAATAACTTTCGTATTTATCATTCTCCCAATTCTGGGAGTTGAAACCTCAAGTCTGCTGGTTGCAGGTAGTATATTTGGACTGGTAATAGGTTTTGCCAGCCAGAGCATAGTTGGCAACCTTATTTCTGGCCTATTCCTGATCTTCGAGAGACCAATAAAGCTGGGCAATCAGGTAAATATCGATGGGAATGTGGGGATTGTAGAAGATATCAGCCTGATCTCAACCATAATCAGGACCTATGATGGACTCTATGTAAGAATTCCGAATGAGAACGTATTCACAACCACAATAACAAACTATGTGGCTAATGTTGCAAGAAGGTTTGAGTATGTCGTTGGAGTAAGATACAGTGATGATGCCGATCAGGCCATAGGCATAATCAAGAACCTTATAGAAGAGCATTCTTTTGCTCTGAAGAACCCGGAACCGGTTGTTTTTGTTGGTGAACTTGGGAACAATTCAGTTAATATCACTGTGAAGATATGGGCACCTTCAACAGACTGGTATGCTCTTAAAACAGAACTTCTCTGGAAGATAAAAAAGACCCTAGAAGAGAATGGAATTGAGATCGCCTTCCCACAGCGTGTGGTTTGGTTTGCCAATGAATCAAAGGATCAGCAGATTGCTGATCCTGAGTAAATTTTTATTGTATATTAAATTTATATGTATGGTTTAAAAAAGTTTAATTTCTTGATTTCATCATTTGATACTTGTTTTCAGGAGATATTCTGGTCTTCTTTGGGTGAATATTTGACAGCCAGGACTCTTATTGCACCCAATACCAGTAGCACTGCAGATAGGCTTAACATAAATTCATATTCAATTTTTTGGTCATAAATTCCAATTGCGATCTCACGCATGACAATCAAAATCGTAGCATCTGTTATATATGTAAGTCTGATTCGTTCATGTTCACGATAATCAATAAAAGCCTTGAAAAAGTCAATAAGAACAAAAACTGTGAGAACACTAAAGACTATGTTTGTAAAACTTATCTGAATCAAATTGCCATCAAAAAGCCCTATTACAATTAAGCCAAGACTCGCAAAGATCTTTAACACTCCTACAATTACCGCTAGTAGCAGTATATAAAGGATGAGTGTAGTGACATAACGTATCACAATATCAAATATTTTGTCATGAGTTAACATTTACTTCCTCCATTGAAAGGTTGATCAACAAGAAGCTTCTAACTTACCTTAAAAATAAAAAATGAAAAGTGGGGATTATTTCTTCTCTTTGGCATATGCCATAAGTGCAAAGAATCCCTTGAGTAGTGGATTCAAACATTACTTCCCTCTACTTCCATTATATCTTTTAGGTAATCTGTAAGGAGGTCAAGTACCAATAGTCCAACTACCAATATGAGAACACCTGCAAATAAGCTGGGTATGTAATTGAGTACAGCTGCCAGGAAATTATATACAACATCCAGTCCCATGATATTAGAAGCTGCCAGAAGTGTCGGAATAGATGCAATGAACTAATCCACCATTCCAAATAAACTTGTCAGTATAGGTGATTCTACTATAATATATGCCTCCAAATATTTATTTATTTTTGTAGAAGAGATGCTAAAAACTGAGATATACCCCCAAATCCTCTCGATACTATTATTTAATATGTTAGTATTTAAACGTTTTTTAGAAATAGGCTTTGTAGAAATCCTCATCCAAACTAAAAACACAGTCTTGACAAATCTGTCAAGATTGTGCAATATTACTTTGAACGTAACTATTCAGCCACCTTTGCGTGCTAAAATCCCCCCACCTCAATCTATTTCATCTTCTGACATGGATTTTTACGAAAAAAGCAAGTAGTAGCATTCTATTTAAGTTCACACCCAAAAAATCAATTGGTTTTGCCAAACAGGAGGTGAATGAACACGAAACGCAAAGAAATCCTAGCAGTTTATGAACAAGGTCCCGAAGCAGTTGTCACTCTTGTCACTACATTGTACGACATCATTGCTGAACAACAAAGGATCATAGAACTACAAGCTGTCAGAATAACCGAACTCGAAGAACGAGTTAAAAAGTTGGAAGAGCAACTCAAAAAAAACAGCCGAAACAGCAGTAAACCACCTTCAACTGATGTTTTTATTAATGAGAAACCAAAAACAAAAAGCAGACGAAAAAAGAGTGGAAAGAAACCAGGTGGTCAGAAAGACCATCCTGGAACTACTCTCAGAATGGTAGATGTTCCTGACGAAGTTATAATTCACAAAGTACACAAATGTAGCAATTGTGAGAGATCGCTTGAAGATTTCGAACAGCAGATCAAGAACTTCTTAATAGAATCTCCTGTGATAAATTGTGATGAAACTGGTATGAGGATAGAAGGAAAACGACAGTGGTTACATGTTGCTTCTACAAACAAAATGACATGTTATTGTCCTCATCAAAAAAGAGGCTCTGAAGCAATGAATGCGATGGGAATCTTACCAAATTTCAATGGTACAGTAGTTCATGATTTCTGGAAATCATATTACAAATATGATTGTGATCATTCGATCTGTAATGCTCATCTATTGCGAGAATTAACAAGTGTAAGCGAGAACGATGATCAATTGTGGTCAAAAGCTATGAATATTCTACTTATTGATGTCAAAAAGTCAGTTGACCAGATCCGAGAAATGTCTGGTTGTATGAAACCAGAGAGAATTAAAGAGTTTGAAGATTGGTACGGCCAGATTATTCATATTGGGATAGAAGAAAATCCTCAACTTCAAGCCAAATCAAAGAAGCGAGGAAGAACTAAACAAACCACAGCAAAAAATCTGCTGGATCGGTTTATTGGTTATAAAAATGATATTCTCAGGTTTATGCATGATCTAAAAGTTCCATTTGAGAATAATCTTGCAGAAAGGGATGTGAGAATGATGAAAGTACAGCAGAAGATATCAGGTACATTCCGAAGTATGCAAGGAGCATTAATTTTCTCGCGGGTAAGAAGTTACATTTCTACTGTTAAGAAGAATCAGGTTCCTGTGATGGATGCAATTCGAAATGCAATTGCTGGAATGCCATTTATTCCAACAATTGTTTGAGCTTCTAATCTTTTTGTGTAAAGGTTGGTAATACAGGATTGACTCTAGGTAGGCTGAATAGTTACGATTTATTTACATAATCCATTACTGATGTAGCACCATAATATGGAATTGAACCCTTTTTTAGTTCTCTTTGCATCTTTGAAAGTGGTATCCGATTTTTATCAAAGCATGCAGACACTTTTCCAAAATTAGAAACAGCCCACCCTTCCGGCACTTCTCCCAATTCCGAGTCCCACATAGCCGCCGGAAACAGCTCAGCAGTGCCTTTGAGCTGTGCATATTCATCCGGCTGTTCGGCTTGCATCTTATCCAGCTCATCATCCGATCTGCCGGAGATGGCACGCATGGCGGCACGGTTTACGTTTTCAGGGTCTTCGCCTGCTTCAATGGCGGCTATTTTAGCTTTGACAGGCTCGAAATCGACAAACCAGTTTTTGAAGATGGCTTGCGCCATGGCTTCGAGGGTTTGATTTATTTGGTGGTTGAGTTTGATTTTGTCGTCCATTTTTTTAAGAAAGTGTCCAATATCTTTCCTTATTTCTTTGTTTGGTAACTTCCATTCCGAATCTACTAAGGATTTCCAATCAACTCGTTGTCTGCCAGATGTCCCTTATATTCTAGATATCGCAAAATCTCTAAATTTATTCCAACGGCAGAAATAATAAACAAAATCTTCGTCATATTCAGGTTCTTTTGCAGCTAGAACAATAAACTCGGTTGAACCATGCGCAATTTCACTTTTAGATAAACAACCAACTTTTGCAGTTTTCCCATTTTCAAGACAAGGAGTAATTCGTGCAAAAAGAGTGTCGCCGTTTTTGAATTTACTTCCAGAGCCTTTGAACTCTTTTTTTAGAGTATATTCAATATCTCGAATATTTGGAGTAATCCCAGCCATTTCAATAAATGAAGCTTCACTTCCTTTTTTAATCATTCTTTTAGGATTAAAATCTATAAAGTCATTCAATTTTACTTTGTCATAACTCATATTTCAATCCCTCCATTTTTAAAAATTGATATTAGAATACATCTTCTTCTTGCTCATCATCGGATTTCAGCAAGAAATATTCGAGTCCTAACAATGCCAATGTAGACAATGCAGAATTTCGATTTTTTCGTTGAACATTTTGATTAATGTAGTTGTATAATCTTACAAATTCCTGCTGCTTTTTATTTTGGTTATAGAAATTCAGATAATTTATACCTTGTAACATACCATCTGGTTTTGTTTCATCAAGTAAAATCGGTATGATTAATTTATCATTAGCTTTAGCAACACCGATTTCATGTTGAACATAAGTTGAATCATAGGCAAATTTGCTGTAAAAAAAAATAAAAACATCACAATTAGTTATGTAATTGATAATTCTTTGGCTTATGTGGTCTCCTGGATTCAATGTTTCATCAGCAAAGAAAAACTCGGTATCTTTTATGGTCTGAATTTGCTGTAAAATAGGCTTTATTTCTTCTACATCCTTTGTACTGTAACTCACAAATATTTTAAAGCTCATACCCAAACCCCTGTTAAATTCATCACAATCTGCTTTCTCATCTATTAACCACTTCCCACATTCCGCCCTTATCTGCCCCGATTCTCTTTAGTAATCCTTCATCTTTTAGTTTCTTGATGTGCCATTCAACACCTTTGGCTGTAATGCCTGTCAATTCAGCCAGTTCAGCAGTTGTTATCTTTGGAGTCTGGGACATAATGTCTAGTATTTTCTCCCTAGTTTTCTCCCTAGTTTTCCCCCTAGTTTTCTCCGACATTTCCTCCGACGCTTTATCGGAAATGGTGTCTTTGACCAGTGGGAAAGTGATCTTATAGAAATCTATATCGTTTGAAACCACAGGTTCGGTTTCGTAATAGGACTTCCAGCCGGTGAACATTTTGTCAAAGCCGGAACCGGCATTTTCGGAGAGTTTGATGACCCTGAAAATTCTCGTAATAATAGGGTTTCTTGGCATTGTGAAATCTTCTTTCATGATGGATTCGATATCTTTTGGGAGACTGCCGGGATTTAGGAACTCTATTCTGTCAAGAAAAACCCTGATCCTTGGTTTCATAGGGCTGAAATAATCGGAGTGCATCAGAAGATTCACAAGAGCTTCACGGATAGCGGTAAGTTGTGGTTGGTTGTCAGTTGCAAAGCCGTCTGGCCTTAGGGTGAACGGGAGGTCGATCTTCTTCATCAGGCGTTCAAAAATGCTAAAATAGAACCGGAACAGATTCTCTTCCTCATAAAGCCTGTAATTGTATCGGGTCGGAGCATCAGAATAGGAAGTACCCATAATTTCAAGATAATCGATCCGAAAATCAGTAAGCATCCGGTTGATGTTATCCTCATTGCCAAAGACCAGCAAACCTCCTATCGTGATCCTGCCATCGACCACAACCTGCAACTTCTCCAGCAATTCCTTCATTGATAATTTGTTATACCTGTGTTCAGGGTTCACATTCTCAAGATAGGTCCTGTAATCTGAGATCGTTCTCTCATCCAGATCATCAATAGTAAACCCGGTCAGTTCCTTATCCTTCAGGCCAAACGAAGAATCCCTGTACATCGCATCAATTTCAACATCCGTTGCCCGCTGGTCTCCGCTACCAGTTCGTATAAACGTGTTTTTCCTTGAATTGAAATAAACAGGCTTCTGTTCAGACGCAGGAACGTAAAAAGCAAGCACGATCTTTCCATCAAAATCATACTTAGTGCTCTTCACCCTGATCTTCTGGTTGAACTTGTCCCCCCGAAGAGCCGTGGTGAAATTCTGCTCGATCCGTTCAGCATCCTCAACACCGGTGATCTCAAAATCCTTGTTCAGTTGCTCAACTCCAAAAACGAGCCAGCCACCATTTGTATTGGAAAATGCACTAACTGTCTCAAAACTGCTTTTTGGAATAGAAGACTTCGCCTCCTTGACCTCAAAATCTTCCCACTCAAGATCATCCAGCCTGTTGAACAGTTTAGTTTTATCCATATTTAGTACACCTATTTAAAAGATCCAGCTTCGATCAGGCATTAAATATCATAACCCAAACCTGCCAGATTTTTCCTGATCTGCTCTTCCAGCTTGTCACTTTCCTCGAACTGTGTCTTCAACTTGCTCGTAAGAGAAGCCATCTTTGCGTCAAAGGGAATGCCATCATCCACTTCTGCCTCTGCACCTACATAGCGACCGGGAGTTAGAACGAAATTGTGCTTTTCGATGGTCGCGTGGTTTGCAGAGAAACAAAAGCCAGGCTCATTCTTGTCTTCTGACCAATTGTGTTGCCAGGTGTGGAAAGTATCCGCTATCCTTTGTATATCCTCATCCTTAAAATCACGCAGGACACGGTCTTTCATAAACCCAAGATTGCGTGCATCGATGAACAGAATTTCACCATGTCTGTTCCTTTTATCATCCTTTGCAGCCTTGTCCTTGGTAAGGAAACAAATGCAAGCGGGAATCTGCGTATTAGTGAACAATTGACCGGGCAGTGCGACCATGCATTCCACGATATCGTTCTCTACAAGTGTTTTACGTATCTTGCCCTCGTTATTGGTATTACTGCTCATGGAGCCGTTAGCAAGAAGAAGGGCCATGCTCCCGGTTGGAGCAAGGTGGTGTAGCATGTGCTGCATCCACGCAAAGTTAGCATTGTTTTTAGGAGGAGTGCCATATTTCCAGCGTGGGTCATCTGCCAACTTCTCATGCCACCACTCCTTCATATTGAAAGGAGGGTTAGCCATCACGAAATCAGCACGCAGATCGGGATGCTGGTCATCGAGGAATGAATCGGCGTTCTTTTTACCGAAATTAAAATCAATACCACGGATAGCCATGTTCATGGCCGCCAGTTTCCACGTGGTCGGATTTGACTCCTGACCATACACGGAGATCTGCTTTTTCTGCTCGGAAGCATTGTAGTGCTTCACATTAGCGTGGTTTTCAATGAACTTATCACTGGAAACGAAAAAACCACCACTTCCCATGGCAGGATCATAAACACGACCCTTGTAAGGCTCCAGCATCTCAACGATCAGAGTAACAATAGATTTCGGTGTATAGTACTGGCCACCCTGTTTGCCCTCAGCAAGTGCGAACTGACCCAAAAAATACTCATACACATGACCGAGAATATCCTTTGACTTAAGGTTCAGCTTCTTATCGTTGAACTCAGGATGATGGAAACGGGTATTACTGAAATTATTGATAAGCCCGATAAGCTTCTCGGAATCAAGCTGATACTGACCGATCCTGTTAAGAATGCCTTTAAGCTTAGGATTGGCTTTCTCGATCTCATCTAAAGCATTATCTATCAGCCAGGAGACCGACTTTAGCTTAACATCCTTGCCCTGTTCATTTTGCCATATAACAGTATTCAATGAAAGGACACTTTTTTCCTTAAGAATATCCCAGCGTGCAGTCTTTGGCACCCAGAAAACATTCTTCTCAGCATAATAATCCCTTATCTCCAGCTCCTCAGCAATAGCATGCTGATATTCCTCAGTACTGGAATAATCCTCACGAGGCAGATAATATATATTCTCATCATCATCCTTTTTGAACAGCTCAACAAGTTCGTTCTGGCGCTCTTCGAAAGCATCAGACACATACTTAAGGAAGATCAAGCCCAAAACCACATGCTTGTAGTTAGCCACATCCATGTTAGAACGAAGTTTATCTGCTGCTTTCCAGAGCTTTGTCTCAAACTCTTTAAAGAATTCCTGTTCAATATCAGTCATAATTAATGCCTTCTATAAATAAAATATTAAGTGAATAAATGAATGATAAAATTCCAAAACTAAACCATTTCAAATACTTATTAAAAATAATACTATTTATGACTATTGATTTTGATTTGAATATCGAAAAAACAGAGAATGTGAGATCGATATCTCACATATCATCAGGATACAAAGCCCTATCCATTTTTCTCAAACTGTCCCGTGCCTGCTTGATCTTAACATCATCAGGCTTCAATCTCAAGGCCTCATTATAGCATTCAATGGCATCTGCACGGTTATCGAGCATGCGTAAGCAATCCCCTTTACACTTCCACACCTTGGCATTATCCCTGTAACCAATATTCAGCAACCGGTTAAAGCACTCCAAAGCCAGAGGATACATCTTCATCTGAAGATAGGTGATGCCCTTATTGAACAGAGCAGTGACATTGTCCGGCTCCAGCTGTAAAGCCTTATCAAAGCAATAGCAGGCCTTCTTATGGTCCTTCTCATCCCTGCCGGCAGCAATTCCAAGTTTTACCCACTCACCAGCGCTACCTGAACCCTGCTTCTTAAGCTTCCTCTTTGCCCTGTTCAAGGCCTCAGCAGGACTATCACCGGCTTTGGCAGGTCTGGAAATTCCACGACCATGGACAGCACTGCTCCTCTGTTTTGCGACCTCGGACAGATGGGTCCTCTGGGGGATGTACGCAGGTTTGCCAAGCATCTTCCTGAGGATCATTATCGCAGCATCCTTGTCCAGAGGCTCATTATTATTGCCACATTTAGGGGACTGGATACATGAAGGACATCCACCCTTGCACGGACAGCCCTCTATGGCCTTCAATGTGACCTCAAGCATCTCCTCGATCTTTGCATAACCGGCTTCAGCATAGCCCACACCACCAGCATGACCATCATAGATGAAGATACCGCTTCTATTGCCTATATCCCCATGTTCGGGGGTTGAAATACCGCCCACATCATTACGGTCAGCAAGCAAATGCAATGGATACATAGCGATCAGAGCATGCTCGAT
The DNA here is from genome assembly GCF_000013725.1 of Methanococcoides burtonii DSM 6242. Classification (NCBI taxonomy): domain Archaea; kingdom Methanobacteriati; phylum Methanobacteriota; class Methanomicrobia; order Methanosarcinales; family Methanosarcinaceae; genus Methanococcoides; species Methanococcoides burtonii. Next base: position 477,943 of record NC_007955.1, read on the forward strand.
GGCATGGATACCGCCATTGAAATCCCTGTCGTGTTCCTCCACAAGACCAACAAGCCCATCAGGCAGCTCAAGCCAGAGAGCTTCGGTCTCAAGGCTGAACTCCGGCATATCAAGTTCGAACCTTCCAAGCTCATTTTCAGAACGAAGCTGAAGCTTCCTGTATCCCGTTACCTGCTGTATGACCTCGACATACCCGAAACCAACACTGACCCCATCAAAAGTAGAAAGAGGTTTGCTATCGATTACATCACGAACAGCAATATCAGAAGTTACCTGAGCCCTGGTATGATACGCATCTCTCGCCTTCTCGACCTGAATGATACGTTTCTCATGGTCCAGTTTCGTCACACAATACGGAGTACCCTGGTTGAAGTAAATAGCACCTTTAAAGCCCTCCCGATAAGCACGCAGCCTGTCTATATCCTTCTCAAGAGGCTTGCGGGAACCTTTCTCAAAGATAGTATAACCATTGCTCTCAGTGCCTCTGATATGGACCCGCATATGTGTCCCGCCATCCAGGGAACGCTTCTCAAAACCGCCTTCAAGTAAGCCTTCTTCCTCAAGGGCAGCGACTATTCGTTTGAACTCCTCACCGAAATAACGCTCATCCTCATCCCTTAAAGGCAGCTCCTTTGCTGCACAGAGCAAATGGTCAGCCTGGATGTTCCTATTCGAGACATTGATGACAGCACGCTCGCACTCCTTAACAAAGAATTCTCCCGGATTTCTCATATAATACTGATCAAGAGCATTAGAATCTGCAACCAGAACAACAATGCTCTCACTGCTGCCCCTACCCGCACGGCCTGCCTGCTGTCTGGCACTCATCAGAGTACCCGGGAATCCATCGATAATACAGGCATCCAGACCTCCGATGTCAATACCAAGTTCAAGGGCCGTGGTCGAAATGACACCTGCGATCTCGCCTTTTGATAATCCCTTCTCGATAGCCTCACGCTCATTACCATAATAGCCGCCTCTGTAAGAGCTGATGGTCTTTCTGACACCCCTACCTTCAAGCTGGTTCCTTGCTTCCACGAACATCTTTTCGACCTTCTGTCTCGCCCTTGTAAAGACAATGGTCTGAAGGTCGTTCTGGACAAAGGTCGTGAAGATATTGACAGTATCACCAAAGCTCGCTTTCCGAACAGTGAAGTTCTTTGATCGGGAATAAAGAGGCGGGTTCCAGAACATGAACTTTTGAGCACCCCTGCCGGAACCGTCATTATCTATTAACGTAACATCCCTGTCTATCAAAGCCGAAGTATGTTCCACTGGATTTCCAATGGTTGCAGTACAGCAGATATACTGCGGACTTGAACCATAATGATCACAAATGCGGTTGAGCCTCCTCAGAAGGTTGGCCATATTGATACCTGTAACACCGCTATACGTGTGGCTCTCATCAAGAACTATATATTTGAGGTTCGAGAGGAACTTCTTCCACTGCTGCTTCCACTGTAAAAAGCTCAAATGCACCATCTCGGGATTTGTAAAAAGGATACGTGGATTCCCATACTTCACTGCGGATTTCTCCTCAGGAGGCATTGTTCCGATGAACTTGTTAATATTGAGGTCAAGCCCCATACTATCCCTGAACTTCTCAAAGCTCTCAAGCTGGTCGTTCACAAGAGCGTTCAAAGGAGAAATATAAAGAGCAGTGGCATTAGGATCATCCATCAACGTCTCAAAGATAGGAAGCATGTAACACAACGATTTCCCACTGGCAGTACTGGTAGAAAGCACGATGTTCTTACCGTCCAGCACCTCCTTAACAGCATCAGCCTGATGAGTATAAAGTTCTTCGATGCCTTTCTCAGCAAGAGCATATCGTATCAAAGGTTTAAGCTCGACCGAACCGAATTCCGCATCCCGTGGTAAAATATTCTCTACGTGAACTATCTGACCTTCATAGCCACGTGAAGAACTGATGATCTTGATAATTCCTGACATATCCATTGATTAAAACCAACCGTAACAACACTTGATGATACTTAAAATCTCAGGAAAGGAAGATCTTAAAAAGTGAACTTATCAGATTAGACTGTAATTTCAGCAATTCTAATTCATGGTATCTTTTTACAATATAATATATATACATAAATCATATATGGACAAGACATTAATTAATTTCTAAAGTCAAAATGGACATTTCAAACTCATTTGAACTCCATGTTCCCAAAGGCACGATTATATTACCTTTGCAAAAATTTAAGGTTTACTTGACCATAGCTTTTGGAATAAAACAACATAGGTAAAGAAATGATTACAAAGAAGAGATTAGGAATAAGAAAGCTACTTGTGATGATGCTACTGTTGAACATGTTGTTTGTTCCACTTGTTAGTGCAGAAGACGAATTCGAAAATATTGAGTACACAACACATTATTATACTTCTGATATGGCATTATCATATTTTTCAGAATTGGAACATGAAACCATTATGAATCTCACAAATCCTGATAGTGGGATCTACAGTCCAAATGTAATCAAAGTTTATGGAGAACTCCCTAAGATTGAAAATGCCAGTCAATTAATAAAATATATTAAATCTCTAAGAAAAGTGCGAGATGAATCCTATGATGAAATAAGCCCATTTTTGTATTCCGAAGGCCCTATTGTACTCTATGGATACAATACAATGTTAGGGTATTTTGCAATTGACCTTTATAGTAATGATGGGCAGATAATATATTCTGAAGCAGCAATTAATAATATCTATGATGTTGTAAAAAATCAGGCAAATGAGTGTGGGGTGAATAGTATACCTGTGGTATTTCATCTTACAAATCATACGGGATGTATTGGATATTTTGATGTTGACTATCCATTTCTAGACGAAACTACAGTAATAAACGAAACTACAGTAATAAACGAAACTATAGTAATAAACGAAACTACAGAGAAAAATGAAACCTCAAATGTAAGTGTTCCTAATAAGAATGATACTAAGAAATATATTCCAGGAATTGGATCCTTTTATTGTCTATTGATTCTGTTTATAGCTTCTTATCGACGGAGTCAGTTGTAAAATTATAGGAGGAAATACTGATCATAACAGGAAATGACAGTATTTTGTTCCAGAATAAATATTTTTATTATGCCTCAGTTTTCATAGGTAAACTCGTAAAGAGAAAAGCTAATTTGATGACCTCAAACTTATTTCCTGTATTGCGGTGTGAGCTTCTTTTCGATCCTGGTAAATATAATATCAAATGCTATCGCTATCAGAATGGCTGGAATAGCACCTGCGAGGATCTTCTCATTATTGAATGCAACAAGTCCCTGGAATATCAGCTCTCCAAGGCCACCACTTCCAATATACGCCGTGAGAATAGCAATGCTGTTGATGAGTATGAAAGCGAACTTAATGCCTGCAAAAATAGCGGGATAAGCATTTGGCAACCTAACATAGCGAAGTATCTGCCACTCGTTCAGCCCGATACCGTCCGCATAATCAAGCATTGACGGATCGACCGTTGAAAGCCCAATATACGTGTTCTTGATTATCGGAAGCAAAGCACGAAGCAATATTGCCACCACTGCAGGATAGAAACCAATTCCCATAAGAGGGACAACGATAGCAACAACTGCAAAACTTGGGACCGCTTGTGCAAGATTTGCAAACTTGATCACCACATAACCAAAGCGCTTGTTGTAAAGAGAACCAAATGCAAGAGGCATGGATATGCAAATGCTTATGATCAGTGTCAGAACCACCAATACCAGGTGGTCAGCAGTATGGCTGAGTATCGTCTCAAGAGTTACCATATACCATACCTCTTTTGAAGACGTTTCTCAACAATTCCGGCAAGTCCGTCAAAGATAACAGCGAGCAAACCTGTCCAGAGACCAGCCACCAGGATCGTATTTATCTTATAGAGCTGTATTCCGGCAATAAGAGCTGCCCCAAGTCCACCGGCAGCAATGAGACCACCAAGTGTTACAACGCCCATGGTAAATACAAGAGCTATACGCAAACCTCCAACGATCATCGGCAAAGAAAGAGGTATCCTGACCTTGAACAGGATATCCCTTTCGGATAGTCCCATTGCACGTGCAATATCAACATATTTGAGATCCACTTCTTTAAGACCGGTATAGGTATTTCGTGTAATCGGCAAAAGGGAATAAAGTACTGATGCTACAATAGTAGGACCACTTCCAAGACCGAATATGGGCAATAGCAGTACCAATAGTGGAATATCGGGTATTGTCTCTACAAGATTTAAAAGATTGAGCATAGGATGTGCTATTTTTGGCCTGGAGTAAAGGAACAATCCAAGAAAAACACCTATGATGGAAGCCAGAACTATGGCAATGCCGAACATCGTCAGATGCTCGATCGTACGCAATGTCAAAGAGTTCGTTTCCCACACTTCAATAAGAGTAGATAATAACAGAGAATCACCCCTTCTATGTTCCTTATCCAATTACCTGACTGAAAGCATCATTTGGAAACAGGAATCCGCTTAGTTCTTCATCGGTCATGACAAAGGCCATCGAATGACCATTCTTCTGCATTATTTTCAGTGAGGATGAGAGCAGTTCATTTCTGGAAAATGAAGGGATCTCAACAACATGATCTGCAATCTTGCTGTCCTTATCATCCATACGCAATAGATCAATAAGCTTTACAATACCCAGCGGACCCGAACCATTAGAAACCACAGCGATCTCGATGTTCTTCTCTATCATGGAACTGATAGCACTCTCGATGTCAAGTGATCCATTGTGGACATACATGCATTCAAGGGGGGATATGAGGTCCTTTATTTTCAACGTATCAAGGTGCTTGAACTTCTTACCGGAATCTACAATGCTTGCCACCATTTCGTTTGCGGGATGAAATATCAATTCTTCAGCTGTGCCTATCTGAACAAGTTTCGCATTATCCATTATTGCGATCCTGTCACCGAGCTTGAAAGCTTCTTCGATATCGTGTGTCACGAATATTATGGTCTTACCCAGTTTTTCCCTTATCTGGTAGAACTCTTCCTGAAGTTGTTTCCTTAAGATCGGGTCAAGTGCACCGAAGGGTTCGTCCATGAGCAAAAGGGGAGGGTCCATCAAAAGTGCCCTTGCGAGTCCAACTCTTTGCTGTTGTCCACCGCTTAGTTGATGAGGATACCTATCCATGAACATCTCAGACGGAAGGGAAACAAAATCAAGGAGGTATTCTACCCTGTCTTTGATCTTTTTCTCATTCCAGCCTTCCAGTTTGGCCACGAGACCAATATTCTCGGCAATGGTCATGTGAGGGAAAAGACCGATACTCTGTATAACATAACCTATGTTCCTGCGAAGGGCAACCGGCTCAAGTTCCATGACATTCTGGTCATTGATGAGAATAGTCCCTGAATCGGGTTCTATCAAACGATTGATCATACGCAGTGTTGTGGTCTTCCCGGACCCACTGGGGCCTATGAAAATGACCAGCTCCCCACCTTCAATATCAATAGAAACATCATTGATAGCAAACCTGTCATCATATTTCTTCGTCACACCGCGAAGTTTTATCGAATCGATTCTGTCGAATAACCTTTTGGATGGCATAATTGATCTCACATTAAAGAGCTGTTTTGCAGCGATTAAAAAAAATAAAGATGATGCGAAATAAATAAATTGAAGGGGAAGTTATTCCTCTGCCAATTCACTTTCGATCAATCCAGTCTCTATTAAAAAGTCCCTGGCGATGTCCTCAGCTTCACGTTTATCGACATCGAACTGGTAGTTAAGGCCCCTCATGGTCTCTGTATCGATCTGACCATTCAGTTTCTCAAGAGCTGTAACAGCATCAGGATTTGCTTCTGCAAATTCAGCAGACATTACAACGATTGCATCGTATGGTGGTAATGCGTTCATGTCATCTTCCAGGATCGTAAGATCGAATAACTCGTTCCTTGTATCAGTAGTATAAGCTGAGATGACATCCACCTCATCGAGTTTGATAGCCTCATACATGAGTGTAGCAACTGTTGGCTTTACCTCTTTGAACTCAAATCCATAGAGGGAGCTTATACGTGGAAGACCATCTTCACGAAGTGCAAATTCAGGATCTGTTCCGATAATCAGATCGGATGCATGGTTTTCAAGATCACTGATGGCAACAACATTGTTCTCTTCTGCCCACTGCTTTTTTACTGCAAGTGCATAGGCATCTTCAAAACCAAGATTGCTTACAACCAGTACTCCATCTTCCTTCAGACCTTCTTCGGCTTTCTGGTAAACAACTTCCGGATCCCACACTTCAAGAGCAGGCTCTTCAAGTATCTGGCTGTATGCAGTACCAGTATATTCAACATATACATCTATACTGCCCTGTTTCAGACCCTCATAGTTTACGAAAGTTCCTCCAAGACCTTCCTTTACATCGACCTCATATCCTGCTTCTTCAAGCATTATACCGGCCATGTGAGCCAGAATGTATGACTCCTGGAATAATTTTGAACCTATGACCACTTCTCCTTTCTCTACTTCTGTATCATCAGAAGCAGGTTCTGTACATCCACTAAGGATAACAGCTAAAACAACGAATGTTGCAATTAGAATTTTCCAATTCATTTTCTACCCCTTTACAAAGTGAACTTTAGAATATTTATACATTTGGTTGCCAGCTATTTTTTCACTATGCATCAACCAAAAATGGATCAATTCATCAAAATAATAAAAATAGTTGAATTAATGTCAACGATGTTTTCAAAAAAACTAAAAAAAGAAGGAACGGAACTTGTAGACAGGACATAAATAAAAAAGAACAGAATGCTTATTAAACAGCATCCTTTCCAATCTGTGCAATAGTATCATCGATGTCCTTTGCCAACTCATCAGGAAGACCTGTAATGCCAACATCGAGGAAACCACGTACTATCATTCCCACTGCATCTTCTTCTGAAAGACCGCGTGCCATCAGGTATTCGACCTGTTCTCTGGCTATCCTTCCAACAGCGGCTTCGTGAGTGAGTTCCACATCTGCCACGCTTGCTTCAAGGGCCGGAATGGCAAGCTGTGTACCTCCATCCTTAAGGACAAGACCATGGCATTCAAGGTGACCCTTACAATGCGGTTTATTTGCCACCATCTCGCCCCTGGCAATGACCTTACCACCTGTTGTGATAGTCCTTGAGATCAGCTCGGCCTTTGTATTGGGTGCATTGAACAGAACCCTGCTGCCAAGGTCAAGCTCTGACCCGGGATGAGCAACAGCTATGGTATGGAACCTTGCAAAAGCTCCTTCTCCATCAAGTATAGCAGTCGGATAGGACTGAATGGACCTTACAGGTTTTAGCAGGATATAATTATTAACGAATGATGCTCCTTCTTCCAGATGGATAACTGTCCTTGGTCTGACACCGACATCACCTGCCCAGTTGTGTATCATAGTAAAGTTCAAAATACCACCTTTCTTGACATATATTTCAGAGATACCAAGATGTATTGCCCTTTCAACACCTTTTTTGGTAGTACACCCTGTAATGACATCGAGCTTTGCATCCTCTTCCACGATAATGATGTTATGAACAGTCTGTGCAACGTCCTTATGTCCCATCACAAGACAGGTCTGTACAGGCATAGAACTTTTTTGTCCGGCAGGTGCACGGATAAAATAACCGTTAGCATCTTCAAGATAGCTCTTTGCAGTGTACTTGTCAGCATCCACTGACACAAGCTTCCAGGAATAATCCTTGAGCCAATCATGCTTTTCCAAAGCTTCATGAAGTGACATCAACTCGATGTTGGGGTCCTTAAGTGAAGAATGAGAAACTCCATTATCAAGCATCAGGAAACTGCCTGAGCGATCCTTTTCATCTGTCAACACACCAACGTTCAGAAGTGTTTTCTTGAAATCATCATCAAGGTTCTCAAGGTCGTCTGTTTGAGGCACTTCCTGTGCAGCAATCTCGAATTTGTTAAGATCGAAATCCTCTCCATACATTGCAGATTTTTCAATGGCCTTCTCAGCCTTTTCCTTTAAAGAGTTGCCCGTTTGCATTTTATACACTCCTTATATCCATGTGTTTTTATTTCCTTGAGCATTTCACGTGGGTTGCCTCTGCACATGACAGTACCATTGCAGAGTATGTATCCCACGTCCGGTTCAACGTAATCGAGAACCTGACCTGTATGTGTTATAATAAGTGCAGAATTTTCTCTCTTGTAATGGTCAACGGAGCATTTCGATCTGCTTGAGAGTAGCCCATCAATGGTCGTGCCGATCTCTTCTATACTCACAAGATCTACACCGGATTCTGGTTCATCGAGAAGGTAAAGGCATGGATTCTGTGCGGAAAGCTGCAACAATTCAGACCTTTTGATCTCACCACCGGAAAAACCGACATTTACATCCCTGTCCATGAAGCGATCCATATCCAGCTTCTTAGAAGCAGTTTCTGTGTCAAAGTTGTGGTCATTGCTTATGACCTTGACCAGATCCTTAAGTTTGACACCGGTAAGGTTGGGTGGCCTCTGTGTCATGATCCCAAGACCACGCTCAGCCCTTTCATTTACTGAAAGATGTGTGATATCCTCCCCCTTAAACAATATCTGGCCACCCACAATATCATAACCACTAAATCCCATTAAAGTCATGAGAAGAGCAGATTTGCCGGCACCATTAGGGCCAAAAAGGACAGTCGTGCTGCCCTGTTCTACTTTAAGATTGACCTTGTTAAGGATCATCCTTCCGCCAATCTCTACTGTAAGATCTTTTATCTCGAGCATATTTCCTCCAATCGTTTTGAAGAGATTTCCTTTTCACTTTGAAGTACAAGAATTCCATATTTAGTTGATTGTTAACAAATAATAAATGTAGACTGTTTTACAAATCAGAATACATGTCTAATACTTACGTCTATCGACAATAATTACAGTTTAGACTTAAAACACATTCAACATAAAGGTTTTGAATCGTTGTTAACAGCGTGAAATTACGCTTGATAAGATATATAATTTATCTTTCACGATCAAAGGCTATTAATTGCCAACATACCAAAATTTCAGGATAGATTCGAAACGTTTATAATGTATTAAACAAATTTTGTTAACTGTTTATTGACATATTAAAATTATTAGTGGAATAATAATATGCAGGAAGATATTAAACTATTGTGGGGGTACCGTACATGAAAATAGAATTATACATATTTGGGAATATAATATTATCTTACTTTGCTTTGGCCATATTCACAAAAATTCACAACACTTTAGTAAACGGCACACTCTTATCGAGCTTTGCACCGTTTTCAATCACAGAAAGACTTCTTTTTCTCATTTTAACCACTTTAGTTGGATTCATGGTATTCAAATTAGTTGGAATGAACGGATTTGCCAATAGTCAATAAGATCAGTACTTTTGTGTTTTAGAAAAAAACAAAACGTCAACATGATATCCAATTTATATTCTATTAAAAAGATCCGAATGCCACCACACATATTCAAAACTGGTACTATTAAGCTTGTTTTGTCCTCCTTGATCATTTAGCTCATCCCAGTTAACATAAAGAGCATCATCAAATGCTATCTCGGTCTGAAATATTTTTACTAGTTTTTGATCTCCCTTTCCATTTCGCTTTGGTGCACTTCCAGTGAAAACAATCTTTTTACCAGCAAATTCATCTTGATGTGTAACAATCACCGAATTTGCGATGAAAACAGAATCAACCAGTGAAGTTTTTACATTCGAATTTGTATATAACCATCTATGTTCAAATCCGATAACAATAGAGTTGAGATCTTCATAATAGTTCACTCCGGTTATGCAAACATCAGAATTATTAAGTGCCAATGATATTTCATCAAACAGGATATTTTCGATCATTTGATCTTCCTGTTGCACGGAGATGATCATTGAACCATTATCAAAAGGAAGATAAGCATATATCAGAGTTGCAGAGCAAAAAACGAGAAACAATAGTAATAAACGTCTGCGTATTTCGAAAGACATCATTCTTTTTGAATCTCCATATATATTATTGTAGAAGTAATAAATTAAATAGCTTATAGAAAAGGGTTTCTAATTTATCTAAAAAATGAATGAAAACAATATTAAAATATCCTACTTTTACTGAAGGTAGCCCTAATATATTCACAAAAATAACTTTTACTATCAAAAAAGCATTAATTCGAGATTACTTTGATACAGAATTACTTCCCGTACACCATGAACGTTACAGTATGTAAATTCACAGAATGGCTAAACGCTCAATGTGTTAAACCTTGATACTAACGCCCGATGCATTATTACCTGTACTAAAGCTTACCGGACCAGATTTACTGTACCTACTACCTATTTTATACCATAGAGTTCGATACATGCGAACTTCGTTGATTTAATCCAAAGGGTACTCTTTTGCTTCTTTACCCAAAAAATATCCCAAAACAGTCCTGATACCTACGACTGCACCCAAAAGTATAAGTTCTTCAGTTGTGGGAGCTAACACCGTCTCAAGAATGTCAGCTGCTATGTAAAATTCGAGTCCGAATATTATTCTATTAGTTAGATCCCTTCGAATCTCATTATATTCACATGGTTTTTTAAATATCTCAAGCATGATCAGCTTATAAGTTGATATAAAGCCACCATAGGTTATTAAGACCGTTCCCACTATCGTGAATAAGCTGGCAATTAATCTTAAGATGATCTCTACGATCGTATATGTATCCACTTAATCCCCCACTTTCTAATAATTAAAGATATGTCGCCATTTCTACTTAAAGTTTAATGGACTTTGAGTCTAATCAAACCCATTATTTGTGGGGATTAAAACCTTCACAAAAAATGGAGACCATGGGACTCATTTGGACCCACTTAAAAATAATTGAAGATCGGGCTCTGTAGAAATCCTAATACCTTCTTAATATTTAAGCATGAATTAGTTTACAAATTACTATGAATTCGGATTTTTACAGAGCCTTCCTTTTATTGATATTTACAATTATGGAGGTAATTAAATAAAGCCATACAAAATAAGTTACAGTTGTAGTTAAAATATATGGAATATTAGTACTTTTAAAAATCAAGAAATCTGCATATTTTACTGGTCCAAGCGTCCTTGCGACAAAAATTGTGATAAATAATTTAATAAGGATGGGGAAAATGTTCAAACCTATTATTAAGATAATGAAACTATAGATTTTTTGTTTTGTTGGCTTAATAAATTCTTTCACATTCATGATTTTCGTTATGTTTCATTTAATTTTAAGTTTTTGTATTTCGACTCTGCAGAAAGCTTACCTAAATCAACTACAGGGAAATCAAGGATCAAAGGCTTTCTACAAAGCCGAAGATAATTCTTCTTCAAATAGGTGTTCAAGGTACAGCTTTCTGACACATGTGAAACCATATGGACCAATTATTCCAGACTTTAGTTCGATATACCAGCATTCGTTCATGCTCCTGCCACAACATCGACATTTGCTACTTTCTTTTTTAAAAACAATTTTAGGTTTGTAGAATTCCAGATCATGTGATTCACGACAGAAATGGTAAGTGTCATCTCTCTTTTCAACAATTCCTTCTGTTCTGGCAGCTTTCATTATATCGTGCACAACATATAGTTCTTTGTCACTGTTTTGGACAATAATGTTCTGATCTCAAGTGGAGATAGTTCAGTTGCACATATTGTTGAAATATAGTCCAGTCCTTTCTGGACAGTCTTTGAATATTTCATTTCATCCCTTTATCCATTTGCCATATAGAACGGAGTGAATCTCACGACACCATTTAGAAATACAGATGATGGTTAACTGTTTTGAGATCAATTTTCTTGTATATCTGATACAAACATACATAAGGGACTTTTTATTATTAAATATTTACATGATTATTGAATTTTGGAAAGATAATGAGTCAATAAATAAACGACTTTCACATGATAAATTATATTTTAGCCATATTACCAAATTGGAGGTTAAATGTGTAGATCTCAAAGTGGAAGGCAAACCTTTCGCTTTACAGAACTTACATGATCGATAGCAACCTCAATACCATATGCAAGAGACATATTTTCTTTTGTTATAACTTCCTCAGCAGTCCCTTGGGCTATGAAATCATTTTCAAGCATAATAGCAACGTTTTTTTGGCTCATAAAAGCATGGTCAGGGTAATGTGTGCTCATGATAACAGATGTGCCCTGCCTAGAGAGCTTATCAATAAGGTTCAAAATGCGTACCTGATTCCCAAAATCTAAATGAGATGTCGGTTCATCTAATAATAATATATCTGGTTCCTGGGCAAGAGCCCGTGCTATCAAAGCCAATTGTTTTTCTCCACCACTTATTTCAGTGACAGGTCTATCCATTAGATGAGAAATACCTACATTAATAATAGCATTTTCAGCTATTATTATATCTTTCTCACTTGGCGAAGAAAAGAAAGGGAGGTGTGGAGCCCTACCCAACAAAACAAAATCCAGAATTGAAAAAGAGAAAACTGACATGTCTGCCTGTGGAACATAACCGATCCTTTGAGCAACTTCTGTTCTGCTCATTGACGAGATATTTTTATTTCCGATCAAAATGGTTCCATTTTTCAATTTAAACACATTAGCAATACATTTTATCAAAGTTGATTTCCCAATCCCATTCGGACCAAGTATGCATAAAGTTTCACCTTTTTTTAAAGAAAAGGAAATGTTCTCAAATACATTCTTTTTTCCATCATACGAATATGAAGCATTATTTAAGCTAAATATCATGACCAACCAACTTTCCTGTTATGTAAAAGATAAGCAAAGAACGGAGCACCCATCAATGCTGTAAGTATCCCCAGAGGGATCTCTGTGCTGCTCACTGTCCTTGCAAGATCATCTACAATTACAAGGAAAGACGCACCGAGAAAAATTGACATTGGTAATAGTTTTCTGTAATCTGGTCCAACGATCATTCTTGCAATGTGAGGCACAATAAGACCTACCCAGCCGATAAGTCCACTTATGCTAACTGCAGAAGTAGTTATCAAAGTTGCACAAATGATCACTAACAGTGTCATTCTTTTAGTATCGATTCCTAAGGACCTTGCTTCTTCCTCTCCCAAAGAAAGTACATTTATACGCCATCCTATCAGAAGAAGAACAAGTGTGCTGACCATCATTGCAGGTGCTACATAAAACAGATCATCCCACCGGACAGAAGACAAACTACCCATTAACCAAAAGACCATTTCTGGGAGTTTATCATATGGATCTGCAATATATTTGATCAATGAGGTCAAAGCAGTGAACACAGCCCCAATAATTATTCCTGAAAGTACAAGGATTAATGTAGATGTTTGATTACAGACCTTACCAAGATTATAAGCAAGAAAAGCTGCAAATATTCCAAAAGAGAATGCTAACAATTGGATTAATATTATATTTTCGCTAATGAGTATCCCTAAACAAGCACCAAACCCTGCACCTGCTGCCACTCCTAATATATATGGGGAAACAAGTGGATTACGAAATAAGCCCTGAAAAGAAGCCCCTGCCACTGATAATCCACCTCCAACCACCATTGCGGCAATAATTCGTGGCATACGTATCTGAAATATTACAGTATCAATATTTGGAGACCACGTATGTTCTATTGGGATAAACTTTGAAACTATTAAGCCCATTATTGAAACTGGGGATATTGAGTATCTTCCAACAAAAAGCGATAGAATGAACAGGAGAATCATCAAAAGTAATATGAGTATCTCTTTCTTGCTACTATCAAATATTTTATGAGTTGAACTCCATACATGATCAATTATATTTTTTCCAACATTTGATCCCATATAATTCCTCTTTTTCAAAAAAGCAGTATATTAAAAATTATTTAAGGCTAATATTATAGAACGAACGATTCTGGCTGGAGGGGGTGAAAGGAACTCCATAGAACTTTTCGTAAAAAACATTTGCCTCTTTATCAATGTCAAAATTAAAAATATCCGAATGTATCTTATTTGCAATATACATCAAACCCAATATCCAGCGTGGACTTCCAAAATCCCAGGACGGACGAAGTCCATATATATTTTCATTTTTTACAGCATCAACTAAAAGAGCATTTTTTCTGCAATACTCATATGAATCAGAAACAGGACTTGAAAAAAGACCGGAGATGAAGATAAACTCTGGGTTCATTTCAATAAATTCCCTACTTGAAATGTTGACTCCGGGTTTCCCTTCCCTTTCGATACATCTATTAACACTATCTCCTCCAGCAGCTTCAACAAGATTGTTTTCGATCCTCTCACCATTAATTGAGAAAAGTGGGTAACCCATTGAATAGTAAACTCGTGGTCTTTTTAGATTTTTTACTTCTGAACGTATAAAGTCCAGTTTTGTCTTCATGTAATCTATAAGTTCCATACCTTCCGCTTCTTTCTCTGTAAGCGTTGCGAAATGCCTTATAACATCAAAATATGAATCAAGTTTCTGCACATCATGATGAAGCTCTTGAAGATAGTCAGCTTCCATTACGTTCATCCATATTTCAGCAAGTTTCTGATCGTCCTTTACCCCAAGACATGTCAGGATTGCATGAACCATTTCCAAAGCTCTGGTGGGTCGATATCCTCCCATAAATCCAGGTTCCTGAAATTCATTTTTACTTATAGTTCCTTTAATTCTTATAGAGATGCCACATTCACAGAAACCATCTTTCAAACATCTTGTCGTATGAGCCCCCATGGGTCCAAAAAATTCCCTTTGAAAAACAATCTTCCCACAGTTCTTACATGTCGTGTTCAAATATTCAGTGCCTGGAGAATTGAAAAGATATACATTATCAAGTTCTGTATTCAATATGTCACATAATATTTCAGAATCCTTTATTGTTGGCTCAAGGTCAGGGGCAGCATCCCCAAACGGTACGAATCTCATAACCTGGAACGGGATGTCTTTTGAAAGAGAAGAAACATATTTTGCAGTATTTATGACCTCATCCTCAAAACCTTTTAAGTAAATAGTAGAGACCTCTACATGAACATTACTTTCATGTAATAATTTTAAATTTCTAAAGGCAGGGGTAGAGCTGTTAGCACCACATGAAAGGTATCTTTCATCAGAATAGCCTTTTATTCCAAGATTTACAAAATCAATTAATGGAATTAGCTCTTTCAGTGCCGCTTCTGTATAATAGCCATTTGTTGAACAACCTATTAATAAATCATTTTCTTTAGCTTTTTCTGCAAGGTCCTTGAACGTAAAAAATGAAACGATCGGATCATTTAGACAAAAAACGATCCCTATGCAATCTTCATCGAAAGCCTTTTTGATGACCTGGTCGTTGGTTATTTCTTTTTTTCGGCCCAATGTATCCATTTCAGATGCAAGGATCTCTGAGATACAGCCTTCACAATTAAAATTACAACCAATAGTACAAACCTGCAGGAATTTACTATTTGGATAAAAATGGAGTAGAGGCATTGTTTCAATCGAAATTGGTAGCATAGTAAAATAGTTATTAGGGAATCTCTCTACAACTACACCTTTTTCATTAGTGTACATACGACATTGGCCGTGTTTTCCTTCCACCAGATCGCAACCGATCTCACAAATGTTGCATTTCATTTTTTATTCCACCTTTTTAAAAAGTATCCAAAAACCGGATTCATCGTCGATTATCTCATAATCGTTAATTTTGGCCGTTTTTAGTGCTTTTTCAAAACTTTCAAGATTGGAACGTTCCAGTCTCTTATTGACATTTTCTATCCAACCTTTGTCTCTGATTACCATTTCATTTGAAATCTTTGATTTCAATTCAGATGTTCCAAATCCTCCACCTATATACCCAAAACCTCCGGGTTTCAGTACCCGATATATCTGTCTGAATGCTGTGGCTACATCCTGCCAGAAAAAAAGAGAGCCCCTGCTTACGATCAGATCCGCATAGCCATCTTCAAAAGGCATGTTATGAACATCCTCCAGTATAGGAGTTATTTTATCGCTCAAGTTGCTTTGATCGATCCTTTTTTTTGCTATGGCATACATTTTTTCGGATATGTCGAGTGTATAAATATTTCCATCTATGAGATGACTAAGGGAAATTGCCAGAGCTGCAGTCCCACTTCCAACATCAATAATAATTCCGCTGTTGATGTTGCATCGTTGTACTATTTGTTGTGAAATTACCGGATATATGGGAGCAAAGACATTGGTTGCAATATCATCAAATTCTTTTGCATCATTATTGAATGAACTTTGACCAGTCAAACTTTTAAAAGTTTTCATTATTTCATACCCCTATTATTTTCTTAATATTGTAGATCAGAATGCATTCATTGTTCGGAAATGCAATCCGGAAATAGCATTTTGTCGATCTCATTATCTGTCAATTCGTAATGGTAAAATTCGGAATAGAACTCTTTAATAAGATCGTTTAAGTCAATATTTTTGAATTTTTCAGGATAGAGAATTTTAGCTGTCCAAGATATACCAATTATCCTGTTTATTCCAGGTGGCCTGTCAAACCAGCAAAAAGGTGCATTGGGTACTAGATAAATTTCGTGATCTTTTACTGCAGTGATATTCTGCCAAATATGATCAGAATATATGTTGTTGTAAAATGTGCTATCACCAGTGATTATGACATCAGGGTTCCATTTTAATATTTGTTCGATGGATATTTCGGTTCTCCCATACCCTTCAAGAAAAGGACATTCTGCAACATTGATGCCTCCACATACTTCTATTAATTGACTGTGAGATGAACCTTTAGAATCTGTTTGGAGCCCTGCAGTGCCTTCAGCATAATATACTCGCTTTCTTTCATTTAGAGGAATTTCTGAGACCTTTGTAGTAACGGTGTTGAGTGAGGTTTTATAAAAACGTATTAAGTGCTCTGCTCGTTCATCCTCTCCCAATACTCCCCCCATAAATTCGATGGAATCTTCATAAGTCATTACATCAATGTTTGATTCAATGCCCACGACCGGAATTGTGCCAAATTTTTCCTGTCTGGCATTAATTGTGGAATCGATATCTTCCCCACTGTTATATCCTTCAAAAATAATATCAGGACATATTGAAATAATGGATTCATAATTTCCATCCTGTTTACCAAACCAACCACCTATTACAGGAAGAGTGGAGTATTCTGGTGTTAAATATTTATCCGGTTCTTCTGGCACAAAATTCCATCCTGCTAATTTTTCCGGAGCTAACATGTAAATAAGCATGGTAGTTGGAGGAGAAGTGGCAACGACCTTGTTGATATCATTTGGAATTACAACCGTCCTTCCGGCCATATCAGATATATTTCTTGAATTTTGTTGATCCTCTGTTTTCCTTTGGTCAACACATGCACTTGTGCTTAACACAAGTAAGATCATTAACATTAAAAGACAATAGGTTATTTTTTTATGCATCCAATTCCTCAGTATTGTGATTTTTTTGCAAGGACCGTTATGTTCGGATGAACATAACGGTAGATAAAGCTTTCTAAATCGATATGGGAATTGGGAATAGAAATAGTTCAATCGGTGGATTGAATATCGTGGCAGGATCGAGTTTATTGGAGCAGTAAAAATACACCATTTTATGGTCATGTGTTTGCTTGATCATAAGCGAAAGAAAAAGGCATTTACAATTACAAGTTTTACCTTACAGCAGATGATTTTAAAATTGAATAAAAGAACCTGTTTGGAGAAGTAAAAAAGAGAAAAGCATATTGATGTGAAATCTAGATGCTAAACCAGCTAAATGTCACAAATTTAACATTGGACTTCAACGATAGAGTTTGATTAAATTAAGAAAATTAACAAACGAATTATATTTAGTCATAAATTATTATGTTCGCTACAAAATGACTTTTTAGGAGTTATATATTTTGTTTTTTAAAATAGCCATCGATCAAACATATTCAAACCAAATTTAAGCCACAAATATTATAACACATGGTATCACTGATTAGAGCCACTCTAATTTAAACATAAAATCTGTTTTACCCAGCGTTGGGTTAGTATCCAATGTTAACTGGAGATTTTAATATTAAGTAGGAAAAAAAAATTGAAGTACGAAATTTAACTAAAATTTTTGGGAAAAAACCCAAGAAAGCACTTTCTCTCATTGAAACCGGATCCTCTAAATATGAAATTTTTGAAAGGACCGGACAAAATGTTGGACTTTACAACGTTAATTTTGATATATATGAAGGCGAAATTTTTGTAATAATGGGTCTTTCCGGCTCAGGAAAATCCACTCTTTTGCGGTGCCTGAACCGCCTTATAGAACCAACTGCCGGACACATAATTCTCGATGGTGAAGATGTGGCCACAGCAAATTCTGAGGAACTGCGAGAGATACGCAGGAAAAAAATGGGCATGGTGTTTCAGAACTTTGCACTCATTCATCACAGAACTGTCCTTGATAACGTTGCATACGGTCTTGAGATACAGGGCATATCAAAAGAAGAGAGAGATGTTAAAGGAAAGGAAGCTATCGAAACAGTTGGCCTTAAAGGCTATGAAAATAGCAAAACATCCCAGCTAAGTGGAGGGATGCAGCAGAGGGTCGGACTTGCAAGGGCCCTTGCAACTGATCCTGACATCCTGCTAATGGATGAAGCCTTCAGTGCTCTTGATCCCCTTATACGAAGCGAGATGCAGGACGAATTGCTCGCACTGGAAGAGAAGATGCAGAAAACGATCGTTTTCGTATCCCATGACCTAGATGAGGCCCTAAAGCTGGGCGACAGGATCATGATCATGCATGATGGAGAGATCGCACAGATCGGCACTGCGGAAAATATCCTTACAAAACCTGCTGATGATTATGTATCTAAGTTCGTAGCAGGTGTGGACAGGACAAAGATCCTCACTGCAGAAACGGTCATGAAACGTGCTGATCCTGTGGTATCAATGAACTCCAGTCCAAAAGTAGCCCTGCAGTTGATGAGAGAACATGGCATATCATCCATATTCGTCGTGAACAGGGAAAAACATCTGAAAGGTATCATTTCAGTTGATGATGCAGTAAGAAAGGTTGGGAAGACCATAAAAGACGTCATGACAAGCGATGTCACAACTACTCACCCAGATACACCTTTGAACGAACTTATACCGATAATCGAAAACAGTTCACCTATTGCAGTTACAAAGGATGATGGAAAACTCCTTGGCGTAATTGTAAGAGGAAGTGTACTTGGTGCACTTGCGATCGAGGAGGTGTGATCAATGGCTATACCAAAATTACCAATTGGAGAAGGTATAGAAAAAGTGGTCAATTGGATCGAAGATGATTTTGGAATATTGCTGGATATATTTAGCGATGTAACAGATTACATAATATCCGGCTTTAATGATACCCTGCTCTTATTTCATCCCATTGTATTTGCATTGATAATTGGTATCGCTGCATATTTCATCGGCAGGAAGGATTTAAAACTTGCTATAGGAAGTACAGTTGGCCTGCTTCTGATAGATAATATGGGACTATGGGTACTATCCATGGAGACCATTTCCCTTGTCATCACATCGGCATCCCTTGCATTGCTTATCGCAATACCATTGGGAATCGTTTCAGCAAAGAATGAATTTGCATACCACATCATCAAACCTCTGCTTGACCTGATGCAAACAATGCCATCGTTTGTTTACCTTATACCTGCAGTCATATTCTTTGGGCTTGGGAATGTTCCGGGACTTGTTGCAACGATTGTTTTTGCAATGCCTCCTGCGATCAGACTTACCACCCTGGGAATTCAGCAGGTGCCTAAGGAACTTACTGAGGTCGCAGACGCATTTGGATCAACACCCTGGCAAAAACTAACCAAGGTGGAACTGCCAACTGCTCTGCCAAGTATAATGGCCGGTGTAAACCAGTGCATCATGCTTTCCCTTTCAATGGTGGTAATAGCTGCCATGATCGGTGCAAGAGGTCTGGGATATCAGGTACTCATCGGAATTCAGAGGGTAGATATAGGCCAGGGATTTGAAGCAGGACTTGGAATTGTGATCATAGCGATCATACTTGACAGGTTCACGCAGCATCTTACACCAAAATGAGATGCACACCTCTTTACTTTTTATTGCGGAACTACCGCATATTACCCCATAAATATAAAAAATTAGTGTTTGTGATATAATGAATGGAAAAATAAAATCGTTATTAATGGTATTGCTAATTGCAATAAGCCTTGTTGGTGCAGGATGTGTCCAGCAGGAAGATGGAACTGATACAGAATCAAAGGAAGTAACTGTAGGATATGTTCTCTGGGACGGCGAAATAGCAAGCACGAATGTGATCGAGCAGGTTCTTGAGAAAAAGGGCTATGATGTTGAGATCATTGCAGTGGATGCAGGGGCCCTTTATCTGGGAGTCGCACAGGGAGATTTCGATTTCACAACATCTGCATGGTTACCCGTGACACAGGAGAACTACTGGAATCAGTATGGAGACCAGTTGGTCAGTGTCAGAAACAACCTTGAGAACTGTCCTCTGGGACTTGTTGTACCAGCATATGTGGAGATAGACTCCATCGCAGAGCTCAACGACAACAAAGAAATGTTTAATGGAGAGATCATTGGTATAGACCCTGGAGCAGGTATCATGCAGAACACCGAAAATGCGATCGAGGCCTATGGTCTGGATTACAAGCTGATATCAAGCAGTACCGCGGGTATGACCGCACAGCTTCGCAAAGCTATCGATGATGAAGAACCCGTTGTTGTTACACTCTGGTCTCCACATTGGTCATTTGGTCGCTGGGATTTGAAGTACCTTGATGATCCAGAGGGAGTATTTGGTCAGGCAGATAATGTAGAGACCCTTGCTCGTACAGGTCTTGAAGAAGATATGCCAGAGGTATATGATGTACTTACAAGATTCCACTGGACCCATGAAGACATACAGTCAGTGATGAGTGATATGGAGAGTGGAATGGCTCCTGAGGATGCAGCAGCAAAATGGATTGAGAACAATTCTGAAAAAGTAAATGAATGGTTGGGAGAAGAATAAATATATATTCTTCTTCATTTCTTTTTTATTTGTGTAATAGACCATTATTCATTACTGATATTGGTCTCTGGTAAAGAATAATATTATTCAACCTAAATTTGACAGTTTCAATCCATTTCCAAAGAGAATGTCTTCTCTTTTGTCATAATTTTTTCATTTTTTAGTCAGGATAGTTCCAATCGGAAAGGATATATTGGTTTTTGACTGTCAAACTTGGGATATATAGATATTGATACGTTTTCTACAGAGCTTTATTTTTTACAATTTTACTTAAAAATAAATATTTTGTTAACGACGTTTACATTAAGTACTAAAAAACTTATACAATAAGTGAAGATCAAGACTTATGCCGTTTCTCTTGACCCAAAACAATATTGCCGAAATACCTTAATTTTTCGGGGTTGAAAAGTCTTGCTAGCTAACTGTATTGATGTCTGAAACTTAAAAATTTCAGCATGCTGATACATCAACAACTTACCAGATCATTTTTTTCATCGATTATCAATTAATAGAACAAATTGGTTACAATGTATGGACTATCTTTAATTATTAAACCCATTTCTAAATTCCATATTTAACCATCCAAAAAACGGTCTTACACTGTTCCTCTCACTGTACTATTTATTTTAAAAGACCTTTTCCTGTTTGAAATGTACCTTATCCATCTCCAAAAAAATTCGTATCAGATGCAGATGCATATCATCGCTACCCACATTTTCATAATACAAGAACATATTATCATCTTTGGGATGATTGCTAGAGGACAAACTGCCACACATAAAGTGGGTAAAGGAAAATCCATGATATTGATCATTAGTTCGCATAATTTCCAGTTCGTGGGTATGTCCACAAAAAACATATTGAATTTTATGTTTTTGTACAAAATCAATCAGGTCTGCGGAATTTGTCAGAGGACACTCGTCAGTACCCAAAATCGAATAATGGGTGATCAACAAAGGCAGATCATATTCTATCTGTTCAATTTCTTTTGAAACAGCATTCAGGATCTCTTTTTCAACATATCCATTATCATTGTATAGTTCATTGGTGTCGATACTGATAATTAATACAGTTTTTCCATTTATCGAAATGGGCTTGATGAAATTTATATCGGTGAAATTCTCATTAACCTTGGTAATTTCCCGGTTTAAAAAAATGTTTTTCTTGCGTGTTTTTATCGTTTCAGAAATAGAGATAATCTCGGAATTATCAATATATTTCCGGAAGAATTCATGAGATCGCATATTTCGTTTGTCATGATTACCCCAGGTGGAGATAACATTTTTACACTTAATGGCCTTTAAAAAACGACCCGCTTCAGCGCACTCATCTTCTAGGCCATCTGTTGTATTGTCCCCGGTATTGATGACGATATCGGCATCAAATGAATTTATCATCTCCAGCAGGATCTTATCGTCTCCATCCCAATGTCGGGGACCGAAATGCAGGTCCGAAATGTGCAAAATATTCATTTAATCCCCCTGTTATAACTGTTATAAATATGGACTAATAGTAAGACATATTCACTTATGCTAATTATGTTCACGTAGATAATAGCCTAATAACCAGTATTTTGAGCCCCATCTATATCCTTTATAAACAAAGAATACCATTGGCGA
This sequence comes from Methanococcoides burtonii DSM 6242, assembly GCF_000013725.1. NCBI lineage: Archaea > Methanobacteriati > Methanobacteriota > Methanomicrobia > Methanosarcinales > Methanosarcinaceae > Methanococcoides > Methanococcoides burtonii. The sequence goes on from NC_007955.1 coordinate 500,482, forward strand.
TATTTCAATCATCAATTCTGTTTCTACCAGTACTTGGTTGTGGCGGTAAAAATGATTTAATAAGTCCCCATTATAAATCGGAAAGTTCTTCAAATTTCATTAATACCCCATACAGATAATTGTATGAAGTAGTATTTAGAGTTTTGAAATGGAATGATTAGTATCCCGAAATGTTCCAGATCAGATGCATCTGTTTACACTCCACCAATTTTTAAATAAGTTATTCAAAATTCAGAAACATTTAATAGTCATTAATATCAAACTTTACATTAAAAATTATAAGGTGGGGTCATATGAAATTGAAAGATAGTCTATGGATGATATGTGTTATTGTAGTATTATTGTTATCTTTAACATCTAATGCAAGTGCATCCAGTATGTTCGAAAGTGGTAGCCTGGTAATCATCAATGAAACTGTCGAAGATGATGTTTACATTGCGGGGGACACCCTGATAGTGAATGGGGATGTCCTTGGAGATGTTGTGGCTGCCGGAGGTACTCTGCAGATCACCGGGAACGTTTCCGGGGATCTCATTGTTACTGCAGGTGATGTGACAATTACCGGCATTATCGGCGATGATGTAAGGGTCGCCTGTGGAACATTCGAACTTAGCGGCCAGATAGGTGACGATCTTCTGGTAGCTGCCGGCACAGTGTCCACAACTGAGACTGCAAACATTGGTGGTGATACGACCATAAGAAGTGGCGATGCAGATCTTGGAGGAAACTTCGGAGGTTTACTTGAGGTCTCAGCAGGTTCACTGGTACTTTCCGGTAATGTCGAAGGAGATGCAAAACTGGATTCGGCCGATATAACGATACAACCTGATTCAAGCGTAAAAGGTAATCTGGAATACACTGCTCCCAAAGAAATACCAATACCTACCGGTACTGTAGGGGAAGATATCAAATTTGACAGAGGAGGAGAACGCGGTGACAGGTCCGATGCTGATGGAGTGTTCAAAGGGATAGCCATCATTGGAAAGATCGCATATTATTCCATCCTGTTCGCCCTGGGTGTAATTTCCATTCTGGTCTTCCCACAAAAGACCGAAAAGATCGCAAAGAACATACAGAAAGAACCTTTGAAGAAGATCGCAGTAGGACTGCTGATACTGATAGGCTCATTCATGGGAATAATCGTCCTGTTAATAACCATCATCGGGATCCCAATTGCACTTCTTTTGCTATTGCTGCTAGCCATTGTTCTGATGATAGCAAAGATATACACTGCAATGTGGATCGGAGAGGCATCGTTCGAAAAAGCAGGGTTCAAGTATAACCAATGGACTACACTGGCATTTGGGCTCCTTATAGTACTGATATTAACAGAACTACCATTTATAGGCGGACTCATTGGTCTTCTGGTTACACTGATAGCAATGGGAAGTATGTACTTTGCATTGAAGAATTGATGCAGGGGACGTACTTTTTACTTTTTTACACAATCCGACTTGATCGTGAAAATCAATTTCTACCAGAAAAAGGGCTGTCTGCATAAGCAGACAACATCATCAGACCCTCACTCACAGTCCCCATTGATCACTACCATGATCTCCCTGAAGCTTTCAAGTGATGCTTCAATATTCTCGATGATCTCATTCGCGAGAACATCCGGATCAGGCAGGTTATCTAGGTCAGCCAGACTTGCATCCTTGAGCCAGAATATATCCAGATTCGTTTTGTCCCTTGCCACGATCTCATCATAGGCGAACTTACGGAATCTTCCTTCCGGAGTTTCTTCGCTCCAGCTTTCCTGACGATCGAAGCGGTCTTCAGTATTGTAGCACTGGATAAAGTCTTCCAGATCGGAGAATTTCAGAGGGTTCTTTTTAAGCGTGTGATGTACGTTGGTCCGGTAGTCGTATATCCATACTTCCTTTGTCCACGGCTCTTTAGCTGCGGGTTTTGCTTCAAAGAAAAGCACGTTCGCCTTGACACCATTCGCATAGAAGATGCCTGTGGGCAGGCGAAGGATCGTATGCAGGTCGGTGGTCTCAAGGAGCTTCTTGCGCAATACTTCCCCTGCACCGCCTTCGAAGAGAACATTATCCGGCAGGACCACTGCTGCCTGACCGCCTGCTTTGAGGATGGTGTGGATGTGCTGCACAAAGTTGAGCTGCTTATTACCTGTGGTCACCCAGAAATCCTGTCGGTTGTAGGTGAGGGCTTCTTTTTCAAGCTCTCCTGCATCGTTGGTGAAGGTCATGCTGCTCTTCTTGCCGAATGGTGGATTGGTAAGAATATAATCGTAACGTTCCCCTGAATCAGCTATGAGTGCATCAGAATTGGATATCGAAGGCTCTCCGTCGATCTCCCCGATGTTGTGCAGGAACAAGTTCATCAGTGCCAGCCTTCGAGTTCCAGCAACGATCTCATTGCCACCAAAGGTCTTGTTCTTCAGGAACCGGCTCTGCTCCCGGTCCATCTGATTATGCAATGTAAGGAAGTCATAGGCTGCCAAAAAGAACCCACCTGTACCACAAGCAGGGGTCACCTATTGTCTTCATGGGTTCAGGACGTATGCATTCCACCATCGTCCTGATAAGCGCTCGCGGAGTGAAATACTGCCCGGCTCCGCTTTTGGTATCCTCTGCGTTCTTCTGCAAAAGCCCCTCGTAGATCTCGCCCTTGGTGTCAACACCCATCATCACCCAGCTTTCCTTATCGATCATGTCAATGACCTTGTAAAGCATGGCAGGATCGCTGACCTTGTTCTGTGCCTTGAGGAATATCTGCCCCATCATCCCCGGCTTTTTCGCCAGCTCCTCCAGCAGCATCTTGTAATGAGTGTCAAGCTCAGCCCCACGCTTTTGCTTCAACACGTCCCACCTGTATTCCTCAGGTATCCCGATATCCCGATCATAAGGCGGCTTCCTGTATTCCTCCGCCATCTTCAGGAATATGAGATATGTCAGCTGCTCCAGATAATCGCCATAGCTCACTCCCCCGTCACGCAGGACATTACAGAAGCTCCAGACCTTGGAGACAATGGATGATGTATTTTCAGACATTTTTTTGATCCTTGATATGTGAGTAGTATTTTTGATTTGGGCTATTTGGTTTATCTGGAATTATCATATGAAGAACACCAGATTCCAGAAGAGGTTTTAAAATAAATTTCCTGAAATACTCCCTATGTGTTAATTGCAAATGCTCCATAATTTCGCTGGTTGTTCTAGGCTCTTCGCAAAATTCGATTATCAATTCCTGTTTCTCAACTTGCGCGGTAGCTTGCGCGGTAGCTTGCGCGGTAGCTTGCGCGGTAGCTTGCGCGGTAGCTTGAGGGGTAACAGGAATAATCGTCTTGAAAATATCTCCTTCTATAAATTGTGTATCGTTGCCACCGGAATATATCCTTGTGTATTTATGAAGATTGCGAACTCCTGAACCCAGTTCTTCAGCTCTTCCGATCTCTTTGAAAACGCGGGCAATTACCGGATTTTTGGGATAGGGTGTGAAATTAGAAGGATTAATCAAACCATGACCATGCGGACGGTTCCCATTTTCCGTTACGACCTGATCCTTTTCAATGATGAATTTTGCAGGAAAATTGTTCAGGTATTCCCTGTGGATGAGTATGTTTGCAGCAACTTCCCTGAAAATATTATCACGCAGGCTGATCCTCTGGTCCTTTTCAAGATGGAACGGGTCTGGCAAATGTTTTGCAACAAAAGCCATCAGCCTATCATAACTTTCGATCAGATTGGTGCGGATGTCATCCCTATCATCATAGCGGTCAAGGTTGACCCTTCGGAGAATGGCATCGGTACGATATTGAGGCAGTATGCTCTGGATCACTTCATCTTTCCCAAACAACAGGACTGCTGCAAGAGTATATCCTTCCTTTCCGCTCTGGTAATCACGTTGATATAGACGTGCACTGCTCAGGATCTCCTCATCACTCATAACACCCCACGGATGATTTGGATTTTCAGCACGAACCATTTTCCTTACCCTCTGGAAAAGGTCACTTCGGAGATCATTTATTCTAACATAAGGATAAATGCGATTTTCTGAGAACGAACTCTGTTTACGAATATACAAATGAGCCACAGAATCCGACTGATTCGTTATATTCATATCTCCATCTTCATTCCTGTCAAATATCTTCCCGTTACAGTGATGGACCTGAGAACTTTCAGGAATATTAAGATAAAGAACGAACTTCTCATCAATGACAATGGTCTCCGGCAAAATATACAAAGGCGGGTTGATCTTCTGCGGATTGTTCAGCGCAGTTACCAGATCCTTTTTGATCTGTGGCAAAGCATCCTCATCGATCCCCGTAACGATTCCATCATCCCGAACTCCCAGAACAATATGCCCGCCACTGCGATTCAGGAATGCACAAACGCTGTCATAAACATCCTTGTTCAGCTTGTTCCTGCACTCCTTAAATTCCACAGTAAGCCCTTCACCATCCCTGATGATGCCTTTCAATTGCTCCGAGATCATGCTTTCCCCTTCTTACCACTGCCCGCCTTTTCCGCTCGAATTTTCTCCAGCAAAACCTCAGCCGGCTCCCAATCCGGAGCACTGCGCACTTCTTCCAGCTCCCTCTCATTGAGCAACTTCCCCTCGAATGCCTTCTTCAAGATGCTCTGCCGCAGTGCCTCGGCTATTTTGAGGTTGTCTTCGATATCCTGCTCGACCTTATCACAAACTGAAAGGCGGGTTTCGATTTCGGTGACGATAGCTTGTTGTTCTTCGAGGGAAAATAATGGGAAAGGATATTCTTGTAAATATTTTGTTGAAACTCTTGGCAGATTCACTCCACTTGAGTTATGTGTCATATCATTAACAAATTTGTATGATAAGAAATAATATTTTGAATAATTTAAGTCTAAAGAAGGAATAGATTCAAAGACAAGAATATCTGTAGAACATACTCCATCTTCATTAGCTAAATAAACTTTATTCAAATAAGGTCGGAGTTTCCCATAAAGAAGATCTCCTTTTTTAAAACTATTCTTTACGGTGTTAATCACATCAATCTTAACTTCATCTGTCAAAGTTCCTTGATTTTTGCTAATATGTTCTAGACCGATGTAGAATAAAGATTCACCTGAACCAGTATGTTTATCTGACTTTAAATGATGAAGTTCGCCTAACCTAGTCCATCCATATCCATTTGGCAACGTTGGCAGTTCAGCCAGCTCGGTTTCTGTAAATGGTTCAATTTTTTTGAGCTTTTTGGGTTTCGTGGGTTTTTTACCTTCCTTCCCTGCATCTTCCCACTCTTTAACCGCCCTCTTCCACTCATCCAGCTTCTCGTTATAACTTTCTTCCCGCTCCACCTGAATCTGCTCCAGCAAAGCCTTTGCATCCGGCAGATCGGTCTGCTGCTCCCGCCACTGCCTCGTAAGCTCCCCCTCAAAAGCCTTTTTCAGCACCGACTGCCGGTACACCTTGAGCTGCTGCTGTGCTAATTTGAGGTTGGCAATGCCGTTGTCCAGCTCGCTGAAGAGTTGCTCGATCTTGGAGACTATGGCACGCTGCTCGGGGAGTGGTGGGACACATAAAGGCAACTCGGCAAAAGCCTTGCCTGATAATTCTTTAAAAGTAGTGCCACTTGCTCTTCCTTCTGCAAGTTGTTTTATGGATTTTAAATAGTAATACAGAAAATCACGGTTTAGAGCTTCACTTGGAATGAGAGTTTTAAATCCTTGATTTGTGCATAATTCATTTCCTGCAATTGCTATGTAACCAATAGGTGCTCTTGAAGAAAATAACACGCTTCCTTTGGGTATTAGTCTGGCAGAAGAATTTTTCAAACCAAGATGAGTTATGCTTTTTCTCCCTTTGTAGATGTACTTTTCAGAGTATCCTGATAAATCAGCTGGAGTTATCCACAAAATATCTTCGCCCCAATATTCAGGAACTTTTGTTTTTGGTGTCCCTCCAGAAACGACCTGACCAAAATCGCTTAGAACTCCTTTTACCCAATCATCACCCAACTTTTCACCCAACCGATTCTTCACTTTCATCTTTCAGCAGAAACATATTTTGTAGTTTTGTAAGTTCATTTCTCCGAACTTTACACCGTACTTATCTCCGAACCTTTCTCCGAACTTTACCCCACAGTTTTCCCCACAGTATTACCACAGTTTTCCCCACAGTCATACATCCTCACGCCGCCAATGCCTCATTCAATTCACTAATAACCACATTCATCTCATTACCAAAAAGCTGGTACATCCTGCCACGGCCTCCCATAGCATCGAAAGGGGTGTAATCGAGGTCTTCGAGTTCCAGGTGGAAACTGGTGGATACGTAATCCTTTATCATTCGGAGCCAGTTCATCTGGTCTTCATTGAACTTGAGGGTTCCGGCCTGTTTGCTGAATACCCAGTCCTGGAAGTTCCTGTTCACGGTCAGGTCGTAGGCTGTGAGAACGGGGTCGATCTCGGTAACCCTGCGGATAAGGGATACGAGGGCTGTAAGCTCGTTCTTGGGGGAGTTGCCGCTGACCTTTTCCAGTTGCTCGTAGGCCTGCCAGACCCTTGAGGGTGCGATGTGGGGTCTTTCCAGCTTTAGTTTCTCCAGCACTTCCTTAATCATTTTGAAGGTCACATCCCTGCGCTGGTAGGGCTGGTTGTAGAAGATGTTGAGGGCTGTGATCTCATCCTTGTTGGCTTCCATATAGGCTTTGAAATCACTGATAAGCTCATCTGCTTTTACAACGGCGTCCTTGTCCCACTCGGCCCTGAGAACTGTATCGAGATTCACCGTATCGATTATCTGGTCATGCACCCTGCGTACATTCTCGATATACTCGTTAAGCTCTCCTGAAAAGGTCGATCTGGCAACATCGATCAGTTCCTGTTGTGCCTGCTCCTGTAACTCCTGTTCAGGCATCTGGGGTTGCTGCTGCTTTATACCGGCAGCTCTGGCATCGATTATGTCAGGATTGTAGGCACTGAACAAGTCCCTTATAGCCGCACTGATATCCTTTCCGTTGGCCTTTTCAGCAAAAGTTGCCCTCTCATCCTCGGTGATCTGTTTGTTCAGCCTTGCCAAACGGCTTGCAAGTGAAATATAAAGGTCTTCATCCTGAGCACCAAACGTTACCGCTTCCAGCAGGGCCTTCAGGGAAATTCCTTTTTTGCGCTCCAGCGGTCTGCTGTCGGTCTTGATGTTCTTTGTAACGCCCACGGCATCCACTATCACAAAATGCGTCTTGGCCGAAATTGTCGATGGTGTCACTTTTTTAAGGTCATCGAAACCCATGGTCCGCGTGCCTCTACCCTTCATCTGCTCGAAATAGTTCCGGCTTTTCACATCCCTCATGAACAACAAACATTCCAGCGGCTTAACATCCGTACCGGTAGCTATCATATCCACCGTCACAGCAATTCTTGGATTGTAATCATTACGGAACTGCGACAGCACCGACTTCGGGTCTTCCTCGACCTTGTAGGTCACCTTCTTGCAAAAAGCATTACCTTCCCCGAACTCTTCCCGCACGATCTGTATAATATCATCCGCATGGCTATCGGTCTTGGCAAAGATCAGTGTCTTTGGAACCTCCTCTCTTCCCGGGAATATCTCAGGCAGCTTATCCCTGAAGGTCCTGACCACATTTCGTATCTGGCTTGGGTTGACAACATCCCTGTCAAGCTTATTGCCAGCATATGTATAATCCTCATCAAGCTGTTCCCAGCGCTTCCTGCGGGTAAGCTTCTCCCGCCTGTCCACAAACTCTTTGGCTTTGATCTGAGAACCGTTCTTAGTTATCTCGGTCTCAATGGTGTACACATCATAGCCGACATTCACGCCATCGGCCACCGCTTCTTCATGACCGTACTCGCTAACCACATTCTCATTGAAAAAACCAAAGGTACGCTTATCCGGGGTCGCTGTCAGGCCGATAAGGAACGAATCGAAATAATCAATGAACTGCTGCCACAAGTTGTAGATGGAACGGTGGCACTCATCAACCACAATAAAATCAAACTCCTCAATAGGAATATTCTCATTATAGACAACCGGAAGCGGTTCCTTTTTCTGCCAGTCCTTCTCAGCAGGATTCTGCGTTTCGGCTTCATCGTCCAGCTCCTCACCCTTAAGGATGGAATACAAATGCTGGATGGTGGAAATACACACCTGACTGTCCGAAGAGATATAATTTGAACGTAAACGCTGCACATTATACAGCTCAGTGAATTTACGATTATCGTCATTTGGCATATAGGCCATGAATTCCTGCTCTGCCTGCTCCCCCAGATTTCTGGTATCAACAAGGAACAGTATCTTTTTAGCATCCGCATATTTTAGCAAGCGGTAAATGAAAGTGACAGCAGTATAGGTTTTCCCGGAACCTGTCGCCATCTGTACCAAAGCCTTTGGTCGATTGTCCTTGAAGGACCTCTCCAGATTTTCAATTGCCATTATCTGGCAATCACGCAGACCCTCGGTCTTCAATTCAGGTAGAGAAAGTAACCTTTCCCTTAATGAAATCTCCTTTTTAAGATAGGGAGCGAATGTCTCCGGCCGATGGAAAGAGAAAACTTGTCTGGACCGTGGTTTAGGATCACGCTGGTCAGTATATCTGGTCAGCTTTCCAGTACTCTCATAAATAAAAGGAAGCGGATCATTTTTCAGGTATTTCAGTTTGCTCGTAGCATATTCACCTGCCTGCTCTTCAACAACGGTCAGATGGTGACCTTCCTCATTCTTTTTAGCTTCAATGATACCAACAGGTCTTTTGTTAACAAAAAGTACATAATCAGCCGGTCCCACCTCGGTCGAATACTCCTTAACAGCAATGCCACGGGAAGCATTCCAATCAACCTCATTTTTATTCAAAACTTTCCAGCCAGAATCTGTGAGTTTCTTATCGATACTATCCCTGGCTTTCTGTTCCGGATTCTGATTATCACTCATAAACTTCTGCTCACTGGAGTTTTTAGCTCTTATTATCTGGGATCAAGCTACTTATAATCACATTCGCTCATTCTAGTAACAGTTTTATAGTCTTAATTGATATAAAAATCATTTCATTTATATTTTCAAAAGGACTTATTAAAAAAGCTCATTCCTCATTTCAACCAACTTCCTCACCATCCCTAACCTTTGGAAGCCTGATATGAACAGTGGTCCCCTTATGGGGTTCGCTCTCGATCCAGATCTCACCGGAATGAGCATCCACTATCTTTTTACAGATGTAAAGACCCAGACCGGTTCCGCCGTATTTTCGTCTTATGGACGAATCGATCTGGTAGAACTTCTTGAACAGGTTCGGGATCAGTTCTTTGGGGATGCCGATGCCAGTGTCACTGACAGTGAGGTGAAGATAATTTTCGTCATCAAATACTCCAAGGATGATCATACCACCGGGAGGAGTGAACTTGATGGCGTTATCAACGATGTTGTTCAGCATATCGACCAGGCGGGCCTCATCGGCTTCGATGGTAGGGAGATCTGAAGGTATTTTCTTTTCGATATGGAGATCGTTTTCTTCAACGAGCATGATGGTATCCATAATGGTGTTGCTTATTATTTTTGCTATATAGCATTCTTTAAAGTCGTATTCAATGATCTCTGCCTGTGCCTGGCTTATATATAGCAGGGAATCTACCAAACGCCTGAGTCTGTCTGCATTGCGTAGTACGGTCTCAAGGGATGTCTTTTGTGAGCCGTTGATATCACCCAGGGACTCATCATACAAATTCTGAGTATAGCCTTTGATGCTGGTAAGCGGTGTCCTTAGCTCATGGCTGACATTTGAGAGGAAAACGTCCTTCATCTGGTCCAGTGATTTGAGCTCCTTATTTGCTTTTTCCAGATCATTCGAATAGATCTGTAGCGAATCAAGGATGTCATTCAAGCCAGAGGGAATCTTCCTGAAATCAACTCCCACATCAGCCTCAGCCCTTCTGTTCAGATCACCTTTCAGGGCAGACTTAGAGATATCTTCAAAATTGGAAATGATCTCGTTTATCGGACGGGTTATGGATATCGCAACGAGATAGGCTGCACCGGCCATAAAAATAAGTGCAATCGATGAGATGAGTATAAGTTCATTCCGCAGGGCTCTGACATCTGCAAGCATGTCCTCTTTCGGGATCACCAGAATAAAAGAATAATTGCCTGTACGTACCGGTTCATAGAATATGATCACATCTTCCCCTGTGGTCGGGTCAACTGTCTCTATATGTCCCCCTTGCCCAACACGAATATTATCCGCCATAAACGTTATTTCAGAGTCATTGAGATCATTAAGGGTCTTTTTACCGATCCAATCCTTATGCACAGGATGGGATAATAGCATTCCAGTATTGCTTGTAGTGAATGCATAACCAGTCTCAAAAGCAGTAACATTTGATACTATCTCATCAATATAGTTAAGGGATACATCAACACCTCCAATACCAATGAACTCGCCATCCCTTATTATTGGAGACACATAGCTCACAATAAGCTCGCCCTGATACAGGTATGACTCTGTCAGTACTTCCTGCTCAAGCTGTTTTGGCAATTGATAATAATCAGAGATTTCATAGTATAGAAGGGGTTCCATGAATATGGTACCACCAATTTTGTTCCAGTATGGCACAAGCCGACCTGTGGAATCATAACCTTCAGTACCGGCATATTCAGCATCCTTTCCATCAAACGCATTGGGTTCAAAAGCTGTATAGGTACCGATCAGATTGGGATTATCAATGAGTATTTCCTTTAGAATATCATTGACCTCTTCCCTGTCAGAGGAATTGTAAACTGTCAGCGTACTTGCAATTGTTCTTGCCATTGCCATGTTAGATTGCATATCTGAGTTGAACTTGTTTGCATAATTGCTTGCCTTCTCAATAGACTTCTTATATGCAAGGTCTTCATGCTGGGATGTGCTGGTAGAAATAATGATAGCTGTGGTAGCAGCCATTACTAAAAGAACGCTTAATCCTATGTATATGATCAATTTTATTTTTAACGGTACTTCATCCATTTTTATGCCAATGCCATCTCGTTAATTTAAAGAAAAGATATACCAGAAACACTGCTCTAAAAGGATCTCAACGAAATAAGCGATACTTTGAGGGTAATCACACTAATCCACAATATCGATTTTATTTTTGTTATCAGAAGTATAAATATTTTGTCAGTGGAATTACTTCAAAGTTCAAGTAGATACTCTATAATCTGTTAAGCAATGCACATAAATTCACACCTGATAATGGATATATCGTTAATCAGCCAAGATAAATGATGAACTGCTCTATGTTAGTGTAAAAGATTCGGGAATTGGAATTGCTAAAGAAAATATTGGAGTTATTTTTAGTCCTTTCAAACAGCTCGAAGAAATGTCTTCAAAGGCTCAGCAAGGAACATGGCTTGGTCTTACACTTGTAAAACGTTTTGTAGAAATGCATGGTGGTTCAATATGGGTGAAATCTGAAGTTAATGCAGGTAGTAATTTTACGTTCACTATTCATTTGAAAAGCGAGACCGAGTAAGAAGTAATATTATTAGATTGTTAACGGGTCAAATTCCTTAAATACTATAATTACTATCAGTAATATTATGCAACTTCCAACACCTGAAAGGCTCAGGCAAAAAAGGCTCGATCTGGCCCTTACTCAAAGCGAGCTTGCAAAGCGTGCCGGTGTCAGTCAACCTCTTATTGCACGTATTGAAGCAGGTGATGTCGATCCAAGGTTATCGACACTTAGGAAGATATGTACTGCTTTTGAAGAAGTAGAGAAGAAAAAAGTGCTGGCAAGAGATATCATGCACACGCTTGTTATTTTTGTATCTTCTGAGGATTCGGTCGAATCCGCTGTGCATCTGATGGAAGAAAATGGTTTTTCACAGGTACCGGTCATCGACCAGGGAGTTCCTGTAGGCAGTATTTCCGAGGATACTATTATCAAGGTCATGACCGACAGAAAAGCATCGGATATTTCCCAGATGAGGATAAGAGATATCATGGGTGATGCATTTCCAACAGTTTCACCTACTACTGAACTTAATGAGATATCACATATGCTTGAGAGAAATCCGGCAGTCCTTGTAGTTGAGAAAGGAGTTACTACAGGATTCGTTACAAAACATGATGTGATCAAGCTATTGCATGGCTAAAATAGACTTGAAAGCATATTTATATTTGCTTAAATAATAAACATTATATTTATAATCAATATATAATATATTTGAGTCTGTGATATATTTAAATATTATTAAATAGAGTACTACACTGTGGTGTGATATATTATGACTGTTTAATCTATTCGCTCATAAACCTATTTTTATGAGCAGAATACATAATAATATGCACTATAACAACCAATTAAAATCCAAAGTTCCAGATGGTGGTACGATGAAAACAAGAACACAAATAATAATGGCATTAGCTGTAGCCTGTCTTTTTTTAACAGGTATCGCTGCAGCATCAGAAGAAAATGATCTTAATGAAGATCCAAGTCTCGCATATCCAAGCTCTATTAGATCTGTTTCAATAATGGCAGCTTCTAATGAAGGGTCTGTAGACAATGGAGATGGAACATTTACATTTACACAGCAAGTAGATGAGAGTAGTACTACACCCCACTACATAGCCCCTAATGGCTATGGTTTTGGAGATTACAGTTGGTGGAATGAAGATTATGGATGGATGCACACATTCCCCAATGCAACCGATGCAAACCTAACAATCAATTCTGTAAAGTTGATCATTAAAGCATGGGATGTAGATTCAAACGTTGCAAATGGTGAATTTGATCACATTACTGGAGATGGAGTCGACTTTGATCCAGTCTATCTTCAAGGTACAAGTAGCCAGTGGAGTATTACAGAATTTGATGTTGCACCTGCTCTCATTGCAGATGGAAATATGAATGTTTTTATTGACATTGATATGAATCATAACGAAGACACATGGGCTACAACCCTTGACTCTAGCAAACTTGTTGTAACCTATAGCTATGGAGGAAATGTTCCACCATATGCACCAGAATTATCTGTTCCTACTTGTGTTGCCAACGATAGTGCTCTTGTAGTAACAGTTATGGGGCCCAATCCAGCTGATCCTGACGGAGATGCTGTAATCTATACATACCGCTGGTTTGTTGACATTGGCACAGGTTATTTGGATGATGACTTTGCTGACAGAGGGGATCATACTGGCACTACTGTTCCAGCAGCAGACACTCAGATCGATGATAAATGGAAAGTAAGAGTAACTGCTACAGACATCTATGGAGCGCAGACATTCTCTGAAATCGAATTCCCAGTGATTGTAAGGACTTGCCAGGAAGAAGAAATTCCAGAGTTCCCAACAATTGCTCTTCCAGTTGCTGCAATAATTGGACTTGCATTCTTCATGCAGCGTAGGAAAGACTAAACAATAATTAGTGAAGATCAATAAGATCTTCACACTTTCTATTTTTTGATGTCTTTAAAACAGACGTTGTGCTTTGCTTTTTTGTTCAAAGGATGAAAAGCGAGTTGGATATGTATTGTCCTGATCGAGAACATTTTTGTTTTGTAGAACAAAGAACTTAAAAAGTTAAAAATGCCATAATACGAAAGGGTGGCGAACCTTATAACTTCACGTTACGATTTATATAGTAGATTTACATTAGGTAGCTCAATTATTTATTATTGAAAGCGATTATTCATAGAAATAAATACTAATAGAATCGCTTATTTATTGATTTAGCAGGAGATATTACATGGACCTTGAAGACACACTACTTATGATGCCTGGCCCTGTTCCTGTTGCACCTCGCGTGCTCAGGGCAATGTCAAGACCTATGATCAATCATAGGGGCAAGGAATTTTCCGCAATGTTCGATGACTGTACCACAATGCTGAAAGAGATCTTCCAGACAGAGAACGATCTTTTCACCATCAGCGGTTCAGGAACAGCTTCCATGGAAGCAGCTCTTGGATGCACTATTGATAAAGACGACAAGGTCGTCACTATCGAGAATGGTAAGTTCGGAGAGAGATTCAAGGATATCGCAGCCCGATACGGACAGGTAGTTCCTGTAGAGTGCGAATGGGGAACCTCTGTTGACCTCGATGTTGTAGAGGAGAAGCTTGCCGAGGGTGCCAAGGCTGTTACCATGGTACACAACGAGACCTCAGCAGGTATTCGCAATCCAGCTCTTGAAGTTGGTATGCTTGCAAAGAAGTACGGTGCATTGTTCATCATGGACGGCGTGACCTCCATCGGTGGAGATGATGTGAAAGTGGATGAATGGGGTGTTGATATCGCTGTTGTCGGTTCACAGAAGTGCATTGCTGCACCACCGGGACTTTCCATGCTTTCTGTAAGCGAACGTGCTTTTGAGGCTATGAACAAGGAGAATCTCCCATACTATCTTGACCTTAAGGCATACCAGAAGAGTGCAGCCAAGTCACAGACACCATATACACCCGCTGTGCCTCTGTTCTTCGGTCTTCAGGAAGCTTTGAAGATCGTTATGGAAGAAGGGATGGATGCAAGGATCAAGAGGCAGGCAACCGGTGCTGCTGCTGTCCGTGCAGCTATGGATGCAATTGGCATCGAGATGTTCCCACAGCTTAACGCAACCAGTGCTTATTCCAGTACCGTTTCCGCAATGAAGTCACCTGAGGGTGTTGACAGTAACGATATCAAGAATGGAATGATGGACAAGGGCATCATTATCGCAGGCGGTCAGAACAGACTCAGCGGTAAGATCTTCAGGATAGGCAGTATGGGCAATGTTGCTCCAAAGGACCTCATGATGACGATCCAGCACCTTGAACTCGTGTTCAGGAACCTCAATGTCATTAATGAGATGGGTGCAGGTACCGAAGCTGCTGCCAAAGTATTTGACACACTATAAACCATAGTATAATACATGAAAACTATAGGCATTGTTGATACGACCTTTGCACGTTTCAATATGGGAAGTGCAGCCGTCGATGAGATCCAGCAGAACGTATCCGCTAAGATCAAGCGGATAACCGTTCCCGGTGTCAAGGACCTGCCGGTAGCATCTAAGAAGCTCATAGAAGAAGAAGGATGCGACATAGTAATAGCTCTTGGAATGCCAGGAGCCAAGGAACAGGACAAGATCTGTGCCCACGAAGCCTCCACCGGCATCATCCAGGCCCAACTCATGACGAACACCCACATCATAGAAGTGTTTGTACATGAGGACGAGGGAAAGGACGAAAAGGAACTCGCATTCCTCATGGAAATGCGCTCCCGCGAGCACGCTTTAAATGTCGTCAACATGTTGTTCCACCCTGAAAAACTTGTCAAGCAGGCCGGTACTGGTCAAAGACAGGGATTTGAGGATGTTGGGACTTTGAAACATTAAGGTATTTTCTTTATTCTTTTTTTTTAGATAGCTATGAGGAGTGTCCTTGTGGAACTCAACATTGTACCTCCACAAAACAGTTCTCACATCATACATTTATGAATTTTTAGTAACAGTGAGAACAAGTGGAATAGATCAATGATTCAATTCTTTCCATCCTCAAATTCAACATTGGAGTGCCGGCCGTCACAGAATGGCTTATTTCGAGATGCGCCGCATCTGCAGAGAGCATAATGGTCTTGGGTTTCGGGTACTGAACCATCAGAGTCATCAAGCCTGACTCCTGTAACATTGTAAGGTCCATCCTTCAGAACAAAAATTTCCGGCCCATGTGAATAATCCTTGTACAATTTTCCATTAACAGTATAACTCAATGCGCCAGAAGGACAGGTCCTGATGAGTTTTGCTATTTCTTCTGGGTCTGCAGCATCCGGATCTGCCCAGGGTTCTCTACCCTTTTTGAAAACAGAAGGTAGATTGCGAATACAATGTCCTACATGAGAACACACATATCTGTCACGATGAATGGTAATATATTTGCCGACGTAAGTATCAACTCTGTCGGCAACACGATCCTTTTCTTTTTCCCCGGAAAAATCGTTCCCTAAATGTGTTCCATCACAAAATGGCATATTTGACGATCCCCCACATCTGCAAAGTGACATAACATGTTTAGTCTCGATGAAAACACCCTTTGAATTCCTGAGTGTCTTAACGTCTTTCACAATATATGGTCCATTTGTTGATACTTTTATTGAAGGTCTGACTTCTTTCTCCATTGAAACACCCCTATAGAAAGAAATCAGTGTGCATCGGATTTCTAGTTTTTGTAAGGAACAGCTTTTGTAACAAAATCAGTGAAAGAAGCTGAAAAGGTATTCGGTCAAATTTCTCTTTACCCAATCTCCGCTTTATGGCTTTTGTGGCAATGTCTTGGGCAAGGTAGAAGAAGATTTCTGCCAAAAGGATGATTGTATCGGAGCCAAGGAACAGGACAAGATCTGTGCCCACGAAACCTCACAGACATCATACAGGATAATTTTGATTTTTTTACTATGAAGATTGTAGATGATCACGGTCTGAAGCCAGGAACTATCCGAACCTACAAAAGAATGGTAAAGAAGTTCTTCAGAGTCCTGGGAAATGGTGACACAAAAGAAGAACTTGATAAGATCATGAATGCTTGTGGTCATCCCCGGGACAAAGCAATGATAGCTGTTCTGGCTGACTCGGGTATGCGAAGTTGGTGCATTGGCTTCTTGTCGCATCAACACGCTGAATTTAACCAGTATGGAGCCATCCTATACATTTCTCAGACATCCAAGATTAAGAAGACCACTAATGCAAAAAAACCAATGGGAACTGGTGAAAAATTCCAAGACCACTTAGCTAAGGATATTGAAGAAATACTATTTTAACCAATACAAATCTAATTGAATGAAAATACATCCGCTTTTGACGTTTTTCATTCAATAAAAGTAAAAAATACATCCAATATCTTAATGGAATCTTGTTCTTTGCAGCTGCATACTGAGCACGTGCTTTAAAATCCTGATTATTTCTGGATTTATCTGCATTTGATTAAATTCTTGAAGCTGCTTTTCTGAAATAATACTTATTATTCCGATAAAATCATCTAAAAATTTGTTATTAAAGTTTATAAGGTAGCTTCAAACAATTGCATTACAACCAGATTACCATATCTTGAGGCATGTATTCAGCACCCATTTTTTCATCTGGAGAATAAGCCCGTAAGCACTCCAATATCCCTTCTGGAACCCCATTGCTTGCTGGGTTCTTAACATATACATTTGGAAGAGATCGTCCTTCTGATCCAAAATCCATTGCATCCATACAATTATTTATTAATGGGCATTCTCCTGCTGCATTCCCAAATTGATGAAGATGACGAACAATTATTACACTATCAACGTTTTCAAATTTTAATGTTTCATCATTTGAATTTTTGGCAAACGAATTTTGTGTAAATAGTCCTGAAAATTTATCAGTCAGAGTAGTAATTGGTTCATAAATAAAATCATCCCAAACAATAACTAATATTCCATAAAAACACTTTTCGTTTTCCTTAAAGCTATTGTATTTTTGATCTGCACTAATTAAGAAATCTTTTACTGGATTATCCCGTGGAAGTGTAACTTCTTCATTTTCTTTGAACTTATCAGTTAAGCCGTTTCTAGCAGTGGCTTGTATTTTATTATTGTTACGCTTTTGAATATGATCAAGTAATGATGGTGCCTTTACTTCGATTCCAATCTTGAATTTATTCAATTCAACAACTAGCTCAGGATTCTTTTTGCTCTTACCAGATGTTGGCTCATAAAAAAATTTAGTATTTTCTGGCCATTCATAAGTCACAACTTGCTTGATTATAAGTAATTCAGCAAGCCTTTGAAATAATTGTTGATAATGTTTAAGTGATTGTTTTTCATTTGTTTTTTTATCAATACCAGATATTTGACTTATATCGTCAATGAACTTTTTAGCATAACCTGGTATAAAATCTTCACAAACCAAACAAGAGTCTATAATTGATTTTGCAAAAGGATGTTCTCTATTTTCTGAATAGAATTCAAAATGATACTTAAACCAATGCCATTTTTTAATGATATCGGATTCAATTGCATATAATACCAATTCACTTTTTTCCATAACTACCACCTGAAGAAGGTGGTTGGTTTTTGTATATTAACTTTTGCAAATTAATTTGCTATGGAATCAATAAAAGATTCAAGCTTTTACAAAATATAGATGTTGCCTATCTGGACAGTAATCCAATTCTATTTTCATTTTCTGAATGAAATCGTAACTATATTGTGAAACTTTACAAAGAATATAATACAGATCAAAACTCTTATAAGTGATTACGATGACAATCTTTTATCCCGAATTTGACAGTTTATAAAAATTAATGTTAATTTCGGTGGTATTTTGCTTATTTTCCATCAATATTTGCTCAATCTATAACTAAAATAAGAATATATCACAAATTATAGTTTTTACATAACATTAATTAATATAAATCTTTAACTTAGTAACAACTGTCAAATTCTATAAGCTAAAAAATAGAACTGTCAAACTTGGGTTTTATGGATAAAAAAATGAAGAGTAAGCTAATTCCAGTGTGGGTCATTAGAGCAAGTATTGGTATCAAAGGACTCCAATAAATTTTTTTCCTTGAAGAGGAATTAATTGCAATTGGATGGAACCGATTAGGCAATCTTTCGAAATATATAGATAACAAAGAAATGCTAAGGCATGATCTTGAAAAATTATACCCAGATAATAACACACGTCAAATCTTTCATGCTATGGGTAGAATACAGTGCTTCTTAGGTGAGATGGAAATTGATCAGTTTGTTGTTCTACCTCGTTACGAAGAAGAAAGTATTGTTATCGGAAGAATCAAAAGGAATTATGAATATATACCTGGAGAATATGCTGAGTACAACGTTAGAAACATACGCAAAGTAAAATGGGAGACTACTGTAGAAAGGTCACAGATCGATGAAGATGTTTTAAAATCATTAAATGCACCACTTAGCATTTACAAAATTAACGATGAAGCAACTCGTTATATACATCACTTATATCATGGAAAAGGAGCTCAGTCCAATAAATAAAATCAATCGTCATATTCATTTGTTGATTCAATATACCAATGGCTCGGGAAACAGTACTAAAGAAAGAGGGCACAATAGCCCCCACTCATTTCTTGTTCTTAGCAGCTGCAGACTGAGCACGTGCTTTAAAATCCTGATTATTTCTGGATTTATCTGCATTTGACTGTATTCTTGAAGCTGCTTTCTGATCCATTGATTTTTCTGTCATTTTATTCCTCCACATTATTATTTGTCTTCATCTTTTGATTCGTGGTCATCTGGCCTTTCATCTTCCCCACGACTTTGCCAATAGGCGTCGTTGTTCGAATTGCACTGATTTGAGTGATTATCATCGTCTGATTTTTTGCTCATTTTATTTCACCTCCGATTATTTTATTTTGTTGTACTTTACGAGATTATTTCCTACAAACCCCTAAACAATTTAATTTATTACTAAATATAAGGTTAATGTTTTAAAATAAGAGTGATAATAATAAAATCACACTTTTGGTAAATGACAAAAAATGTGTTTATCAAACGTAAGTGGAGGTAGTCCATGGAAACAAATGAATCACATGATAAATTAGCAGTCTTGATTGATGCTGATAATGTACACTCATCAATCATAAAAGGATTATTTGATGAAATTGCAAAATATGGAATTGCAAGCGTAAAACGACTCTACGGAGATTGGACAGGGCCTCAATTATCTAACTGGAAAGATAACCTGCACATATACTCAATTCAACCAATCCAACAGTTTAGTTATACCGCGAAAAAAAATGCAACCGACAGTGCACTGATAATAGATGCAATGGATTTGCTATACACAAGAAATCTAGATGGTTTTTGTATTGTTTCAAGTGATAGTGATTATACCAAACTATGTCAAAGGATACGTGAATCTGGGGCTTTTGTTTATGGATTTGGTGAGAAAAAAACACCGGAAGCATTTAGAGCTGCCTGCAATAAATTTATTTATGTAGAAAATCTCCGAAAAGAAGAGGAAGAAGAGACTGAAGGAAAGGAAGGAAAGGAAGAAAAGGAAGGAAGTATTACAATTTCGACAAACCATACAAAAATCCCTACAAATGAACTAAAAATGGATACAAACCTTGTGACCCTCTTAAGAAGTGCAATTGAAGATTCTGCAGACGATAATGGATGGGCATCACTGGGAAATGTTGGACAAAATGCAATGAACAGAGAATCAGATTTTGATTCGAGAAATTATGGTTATAAGAAATTAAGTGATTTGATTGAAGCTATTGACCTTTTTGAAATAGAAAAAAGAGGGAAAAATAGCCATATACACATCAAAGATAGCCGCTCAAAGAAGAAGTAAATCTAATTGTGAGGGTTGAAGAGCAATCTAACCCTCTAACAAAATACTGATTCTGCCTGTCAGGACAGTACATATCCAATTCAATCTTCATCCTTTGAATAAGATCACAGCAATACTTGGCAGCAACACCGAAGTTCTTTTTCAGTAACTTACAGAATTCCCCAGTAGTCATCCCATCGTAAACGTAGCTTTCAAGCTCCCGGAGAATGCACCTGGCAAACTCTTCTTCGTTTACTGAATCACAGACTTCAAGCTCATCAATATGAACAGACGTTTCTTTATCCCACTCATTGAACTCATCTACACAGCCTTAAATAAAACAGAATAACAAAAAATGCTCAATTACATCTACAAACATTCAATATTAATTTTTAAATAAAAGAATAACTTTTTAACACTAAAACTCAAAATTACTAATGTGATACCGAAACTTTACTTTTATTCCCTGGGTGTATGGGTGCTGTTCATCATACCTGCCATATTAAATGGTATATCAACAGGGATCTATGCACCCTATACAGATGAACTTCTTACCCACCAGATAAGTTCGGTGATCTTTTGCATGGTCATATTTGCAGTTACCTATTTTTTCATGAAATCTTCAGGTGTTTCCGGGACATCCAGGCAGTTCATTTATGTTGGGCTGATCTGGCTGCGCCTGACAATATTCTTTGAATTCCTCTTCGGGCATTTCCACCATCCGATCATCGAGGATTATGAGGTACTTCTGCTCTCCCCGGGCAGTGCGATAGTGCCCGGAGTTGCTGAACCCAGCGCCATAGAACTTGACATATTTGATGGTAAGGTAAAGGGGAGGGTGATAAGGTGTGATGGGGATGTATGTAGTTATTTTGAGTATGAGAGAAAGTGAGTGCGATTGGATCAGATGATCTCATAAATACAGAATAAATCACATATATTTCTATTTTTTAAAAATTCTGAAATCAAAATTATATAAAGAAATGGCAGATTTGAACAAAAGCACAACGTCTATTAAAGGGCACAAAAAACTTCAAATTATCCACCGTAGAACCATTTCATTTCAGTTCTACGGCAGAATATTAATATTTTACTACAATACGATCTTACTTTTCTGTAGCTTTTACACGTTCCGTTTGGGTCATATTGGCAAGACGCTCAATTTCTTTTACATCCAAACCCAATCCATCAGCCACACGCCCTCCGTAATCGGGATCGGCTTTGAAGAACAGAGCAGTCTGTCTGAGTTGAATACGCTTTTGTGCACCCGAGAGATGTGAAATAATATTACCCACAAGGTTCTCACGAGCCTGATCATCCATTACGTCACGATACAGGTTACCTGCCTGCACAAAGTCATCATTGGAGTGGACATAAGGCGTACGATCTGCTTTACCGGAAACTTCGAATGGTGGCTTCAGAGCATCAGGGTCCGGGGCAGGACCACCAAAACTGTTTGGCCAGTAATTTGGTCCACTTCCTCCATTGGCATCAATTCGCATGAACCCATCACGCTGATAGCTGGTTTCAGGTGCATTTTTAGGAGCATTCACAGGGATCTGATGATAATTGGGACCCAAACGATGAACATGAGAGTCATGATATGAGAAAACTCTGGCCTGTAACATCTTATCTGGAGATATATCAATACCCGGTACCAGATTACCAGGGCTAAAAGCAGATTGTTCCACTTCAGCAAAATAATTGGTTGGATTCCTATTAAGCACCATTTTACCGATCTTGATGGTAGGGAAATCACCATGTGGCCAGACCTTGGTTATATCAAGAATGTCAAAGCGATATTCTTCAGCCTGCTCCGGGGTCATTATCTGCATCTCAAGGGTCCAGGAAGGATAATCCCCCTTTTCTATAGCATCATAGAGATCCCGAACAGCATGATCCGGATCAGTCCCACTTAATTTTTCTGCTTCCTCACGTGTAAGGGTCTTTGTACCCTGATCAGTCTTAAAATGATACTGCACCCAGAAGTATTCGCCCTTATCGTTATACCACTTATAAGTATGACTTGAATATCCGTTCATATTACGGAAAGTTGCAGGAGTACCCCTGTCTGAAAAAAGGATCGTGACCTGATGAATTGATTCCGGAGTGAGAGACAGAAAGTCCCAGAACATGTTTGGATCTTTGCAGTTTGTAGCAGGGTTTCGCTTCTGTGTATGAATGAAATCAGGAAACTTCAGAGGGTCTCGAATGAAGAACACAGGTGTGTTGTTGCCCGTGAGATCATGGTTACCATCTTCAGTGTAGAACTTTATAGCAAAACCACGTGGATCCCTTGCTGCATCGGCAGAACCTTTTTCCCCACCTACAGTGGAAAAGCGAGCAAAGACCTCAGTGCGTTTGCCTATTTCTGAAAGGAATTTGGCTTTTGTATATTTGGTCACATCAGCTGTCACTTCAAAATAACCGCCAGCCCCTGCACCTTTAGCATGCACAACACGCTCAGGTATACGTTCACGATTAAAATGACCAAGTTTCTCCAATAGGTGAACGTCCTGTATGAGAACTGGTCCACGCTCTCCTGCCGTGAGGCTATTCTGATCATCACCGACTGGAATTCCAAAAGCAGTAGTTAAACTGGAAGTTTTCTCATCACTCATAAAATTATACTCCTCCATTTTATATATAGGGTAATTAAAGAAACTGATCAAGTAATAACTAAAATCAATTCTTGATCAGACCCACCAAAACCCATGATTAATTTTGTTTTTAGCCTATAAATAGATTCACATGTGGTTAGAGATATAAAGATGGATATAAAATTAAAACTTTAATTATTTAAAAAATATAAATACTGTCTAATAACAAAAGTAATATTCAAGCTAAGATAAATTAAAAGGATGCAGTTTCAGAATCAACTGGGATTGTAAATGTGAACTTCAAAGAATTACTCAATCGATCATACAATATTTGTTTCATCCTTGATCTGTCAGCATATGATAGACAATGGCCTAAGTAAATATGAAATAAAATTGGCACACACTTTCAAGCAGAAATAAATATGATCGCTAGCAAAGCAGTAGCTAAGCCTAACCATTGTTTTGAAGAAAGCTTTTCTTTGAGTATCAACCATGCAAGTAATACTGTTCCTGCAGGATAGAGGGAGGAAGTAATCGATGCGATATCGAGTCGACCTGCCTGAGATGCAAACGCAAAAAATGTATTTCCTCCAGTGTCAAATATTCCCGCAATGAAGATGATGGGAAAGACGCTTTTGGGTGGAATGTACACCTGCCTCTTCAGTGTGATAAATATAATCAATGTTATAGCTGCTGCTATCCTTGCAGCAGTAAGAGGCCAGAGCACCGCCGTATCACTCACTTTGTCGATGGATATGAAGAACAGTCCAAACCCCATTCCAGCTATCAGCGGAAGTATCAGGTCGGTGCGTTCAATTTTACTGTTCCCATTTCCACCACCTGCAATGAGCCAGACTGCTACAAGTGCAAAAGCAAACCCAATAATTTGATGAAAAGCAGGTAATCCTTCGTAAAATGCACTGTAGATGACCGGTACAGAAGCTGCAACTATTGCCGAAACAGGTGCGACAAACCCCATGTTCCCCTGTGAAAGACCACGATAAAGTGCCAGAAGCCCAATACCTATGAAAACTCCTGCAACGGCCCCCCAGAGCATACCACCAAAGGGTGGCATTTTTTCTGCCATTAAATGGGCTGAAAATGCAAGAAGGAAGATACCGACTATCTGGGTTATCAGAACAACACTATATACATTTGCACGTTTTGATGCAAATCCTCCACTGAAATCCCCAGCACCCCAGCATATGGCTGACATAAGACCAAAAAAAACCACCAGGAATTCAACAGGTATCATAGATCTCATTTTCCAAAAATAAACATATTGTATTGGATCTGCTTGAATTTATACTCTTTCTTTTGTCTGGATAAAATTCTGTCAATTAGTTCAGCAACAATATGACTCATGCTCGAGGTTAACTACGATTATGTTGGACTTGTATGACAACCACATCTGATTCAAAGAAGGTGCAAGTGTGATCGGAATACCTGTATTTTGCATGCAACACACAAAGAGTGAATACTGAAACATATGTGCGAATACCTGATAGGTTAACATTGAGCACATTCAGAGCAGAAACTGGTTTTAACTAAGCGCCTGCCGGTATACCTCTCCAGTCTTCTTTGCTATATCTTGCCAGTCAAATGAGGATATAACCCTCTCACGCCCTTTTTTCCCCATTAGGCATCTCTTTTCCGGATCATGATATAATCTATCGATTGCTTCTGCGATACTTGCACCGCTTTCCGGTTCCACCAGAAGCCCGGTCCTGTTGTGGTCAATGATATCTGGTATCCCTCCGACCCGTGTCCCAATGCACGCGGTCTCACATGCCATGGCTTCTATGAGCGCAATACCGAAAGGCTCATAGATACTTGGTAGCACGAACGCGTTGGAGAGAGAGTATAATTTAATGAGTTCATGCTTCCCCACATGCGGAAGGCAGAGGATATGCTTTTCATGATATATATCCGGCTGGCCGACCATGACCAGCATTATCTCTGGAATGTCTCTCTGGAGCTTTTGCACGGCATCAACCAGATACATTACGCCCTTTTGTGGGTCATTCCTTCCAACAAACAGCACAACGAATCGGTTATCAAGTTTGTATTTTCTTTTGAGGTCATCCGCATTTTGGTGTTTGAATGCCTCAGCATCCACACCATTTGGAATGATCGTGATCCTATCAGGTTCGATTCCAAATGTTTGTTCCAGTTCTCCTTGTATGGACTTTGATACTGCAATGAACCTGTCCACCATACCCACCACGTTTTGTTCCATCATAACACTCAGACCGTCTGGCTTCGTTCTATTGACATCTATACTGTGAGCTGTCATCACCAGTGGCAACTGGGTACTCTGCTTTGATAATCTAGCAGCTAACTGGATTAAACCACCATGCGAATGCAATAGATCCAGACTGCCATTTAAAAACTGTTTCTTCACCATCGCAGCCACATTGATGTTGGTCAGTATCTTTTTATATGCCGCACTAAAATCATTAGATGCCTGATAACGAAGTTCTGTTGGTCCATGCACACATACATTTTTGACCAACTGTTCATTCGATTCCTACATATTGGCTGTAAACACATGTACATGATAATTTCTGATTGCAAGACTTCTGGTTAACTCCCCTACATGAATGCCCACTCCACCATAAAAATTTGGTGGATACTCATAAGAAAGAATTCCTATGTTCGCACCAGAGTCGGTCTTTTTTAGACTGAAAGCCGTAATTATACCCCCACACTTCATTCCGTTATAATATCACAGCCAATTAAATATGTTGACCCTTAAAATTAGAACCCCGATAATTTAATGGCGTCATTTCTCGTTTCCCATAAAGCCCAAATTTGACAGTTCTATTTTTTAGCTTATAGAATTTGACAGTTGTTACTAAGTTAAATATTTATGTTAATTAATGTTATATAAAAACTACAATTTGTGATATATTCTTATTTTAGTTACAGATTGGGCAAATATTGATGAAAAATAAGCAAAATACCACATAAATTAACATTAATTTTTATAAACTGTCAAATTCGGGATAAAGCAGGAAACTACTTTAGCTCATGATACACATGTATACGTGAGAATATACATTAAAGGTGACGCTCAAATGCCTAAACCACTCGTTGTTGGAAACGGATCACTGCTGGTGAATCTTGATATGAATGCAAGCATCCGGGACATGTACTTCCCCCATATAGGAAATGAGAACCATGTGAACGGGCGACATTGTAGAATAGGGGTAGAAGTAGATGGGAAAAATCTTGGTATGGTCTCTCTGATCGGGGATGATTGGATCCACAAACTTGGTTACCAGAAAGATCGGTTGGTAACTGATAGCTACTATCGCAATGATCATCTTGAAGTTGAGTTGAGGTTCAACGAATGTGTACACCCTCATGAGAATGTATTCATTCGAAAGATAGCAATAACCAATACCAACACTATAGATGTGGACATGAAGCTACTTTTCAGCCATGATATTGCCCTTTACGAGAACCCGAATGGTGATACGGCTATCTTTGACCCTGCATTGCAATCCATAATACATTATCAGGACTCGCGCTACTTCCTTATTAGTGGTTCACCATACTTTGACCAGTATGAAGTAGGTCCAAAAGGGACTGATGAATCTGGTGCTATCAAGTCTGGAGGGCTTAACATGAATTCCATTCAGGTTGGGGCAGTGAAAAGTTTAATAAGTTTCTCCCAGCATCTGGCAGCGGGAGAAACAAAAATAATATATTACTGGATCGCAGCAGGGAAAACTTTCTTTGAAGTCAAGCGGCTCAACGAACTTGTCCTTACTACAACACCTGAAAGGATGATGAGTGAAGCAGGGCAGTACTATTATTCATGGGTGAACAAGGAAAAGTACGATTTGTTTGATTTTCCACCAAAAGTGGTAGACTTATTCAAACACAGTCTGCTTATTATAAAGTCGCAGATCGATTACGATGGCGCGATCATAGCTGCCAATGACAGTGATATCCTTGAAAGGTTCAACATGGATTCATACAGTTATATGTGGCCGCGTGATAGTGCATATATCGCCATGGCACTGGACATAACACGTTACTCCGGAACTGTACAGAAATTCTTTGAATACTGCCAGGGACTTATCCATGAAAACGGGTATTTCCTGCAAAAATACAATCCCACAGGTACCCTTGCAAGTGGTTGGATGCCTTGGCTAACACCTGAGGGAAAGATCCAACTTCCGATACAGGAAGATAGTACAGCACTTATTATCGTGGCTTTGTGGAATCATTATAAAATTACAAAATCTATCGAGAACATCGATCCGGTTTATCACTCACTGATAATACCGGCTGCCGAGTTCATGATCAAGTATAGGGATCCTTCTACTGGACTCCCAAAACCCAGTTATAATCTGTGGGAGGACAAAAGAGCGGTTCACAGCTATACATGTTCGACAGTGTATGCGGGACTCATATGCGCTGCCAACTTTGCAGCAATGTATGGAGACAATGACCTCGCAGAGAGCTATAACACGGCTGCCATGGAAATAAAAAAGGGGATCGAGAATCACCTGTATGATAAGGAACTGGGAAGGTTCCTGCGAAGCATCAGCCCGAGGGATGAAACCGTAGATGCCAGTCTCTACGCCGTATCTCAGTTCGGGGTGCTCCCCCCCGACGATGCCAGAGTGGTTAGCACTATGAAAAGTGTAGAAAGCATACTGTCAGTGAAGACTGAGGTAGGAGGCATCGCTCGCTTCTATAAGGATAAATATCAAGAAGTTGCACAATACGATCCGGAGATCATTCCAGGCAATCCCTGGTTCATATGTACCTTATGGGTAGCGCAGTGGCATATACAGATGGCAAAGAGCATCGACGACTTGCAAAAAACAAGGGAGATAATACTATGGACCACAGAGAGGGCTACAGAAACCGGGATGTTGGCAGAACAGCTGAATCCATTTGATGGGAGTCCTTTAAGCGTAAGTCCTCTTACTTGGGCACATGCCACTTTTGTACTAACTGTCATGGCCTTTGTCGAGAAAGCAAGATCACTGGAGTAAACATAGTTAAACATCGATTTCCGATATACTATGCAAGATGATATTATGATTAATAACAAAGAAATAAAAGAGATAAAGGATCATTTCAATAAGGGCATAGGAGCCAATTATAAGAGAATACCACTTTTTCGGTAATTCTCGTCCCCCATAAGTCCCCAAACTCGCTTTGCATTATAGACTCCCACACCCATTTACTATATTGGTTTATAGGTTAAAAGCAATTACGATAAAATGCTTAATTATTTTAAAAGTTAGTTATCTTCTTGTAACTATATTCGAAATTAAAATGAAATGATTGCTTGAAAACAGTAGTGGATAGTGAAGAGAAAATGCCCCCATTTCCTTTTTAAAATTTCAAAAATTTGAATGGAAGTACCATTTTGCACCTAAAATCATCTCAAGAAAATATTACATGCGTATATTTATTAAGCAATGTAAACATATGTTAATCAATGGATTCTGTGGGTTATTTTATTTATTCATTTATCACATTGCTCGTCATTGTGAGCCCTATTACCGCAGTAATTACATTTATAACGCTCACCAATAGTCTGACTCTGGATGAAAAGAATGTAATTGCAAAAAAATCGGTTGCTCTGGCTTTTGTCATTGCCGTAATTTTCATGTTTACGGGAAACATTATTTTGGATGTTCTTGGGATAAGTCTTGATTCACTGAAAGTTGCTGGTGGTCTGTTACTGATCATGATAGCTTTTGAAATGATGCAAGCTAAGACCTCAAGAGAAAGCATTACTGATAAAGAGATGGATGAATCTTCTAAACGTGAAGATATCTGGATATTCCCAATTGCCATGCCTATACTAACAGGGCCTGCCACAATAACAACAGTCATAGTTCTTACAGAGACTGCTGGATTAGTTCAGCAAAAAACGCTCATTATGCTCGCATTGGTACTAACTTATTCAATAACCCTGGTAACATTTCTATTTTCCAGAAGAATACACAAAAAAATGGGATACAATGGAATGCTGGTACTTACCAGACTGTTTGGCCTGTTCCTGGGTGCAATTTCAGTGAGTATGATCGCCAGTGGGATCTGGGGACTTTATTTGAGTCTGAATCCACTATAAGTATAACCACTAAAATCTTTTGGAGAGATCGATGTTGATTTCTATCCTGAATCTTTTTCTTTCACCAATATTAAGAATTATTTTTCAACTTTCATTCATATAGCCGAAAGTTACCCCACTGAATAACCAATTAGGACATATACAAAAATGTATGATCCATAAATTTACTCAAAGGGGTTGATAACATAAAAGATACATTCTCAGCTTAGAAGCTATGCTTTAGAAAATACGCACAATGTCTGGGAACTTATCGATAAGATGTTTGTTGAAGGACCAGATAGAAGAAAACAGTAAAAGAGTGCAGAAACACAGGGACCATACAACTCCTGAACAGTTGGTTGAGAATCTGATGAATATTTTTGGCATATGTTATCAACTCTGTTACCAATTTAGATATATTAGTATTCAATCATGGGGTCAAAAACCGTTATCAATCAATAAACCAACTTTCAAGAATATATCATAACACAGGAGAAATGAAACATGTCAAATTCACAAACAATGTCAACAGAAGAGCTTTTTGCACTCCCAAAGAATGAATTCATTAACAGGTGCAAAGAATGGTGCAATGAGTTCAATGATGGACAACCTATGAAAACAAATGAAGATAATCCATGCCCGGTTCACGCATGGGTAGCACTTAATGGAAAGAAATGCGCTCATGAGACCGTTGCCAACATTGCACAGTGTCCCATATGCGATCAACCTGCGTGCCCGGATTGTATGAATCACAATGTCCACCAACTCTCAAGAGTAACTGGATATATATCCAATGTTAGTGGATGGAATGCTGCAAAAAAGCAGGAACTTAAAGACCGTGTGCGATCTGATATGAAATGATGGGATTTACATGCTAATGGATTATTAGGAATCAAAGTAATCCAACTTTTCTTTTTATACTCAACTCGCTCACTTCCATACATGAGCTTCATCGATCTCCTATTCTCATTTTCTCATTTTCTCATTTTCTCCAAAACCTGATAAGAAAGCAACTGCAACATAGTCAGTAGGTGCACTCCCCGAAACAAGTCAATACGACAATCTACTACAACAACAGTCCACGCCACTCTACTCAGAAAATCAGCTATCCGACTATTGTTGATGGCAGGAAGACAACTCGCAGTGTTCCAAACTTTGGATTCAACTTCAACCAGTCACTGATAACAAGATTCATGCTGTAGTCATACAGTTCTGGTTCGATCAGGTTACTGTGGTTAAAGAACCTTATGCTGCACTGTTTTACAATGGGTTTAAAGAGGGAGTCTTTCCTCTGCCTTCCTTTTGTTAACAATTACTTGTTGAATAACTATTTCATTACTATGTATGTATGTATGTATTTTATAGTTTAATCTAAATTAAAAAAGATTATATAGCAGCTACTTTTAGTATAAACATGCACAAATTCAAAATTATTTTTGTACTCATATTGAGCACGTTTGTATTGTTTTCAGTGGGATGTGTTGAAAATTCAATTGTAACTGAAGAGAAAATCATAGATATTGAGTCAGTTGAAAAATATGATCTTGTAGCTGCAAACAATGCATTTGCATTTGATATGTATTCAATCTCTAAAAATGAAAATGAAGGGAATGTTCTTTTTTCACCATATAGCATATTCAGTGCAATATCAATTTGTTATGAAGGAGCAGAAGGATCAACAAAGAAACAAATTGCAGATGTATTTGGTTATCCTTTAGAGAAAATTGTTCTTGAAGCAAATTCAAAAAAACTGATGAATGAGCTATATCTTGAAGATGAGAACAATGCTTTAAAAACTGCAAATGCACTTTGGATTAAAAAAAATTATCTTTTGAATGAGCAATATGTATTCAACGTTGAAACATTCTATGGAGGATTAGTCAAACCACTCGATTTTATAAATAAACCGGAAGATTCCAGAAATACCATTAATTTGTGGGTAGAAGAGAAAACCAGTGGAAAAATAAATGAAATGGTTACAGAAGGTGGAATAAGTCCAGCTACACTTATGATGATTACCAATACCGTTTATTTCAATGGAACATGGTATAATCAATTTGAACCACGCAATACAAAACAAGAGCAATTCTATCTTTCAAATGGCCAGAGTAAAACAGTTGACTTCATGACTGCCAATGAAGTATTCAATTGCGCAGAAGATCATAGTGCAAAAATTGTGGAATTGCCATATCGGGACAATAATATTAGTATGTACATCGTACTTCCAAAAGAAAATAATATTTCTAATTTTGAAAGTAGTTTTACCATAGATAAGTATACTGAATTGAAGTATAATATGTCAAAACAGCAAGGAGAAATATGTCTTCCCAAATTTACGTATTCGACAAATTCTGAACTCGTAACTTCTTTGCAGGATTTAGGTATGACCGATGCTTTTAACATTATGACTGCAAATTTTTCTGGATTATATAATAGTGAAAAATACCAAAAAGAAAACTTAGCAATATCCGGGATTAATCACAAGGCAGTTATTGATGTAAATGAACAGGGAACCGAAGCAGCAGCAGCAACATTGGTATCTTTCTTTATGGGCTATTCTGCACCAAATTGGGAATTAAAAGCAGATCATCCATTCATGTTTTTTATTGAAGACAGAAACACAGAATGTATTCTTTTTATGGGAAAAGTTGAAAATCCAGATTATGAAGAAGTATCGGTTTGATACATTCTTCAATTTAATTTTCCAGTTTGTGTGAAATTTACAAAAGAGATTACACATATATCCCTTTTGAACAGAGGTAAAGGATTACTGTAACAATTGGCATGGGAACCATAATACTAAATCCACATATCGTGGATCCCCCACGTCGAATCCCCAAACTCGCTTAAAATAATACGGCTTCCACACCCATGTAGTACATTGGTTTAGAGTCTAAAAAGGGTATCGATCATACAAAAATTATTAAATATATTTTCTTAAAGTTATTATTCAAAATAGTACAAATGTTAGTAAGGAGATGGGTGAGAAATTATTAAAGGTGGTAATTAATCCAATCACAATCCGCTGACGGAAATCCTCTCCCTTCTCCCAGATTATAAATTGGCATGTCGATTAAAACCGGTTGCGGTAGAATATGCAATAATTTCCAGTATTCATTTATATATTTTTAATGAATTCGTAAAGAGAAAAAAGTATCAGGAGTATTTTACAAGACAATTTCAGTAGTTCTCTAATTTTGGCATAATTCACGAAATCAATACCATTCGGCACATTAATATACCTTTAAAATGCCCTTTCCATGTTATCACGACTAGAATTAACACCTGCTCACTGTATCAAAACGGTTCTACCACCACTTCTGGACAACATTCCCATTTCAATAAATGGATCACTTACTCCTAAAGACCTTTTCACTAATGTTCTCGGAATGTCCACCGATAAACTTTCAATCCATTCAATTGGTAAACAATATCATAAGACTCCATGTGAAACATCGATGAGATATCATTTGCATAAGATTGATTTCGATCAGCTCATTGAAAACAATGCAAAGATTCTCTTGCAATCATCCCACTAAACCCTTGATTCAAATAAAAAGTATGATCTTGCAATTGATTATACAAATGATCCATACTATGGAAAAGTGGATGCTATCAATGAGAACTATGTGATTCGAGGACAAGCTAAGAAATCAACAAACTCATTCTACTCTTACATTTCTCTTTGCATCATAAACAAATACACAAGATTTACAATTTCCATGTTGCCTGTAGAAAAAGGCAGAACGAAGACAGATTATCTTAAATATTTCATAGATCTAGTTGATAAAATCAATCTTAAGACCAATGTTCTTTGTTTGGACCGAGAATTTTACTCCAGAGACGTTTTTGCATTTTTACAGGAGAATGAGATTCCACATATTACTCCTGTTGTAAGGATGGGAAAAAGAATAAAGGATCTTCTTGATGGAAATAAAAAACGTTATGAGAAGTACGTTATGAAGAATAAGAAAGGAGATGTAGAACTTGATATTGCTATTGATGTTAAGTATCTGAAAGGAAAGAGAGGGAAAAATGGTTGTGAGAATTTAGGGTTTGTTGTTTATGGAATTGATTGGGAACCAGGAAAGATTAGCACGATCTACAGGAAACGATTTACTATTGAATCATCATATCGAATGCGGAATGTGGTGAAACCGAAAACATCTTCAAGAAATCCAATGCTACGATATTTCTATGCGTTGATATCATTTATGCTGAAAAATGCATGGTTATCGATTCAGAGAATGCATTTTATGAAGGTGAAAAGGGGACCGAAAACGATAGAAGAAGATGTTTTTAGATTTGATTTATTTGTTCACTTTATTGAGGTATGGGTGAGAAAAAAGTTGAAAGTAAAGTTAGTAGTGAAATGTTATAGGTAACCTTGCATGATTTATTTAGTGGAGGGAATATTAGTGAAGTACTGAAATTGACTAATGCAAAGAGATTGCAGGTCCTCAAACAGATCGGTGGCATTAAGACTGATGTTCAATCAGCTGCTGAACAGGCTGGCTTTGGATCACTTGAGTTGGAGAATTTCGATACTGCAGCTGCACCTGCGAATGTGGGCAGCATTGTCAGTTCAGGAAAAGATGATCTCAAACCTTCCGATGAAGACGGCGACAAGCTTGCGGATTATCTTCTCAAGGCCTACGCCGATGCTCAAGCAGCTGTGGGTGACATGCTAGAGTAATGCTGTGGGAATCATCGTGGTCAACTGGATTGTTTCAATCATTATCCCGGTTGCTTTTGTTGTGATATTCGGTGTTTAATGGAATGTTTTTGGTATTCAATGTAGTATTGGTATCTTCACGTCGACTATCAGATCATAAAAAATATGCAAAAATATTTTGACAACCAGTATAATTTTTGTTGAATTGTATAAAACTATATCACAATGCCAACATTATACAAAAATAGTTATTAATACTTAAAATGGGTTTAATGTGTGGGAGTATATTCTAATAATAAAGGAGACATGAAATGAACAGAACAAATATATTAAGTATTTTATTGGTTTTGTGCATTGGCATTATGTTAACGGCTAATGTTAGTGCAAACCAGTTTGAAAAAACAGACAATCTGGACCCATTTTTTGTAACAATTGATAGTGCAGAGTTAATCGCCTCTCATTACAAACAACAAATTCAAACATCGGTTTCTGATTTTTCTGACTGGGAAAATGCAAAAATTGAATGCTCATCAACTTTGTATGATCTTGAAGGAAATCCGACTGTATATGCATTCGAAGTTTCTGACAAGAAGCAATATATGGGCTATATGTTGATATCTGCATCTAAAAGAAACTATCCAATTTTAGCATTTACTAAAAATGAAATTCCATTTGAAAATTCTGAAATGAAGAAAAAATCAATAGATAGTGCTAATCAATATATGTCAAAAGATACAATTGAGTATGAAAGCCCAAAGCAATTATACTTAGGTGGAACTTACTATCTCGAAGAATATGACCTGAAAGATAGAAATGGTATGACTAAAAACAAAATTATAGTTGACCTAATTACAGGGGAAGCAATTTCTAGTGATGAATTAGATTTGTTCTCTAATGAAAACGATGAATCTTTGCAATATAGCGATAAAGAAGAAATAACTGTTATGTGGGAGGAATTAGATGCACAAATTAGTTCAAGTGCATTAAATTCATACTCTTATCTAACATATTCTGTAATGGACCATAAAATTGCTGGCGTTCCTTACTATGATTATTATCTAGGATGTACCCCTACTGCAGCTGCAAATGTATTGGGATATTGGGAAGGAGGATCATATTCATCTTTACCTGAAGGAGATACATTGATTTCTGAATTAGCAACTGAAATGTATACTGATTCAGATGGGGTTACATACACTCCATTAATTGATGATGGTATTGAAGATGTTTGTAGTAATCATGGATACAATAACTTTGATGCAACTAATGACTATTACTTATCGTGGAGCGAAGTAAAATCTGAAATTGATAGCAGTCGACCATTTATGATTAATATGAATAGTGGAGGATTGGCAAGTGGGAGAACTCAAGCGTATGGACAACACAGCGTTGCATGTACTGGTTATCTAGATTCCACTACTGATTATGTAATATTGCACGACGGTTGGTCTGGCACTGATGATCATTATCTGATATTTGGGAATTGGGGAGTAGCTGTTGCTACCTGGGTTAGACCCTAACCCACCTTTATTTTTTTAGGAGGTACAATGTTTGAGCATATCAAGAATAAAAAGCTATTGATTTTATTGTTTGTTGCTTTTTTGGTTTTTGGATCTATCTTTATATTTAGCTCTTTTTACCGAATAGGACCTGGACTTCCCCCTGCTGAAGGTATGCCTGAATGGTATCTAATTGACTCGAATACCTATGATTCGTTGTTCCCATTTATTTCAATTAACACAGCATCAGAAAGCCATTCGGATTCATTAGTCCTAATTGTTTGGTATTTCGAAAGAGAATTATTGTTTCAAGAAGCAAAAAAAACTCTACATGATTATTTGATAATAAATGGTAAAACAGAAAATATGCAACTTGACTTTACAAAAGAATTGGATACAACTGTCAATGCAACCAAATATGAAGGAAAGAAAACAGCTGGTTACTTCGTAGTTTACGAAAATCCATTTCTTGAGACAAGAGATGATTTTTTTATAGTATACCACGGAACAACTGAAACACATAATTTCTCAGACCACGAAAGAGATTTGATGAAATTAATTTCTCAGTCATATTATAGTAATTCAGGAAAGGTAACCTCACTGAATTAATACTATTCAAGAACTGGTCTATAATATCATAAATTAGAATTAGTTGATTTCGAATAATAATGGGTAAAACAATGAAGTAAATTTAAGATGACCTGCAATAGTTGAACATTTCCCCCATCCAGTTCATAAGAACAAATATTCTAACAGCTATAAGATTAATCGTGTACTAATGTTATTTCAACTTTCCTTTTTATAACCTACTGCTAAACCTTGCATGTGCCTCTACTCCAACCATCCATTCTCATTGAAGAAGTTGAATCGAAGATTGATCAGCTTATCAATCCGATCAATCTGACTCAAGCCGCAGATATATCCTTACGTCTAGCAGCTGCATTCCTGGTAGGTTCAAATTATATCACTTCAACCATCACAAGTGGTCACTATTATTTTGTACAGGGAGTTCACAGCACTGTTTTGCGATTGATTCCAATTCCTCCATTAGTTACATACTTTACTGATTATACCGACAATTACTACATGGGCTGATAAAAAATCAGTACATTGTCAGTAATTAAAAGGTGATCATCCCTCCTTTTTTTATTTTTTATTCCCTATGACATTTTTTTTAAATGGGTCTTTATTCTACGTGATTGAAAGAATTAGTATACAGCTTTCTCCAAAAATTATAAGTATCTTAAAAATTATCTTGTTATGTGGCTAGTAGAAATATGACAATAATTTTAGTTGGATTGCTTTTGGTAATGACAGGAATGATTGCATCCATCCACTATTCTGATTCACTAGTCTTTGCCATCGAAAATCATGGCAATGATAATCATACAATTGAAGTGAAAATATTTAATGATGACAGCGACATGATATTTGCTGAGACATATTTAAGCGGTCCAAGCACAGGAATCTATGTTCCCATAAGTGCTTCTGCGTTAGGATCTTACAAATATATTGTTACAATGGATAATAAAATCACAAAAGAGCAAAATGTGCATAGATCATTTCCACGCCATCTTACTGTTGAAATTTATGACGAGAATTCGACACGTTCTGATGAGACCCTTAGATTGAAATATTCTTTTGCATAACTATCTGGCAAAATTATTATTTCAGGCCCTAACGAAATACAAATGCTGTTTATCAGGACAATACATATCCAGTTCAATCTTCATGTTCTCGACCATGTGATCATCGGGGATGGCAGGTATATCAGTTTGAAAGAGGAAGGCTACATAAACTAATGACTGAATTATTTTTTTACACTGAGATTATCAAATTAGCTCATAAATCCTCCCATTCTAATTTGATGACATTACCTCATACATAATTTGCAAATGAGTTAGTTTCTTTAACTCCATTTTGCAAATTTGTAGCTACAAGCAATTGATATGCAACGAAATTCATAACTGAATACAGTTTCTTACTGCCATTTTTCATTCCTCTGATGTCGAACTTTACAGTCAACTTAATATGATTGTGTACTCGTTCACATTCACCCCTGTGCGAATAATCTTCATCGAATCCATCATCTTTGATATTCTTGTTTCGCAAGTGCATACCTACCTGTTTTTCTCTTCCATTTTCATAGAGGAAATGAAGTTTTTCTTCATATTTCATATGAATAGATCCACCAAGTTTCCACATTTTGTTAACCCAGTGATCAATTCTTTCCATCATTCCCTCGTATTGAACTTTAGAATCCGAAGAGTATGCAATCACTGGTTTTGCATTCAACTTATACCAGATATCTGCATGATTCCTGAATGAATCATAACCTCCATCCAATGCATAAGTGTCAATGTCAACTCCCATTTCTACCAATGCATCAATATGTTTCTTCAATTCAGGAGAATCGTGAGAAGCACCTTTTGTATGAGTCATGTAGATTGGAAGTGTTCCAATCATGGTGATGTGAGCTTTGTCCATCTTACAATTATAATGCGGATTGTAATCTGCATACTTGTCATATCTTGATGCTTCAAGTGGAGTTGAATCTGTTTTCGCATCTCTAATCTTTGTATTTTTGGAGATATTCTTTCCAATTTTGAACATTACTTCATCGAGTCCAGTTTTTCCAAGTCTGTATTTTACAAAATGATGCAGTGTTGCAGGGGATGGAAGATTCATAATGCCGTTATTGTCTTCAAAAGAAAGAAGCTGCGCTTCTTCTTTTGTTAAGGTCGATATTGTTTTCTCAAATGAGAGGTTTCTATAACATTTCACAACGATGAGCTTTATCATTGACGAAACCTTATACCGAAAGTGCCAGTCCTTATCGGCATAATAGCTACTTTCAACATAAGAAGCAATGTCATCGATATCTAAGAAATACAAAAATTGGCATATTGATGCATTATCTGTGTTCAGATAGTTAGCAATTGAATCTCTGGTACAGATTCCGTCCGAAACATCGTAATAATATTTCATGGGCTGGTACATTTTCTGCTATATAAATGCAATGCATAAGCTATGCCCAGAGTGGTGCCAGTAGTCTTGAAAAAAGAGTTACGTTTTTAAAGCGAAAAGCTAATTTGATAATCTCACACTTATGATGAGCTTTTAACAAAAGCTTTAAACCATTACCCATAATTCATCCAATCAGATGAAAGAAGTAGAACTTACCGATCCCTATACGATCCCCTACAGGGGTATCTATGCGGTCT
Organism: Methanococcoides burtonii DSM 6242; assembly: GCF_000013725.1. Taxonomy (NCBI): domain Archaea; kingdom Methanobacteriati; phylum Methanobacteriota; class Methanomicrobia; order Methanosarcinales; family Methanosarcinaceae; genus Methanococcoides; species Methanococcoides burtonii. Next base: position 538,811 of record NC_007955.1, read on the forward strand.
GTGATGAAAATAACGAGTATGCAGAGATCATCGAGCATACGAATTGCTATAGTGGTGCTGCATGGTCACGCTTCCATTATGCCCGGTCACCCCTTGTACAAAAGGCACGTGCAGTTGGCAACATGAGCCGCTACCTTGTGAAAGTTGATGTTTGCGATCTTACACTTAAGCCATCAGTGGCTGCTGCCGGGATAGAATCTGTTGTGGTTGACGGGGATGAGGTATCCATCACCTATGCAGGTCTTGGAGGCGGGGGCGTGGGTGCCACTAAATGCAGGGCATTTGCCCAAGGAGTACTACGCTATGATGTGGGTGACTCAGGTGGCGGAAAGGCTGCCAAGGGCACCATAGTCGTTCCAAGGCGGCAGCGTGTGCTTATCGGGATAGATGATACAGATACGAAGGAAGAGGGAGCTACGTGGTCAATGACACACAACATTGCTACGGCACTTAATAGCAATGAATCCGTCTATCTTTCCCATTCCCTTGTTCAATTGTTCCCGGTCTCGGCTAAAACACAGAACTGCGTATCCACAGTGCTTGAATTTGGTTGTGTGAGCGAGGAAGCGAAGGAAGAGCTCCTTGAAGACCTGAAAAATGCACTTCTCAAATACAGCGTATCCGAGGAGACCGGCATGGTAGCACTTTCCTCGTTCGATGCATCCCATATGGAAGAATACAGCACCATGTGTCGCAGCGGTGAGCTGACCAAGGACATTGCAATGGAACATGCACAGAAGAATGGTGTTGAAATCTGGCTCGATGGCAATGGCGTGATAGGTGCATTGGCATCCCTTGCATGGTTTGCCCGTCCTGATGAATCGATCGATCTGGAAGCTAAGCTATGAACGATCCTGAGGGTCAGAATGGACCTGTGGAGGTCACGGGGCTTGAAGCCCTTTATGCTGCAGCCATGGACTGTGGCGTAAAGATGATAACTGCAGTTGCCGGGTTTCCCACGACAGCCGTGATCGAACATTTTGAAAAGAACTCTCCTGCTGAAGTGACCATTCTGTGGATGACCAATGAGAAAGCTGCCCTGGAGACCGCACTCGGTGCTTCCGTTTCAGGTAGAAGGGCACTTACCATCACAAAACACGTGGGCATGAATGTCCTTTCCGACCCTCTCATAACCTCTGTCACACATACGATCGGCGCGGGACTTGTAATAATAGCAGGCGATGATCCGGGGGTTAAAGCCTCCCAGAACGAGCAGGATTCACGATGGTACGGTGAGGTGGCAGAGGTCGCGGTGTTCGACCCGTCGAACCCTGATGCTGCATACAGGTCACTTATCAGAGCATTCGAACTCTCCGAAAGTACAAAGACCCCTGTTATAGTCAGGATAACAGACCGTCTGGAAAAAGCCACAGGTCCTGTCACAAGATCAGAGGATATTAAGAAAACAGAAGCTACATTTGACAGGTCTGTCTGGAAGCTGACAATGCGTGGCAAGCACCAGCATTTTCACATAAATGTACAGCCATTGCTTGTGGATGAAGCAGAGAATACTTCTCTGACACTACATGTTAAAGCAGGCAAGACAGGCATAATTTCTTCTGGATATCCCTCTTTGCTTGTAGATGAGCTATTGTCCGAAAGACAGCTTGAGGTTTCGCATCTTTCACTTAATGTTGTATCTCCGCTTCCTGTCAGGAAATTAAGAGATTTCATATCCGACCATAAAAAAGTTCTCGTTGTTGAGGAAAGTGAAGCCTTTATCGAATCCCACATAAATATTTGCGAGAACGTACTGGGAAAGATGAGCGGGCATCTCCCATATGGTCGCATTGAAAAAGAGCAGATCGGTTTTGCGATCGAGAACATCGATAAAGATAAGGTAACTAAATATACTTTTATTGAGACCATTGGGGAAAGGGGTTCACGTTCTTTGTGCGAGGACTGTCTTTTCCTGCCGGTCTACAGAATGCTTCATGATCTGGATATTTTCATAGCAGGTGATATGGGCTGCTCCATACGCAGTGCCTCTGCACCCCTTGAAGCCGTTGATGTCGGATTTGCACTTGGTGCTGCCATTTCCACAGCTGCAGGTTTCGATAAAAAGTCCGTTGCTGTCATAGGTGACTTCGGACTGTCACATTCCGGCATCGTAGGTCTGATAAATGCTGTCGAGACAAAACGTGACGTGCTCGTCATGGTGCTGGACAACAGGACAGCAGCAATGACAGGCGGACAATCCACACCTGACCTTACGGAAGCTGTAAAAGCGCTTTGTGATGATGCCACTGTCTTTGAGTTCAATGATCCGGAGCTTGCTGGTAGCAGGATAAAGGAACTTGAAGAGCTTGTGAAGGACAGGCTTACCGTTGATGGGGTTTCTGTTATTTATGTCAAGGCTGACTGTGTTCTGTATAGGTGAAGAATCGGAGATGGGGAATTTGGATGGCTTTTTTGACGGTTTGATTCATGCCCCTTGCATAATCTTTCGGGGATATATACAACGTGAAAAAAGTGTACGCTATCGGGGCTGTCAAAAACTTTGGTGTTAAACTTTATTTGATATGTTACCTTCCCAGTATTTCTTTTTTACAGCCAAATAATTCAACACTCATTCGGGTGTTTTAAATATTCTTTTTAGCTGATTAGGTAATGTTTGTCTGTAATAATTTTCGATTGGATTTGTTGTTTTAGAAACAAATCCATCTACCATAAACAAAGTCAATCTATTAAAATCTCTAGTGATTTTGTCTATTGATCTATAAAGAGCATATGGAATTTTCTTAATACCGTCTATTAAATTTTGAAGCCTATTGATTGCGATACTTACATCATATGTTCTAAATATCTCTTTTATTTCTGTAAATGTTAAACACATGTTTATCTTTTCACGGTAACTAACAAATTTTGATTTTAACTTTTTGAATACATCGTTTCCAATCAATTTATACAAATGAAATATGCAAAGTTGATGTTTTATCTCAAGTTTATCCATTATCGATTTGTACTTTATCCGATGATCAGTAGATATTGCATAAATTAGTCTGTTTGATGTTGCTTTTTCAATAAAATCCTTTACTGTATCATATTCAAGATTAGTAACGATCATTTCTTCAACTGGTTTATTGAATATTGAATCAATCAAACTGAGCCTATAAAATCGTCTTCCATTCAATTTTAAATATTGTTCATCATAGCAATAATAACCCGAGTATTCTTTTGTAGCTTCTGAAGTCACTTCTTTGTTTGATTTCCTTATCCAGTTATAGATGGTTTGATGGGATGGGGAGCAATCATAAAGTGAACTGAATATTTTTTGTAAATGTCTAAATGAACAATATCCTGTTTCATAACTGTCTTCAATATACTGTTCATATGTTCTGGCATATTGATGACCTTTTTTGACAATTGGGTCAAGAGGTGTTGTAAATCTTTTAGAGCATTTTTTGCAATAATACCTTCGTACGTGGATTATTTGACTTCCAAATTCTGCTAACTTTAACTTACGCGTATAATACTCTTGTTTATTTATTTTATTGGAACCACATACGGGGCACTGAGGATGTAAAAGATCATAAGCCTTTTAATCAAAAAAATAATGTAACTATTCAGCCACCTTTGCGTGCTAAAATCCCCCCACCTCAATCTATTTCATCTTCTGACATGGATTTTTACGAAAAAAGCAAGTAGTAGCATTCTATTTAAGTTCACACCCAAAAAATCAATTGGTTTTGCCAAACAGGAGGTGAATGAACACGAAACGCAAAGAAATCCTAGCAGTTTATGAACAAGGTCCCGAAGCAGTTGTCACTCTTGTCACTACATTGTACGACATCATTGCTGAACAACAAACGATCATAGAACTACAAGCTGCCAGAATAACCGAACTCGAAGAACGAGTTAAAAAGTTGGAAGAGCAACTCAAAAAAAACAGCCGAAACAGCAGTAAACCACCTTCAACTGATGTTTTTATTAATGAGAAACCAAAAACAAAAAGCAGACGAAAAAAGAGTGGAAAGAAACCAGGTGGTCAGAAAGACCATCCTGGAACTACTCTCAGAATGGTAGATGTTCCTGACGAAGTTATAATTCACAAAGTACACAAATGTAGCAATTGTGAGAGATCGCTTGAAGATTTCGAACAGCAGATCAAGAACTTCTTAATAGAATCTCCTGTGATAAATTGTGATGAAACTGGTATGAGGATAGAAGGAAAACGACAGTGGTTACATGTTGCTTCTACAAACAAAATGACATGTTATTGTCCTCATCAAAAAAGAGGCTCTGACGCAATGAATGCGATGGGAATCTTACCAAATTTTAATGGTACAGTAGTTCATGATTTCTGGAAATCATATTACAAATATGATTGTGATCATTCGATCTGTAATGCTCATCTATTGCGAGAATTAACAAGTGTAAGCGAGAACGATGATCAATTGTGGTCAAAAGCTATGAACATTCTACTTATTGATGTCAAAAAGTCAGTTGACCAGATCCGAGAAATGTCTGGTTGTATGAAACCAGAGAGAATTAAAGAGTTTGAAGATTGGTACGGCCAGATTATTCATATTGGGATAGAAGAAAATCCTCAACTTCAAGCCAAATCAAAGAAGCGAGGAAGAACTAAACAAACCACAGCAAAAAATCTGCTGGATCGGTTTATTGGTTATAAAAATGATATTCTCAGGTTTATGCATGATCTAAAAGTTCCATTTGAGAATAATCTTGCAGAAAGGGATGTGAGAATGATGAAAGTACAGCAGAAGATATCAGGTACATTCCGAAGTATGCAAGGAGCATTAATTTTCTCGTGGGTAAGAAGTTACATTTCTACTGTTAAGAAGAATCAGGTTCCTGTGATGGATGCAATTCGAAATGCAATTGCTGGAATGCCATTTATTCCAACAATTGTTTGAGCTTCTAATCTTTTTGTGTAAAGGTTGGTCATACAGGATTGACTATAGGTAGGCTGAATAGTTACCTAATTTCTATTAATTATTCATACGTATCTGAATTGAATATTATTGAAATCTCTCTCGGATATATCAAGTTTGCTTGAGTTATAGGTAAATCTAATTTTTAAAAACTGTTATATAGCATCAAAGCAGTCTTTTTATTGTAACCAATACTCCTAAAATAAGAGGTAAAACATATGGCTTGCTGGGAATATGATATTAAGATGATTCGAATGGACAAGATCGATACTACTAAAGAAGATCTAAATTCACTTGGGATTGATGGCTGGGAGTTAATCAAGTTTGATGGTCAACTCGATAGTTCTGGAAAAACGACTGGATATTTCAAACGTTTATTGGATGGAGCTAATATCTAAAGCTTTTACCACACATATATCTATCCGTTTTTACAACTTCTTCGTTGTCCTTGCAAATACAATATTTGCAGAGGGCAATGTCTACTTCCGTTTGCTTGTTTTTGATCGGGCAGTAATATTCACCATTTGGTTCCATTATTGTCATTCCCCCGGGCAAGATCATACCTACGGGGTGTAGTGGTTTTTTTGTTATGAATATCAAGTATGGTGTTACTACACTCATAAATCTCTGAAAGTAGCTTTCAAGGGGATCTTCATTGAATTGCTGGCTGTAATTTTTAACAAGTTCGTTGTATGTTTCGATATCTATCTCTTCGATCACAGGATTCGATCTTAAGCCCTTTATTTCCATAAAAGTCTCATAGTAATAACTAAATAATTCTGTCGAATAGGCTTTTTTATATTTCTCTGGTAGGAACTTAACGTAATTGAGCATGAATGAACGTGCTTTCATAATGTCGTTATTCGATATTCTTCTTGCATCCTTTTCCAGGGATGCAAGAAGTTCTTTGGTGTCCATAGGCACCTTTTTTGACTTATTCATTGATATATTTTCTCTGTTCGATAAGTTTTATCTCTTTATCAGTTTTTTTCTTGCTGGCTGCCAATGCAAATAATATGGCAGCTACTGGTGGCACAATTCCAAGAGATGTGCTTTTTTCTTCCGGAAGCTCAGGTTCGAAACCTTCTGGAAGATATATCGTAGTTTCCGGATGGAATGTATAACATGCAAACCAGAAATTCCTTTCTTTTGCAATTTCTTCACCAGTGTCCAAGTTCTATTCCTGCAAGCTTTTCCATCTTTTTTTGCTGCTGTAAGCAGGTTGGGCACCAGACTGCAAAAGTCTCTAATATTATCGTTTGTCCTTCAAAATCGCTTATTTTAAAAGTGTCACCAGTTATGGTATCCATTAGTTCTACTTATTTCCAGTTAATATTTACTTCAGCTACAGTATCCTCGTTGATCTCAGTTCCAACACATCCTGATATCAGGACCAAAGTAATGATAAATGCAATAAATAGTCCATAGGAATGTTTAATATCGTACATTTATTACCCCTATTAAATGTGTGGTCTGCTTTTAAATAAACGTTTCTAATAGGACCATCACTGGATATTATGGATCTTCTTTAAGATCTCTACTATTATTTGGGGATCAGTTGTGGGCAACGTGCATTCATGACCCTGGCAGACATAGGCAGTTGCTTTTTGATTTTGTGTTTTAAGTGTGGATGTGTATGGTGCTATTCTTTCCAGTTCCTTCTCATTTTTTTCGCTTTTAACAATAACTGTTTTACCGGGAATGAACTCTTCATTGATGTTGTTTAGCATAAGCTGTGTGTCTTCGGAATCAAGCTCTCCTGCTATCACAATTTCCACAGAGGGGGCTAATGCAAGATCCAGACCTGCAATGAAATGTGTGTAACCAAATGGCATGGCATATATTGTGGATGCGAAAGCATTTGACGTATCTATTGCTTCACTATTTAATTCGGGATTGCCAGTAAGCTTTGAAAGTTTGAGGAGGTTGTTTATTTCTACTGAATTTCCGCTTGGAATAGCTCCGTCATATACTTCTTTTTTTCTGAAAAGCAAAGTCTCACTTTTATTGGATGTGTGGAAGAACCCTCCATTTATCGTATCTTTAAAATTCTCAATCATATAATCTGTGAGTTGCAGAGCCTTTGCGAGATAAGTGACCTCAAAAGTCGCTTCATATAGCTCTATCAGTCCCCATGTAAAGAATGCATAGTCATCGAGGAACCCAATCGTTGGCTCTTTGTTGCTGGAATAATTGTGGTAGAGCTCACCATTTTCTTTCATACGCTCGGATATTAACAGGTCGGCGTTTCTTTTTGCAATATCAATGTATCTTTTGTTGCCCATTACGCGACCACTGATCGAGAGTGCTGCTAACATCAGTCCGTTCCAGTCTGTTAATATCTTATCATCCTTTGAAGGATGTATCCTTTTTTCACGTGTAGAAAATAGTTGTTTACGGCATCGTTCTATTATGTGATCTATTTCTTTGCGTGTTATGTTGTATTGTTTTTCAATGCTTTCCAGGTCTTTCTCCAGGTGTAGTATGTTCTTTCCGTTAGGCCGATGCGTACTTTCTTCGAGGAAATTGCCTTCAGGTCGAACATTAAAAGCATCTCTGAAGATAGGATGATCTTCACGATTCAATATACTCTCAATTTCCGAAAGTTCCCATGTGTAGAACCTACCTTCTACTTCCTCGCTGTCAGCATCTCCAGCACAATAGAATCCGCCATCAGGTGAGGTCATATCTCGTAGGATATATTCAATGATCTCATTTGCTGTATTCGAATATTCTTCTTTGTTAGTGGCTTGATAGGCTTCCGTATATGCAATGATAAGCAATGCCTGGTCATACAGCATCTTCTCGAAATGCGGGACAAGCCATGAGCTATCAGTGGAATATCTGTGAAATCCAAATCCGATGTGGTCATATATTCCACCTTTTCTCATTGCCTGTAATGTTCTTTCGACCATTTGCAGGGCTGTTGGGTTTCCTGTTCTTTTCCAGTAGCGTAGAAGATATGATATGTTATGGGGGGATGGGAATTTCGGTGAGGTTCCGAATCCCCCATTTTCGTTATCGAAATTATTTGCAAGATATGTGTAAGTTCTATGAATTATCTCTTCAGTTACTTCTTCGTTATGCGAGTTCTCACTTTTTTCGGATAAGGCCGTTTTTATCAGCTCGGTCTGTTCGACTATTTTGTTGTGTTCTTCTTTCCAGAGATGTTCTATCCATGGTATGATCTCGAGCATTCCTTTTCTTCCAAACCCGCTTTTAAGGGGAATGTATGTGGCTGCAATGAAAGGTACCTTCTCCGGGGTCATTATAATGGTAAGGGGCCATCCTCCGCTGCCGTTCATTTTCTGGCAGATGTCCATGTATACTGAATCGATATCTGGGCGTTCCTCTCTGTCCACTTTGATACTGACAAACGTGTCGTTCATCATTTTAGCAACGTCTTTGTTCCTGAAGGATTCTTTTGCCATCACATGGCACCAATGGCATGTTGAATAGCCAATGGAGAGGAATATTGGCTTATCCTCATTTTTTGCTTTTTCAAATGCTTCTTCTGTCCATGGATACCAATCCACAGAATCGTTAGCATGCTGTAAAAGGTATGGATTTTTTTCATTGATCAATCTATTCTTAGTACCCTTATCATTGTTTGTCATGATCTCCCCAAATCATTTTAATTTACTTCTATCTTTTAGAAAGAATCCTTAAATGAATGTTGACTTATCGCTATATTGGTTTATCCCTGTGGACGATATTTAAATGTGTGGGCCAGTAATTACATTAAGAAGTAGTGCATTAATTTCTGTTTTTCTGTTTGTAACCTTTGTTGTATCTCTTGATGTACTGATGTCATAAATGATGTTGGGAGTTTTATCTAAAAGATACAGGGTTTTCACTTTCTGCTGGTCAATAAAAGGTTGCTGTGGCTCTAATGATGAAGTCTCGGATTATGTTCAATTAACTACTTCCGTTCTTGCTCTTTGAGTTGAGTGAGTTCCTTGCTGTTATGAAAGGTTTTGTATGGGGTTGTGGTCTTTTATCAGCTTCCTGAAATGAGTCTTGTAGGGGGCTCCTATTGGGTGTTATCGAGTATCAATTATGTATCTACACTCTTTTTCAGCAAGACATTTCTATGTATTTCCATTTCAAAAATTATCAAATATATATTATTAACTATATATTTGCATTTATGTCTAATTATTATTAGTCATTATGATATATTTTATTTTTTGACTATATCATATAGTACCATATTAACTATCTATTTTTAAAAGTATATTTTTATACATGAATATCAAATTAACCAAAGCTGCAATATTATTAAATATGAATTTTAGAATATGTTCTTTTGCTAATGGACATTTAACAATATGCTTTAATGCAAATTTATAAAAATGCGAGTATAAATTTAAATATAATATTCGTGTTTATATAAAAATGCACCTACATTTTTTTAAAATCTTCTACTTTGATCAAGCCATTTTCTAATATAATTGAGATCATAATCTCAATGGTTCGTATCATGCTTAACAAAATCCTGGAAAAATGGCTATATGTTTCTATTCATTTTCTGTTCGTATAGTGTATAAGTGGCACATCAAAAATATATCAATTCGCATAGCAAAATATCACTATTTTTTTGTAATGCTGGTGGTACTATTTTTTCAATTTAGTCATAAATATATCATTTATTTTTATTACTCATTATTAATATTTTAAAGTACAATATATCAAATATCCTTTTAGTTATGTCCTTTTTAATAATCATATATAATTATTACTTTTTCTTTATGCATTATCTATTATATATTATCAACTACTTATTATATGGCATACTTGTATGTGGGATGCTATGGAAATATTTGTGAAATTGCCTATGGATCTCTAAGCATTTTTGTACAAGCTAGCAAGTTATATGACTCAATATAGAGTATTTGTGAGGGCTGAGTTGTCTGTGGACATCCTGACAGTATTACTGTTACAGGTGTGTGTAATACTGAAACGATCTAAATTACAAAGTGAGTTTATGGATCTCAATATGGGCGTGGTTAAATGTTCTCGTGGTGCAATGTTAGTATTGTAATGTGATTAATCTCATTCCGGGGGCCACATGGTCTGCCATGATGTAATACTGGCAAACTAGGAAACTGGTGTTCTGGCATAAAGTCGGTCAGATCTTGATAAATTGGCTGGCATGGTGGGTGGGGGTGGACTAAATGGACAGTTCGCATTAATCCCTCTATATCACCTCTTCTTTGTGTCTCCTGGTAGTTCTCGATGCAAGGATAATCATTCGATTATCCTCGTTGTGTCATTTGTTGGTTGATATATTCCAGGTGTCTCGGTGTTCTTTTCCTGGCATGTACACAATGAGGCAAAAATAACGTAATAATTCTCAAATCAATGGGTGCATATATGGTTTGCAATACGGCATAATTTATTATCCTGCAATATAAAAATGACTATTATGCATGAGTCGTGAAGCCCTGACCTGTGGAATGTAACTGCCAAAAACTGAAGAATCTGTAACGATCTCTTCTATCCGTTGTTGCTTATGCTATCGGTTTTATTCGGTGACATGAATTATATTGGCAAAATAAAGGGCAATATGGCTTAAACGGGTCGCTGGACGGGGGCTATGGTTGCTGAAGGTGGATATGTTGAGGATTCTGATGGTTCAACAATCGTTAAGATGCCGCGTTCTAACCGCATTGGTGCATGGGTAAGCATTTTACCCAATGTTACTTAATAGGCGCAAAAAAATAAAGTTGATTGATATCCTGGGCAGTATGCGGGACTTACGGCCTTGCTTCTGGTCTTTTGAATTAAGATCGGGGCGGCACTTTACGGTCTGTAAATTGCAACTTTTGACAATCAAGTTACTCCTCTGAAGTTCGGAAGCCTGATGGATACTTTTACTGAATGGAATTTTATCATTTTATCGGGTTGCAGTTTGATCTTGACCGTGTTAAAACAATCAATTCCTTAAAAATCCATATATGGGTTGGTCTGGTATGGGGGATATCAGGCACGATAAAAACAATCTATTGGAAGTTGAACGTGACCTAACGGGGGTAGGCCTTAATAGATTAGGTTTTGTTCTCATGGAGCTGTACTGTTAGATGTGGTAGTTGAAATATGTGATGAATTGCAAACAACCATGACTCGATTAAGGGGTGATCGAAGTGTTGTAATAAGCAGCATTCACAAAAAAAGGTTTATTTATTATTAATAATTCTTTTTATGTTGGGCTCTCAGTTTGCTCAAAATCGTCTGATTTCGTAATATTAACTAATTACATAAGTGCTTTTATTGGGAAGTAGCCGTTTTGATTATCTCGGTTATTTCTGGAATGGTGGTCTTATTTTCAGAAAAATTGACAAAGCACCTACACATTAAAATAATCCTTTCTCAATATAAACGCTTATTAATAATTCGACTTTAATTAATTCAAATATAATTTTTCTGCTTGATAAATATTACTTTTGTAAAAATATTATGTAAATTCCGCCTATGTGTTTTATGGCATTTTCAACGTACTGAGTGTATAGGTCATAGCTCTAAAGGGGGATAGTACACATAGTGCCATAATTACTTGAAGTTATTAATGTTTGTGTAATTATTACTCATAGTTATAAACCCAATCGGCTTAACTTCTTTAATATATGGATGTATTTTACCCCTCGATTCGATCATTCTCTTAATTAACGGTTATTTTACTCATTCGTATATACTATACAATTGGGTTGCAAGTTCTGCACAAATGCTATGTTTTTGTCAACATGTCTATTCCAAACTCTATAGTAATACCCCTTTTACAACTTCCAACCCCCCCATTCCACACAAAAAAATATCAAGGAATGCATATTTGATATTTTATGGTCGGTTGTGCACATAGTCATTGTAATAACAATTTGGCTTTACTAAATGGAGTTACAACTTCGAGATTATATTTTGATCTTGGTAAAAGTCGAGCTATTTCTGATATAGTTTTATTTTTTTGATTATTTGCAACTGTTTTTATGTTATTCCCACTTTTTTTATTGATTTATGTATTTTTATTCTCAATTTGCTATACGTTTCATGCATTTTTTAACTTCTAACTGGTATATGGGTGGAGGTTTGAAAACTCTTAACTTCTTATAGGTTCTTTTTTGCACTAGTTATCCATGTTCAAATAACAAGTTTATTGATATTATTTCTATTTATTTTGTCACTCAAATAAAAAACAATTTAAATATATTTTATACTATTTTATTCATGCAACGGCACATTTTAAAATGTATTTTATTTATATATATTGAGTTATAATTTTTAAATAATAACTTAGTATATATTTATTTATTCAACATATTCAATTTGTGTAATTAAAAAATATTACACACAAACGAATTTAAATTTATGTAATAAAATAAGTTTACTATAAGTATATACTAAACATTATACTTCGATTATAAATCCAAAAATATCCTCGAATTTCTGATATTTCTTCCTTGCATTATAGAGGTATTGTCGTACGCAGCTTTCTCCTTTTGCACGTGCGAACATTGCTGTGATCTCTGTGGCTGAAAAAACTGAATGTAATTGTTTTTCTGGAATACTTTCAAGCAGCGCCAGGCCTGATAGTTTCTGATCCACTTCTACCTCATTTTTCATAGGGGTTGATGTTCCTGCTTTAGCAACATACCTGGAAAAGTGAGAGTTAGGTATTTCGCTTACCCAATTCCAGTCCTGATCGTAAATGTTTGCAGTGAGTTTTTCGCATTTAGTGCATTTACCTACGATTATGAATTCCTTGTCAATGGCATGATAGCTCAGGCTTACAATGGGCGATCTGCATTTAGAACAGGTACCTACTTCATTTTCTTCGGAGTCAACAGCTAGTATCTGATGCTCGATGTGAAGTGTTTTCTTCTTAAGGTCGTAAGTGTATTTCGTTGTGGCCGGTATGTTCATGGTGTTATCTCACTACGGATTTTTTAGTCACTCGTATGGGGGTAATCAGTTTGCAAACATATATATAGTGTCATTAACATAATAGGTTTACTGTTCTATTGGGGAGAATACTATCATGGCATCTATTCGATCTAGGATTAAAGAGCGGCTTAATAAGTTTATTGAGCTGGATGTAAATGGGTTTCGGAGCTATGTTCTATCTGTGTTTCTGAGTGTTAAGAAATCTACAATCGATGAATTGCACCAAGCTATCGCTAAAAAATACGATGTTTCCAGGAGTGCAGTAGCTTCTATGGTAGGATATATTCATTCAAAGCTTGGTATTCTGCGATCTCACAAGGAGTCTTATAAGACCCCAATTGTCTATTCTTTAAAGGAAGAATATGCAGATCTCTTGAAATCTGAGCTCACATCTAAAGGGATAATTTCATCCTGATCATTCGCTCAGTCAGTTTTGATCGATCATGGTATCAGTTAAGGATGCGCCTCGAACCTCAACAACTATAGTTATACGTTCCGATGCAAATGCACGCATAACTCGTTCAAGGGATCCTTATTTCAGTCTCATGAGGCGATTATTTCAGGAAGATGCCACTGCTATGCGTGGGCAGAAATTTCTGATGATGGTTGAAGAGCGACAGAAAAGTGGCAATCCGGTCAAGACCAGCGAGTGGCAGGATATCATAAATGATCTCGATGTGGGTCGCGCTTCGTTCTATTCAATGCGTAATAAGCTTCTTGGTGCCGGTCTTATTTCAAACAGAAACAATGAGTATCGCCTCTCCGGCCAGTTTAGTCGTGATCTAATGGATCTTGCAAGGTGGTGGCAAACTGCTATCATGGGGGAAAATCCCGACGATGCTTAATTTTGCTCAAGGATTATAAGCACCGGGCGATAGATTTATTAATTAGGTTTACCATGTAGGTGCTGTAATCATAAGCAGCCCGGTAGTGTAGTGGTCAATCATGCAGGACTCTGGATCCCGCAACCTCGGTTCGAATCCGTGCCGGGCTACCAAATTTATTTTGGAAGTCAAATTATTTATTGCTGATTTTACTATTGTTTCAATCGATTTTCATTTTAAAAATATCATTTAATTTTGGTAAAATCGAAATTCTTCATCAAATAATTACACATTTTGCCTATATAATAAATTATTTTAACGGCTCTATAGAAATCCTATCTAAATCCACATACATATATTATAATTGAGATTATAATCCAACATCGTGCACCACATTCAATAATATTTTTGTATTTAATTATTGTCCAAATATTAAGGATTTCTACAGAGCAATTTTAACCTACAAACCAATGTAGTACTTGGGTATGAGGGTTATATGGTATGAAGCGAGTTGGGGAACTTGTGGGGGCGACCTTTCATTGAAAGGTGACATTTTCAGATTAAAGGCTCCTATACTCATTATTAATGATCATTGACCTTTTTCATCTGACATAGATGCATAGTGTGCTTCATCTGGGTCACTTCATACCCCTCAGGATCAATCTCAATACTATCAACTGAGTTTTAATGTATAATCTTTAACTTAGTAACAACTGTCAAATTCTAAAAGGTTAAAAAATAGAACTGTCAAACTTGGGATATAAAGAGAATTTTATTTAATAAATATAAAAAGGACTCTGTAGAGACTCTGTCTAAACCGCTATAAAATAAATAAAGGAAATCAGACATATGAAACGTTCAATACTACTGGAAAAGCAGATACATTCTAAATTAAGTGAAATTTTAGAACCACTTGGCTCGACCCGTTATTTTGTAGAGGTAAAACCAGGGGGCATCAATTTAGTGCAAAGATCTGGGTTGAAGCAAATATCCTGAATGAAATTGCAGAGGATACTGAAAAGCTCATATCTATTTCGGATACCATTATAAAAGTTGAAAAGGAACTCAAAAAGAAGATATTTGAAAGCCTGAAACCCCTTTTATGATATTTTTGATCTCATGTAGCATTGGTATGTATCTTTTATGTTTTTATATTTATAATTATTATATCTCATTTAAGAGCTACTTCATGTCTCGATATTTCTACCCAAAACTTCATTCACAGTGCTTATCATATCGGCCTTTGTGACAAGGATCAGTTCATCCTTTTCATACAATTTAGGATCCTTTTCCGCAAGGATGAATTCGCTTTTACGGTAGATGCCTATGAATGCACTATTCTGTGGTAGTGAGATCTCGGACAATTTCATATTAATTATCTTGTCAGTAGCCATCACGCCCATAAAACGCACATCATAACGTACCAGATTACTCAGTTCAATTGTATTTATTCCTCTGAGGACATCTGATATGTAGCTGGAAGATATGCTGGATGGGTTTATCATATAATAGAATCCAAGCTTGCTTGCGATATCCATGAATTGCCTGTCCTCTATCTTGAGAATAACTTTGCCAACCTTGGCATCTCTGGCTATCAATCCGATGAGAATGTTGTTCTGATCATTGGTTGTGCAAGCAACAACTGCGTCTGCATTATCGATATCTGCTTTTTCAAGGATATCAGGTCTTGTGCCTTCGGCATTTATCACCGTGCAATCCATGGTTTCTGCAAGCTCTTTAGCTATAGCTTCATCTTTCTCGATAAGTATGACCTCTTTACCCTGTGCGATCATGTTCCTGGTAAGATGTATTCCCAGTGAACCGGCTCCGACTACAATAACTCTCATGTTTTCACATTCCTCTTATTTGCCCATTTTCTTTTTATCCACGTTCCCGGCATGAATAGCAATATCAATGGAATTATCTCTATCCTTCCAAACAACATGTCAATTATTAGCACTAACTTAAGGACAACAGGCATTGACGCACTGGTTGCTCCTGCGGAAAGTCCCACAGTGCTCAAAGCACTCGATACCTCGAACACGGAACTACTCATATTCGTTCCGTAAAGCATGAAAATGAATGATGATACGATAAGGATCAACGTATAAAGCAACATAAAGGTCACAAGATTGTAGATCTCGTCACTTTCTATGACGTGGTCCTCTATCTTTATCGGTGTAATGGTCTCTCTGGGCAGGAACAATCTCAACAGTACATTATGAACCACTTTTAAGAGCAAGATCACTTTTAATACTTTGATCCCACCTGCAGTGGATCCAACATTACCTCCTATCCACATCATAAATATCAACACTGCTTTTGAAGCTTCAGACAAAATGGAAAGGTCTATCGTAGAAAAACCCGCAGTAGTGATTGCATTAATTATCTGAAAAAGACTGTCCTGTATTAGATCATAGTCCGTATTTCCTCTTTCAAGAGTAAAAGCAAAAACAATTGATCCTATGGCGATGAAGGCCAGGAAATACCGAAGTTCCAGATTTTTGAAGATCTTCTCCGGTTTCTTGAAGAGGTGAGGATAAAGTACAAAACTGACTGCTCCCAGAAGACACGATATACTTATTGCAGTGGGTATAAGGCTTCCCTGATATGCTCTTATACCTTCAGGACGTGTTGAAAATCCACCGGTGGATACACAAGAGAGGGCGTGGCAAATCGAATCGAACAGGGACATACCACTCATTAAAAGCAGTATTAAGGAGATCAATGTTATGATAATGTAGACTTTTCCAAGGGTACGGGTGGTGGATATTACAGTTGGTTTGATCTTCATATCCCCATAGTTGGCTTTGTACATCCTGGATGCTGTGGTTCCGGGTCGTATCAGGACAGAAAGCACCACAAGAATTATTCCGATTCCGCCCACCCACTGTCCCCAGGAACGTGCAAACAGGAAAACGGGTCCTACGTCTGCAGGTGCAACACTGAGTCCTGTTGTCGTAACAGCTGACACACTTTCAAAATAAGCATCAATAAAAGGCATTCCTGTTGTAAGTGACATTGGGACAGCACTCAGGAATGCTGAGATCGGGAAAACCAGTGCAACGATGATGAGTGCTTCCTTCGTTTCAAGGTCATAGTCCGGAAGAGCACGATAGATCAAAGAGCCAATGATGAACACTGCAACAGCAGTGCTTCCATAATCGATGGCCGCATCTACATTTCCAAGTACGAGTGCAGCAATTGTCGGAACGACCAATACAAACGTAAAAGCTATGAGGTAATATCCAATGTACTTTGCTACAGCTTTGTGGTTAACAGGAGTGTGTAGCTCGTACATAGTTTATAATGATACTTATTACTTTATAAATTCAGTACTTCACTAATATTCCCTCCACTAAATAAATCATGCAAGGTTACCTATAACATTTCACTACTAACTTTACTTTCAACTTTTTTCTCACCCATACCTCAATAAAGTGAACAAATAAATCAAATCTAAAAACATCTTCTTCTATCGTTTTCGGTCCCCTTTTCACCTTCATAAAATGCATTCTCTGAATCGATAACCATGCATTTTTCAGCATAAATGATATCAACGCATAGAAATATCGTAGCATTGGATTTCTTGAAGATGTTTTCGGTTTCACCACATTCCGCATTCGATATGATGATTCAATAGTAAATCGTTTCCTGTAGATCGTGCTAATCTTTCCTGGTTCCCAATCAATTCCATAAACAACAAACCCTAAATTCTCACAACCATTTTTCCCTCTCTTTCCTTTCAGATACTTAACATCAATAGCAATATCAAGTTCTACATCTCCTTTCTTATTCTTCATAACGTACTTCTCATAACGTTTTTTATTTCCATCAAGAAGATCCTTTATTCTTTTTCCCATCCTTACAACAGGAGTAATATGTGGAATCTCATTCTCCTGTAAAAATGCAAAAACGTCTCTGGAGTAAAATTCTCGGTCCAAACAAAGAACATTGGTCTTAAGATTGATTTTATCAACTAGATCTATGAAATATTTAAGATAATCTGTCTTCGTTCTGCCTTTTTCTACAGGCAACATGGAAATTGTAAATCTTGTGTATTTGTTTATGATGCAAAGAGAAATGTAAGAGTAGAATGAGTTTGTTGATTTCTTAGCTTGTCCTCGAATCACATAGTTCTCATTGATAGCATCCACTTTTCCATAGTATGGATCATTTGTATAATCAATTGCAAGATCATACTTTTTATTTGAATCAAGGGTTTAGTGGGATGATTGCAAGAGAATCTTTGCATTGTTTTCAATGAGCTGATCGAAATCAATCTTATGCAAATGATATCTCATCGATGTTTCACATGGAGTCTTATGATATTGTTTACCAATTGAATGGATTGAAAGTTTATCGGTGGACATTCCGAGAACATTAGTGAAAAGGTCTTTAGGAGTAAGTGATCCATTTATTGAAATGGGAATGTTGTCCAGAAGTGGTGGTAGAACCGTTTTGATACAGTGAGCAGGTGTTAATTCTAGTCGTGATAACATGGAAAGGGCATTTTAAAGGTATATTAATGTGCCGAATGGTATTGATTTCGTGAATTATGCCAAAATTAGAGAACTACTGAAATTATAGTTTATTGCTCAATTTATTCTTGTTCATGAAACATCCTTCCACTGAGAAGCGTGTCAATAATATCTATAGATTGTCTAGCACCTACCAAAGAGGAATCAATCATTAAAAAAAAGTGGATGATAAATTCACGTAATCATGAGATTATTACCCCTTACACGTGTGTCGCAATTTTGATTCTTATCTTGCAGGCATCATCCCGAATTTATTCCATTACAAATAGTCCGTATCAAATTAATCGAATGATTCGGTATTATTCTCAATTCGTATCAAAATATCCAACATTCAGGACTTCAGGCTATTTTACAATACCTATACACCAATAATGTATTCTCGATCCATATCACCAATTATTCCATACATTGAGAACACAGATCAAATGTTACATTACAGCTTCTGGCAAATAAGACATATTTCAGACACAGGCATAACTCCAATCATTGTGTCTGCAATTGGATCTTACTCAGGATATTTTAGTTAATTGTTCCATTTCACGTGCCGTGAATTATAAAACGTTTATACAACCGTTATACAACAAAGTTTTATAAATTTAAACAACCATAGGATAATTTAGGATGATATGAATAAAATATATTGGCAAATCAAAGATCAGTCGGCTTAAACCTAAAAAGAATTTTGAATACCCGTTACTTCGATTACCCCAGTCACATGCACACCTAGCAGGTAAAACTGCCCATATATTTGAAATCGACAACAATGGAAAACCTTTGTTTGTAATTTCCCTTGATGGAGAGTTTGATGATATTGTCAAAGTTATACAACCTGCGACTTCAGACCTCGAAGCAAGAATAATGGCATTAGAAAAACAGCTAAAGTCAATGCGAGAGCCACTATTAGCAGACACCTCAAACCCTGCGGATTCAGAAGAACTAGCTATATCAAGTGAAGATGTAGGCGAGGATATCTCTACTTTAGACCAAGAAAATGATACAAAATCACACTCAAAAAACAAATTAAAAACACAATCAGAAGACAGTAAAATGAAGTGTGGTGGGCCCGATGAGATTCGAACTCATGATCCTCGCCGTGTAAAGGCGATGTCATAACCAACTAGACCACGGGCCCATTTGTGCAATTAACACATCATTATCCCTTCGCATATGAGCATTAAGAGGGACGTGCAACTCCTTAATGTCATTAGGAGTATATAACTTTTTTGTGAGCAGAGAGGGATGTGCGTGAATTAATCCCAACCATTAATAAATAGTAGTGTATTATGATGAAGCATGACCGATAACAATGGAACAGAGGAGATAAACACTCAGAGTAAGCAGATAGAGGAGTTCAAGGTAGATCTAAACTATAATTCACAGATGGGGCAGCTCGCTATATGGATGCCTGAGGGAGAACATGAGATGAGGGTTATCGCAAAGGACAAAGATAAAGGGTTTGAATGTGTTTTTGTAGAGATGCACCATAATGTTGAAGAGGGCAGAGAGGCTTATGAAAACCTTGACGGTACCCAGAAGATAAAGGACCTGTTCGCCAGAACGGGCTTTGGAAAAATCTGTAAATAAATCTCAACTCAACACATAAAATTCCAACAGATCACTATTATATATTAGCATATAAGTTATATTTTTACTAAATTCAAAAGCCAACGAGGGAGTATCTCATATGCGGATAGGAGTTTACATCTGTCACTGCGGACTGAATATCGCAAGTGTCATAAATATGGATGCACTACACGAAAAAGTAGAACAGATGAAGGGTGTCGAACTTGTCAAGGACATACAGTTCATGTGTTCCGATGTCGGACAGGATGCACTCATGGACGATATTGAAGAGCACGACATCGACAGAGTACTCGTTGCAGCATGTACTCCAAAGCTTCATGAGAACACGTTCAAGAAAGTGCTGGAACGGGCGGGACTTAATACATATCTTCTTGAGATCGTAAACATCAGGGAGCAGTGCTCATGGGTGCACATGGACCATCATGACATGGCAACCCAAAAAGCCTTCGACCTCATCAAAATGGGGGTTGCCAAGCTCAGCTTACTGGAACCTTTGCGGATAAGGAAGATAAAAGCGAACAAGGACGTTCTCGTCATAGGTGGCGGTGTCGCCGGAATAGAAGCTGCCCTCACGCTGGCAGATTCCGGCACGCATGTCTATATGGTCGAAAAGGAACCTACCATTGGCGGCAAAATGGCATTGCTCAATGAAGTGTTCCCGA
Source organism: Methanococcoides burtonii DSM 6242 (assembly GCF_000013725.1). Lineage (NCBI taxonomy): Archaea > Methanobacteriati > Methanobacteriota > Methanomicrobia > Methanosarcinales > Methanosarcinaceae > Methanococcoides > Methanococcoides burtonii. The sequence continues at coordinate 559,255 of NC_007955.1, forward strand.
CAAATGACTGTTCCATATGCGTTCTCGCACCAAAGATGACAGATGTGCAGAACCACACGAACATCGACCTTTTCACCTACTCCGAGATCAAAGACATCTCCGGCTCGGTTGGCAACTTCACAGTAAAGGGCATTCAGAATCCCAGATATGTGATTATAGACAACTGCAAAGGCTGTATCGATGAATGCGCAAGGGTATGCCCTGTGGACATATCCAACCCCTTCGACAGCGGTCTGGGGAAAACAAAGGCCATCAACATGCCCATACCGCAGGCCATCCCCCAAACAGCATTTATCAACAGCGATTACTGTGTGGGTTGCGGGCTTTGCAAACAGGCCTGCCCTGCAGATGCAATTGACTTTAACATGAAGGCAGAAGAGTTCACCTTCACCGTGGGAGCGGTCATAGTCGCAACCGGTTATCAGGGATTCGATGCAAAGCGCAAAGAAGAGTACGGCTATGGAGTGTTCCCCGATGTCCTCACCAACATGGAACTGGAAAGATTGCTCAATGCTTCCGGCCCAACACGTGGAAAAGTGGTCGTACCCTCGACAAAAGAGACCCCTAAAAAAGTCGCATTCATACAATGTGTAGGCTCAAGGGACGAGACCGTTGGGAATCCTTACTGCTCACGCGTCTGCTGCATGTCCTCCATGAAGAACGCACAGATGATCAAAGAGCGCTATCCTGACACCGAGGTCACCATTCACTATATCGACATACGTGCCGCCGGTGAGATGTACGAAGAATACTACGTGCGTTCACAAATGATGGGTATCGACTTCATTCGCGGAAAAGTAGCGGAGATACAGATAGACACACAAGGGAAAATGTTGCTGAGATATGAGGATACCCTTGAATGCACCCTGTGCCAAGAGAACTATGACCTTGTGGTGCTCGCAACCGGAATGGAACCCAGCAACACGACCGAACCTATTGCCAGAACACTGAATCTCACAAAACGAACTGACAGGTTCCTTTCCATCGCACACCCGAAGATGCGACCTGTGGATGCACACATAAACGGAGTGTTCATCGCCGGCTGTGCTTCAGGACCAAAAGAGATACAAGTATCCATTGCGCAGGGAAGTGCCTCTGCAGCACGTTCCACACGCCTGCTTGCAAGAGGTGAACTCGAGAACGACCCCTTCAGTGCATGCGTAGATGCTGAAAAATGTATCGGCTGCCGGATGTGTGAAGACACCTGTAATTTCAACACCATCAAAGTCATTGACGGAAAAGCAGTGGTAGATGAGATCTCATGCCAGACCTGTGGGTCATGCAGTGCCTCGTGTCCGGTAGATGCCATCGATATGCCCCATAGCACCGATGCCCAGATAAAAGCACAGATAAGGGCGGCCCTTGAGGTAAAGGATGAATTCCCGCTTATCATAGCCTTCCTTTGCAACTGGTGCAGTTACGCATCAGCAGACCTTGCAGGAACATCAAGGATACAATACCCCACCAATGTGAGGATAATTAAAGTTATGTGTGCAGGTCGTGTTGATCCCGACTTCGTACTGGAGGCATTGCAAGGGGGTGCTGATGGTGTCATCGTTGCAGGATGTCGCCTTGACGAATGCCATTACATCATCGGGAACTATGATGCAAAGCACAGGATGGACAATCTCAAGGAAGTACTGGAGGAAATCGGACTCGACCAGAGAAGACTTCGTGTCGAATGGATATCAGCCGCCGAAGGCGAGAGGTTTGCAAAGACCATCGAGGATTACGTGGATGAGCTGACAGAACTCGGACCGGTAGGTTCAGAGCTTCAGGGAGGAGATCCGGATGAGTGATGAAGAAAAATCCATGACCGTTTCAAAGGAAATGGACATCGAAGGAACTCATGTGCTCTACAAACTGATATCCGACAGGTCTTCAAAGACACTCGATTATGATTACAAACGATGTGTTGGTTGTGGCATCTGCGTAAGGATATGTCCCACCAGGGCCCTTGAGCTTGGGCCGATGAAAGAGATAGCCACAGGACTTGATGCACCACCGGTGATGATGGAACTCGATAAATGCACATTCTGCTCGATGTGTGTAAACTTCTGTCCGGTTAACGCACTGGAGATGAGAAGCGAAGGGGACTTTCCTAAAGAGGACCAATATCCACGCCTGGAACAGTTCGTCAGAATGAACGAGAAGTGTGTGCCATGCTCGCTTTGTGAAGCAACTTGTCCCGAAGATGCCATCGAACTGGAATACACATTCCCGAAGAAAGAGGATATCGCACCTTTGAAAGAAAATGCGGAAGGCGAAATAGAGATAGATAATGATAAGTGTAATCTCTGCGGGATATGTGCTCGATTCTGTGATGCGTTCCTGATGCTTGAAAAGGAACCTACCGCAACCGACCCCATGCCTTTTGAACAGCTAATAATAGATGAGGACAGCTGTGACTACTGTACGCTCTGTCAGGATATCTGTCCCGAGGATGCTATCAAGGTCAAAGGGGAGAAACCATGCGAAGCCCCTGAAGTATCAGGAAAGGTCACTGTGGATGATGCTAAATGTACCCGTTGTGGCTGGTGTGATGCGGTCTGCCCCTATGATGCAGTGGACATGCTCAAACCTTTTGAAGGTGAGCTTATGCTTGTCGAGAGCCATATCCAAAAATGCGATGCACAAGGATGTCATGCCTGCTTCAACATCTGCCCGTCCCATCTTTGGTATGTGCCTGATGACGGAAAGAACATCGCGGCTGTATATGACCTGTGTACCTACTGTGGAGCATGCGTTAATGCATGCCCTGAAGATGTTATGAAGGTCTTCCGCACAAAAGTAAGCCATACCAAGATCCCTGAAAGTCCCTGGGCTAATGAATGGAAGAATGCAATAGGTTCCCTGCTGACAGAGGAAAGAAAACACCCTGACCTCTCAAGGACCATTGAGGTCGAGAATGGACCCATGAAAGAACACGTGGACATCAAGTTCCCTGAGGTCGATGAAAAGATGATGGAAGCGGTCTCGAAAAAACTTGAGCTTGCAAAGGATGCTCTTAATGACCCCAGGACCAGAAGGACACTTAATAAGGGGGAAGTCGATGACATTCACAAGGCTATGAAGAAAATGAAGGGAAAAGGGAAACTCTAACCCTTAACTTTATTGTCGAAACAATACTTTTATTTCCTATGAAGATTTGAAAATGTATGATATTGATATGAATTTCGTATCACGTTCAGACCTTTGCCAATTCATCGAACAACCATTTATTCTTTTGATAGGTTTCATCAAATGATTTTCGCCATTTTTCTTCTGCTTCCTTTCTTGGATACTTAATGTATTCTACTTTACCACCACCATACAACACGGTTTCATATACATACTCTTCAGTATCTTCTGGTTTCTTTGGTATCATAGTAAAATGTTGGTTTTTAATAATATATACCTTGTGGGAACTATTTCTATATGTGTCTACATTTACAGCGGAAATGAAGTCTAAATAAACATCATTAGACGTAAAAAATGAAATTATTAACACATAGCATTTCCACTGTAACAAGATGTGAAATTTATGTTATCGGTAAAAGTATGAAAGAAGTATTGTATTTGATATCTTGAAAGTGATCAAAGAACTTTCCACCGCAATCAGACCTTTGCCAGTTATCAAACAATCATTTGTGTTTTCACAGGTTCGAATTCTCCCTCGCACAGCAAGTCGTCGATGATGTTATTCTATTTTTTCGGCTTTGTAGAAATCCTCAACCAAATTAAACACATAATCTTGGCATACCTGTCAAGATTGTGTATCAACACCTTGAATTTCACTTCTTTTACTTGGTTTCTATGCTTCCTTGAACAGAGACTTTCCGCATATTTCGTTTTGAATATTTATAACTGTAAAGCGGGAAACAGGAGTTTCCCGTTACTTGCATAGCTATATCGATAAATTTTAAGCACTTGTTAGACAAAACACAATCATCCCCTTGTGTTTGTGGTGCAAACGTACACAGGGGATTTCTTATTATTAAAATTGTAGCAGCTTAGCTGAATTTAGAGAAAAGGATTTCTACAGAGCCATAAAAACAAAAAATGTATATAGAGGGGAATTGAACAAAAGTTGTGAAAAATATGAAATTCGGATATAAAATAATTATAATCATAGTTCTCCTATCTTTTGCTTTTGGGTGTGTAAGTGAAGATACAAGTACCAATCATGGGGGAACTATACAGGACACGGATGATACGGATGTCCCCGAACCAAGTTCACTAACCGAGGACGAGGAAGTAGTAGAAACACCAGCTACATCAAATGATACGGAGAATACAAACGATATTGACATAGTTCAAAAAACGGAACAGGAAACAGACGATTTTGTAAAATCGACTGGATACGAAGCAGATGTCAATATAGATGAAAATAATATGAATGTCTATTTTGATACAACAAAATTTACAAAAACAGATATTCATACAATGGTTAGCGAATGTCTCAATACCATGACTGATTATTTACCAAATCAGAGAGTACATGTATCGTTTTATGATGGCGATGATCAAGAAATTGCTTTTGGGAGATATACAGATTCTAATGAGCGAACAATAATTTACATTTACGAGTATGCAAAATACCCAGATGTTAAAAAAACCACAGAAGAACTATTTGATTCATATGGATTCGATGCTGATGTTGAAATTAGCCAAAGAGGGATGTTGGTTTATTTCCACACAAAAGGAGTAACAGATTCAGATCTCCATACAATGTCAGAAAAATGCGTTAAGATTATGGTGAGACATTTACCAGATCAAATGGCTAAAGTAGCTATTTATAATGACGCGGATCAACTGATAGCAGATGGATATTACATTGACTGGACGGATCAGATTGATGTTATGGTCTATTGACCATGCATTTTTTCTTTAACATTTTTTACCACACGATATAGGTTAATAATTCATTTCTGCATATCATTCCATATATTCACTTCTGACTATGGTAGGCTTATCTATAGATGCTTTTCTTGCTTGTTCATGCGTGGCATCAGAATTTTCCGTTTGTCCATGGTAGGCATCATAACCATGTATAAAAATGAGTGGCATCAAAGAGAATCTCTTTCGGATATGATCTTAAGCAACATCAAATTGAGTAAGCATATATTTTTGTTGAAATGAAATCAAATATTTTTTATAGAATTATTACTTTGGTTACATACAACATACATAATTTACTCCAAGATATCAAATGACTGTGTTCCAAAGCACAAATATTGTTACAACGGATGTACTAAAATGGCGGAGAAATTGACACGAACTGAGCGAATACAGAAAGTACTCGATGAAGCGAAAGCTAACCCACCTAGTGATGAACAACGAAGAAAAAATAAGAGGACAAACTGGATTGTGTTGCTGGTATTGTTCAGTTTCATTGCATATGGATGCGTTGATTTAGTAACTGATTCAGATGATGAAATTGCAGCAAGGGAAGCACAGGAATTGGCAGAGCAAGCTGAAAAGGCAGAAAAAGAGCGGATTAAAGCCGAAGAGGAACGCATTAAGGCTGAAAATGAACGCATTCAAGCTGAAGAAATCGATTCATTCGAAACAGAAATGGAAGGGATATTGCAAGACAATGGTTATACAGCAGACATTTACATCGATCCAACTGGACTCGCATGTTGTTACATTTACAGTTCGATGTCTTACTATGAAGTCGAATCAATCACAAAAGGAATGGTAAAAGGCATACGTAACATGGAGACGGTAAATGGTCACACTGTCTACATATAGGATGCTAACGGAGACACAATAGCAGAAGGATCATATCATATACTCAGTGACAGCATAGAGGTCGAATTTTATTAAGTCGACAATTGATTGACACGATGAAGCTTGAATATAAGCTAAAAAAATGACCGAAATTCAAGCTTTGTCGAAATACTCTACAGATATTACAAGAATAGTCAAAAATTCCCATCACATGATACAGGTGTATTTCGTCCCATATTATATGGGTGCTAAAGATATATATACTGTGTAACATATAATATATTTTATGGAAGAATTGAAAAACGCAGTTGGATACGCTAGGACTAGCACCAAAGACCAGAACATCGAAACCCAGATATTGCAATTGAAGAACAAGGGAATAGTTGCTGAACAGATATTCTTTGATGAGGGTGTCAGTGGAAGTGTTCCTGCTGAAAAGAGACCTGGGTTCAAACAATTACTGAAATGTATTGAATCGAACGATATCGATACCATCTATCTTTTTGAAATATCAAGACTTGGAAGGACGTTTGTTGATACATTGAATTTGGTTATGGACTTCGAAGATAAAGGCATCAGGGTCGTTTCACTGAGTCCCAGTGAATCGTGGTCTACCATTGAGGATTCGCATTACAGGAGGCTACTGACATCGCTTGTTTGGATGGGTGGCTGAGAATGAAAAACGGATTTTGCAGGAACGTATCAAGGTCGGTATTGAACGGTACAAGAAAGAGAATGATAAGTGGGGTAGACCTACCAAAGAGCCTGATCAGAAAGAGGTCATGAAGTATCGGAAGAAAGGGTTGACGTGGGCTGAGATATCACGGGTGCTGAACATTCCTGCTAGCACGTTGTATAAGTACAGGGACATCTGGGAAGAGCGGAGTAGGGAGGAGAAGGTTAGAGGTGTTGAGGGTTGAAATCAAAGGCAACAGTTGTATTTTGTTAAAGCTTGGGGTTCGAATATGACCCCCCTCATAACAAGTCGGGGATATAGGTAACTTGATTTTTTTGTACGGTGTTGTGTATGTTATGTGCATAACTACATGCATAAAAATTAATTAGAAACTCTTTAAAAATTTAGAATAAATATTTATAAAACTATTTTGATTAAGGGGGTCTAAATTAATTCATAATGCTTAATTTACAGAACCAAATATTTTTTTGTGTAAGATTCGATATAATAATTACTTATCATAAAAATCCTAAAATTATAGATATATTTATAATATGTAAATGTATAGCTCTAAAGTATGTATGAGTTGTTAATCGTTATTTTTCTGATTATTATAATGTATGTAATCACCCACCTTCATCCTCTTAATGAAAAAGAAATATTAAAGCTAGCAGACAAGAGAAGATCTAGAGCAATAAAAACATATTATAATTATAGTACAAAGGAAAAATCAGTCGATAAAGGTTTTAAAAAGGGAATGAAATCAACGGGAGCATATTATTTAATCAATGAAGATTTATCTCTATTTCCATCCATTGCGGCTGGTTTACTAAAATATAAGAAACATGAATGGGCAATTATTGCTTTTGAAAAAAATAAAACCATTCAACTTATGTGGACTAATAAAGGGATAAATAAAAAAACGGTTTCAATCTTCTTATCAACCGAACAAATTATAGCAAAATGTAAAGATAATAACTACTCAACTGTCCTTATATTTCATAATCATCCAAACTCTGATCCTCATACCCTCGATTGCTCTAGACCAAGTCAACAAGATATAAATTCAGCTCAAATTTTCTCAAATGATTTCAATAAATATGGAATAAATCTAATTGAATTCGTATGTGAAAGAGGATTACCTTATGAATATCATTTCTCTGACTCAGATACTTTTTTACCCACCTCAGAGTTTATCCAAAATATAAATGAAATTAACGGGATGTCAAAAATTCAAAATGTATCGCTACATACTGAAAAAATATTTTTATTTAATACATAATATGAGTTATATAAAGATGAAATAAATAATACTGCTTACTATTAGAATATTTTAGAATAGCAAATTAGTATCATTCAACAATACTCCCCCAATTCTCTAACCTCTCTCTTACATGGACATTTAATGTAAACGGCTTCTCACTATTGGCATTCTGTTTCATATAGTTCAATGTACCCTTTGAGAACCCCATTTTCTTCCACTCGGTATAAGGCATATCAATAATCGTCTTCCTCAACAGATCAGTATCATCCCTTTCATTGATATAAACAGGCTTAACAAACTCAATCGTTTTCCTCTTCCCAACAAGATGATGACTCAGCTCTCTTGCCTTGAGCAATAGTACAGATCCCCAAGAGCTATTCTTCTTCCTATACTCGACTTTACCATTCATCACAGAATTAAACTCTTCAGTAACCTTCCTTGCTCCAGTAGGTCTCAATCTCAATGAAAAACTCTCAGTCCTGATAAAGTCCTTACTATCCATAATTCCCTTTTCAATCAGGTTCATTACAGTAAGATCAACAATAAACCTGAACGGTTCTTGGAGATCATAGGCTAAACTATTCTTACTTGGATTCATCTCATGAAGGAATCCTACATGAGCATCAAGACCAACTGAATTAATGGCTCTCAAACATTCAGATTCAAGCAAAGCATACCCATAATTCAGCATGACATTAACTTTATCGCCTGAGTTAGATGCTCTGGCATTATTATCAGTCCTTGCCCTGAAATCATATTCTTCAGGAATAGCTTTAGCATACTCATTCCAGTACTTCCAAGCAACTCCACCTTCAACACCTAAGATCTCCCTTACAGATTTAGCATTCTCAAGTTTACCCTTATCAACGGAGATATCATAATTAATCTCAGGATACCTTAGTTTAAGATAATCAAGAACAGCCTCAGATTTGGAGAACTTGGCTTCAATAAACTTCTTAGCAAGCTTTACTCTTGTATCCTGATCTTCATAAGCATGGTATTGAGCAAACTTTGTCTTTACATTGGTACTTTCAGAAGGAAGCATTGTTGTTAGAAGCTTACCGTTCCAATCTAAAATAGTAATCTGTACATTATGTTTAATCAACCATCTGATAGCTTCGAGGCTTAGAGATCCACTTCTCCCATACACAACAATGCTATCAATATCCATCCTCTTAGGAGAGAACACATACTCTTCAGGATCTTCAGTTGTTGAGAATCTGCCATCTTTGATATGGAGTTTTGCACTATCAACACGCATATTGATTCCATGACCATTTAGCAATAACAATTTCATTAGAAATCACTCTCCTTCAGGTCTTGTTTGAGCAGTTTACACACATTCTTTGCTTTCCAATTAATTTTATCTCCGTTCCGAATCTTCCACTGGATCTTATCTAACATCTTTTTTGGAACACCAAGTCTATCAGCTTCTTTCTCTGAAATATTAAGAATCCTCTCTTTCTTTTCATCATTACTCAGAAACATTTGAGATTTTAATGTATCCATCTCCAGTTCATTATTATCTTTGTTTTTGAAGGGATCGTCTTTCAATCCAAGATCAATAAGGGCAGTTGCACGAATTTCAGCAATAAATTGAGCTGCTTCTATCTTATTTTCAAGCCTTAACTTTTCTTCAAACTCATACAATTCTTCTCTGTGTTCTTCAATTATGTTAGCTGCTGTTCCTAATTGATATTCTTCTTTGATTTCATGAAGGTTATCTAACGTTTCAGCATCTCGTATAGCTCTTTCAACAACAGCAGAATCATTATAGTATCCAAGTAAAAAGATGAGATGAGATCTTAGATTTGTATGTGTTCTTAATGGTTCAGGATACTTTTTCAGCAGTGATCTAAGAACATCAATTGTTTTAGTTTCATTAGATGGATCTATCTTCTTGTACTCAATATAGTTGTAAACAATCCTTAAAACGTGGTCAAGTAAATTAGTATCATCCGATTTTAAAATGGATACAAGCATATCCAATTGTTTAGGATTTAATGCATAATGTTTTTCATAGCTTTCTATTTCTTTTAATGCCATTTTTTGTTTAATTGGATTGTTTGATTGGAGCTTGTTAATAGCAACATCTAGATGAGAAGTTATTTTCCCAGTCCTTCTTAGCGTAACGTAAGTAGAACGCTTATCTTCTTCTTTTATTCCATATTTTTGGAGATCTTCATATCTAATTACAAGTAGAGTGCCTGCGCCCTGCATATCATAGAGTTTTCTTTGAATATTTTCATGGCTATAGCCTCTGTTTTCTTGAAAATTCGTTTGTAATTTCTTAATAAGATCTCGTTTTCTTATAAAAGGGGTGCTTTGTAAGATAGAAATCACATTATACTCAAACTCATTAGTATTCTTATAAGAATTATAGTTATTCTTATCTGTATTTATATTCAAATTCATACTTAAAGTTATACTTAAATGTGATATAAATCTGTTGTAAGCCAATAGTAATTTGATGAATATGAAATCAATCAAAGATACACAAAGAATTCTTGCAACTCTCTCTCCTTACCTCAAGGAGAAGCTAGTACAGATGTCAGACAAATTTGGATGCTATCAGGCAGAAGTTGTCAGGATAGCATTATTGAAGCTTTGGGAGGCTGAGAAATGACTCTCAAGCAATTCTCAAAAGATTACAGGAACTATGGAGATTGGCTTAAAGCTCAACCAAGAACTTCAGAATATGCCAAGAGAGTCATCAGGTTTCATGAAAGGTTTCCAACTCTCAGCTTGAATGACTTGAGAAATACAAGGCTCAAGGATCATAACCTGAGTACAACTTCATGGAAACTCTTGAATTCACAACAAAAGAGAGATAGAACACTATCCCTTGAAATTCTTAGAAATGTGAGAAAAGGAGTTCCATTTTCAAAAGCTATTGAGAAAACAGGAGCTAACAAGAAGAACGTAATTAACAATCTTGGAAAATACCTGTACAAATCAAAAGGGAAATGGAGAGTAACAGCTTCAGATAGAATTGAATCAGAGATGGCATTCAATGATAGAGATAAGGGGCTGATCTCGATTGTTACAACAAGATCTAAAGATAGGAGCTTAATTGCTGAATATTTCAATGCTGTTAATCAAGCTTTGAAATCTGGTGATTCTAAGTTTTTGAAGAAATTTGAAAATGCAAAAGTCATTGATGCTGAAGGCAATGAGCATTATTTTGTAACCGATTTGGATAGACTGTATGAGATTCAGGATGCACAAGAAGAGCCTGAATTCTTTGAATTATACGTTTAATGGGAGAGTGGATACTATGGATAAAGAATCTTACAGGAAGAATATTAGCAAGCATAAGAAAGGGAAGAAACCACCTATTGCATGTTCAGTATGTGGGGAAGATAATTCAGAAGTAATTGAAATGCATCATGTTGATGGAAGAAATACTTCAGATTGGGTAAAACCACTATGCAAGAATTGTCATGCTAAGATAACAGCAGAACAGAATAAGATCAGTCCAAAAAAGAGATCTAAAACAACATCCTCAGAAAATCTAACAGCTTTCAACATCATTTCTATTGGTGCTTTGCTAAAACTACTTGGAGACCGTTTAATCAATATTGGAATGGAGATGACTGTAAATGTCTAAGATCGCTGTTAGAGGCTATACTCAGAAGATCAAAGAATCTTCAGGTAATCCTTTTTACATTCCTAAAGATGTACCACTAAGACATGATAGAGTACTGGTCTTTGACACCGAAACAACAATAGATCAATATCAGAATTTCAAAATAGGGTATTTTAAGATATACCAAGATGTGTATATTCAGCATGAAGGTATGTTTCACGATACTTCAATGCTTACTGATAATGAAAATAAGGTATGTGTGGTATATACTTCAAAGTATGATATACCACTTTATACCCTAAATGAATTTATTGATGAGGTATTTTATCCTGAAGTGTTTGGTTTGAAAACTCTTTGTGTTGGTTTTAATCTTCCTTTTGACATAAGCAGGATCTCAAAAAGAGTTGGAGATTCAAGAGGAAGAAACAAAGGAGGATTTACATTTACTCTTTCAGACAACAGATTCAATCCTCCCATTATTGTTAAGAAATTAGGTGATGCTCATACATTCAAACTTACTTCAACCAAGATAAACAAAGGAAAAGATCATTTTTCAGGTTATTTCCTTGATGCTCAAAAGTTAGCTGAAGTGTTGCTCCAATCAAAAAGGATCTCTTTAGATAAAGCAGGTCAAAAGCTCGATACCAATGTTAAAAAAATGAAAGGAATTGAACATGGAAAAGTGACTGAGAGATATATTGATTATCTTATTGATGATGTTGAAACAACTTATCAAGTCTATGAGAAACTTATTGATGAACTTGAACTTTATCAGATAAGCATCCCACCAACCAAGATATTTAGTTCAGCTTCAATTGGAAAGTATGCTCTTGGGCAATTGGGGATTCAATCATTTTTAGATCTTAACCCAGAGTTTTCTTCAGAAACCATTGGGACAAACATGACTTCTTACTATGGAGGAAGATGTGAATGTAAGATTGGGAAAGAACCTACAAATGTCACAGTCCTTGATTTTACAAGCATGTATCCAACTATTACTATGGAAATGGATCTCTGGAAATACATGATAGCTGAATCTCTTGAAATGAATGTTGTTACAGATGAAATTAAGGGGATGTTAAACACTCTTACCCTTAATTATCTTCAAGATAAGGATAACTGGAAAGAGTTTGTAGTAATGGTAAAGTTACAGCTTGACAATGATATTTTACCTGTAAGGATGGATTATAAGGGCAATAATACTGGGTATAATGTAGGTGTTAATTACCTTACTTCTGATAATGAGCTATGGTATGCTTTACCTGATGTTATCGCTTCAGTTCTTTTAACTGGCAAAGTTCCTGAGATCATTGAAGCTATAAGGTATGTTCCAAAAGGTGTTCAGAAAGGTTTGAATCAATCTCAGATACTTGGAATTGATGTAGATCCAACTAAAGATAATCTTGTTCAGGTACTTGTTGAGGAAAGGCAAAATCTCAAAATTCAAATGAAGAGTATTGATAAAGATAAGTCTGAATATCAACAATTGGAAAGTAGAGCACAAGCTATCAAGATTCTTGTTAATGCTATGAGTTATGGGATATTCATTGAGTTAAATCCTGAAGATAATAAAACTGACATTCAAGTTTATGGCTTGGATGATTTTAATACCTCAGAGAACAGATTTGAGAAAGCAGGTAATTATTTTCATCCTTTACTAGCTGTTATGATTACAGCAGGATCAAAGTTGTTCTTGGCAATGGCTGAGGCTAAAGTAAAAGAGCTTGGTTCAGTTCATGCATACATGGATACTGATTCTATCTTTGTTCCTCCTGAACATGCTCAGGAGATTATAGATTATTTCCAACCTCTAAATCCTTACATCCTTGATATTGATCTGTTGAAAGCTGAGAAAGAGGATGTGTGGTTTTATGGCATATCTTCAAAAAGATATGCTCTTTACACTTATGAGAATGGGAATATTAAGTTCATGGAAGGGGAGAGATCTTTTAAATTACATGGACTTGGACATTTAACAAATCCGTTTCCAAAGGCTGTTGAAGATTGGCAAGCTGAGATATGGGAAGATATTCTCAAGTTGCATTATGGTATAATCTCTGAATTGGATATTGAAAAGAAGTATTCAAACATGTATGCTATTTCACGACTGACTGTTTCAACTGCAAATGTGTTGCATAGGTTTGATGTTATCAATAAAGGGAAAGAATGGATATATCAGATCAAACCTTTCAATTTCTATCATGTTGGGTTTCAGGTTGCTGAAGAAGATGGTAAGGCAGTAAAGCCTTTATCTCCTTTCTCAAATGATCCTCAGAATATTGTTTATGATCCATTTATTGATTATGCAACAGGAGAGATTAAAGAAGGATCTCATTATTTCAAACCGTTAAGCAGGACAATTATACAATATGTTGATCATCTTGAGCATAAGTTTGATGGAAAGATTGGAGTTCTTGAAAGAAAGCATGTTCATGCTGATTCTGTTATTTATATTGGAAAAGAAGCTAACAATATTGATGAACAAGAATTGGATGTAAAGAAGGCTCAAGAATTTATTGATGAAAAGTTAGTTTATGATCTTATTCTGAAGCTTACTCCTGAGAAAGCTAGGGATATTGGAATTAAGCATAGAAGTGCTTTAGCTTATTTGAAGAAAAAAGCAAAGGAGGGGAAGTTGAATTTTAAGTCAAAAAATGTGAAGAGAATAGCAGCTGCTTCAAATTAATAAAAAGTGAAGGAAGGTATTAAAATCAACTTTTGTTATCTTCTTTTTTCATATAAGGAGAATGTTCGGGGTTAAAATATTTTCTATATATTGTAATGTAGTCAGAGTGGATGGAGTGAAAAGGCTTTTGGTATCGTTTTTCAATCTCGGAGGTAATTCCAATTTCTTCTTTAAATACATTATAATTATCCTTTGAATACTTAAAAAGAAAAAATAGCAAATTAGGAGAGATATCAATTCCTTCAGTTTCGAAATGAGCTAGTAAATCTTTAATTTCATCTTCTTCAATGAAATCCTTGGACTTCTTTGTTTTTTCAAATTCTATTAGAGCTTCTGATGGTGTTTCATTAACCTGCTTTAATGCAACTGAAACTCTGTCAGTGATGAATATTTTTTTACCAACAACATTCAAAAATTCATTCTCAATAAATAATTTATGATTTACATATGTATTATCTTCGGTTACAAAAATGACATCATCATTCAGATTTTCAAGCAATGTTTCCCATATTATCTGATCGCCAATTGTTCCTTTCTTTTTATCAATGGGAGGATTACCCATAAGCATCCTATCTTTTGCCTTCTGTATTATTGTTTCTGTTCTTTTAATTTTCTTGACATCTTTACTGTTATAGATGTCAAGAAAACCATTTAATATAGGATCGTCATCAGAGTGAGTTTGTAAATCTTTTAGCTTTTGAATTAAAAGCTTATTCTTCTCATCGAAATCATCTTTTATAGTCTTTAGATTATCATATTCTTCCATATGTCGAATCAATGCTGTAGTATGAATTTCAACTTTATTTTTGTTGCTAGAGTTAATTTGTTTTTGTAGTACTGAATCTCTATTTCTCAAAAACTCATCATATACTTGCTCTGGAATAATTAATCGTTTTTTTAATTTTGTTATATCGTCAAAAATCTGAGATACTTTGTTATTATTTGATTCATACAATCCTAAAAATATATTTGTATCAATGAATATATTAACCATAGATATTATCCACCATTATAATGAAATATAATCATAGTCAATCAGGCACTATATAAAATATTCGATTTATCATTAATAGATATTTATACTTAATATACGGAACTTATTATCAAAAATCCAATAAGATTTTTAATTGTTCATTAATTGGAATAATACTAGCTAAAAATAACCTTAAGATATAGCGTACAAAAAAACAGACTTACCTATATCCCCTCATAACAAGTCGGGGTAATAGGTAACGTGTAAAAACGGAACTTTTGAAATTTAGAGTATCAGTCCTACATATAATAAATCATAGAGAATTCCGATAAACCCCTCAAACAGAAGCAATATTTATAACCTATTACAATAATTTTGTATTATGTCCTTAACAAACTTTGCTTTTAAAGAAGAGTACAAACGTCTTGAAAATCTCGGTGACAAGCTCTCTGAAATTGAATCTCTCATCGATTGGAAACCATTTCGTCCAATTATAGCAGAGATGTATATCAATAAAACAGAGTTCGGTGGCAGACCAAACGTTGATGAAATCGTCATGCTCAAAATGTTAGTATTGCAACAATGGCATGGCCTATCTGACCCTGAACTTGAAAGACAAGCTACTGATAGAATTTCCTTTAGGAAATTCTTGGGCTTTCCTGCAAAAATTCCAGATCATACTACTGTTTGGGCATTTAGAGAACGAATTTCCCAGGCAGGAAAAGAAGATGAAATCTGGAATGAAATGCAAAGACAACTTAATAAGAAAGGTCTGAAGATCAAGCAAGGTATGATTCAGGATGCAACATTTATACATGCTGATCCAGGACATGCAAATCTTGATACTCCTCGTGGAAATGAAGCAAAGACCAGAAGATGTAAGGACGGTACATGGACAAAAAAGGCATCTAAGTCACATTTTGGATATAAACTACATACCATTGAAGATACCGAATATGATCTGATAAGGAGATATAGGACAACTACTGCCTCAGTTCATGATAGTCAGGTGGATCTTTCTGAAGAAGGCGAAGTTGTTTACAGAGATAGAGGTTACTTTGGTGCAATTTCAAAAGGATATGATGCAACTATGCAAAGGGGAGTACGAGGGCACCCTATTGGTATTAGGGATAAGATGAGAAACAAAAGAATAAGCAGGAAAAGAGCAAAGGGAGAAAGACCTTATGCTGTTATCAAAAATGTGTTTACGTCAGGATTTGTAAGAGTAACAACGTTGGCAAGAGTAAATGTCAAAATGGCGATTACAGCATTCAGCTATAATCTCTATCAATTGAGGACAATAAGAAGAAAATCATTAGGATGAATAGCGGTAGCTATTCAAAAAAGTTGGAAAGTATATAAATAGATACTAGCAAACTGCTGGAAATAGAGAGAAAAGCTCAAAATTTTAGCTGGAAATATTTGCTTTGAAAAAAATCAGCAGTTAATCGCAATTCTCCATACTTATAATTTGAATCAGACCCACTACAAAAAAATAATTCATCACATAATGTTTTAGATTTCAACATAAAATATTATTTTAAGTATTCATAGGCTATATTTCAAAACAAATTCGTAAAGTACTTAAGCCAATAATTAATACTTGTGATTATATGGCTTGGGAGTTTATTTTTTGAATTTAAATATTTTTACAACTAGAGAAATAGCAACAATTATTTGGGTTATAATTATAGAGAATTCCGATAAACCCCTCAAACAGAAGCAATATTTATAACCTATTACAATAATTTTGTATTATGTCCTTAACAAACTTTGCTTTTAAAGAAGAGTACAAACGTCTTGAAAATCTCGGTGACAAGCTCTCTGAAATTGAATCTCTCATCGATTGGAAACCATTTCGTCCAATTATAGCAGAGATGTATATCAATAAAACAGAGTTCGGTGGCAGACCAAACGTTGATGAAATCGTCATGCTCAAAATGTTAGTATTGCAACAATGGCATGGCCTATCTGACCCTGAACTTGAAAGACAAGCTACTGATAGAATTTCCTTTAGGAAATTCTTGGGCTTTCCTGCAAAAATTCCAGATCATACTACTGTTTGGGCATTTAGAGAACGAATTTCCCAGGCAGGAAAAGAAGATGAAATCTGGAATGAAATGCAAAGACAACTTAATAAGAAAGGTCTGAAGATCAAGCAAGGTATGATTCAGGATGCAACATTTATACATGCTGATCCAGGACATGCAAATCTTGATACTCCTCGTGGAAATGAAGCAAAGACCAGAAGATGTAAGGACGGTACATGGACAAAAAAGGCATCTAAGTCACATTTTGGATATAAACTACATACCATTGAAGATACCGAATATGATCTGATAAGGAGATATAGGACAACTACTGCCTCAGTTCATGATAGTCAGGTGGATCTTTCTGAAGAAGGCGAAGTTGTTTACAGAGATAGAGGTTACTTTGGTGCAATTTCAAAAGGATATGATGCAACTATGCAAAGGGGAGTACGAGGGCACCCTATTGGTATTAGGGATAAGATGAGAAACAAAAGAATAAGCAGGAAAAGAGCAAAGGGAGAAAGACCTTATGCTGTTATCAAAAATGTGTTTACGTCAGGATTTGTAAGAGTAACAACGTTGGCAAGAGTAAATGTCAAAATGGCGATTACAGCATTCAGCTATAATCTCTATCAATTGAGGACAATAAGAAGAAAATCATTAGGATGAATAGCGGTAGCTATTCAAAAAAGTTGGAAAGTATATAAATAGATACTAGCAAACTGCTGGAAATAGAGAGAAAAGCTCAAAATTTTAGCTGGAAATATTTGCTTTGAAAAAAATCAGCAGTTAATCGCAATTCTCTATATTATTATTTTTATTATGCAAGTCCGAATATCAGTCTTCATTATTCAATATTGTTAAGGCTGCTTTGAATAGACACATCATTTTCTATTTTTTAACTTACTTATGTTATTTGTCGTTGATAACTTATTCTTTATATTATTTTGAATTGTGGAATTTGTCTTACTTTAAAAGTACTTCAATATGGTTCATATTTTCAGGTCTCCCAATTGGTTTTGTTGTTGTTGAAAACAAAACGGAATCTCATTTTTGGAAAAATCTGATATTGAATAATTTAAAGTTAGTAGTGTTCGTAACATTCATTATTAGTTCGGTCACATTTCCGTTAATATTAGAAGTTATTCTACTTCCAATTATAGCACTCATTGTGATATGCGACACGATTGCAACTACTAAAAATATAGGATTTGTTGCAAAAATTACTGGTATCGTTTTGGGACTTATTGGACTTAGTTTGTTCACGTATTCTTTGTATAGAGTATTAAGTGATATTCACTCAATTGGAAACATTAGCACATTAAAAGATTTCATGATGCCTGTGTTTTTCTCAACAATATCAATTCCTTACATGTATGCATTAAAACTGTATTCTGAATATCAGTTATTATTTCTCCGTTTGAAATTCGGACAAAAAAGAAGTAGGAAGCTTAATTTTTTAATAAAAATACATCTTATTTTGTTCTGTAATATGCAACTCAAAAAAATTCAAATTGCTAAGAATATGGGGAATTATAATATAATGTTAATATCCTCAAAGGAGGACATTACTGATATGATTGAAAGCTATAAAAATGTATTACTTTTTGGAAAAAATAGACGCCATTAAAATAGAACCAATCCATAACTCTACACATTTATTTAGCAGTGATGTTTTTTTTGGAAATTATATGAACAATGGTAAATATCAAATTTATATGAATATGTCTGAACAAGATTTTGGATATTATGAACTGAGATGCAAAGATAGTAATAGTAATACACCAGAATCTGTTAGCAGTTTCATCTATACTAATATTTCTCATTAAACTTTGGGTGGAAATCTAGTATTTTACAAACAAACATTTGTAACTCTAAAGCACCCCACACATGAACCTTTGATATTATGTAAGACTTTTTGATTATTCGATTGAAATTTGCATTATCACTCTCCTTTAAGCTTTTTTAACTAACTTCCTCACCGCCGGAGTATTCAAATTCAAATCTTCATTTTCCCTTATCCTTTTTTTAATCCCATGAAATCTGCTTCTAGAAACTCCCAATGCTTCAGCCTGTTTTTGTGACATATTGAGGATATTTCCCATAATTTCTTGCTTGTTAATGAACTCTTGAGAACGCTTCACATCAAGAGCTTGCTCATCAATACTGTTAGCCTCTTTGCCGATATAAATAACAGAATCAGCCTGAACATGCTTTCTCTCAAGTACTCCAATCTCTCCATCAAACTTAGATTCTGGATGATTAGCATACTCGATTATTGTCCTACTCAGTTGCTTGAAATAATGAGATCCTTGCTTAACCTCTCCTGTTTCATAATCAATGAAAGGCTCATAAACAATACTTTGAGGATCATTTGAAAAGGGAGCTAGTGGCTTTACTGCTTTCCCGTTTTCCTCAATGGTCTGAAACCCTACATGATAGAAGTTAAAAGGTTTGATCTGCTCAGCCCATGACTTGCCTTTATTGAATCCCTTGAACCTTCTCAGGACATTTGCAGTTGAAACAGTAAGCCTTGAGATTGCATAGAGGTTTGAATACTTCTCTTCAATATCTATCTCTGTAAGAATCCCATAATGCAACTGAAGGAGATCTTCCCATATCTCAGCCTGCCAATCTCCAATAGTTTTTGGAAATGGATTTGTTAAATGTCCAAGTCCATGCAATTTGAAAGATCGCTCTCCTTCCATAAAGTTGATTTCTTCATTTTCATAAGTGTAAAGAGCATATCTTTTTGATGAAATGCCATAAGACCACATATCTTCTTTCTCAGGCTTCAATAGATCAATATCAAGGCTGTATGGGTTCAGTGGTTGGAAATAGTCTATAATCTCCTGTGCATGTTCAGGAGGAACAAAGATTGAATCTGTATCCATATACGCATGAACAGAATCAAGTTCTTTGGTTTTTGCTTCTGCCATAGCCAAAAATAGTTTAGATCCGGCTGTGATCATAACAGCAAGCAAAGGATGATAATAATTCCCTGCCTTCTCATATCTGTTTTCTGAAGTATTAAAATCATCCAAGCCAAAAACCTGAATATCGCTTTTCTTATTTTCTGGATTAAGCTCAATGAATATCCCATAGCTCATAGCATTAACCAGAATTTTGATAGCCTGTGCTCTGCTACTCAATTGTTGATATTCTGGATCATCTTTGCTAATATCCTTCATATGAAGCTTGATATTCTGCCTTTCTTCAACAAGTACCTGAACAAGATTATCTTTTGTAGGATCAACATCAATTCCAAGTATCTGTGATTTCTTTAAACCCTTCTGAATCCCTTTTGGAATAAACTTGATTGCTTCAATGATTATGGGAACTTTGCCAGTAAGAATAACTGAATTTATAACATCAGGTAAAGCATACCATAATTCAGAATCGGAACTAAGATAATTGATGCCTACATTATAGCCCGTTCCAGATCCTTTGTAATCCATCCTGACAGGCACTATATCCTCATCAGGCTGTATTTTAACCATAACAACAAAGTCTTTCCAGTTATCCTTATTCTGAAGATATGCAAGATTTACTTTTGAGAGCATCTCCTTAATTTCATCAGTAATATCTTTCATCTCAAGTGATTCAGCAATCATAAACTTCCAGAGATCCATCTCCATAGTAATGGTTGGATACATGCTAGTAAAATCAAGAGTGGTTACTTTAACAGGCTCTTTCCTAATCTTACATTCACATCTTCCTCCATAGTAAGAAGTCATGATATTACCAAGCATCTCATGAGAAAACTCAGGATTAAGACTTAAAAATGATTCAATGCCCAATTGCTTTAAAGAATGTTTTCCAATAGATGCAGAACTGAATATCTTAGTTGGTGGGATGTCTATCTGATAATGATCTAATTCTTCAATTAGCTTCTCATAGACCTGATAAGTGGTTTCAACATCCTGAATTAGATAATCAATGTATTTCTTGGTTACTTTCCCATGCTCAATATTTTTCATCTTCTTGGTTTTGGTATTGAGTTTTTGCCCTGCTTTATCTAAAGAGATCTTTTTTGATTGGAGCAGTACCTCAGCTAACTTCTGAGCATCAAGGAAATAGCCTGTAAAATGATCATTTCCTTTGTTTATCTTGGTTGAAGTAAACTTGAAATTATAAGCATCTCCCATCTTCTTAACGATAATAGGAGGATTGAACTTATTTTCTGAAAGTGTAAAAGTAAAGCCTCCCTTATTCTGCTTTCTTGAATCTCCTACTCTTTTAGAGATCCTGCTTATATCAAAGGGAAGATTGAAGCCAACACAAAGAGTTTTCAAACCAAAGACTTCAGGATAAAATACCTCATCAATGAATTCATTTAGGGTATAAAGAGGTATATCATACTTTGAAGTATATACTTCACATACCTTTTTTTCATTATCGTTAAGCATAGCAGCATCATAAAACATACCTTTATGCTGAATATACCCATCCTGGCATATCTTGAAATATCCTATCTTGACATTCTGATATTGATCGGTTGTAGTTTCAGTATCAAATACCAGAGTTCTATCATGCCTTAATGGATCTTCTCTTGGTTTGAAAAAGGAATTACCTGAAGATTCCTTGATCTTCTGAGTATATCCCCTTAAAGCAATGTTAGACATTTACAGTCATCTCCATTCCAAGATTAATCAAACAATCTCCAAGCTCTCTTAGTAAAGTACCAATTGAAATGATCTTGAAAGCTCTCTTATTCTGTAAGGAGGCTTCACTTGATCTTGCTTTAGGACTAAGTTTGTTCTGTTCTGCTGTTATTTTAGAATGACAATTCTTACAAAGAGGTTTGATCCAATCTGAATTATTCCTTCCTTCTACGTGATGCATCTCAATGACATTCTTGTTATCTTCTCCACATACAGCACATGCAATCGGTGGTTTCTTTCCCTTCTTTTGTTTCTTTAGATAAATCGCATAAGATTCTTTTTCCATAGTATCCACTCCTTAACTTTGATATATCTGTAAAAATTCAGGCTCTTCCTGTGCTTCTGCAATATCATACAGTTGATCAAGATCTGTTACTAGCGAATGTTCTTCGCCGATAGCATCAATGATTTTAACGCCGTCAAATCTCTTTAACGAAGTATCATCGCCGTCTTTTAACCCCTTTTGAACGGCAGCAAAGTATTCGCCGATTAGCCTTCTATCTCTTGAATTCGTCGTTATTATCGTTATCTGACCTGCGTTTCTATCGTAGATTAACATCTCCGTTTCGATATTATCGGTGGCGTTTATTTTCCATTTCCCGTTTGATTTATGGAGAGCTTTTCCAAGGTGCTTAACAGCAAAGTCTTTGTTTACCCCTACTTTCTCAACTGCTTTTGTTAAGGAGTCACCTTTTCTCATGTATCTCAAAACCTTGAGGGATAGAGTTCTATCCCTCTTTTGACTGGATGTCAAGGTTTGCCATGCATGATCCCTTAGTGTATGATCTTTCAATCTTAGATCTCTAAGATCTTTCAGGTTCATATTTGGAAATCTCTCATGTTTCCTGATGAGATCCTTTGCATATCGGGTATCCCTAGGTTGAGCTTTTAGCCATTCTCCATAGGTTCTGAATTTAGCTGAGAATATTTTACGGCTCATTTCTCAGCCTCCCAGAGTTTCAACAAGCCTATTCTGACAACTTCTGCCTGAGAGCATCCAAATTTATCTGACATCAGTACGATTTTCTCCTTGAGATAAGGGGAGATTGTTGTTAGTATTTTTTCACTAGTCATGGTACATCACCAATACCCTATAGGGCAGCATTAGTGATATTAACAATGATATTAACTTTGATACTAAAAATAACCATTAACAATATAAAGAATAACGAATATGATATTATATTAGATATATGGAGATAGTAAAAATGATTGAAAATGATATCAAATTTGAGGAGGAAGTTGTTCAGTATTTAAACAAAAATGGTAAAATGAGAAGAGAACAATTGATTGAAAAACTCAGACAAAAACATACAAAAACATACAAAACAGGAGAGGAATTTATAGATACAGGTTATAGTAAACCAACCATTAATCGAAAGCTCAAAGAAATGCTTGTATCTGGTGAAATTATACGTTTATATCATTATCAACTTCAAAATTATGGTTTTCTGGAAGATGATGGACGTGCAACATATCTTTTTACTGAGGAAGGACTAAAAGTTAAAACACATATTGACAATGTTCTCCAACTTTTATCCTCAGGTGATGATATTGATAAGCAAATGGCTTTGAAAGAACTTAACCGGTATGAAAAACTGTATTCTTTTGATGAAAGCCAGTTGGATTTAATTGTAAAAAATCTAACTTCTGTTAATGCAGACTTAACCACTAAATTCTTGGTTACTCTTTATGATTATATTATCAAAAAAGGAAAAGAACCAACAGATAAAGATGCTTTATTAAAAGCTCTTAGATCTGTTTTAGATAAATATGAGCAACCAAAGGGCAAGAGTGGAAACGTTAGAAACGTTGCTATAAATTTGTTGAGCCATTATAAAGATGAAGGCATAATTGACCAAATTATCAAAGATGCAACTACTTTAGACAATCCTCATGAAGCAGAAGAAGATTATGATATATCTGAAATTGCAGAACTTATTATTAATAACCCATCAAAGCTCTTCGAGGTTGAAAGACAATTGATGAGGGAAGGGAAGCATGATGCATCTCAATTTATTTCAAATATCAGAACAAAATGTATGGCTCATCTTGGAATGTCTGATGTTCCTATAAGAAATAATAACATTGAGGGAGCTGAGTTCTAATGAAACTTCTACTTCTAAACGGTCATGGAATTAACATGCGTGTAGATGGTGCTAAACTCCATATCAAAGATGGAAGATTCTCAGCAACTGAAGATCCTCAGGAGTATGTGTTCTCTCCCAAGAGGATTGATATTGATAGCATTGTTGTGTATGGTCGAAGTGGATCTCTAAGCTTTGAAGCTATCAGATGGTTGATTAAACACAATGTACAGGTTACTATGTTAGATTGGAATGGCAAGTTTCTAACAACAATGCTTCCTTCTGAAAGTACCAATGTTAAAACAAAGTTTGCTCAATACCATGCTTATGAAGATCAGGATGCAAGAGTAAAACTTGCAAGAAAATTCATTGAGGCTAAGTTCTACAAATCTGAAGCTGTTCTTGATTATCTTAAACAAAGGTATCCTGAGATTGAATATGATTTCTCCGTTGATAAGGGTAAACTTGAAAATGCCAAATCTGTAAGAGAGATACTTGGGATTGAAGGTGGAGTTGCTTCAAAGTACTGGAATGAGTATTCTAAAGCTATTCCTGATGAATATGATTTCAGAGCAAGGACTGATAATAATGCCAGAGCTTCTAATTCAGGCGATAAAGTCAATGTTATGCTTAATTACGGATATGCTTTGCTTGAATCTGAATGTCTGAGAGCCATCAATTCAGTTGGTCTTGATGCTCATGTAGGTTTCCTTCATGAGATGAATCCAAGTAAGAACAGTTTAGCCTATGATCTCCAAGAGCCATTTAGGTTTATTGTGGATCTTGCTGTTATGAACCTGATAGAAAAGGAAGTTATGGATAGTAAGGATTTTATCAGGACTGAGAGTTTTTCATTGAGGCTTAAACCTACTGGAGCAAGGAAGGTTACTGATAAATTCAATTCTATGATGAACGGCAAGGTTGAGTATAGGAAGAAGAATAGTTCTTGGGGATCTGTTCTTTTGGTTAAGGCAAGGGAGTTAAGCCATCAACTTGTAGGGAAGAGGAAAACAATTGAATTTAGTAAGCCTGTTTATGTGGTTGAAAGAGATGATTCCAATCTGTTGAGGAAAAGGATCATTGACATGCCTTATGTTGAATGGAAGAAGATGGGTTTCTCAAAGGGTACTCTCCATTACATGAAGCAGAATGCCAAGAGTGATTTACCGTTTACTCTCAATGGTCATGTGAAGGAAAGGTTGGAGAATTGGGAATAACAAATGATTTGCATTAAACATTTTTTATTTTGCTAAAATAACCTAAACTCGGTACACTATATATTTATGGTTGGAGGTTCGGAAAATGTTTATCTTGTATTATGGGGAATGTTCCTATATTATATGGAGAAGGTAATCACATGAGTTATTCAAAAATTGAAAAGATATCTCATTTAATAGGGGAATTGGAGAGGGCATTTAAAGAATTCTCTGATGAAGACTTTGATGATATAAAACTTTTTGAAGAGATGGATTCTCTTTTTGTATCAATTCTTGACCCTAGTAATGTCAGCACGCATCCAAATATAGCTGAATTTTTACTCACTAATAAGCACCGTTCACAATTTTTAGCACACATCAGATATGTAATTACACACAATTACAGCTTTAAAGGATCTAAAAATGGACACGAAGCATTTGTTTCTCCAAATCACATACAGTGGTATGATGATGGTGTAATGTTTTTAGAAGGAAAAGAACCGTTTTTAGGTTTTATTGGGTTGTACAGAAATAAAGAAGCAAGATATGCAATTGCTGCTCGTGATGCTAAAGATGGAGAAGAACTTTCAAAGCCATTTGCTTATCAATATCATCACCATCGATGATGCAAATGAACTAAATAAAAAAGTAAACGCATCACATCCCCTAATCTAAAAGTACCAATTAATGAACTAATACAAATGTTAGAAGATGGGGAAGAGACAGAACATAGATATCAAGAATGGATTGAAAAATATCCTTGGATATTGGGCTTACAATATAGTCTTGTGCAACGCCACACACAATTTGATAATGAAAATATACCTGATTTTACTGCTGTTCGTGTCCATGACAATTCTAGAGATATTTTCGAAATAAAACAACCTTTTTTGAATCTCTTTCGTAAAAATGGGGTATTCTCATCTGAGTTCAACGATTCTTGGAATCAAATTGAAAGATACTTAGATTTTGCAAGGGAGAATAAGGATTATTTAAGACGTAGCAAAGGACTAAACATTGAAAATCCAAAATGCTATTTACTTATTGGATATAATCTAACACACGAAGAGAGAGATAAAATTCGAAGAAAGGAAAAGTTGAATTCCTCGATAATAATTCTAACGTATAATGACTTAATTCAATTTGCGGAAAATACCGTGGGTTTTCTAAAATCTAGATTAGAAACCAATGATGAAGAATGAAATGTTATCTTCATCGTCTTTATTATTTTAGGTTATTTTATGTTGACAATTGAACATATTGTCATTAACAAAAAGCATAGGGAGTTCCGTTTTTTCACGTTACCTATTACCCCTCATAACAAGTCGGGGATATAGGTAAGTCGAAAAAACACTACGGTTTATTTTTTTGAAAAAAGAATTAAACATTATACATTTCAAGAACAAAATTTAAATGTTAGCCTTACATCCTTAAGATTTAATGGTTAAAGATATTGAAATATTCAGAAATAGTTGCTTTGAACTGTTAAATTTAATTGAACCATTGAGCAAAGAAGATGTAAACAGTGTAGAATATGATTTTATAAATAATAAAAAGTTTTTAATTAAAAGTGGGTATGATTACAAATTAAATGCATTGGTTACTTTTCTTTTTACTGATAAGCATATAAATAATAATTATAGCAGAAAAATCATCAAAAGACGAATATATAAATTTATAGCAGATCTTAAAACAAATCCAGAAACAGATAAACCTAAATTAATTGATTCGTTTTTCAATTCGACTGTTTTATTTCCAAATATTGAAAAATATACTATAATTAGGTTTGTCCAAAATTTAAATATCGATTCTGAAATTGCTATTGGTAATGTTTCGTTGCTCAAATATTCAACATCTTCCTACAAGAATTTGTTAGCTTCTATGACAACGAGTAGCAAAAAAGATGAATTTATTGAAGCCGTGCTTAAATATAATGATGATGAAGATGTTAATTGTGTTGCAGTAGCTCATATAGAAGCTGGAGATAATGATAAGGCTTTGCAAAAAACGGATGCTAAAATCGAAGATGCATTGAGCATATTTAGACTATACGCTATTGATTCAAATTTTGGAATTAAAGGAAGCCTCAATTCTTATAGCACATCTGCAATAATCTCTATGCCAAATAAAACAGTACAAAGCAGTACCCACCGTCATAACATGTGGCTTGATGCCGATATAAGTTCAGACTCTCTAAAGGATATCAAGAACGATGGTTATACTAATATTAAAAAAATTGTTGATCGAAGAGATTTGTATAAAGGTGACGTTGCTAGCTTAGAAGAAAGATTGATTAGAGCTATTAACACTTTTGGGAGTGTACTAACTAATCCTGAAAATCCTGAAAATATAATTAAACTCTTCACAGTTTTAGAAATACTATTGTTAACACAAAAGGATTCGAAAAGTATTAATCTGGGTGAAAGAGTTGCACTCGTCAATTATCCATTATTTGATATTTCAAACAGAGATAAATTTCTAGAAGAAAAGCAGAAACGTGTGGATATAAAAACTAAGATTGCCACTCTTTATAAACATAGAAATAGTTTAGTTCATGAAGGGCAGTCTGAAGTTAATAAACATGATTATAGATTAATATTAATTGAGACACAAGCATGTATAATTAATATAGCAAAAATAATAGACAAATATCCAAATTATGATGATTTTATCAAAGTTATCATAGATACTATTGAGGATGCAAAAATGTCTATTTTGTTAAGATTTTGAGTGAATTTATATCGCTCTATTCATTAACTCCCTCATTAACTTAGTCTTAAAATTCAACTTTCTTTCCACCACATTCTTTTTTAGTCTTATCAAATCACTTCTATGTTTAATTCCATACACCATTGCTTCTTTAGGAGTGAGACCTAAAATCAATTGCTCGATCTCTTCAACATTAATAAACTCCTGAACCTTCGTCACATTCAATTCCTGTTCATCAATATTGTTAGCTTCTTTCCCAATGTAAACAACACCATCAGCATGAACATGTTTTCTTTCAAGTACTCCAATCTCACCATCAAACTTATGCTCAAGATGTTCCACATACTGCATTATTGTCCTGCTTAATGGTTTGAAATAATGAGATCCTTCTTTAATCTCTCCAGTTCCATAATCAATAAACGGTTCATAAACAATACTTTGAGGATCGTTTGAAAATGGAGCTAATGGTTTGACTGCCTTACCATCCTCTTCAGCAACTTGAAAACCAACATGATAGAAATTGAATGGTTTTATCTGGTCTTTCCATTCTTTCCCTTTATTAATAGCATCAAACCTATGCAACACATTTGCAGTTGAAACAGTCAGTCTTGAAATAGCATACATGTTTGAATACTTCTCTTCAATATCCAACTCTGATATCAACCCATAATGCAACATGAGAATATCTTCCCATATCTCAGCCTGCCAATCATCAACATTCTTTGGAAATGGATTTGTTAAATGTCCAAGTCCATGCAATTTGAAAGATCTCTCTCCCTCCATGAACTTGATCTGTTTATCTTCAAGAATATAGAGAGCATACCTCTTTGAAGATATGCCATAAAACCACATATCCTCTTTCTCAGGCTTCAACAGCTCAATGTCAAGGCTGTAAGGATTAAGAGGTTGGAAATAGTCTATGATCTCTTGAGCATGTTCAGGAGGAACAAAGATTGAATCAGTATCCATGTATGCATGGACTGAACCAAGCTCTTTTACTTTAGCTTCAGCCATTGCTAAGAATAATTTAGATCCTGCTGTAATCATAACAGCTAACAAAGGATGAAAATAATTACCTGCTTTCTCAAATCTGTTCTCTGAAGTATTAAAATCATCCAAGCCATAAACTTGAATATCAGTTTTCTTATCTTCTGGATTTAGTTCAATGAATATTCCATAACTCATAGCATTAACTAAAATCTTAATAGCTTGTGCTCTACTGTCCAATTGTTGATATTCAGGCTTTTCCTTATCAATACCCTTCATTTGAATTTTAAGATTTTGCCTTTCCTCAACAAGTACCTGAACAAGATTATCTTTAGTTGGATCTACATCAATTCCAAGTATTTGAGATTTCCTCAATCCCTTCTGAACACCTTTTGGAATATACCTGATAGCTTCAATGATCTCAGGAATTTTGCCAGTTAAAAGAACTGAAGCGATAACATCAGGTAAAGCATACCATAATTCATTATCAGAAGTAAGGTAATTAACACCTACATTATACCCTGTATTATTACCCTTATAATCCATCCTTACAGGTAAAATATCATAGTCAGGCTGTAACTTTACCATTACTACAAACTCTTTCCAGTTATCCTTATTTTGAAGATAATTAAGGTTAAGATTAGTTAACATATTCTTAATTTCATCAGTAACATCCTTTGATTCAAGAGATTCAGCTATCATGAACTTCCAGAGATTCATCTCCATTGTAACAGTTGGATACATGCTAGTAAAATCAAGAACTGTAACTTTAGTAGGGTCTTTCCTGATCTTACATTCACATCTTCCACCATAGTAAGAAGTCATGTTGTTTCCAATGGTTTCTGAAGAATACTCAGGATTAAGATCTAAAAATGACTGTATCCCTAATTGTTTAAGAGAGTATTTTCCAATTGAAGCTGAACTGTATATCTTAGTTGGTGGGATATTTATCTGATAAAGATCAAGCTCATCAATCAACTTTTCATAAACCTGATATGTTGTTTCAACATCAGCAATTAAATAATCAATATATCTCTCAGTTACTTTTCCATGCTCAATTCCTTTCATTTTTTTAACATTAGTATTGAGCTTTTGACCTGCTTTATCTAAAGAAAGATGTTTTGATTGAAGCAATACCTCAGCTAACTTTTGAGCATCAAGAAAATAACCTGAAAACTTATCTTTGCCTTTGTTTATCTTGGTTGATGTAAATTTAAAATTATAAGCATCTCCCATTTTCTTAACAATAATAGGAGGATTAAACCTGTTTTCTGAAAGAGTAAAAGTAAACCCTCCTTTATTTCTACCTCTTGAATCTCCAACTCTTTTAGAGATCCTGCTAATGTCAAAAGAAAGATTGAAACCAACACAGAGGGCTTTCAAATAAAATACTTCAGTATAAAAAACCTCATCAAGAAACTCATTCAGGGTATAGAGTGGTATATCCAATTTAGAAGTATATACTTCACATACTTTAATTTCAGCATCAGTAAGCATTGAAATATCATAAAACATACCTTCATGCTGGATCTACCCATCTTGGTATATTTGGAAATGTCCTATCTTGAAATTCTGGCATTGGTCTATTGTAGTCTCAGTATCAAAAACAAATACTCTATCATGTCTTAATGGAACATCCTTTGGTTTGTAAAAAGGATTAACTGAAGATTTCTTCATCTTCTGAGTATATCCTCTTACAACAATCTTAGACATCTACGGTCATCTCCATTCCGACATTGATTAATCGCTGTCCAAGTTCTCTTAGTAAAGCTCCAATGGAAATAATGTTGAAGGCTGTTAGATTTTCTGAGGATGCTTTTTTAGATCTTACTTTTGGACTAAGTTGATTCTGTTCTGTTGTTATTTTGGTATGACAATTCTTACAAAGAGGCTTTACCTAATCTGAATTATTTCTTCCATCAACATGATGCATCTCAATTACATTTTCATCATCTTCTCCACAAACCGAACATGCAATGGGTGGTTTCTTCCATTTCTTCTTATTTCTTGTATTTTCTTGTTCATTTCTTATGTTTTCTTGTTCATTTCTTAAACATTTCTTGTTTTTTCTTATGTTTTTCTTGTAACTTTCTTTATCCATAGTATCCACTCTCCCATTAAACATATAATTCAAAGAATTCAGGCTCTTCCTGTGCATCCAGAATCTCATAGAGTCTTTCAAGATCAGTTACAAAATAATGCTCTTTACCATCAGCATCAATGACAATAGCATTATCAAATTTCTTCAAGCACTTTGTATCACCAGATTTTAAAGCTTTATTAACAGCATTGAAATATTCAGCAATTAAGCTTCTATCTTTTGATCTTGTTGTAACGATTGAGATTAATCCTTCATCTCGATCATAGAACATCATCTCAGATTCAATTCTATCTAAAACTGTAACTGTCCATTTCCCTTTAGATTTGTAAAGATATTTTCCAAGATTGATAATAGTGTTTTTTTTGTTAGCTCCTGTTTGTTCAATTGCTTTTGAAAATGGAACTCCTTTTCTCATAAGCCTGAGAATTTGAAGAGATAGATTTCTATCTCTCTTTTGTGGTGCTTTCAGTATCTTCCATGAAGTTGTACTCAGGTTATGATCTTTGAGTCTTGTATTTCTCAATTCATTCAGATTGAGAGTTGGAAACCTTTCATGAAACCTGATTACTCTTTTAGCATACTCTGAAGTTCTTGGCTGAGCTTTAAGCCAATCTCCATAGTTCTTATAATCCTTTGAAAATCGCTTGAGAGTCATTTCTCAGCCTCCCAGAGTTTCAACAATGCCATTCTGACAACTTCTGCCTGAGAGCATCCAAATTTATCTGACATCTGTACTAGCTTCTCCTTGAGGTAAGGGGAGAGAGTCACAAGAACTTTTGGTTTATAGTCTATTGAGTTCATATTAATCAATATACTATAGGCTTGCAACAGATTTATATCACATTTAAGTATAATTTTAAGTATGAATTTAAGTATAAATACAGATAAGAATAACTATAATTCTTATAAGAATACGAATGAGTTTGAGTATAATACAACTTCTATTTTACAAGAGATTCCATTTATGAGAAAACGGGATCTCATCAAAAAATTAAGAACTCAATTTAAGAAAACCAGAGGCTATAGCGTTGAAAATATTCAAAAGAAACTCTATGAAATGCAGGGCGCAGGCATTCTACTTGTAATTAAATATGAGTTTCTTCAAAACTATGGAATAAAAGACGACGATAAACGTTCTACTTACGTTACACTAAGAAGGACTGAAGAAAGAGCTTCTCATCTAGATACTGCCATTAACAAACTTCAATCAAATAATCCAATTAAACAAAAAATGGCATTAAAAGAAATAGAAAATTATGAAAAACATTATGCATTAAATCCTAAACAATTAGATATACTTGTATCTATTCTAGAAACTGATGATAGTGATTTACTTGACCATGTATTAAGGATTATTTACAACTATGTTGAATACAAGAAAATATAGCCATCAAATGAATCTAAGACTATTGATACCCTTAGATCATTGATACAAAGAATCCCTGAACCACTATCTAGGCACAGTAATTTAAGATCCCATATCATATATTTGCTTGGTTTTTATAATGATCCTGCTGTTGTTGAACGACTTAAAAAAGATGCTGTAACATTAGATCATCTTCATGAAATTAAAGAAGAATATAAATTAGGAACAGCCGCTAACATAATTGAAGAACACAGGGAGGAATTGTATGATTTTGAAGAAAAATTGAGACTTGAAAATAAGATTGAAGAAGCTCAATTTATTGCTGAAATTCGTGCAACTGCTCTTATTGATCTTGGACTGAAAGATAATCCTTTCAAAAGCGATGTTAAGGATTGGTGATTTCGAATGAAACTGTTACTTCTAAACGGTCATGGAATTAACATGCATGTTGATGGTGCTAAACTCCATATCAAAGATGGAAGATTCTCAACAACTGAAGATCCTCAGGAGTACGTATTCTCTCCAAAGAGGATGGATATTGATAGTATTGTTGTATATGGAAGAAGTGGATCTCTAAGCCTTGAAGCTATTAGATGGTTGATTAAACACAATGTACAGATTACTATGTTAGATTGGAATGGAAAGCTTCTAACTACAATGCTTCCTTCTGAAAGTACCAATGTAAAAACCAAGTTTGCTCAATACCATGCTTATGAAGATTCAGATGTAAGACTGAAGCTTGCAAAGAAATTCATTGAGGCTAAGTTCTCTAAATCTGAAGCTGTTCTTGATTATTTGAAACAAAGAGATCCTGAAATTGAGTATGATTTCTCTGATGATAAGGCTAAACTTGAGAAAGCTAATTCTATTCGTGATATCTTGGGTGTTGAAGGTGGAGTTGCTTGGAAGTATTGGAATGAGTATGCTAAAGCCATTCCTGAAGAATATGATTTCAGAGCAAGAACTGATAATAATGCCAGAGCTTCTAACTCAGGAGATAAAATCAATGTAATGTTCAATTATGGTTATGCATTACTTGAATCTGAATGTATGAGAGCTATAAATTCAGTTGGTCTTGATGCTCATGTTGGGTTTTTGCATGAGATGAATCCAAGTAAAAATAGTTTAGCCTACGATCTCCAAGAACCGTTCAGGTTTATTGTTGATCTTGCTGTAATGAACTTGATTGAAAAGGGAGTTATGAATAATAAGGACTTTATTAGGACTGAGAGCTTTTCACTTAGGCTTAGACCAACTGGAGCAAGGAAGGTTACTGAAGAGTTTAATGCTATGATGAATGGAAAGGTTGAGTACAGGAAGAAGAACAGTTCTTGGAGTTCTGTCTTATTAGTTAAAGCAAGGGAGTTAAGCCATCAGCTTGTTGGGAAGAGAAAAATAGTTGAGTTTAGCAAACCCGTTTATGTTGACAAGAGAGTTGATACTGATTCTTTAAGGCAGAAGATAATTGATATGTCTTATACTGACTGGAAGAAGATGGGATTCTCAAAGGGTACTTTACATTATATGAAGCAGAATGCCAAGAGTGATAAACCGTTTACTCTCAATGCTCATGTAAGGGAAAGGTTGGAGAACTGGACGAGATGTTATTGAAGAAAATATATTTTGTGAAATAGGACGTTAAAAAAAAGAAAAGAAATAGTACTTCCTCTTCAATCAAGTCCTCTTTTATCAGGAATTATGCTTCCTTCCACTGTTTTTCCATAGGGACATATCAGATTGCATATTGTACACTCCATGAATCCCCTTTCTGTTATACGACGTATATGTTTCTCATTTTGAGGAGAAACGTCTTTGTCAAATTCATGGGAAACTACACATTTGTCATAAATGACTTTCTTTCCAGGTTCTACTCCTTGGGAAGGGCCGGGAATGATCGCCTGATAGGGACAACTTTTGACACACAGCGAATGTTCCTGGCAAAGTGGTTGTTCTGCACACAGATCCCTTTCAAAAGGTTCATCGGGCTCAAGTTCTGCATCTGTCAATATTGTTACCCATCTAACTCTTGGCCCATATTCAGGAGTTATGACCTGAGTATTATGTCCTATAAATCCCAATCCTGCAAGATATGCAGCAACCTTTTCATGAACTGCATGAGATGGAACCGCTTTGTATCCTTTTTCATTTAACCAAGAAATCAAACGCCATGCACGGGTTTCGGTTACTTCGTAGTACAAATTGTAATAGTCAGCTTCCCCTCCAGAGAAATCCCCCGTACTTACAGATGCTATCGCTGTATTTAGGCCTTCATCCCAGAGAACTAAACCCATTACAAATGCAGATTTAGCTTCAGGCATTACTTCAGAGGGCCTAACCATCCCTCTATCAGTCGGGAAATCAACCTTTTCCAGTTTTTCGATATCTGAAACACCAAAAAGTTGGAAACCTTCTTGGAAAGCACGTTCCTGAATTTCGTCTTTTAAGTTCATTTTATCCTCCCTTTTAAAACTATATCAAGAGGATTTTTGTGTCAAATATATATAACCTTATGCAAGTAGCAATTTCCAATGGTAAAAGCCATTTTCAATAAGTCAGATTAGCAATCTTATTGAACTTATCCTTTTGATACTTTATAGCCAAAGATCCACTTTGAATCAAACTAAACAGGTGTATATACTTTTTTTAGTCTCTGTAGAAATCCTCTATAAACTAATACAAATCTGTAACTAACATATTTGTTGATGTTATAAAGTATCAATTTGGATAACTTCTTTTTAAACGAATTTATCCTTAGAGAATTGCGATTAACTGCTGATTTTTTTCAAAGCAAATATTTCCAGCTAAAATTTTGAGCTTTTCTCTCTATTTCCAGCAGTTTGCTAGTATCTATTTATATACTTTCCAACTTTTTTGAATAGCTACCGCTATTCATCCTAATGATTTTCTTCTTATTGTCCTCAATTGATAGAGATTATAGCTGAATGCTGTAATCGCCATTTTGACATTTACTCTTGCCAACGTTGTTACTCTTACAAATCCTGACGTAAACACATTTTTGATAACAGCATAAGGTCTTTCTCCCTTTGCTCTTTTCCTGCTTATTCTTTTGTTTCTCATCTTATCCCTAATACCAATAGGGTGCCCTCGTACTCCCCTTTGCATAGTTGCATCATATCCTTTTGAAATTGCACCAAAGTAACCTCTATCTCTGTAAACAACTTCGCCTTCTTCAGAAAGATCCACCTGACTATCATGAACTGAGGCAGTAGTTGTCCTATATCTCCTTATCAGATCATATTCGGTATCTTCAATGGTATGTAGTTTATATCCAAAATGTGACTTAGATGCCTTTTTTGTCCATGTACCGTCCTTACATCTTCTGGTCTTTGCTTCATTTCCACGAGGAGTATCAAGATTTGCATGTCCTGGATCAGCATGTATAAATGTTGCATCCTGAATCATACCTTGCTTGATCTTCAGACCTTTCTTATTAAGTTGTCTTTGCATTTCATTCCAGATTTCATCTTCTTTTCCTGCCTGGGAAATTCGTTCTCTAAATGCCCAAACAGTAGTATGATCTGGAATTTTTGCAGGAAAGCCCAAGAATTTCCTAAAGGAAATTCTATCAGTAGCTTGTCTTTCAAGTTCAGGGTCAGATAGGCCATGCCATTGTTGCAATACTAACATTTTGAGCATGACGATTTCATCAACGTTTGGTCTGCCACCGAACTCTGTTTTATTGATATACATCTCTGCTATAATTGGACGAAATGGTTTCCAATCGATGAGAGATTCAATTTCAGAGAGCTTGTCACCGAGATTTTCAAGACGTTTGTACTCTTCTTTAAAAGCAAAGTTTGTTAAGGACATAATACAAAATTATTGTAATAGGTTATAAATATTGCTTCTGTTTGAGGGGTTTATCGGAATTCTCCTTAGAATATTAAGCAGTTATTAGGATTTCTACAGAGTCCTTTTTTATGTGAGTGATATTTTTACGAGATAATTACAACTCTCCACTTTTTCTCTGGGATATAGGTATCTAGTAAAATTATTAATCCCTTCATCTCAAAAATCACATTGAAAGGGATTTTTGGAGTGGATTTGGACATCCAAGAAAATGAAATATCACCGATAATGGAGTTATTTCATATGGATCAATTATAACAGGGTAATCAAAATGATATGTACATGTAACAAATAAAAACACCCAAATTTCAGAATTATACTTAAGAGTTCAATTTTTGATAGAATTCAACTCTACTTAGATTTGAGAACTAAATAAAATTTGTAGAGTTCGGTTTTTTTGACTTAACTATATCCCCTCATAACAAGTCGGGGATATAGGTAAGTCTATTTTTTTGTACGGTGTTGTGTACACTCATTGCACAACTGCAACTCAAATTGTGAACACACCGAATTATGGATTTTGTATACTACTATCAACTTTTTATATTCATACACAGAATTGTAAAAATTGGAACTTAAATTTGAAAAAGAATAAAATTGATTAGAAATAATGTACATAAATTATTCATCATTCTTAATTGGAACAGTGAATAAAATGTAATTAACTCTTTTATTTTCTTGTATTTTAAATCCACTCCAAAAATCCTTCAATTTTAATATGATTTTTGAGACAAACTAATTATCAATTTTATTAAGTATCTATGTCCCAGAGATAAAGAGAGGGAGTTGTAATTATCTTGTAAAAA
This sequence comes from Methanococcoides burtonii DSM 6242, assembly GCF_000013725.1. Lineage (NCBI taxonomy): Archaea > Methanobacteriati > Methanobacteriota > Methanomicrobia > Methanosarcinales > Methanosarcinaceae > Methanococcoides > Methanococcoides burtonii. The sequence goes on from NC_007955.1 coordinate 595,974, forward strand.
TATCACTCGCCTAAAAAAGGCATATACATCTGTTTACCATTGATTAAAGAAATCTTTGGCTATAAAGTATCAAACTGATACATTCACTAACATTGTTAATATATTATTGAACTATCTTTTGTCATTAGAAATTGCTACTAGATTGAGATTATCAAATTAGCTTTTCGCTTTAAAAACGTAACTCTTTTTTCAAGACTACTGGCACCACTCTGGGCATAGCTTATGCATTGTATTTATATAGCAGAAAATGTGCCAGCCCATGAAATATTATTACGATGTTTCGGACGGAATCTGTACCAGAGATTCAATTGCTAACTATCTGAACACAGATAATGCATCAATATGCCAATTTTTGTATTTCTTAGATATCGATGACATTGCTTCTTATGTTGAAAGTAGCTATTATGCCGATAAGGACTGGCACTTTCGGTATAAGGTTTCGTCAATGATAAAGCTCATCGTTGTGAAATGTTATAGAAACCTTTCATTTGAGAAAACAATATCGACCTTAACAAAAGAAGAAGCGCAGCTTCTTTCTTTTGAAGACAATAACGGCATTATGAATCTTCCATCCCCTGCAACACTGCATCATTTTGTAAAATACAGACTTGTAAAAACTGGACTCGATGAAGTAATGTTCAAAATTGGAAAGAATATCTCCAAAAATACAAAGATTAGAGATGCGAAAACAGATTCAACTCCACTTGAAGCATCAAGATATGACAAGTATGCAGATTACAATCCGCATTATAATTGTAAGATGGACAAAGCTCACATCACCATGATTGGAACACTTCCAATCTACATGACTCATACAAAAGGTGCTTCTCACGATTCTCCTGAATTGAAGAAACATATTGATGCATTGGTAGAAATGGGAGTTGACATTGACACTTATGCATTGGATGGAGGTTATGATTCATTCAGGAATCATGCAGATATCTGGTATAAGTTGAATGCAAAACCAGTGATTGCATACTCTTCGGATTCTAAAGTTCAATACGAGGGAATGATGGAAAGAATTGATCACTGGGTTAACAAAATGTGGAAACTTGGTGGATCTATTCATATGAAATATGAAGAAAAACTTCATTTCCTCTATGAAAATGGAAGAGAAAAACAGGTAGGTATGCACTTGCGAAACAAGAATATCAAAGATGATGGATTCGATGAAGATTATTCGCACAGGGGTGAATGTGAACGAGTACACAATCATATTAAGTGGACTGTAAAGTTCGACATCAGAGGAATGAAAAATGGCAGTAAGAAACTGTATTCAGTTATGAATTTCGTTGCATATCAATTGCTTGTAGCTACAAATTTGCAAAATGGAGTTAAAGAAACTAACTCATTTGCAAATTATGTATGAGGTAATGTCATCAAATTAGAATGGGAGGATTTATGAGCTAATTTGATAATCTCACTATGATAGCAGAATAAATAAGAAATTCTTATAAAGGTTTAGAGTGTTCTCTCTTTAGGTCTCATAAGAGATATTTATCAATGGAACAGTGATCGAGATGGTTAAACTCACAAAAGATATGAAAGAAGCATTTTCAAAAGTAAAGATATTCCCATTTGCGACAGCATCAAAAGCAGGGGTTCCAAATGTAATCCCTATAGGTATGTGCAAGTTGGTAGATGATGAAACGATCTGGGTAACGGATAACTATTTCCTTAAGACCCGCCAGAACCTGGATGAAAACCCAGTGGCATCTATTTTTGTGTGGGGACCTGAAGTTGGCGGCTGTTTCCAGATCAAAGGAGATGTAGAGGTCAAGACCAGCGGGGATGACTATGACAAAGCCTATGCCGGAGCAAAAGCAATAGGAGACAAATTCCCAGCAAAGGCGCTTATGGTCATGAAGATCACCGATGTCTTCGAATGTAAGTCTGGGGATGATGCAGGAAAGAAGATAGTTTGATCACAACAGATTAATCTATTAGATATTTAGCTAATGATTATTTGACCCTCTTTATTCATGCCTGAAAGGTAAATTAAAAATGAGGAGATGAATTTATCATTAGCATTACTTTTCTTCTTTCTTTCTTTTTTCCATATTTTTATCGGACCAGTTCCACCATTTGAGCAGTTCAGGGTCATGGTTCTTGTGGGATGCATAGTAGACTGCCTCCCTGAAACCATAGAGCACACATCTGTCCATGTGCATTCCCCTCAGATCAATTAATTTAAGATACATCAGCTCGGGATCTTCACCTTTGAGTTGGGAGATAGAATATATCCCCAGGTCCCTCAGTTGCTCAGCTGATTTCTTCCCGAAACCTGGCATTTACATCAGTTCTTCCAATGCCTTTTCTTTTTTTGATAGAGTCATTTCTTGCCCACCGTGGCATTTTAGATCACAAATTCATCCTCGCCATCTATTCCCAGCACAGCATTGAGTTCATCATCAAAGAAGGCTCCAATGGCACATACCCCACAGTCGATAGACTGCGCGCTCAGGTAAAGATTCTGGCACACATGACCTACATCCAGGTTTATGTACCTGTATCCTCTTTCCCCGTACCTCCACTTCATCCTGTAGATCACCGCTGTCCATATGAACGTGACAGCACTCGATCTTATGAAGGACTGGTCCAGACATGCAGCAGTAATATTTTTAGCAGCAAAGGAACCTGTTTTTATCTTAGCCAGTTTGTGTTCAATGGGCAGGAAAATGTAGATCCCCTCTTCAAGGCCTTCCACGTTGTTTACGAGTAGGTATGTCTCAAGGGAGTGTCTTGCACCTGCAGAGGGTACATTCCTCAGCGTGGCTGCATTTCCCATTAATTCCCTCACTCCCTGAGTACACCAGAGCAGGTATGAAAGCTCTCCGAGAGAACGGTTCCTGAGAATAATTTCGAAAGCTGGAACGTCCTTCTATGGCTTCTCTCAGGTCTATCTTCTTGACATTTATTTCTCCCGGCGCAGGAAGCTCAATGACCTCCCTTCCACCAGCACCTTTCTGCAATGGAGGCTGCGGATAGCCCATTGACTGATCTGATCTTTCTGCATACTGGAATTTTGTTCTATCCATAAACTCTCTGCCAATTTCGTTCAAAATAATAAACCTCCCATAATACCCCTTTAAGAAAGGTCTTCATTTGTACTTTATACTTCTTGCCCTTATGGTAACAAAGGAACCTTTTCCAAAGTCCTTCTCCGGTTTTTCCAGATCCTATATTTTGGTCAGAGGCTTGAAAAGAGTTTGTCTGATATGCATATCCTCAAATCCGTGTTCCTTCAACATCAACAGGACTTCTTCTCTGGTGTGAAATTCAATGTTTTTGAAAAAACTGCTTTCTGATGCTTCCTTGCGGTATTCTTCTCCCAGAAGGCTATTCCTTTCAACAAAAGCAACGATCAGATATCCTTCCGGAGCAAGCATGCGATATGCCTCCTACAGTACCTTTTTAGCATCCATAAAACAGAGACTTGTAACTATCAACGCAAGTTTCATTGAAGATCCTTTGAAAGGAAGTGACTCACCAACTCCTTTTATGCATTCAACCTTACGCGACTCTGCAATTTTCAGCATCCGGGCAGAGGGATCAAGTCCGTAAGTGATTCCCAATTCTGATGCAAACCTGCCTGTGCCAACTCCGATCTCGATACTATTGTGAGCTATTTTCGATGGCATAAGCTCCCTGATGGCCTCCAGTTCAGATGCATAGACTGCTGAATTCTTGTTGTACCAGAGATCATATTTCCATGTATGGATGTTAAAAGCGCTTCTTTTCATATGCTCTCATACCCCATGTATGATTTTACAAAAGAAACTATAAAAGCCTTGATATCTGTCTGGGATATATGAAAGTTCGCTGTGAATGGGCAAATGTGAACGAACTTGAAATAGAATACCATGACAAGCAGTGGGGTGTACCCGTACATGATGACAGGAACCTCTTCGAATTCCTGATACTCGAAGGTGCACAGGCAGGTTTGAGCTGGGGCACTATTCTGAAAAGAAGGGATGGTTATAGAAAGGCCTTCGATGATTTTGATTACAATTTGGTCGCATCCTATGATGATCTGAAGATAGAGAAATTGATGCAGGACAGTGGCATCATAAGGAACAGAAGGAAGATCCTTTCTTCAATAAAGAATGCCAGATCATTCATAGAAATAAGAGATGAATTTGGATCATTTAGCAAGTATATATGGAAATTTCTGGAGGATGGCAAACCGATACAGAATTCTTTCAGATCTATAAATGATATGCCTGCAAATACCGAGTTATCTGAAATGATGAGCAAGGATTTAAAGAAAAGAGGATTTTCTTTTGTGGGCCCAACCATAATTTATGCCTTCATGCAGGCGGTTGGAATGGTCAATGATCATGAGGTAGGGTGTTTCAGGCATGAAGAATGCAGGAAACTAGCTGAGAAATGAATAGAATTGACCGGAAGTAAGCTAAAAATAAGATCAAGGTTGAATCCACAAACGGCAATTATCGTTTCATAATTTCTACTCTCATCTTTTCAGGCATTTTTTCAGAAGCATAACGCAAGGTGATCCTCGGCATTACTTCTTTATTTTTCATGAGGTAATCGAACACCTCTTTTTGAAAAGATTTGCTTCCTTCCATCTCAGCCTATTCCTAGTAGACCTGGAACATAAGCTGATATTAATTGTTTCTCAATATCGCTGTTACTCTGGTATAGAAGGCTTATGTTATCCTTTTACTAGTATGTTTCAACCGGTATGCCATGATCAATATTATCACATACGATTGCTAAAATAAACCATTTGCATAGGTAAGCCCTTTGGATCGAACTCGCTATTCTCTGGGATCGATGTAAATCCATGCTTGTGACCCAGTTTTGCTGTAACTGCTGCAGAAAGGGCATCTAAAATATCATCTCTGGCAACCTCTTTACGTTTGTAACGTGATAAAGAGGAACTAAATATCTCATTTGTTGATGGGCAGACCTGCTTAAGCACCTCTAAACGTTCTGCAATTCCATCCTTTTTCTTTTTCGAATAATGCATTGGTTTGCCGGCAAGGTTACAAAAGCATAACTCCGGATGTATTTCCAGTATCTGAGATCTGGCTGATTCATTTTTGAGTAGAAACGCATCAACTTCTCTTATTTTAGGTACAATTCTCCATGCAAAAATTGATATTTTATTCCCAAAATGCTTTTCATTGACGGTGCAGGCGGATTCATAAGTATGCTCATAGATAGCCTGCCTGCATGGGACCGGAAATACTGAATTTCGACGTGGACTTCCTAATACTTTACGGGCTTCTAGGTCACATGAACGACCTTTTGGATAGTTCTCTCTTAATCCAATAGGAATATCGATCAATATGATCGAGTTCTCATTGTATTTTTGCCAGAGGTCAGAAATATTTGCAAATAATTCTATCTTAAACTTATTGGTTTCATTAAGTTCAATTGCAAACCAACCGCTTTTGCAACCATCAACGCCTACAAAGTTCATTTTCCCACCTATTGTCCTATCCGGAACTTAAATAAGTTCATTTTCAATTTTTTGAAACACTTTTTCCCCTAAATCGGTTATTTTATAGAATCTGCCCCTTATTTCATCTGGAGTTAGACAAATTACAAATCCTTTTTTTTCGAGTTATAGGATGGCTCGACTCGTGTTCGATCTTCGAGTATCAATTGCCTGGGACACTTGAGTAGGTGTCTTTGCACTTTTCAATTCATTAAGTATATTCATCTTCATTTTGCTTCTGAAGATGAAACTAACATCAGTATATGAAACACACATAATACACACACAATACACACATTAGCAATAGTGTGTGCCATCTATATGTTAGATATGTGTTAAGCGGGTGTTAGATGCGTATCATTATTAATTATTTATTGGTGATGCGAATTCATTGAAATAACAAAAAGGAGTCAAAAAACGAGACGATGGTCAAATGGTTCTTATTATGACATTAAATAAATTAAAAATGAAATAGATAAATAAATATATATTAATGAAGCACATCTTCTACGATGATCCACTTTATATGAATTTATTAAATAGGTTAAATAGTATTCTTAATGTAATAATGGTTGGGTAACATTATGTATCGAAACTGGGGAAAGTCAAAAAGTGCAACTGAATATGATAATTCTAATTATCACTTATTAGTTTATCATGGTCTGGATGTTGCAGCCACGGGCAGGACAATTCTGCAAAAAGATAAATTATTATTGCAAAAATTCACAGACATAATTTCTCTTGATGAGGAAAAGACCATTTCGTTGATCTCGTTTTGTCTTGCAGTTCATGACATCGGCAAATTCTCAGAGCGTTTTCAAAACCTTCAGCCAGAGCTGTTGAACGATCTAAGAGATCATGACAGTGACAAGAGCTACACAGTACGCCATGATAGCATGGGACTACATCTTTGGAAAGAGATCTGGTCAACTGCATTTGATGAAAATTGGCTTGGCCTGGATAAGGAGATCTATGATAAATTCGATTGGAATGACCTTATCGGCCCCTGGATGAATTCAGTGACCGGACATCATGGCAAACCTCCGGAATATGTGCACAATGGAATCACTATAAGTTCAAGTGATCTTTTCACAGACGAAGATATTGAAATGGCAAGTTCCTTTGTAAAAGAAGCAGCTTCGTTACTACTAAGTGATGCATTAAGTGATGCATTCGAGTTCACTTCATGTTCTGAAGAACAGGCATATGATATTGACGATATGATCCTGGCTTTTAAAAGAACGTCATGGCTTATCGCGGGTCTTGCCATCGTCAGTGATTGGATAGGTTCCTCTGAAGAGCATTTTGAATATATCTCTTCCGAAATACCACTTAAAGAATATTTGGATAAATATGCTTTACCAAATGCTGAAAAGGCATTGGAAGATGCGGGTATCTATCCATCTACACCTTCTACAATAACTGGCATGGATGAATTGTTCCCGGACATCGTTGTTCCCAGTCCCATGCAAGAGCATGTTTCGAACTGTGATGTTGCAGCTGGTCCACAATTGTTTATTTTGGAAGATGCTACCGGTAGTGGAAAAACAGAAGCTGCGTTATGTTTAGCACATCGGTTGATGGCTAAAGGACTTGCACAGGGAGCTTTTGTGGGGTTACCCACCATGGCTACATCCAATGCAATGTATGAAAGGCTGGGTAATTCATATCAAAGGATGTATGCCAAAGGCGAAAGACCATCTTTGGTACTTGCACATGGTCAAAATTATCTGTCTGATGCATTTAGAAGCTCGATTGGCTTTCAAAATTCAAAAAATGGTTATTACGGAGATGGATCTTCAGGTGATGAGACTATTCAGGCACAATGCTCTGCATGGATCGCTGACAATAGGAAGAAAGCATTGCTTGCAGATGTGGGTGTTGGGACTATTGACCAGGCATTGATGGCGATCCTTCAATCCAATCATCAATCGTTAAGGCTGTTAGGTCTCTCACGTAATGTGCTCATAGTCGACGAAGTTCATGCTTATGACCCATATATGCATACGTTACTTTGTAGCCTTCTTGAATTTCATGTATCCCTTGGTGGCAGTGCTATCCTTCTTTCTGCTACATTGCCACAGAAACATCGTCAAGGACTAATATCTCATTTTTGTAAGGGGCTGGATAGTCCGACTATGAGTGCATCCAATGAAGAATATGCACTTGTAACTCATGTTTCTGAAAACGAGATATCTGAAACTCCCATAGGAACACGTCCCGGCACTGAACGCACTGTCAATGTGGAATTCCTGCACGATGAACCATCTGTTGAAGACAAGTTGATCAAATGTTCAAAGGAAGGGAAATGCTGCTGCTGGATACGCAATACCGTCGATGATGCCATCGAAGCCTACGAAAAGATCGTATCCGAATTGGGCAATGACAATGTACTTCTGTTCCATGCAAGATTTGCCATGGGAGACCGTTTAAAGATCGAAAATGACGTTCTCGAAACTTTTGGGAAAAGAAGTGACAGAAACTGCCGTAAGGGAAAGGTACTGATCGCCACACAGGTCGTGGAACAATCATTGGACATTGACTTTGATTATATGGTCAGCGATCTTGCGCCTATGGACCTGCTATTCCAAAGAGCAGGAAGATTACAGCGTCATCCACGCGATAAGAAGGGTTCTATAAGTGAAAATGATGAAAGAGGGAGGCCACTTCTTGGGATATTGGCTCCTGAATTATCAAAGGATGTTACTGAGAACTGGTATTCAGACATGTTCAAAGGTGGAGCGTATGTGTATCCTTCCCATGGGAAGTTGTGGCTTACTGCTAATTTGCTTTTTGAACATGGCCGTTTCAGTATTCCAAAGGACAGCCGATCTTTTATTGAATATGTTTTTGGCGAAAATGCAAATGAAACTGTGCCGGCTCCACTAAGAGCACGTGATGAAAAGGCACAGGGTGAAGCAATGGCTGACAGATCGATGGCTAACTGGCGATCATTGAATCTATTGCAGGGTTATGAACGCTCTGGTTCACAATGGGTTGATGATACCATAACCCCGACCCGCCTTGGTGAATCTGTGAATGTACGCCTTGCACAGTTCGAAGGTCAGAAACTTGTTCCTTTGCGAGGTCCTGATGATCTTTCATGGGAACTTAGTCAATTAAGCATAAGCGGAGGGCGTGTTAAATTTGTGGATGATCATGGCGAAGAGTTGAATAAATGCATAGAAGAGGCACAGGTCTCAATGAGAGATAAGGGTAAATGGAGTGTATTGATCCCTATGGGGTCTGATGATGGCGTTAATTGGACAGGTAATGCGAAGAACAAACACAACGATCGTGTCGATCTTGCATATGATGCACGGATCGGACTTAGGATGTGCAATAAATAAAAGGAGTTGAGAATATGACATTCAATTTGATCCATGAAAAGTGGATATGGGTACAGAGACAGGATGGCACAAGGAGTATGATAGCTCCCTGGCAGATCACAGATGAGATTGGATCGAATCCAATTATCTCTCTGGATGAGCCACGTCCTGATTTCAATGGCTCAATGATACAGTTTTTGATAGGACTTGTACAGACCACTATGTCTCCAAAAAGTGATGGGAAGTGGAGAAAACGTTTTATCAGTCCACCTACACCGGAAGAGTTGTTAGAAACTTTTGAGAAGGTGGCTCATGTGTTTGATCTGGATGGGGATGATGAGAGATTTATGCAGGACCATGAGCATATAGAAGGTGCTAAAAACCGCGTAGATGCTCTACTCATGGAAATGCCGGGTGTTCAAACCCTCAAACATAATGCCGATCATTTTCAGAAAAGAGATACTGTGACACAGATGTGCTTGCCATGTTGTGTCACTGCATTATTCAATTTACAATTAAATGCACCTGCAGGAGGACAGGGGCATAGGACATCACTCAGAGGAGGAGGTCCGTTAACAACTTTGGTTCTGGGCAGTAACCTATGGCAGACCATATGGTTGAATGTTATCTCGGATGAAAACTTCAAAGGACTTGGTGATGTTGACAATTGTGAAATTAGTGATATTTATCCCTGGATGGGACCCACACGTACAAGTGAAAAGAAAAATGCAATGACAACTCCCATGGATGTGAATCCAAAACAAATGTATTGGGGAATGCCTCGTAGGATACGTCTTGATCTTGATGATCTAATAGAAGGAGCTTGTGATGTTTGCGGGTGCGAGTCAGATAAATTGGTTTCAAATTATGTAACAAAGAATTATGGATACAATTATGATGGTGGATGGTGCCATGTGTTATCACCACATAATGAGAATAAAAATGGGCTCTTACCAAGACATCCTCAACCAGGCGGTATAACTTATCGTCATTGGTTAGGCCTTGTCCAACACGATCCGGATAAGGGATTATATTCATCTTTAGCTTTTGAGAGATTTGTTCAGAAACAGAAGGACCTAAGCGATCTGGGCGATGTATTCAAAAATACACCGCAATTGTGGGCTTTCGGATACGATTTTGATAACATGAAAGTTCGCTGCTGGTATGAAAGTACTATGCCACTGTTCAATGTTGCTGATGAGTTGAGACAGAGTTACGAACAGATCGTATCCCGACTTGTAAAAACTGCTGAAATCATAGCATACAACACCCGAAGCTGTGTCAAAAAAGCATTGTTCGGTGATAATACGCCTAGGGGAGATCTTTCTTTCATCGATTCCAGATTTTGGCATGATACTGAATCCGAGTTTTACAATATTCTCAATCAATTAACTGATGTTGTGAACGATGAAGCAATGGTCCTTGAGCTGAAAATGAAATGGCATAAGGAATTATCCCGAATCTCGGAGAAGCTCTTTGATGATAGTTCTCAGTCGATGCAATTCAGTGTCATAGACCCTGAACGTGCGGCTTTAGCCCACAAGGACCTGAGAAAGTTCAACTCAGACGGAGGTAAAAAGATAAGAGAAACATTAGGTTTGCCTGATAAAAAGAAAAAGTGAAATGATGTTCAATTCATGTTCGTTGAGATTTAAAAGGGGTGAATAGAAGTGATAAATGGAAGTACTTCGTTGGAGAAAAATTCGGATGCATGCAAGGTCCTAATGGCATGGTGGAAAAATATGGAAAATGAAAGGGGTGATCGAGCAGATCTTCGTAGATGCCACAATGTTGTAGAAGTGGTGTTCAATCCGACCTATCACAGACTATGGTCAGAGCTGAACAAGATCGGGTTTGGAAATAAGGATTCAGTTGCATTGATAGCAGGAGTATTGGCTCATGTTAAAAATAATCAGGGTGGAGAATCGTTTGCTGCTCAAATGGCAAGTCTGAACGGTGGTTCTAATTCCCAGGTCAGTGGATTACGCTTTAAGAGACTGTTGAAGATCGAAGAAAAGGCAGAACTTTTCAGTTCAATTGTTCGTGTTGTCAAACTCATGGATGGAAATGTGAACATTTGCAACCTTGCAAACAGTCTGTACTGGTGGAACGATATCACAAAGAAGCAATGGGCTTTCAGTTATTATGAGAAAGCACCAAGGAACAATAGTTAAAATTTCAGGGGAGATAATAATATGACAAAATTTATACAAATACACACACTCGTTTCATACCCACCATCGAATTTGAACCGCGATGACCTGGGAAGACCAAAGACTGCCGTAATGGGTGACACTCAGAGGCTGAGAGTGTCTTCACAGAGCTTGAAGAGAGCATGGAGAACGTCAGATGTGTTCAAAGAAGCTCTTGGGGACCACATAGGCATTCGTACCAAAGGTATGGGTGTGAGCATTTTCAAGGCATTGACAGAAGGTAGCAGATTAAAGGATGTACTGGACAACGTAACTGCACCTGTGGTAAATGAACTAGTAGAAGAGAAGATTGCTAAGGAATGGGCAAAAATGATTGCTGGAGTCTTCGGCAAGTCCAAAAAAGACACTGAGGATTCACTTACCGGGCTCGAGATCGAACAATTGACACACTTCAGTCCAGAAGAGATAACTGCAATCGATGAACTGGTTTCAAAAATAGCTGCCAGTGGTACTGCTCCTTCAAAGGATGACCTCGATCTTTTGAGAAAGGATCATACTGCTGTGGATATCGCTATGTTCGGAAGGATGCTTGCATCAAATACTAAATTCAATACCGAAGCTGCTGTACAGGTTTCCCATGCGATCACAGTAAATAAAGTTGCAGTAGAGGATGATTTCTTCACTGCTGTGGATGATCTGAACCGAGGTGAAGAGGATATGGGTTCAGGGCATCTTGGTGAGACTGAGTTTGCATCCGGACTTTTCTATACATATATCTGTGTTGACCGTGAACTTTTGGAAAGCAATCTCGGCGGGGATAAGGAGCTTGCAGATAAGTCTGTGCGTGCTTTGGTCGAAGCAATGGCCAAGGTATCACCTACGGGTAAGCAGAACAGTTTTGCTTCAAGAGCATACGCATCATACATGATGATCGAGAAAGGAAAACAACAGCCACGTTCGCTTTCTGTCGCTTATCTTGAAGCGGTTAAAGGGAAAAGCATGTTGAAGGATGCAATTGAAGGCCTCAAGCAGACAAATGAGAACATGGAGAAGGTCTATGGTCCATGTTGTGAGGATAGGTCTGAGATGAATGCATACACTGGTGAAGGTACCTTGACCAAGATGCTTGATTTCGTTACTAATTAAGCGATCAGGAGTTGATCGGTGTGAAAGAATATTTGATTTTTCGCCTGTATGGTCCAATGGCTTCATGGGGTGATATTGCAGTAGGTCAGCATAGGCCTACCTATGACCACCCATCGAAGTCTGCAATTTTCGGATTGATAGCGGCTGCTCTTGGAATACGTAGGGATGAGGAAGAGAGGCATTTGGAACTTTCAAATGCTTATAGCTATGGCACTCTTATTAATTCAGCAGGGAAATTGCTTCGTGATTACCATACTTCACAGGTGCCTTCTGCTGGAACAGGCAGGAACAGAAAGACATTTGCTACCAGAAAGGATGAGCTTGCAGTTCCAAAAGAGGAGCTTAACACGGTTCTTTCCACAAGGGATTATTATTGCGATGGGGTTTATACGGTCATACTGTCATGTAAGACAGATACTCCCCCATATTCTCTGGAGCTTCTCGGCAACAGTTTGAAAGAACCTTCATTTTGTCTTTATCTAGGCCGTAAGTCATGTCCTTTGGCACTTCCAATCAATCCAAAAATAGTGTCTGCTTCCAATATAAAGGAAGCTTTGCAGAGTGTTGATCCTGGAGAGGAAGGACTTGTAAAGAAGATCGAGATGAAGAGTCCTTACAGACTTTATTGGGATGATCCTAAGGAATCGATGACCTGTGAGCATACTATATCCAGGTATGATAAACTGTTGAGCCGTAAAAGGTGGCAGTTTTCGAAACGGAATGAGTACTATGCAATGGTTAGTTTGGAGGGATGAACTTTGTATATGAGTCGAGCAAAATTGCTTCCTGAAGCCATGTCAAGCAAGGCTATACGGGGCAATATGGGGAACGAGCATAATGTTCACCGTCTGGTGTGGTCTTTATTTCCAGTGAATGAGGATGATAAGAGAAAATTTATCTATCGGCAGGATTCGATGGGTAGCTTGCCATCTTTCTATTTAGTGTCTGAAAATGAACCAATTGATGAGCTCAATGTTTGGGACATTGATGTGAAACAATATGATCCTATATTGAAGTCTGGTCAGAAACTTGCATTTTCTCTTCGTGCCAACCCAATTGTTTCAAAAAGAGATGAAAATGATAAACAACACCGACATGATGTAGTCATGGATGAAAAGTTCCGTTTGAAGATGGAAAATGGTGGGGATATTGAACCCAATATGCCAGACATTGTACAGAGAAAGGGGTCTGAGTGGTTGCTAAGAAAGGGTGACATGAACGGATTCTCGATCAATGCTGAACAGATTCGTGTAGATGCTTATCAGAACCATAAGTTGTTCAAACCAAAAGGTAAGCACCATGTTAGCTTCAGCACTGTTGATATTGTGGGTACTTTAACTGTTACTGATCCAGATATTTTCAGAGATGCTTTGTTTAAGGGAATTGGACCTGCAAAAGGGTTCGGTTGCGGTATGCTTCTTGTCAGGCCTTTACGTTGAGGTGGTCCAGGGATGCTTCCAAAGTTAAAACCTGTTGCAATTAAGGAACGATTGTCTTTGTTGTTTCTGGAAAAGGGCGAACTTGATGTAATCGATGGTGCTTTTGTTCTTGTGGATAAGAATGGAATACGTTCACAGATACCAGTAGGTGGTATTGCTTGTTTGATGCTGGAGCCAGGCACGAGAGTATCACATGCAGCGATATCTCTTGCTGCTCGTGTTGGCTGTCTGCTTATATGGGTAGGAGAGGCAGGAGTACGTCTTTATTCCGCAGGGCAGCCAGGGGGTGCTCGTGCCGATCGTTTGTTGTATCAGGCAAAGCTTGCGTTAGATGAGGAACTTCGGCTTAAGGTCGTTCGTAATATGTATGAGATGCGGTTCAATGAACCAGTATCTGAGGGTTATAGTGTTGAACAGATGCGGGGTATGGAGGCTGCACGTGTTAAGAAGATGTATAAGATATTCGCTCAGCAATATGGTATTGAGTGGAAAGGGCGAAATTATGATGTCGATGACTGGGATGCCGGGGATGTTCAGAACAGATGTCTAAGTTCTGCAACTTCCTGTATATATGGAGTTGCAGAGGCTGCAATTCTTGCTGCAGGCTATTCTCCTGCAGTTGGTTTCATTCATACGGGTAAGCCACGTTCCTTCGTGTATGATGTTGCTGATATATTCAAGTTCGAGACCGTTGTTCCCATTGCATTTAGGATCGCCTCTGAGAAACATACCAATTATGAAAGAGCCGTGAGACTTGCTTGTAGAGATGCATTTAGGCAAACTCGATTGTTGAAAAGGATCATTCCAAGTATTGAGGAGATGCTTTCAGCGGGTGGTATTGATCTACCTTCTGCAGCAAAGGATACTCTCCCTCCTGCTATCCCTAATGAAAGAGGTATTGGCGATGTTGGTCATCGTGCTTGAGAACGCACCTGCCAGATTACGTGGTCGACTTGCTGTCTGGCTTCTGGAGGTACGCGCAGGTGTTTATGTGGGGGATTATTCGGTAAAGGTCAGAGAAATGATTCTGGAGAATCTTGAAAAAGGTTTGGAAGATGGAAATGCAGTTGTAGCGTGGAGTTGTCCAAACGAACAAGGGTATGATTTTTTAACATTTGGTGAGAATAGACGCATTCCAAAGGAGATGGATGGGGTTAAGTTAATATCTTTCTTACCAGATATATGAATCCAGTCTTCAATGCACCAATCGTTCATCAGGATAATTGCAATATGTTTTTAGTCTTTGGATGCCGGTAAGTGATTGGTGTATTGTTTCCATATATATGGAACAGAGTTCCCCATGCATGTGGGGATAAACCGACTGGCTATCTACACCTGAAAAAGATAAAGGTGAGTTCCCCATGCATGTGGGGATAAACCGACTCGTCATCGAACGGGTTTCGGAGTAAATATGAGTTCCCCATGCATGTGGGGATAAACCGGTCGTGTGGACATTGTATGCAAGACTCCATTTGAGTTCCCCATGCATGTGGGGATAAACCGTACTAAGTGCAATATTGCTGATGTTATTCTGTGAGTTCCCCATGCATGTGGGGATAAACCGTTTCCTCCGGCATTGATGTCACCGATAGTAGTGAGTTCCCCATGCATGTGGGGATAAACCGACTGTACATCATTGTATTCGAATGAGCACCACGAGTTCCCCATGCATGTGGGGATAAACCGACATTGGATACTAAGAGGAAACTCGCAGAATAGAGTTCCCCATGCATGTGGGGATAAACCGGGACACTTACTCCGAAACCCGTTTGATGATGGGAGTTCCCCATGCATGTGGGGATAAACCGAATACCCTCGCATGTCTGCAACATAAACGAATGAGTTCCCCATGCATGTGGGGATAAACCGGGACAGTTGTATTGAGTTCTCTCCGTAGGGGTGAGTTCCCCATGCATGTGGGGATAAACCGGTCTCCAGTGGTGCTATTGTATCACATAGGCAGAGTTCCCCATGCATGTGGGGATAAACCGACACTAAGTTTTTCAGGTCCTCTAGTGTATGAGAGTTCCCCATGCATGTGGGGATAAACCGGCGGGCGCACAGGGCGTAATCATCGGAAACATGAGTTCCCCATGCATGTGGGGATAAACCGCTTCTTTCATCTTAACATATTTCGGCCAAACAGAGTTCCCCATGCATGTGGGGATAAACCGCAGGAATGGACCCTCAATATATCAAATGGTTAGAGTTCCCCATGCATGTGGGGATAAACCGCATTAGATAACCTCCTGGATCTCATGCTCTAAGAGTTCCCCATGCATGTGGGGATAAACCGTAGTGAGAGAGATCACTATAAACAAAGCAGCAGAGTTCCCCATGCATGTGGGGATAAACCGGCCCCCAAAGTATAAACGTTCAGTTTCTAAGTGAGTTCCCCATGCATGTGGGGATAAACCGATAATGGGGTGATTGAAGTAAACGAGACCGAAGAGTTCCCCATGCATGTGGGGATAAACCGGTTATCATTAACATTCTGTTTCGATCCCGGACGAGTTCCCCATGCATGTGGGGATAAACCGTGACCCAATCAGTGCAAAATGCCAACGGTCAGGAGTTCCCCATGCATGTGGGGATAAACCGCTTAATAAATCTAATTGCCTTACCGCATCCATGAGTTCCCCATGCATGTGGGGATAAACCGACCCCTTCATTAAAAATGGATCAACTTTTTAAGAGTTCCCCATGCATGTGGGGATAAACCGTCTATGAGAATTGGCAGCGATATTTTGATAGGGAGTTCCCCATGCATGTGGGGATAAACCGGTTATTCCGGTTGTTCGTTTTGTCCCTGCTTTGAGTTCCCCATGCATGTGGGGATAAACCGTTGTATCAGGCATTGATAGCGTGGATAGTTCTGAGTTCCCCATGCATGTGGGGATAAACCGCCACTTATTGAAGCTGGAGCTTCAAAGGTCGTGAGTTCCCCATGCATGTGGGGATAAACCGTAATCTCCGCGATTACGTTACCATCACGCAGCGAGTTCCCCATGCATGTGGGGATAAACCGAAACCATTCGGCAGGAGCTATTAAAGCACACGGAGTTCCCCATGCATGTGGGGATAAACCGTGACGCATTAGAATAGCTCACAGTATACCGATGAGTTCCCCATGCATGTGGGGATAAACCGAATACAATCCATGCATCTTTATTTGAGGCATTGAGTTCCCCATGCATGTGGGGATAAACCGATACGGTCCTTATCGGGGGTCCCCTTGCGTATGAGTTCCCCATGCATGTGGGGATAAACCGCCAATCGTCTATTGTTCCTTGTTGTGTTTGTCGAGTTCCCCATGCATGTGGGGATAAACCGGTAGCAGTAATAAAAAAATCAGAACATCTGTCGAGTTCCCCATGCATGTGGGGATAAACCGGCCTTTTCAGCTCTCTTTGATATAAGAGCTGTGAGTTCCCCATGCATGTGGGGATAAACCGTAAGAACCGCCAACTGGGTACATATATCCATCGAGTTCCCCATGCATGTGGGGATAAACCGTACACATCATTCTCACTGTCGTACACCGTCACGAGTTCCCCATGCATGTGGGGATAAACCGTTAAACAAGATTCTCCTGATAATATGTCCTTGGAGTTCCCCATGCATGTGGGGATAAACCGTCGATGTATATAATGCAGCGCGCCAACGAATGGAGTTCCCCATGCATGTGGGGATAAACCGACTATTCGTTTTCTGACTGGGCGTTTATAAAAGAGTTCCCCATGCATGTGGGGATAAACCGACAATTATCAAATACAATACGGGAATACACTTGAGTTCCCCATGCATGTGGGGATAAACCGTATTGATTTCTTCTCCAGCATCGCTCATAACAGAGTTCCCCATGCATGTGGGGATAAACCGTTAAAATTGTGTCAGTGTTGTTATTCAGTATTGAGTTCCCCATGCATGTGGGGATAAACCGCTTTATTACAACGTCACCTTGAGATGAATTAGGAGTTCCCCATGCATGTGGGGATAAACCGGTGAAGAACCATGAACTATCACGACCATTTATGAGTTCCCCATGCATGTGGGGATAAACCGCTTAGTTTGTCACGGAATAGCTGAGGAATGATGAGTTCCCCATGCATGTGGGGATAAACCGCCCCCGAAATATCTACCCAGCCAGTATTTATTGAGTTCCCCATGCATGTGGGGATAAACCGATAGAGAAGTGTTAAAACCTTCAGACAGTAAAGAGTTCCCCATGCATGTGGGGATAAACCGTTTGTGAAAGATATTCCGGTAACAAACAAGACGAGTTCCCCATGCATGTGGGGATAAACCGGGAACCGTTTTCAACATCCGAATTCTTTCATTGAGTTCCCCATGCATGTGGGGATAAACCGCCAAACTCTATACATCTTGAACCTACGCAGGAGAGTTCCCCATGCATGTGGGGATAAACCGACAGATGAACAGCATCGTATCTGGTGGCACAAGAGTTCCCCATGCATGTGGGGATAAACCGTAAAAATCACGAAAACTATCGCACTGTATCGGGAGTTCCCCATGCATGTGGGGATAAACCGGGAGAACGAGGTGACGGAAAGAATCGGCACTAGAGTTCCCCATGCATGTGGGGATAAACCGATCCTGTTTTAGGTCCTTGAGAGGAAGGTTCTGAGTTCCCCATGCATGTGGGGATAAACCGCTGTAAAAGCTGACCCTCGGCATGTCCGGGTAGAGTTCCCCATGCATGTGGGGATAAACCGTCATCTTCTGCTTCGACGATAGTTTCAGCGGGGAGTTCCCCATGCATGTGGGGATAAACCGATATCAGCGATATCAAGTATGACGGTGGTGCTGAGTTCCCCATGCATGTGGGGATAAACCGTCGATATAAACACATACGCCCGGACTCAATCGGAGTTCCCCATGCATGTGGGGATAAACCGACCCTGACCTTCTCTGAGATCAAATGGGCCAAGAGTTCCCCATGCATGTGGGGATAAACCGGTAATTGTTCATTGTTGGCTACAAATACTGTTGAGTTCCCCATGCATGTGGGGATAAACCGGTATTGGTGATTATCTTGATTTGGGTAATCATGAGTTCCCCATGCATGTGGGGATAAACCGAAAGCAAACACGAGGAGCTCACCAAATCAAAAGAGTTCCCCATGCATGTGGGGATAAACCGCCAACACACATCACACTTTAAGAACCAACACCGAGTTCCCCATGCATGTGGGGATAAACCGAACTTCATTGAGCGCGTCTATGCGCCCATGAAGATTTCCGGCGGTAAAGTGGTGAGACAGAAAGAAACTGTGATGGAAATTGGATACTATGCTGAGATAATTGATACTGAAGACAACCTTATAGGCCTGTGGGGAAAACTTCCATATGAACTGAAATTTGATATATCATTCAGCTTGAATGCCCTGCAGAGTACCTTATGGTATTAGATAACTATATCATATTATGTTAATAGGCAGGAGAAGCCTGCTACATTTTTCAATTTGCTGTTTAATTATCACAAATATTAGTAAAGCTTGACTATATATCGATAAGTACTATCCAAAACACCATGTATTGATATTGTCTAAATTTCGATTGGGTTGTTTTTAGAAATAGACCTATGGAATTTGAACATAATTATACTTGGTGATCATTTTGGAAACTTATACAATAATAGCCCTGATATTTGTGCTACTTGGTTATATCTACACTTCATTCTGTTTACAGAAAATTGCGATCAAGACATCAACTGCAAATGCCTGGATGGCGTGGATACCCTTGCTCAATATACTCCTTATGTTCAGAGTAGCAAGATTATCCCTCTGGCATGCCATCATATTCCTCATCCCCTACGTCAATTTCCTTATGGGAGCTTATCTTTGGGGTGAAGTAGCAGGAAGACTTAACCGCTCAAAATGGCTCGGAGTACTCTTCCTCATACCTGTGCTCAATCTTGTCCTGTCGGGCTATTTTGCTTTCACAGATGCAGATGTAAATAGAAATGGTTATGATGCTGAATATGCAGATATGTGATCTGCTTATTCCCCTTATTTTTTAATTTACATCTCATTTCTTATTCATTTTATCAAAAAGTAAATCAGATATTATCGGAGTCAGGTTTTTCTGCGATCGACCACTCTTTTTGGCCTTCCTTTTAACTTGAATATTTCCAGCTCACCCATGCCGGCAAAATTAATATCAACATCCAAACCCCCTTCCTCATAAAGGTTCAAAGTGCCTGTATATGGATTTAGGAATCCCTTCAGGAAATTCTCCTGAATACTATCCCTGTCGCAGTTATTCTCATCAAGACATTCCAGATTCACCTTTAGAACAGCCTTACCAACACTATTTTTATCCAAGAATGCTTCATATTCACCGGTCAGATGATCCATGTTCTCCCTCTGGAAAACACCCTGTTCGACATCCACACGATTAAAAGGTGAACCTGATACCCAGAGACTTTCAGCTTCACGCTCAGGAGCATAAATTCTCATATGGGTCCTGCCACAGGCACATTTATCACGGGAATGCACAACGGTAGTGTCCTCTGTATCATAATTTATCAAGAGGCTGCCACACTTTTCCCCGGGACTTAAAAGGGTCGTTAATACTATCCTGCCACATTCCCCGTCCTCGAGGAATTCCTTTCGATATGGGTCATAGACATCAAGATGAACAAGGTCTTCCGGAACATGGAGGCCATTCTGCTCGACACACTCTCCACACATTGTTCCTTCAGTACTTCCATAGGTATTGTAAACAGGACAGCCCCACACTTCCTCAAGATAACTACGACTCTGGTCGGCAAAGCTCTCTCCACCTACGATTAATTTATTGATGCTCGTCTCTTTCGGATCAATTCCCTCGTTCTTAAGCCTGCGTGCAAGCCTCAACAATTTGAAGACACTAGCAACAATACCGGTAGGACGATAGGTTTCAAAGATACGTGTGGGGAAAGTGCATTTACCTTCAGGAATGACCGCCATGCCGACATCCCTTGCAGCAAGCGTCATTGTATTTGCACCTATGTTCATTCCATAGGAGGCACACATGACCATCCGGTCCCCCGGTCCGAATCCCTGTGAACAAAAGCTACGTCCGTATTTTTTAGCATAACGTAACCAATCATGCCAGGTGAGGAAAAACGATTTTGGGACTCCGCTAGTGCCACTGGTCTCATGAATTGTGTAGATATCAGTCCAATCTGCACTCATGAATTGAAAATCATCGGTCTTCGGTGGCTGGTTCTTTCGTATAAGCTCACCTGAGACGAGTGGCAATTCCAGCAGGTCCTCATGACTTTGAATGCTTGAAGGGGAAACACCATTTCTTTCGAACCATTTTCTGTAAAAAGGAGAATGCTTCACAGCATAATCTATCGTGTAACGCAATTTATCTTCAACGAGGGAATCAAGTTCTCCTCTTTCCATGGTCTCTATATCTTTGTTAAAATACTCCCCACTCAATCGGTTAACCTCCTTACTGATGTTTCAGGAACAATACCCCGAACAGGAACAATGCGACAACGAAACCGACAATCCCAAGATTTGCCAGATTAGTATCCTGTTGTGTTGCTAGATAGGCGGAAGAAACAAGTATTATTGAAAGGAAAACATATTTTGAGAGAGAATCGATTATTTTATCGTGTTTGATCTCTTTGGTCTTTTCTTCAAGTTTCTCAAAACGATAACCTCTGATCGTCTCGATAACATCATTGATCCCTTGTGGCAGGTTCTTGAAGATCTCAAGATACCTGTCGCCCTCCAGAAGGAAATATTCTGCTGCATTAATTGGTGAATACCGTTTCATCATGACCATGGATATCAATGTTTTTGCATCTTCGATGAGATTAAATTTAGGGTCAAGTTCAAGGCAGACACCTTCTACCAGTACCAGGGAACGCTCAAGAGTTGAAAAATCACTTGGCAGGGCTAGATCATATTTGAGTGCCAGATTTGCATAACTGTCATTCTGACGTTCACCAAGTGCGAAATTCTGAAGGGATATCAATGAATCTAGATCGACCTTGAACTTATGAACATCGATGTCATCTTTATTGATGTTGGCTATTTTAAGAAATGCTTCAAACGCAATATCCACATTTTTCTTATAGATGCCATAGAACAGATTCAACATATTCCGCTTGAGTTCAGAATCAATTATCCCCACTTCACCAAAATCAATGAAGGCAATTCCATCCTCTCGAAGCAGGATGTTGCCTGAATGCGGATCAGCGTGGTAAAATCCATGTACATATACCTGTTCCAGATAGCTTGAGCTGATTATATGTGCATACTTTGAACGCAATTTTTGGTTCTTATCATCAAGGTCCTTTACAAGCACACCTTCCATGTAATCCATTACAAGAACGCTCTCTGTACAGAGAGCTTCATGTACGTTCGGGATATGAATGTCCTTTGAAGATCTAAATATTTCACCAAATCTCATGATGTTACGAGCTTCATTACGAAGGTCCACTTCTTTGTTCAGAAGTTCTTTGAATTCATCAAGAAAACTATCAATATCAAAGTTGCTACCAAAGCCTCCCATCCTTACTAAAAGTGGCTTCAGATCATTGATGATTGAAAGATCGACATTTATCAGGTCAATCAGATTAGGCCGTGCTATTTTAACTGCTACTTTTTGACCGTTCAATACAGCCTCATATACCTGTGCAATAGAAGCGCTTGCAATAGGTTTTTTATTAAATTCATCGAATTGCGAAATAAATGAAGTGGTTGACCCTGAAGAGATATCACACACATCTTTGGTTTGACAATCGCAATTAAAACCTTCGAAGGATGCGGTCATTTCTTCAAATGAAATTGACCCGACCTTGTTCTGAAGTTGGGATAACTCCTGCACATAACTAAAGGGAATAAGGTCAGGACGTTTGCTCATAATCTGTCCGAACTTGATGAATGTCACGCCAAGATCTTCAAAGGCAAGTCTGAGCTTGCGTGCATTCTTCTGTGCTTCCCGATCTACTGAACATGTGATCTTCTTGTTGGAAACATAATTATTCTGTATCTCTCTATAGAGCAAGCTGAACAAATTATATCGAATAAAAACTTTTAGAATTGAAAAATATCTTCTAAGTTTCTTGAACATTAATACAATATATTGCATGTATTAGTTAATAAATGTAAGGGTGGTTGAAAGCAAGATCAACAATGAACCTGAACGGCTCTTGAAGTTCATAAGCATGACTATACTTGCTCTGATTTATCTATGCAAGAAACCAACATGAACGTCAAGACCAACTGAATTGACGAGTCTCAAATACTTAAATTTAAAATAGAAAGCAATATTCAATAGAAAAATAATAAATTAATAAGAAAATTAAAATGGAAGATCAAATAATTGATCTTCCAATTATGTTTTTAATTGATTATAGTAATTAAACTAATTCGCCAAATGCGAACTTACTCATTACTTTTGTTACCTTGATTGTTACTTCGTCGCCAACGGAGGCTTCAGGTACAAAAATTACAAAACCGCTTACTCTTGCGATTCCGTCGCCTTCTCTTGCGATATCTTCAATTGTCACGTCGTATGTTTCGCCAGCTTCTACTGGAGCAGTTGATTCCATGTTGTTGAACAAATATTTCACTTCCTTTAAAGTGCTTAAAAGGATAATAACCAGAAGTAAATATATGAAAAAATAGTAAATACAGTTAAGGATATACCATCTAGACCTATAATTAATCAAAGTGATTTTTGCCTTTAAAAGCAATGATACAATGTAATGTGTGCTATATAAAGATGTTGTATCAACTACTTACATTTATACAAAAAAGGAACTTATCACAATACATGCTATAAGTTTATATTTGAAACAATAATTGGATACGAACAATTTGACAATTGCTATGTATTCATGTCAATGAACTTTTTAATTTTCACATTAAATAACTAAATACTCAGTGAGCAATTTATTGATTATTTCTTCTCTTACTTGTTAATAATCGGAAAATAGTGGTCAAAATATTAACTCTAAACTGATCTTTGTATTGTTGTCTGTAACCCAAATTTGACTGTCAAAATTGAGTTATTAACACTTTGTACATCGAGCCTGAACTCAATGTCCCATGCTCTTCCACTTAAAATGCACGAAGGTCATAAGTCCGACAAATATGATGCTGGGAGTCTAATAAAAACAGAGAAGAATATCCGATCATGAACCAGATCGGTAACAGCAATTGCCACTGTTGCAAATACCATAAAAGAGATCAGTAGCTCAGCAAATTTCCAGATAATACAAAACAAGAAATGTATAAACATAAAATGTATCCGGTTACAGTGCCGGATACAATGTGATTTATTTAATATTATCTCTTGCCCACTTTGCTGAAGCTTCAAGGACTTCGAGATTCATCGGGATAAGCTTTGGTTTGCTTGCAAAGGTATCCTCGATAGCTTCTCTGAATACCTTTTCAGGAAGACCTGTATCTCCCAGTTCCATCATCACACCAAGCATAACAGTATTAGCTGCTTTAACAGAACCTGCATCCTTTGCTATCTGCGTAGCAGGAACTGCAATAGCTCTGACATCTTCCGGAATTGGAATATCCACTGCATTTATAGTAGAATCATAGAGAATAACACCGCCCTTTTTCACATCGCCTGCGAATTTCTCAAGTGATGGCTGATTAAGAGCTATGAGCACATCTGATTCATACACAACCGGTGAGCCGATGGATTCTCCTGAAATAACCACAGAACAATTGGAAGTTCCACCGCGCTGTTCAGGTCCGTATGACGGATACCAGGATGTATAGCGCTGATCACGACAGCCTGCACGTGCAAGGGTAAGTCCCATGCTCAGAACACCCTGACCACCGAATCCGGCTATCTTAACTAAAGCGATCTTGAAATCCTTGTCCGGCACTGCCTCAGGTGAAGCATTATCCTCAAGGCTGTAAAGCTTATCAATGGCAGACTTGGAGAAATCGCTTTCATCCCTCCACAATGGCTCAGCCTCATCGAATCTGTCCCTGAAGTTCTGGAGTGGGAATTCCTTCTCCATCATGTCATTCACGAAATCGGTGCTCTGCTGTGCATTCTGCTTAAGGTTTGTAGGACATGTGGAAAGCACTTCAACAAATGCATATCCTTTTCCGTCCCTCTGCACCTCAAGAGCTCTTCTAATAGCTTTTCTTGCCTTCCTGATATGTGATATATCGGAAATGGATACACGCTCGATGAACACCGGTGCTTTCAGGTTATCAAGGATCTCACACATGTGAAGCGGATATCCGGCAAACCTTGGGTCCCTTCCATCCGGACACGTGACGGTCTTCTCACCGATAAGTGTGGTTGGTGCCATCTGGCCGCCGGTCATTCCGAAAACAGTATTGTTCACGAAGAATACTGCCATCTTCTCACCACGGTTCGCAGCCTGCATGGTCTCATTAAGACCAATTGAAGCAAGATCACCATCGCCCTGATATGAGATGACCACCGCGTTGTCCTGTGCCCTTGACATACCAGTACCCACAGCAGGTGCACGTCCATGTGCTACCTGAAGGTTTCCGCAATCAAAGTAGTAATAAGCAAATACAGCACACCCAACTGGGCTTATCATGACAGACCTGTCCTGAATTCCAAGGTCGTCCATAGCCTCACCGATGAGCTTGTGAATGATACCATGTCCACATCCCGGACAATAGTGTGTTGCACTCGGTGCAGCTCCTCCCTTTCTTGAGAACTCTTCATAGATCGCTGCCGGTCTTCCAATGATCTTCTCTGCCATTTTTATACCTCCCTTGAAGCAACTTCTCTGATCATTTCCATGACCTGATCCAGTGTTATTAAATTTCCACCCAAGCGATTGACCAGTTCAACAGGTTTGCTACACTCGATAGCAAGTTTTACATCTTCCATCATCTGACCGTTGCTCATCTCGACTGAGATGAAAGTACAGTCATACGAATCAGCAATGCCTTTAAGCTCCTTTTCAGGGAATGGGAACAATGTAATAGGACGGAACAATCCTACCTTGAGACCTTCCCGTCTTGCAACCTCTACAGCTGAATGACAGATCCTGCTGCTGATACCATACGCAACAAGAACAATAGAAGCATCATCTGTCATATATTCTTCATGGACGGTTTCGTTCTTCTTGATCGTCTCATACTTCTCCTGAAGTTGATAGTTGAAATCCTCAAGTTTATCGAAATCCAGGAATATAGACGTGACAAGGTTCTCCTTTGTCTCCTTCGTACCACATACAGCCCAGGACTCATCTATGACAGGTGTTATAGCCTTGTCAGGGAAATGAAGGGGTTCTATCATCTGTCCAAGCACACCATCGGCTAGAACGACAACAGGATTACGGTATTTGCTTGCCAGTTCGAAAGCCTTTATCGTATGATCGCACATTTCCTGAACAGAATTAGGTGCAAGTACTATATTGCGATAGTTACCATGTCCTCCGCCTTTTACTACCTGAGCATAATCAGCCTGTTCAGGACCGATATTACCAAGGCCCGGACCTGCTCTCATAATGTCAACGATGACACTGGGCAGTTCAGCTCCTGCAAGATATGAGATTCCTTCCTGTTTCAAGCTCATACCCGGACCTGATGATGCGGTCATCGCCCTATGGCCGGCAGATGCTGCTCCATAGACCATATTAATAGCGGCTTCCTCTGATTCCGCCTGTACGAATTTCCTTCCAAGCTTCGGGAATGTCTGGGAAGCTTCATGAAGGATCTCACTTGCCGGAGTTATCGGATAACCGAAATAACAGTCGCATCCAGCATATAATGCGCCAATAATGACAGCTGAGTTACCTTTGATCAATTGTGTAGCCATAATTTTACCTCACTTTCCGGGCTTATTTTTCCTTTATAGGGATGTGCACTGCAATAGCCAGTGTCTCAGGACAGGTGTAGTAGCAATTTCCACATCCTGTGCAGCCTTCACCCTTGTATTCAACATAACGATAGCCGCGTTCATTGATGTTCTCGCTCATGAACAGAACACTTTTTGGACATGCAGGGATACATCTTTCACAGCCCTTACATTCAAGATTGTTAAGCTGCGGATAAGGTTTCATATTTTCACTATTTTCAGACATGATATCAACCTGTAGTAAATAGATAAACTCTAAATTAAAAAATTTATCCATTGAATTATTCGAGTATCAAAGTATGTTTCAGGAATTATTGTGAGCCTGAAACATTCTATGATCTTTATCAGTTCTTTCCTTCATCATGGTCGCGTATCTCAACACGCCTGATCTTACCGCTGATGGTCTTGGGAAGCTAATCAACAAAATCCACAGCACGTGGATACTTGTAAGGTGCAGTAGCTTTCTTGACGTGGTCCTGAAGTTGCTTCTTCAATTCCTCACTTGCTACATAGCCTTTTGCAAGAACGATCGTAGCTTTGACTATCTGCCCTCTTGTAGCATCAGGAACACCCGTGATAGCACATTCAAGTACAGCAGGATGTTCTATCAAAGCGCTCTCTACCTCGAAAGGTCCGATCTTGTAACCGGAGCTCTTGATGATATCATCAGATCTGCCAACGAACCAGAAATAACCATCCTCGTCCTTCCAGGCCATATCTCCGGTATGGTAATAACCATCATGCCATACCTCGTTAGTCTTCTTTTCATCAGAACGATATCCTGCGAACAAACCTACTGTTTTTCCTTTTGAGGTATTGATGACGATCTCGCCCTCTTCTCCGAAATCACAGACTTCGTCATCAAGGTTCAAAAGCTCGATATCGTATTCAGGAGAAGGCTTGCCCATTGAACCGGGTTTAGGTTCCATCCACGGATAAGTAGCAATGCTTACAATGCTCTCGGTCTGACCGAAGCCTTCCATGAGCTTAAGTCCGGTGAACTCCAGGAACCTCTCATAAACTTCAGGATTAAGAGGTTCGCCTGCTACAACACAATACTCGAGACTGCTGAAATCATATTGTGAAAGGTCTTCCTTGATCAGGAAACGATATATCGTCGGAGGTGCACAGAAGGTGGTTACCCCATACTTGCTTGCAAACTCAAGCATGTTCTTAGCATCAAAACGCTCATAGTCATAGACAAAGACCGCAGTCCCGCTTATCCACTGCCCGTAGAGCTTACCCCACACACACTTTGCCCAGCCGGAATCAGCAACTGTAAGGTGCAGACCATCATCGCGGACGTTCTGCCAGTACTTCGCAGTGATGATATGACCGAGAGGATATGCAAAATCGTGCTGCACCATTTTTGGCAGTCCTGTGGTACCTGAGGAGAAATAAAGCAACGCAATTTCCTCGTTCTTTGTAGCAGCTTCTCCTTCCGGACGTGTGAAGTCAGCAGAAGCTTCCTCCAGTTCCTTTGTGAAATCCAGCCACCCTTCACGTCCTCCATTCAGAGATGCCTTGTGGAGCAGGATATCCTCATAGCCTTTGTGACCTTCATCAATATATCCCATCAACCCTTCATCATCCGCACTGACTACCATCTTTATATTGGAAAGTTCGATGCGGTATGTGACATCCTTTGTGGTCAGCATATGTGTTGCAGGAAGGGCTACCGCACCGATCTTATGCAAAGCAAGGATACATATCCAGAACTCATATCGACCTTTAAGGGTCAGCATAACAACATCGCCTTTTTCGATACCGTATTTTTTGAACAGATTAGCAGCTTTGTCACTATAGTGTTTCAGGTCCTTGAAGGTATAGACCAGTTCATTGCCGTTATCATCACACCAGACAAGTGCTCTTTTATCAGGCTGTTCCATTGCATATCTGTCGACGACATCGTATGCGAAATTGAAATTTTCAGGAATGTTGATCTTGAAATTTTTCTTAAAGTCCTCATATGATCCAAAATCTGTACGTGAGACATATTCTTCCAATAAAGATGACATATTTACACCCGTTTTCTATATAAAAATAAATAAGGTTCAGATAGCAAAACTATCAGAGAACCATTGCAAGGAATTTTGCCGGCTCATCTCCAACCGCTTCCATTGCATGAGCAAAATTGGAATCGAAATAAATTGAATCGCCTTCCTCAAGGATGATCTCATTGTCATGTATCCAGACCTTGAGCGTACCGCTTATAACATAATCGAATTCCTGTCCTGGATGGGAGTTCATGGAAGGGAAATTAGCATCTGAACGCGGATCCACACTGACAATGAAAGGTTCTGCCTTTTTATGAATAAAGTTCGATGCAAGGTTCAGATAATTGTAATCCACCCTTCTTTCCACTTCAGTACCTTTGCCTTTTCGGTTGACCGCAAAGATATGCATGCGCGGTTCCTCTCCTGTCAGAAGAAGTCCCATGTCCACATTGAGTATCTGTGATATCTCAAACAACATGCTTGCAGGAATATCAGATTCCCCGGAATCATATTGTTTGTAGGCATCCACAGAGATACCAAGCTTCTCTGCCATGGTCTCAAGACCTATGTCGGATAATTCGCGCAATTCGGATATACGTGATGCGATTTCGATTATTTTTTCCTGCATGTTATCAACTTATTAGAGCCGTTACAAAAAATGCTTGCAAGACGACAATTCTTTTAATATAAGCACTGAACTTTCAGCATTGATATATTATATCATTATCTGCTGTGATGTTAAAAGAAGAAGTAAAAAAAGGCATTGCGTGCCATGTTAACATATGACATAATTGGAATAGATTCAATCAACCGGACCGATGTTGACAGAATATTCAAAATTCTCTGTGTTGTGAGGCATTATCTCAAGTGTCCATTCCCCAACAGCACCATCAGCAAGATAGACTTCCATATATGTTGTTGAACCCTGCTGATAAACATTGAATTGTTCCTCGTCTGCGCTCTCTTTTGAAACAACCATACCACTCATAGCTCCACCTCTTGCCTCATCCATTGCAATTCCAGAATAGATAGGAGATTGCTGTGAAAGACTGACAATACTACTGTGGCCTGTACTGATAAGGACCGACTTGACCTGACCATCAGCGTTCTTCAACACAACATCGAAGGTGGGTGCTGTAGAAGATGTGCTGCTGCCACCATAATTATAGTCCCTTGAGATTATCCTGAGGGTTACCGGATCATCTGTCCTTGCAACAAAGCCTGTTGTGAACGGGTCTTCTGGTTGTTGCCAGACATCGAGGTTCATGTTCACTTTCTGGCTCCATTCATTCATGGTCCTGTCATCGATGTTCAGGTTGATCCTGCCATTGAGATTTCCTTCCGCATCAGCTGGAACTCTGACCTTTACTGTTACAGTAGCCTTTTCTCCTGCCTTGATAACAGAAGGTGCTGTGATGGTAACGTCCTTCTCATCAAGAGAGACCTGTGCACTGTATCCATACCATTCATTCTCACTTACTTCGAATTCAGGGTTGATAGAAATTGCCTTGTCAGCAACATTCTTGAGCTTGATAACATATTCATACTCTAAACCTGCTTCCACACGGTCATTTATGTATGAATTGAATATCTGTATATTTGGTGGCAACCAGACGTTCACTGAAAGCTCAAGTGCACCATTGTAACCAGGATACAGAGCTGAAACATCCCCTTCGAGATCGCTGAAGAAAACGTTTGCATCATAACTGTCAAGTTCAGCATCCTCAGGAACTGAGACCTTGATAGTGAACTCCTGCTTTTCTCCTGATCTCAGTTCTGCCTTTGCAGGTGAAATAGTAACCCAGTCCTCGTCAAGCATATTATCACTGAATACCTTCGGTGCAACATGAGGTTCAAGTGTCAGTGGTTCTTTACCGTGATTGAAAAGCACAACGGTCATTTCATCTGACTCTCCCGGCTTAATTCTAAGATATGAATATCCAGGGTCAACGAGTAGAGGAACTATCTCTCTTTCAATCTCAGGATATAGCATGTCCTGATAATATCCATCTGCAGAGATCTTTTCAGCTATCAGTGCAGGTTCAGATATCAATACAGGTTCTGCTATTAACATGGGTTCGGCAAACAATTCCGGTTCTGCTGCTGTAGTTTCAGGGGCAGCAATGGCAACTGTTATTGCTGTCATACTGAGCAACAACAGGCCAATTGACATAAATGCAAAATATTTTTTCATATCGATTCTCCTTTTGTGATTTGGTAATAGTGAGCGTCTTTCGACATGTTCCAATATGAGCTACACTTATTAAAGAATTGTCTAAACTTCGAATCAATCCGTAGTTATCAGGATATTTGGAGTACCGGATCAAAATTGAAAAAAAGAAGCATTAGCCAGTTTGACTGGCAATTAAAAATAGCTTTTAGACGGTTACCAGAACTTAGTAAAACGATCAGAGGAGTTTTATGATCACTGCTACCGACATTACCCATAATCTAAATTTAGCATCAAAATACGCAGTATGATTCCTTTTCGTTTATCCGGGCTAATTTCCGGACATACACACATTCCTGATTATCAATCGTATTGATAATATGACTTAATTTCTTTAAAAACTTAATTTAACCTTTTACACATAAAGGACAGGGATAAGGAGTTGATAGTAT
The DNA here is from genome assembly GCF_000013725.1 of Methanococcoides burtonii DSM 6242. NCBI lineage: Archaea > Methanobacteriati > Methanobacteriota > Methanomicrobia > Methanosarcinales > Methanosarcinaceae > Methanococcoides > Methanococcoides burtonii. The sequence goes on from NC_007955.1 coordinate 626,972, forward strand.
GGGATTAATTTATTTTATTTTCTAGTTCTTCATACCTATTTGTGATTGATTCGATTAGTTTTCTTTTGGCTATTATATAGTCCTCATCTTCTTCTCTATCTCTGACTGTATTTGATTTACAGTCAAAGTACACATGTAAATTATTTCGTAATACGTCAGAACCCAAATACATGTATTTCTTAATGCTATCCCAAAATTCAAAATATTCTTGATGTGTTCTATCAGCACTGTTTCTATAGCCTGGTACCCCTTTCATAAAAATTATATGATTGTCTTTTTTAGCATATAAGGGTGAAACAAGACATTCCATTTCTTTACAATACCTATCATTTTCAATAAAACCAACCTGTTTTTTCACTTGGTTTGCATAGTACCCAGTAATACCAACTAAAGCAGCAGTTAAAACGATATTACTTCCTGTTTCGACAACATTCCAATTAATCATAATATTAATCCTTTTTACTATAATTCCAATTATAATTGGTTTTGACAGTATAAATATCTAAAGTTAGCAAACCGACGTTATTCTATCTTTAACACCCCTAATGCAGAAATGTCAGATATAAGGAACGAAATCACGGGGCTTATTTTTATGTCACTGTCCTCTATTTTGGTCATTATTTTAATAGTATCTTATTTTTTGTAACAATTCATGTTTCCAAAATATTATTATACCACGATGTACGTTTTTACAAAGTACGATTAAAGTATATTTTGTGGGGGTTCAATTACAATCATGGACAAGACTTCAAAAAAAATGGCGAATGTACTAATATTAACATCTGTTCTCATCGTTATATTAATTTCATCACTGATACTTTCAGCAAACTTTGTCCCATCAAAATATTTGAATGATTTTTCTGAACATCCTGATGAAGAGATCATTCCACATGAAGTATTAAGAGAGCAGACATTCTCCTTCTCCGATAGTTACGTTCTAAGTACTGGTGAGACATTCAAACTGCCGGATAATTATAATCTCATTCCAAAGCAGATCGATATAGAAGGCAGAAGGGCGTGGTTGGAGGTTTCCAGGAACGGTGATTTCGTAGACGATCAGGTCTTGACTATCTCAGATGATCTGGGATCAGGCTGGGATGTGTATTCAGAAGATGGGAATCAGTTGATGTTCAGGATATATCTGCACGATGTATATCAAAACAAGATCGACAGTGTTTCAACAGAAAGTGTATGCGTGGTACATATCGAAATGGTGTGAAACCGATACATCCCGGAAAGACCAAATATTAAATAATGGCATGAAGAGGCATTTCTACAACAACAAAAGTGTTGCTGCGAATGCCTCTTCTTAAAAGTAAATTATTTTATTCTGCTTCTCTTCATCAGCAGGGAATTCGTCACGACCGAGACCGAGCTCATTGCCATAAACGCTGCTGCCATTGCAGGAGTGACAAGCACCTGATGGAACACAGGATACAGAATTCCTGCAGCTATTGGGATACCAAGACTATTGTAGCCGAAAGCCCAGAACAGGTTCTGCTTGATCTTCCTCATGGTAAGCCGGCTTAACTTCAATGAAGCCACAACATCAAGGAGATCGTTCCTGATAAGCACTATCTGAGCGGATTCCATGGCTACATCTGTTCCGGCACCCATGGCAATACCAACATCTGCCTGCGTGAGTGCAGGAGCATCGTTGATGCCGTCACCGACCATTGCGACGATCTTGTTCTCTTTCTGAAGCTTCTTCACCTCAGCAGCTTTGTCCTCAGGCAACACTTCGGAAAGAACACGGTCTATACCAGCTTCCGATGCAATAGCAGATGCTGTCCTGCTGTTATCACCGGTCATCATCACAACCTCAATTCCCATACTCTTAAGTTTGGAAACAGCTTGAACTGAGTTTCTTTTAAGCGTATCAGCAACTGCAACGATACCAATAGCATTACCATCGGCTGAGACCAGCATGGCAGTTTTGCCCTGAAGTTCAAGTTCTTCAAGAGCGTCTGTCATACCTGATACATCGACATTATTATCGGCCATGAGCTTGCGAGTACCAAGAAGTACTTTCCGTCCATCGATGGTAGCAGTGACTCCATGACCCGGAATTGAATCAAATGCTGTTGTATCCAGTATGTCAACATTGCTGTCTACAGCTCCATTTACGATAGCCTCACCAAGTGGATGTTCCGACCCCTTTTCAGCCGTTGCTGCAAGAGAGAGGACCTCATCTCTTGAGTGATCGCCAAATGTAATCACGTCTGTGAGCACCGGCTTTCCTTCGGTGAGGGTGCCGGTCTTATCGAACACTATGGTACCTATCTTCCGGGTTACCTCAAGCGCTTCGCCGCCTTTGATGAGAATACCGTTCTCAGCGCCTTTACCGGTGCCTACCATGATAGCCACAGGCGTTGCAAGCCCTACAGCACAGGGACAGGATATCACAAGTACTGTTATACCGATAAGAAGTGAGAACAGGAATGGGCTTGATATCACTGAATACTGGGCAACATCATATAGACCGTACCCGATAAAGAACCAGAACATGAATGAGATGACAGCGATCGCAATTACTGTAACGATGAACCTCCCGGCCACAAAGTCCGCTACTCTTTGAATGGGTGCCTTTGATGTCTGTGCATCTTCCACAAGCTTGATGATCTGTGCAAGTGCTGTATCAGCGCCCACCTTAGTAGCCTTGAACTTAAAAGAACCAGTTGCATTTACCGTTGCACCTATTACAGTATCTCCGGCATTCTTCTCCACGGGAATGCTCTCACCGGATATCATGGATTCATCTATTGAAGATGTTCCTTCCACAACAATACCATCTACTGGAAGCTTTTCACCGGGCCTGACAACTACGATGTCACCTGCAACAACATCCTCCACAGCCACTTCGACCTCTTCATCGTTCCTTATCACACGTGCAGTCCTTGCCTGCAACCCTATGAGCTTCCTTATAGCTTCGGATGTTCTGCCCCTTGCCTTTGCTTCAAGGTAGCGTCCGAATGTTATGAAAGTGATCAACATGGCAGCCGTTTCAAAGAAGGTGTGTTGGTATCCTGGACCGAGATCAATGAAACTGGTAACCACACTGATAGTGTATGCAGCACCGGTACCGGTAGCTATTAGCAGGTTCATGTCAGCGGAACTGTGTCTTAGACCCTTATAGGCACCAACGAAGTACTGTCGTCCCGGGAAGGCCATAACGATGGTCGTAAGGATGAAAAGTACCATCCTGTCGGCAAGTATGGGTGGAACAAAATAGAGATACTGGGGAAATCCTGCACTCATTCCTCCAAGGGCGATCGGGATGGTAAGCAGAACGGCAATGATCAGATTGTTCTTCTGATGTGTCATCTCCGTATCTCTTGCAGCCCTTTCGCGGTCAAGAGGACTTCCTTCCTTTTTCACAGATGCGGTATAACCTATTTCTTCAATGGCTTTGAGCATATCTGCTGCTGAAACCTTGTCGGGATCATATTTGGCACGTGCAGTGGACATGGGGAAGTTCACACTTGCATCGCTCACGCCATCAAGCTTCTTCAGGGCACGTTCAATGTTTGTGGCACAGGCAGCACATGTCATACCCCCGACATCAAATGCCATCTCATCTTTCAGTATCCCATAACCGGTATCTTCAACTGTTTTTTCCAGCTTTTCCGTTGTGAATAGCTGTGGATCATAAGTGACAGAAGCTTTCTCAAGGGGAAGATTGACCGTTACAGATAGCACACCAGATTGTTTCTTAAGGGCATCCTCTATGCGAATAGCACAGGCAGCACAGGTCATGCCTGTAACTTTCAACGTAGTTTCCACAGGCTCCTTATCTGCTTTCTGAGTTACTTTCTCACCATTCTCCTGAAGAAGCTCAACGGGTGTTGGATGTGAGTTGCTTTTTCCCTCTGCATCGACCGTGTCCCCCACCTCGATCGTTTCTGTGTCCTCTGTCAGATCATCCGGGATTCCAGAATTGTCATCCTTCCCTACCTCATAACCTAAACCGAGAATTGCCTGTTCGATCTCTTCAAGGCTGACCTTTTCAGGATCGAAAATGACGGTCGCATTGTTCTCTTCAAGACTTACATCGACACTTTCCACGCCTTTAAGCGCAGAGATGGCTTTTGTAACCCTCTCGTGACAATGCATACATGTCATTCCAAGAACATCTATCTTAGCTTCCATGTTGTTGCACCATTGTTAATAGGATATTTCTGTCTGAAAATACTGCTTACCGTGTAGCATAAAAAAATAATAAAAGGGTAAGGCCTTAAGCCTTGTATCCGGAATCGTTCACAGCTTTTTTGATAGCATCGATGTCCGTTGCATTTTCATCATAGGAGACTTTAGCTTCACCTTTGTCGAGATCGACATCTACGGATGAAACTCCTGCAACTCCGGATATTGCTTTTTCAACATGCATCTTGCAGTGTCCACATGACATGCCGTCAACTTTTATTTTGGTCTCTACCATTTATTTCACTCCCTAAATTAAGAGGGTTTTACATTAATTTATACTTATGCAACATTTTAAGCTGCCGTTAATTACTTAAAGCAACAAATATTTACAACCGCATGATAACAGCGTTAACAGGAAGTATTATCGCTTATCTTACTTAAGTAGAATACAACGATAAAATTGAATAGAATTTATAAAAATCAGGTAAGATTGATATAGCTCAATAAGAGATATTTACATGGTGAGAAGATGCAGGACATGAAAAAGATCATTGAAAGGATCAATATTTTAAAAACGGAACTTGATGCAGTTATTCTTGCTCATAACTATCAGCGTCCTGAAGTACAGGACATTGCAGATTTTACAGGCGATTCTCTTGGATTAAGCCAGCAAGTTGTCAATTCTGATGCAGATGTTATCGTATTCTGTGGTGTTGATTTCATGGCAGAGAGTGCGGCCATTCTAAGTCCGGAAAAGATAGTACTCCTTCCGGAAAAGGATGCAGGCTGCCCCATGGCTGAAATGGTCGATGTCATATCACTTGATGACGAAAAGAAGAAACATCCTGATGCTGCTGTTGTGTGCTATGTGAACTCATCTGCACTGATAAAAGCACAGAGTGATATTTGCTGCACCTCAGCCAATGCCATCGATGTGGTGAACTCTCTCGAGGAAGATGAGGTGATCTTTGTCCCGGACAAGAACCTCGGAAACTATGTTGCAGGTTTCACGGATAAGATGATCTACTCATGGGATGGTTTCTGTCCTACACATCACCAGATGCGTGGCCATGACGTAATTAAAGCAAAAGAGGAACATCCTGATGCACTGTTCCTGGCACATCCCGAATGTCGCACAGAAGTTCTGGACCTTGCTGATGAGGTGTTGAGCACAACCGGTATGTTGAACTATGCAAAGAAGTCCGATGCAAAGGAATTCATCATAGGTACGGAGAACGGACTCCTTCACAGGCTGAGTAAAGAGAATCCGGAAAAGAAGTTATATTATGTTTCCGAGTTCACCATCTGTACGAACATGAAGATAACAACTCTTGAATCCGTCCTCGATGCTCTTGAGAACATGCAGTATGTTATCACTGTACCTGAAGATACAAGGCTTAAGGCAAAGGAAGCCCTTGACAGGATGCTTGCGGTCAAACGTACTATGTGATGTATATATGAAAGCATAGCCTGAAGCATGAACCATGTTTCAGTTCAGGCTTCTCATAACTTTTTCCCACATATCTTTTAGTTTTTCTGAAAACTCACCTGACAATTCATTACCTGAATATTCCATCACCGTTTTTTCCAGGATCATTGCCTCGGTCGGAATTCTGCTAAAAGGAAGTTTTCCTACAACATCGATCCCATTATCCCTGCAATAATCTTCAATAAAGCGAGTGTTCTCTTCATTTATATCGTACCTGTTTATGCAGACCACAGCCGGAATATTAAAGTGGCCGGCTACGCTCAGAACCCGTTCAAGATCATGAATTCCTGATACGCTGGGTTCGGTTACGACTGCAACCATATCAACACCGGTAATGGAAGCAATAACAGAGCACCCTGTTCCAGGAGGACCATCGATGATTATTAGTTCTTTGTCATATCTATCAGCAAGGTCTCTGGCCTTTTCCCTTACAAACGCTACCAGTTTACCACTTGCTTCCTCTCCTACACTGAGCTTTGCATGTGCCATCGGTCCGAATCTGGTTTCAGAAAGATAGGCTTCTCCTGCTTTTCTTTCGACCAACGTTATAGCTCCTTCAGGACAGATGTGAGCACATACTCCACAGCCCTCACATTCGAAGCTATCGACCTTGATATTATCAGTAATTGCATCGAATCTGCAGGCTTCTTTACACAAGCCGCATTGGATGCACAAAGAGTCATCAATATAGGCTTCCTTCAGACCATAGAAGTCGATTGTTTCAATTATCTCCGGATTCAATATCAGGTGCATATCAGCTGCATCCACATCACAATCAGCTATTACAGCGTTTTCTGCAAGCGAAGCAAACGCTGCTGCAATAGTAGTCTTTCCTGTGCCACCTTTTCCGCTTATTATAGTAAGCTGTTTCATGTTATTTCTCCAATCTCAAAATATCTCGGGAAACATCAGTGTGTTCCCATGATGACCCTGACATCACAAATATCCCTGATCGCTTCTGCAAGTTCTTCAGCATAAGGGCACTTCGGGGGGTTAGGGATTGGTTTTATCATGCAGGTGCAGAGGAATATCACTTCAGCTCCTCTCCTTATCATTTCCCTGATCTGCCTAATTGAATCTCTTCCTGGGCATCCTCCGCATGTGACCATGCCAATGATGTCAATCTCCTCATCCTTGAACTCTTCAAGTGTACCTGTCCCATTCTTTATCGCCTTAAAACAGGAAGTGCCCGGACAGGACCTAGAGGCTATTTCACATCTTACTAATCCGATCTTTACCATTAATATCAACTCCTTTGATCATTGTTCAGGACGATCTCTCATTTCAGACAGTGAGGTAACATCCCGGAAAAGCCTGAGAAATCTGTCTTTCCACTCAGGCATCTCATTGACAAAGGGAATGCCCTTCGAATACAATCTTGCTATCTCCCTATCGTAAGGGATCTTCATCAAGATCGGGATCCCCTCTTCAATACAGTATTCTTCTACCCTATTATCACCGATATCGCATCGATTTATCACCACACCGAAAGGTATTCCCAGTATCCTCATAACATCAAGAGCAAGCTTCAGGTCATGGAACCCAAAAGGTGTCGATTCGGTCACAAGGATACAGTAATCGACATTCTTCACCGAAGCAATGACCGGGCAGGCAGTACCCGGAGGTGCATCGATGATGGCAGTCGCATTCTTATCGATATGCTCCTGCAGGGCCTTGATCACAAGTGATGTCATGGGTTCCCCTATCTTCAACAGTCCCTGACAGAACGCAAGTTCTCCATTTACCGACCCTTCGATGACTCCGACTTTCCTGTCCACCTCGCTGATAGCTTTATTCGGACATACAATAGTGCATCCACCACATCCATGACAGAGTGTTGGGAAGATCATTACATCTTCAGGTAAAATGGCAAGGGCATTGAACTGGCAAAAATCTGAACATTTGCCGCAAAGGTCACACTTATTCTTATCAACAACTGGTGTCTTAACATTCACATCCTCTATTTTCTCAAGATCATATCCAAGGAACAGGTTGCAATTAGGTTCTTCCACATCACAGTCGAACAGTTGTGCATCCTTTAAGGAAAGTGCAAGATTTACTGCTACTGTAGTCTTGCCTGTTCCACCTTTTCCGCTTGCTATCGCAATTTTCATTTTCAGGTTCTCCGATTCTTAAATTATATTACTCTGTAGGAGCGGTGATCATACTCAACTCAGGGATCTTCCCAATAAGTGTTTCAACATCTTCCACATCATCCGGCATCTCTAACAGTTTGATAAAGCTGTCATGGAATTTGTGGAATGGACCTCCACCGATGTCCTTTACTATAACAATATTAACATCCTGTTCTTCCAGGTATTCCGCTGTCTTTACACCTCTTTTTCGATCCAGATCAGCAGCAGGGTTCTCACCAATATCCCAGCTCATTATTTTGTTGTCTTTCAGCTCGATGAAAATATAATAGGGAGCTTTTCCAATATGTCTGGATAGCTTCGACTGTAATCCCTCAGGTATCATTATAGGGATCGCGACTTTGAGCACGGATATTTTTCCGGGTTTTACATCGACTGAAATATGTTCCAGATTTGGGATCTCACTTTTAACCGCTTCTTCTATCTCAACGGAAAGCATTTCCACGATTTGTAGGTCGTATTCTCCTGCACTTTCTACCTGCATCTCTCCAAAGACCACAAGACCGGATCTTCTGAGCCTGATATCATCAACCTTGTTAACACCGGGGATATGGTTCACTGAACGCCGGATACGTTCGAGAGAATCACTGTCCAGCCATGCATCCATCAGAGTCAGTGCTGATTCCTTTGCTGTTGTGATCCCAAGCTTGAAGATAATCAATGATATAACAAGAACCCCGACACCGTCAAGCCAGTGTATACCAAACATCGAACCGGTAATAGCAACAACAACGACAATGGAACTAAATACATCTGTATACGAATGAGTAGCATCTGCGATCAATGCCTGTGAACCTATCTGTCTTCCTATTTTGAACTTATACTGTGAAAGGGCATAAATAGTAATTACAGAGAACACAGCCGCTCCAAGCGCCAGTCCCTGATGTTCCAGTTCAACAGGGTCCTTTATACTTTTCAGGACCCCACGGACAAGTTCGACCCCGGATAATAAAATGAGTACTGAGACAAAAAGAGCCACAAGGTTCTCTGCTTTGTAGTAACCATAATGGAATTGTTCCCCGCTACTTTTCAAGCTTAGCTTTAGCCCGATCCACACTGCAAGGGATGTAAAGATATCCATTGATGTGTGAATAGCATCTGCGATAAGGGAGGAACTGCCTGAATAGAACCCCACGGTACCTTTTATTGCTGCAAGAAAAACCAGTACAATGGTAGAGTTCTTTGAAGCACTTGCACCCAATCGGAGTTTTTCTTTTACAGCCATATCTGGTTCACCCAATAAACAACAAGCAAAAAAAAGATCCCCCATAGGGGTCTTTCATTCCACTTATTCTTTCAGAACTTCACTGATGAACTGACCTTCTCCTACCAGTTCAATGATGTTACCAAGTCGTTCCTTTCCGGGTTTAGTTCTATATTTGACAAAGGTCTTACCTACCTTATCTACAAGGGATGGAATCTCCTCTTTTGTGCAGAATGTTTTTAGGAGAACACCATTAGTTGGCCTTCTTCCATCGTTCCCGCCGATCCAGACAGAATAACCTTTCTGATCTTCAACCGCAGCCTCGTGTGGGCATCCCCGGACACACCATCCACAGTTGATGCAGAGGTCCCTGTCAATGACAGCTTTTCCTGAGATCACAGAGATAGCATTCAGTTTGCACAATTCACTGCATCTTCCGCATCCTGTACATTTCTCCGTATCGACCTTCGGCCGGAGCTGACCTACAATACCAATGTCATTACTCTCTGCCCTTACACAACTGTTCGGACATCCGGCCACACCGATCTTCATTTTGTGTGGAGTGAGCTTCTGGGCGAATTGCATTGTAAGTTCATTTGCAAGATCTTTAGTAGTAACGAGTCCCTCGGGACAGTAGTCCATTCCCGGACAGGCATTAGCATAACCCATTCCAATGGTCTTGAGACCACTACCATAGACATCGGCCATCAGGCTATCGACATTTTTGCCTTTGACACCCTGTATCTCAACACTCTTCCTTGAGGTAAGCTCAAGGCTGCCATCTCCATACTTCTCTGCAAGTTCAGCAACCCTGGCAATGTAATCATGCTGTACGATACCGGAGTTGGTTTTGATCTTCACAAAATTCGTACCATTCGCCTCTGGTCTTACGCCGGGATAATCACGTACCCAGTAGAAGTTCACCTTCTTTCCACCATCAAGACGCTTATCAAGCTCTTTGTTGAACTTTCTCATCTTGATAGCTGCAAAGTCCTCTATCATACTGATATCGACATCATCGACGGTCTCTATGTATCCAGCTTTTTCTGCTGCTTCAAGAAGTTCCAGGCCCTTATCATTGCGGGCTATTAAAGTGGTCCATCCGGTAGATGAGCCAACATGTCCTGCTGATATATCTGCAACTTTGGAAACAGCATCCCTGCAGATACGGCATCCATCCCATACACAGTCAGCGATGTCCTTCAGGGAGATCTCAATTTCCCCGTCATCGGTAGTTACGATCATCACATCAAGTCTGATAGCATATTTTCTGATCTTGTCCAGATCGATACCTATACTTTTCATGTGCTCGGATAACTTTTCGTAGTTAAAGTTCTCCATGCAGAACAGACCGATCGTATATGGTATATTTGGAATGTCAGCTTTTTCACCATTCATTCCGACTTCCATCGGGTGAACGTTCAGACCTGTGAAGAACTGTGTCCTTCTGGTTCCGTATGTCTGGCATGGAACACCTACCATTGCGACATTTTTCAGTTCATCCTTGCTCTGGCGTAGTGCAGCCATCACAGGAACTGCTGAATATTTGGCACCCTGGGTGTCCAGGAGTTCTTCTTTGCTCGCAACGATGCAGGAATCCGGTTTTGTAAAACCTGCAGTAGTAACAGCACCATCAATGAGACCATTGTCAAAGCAGTATCCAAGGAGAGCGGTCACTGCTCCTCCATCCTGTCCTTTTTCAGCGATTGAAGGATCTGTGGCCCTTGCAGAAACGATCTTCTGGTACTGGCCGATAAGTGATGGTGGCAGTGATTTGAAATTGAACACGTTCATTGAGATGCGAGCTGCATCTGTCATGACACGCTGGCAAACATCCTTACAGGCGCCTTCTCCATTCCTGTAGCATTCTTCCTTTAATTTTGGTCCGTTCTCATCGAATTCGATTATCTCATAGGGGCAAACCGCAGCACAGGCACCGCATAAGGTACACATTCCGGTATCTACAACTGCATCTTTTAAGAACCATTTATATTCTTCTGACATTGGTCTCACCTCATTTTAGTTTTTACGCTTTATTTTCAGTGGTTGTGATGGTGGTCGTGGGTCTGGCAGGCATTTTCACTCGTGGCCTTTGGGAGTTTGCCGGCTTCCCATGCCATTATAGCCTCTTCCACTGTTCCTTTGGCACCAACATATACTTCCATACCAAACTGTTCGAATTGCTGTACAGCCTTGTCCCCAAGTCCCCCACAAAGCATGACATCAATTCCTTCCTGTGACAGGAGCTCTGGAGGAAGCCCTACTCCTCCCATATGTTCACTTTTATTTTCAATCGTTCTAATTTCATTCGTTTCAGTGTCTTTTATAGTGTAGGTCGGGACCCTACCAAAATGCTGGCCAACGAGATCATCGAGTCCGCCTTTACCGCTTGAAGGTACACATATTTTCATCTTATCACCCCATAGTCCTGAATTTAACGATTCATTCCTCCGCCTCTGCCAGCTCCACCGCCGCCTCCCATGCCTCTGCCGGAGCCGCCCGATCTGCGTCCACCCACCCCTTTGCCGGGTGGAGCTATGGACGCATGTGCCTGTGCTGTTGGGCCGCCAGTTTCCTGCAACTGACCTTCTTTGTACTGACTGATCGCATCTGTAACTGAACCACTGGCTCCTGTCATTACCTGAATTCCGGCTGCAGAAAGGATCGGGAAGGCGTTAGGACCGATGCTACCGGTAAGGAGGACATCGATCCCTTTGTCAGAAATGTTCTGAGCAGCCTGTATACCTGCTCCGCCTGCCGCGGAAGCTGCCGAGTTATCAACTGCTTTGAATTCCATAGTTTCCGAATCTACGATGATAAAGTAGGGACATCTTCCAAAACGTAAATCCAGTGCTGCATTAAGATTTTTATCTGTAGCTGTTACACATATCTTCATATAATTTCCTCATTCATAGTTAGTAATTATTATATAATACTCACATGGGAGTATGTATATATAGATTATCCATAATGCTTATATATATATTCTCATATGAGATGTTACTGGATATACAATTAACAGAGATAAATTAACTTTTATCCCTGATATAGGTACAAATTCCAGAGGTAATAACATGGATTATACAAAAATGAGTGAGACGCTGATTGAAACACTAAAGCTTAAAGGAAAACCAGTAGCAATATCATTATTAAAAAGGGAAATCGATATTCCTGAAGACTTACAAAAGATAGAGATCCCAAGAAGATATTGCCAGATGCTTCAGGATGCCAGGTTCAATGATACGGTCACTTTTGCTACCATGGGTGAGCATGCCTGCAAAGGTGGTGCTGCAGCTATAGGATTACAGGACTATCCTGACAAGATCAAAAGTGGGGAATTATATTTCGATAAACTTGGAAAGGAAATATCCCTGAGTGTTGCTAAGCGTGTTGTAGACAACATGCCAAGACCTGCTCCCGGATCAACCGTTGCAACGATCGTTGCTCCCCTGGACAACACACCAACAAGACCTGATGTTATTATCGTGATCGGAAACACCCTTGTAGCCAGAAGGATCGCACATTCTGTGATCTATAGACGTGGTGGTCGTATGACTGCAAACTTTGCAGGTATCCAGTCCACATGTGCCGATGCTACCGGTTCACCATACATCACCGGAGAAGTTAACATCTCTATTGGTTGTGATGGCGCTGCCAAGAATGCAGGACTCAAGGACGATGAAATGGTTATCGGTATTCCGGAAGAACAGCTTGAGGACATTACTAATATCCTGAAAATGAAAGCAGGAGTCTGGAATGACTGGATGAGATCATAATAATCAAGCATGATGATGCCCTGTAGAACACGTATTTTCTCTACAGGGATATCAAATACCTTAATATTCTTTGTTATTTTGGCTCTGTAGAAATCCTCAATATTCGGACAATAATCAAATATAAAAATATTATTGAATGTGTTGCACGAGATTGGATTATAATCTCAATTCCAGTCTATAGATATGGATTTTGATAGGATTTCTACAGAGCCCTAATATATGCTAATATTAAAGCATGGGATCGAACAATGAAATAAATAAAAAGACAAATAAATTATAGCACATTACAACATCAATTGTTGTAAGGCATCATAAAAGATCTTCATCATCAAATTCGTCTTCGATTTTAACGTCCAGCACTGGAAGTTCTATAGGTTCTCCATCTGCATTGTAGCACTGCCAGTTGCTCTCATCGTATGGCTGGCCAACGATTATGTGACAATTTCCGGTTTTGCCAAATAGTCTCAGGTCTGCATTTGATGGCCTTATATTCGGTCCCGGATGACTGTGAACCGAGCCGACAGATGAAACATTAGGCATCATAAAGAGCTTTATAACAGCATTGATCTCACTTGATTCGGTTCCGGGGAGTATGAGAACTTCTGTTATAATGCCATCCTTTTCCTGTAACAGACCAGCAAATTCATTAGGGGAGGTGGATTCGCTTACTTTGAGAATAAAATCCAGTGTATCAGAAGCAATCCCTTTTATATTCATAATAAGAAGTTGTCTCAGAAGATATTTGAAGTTTGCTGAATGAACACTACTATCCTTGATGTAAAAGACTGGACAAAACTCCAGTTCAAATAGATCACCATGAGATTATTTACAGTTAATACTAATCCGAGTGTTCCAATCGAATATTTGATACTTTTCCATATGTAAGGCATATAAACATGATTCAAACTAACCAGTACTTTATAATTATAGAAAATGATAGCAATATAAAGAGATTTAAGCAGGAATATAGTGTAGATGCCATAATCAAGCATTATGCCTTCAAGGAAAAAATTCGCCTCCTGTCCGTATCCAAGAGCTACCATCGTAGTGATTCCATCACCCACGATATAGAACAAAAATATAAAACGTATCTCCCAAAGAAATTGAAAAATCGATATATCGCCTTTACCACCCATTATGAAAAAATGGGTTTGCTTAGAATATAAGTTTATTGTATATAGGGGGCTGTCAAAAACTTTGGTGTTAGAAAGTTACAACTAATCAATCACAATGAATATATATTATGAAAGTGGATGAATGGTTATGACACCTAATATAACATCCACTTTCGCATCCCACATTGACTCAATACAACTTAAATTAACTGATTGTTTTTCAGGCATTACAACTTTTGAAAAAGCAATCATATCCCATTTTAGTTCAACTGGAAAAAGGAACATTCGAAATGAGAAGGAACTTGTTTTGCATGCTGACAACCATTTTGATCTTTTACATCCTCAGTGCCCCGTATGTGGTTCCAATAAAATAAATAAACAAGAGTATTATACGCGTAAGTTAAAGTTAGCAGAATTTGGAAGTCAAATAATCCACGTACGAAGGTATTATTGCAAAAAATGCTCTAAAAGATTTACAACACCTCTTGACCCAATTGTCAAAAAAGGTCATCAATATGCCAGAACATATGAACAGTATATTGAAGACAGTTATGAAACAGGATATTGTTCATTTAGACATTTACAAAAAATATTCAGTTCACTTTATGATTGCTCCCCATCCCATCAAACCATCTATAACTGGATAAGGAAATCAAACAAAGAAGTGACTTCAGAAGCTACAAAAGAATACTCGGGTTATTATTGCTATGATGAACAATATTTAAAATTGAATGGAAGACGATTTTATAGGCTCAGTTTGATTGATTCAATATTCAATAAACCAGTTGAAGAAATGATCGTTACTAATCTTGAATATGATACAGTAAAGGATTTTATTGAAAAAGCAACATCAAACAGACTAATTTATGCAATATCTACTGATCATCGGATAAAGTACAAATCGATAATGGATAAACTTGAGATAAAACATCAACTTTGCATATTTTATTTGTATAAATTGATTGGAAACGATGTATTCAAAAAGTTAAAATCAAAATTTGTTAGTTACCGTGAAAAGATAAACATGTGTTTAACATTTACAGAAATAAAAGAGATATTTAGAACATATGATGTAAGTATCGCAATCAATAGGCTTCAAAATTTAATAGACGGTATTAAGAAAATTCCATATGCTCTTTATAGATCAATAGACAAAATCACTAGAGATTTTAATAGATTGACTTTGTTTATGGTAGATGGATTTGTTTCTAAAACAACAAATCCAATCGAAAATTATTACAGACAAACATTACCTAATCAGCTAAAAAGAATATTTAAAACACCCGAATGAGTGTTGAATTATTTGGCTGTAAAAAAGAAATACTGGGAAGGTAACATATCAAATAAAGTTTAACATCAAAGTTTTTGACAGCCTCGTATATAGATCACTTTAGAATAATAACAGGTACAATCCTGCAGAAATAATTGCACCTGCAAAGGTAGCAACAAAATTTACACCACTATTGGTCAATAATCCCCTATTCTGCAGTGTCGCACCAAGAAGACTGTCGATGTTCGTACCTAAAAAACCTCCGGCAACCGTTATGACCAAGGCTGCATAAAGACTATCGACCATTGCGAACATGATTGCAAAAATTGCAATTATTGCCGACCCGCCAATCGATGAGAGCTCACCAAGTAATGTCACCCCGCCATCGACTCCAGTTTTCACGGGTTTCAGACTTGTTATCATCCTTGGCTGTTGTTGTGCAGTCGTACCGATCTCACTTGCAAGAGTATCACCAGCAGCTGTTGCTACCGTGCCAAGATATGCAAAGATTATCAGTTCACCATACTGAGGATAGATACCATACGCAATAGCAAGTATAAGGGCAGCTGTGCTGTTACTGAACACATTTTCGTATGTTCGAACCCCATCCTTTCCTTCTGCGATGCCCATCGATTCCTTGAGCTTGTACTTATATTTGGTGAACATGCCACCAAGAATAAAAAATGTCAGAAGAAGTATGAACCAGTAGATGTTACTAAATGCGATTATCAGTACACCGATAAGAGTTGCACTAAGGGAAGCAGAGATGTCAGCTATCTTTGCACAATATGCAAGATAACCAAGGAACATCGAAAAGAGAAGTGCGAACAGTATTTGGTTCGTTGGGATCGAATATCCAAATGAGAAGAACAACCACATTGCCATACCTGAACCAAGTGGAATGGATATGTTCTTATCTATCTTTGAAGGGATCGATTCGAACAATCCGGCAGTTATTGAACCTATCACTGCTACGAAAAATATCATATTATAGGATATGTTCGCACCCTGCCAGTAGACTATCCAAAGACCGGCAATTGATGCAAAGAGAATTCCAATTATTAACATCGTGATACTTGAGGGTATAAAATTTATCCTCGTCTCATCTTTTATGAATTCCCTTTCAGGATAATCACTGTTCATAAGAGACGCATATGATGATCCCTTATGACAACGAACCAACGTTGCAGAACCTAGCCCTATTGTTGAGATGGCAACAACCTGTCCTATAACGAATATTGGATAGTTACAGGCAAAGGAGTCAAGCACAAAACTCACCAGGAACAGTATCAAGATCGAAGCAACAAATGCCTGTGTTGATCTCGTTCTGAGCATCGGATCGAGTCTTTTTAATAAATGTGGTCTGCTTTCAAGATACCTGAGTGAAATAAGTATGACCATAAATATGATTATCAAAACATTCACGCCAACGAAAGGGAATGCAAAAAACGTGAACATGAAGATCATAGACAGTATCAACTGTCCGTGTGCACATGGATCGTTCCGTTTGATAAAATCCGGTATCAAGTTCATCTTTGATTCATATATTGCAGGTATATTATTATAGTTTATTGATTAAAATTATATCAAGGGTCAATATCAAAATATTCTGCAACGGAGATAAACACATCTCCAAGGTCATCATATAGCCTTTTTGCATATCCGTCAAGGGGTGTTTTCATATCATTCACAATAACAAGTTCCCCACCATTTTCGATCGTATAAAGGGGTAAGCTGGCAGCTGGCTGGACCACCAGAGTTGATCCAAGGACCAACATGAGATCAGCCTTTGAACTTTCCTGTATAGCTTTTTCAATTGTGTCCTGCCTCAGCATTTCACCATAAAAAACGATGTCAGGTTTTACCAGTCCTCCACATTCATTGCAGAGAGGAAACCCTTCTGCCTTAAGCAACTCTGCAATATATTCATAAGAATATTTCTTACCACAAGCAAGGCAGACATGTTCTTGTGGAGAACCATGTACTTCAATAACATTTTTTGAACCTGCCTTCTGATGCAACATGTCAATATTTTGGGTTATGATTGCTTTTATTATCCCTTTCTCTTCAAGTTTAGAGAGCACACTATGCACGATACTTGGTTGCCTGTGTTCAAGGTCGTAGATGAAACTCTTTGAATGAGCATAAAAATATGCCGGATCTTTGTTGAAGTGATCTATCGAAAAAATAAGGTCTGCATCAAATTTATTGTATACCCCGGACCTTCCCCGAAAATCGGGTATGCCTGAAAATGTTGATACACCTGCACCTGTAAGAACAACACAATACTCTGAGTTTTCCAGAAGGCTAAATAGCGCTTTCATAAATAGATTGCAACTTTCATTATATAAAAACCATTATAGCACCATTATAGCACCAGTATAGAACCAGTATAGAACCAATACATGTTATTCTCTTGCATTTCCCTCTTGACCGGAAGCAATTTTCCTTATCGAAAATAGTATTAACTTTAAAGTTAGTAGAGTGATTCAGAAACACTAAAGGAGACCTAAATATTATGGTATCAAAAACACTTCCATTCACAAAAGAACAGATACTGGAAATAAAGAAGCAGTTTCCAACCCCATTCCATATCTACGATGAAAAGGCCATCCGAACCAATGCAAGAAAACTCAAAGATGCGTTCAGTATAGTAGAAGGCTTTCAGGAATTCTTTGCAGTCAAAGCACTGCCAAATCCATACATTCTTAAAATACTAAAAAGTGAAGGCTTTGGTGCTGATTGCAGTTCGCTTCCTGAACTTCTGCTTGCAGAAAAGACAGGTATTGTTGGCGAGAATATCATGTTCAGTTCTAACGACACTCCTGCAGAGGAATTTGTAAAAGCTAAAGAACTTGGTGCAATCATTAATCTTGATGATATCAGTCATATCGAATTCCTTGAGAAAGAAGCAGAACTTCCCGAGCTTGTTTGTTTCAGGTTCAATCCCGGACCATTGAAAGAAGGTAATGCCATCATTGGAAATCCAGAAGAGGCAAAGTATGGATTTACAAAAAAGCAGCTTTTTGAAGGTTACAGGATGCTAAAGGAAAAAGGTGTCAAGCGTTTTGGCCTTCACACAATGGTAGCATCGAACGAACTCGAACCATCATACTTTGTTGAGACAGCAAAACTGCTCTTTGAAGTTATAGTTGAGATATCAAATGAGCTTGATATTCGATTCGATTTCGTCAATCTTGGCGGTGGAATCGGCATCCCTTACAGACTCGATCAGGAAGCGGTTCCTTATGATGTCATTGCAGAAGGTGTCCGTGACGAATATGAGAAGAGCATCAAGGCAAACGGTCTCGACCCATTGAAAATTTACCTTGAATGTGGCAGGACGATCACAGGACCATATGGATATCTTGTCACTGAAGTAAGACACCTTAAGCATATCTATAAAGATTATGTCGGTACCGATGCATGCATGGCAAATCTCATGAGACCAGGACTTTACGGTGCTTATCACCATATAACCGTTCTTGGAAAGGAGAACAAGCCGGAAGACCATCTGTATGATGTTACAGGTTCACTCTGTGAGAACAACGATAAGTTCGCAATTGATAGAATGCTCCCTGAAGTAGAACGTGGCGATATTCTTGCGATCCATGATTCCGGTGCCCATGGCCATGCAATGGGATTCAACTACAATGGGAAACTCCGTTCTGCTGAATTACTGTTAAGGGAAGACAGCAGCGTTGTCCAGATCCGAAGAGCAGAAACAATTGAAGATCACTTTGTAACTCTTGACCTTGATGGTCTTGTGGATTTCAGCTGAACTTAGAGAGGAATGGATCTTCTGAAAACTCAATTTCAGGATAGACTTTTCTTTTTTATCCTTTTTATTTTAATCATCAAAGCGGGTACTTTTTGTTATAAAAAAAAGGATCGAACTCAAAGAGTCATTCCTTTACTGAAGTTGTTCCCGGCATGTCTTCACCATCATACCATCTGCTTGGTAGCTCATAAACAATTGCTGGATCATATTCATCCGGTGTAAAGAACTTTGTTCCCCTGTCATCAAGCGCTACTATAAATTCAGGATCGATCACATCTAGTTTCTTACGTTCAGTTTCTGCGGAAACCGATTGTCCTACCCTATAGTGTGCAAACCTTTTGTTATACAGTGCAGAAGCTGCATTTGGATCGATCGCAAGAGCCTTTTCGTAGTATGTGATCGCAGTGTCCACATCTCCGCGTATATTAGCAATATATCCGAGATTATACCATGCAGTAATACTTTTTGGTTGCAATTCAACAGCTTTGAGGTAGAACTGTGTTGAACCTGCATAGCTACTTGTCAGATATGCCACATTTCCCTTATTATACCATGCTGCAGCATCATATGGATTTTTGGCAATGACCAAGTCGTATTGGTCCATTGCACCGATATAATCACCCAGCATGTACAGATTGAAACCTTTCCTGCTCAATGCAAGACTGTTCGCTGGTTCATTTATCAGAACAATATCGTAACAATCGTTCGCATCCTTGTAAAGCCCAAGCTTTTCGTAAACATTGCCTTTCTTCATAAGCACCGATGGATCATCTACTTTCATCTCCAATACTTTATCGTAGTTGTTGATCGAATCTTCAAACAGTCCAAGATCTTCAAGTACAAGAGACTGCGCAAGTAAAACATCAATGTTCTGTGGATCTGAGCTAAGGACCTTGTCATAGGAATATACGGCATCTTCTAAATTTCCGAGATTGTAAGAAGCCAAACCCCTAAGATACCATGCTTCTGTATTATCTGTATCAACCTTTAAAAGTTTATTATAAGAAGCAAGTGAGCTTCTATAAATACCGATCTTATCATAAGCTTGACCTTTCTGGAGCAATGCAGTCTTGTTTTCCGGATCGAGATTCAAAAGGCCATCATACGCCTGGATCGCATAATAATAATTACTTGACTTGTAGACGTTCTGTGCAAGAGCGAACCATGCATCCTTGTAGCTGCTATCGAGATCAACGGCCTTTTCATAGTTGTTTATTGCACTAGACCTATCCCCAAGCATTTCATATGTTTGCCCTCTCATGTACCAGGTAACACTGGAGTTTGGTTTGATCATTATAGCTTTATTATATGATAGCAGAGCATTCTCATAGCTCCCCTTTACAAACAATGAGCCACCTTTTGCAACCCACGCATCATATCCATCTGGAACAACACCGATAAGATCGACATTATTCTGTTCCATTATAGCTGCATTGTAATCGCTAATACCCGTCATACCTTTAATGATCTCGAAAATATCAAAAATCGGACCTATGTTCTGTGAGGGGATGGCAGATGAATGATTTAATCGTTCTACTCTGCTGATATCTGCTTCCATCTGGAAACTTGCAGCGGAGTTGGAACTATCCAATGATATAGCAACTCTGTAACTTTCGATCGCATCTTGGTACAGACCAAGTTTATCAAGGGTCCTTCCTTTTCTATAATAAGCATCTGAAAAATCAGAGTTTTGTTCAATGACCTGATCATATGCAGCAATGGCTTCACTGTGCTCATCCATATGAGCAAGGTCCAAACCAAGTGCATACCATGCAAGAGTGAACTGAGGATCAAGTTCTACAGTTTTCCTGTAACATGAAACAGCTTCTTTATATCTTCCAGTAGTATCAAGGTCATAACCTTTCAGATACCATACATTTGGACAAGATGGATCTCTCCTCAATGCTTCTGTATAGCATATAATGGCTTCATTATAATTTCCTAATTTATCAAGTGCAAGAGCTTTTTTATACCATACAACAGCGTGCTTTGAATCCAGTTCAAGAACCTTTTCAAAACTAAGGACCGCTTCTTCATAGTCACTTAATCCAAGATACAGAGTACCTTTGTCATACCATATCTTTGCAGAATCACTGTTAAATGAAGGAATTGCCGCATAACACTCCGAAAACTGACTGGTGTTCAAACTTGCTATTGCTGGATTGGACGTATATATTTTAGCAATGTTATCCGGATTTATCTTCAGTGCACTATCATAACTAACCAGTGCTTCATCGAACCGCCCGATTTTATTGAGAACAAGTCCCTTTTTGTGCCATGCATCAATATTATCGGGATCAAGCAATAGAACCTGCTCAAAACTGTTTATTGCCTCGAAATAATTACCAGTACCTTCAAGCGCAACCCCGAGGTTAAACCATGCTTCTGCATTGTAAAGATCAAGAACAAGTACTTCCCTATAAGAGATGATCGCATCTTCCTTTTTATCGAGCTTGTCATAGTCAAGTGCTTTGTTCCACCATACTTTCACATCAGTGGAATCGAACTCTATCGCTTTGTTGTAGGACTCGATAGCTTCTTCGTAGAGGCCAAGACTATCAAATGCCTGCCCCTTTGAATACCAAATAGTTCTATTATCAGGGTCTATCTGTAGTGCTTCATCATATAGTTCAATGGCTCTTTCTGACTTACCGTCCCTTGCATGATCAAGACCTTTTTCATAAAGAGTCATTGAATGCTCAAGTTGTATCTCAAGAAATTTTTCATAAAGTTGAATTGCTTCCTCATTCCTTCCAAGTCCTTCAAGTGACTTGGCTTTATGATAAAGTATCATTGATTCGTCAACTCCAAGCTCTTCTATAATGTAAGCTGTAGAAGTTGATCCATTCAATTCACTTGTATCATTCAGAGTGTTGCCTAAAATATATTTTGAAATGGACATAAGGGCTTTATCATATGTTTTGATAGCATTCTCATAATCACCTTTTTTTGCCAATACCATACCCTTTTTAGTAAAGATCAACGGGGATCCGGGTTGCAACTTTAGAATATGATCGTAAGTGGCAATCGCCTCATCATAATCGCCATAAAGATATTGAGCTGCTGCCTTATTTTCAAGAGCAATTCGGTAATTTGGGTCAGAAACAAGTGCTAGATCGTATTTCTCAATAGCCTTATCATAAGTCCCATTCAGCATCAGAGCTACTCCTTCTTCATTGAAGGACCTGGCATCATATCCCATACATTGAGCAGGAAAACTCGATGCCAATATTATAAAAGAAATTAGAAGCAGACTAAATGCCGACTTACTCATTGTACCTACCCAAAGCTAAAAATAAATAATAATATTATATTACATTTTTATATATAAATATAATCCCAATCAAATCTCCCCATACTTTAAAATATAATGCAATAGACTCGTAATGTTTATTGTTGACTTTAGATTCGAATTGTTCAACCCAACCAGATATGTCCACTAAAACTTAACAATTCAATTAAAAGTATGGTCGATCTATTTTTAATAATCACTCATCAGTGCCATCAAGTATTTCGTCATATGCATTTGTCCAGTGCAATTGTGACCCTGCTGCTATGAACGTTGCAATGGCGATAGATTCAGCTATTTCTTCTTCAGTTGCACCGTTCTGTTTTGCCCTTTCAGAATGTATCTTAACACATTTTTCGCAGCGCATAAGTACTGCCGATGCGACCGCAATAAGTTCTTTTGTTTTTATATCAAGCGCATTTGCCCTGAATATAGCAGATCGCAAGTCTCCAAAAGCTTTTGCAGCTTCGGGCATTTTATCATCTAAAAATGTCATGTGTACCTCGGCAATTATAATTATTTAAAGTCTGCTTTTTCGCTGTGAATGTATGATTTTACATAGAACTTATACATAGCCTTTTCCACTCATCTGAGTTTAAAAAAAACTGGAACGAATATTTTACCCCTAACACTAATATACTTCCATGTTTTAGTTTTTTGAAGGCGGATGAACATAGGATATAAAAACCATTTTAGAAAAAAGGTAAACTACAATTCAGAGACCAAAGTCTGCGAGAAAATTTACGAAATCCTGATATTTATCCAGAAAAGTTCTCCCCTTGTCTGTAAGTGAATATATCTTCCTTTTTTCCTTGTAAGGCTTAGCTTCAATAAGTCCCTTTTTTTCAAGATCTTTCACATATTCTTCGAACATCTGGAAAGAAAGATTAGAGAACCTTTGAAGTTTTGTTGGACTAATCGAATTATTAGATTCGCGTATAACTTTAAGAATATCCCTTATAATCTCCAGACGGCTTCTTTTCTGGAAAGGTTTCATATTGTTAGAATGCGACTCCATTTTCTAATACCTTTAAGGATAATTATATAAGCAGTAATTGTGAGCCCATTTATAAAAATTGTTGCAATGCTTGACTCTGCTATGAGGTCTGCAAAAATCCCCAAAAAATTCAATGTAAAAAGCATGATCAGCCCTAGATAATATGGATCTTTTATTGAACCCAACCTTCCGGAAGACCGAAGATTGCTCTTAATTAATAATAGTATCAAAGCAAAAATTAAACCTTTATAGACCATTCCCACTGCAAATCCATATGCTTCACTCAATAAACTATAGATTATCAGATCAATGAATACAAAGAACATCAGACCTATGAAAAATAATACTTTGATTGTCCTCTTTGTCGAGACAGAATCAAGATGCCTCCATGTAATTGTGTAAAGTAATTCAGATCTGGCTATCCAGAATCCAAATAAAGCAAGGACCAATGCAGGTACTCCCACAATAAGAAAAAAATATGTTCCTATTAAAATGGAAAATTTCAACATTATAAATGAGATCACAACTGTAAGGAATGAAAGGTTCCCGATTCCAAAGAATAAAAAAGCGTTCTTGAAATGTTTAAGTCCCTGATACTGACTGATAGAATAAATCTTCGAGATCTCCAAATATATCATCAGTGCAAGAATAGCCATCAATGGATAGGAGATAAGATCAAGTACAATATCTGTTGCAGTATAGCTTGAATTTATCTCAGTAGATAGATCCAATAGCTCTTGTGGTATTGTTGAATTAAGAACACTTAGATCCATGAGTGTCACTATATTCTGAGTAATATATAAAGAAAATGTAGTTGAACTATATTTTTCAACTACCCATTGCTTTTATACACGCAACATTATTATGCAAGATATGACAGAAACGCTGATCGAATTTCGTGATGTCTGGAAGATATACCAAATGGGTGAAGTACAGGTAGATGCCCTGAAAAACGTTTGTATCGAGATAGAACACGGTGAGTTCACTGCCATTATCGGACCTTCCGGCAGCGGTAAATCCACAATGATGAACCTTGTAGGATGCCTTGATGTTCCTTCAAAAGGTGATATTTTCTTAAAGTCCAGAAATATAGCAGACATGACCGAGTCTGATCTTTCTACTCTCAGGGGCAAAACCATCGGTTTTGTTTTCCAGCAGTACAACCTTATTCCCGGAATGACAGCTCTTGAGAATGTCCTCCTGCCATTAGAGATACAGGAAGTTGAAGATGACATTGCTCTGGAAAAAGCAACAGAAGCCCTTGAACTTGTAGGTTTGTCTGATAAACTGAGCAACAGGCCAAGCCAGCTTTCGGGCGGTCAGCAACAACGTGTTTCAATTGCACGTTCATTGGCCTGTGATCCCGAACTTATTCTTGCGGATGAACCCACTGGCGCTCTGGATAGTAAGACCGGGCGTGATGTCATGGGAATACTCTATCGTTTATGGAAAGAGAAAGGAAAGACCATAGTGATGGTAACTCACGACATGGATCTTGCACAATACGCTGCAAGACATATCGTTCTAAAGGACGGGATGGTAGTCCGCGATGAAATAAATGATAATTCTTCGAAAAACGAAGATCAAAATAATAATATTCCAAAAAAGGAGTCTTTGGTATGAAATTAAAATATATCTTTAAAATAATGATATTATGCATGGTCATTACAGTTCCCTTCGGGCAAAATGCCATGGCAATAAATACTCTTGATAAAGGAATAATGGTCGATATGCTCAACCAGAAACCAGATCCGGTAAAACCTGGCGATATACTTGAAGTAAGGTATTCCATCCAGAACACAGGTTCAAGTGAAACAGGAAACCTTGTTGTTGAAGTGGTTCCAAAATATCCATTCAGGAAAGTATCAGGCTCAAACCTTATTGAAAATATCGGAAAATTGGGAAGGCGTTATGAAGATGATAGAAGCAAGGTAGTTAAAATTGAGCTGCTTGTTGATAACAATGTCAATGCAGGTCAGTATCCACTGGAAGTTCTGGTCTATGAACAAGGCAACAAAGATAATGTCTGCATTACCCGAGAGTTCTATATCGATGTTGATAGTGAATCAAATGCTGAGATCGAATCCATCAGTCTTGAAAAACTTGTCCCGGGCAAGAAAACGAATCTGTCATTTGTAATAAAGAATGTTGGTAATTCTCCATTAAAGAACGCAATGTTCTCCTGGGAAAGCACAAGCGACCTTGTTTTGCCTGTTGGTTCAAGTAATGTAAAATATATCAATTTTATTGATATCGATGGGAACGCAACAGTTGATTTTCAGGTGTTAACCAATGTGAACACTAAACCCGGATTGTACAAGCTCGATATGACACTTACTTATGATGATGTCGAAGAACTGAAGACAATAACCCAGGCTGGAACACTTGAGAACCAGAAGCGCAAGACCATTGAAAGTAAAGCAGGTATCTACATTGGCGGTGGAACGGATTTCGATATAGTATTCGTTGAAAGGACCATGAATGGAGACTATTCCTTCTCAATATCAAATATAGGTAATAATCAGGCAAGCTCAGTTACTGTATCCATTCCTGAACAAGAAAGATGGAGCTTAAGTGACGGTTCCAATTCTGTAGTTCTGGGAAGCCTCCAGAAAAGTGATTATACCCTTGCAGACTTTGGCCTGGTCCCTGGCAGCTATGGAGAATCCT
The DNA here is from genome assembly GCF_000013725.1 of Methanococcoides burtonii DSM 6242. Taxonomy (NCBI): domain Archaea; kingdom Methanobacteriati; phylum Methanobacteriota; class Methanomicrobia; order Methanosarcinales; family Methanosarcinaceae; genus Methanococcoides; species Methanococcoides burtonii. Next base: position 652,859 of record NC_007955.1, read on the forward strand.
TGCCTTTGAAGTTCCAGATAGCCTATACTTCAAGTGACGGTGAAAGAGAGATACAGGACAAAGAATTATCAGTTTATGCATCGAGAACTGATACATCACAAAGCGCTGTAAAGAGTAATTCATCAGGAAGTAACAACAATTTAGTTCTTCTGACGTTTGCACTTCTTGTTGGCGCAGGCTTTGTCCTTTATAAAAAGAAAAAGCTCTGAGATCTCCGGTTTAAGAGGTGCATAAAATGAAACCGAAAAAAATATTCAAAATATCACTGAATATGGTCAAAGCCAACAAATTACGCAGTTGGCTGACCATCATAGGTGTTGTTATCGGTATAGCCTCTGTTATGACAGTTGTAACTACCGGTGAATATTTTCAGGATCAAGTAACGAAGACGCTTGAAGATTTCGGAGGAGACGGTATCACTATTGTTGCTTCCGTTCCTTTCATGATGAACGAAGAGGAGAGTGTTGGCGAACCTGTGACCGAGAATAAGGAAACTAACCAGTTCATTGATGATCCCGGTTCTGAATCTCAAGCACAATTGACAAAAAAAGATGTGCAGACCCTTGAAAGAATATCAGCTATCGAACACATCAATGTAAAAGTTGAATCTTTTCCCATGTTGAGCATGGGCAATGAAGAAACATCGGTACATGTAAGTGGTGTTGACCCGAAGGTCTGGTCAAAAATGACCACCGAGGACATAGGTGAAGGACGATTGCTTAAAGCAGGTGACAAAAATGTGGTCGTTATCTCTGACAACCTTGCCAACGAGGCATTCAAGGATAAGAAGATAAGACTTAATCAGCTTATTCTGTTGAACGGAAAATCCTATCGCGTAGTTGGTATTCTCGCAAAGGGCGATGGTCTTCTTGGTGGAATGGGAGGGCTTTTCGGCAGCAGTGTATTCATGCCATTTGAGGACATGTATGTAATGGATCAGGATAATGAATATTCTACTCTACAAAAAGGCGTCTATGACTCCATAGAAGTTAAACTTTACAAGAATGCGGAGCTACAGCCTGCACTTGATGAAATGGATAAAAAGCTCAAGTTATCAAGACGTGTTAATGAGGACACAAAAGATTTCTACATACATTCACAGCAGGAAATGATGGAAAGCACAAATAAACTGATATCCGGCCTGACCGCATTCCTTGCGTTCATTGCAGGCATTTCATTGTTAGTAGGGTCTGTGGGTATTGCCAATACAATGTTCACTTCCGTGCTTGAAAAAACTAAAGAGATAGGCATTATGAAAGCCATCGGTGCCAGAAATGAGGATGTTCTTCTGATATTCCTCTGCAATGCAGCATTGATAGGACTTGTAGGCGGTATAATAGGAATTCTATTTGGAACTGCATTTGTACAAGTGATAGTATACCTGATATCGATGCAATTGAAGATACCGTTCGTATTCACATTAAGCGTAAAGGCTACCGTTGTGGCTACTCTGGTTTCCATAGGAGTTGGTCTAATCGCAGGTTTCATGCCTGCAAAAAGTGCAGCGAAGTTGAATCCGGTAGATGCTTTAAGATATGAATGAGATCGATAAATTAATGATGAGAACTGAAAAACGAGGCTATTCAGTTCTCATATCTTTTTTTGGCAAGTCCTTTATTTTGTATCCCAGTTCAAGTATAGAATTTAATTTATTCTTAACATCTTAAAATGTTACATTTAATTCAGTAAATTGATGTAGACATAACTTTATTCCAAACAAAAAACAGCCCCACCGTTAAAAAAAAAGATGATCAATACATCTGTATTGCAAATCCTGCAAAAGCTGCCAAAAGTATTGATACGAATAAAACAAATGGTCCATTAAATGTTTGTTTTGTTACTGATTCCATGGTATTACCTCCATTGTAGCTGAAAGTAACCATAGTCAAAACACTCATCCCTATGAGGACTTTGTAATTAGTTTTTATATTATATAAATGTACCCATATATTCAAAGTGAATATAATACATTTATGCCTTTTCGGAAAGATAAACACCCACAAAAACCAATACCGCACTTACAAGAACGTATAGATTAGGAAGGTTTCCAAGAATTATGCTGTCACCAAAAATCGCGATTGGAGGAACAAAGTAAAGACCATTGGTAGTTGTGCTTGAGCCTGCGAGGTCTATTGCTTTGTTCCATAAGAGGAATCCAAGAGCAGAGCCGAGAATAGCCAAATACATGAGGATAACAATCGCTACTACAAGATCAGACTGGGAAACAATGTCGACCCTCATGTCCCTTGCCTCTAAAAGTGCAAATGGGAACAGGAATATCGTACCGAACATAGTGATGTCACGGGAAAGGATGACCATATCCTTCGACCTGAATTTATCTATAATGGTAGTGTAGAAGACCCATGAAAAGACCGAACCGAACATTAGAAAATCACCATGAGGATTAAGTGCAAGGTTGAATTTTCCGTTAAGTATCCCGAATTTGACAGTTTATAAAAATTAATGTTAATTTAGGTGGTATTTTGCTTATTTTCCATCAATGTTTGCCCAATCTGTGACTAAAATCGGTAGTGTCCCTTAATTGCTGTAACTTTATCCTGTACCCCTCTATGCTTAGTCTTCCATCGTTAAATATCTATTTCCCGTAATCCAATTTTCATTTTGATCGATCAATACTGCAACCACTAATCTCATCAATGATTCATCATTTGGAAACGCTCCAACAACTTTCGATCTTCTTTTGACCTCTTTATTCAATATTTCAACCATATTTGTTGTCTTTATCCGTTTCCAATGTTCCTTTGGAAATGCTTGATAATTGGTCAATCCATGCTGAAATCTCTCAATTGTTTCTGCTGCTTTCTCAAATCCAGGTCTATCCCATTCAACCATCAATCCCAAGAGTTTTGTTTGATCATCCTGTACTTCTTTAAATGATTCCATCGCTTCCTTGTGATGTTTTCTTGGTAATTTCTTTAAAATGAGTCTTTCCAAATGTACCATACACATTTGCCAACTTGCTCCTAAGAATTGCCTTTCAACAGCTCTTTGGATACCCTTATGCCCATCTGAAATGACTAGTTCTACCCCTCTTAATCCTCTTTTTTTCAGATCGGTAAACATTTCCTCCCAAAACATAGCCTCTTCACTGTCAGCAATCTTAACACCTAATATCTCACGATATCCATCATTCTTTACACCTGCAACAATAAACACTGCTTTGTTTACATATCGTACTCGATCTCTAACTTTTAGATAAGTAGCATCAACATAAAGATACTTAATTTCATGCTCAATAGGCTTGTTCATAAATCCATGAACAGTTTTGTCAAGATCTTGAGCAATCCTTGAAACACGTGATCTTGAGATACTTTCCACTCCTAATTGTGAAATTATTTTTTCAACTTTTCTTGTTGAAACACCTTGAACATATGATTCAACAATGGCATTTTCGATTGCTTTTTCAGTTCGAGAGTATCTTTCAAATACTTGGGTCGTGAACGGAAAGTCTCTTAGTTGTGGTTTTTTGAGTGTAAGTTCTCCATGTCTTGTTGTCAGTGACCTATCACGATACCCATTCCTATGAGCTGTTCTTGTTATGCTTCGTTCGTGCTTTCCTGCACCAGATTGTTCTATTGCTTCCTGTTCCATAACTTCGTTTAAGAAGTATGTTATGAGGGGTTTCAAGGAAACGTTGCTGTCGTTAAGATAATCTGATATTAAATCGTATAATTCCATTGTCCTGTTCCTTTTTGTTGTTGTAAACCTAACAAAGGTACAGGACTAATTATAATTTACAGCAATTTAGTGACGCTATCGCCGAAATTTAAAATAATACAAAAACCAAGCAAACTCAAAGTAAAACCTAATGTTTTATTTTCATATTTTATTGGATACTTTTCGAATATTTTATGATCAATTTTATTTTTTGAATTTGACATATTTATACTCTTAAATTTAAAAGGAACTCTCTTGTAAGGCTAGTAAAGTCAACAAAGAAGGATTTAAATAAATATAATAAATTCAAAAAATAAGCTTTAATTAAATTCCATTGTTTACCGATAACTACCACCGCTGAGATAATTACTTTTAACAAGTGGAAGTTTTAATGGTACTTATCTGTATTGAATTTTTTTCATTTGTACAAATAGCAGAAATTCTATTAGACAAGTATGTCCTGACAGGCAACATTTGTATTTTGTGAAAGCTTGAATTATTTAAAGGTTTGAATCTTACCTCTCGCGTAATATTTCGGTATGTCGTTAAGACGAAAACCCGAACTCTGAATTTTAATGTCAAGTGTTGTTGGATATAAACGTATCTTGAAAAGTGAACTCCTCGAAATTTTAAATCTGTATTATTTGGAGAAATTTTCGCCAAAAGCTCTACTCAAAAGTCTCAACATTTAACATTTTTAGACATGGTTATATAAATATATATACTATGAAATGCACATTGAAGGTAAGGATATTTCAAAATTTGAATTAGGGGTCATTTTGCAATTTCAGTACTTCACTAATATTCCCTCCACTAAATAAATCATGCAAGGTTACCTATAACATTTCACTACTAACTTTACTTTCAACTTTTTTCTCACCCATTCCTCAATAAAGTGAACAAATAAATCAAATCTGAAAACATCTTCTTCTATCGTTTTCGGTCCCCTTTTCACCTTCATAAAATGCATTCTCTGAATCGATAACCATGCATTTTTCAGCATAAATGATATCAACGCATAGAAATATCGTAGCATTGGATTTCTTGAAGATGTTTTCGGTTTCACCACATTCCGCATTCGATATGATGATTCAATAGTAAATCGTTTCCTGTAGATCGTGCTAATCTTTCCTGGTTCCCAATCAATTCCATAAACAACAAACCCTAAATTCTCACAACCATTCTTCCCCCTCTTTCCTTTCAGATACTTAACATCAATAGCAATATCAAGTTCTACATCTCCTTTCTTATTCTTCATGACGTACTTTTCATAACGTTTTTTATTTCCATCAAGAAGATCCTTTATTCTTTTTCCCATCCTTACAACAGGAGTAATATGTGGAATCTCATTCTCCTGTAAAAATGCAAAAACATCTCTGGAGTAAAATTCTCGGTCCAAACAAAGAACATTGGTCTTAAGATTGATTTTATCAACTAGATCTATGAAATATTTAAGATAATCTGTCTTCGTTCTGCCTTTTTCTACAGGCAACATGGAAATTGTAAATCTGGTGTATTTGTTTATGATGCAAAGAGAAATGTAAGAGTAGAATGAGTTTGTTGATTTCTTAGCTTGTCCTCGAATCACATAGTTCTTATTGATAGCATCCACTTCTCCATAGTATGGATCATTTGTATAATCAATGGCAAGATCATACTTTTTATTTGAATCAAGGGTTTCGTGGGATGATTGCAAGAGAATCTTTGCATTGTTTTCAATGAGCTGATCGAAATCAATCTTATGCAAATGATATCTCATTGATGTTTCACATGGAGTCTTATGATATTGTTTACCAATCGAATGAATTGAAAGTTTAGCGGTGGACATTCCGAGAATATTAGTGAAGAGGTCTTTAGGAGTAAGTGATCCATTTATTGAAATGGGAATGTTGTCCAGAAGTGGTGGTAGAACCGTTTTGATACAGTGAGCAGGTGTTAATTCTAGTCGTGATAACATGGAATGGGCATTTTAAAGGTATATAAATGTGCCGAATGGTATTGATTTCGTGAATTATGCCAAAATTAGAGAACTACTGAATTTGGTTTTTGGGAGTACAAAATAACAAAACTAGTAAGGGCCAACCTCATATTTTCAGTGGGTATAAGCATATGAAGAAATCTTGGAAGATTAATAAGTTTAAAACAAACCGCGCATTTTTTGAAGTAGTTGTAATCGTAGTTGCAACCGTTATCGTGACAATATTAGCGATAATATCTGGCGGAATCCAGATGTTTTGTGAATGGTTTCAAGCACATGAAGTGGTACATGCACCCATTTTTGGATTTTTATTTTTGATGTCCGGTCTTGCGATATATGGCCTCCGTAGCTACAATGAAACGGATCAAGAAATCGGCAGCTACAGGGATTTTAAACATTCTCTGCAAGAATCTGAGGAAAAATTCAGAACCATATTTGACAAGGCTAATGATGGGATATATCTGATAGATCTTCATGGTCGTTTCATTGATGTAAATGCTATGGCATGTAAACAAACGGGTTACAGTCGGGATGAAATGCTGCAAATGGCATATAAGGACATGGGCTTTCCTGAAATTGATTACAAAAAACAAGTGAAAGAATTATACAAGAAAGGATACACCAGTTTCGAGTCAGCTTCTATTCTCAAGGATGATTCCACTGCTTATGGTCAGATGCGTTCTCAAATTATTCAATATGGTGGAAAGACAGCAATCCTAAGCATTGCCCGTGACATCACCGAACGCAAGAAGGCAGAGGAAGCAATACTGGAAGCCAAAATAGAAGCCGAGTCTGCCAATCGTGCCAAAAGTGAATTCCTTGCAAACATGAGCCATGAACTACGTACGCCTCTTAATTCGATCATTGGTTTCTCGGACGTACTGTACAATGAAAGTCACGGTCCTTTGAATGAGTATCAGAAGAAATATACATCTAATGTTCTTAGAAATGGAAAGCATCTTTTGGATATCATCAACGACATCTTATCCATCTCAAACATCGAAACCGGAACGATGGAACTTCATATTAATGAATTCATTGTGTCCGATGCTATTGATGAAGTGGAATCATTGATGATACTTATTGCATCAGAGAAGGATATTGACTTGACATGCAATATCGACATTGGAATGCCTACCATTAAAACAGACATGATCAAATTCAAGCAAATTCTTTACAACCTTGTGCATAATGCCATTAAGTTCACGGATCAAGGAGGATCAGTGACAATAGGAGGAAAAATATCAGATGACCTTGTGCATATTTCTGTAAAGGACAGTGGCATCGGTGTTTCACCAGAGGATCAGGATAAACTGTTCAACCCTTTTTTTCAGTTAGATTCTTCAAATGCCAGAAAATATGGAGGCACCGGTCTTGGCCTTGCACTTGTGAAGAAATTTGTTGAAATGCATGGTGGAGAGATTTGGGTCGAAAGTGAAGTTGGAAAAGGAAGTACGTTTACCTTTATAATACCAACAAAACCTCTGAATTCGGACTTTTAAAATATCATTGGATCATTTGCGGAATGCCCACTTCTCTTGATCTTCATCCCACATGAGACGGGCCTTTTTCTTCTGTTCCTCGAAAAAGGAAAGTTGAAATATAATTAATCATATTAAAAAAAATATAAAGTGGTGAATAGATGAAAAGTGAAATTAAATGGGCCATCTTTTTTGGCTGTTGTATACTTTCAATAATTGCAATAGATGCATTGATTACAATCGGAGCAATGAGTAAAATAATCCCATTAGAAGATGAAATGTTGACTCTGATCCATAACTTCATTAGCACGGTTTTAGACAGCGCATTAGTAATAATCACCTTAGTATATGTCATTATCACAGCAGAGATTCTAAAAGACAGTCAACAAACGAGAAAGGTATCCATTGTCCAAAAACAATTGGATGATTTTTACATACCGATGAAGGAAATATATAAGGAGCTCGCTTTTTTTCCACTCGGTGACAATGAAACAGGATTTCAAACCAATGGCACATCTGTAAATTATATTGAACATATAGTGGCTGGTTAGAAAAATATGAGTTCTACTGACCAAGAAGAAGCAAAAATCATACAAATAACCGTTGTCAACCGCAATAGAGAAGTCGATGATATAAAAAGAAAAGTATACCTTTCTAACAAAAACTCATATAAATTTTTCAGTGAATTGCTTGATAACATTGCTAAAAAAAATATGATTACAGTATGTGAACTACTTGATGTATCCCAAAATCTGGAAAATATTATAGAGAATGATATTGAAAATTTGACCACCGGACTACAAAACGGCCTGTAAACAATTTATTCCAATGTATTCCGATGATCTTCCTGACAATTCTTCGAACAATACGGCATATTTCCATTGAAGCAATTTAAAAAGAAATAAGTGACTATAATAGAGTATGAATTCTAAAATAGATTATCAAAGCACAACTCGTTTTTTAATGTCAATGGGGCTTGTTCTTTGCATAACTGGTGCATTGTTGTTTGCTTTCTTACTGACAATTCCGAGTTCAACAATGGTATTATTCTTATTTATTTTCATAGTTGTTTTCATTTTTATTGGTTTTATTTTATTATATAAAGGATTTAACGATTTGCGATTATCAGAAGTTCAGGAAAAAGGCAACGTTTTGAGTTAATGATTAATCAAATTCTTAAACAAGATTTGCAATTGATTAATTTGAAGATTCGATGTCTTGAATATAATGAAAAAGTAAGAGATTTAAAAGCCAATAATATCCCAGCACCTCTTGGACTCAAAGAATTAAACGAGATCTATCCCCGTGATTTCCCAAACATTGCCAAACAAGCTTTATATCCTGATTTTTATGACAAAACTTATCCTAACCTGAACGGGGACAAACAAAATCGTTAAGTTTTAAATTTTGTAATGAGAGCAAAAACTCCTCATACGACTGGATTACTTGCTGCACTCTATGCATAATTGCATATGTTCATCACATTCCTTTTTAAACTAAAGCGTTATCCAGTCAAGCATATCCATACTCATAATCAAAGGATTCTAATTTGTATTCATCGACATCCGGCATTTTTACTCCCCGAGGATATCCCCGACAGCCGCTTGAGCATCCACATAAGCCTTCAGTAAATCATTAGCCAACTTATCACCATCTTCATCAGATGGTTTGAGATCTTCCTTTCCTGAACTGACAATGCTTCCCACATTCGCAGGTGCAGTTGCAGTATCGAAATTCTCCAGTTCAAGTGATCCAAAGCCAGCCTGTTCTGCTGCAGATTGAACATCAGTCTTGCTACCTGCAATCTCTTTGCATCAGTCAATTTGGCCTGAGCAATCTTCAATAGTTCCTTAACATCACCAGTCTCAAGAACGAATTTGACCTGAGCAGTATCAGCCTTGTCTCCGAACTTCTCTCGTATCAGTGCATCTGCAACACTTTGGTAGTCTCTCTGGACACCAGCATATGCCATGATGTGAAAGTTCGCTTTATGAAATAGAAAGAGTTGCATATCAGTGGGATAAAAGATACATATCTCCAATCAGAGTGATCTTTACAAGTCCTTTCAACACTTCAGATCAAACGATATCCTAATTTAGAGATCTCCACTAGAATAAGGATAAGGGTAAAATTGCCCACAAATAATGGAATGATCATCTTTCTGAATGGAAAACCTACTATTGCAAGTGCTATTGCAATAATATCACTAGGAAGAGGGGTCAATGAGTAAAAAAATATCAGCACCATAGTTAATCTGTCATCTATCTGTTCCATCCATTTTGTCAGGCGAAAAACACTATTCGCATATCTTCCCTTAATACACTGCTTACTTTTCATACCCAAATAGTAAAAGACCAAATCTCCAAAAGTAAGACCCAAACTTGCGAATAAAGCAATTCCTATCGGACTTACACCCCCCAGGGATATTACGATCAGAGCAGTATAGAATGTGGTAGAAGTAAATGCAGAGATCCCACCTATAATCGCTAACATAAAGACCAAAAGGTAGACATTACGTACACCCAGTCTTTCAACCAGTTCTCCCGGAGGATGGTAAAAAAGTAGAATCGTCCATGTAACTATGAATAGAGCAATTAGACTGAGGATCAGTATATTCCTTTTCCCATTATTATAAGGACATACACCCATTTCATGATCCACTTTTTTTGATGGGAACAGTTTTTCATTTTTCACCTGTATTAAACCTCTCAATGACTTGAACATTCCTAGGTTAAAATCCTTTCCTTGATAACATGGCTTAAAGATCAGAACTTATTCTTTATTAGAAGTTGGTATGGCTTTTATATTCATGAGAAAGAACAATAAAACACTTTAAACGACATCAAAAGCATATCATTTAGTAGAACGATCAGGAAAATGAATTGAAATGGGGCGAATGATAATTAGCTATAGGCCACACTGATTCGAATTTTCTAATTTAGACAGAGATTCGCCCTGCACTATAGAGGGGAATGTAACACCCAAAAATATAACATTTGTAAGAGTAGCCGCCTATTTGTTAAATTCAAAATCGGAATAGCTGAATTCTCAAAACAAATTTTTCATTTTTGAGATCAAGAAATCCGATATTATGTGGATCTCCATTGACAGGATCATCCCGGTCGTAGCTGCTATAATATATCTTGAGTGCCCCTGGTGTAACTCAACCCCCATAAATAGCAGCAATAAGGCGACTATCAATGCAAGGTTGATCACAATGGATAGGGGACCTATGATAGGATTGTGGGAGAGACCCCTGTGTTTGAATATGACCTTATAAGGCCACCAGAGTATCCTGAACATTTTCCATCTCTTGTAGGGTTTGCTTTCTATATCGAGGTCTGGACTAAGGAAGAATGTTGCGAATATATATGATAGCGAAAGGACTGATATCGTGTAAATATCCAGATATCTGGCAGCCATCTCACTTAAATTTCCCATTATAAGATAGAAAATACCTGCCAATATAATTATTAGCACTGCAATGTTTATCGTATCATGTGTTTTTCCGCCTGGCATTGTTTATCGACCTCATGAATATGAATTTGTATCTTTAGTGGCATGGGAGATGTCATATTTTTGCATAATGCTACTGTTTTTATGTAGGTGCCTTATCGATATATAAGTGAAAATATTAAAAGTTCATCCTTATTATATGCGTATTGCTATATCAAATAATACATATATTTTCAAAAGTTTGAACTATATTAATATTTAAAGAAGAAATCGTAAAAATGGACAATAATGAAAATTCGTCTCTGTCGAAGTCTTCAATATTTGGACAATAATCCAATATAAATATATTATTGAATATGCTGCACGATGTTGAGTTATAATCTCAATTACAATCTATATATGTGGATTTTGATAGGATTTCTACAGAGCCGAAATATCTCCAATTAATAAATATAGATGAATCATCCAGCAGACTGAATCCTATGTAGAAGGGTATTGGAAATAAGATATGAACTGATCTTTGTCCACAAAAGGTGCCATACACAACATACCAAGACCATTTATTGTAGGATATGTCCTATTTTAGATCCATTTCATCTTTTTAAAATAAAGGACCATCGACATTCCCACCGAGATCATGATGAGCCACACCACTGGATAACTCCATTTCCAGCCCAGTTCGGGCATATGCTGAAAATTCATTCCATATACCCCAGCTATAAATGTTAGGGGTATGAATATCGTGGCAACCAATGTAAGAACTTTCATTACCTCATTCATTTTATTGCTCAAACTTGAGAGGTATATGTCCAGCATTCCGGAAAGCATCTCTTTATACGTCTCTATTGTATCGATTATCTGAATTATGTGGTCATGCACATCTTTGAGATATACGTGAGTGGAATCCATTATAAGTGACGATTCCATCATTCTCAGACTATTAAGGATCTCCCTCAGTGGCCAGATCGATCTTTTAAGGGATATCATTTCTCTTTTCAGTTCATGGATCGTCGTCAAAGTATCTGGAGTTGGATCGGTTACCAGCTCTTCTTCTATAAAATCGATCTTTTCCCCGATCTTTTCGAGTATAATAAAGTAATTATCGACAATGGAATCTATTAATGCGTAAGCAAGATAGTCCGCATCCATCTTCCTGATACGACCCTTTGGTGCCCTCAACCTCCCCCTGACCGGATCAAAGGTATCGCCGATTCTCTCCTGGAATGATATGACCAAATTTGGTGCTAAAATAAAACTAACCTGCTCTGTTGTTAATTCATTTACCTTTTCATCAAATGAAATCATTTTCATTACAACGTATATGTAATTTTCAAAATCCTCTAATTTTGGACGCTGATTCGTGTTAAGTATATCTTCCAGCACAAGGGAAGTTAAACCAAAATTGAGTCCGATCTTCTCTATGACATCAACTTGGTGTATGCCATCTATATTGATCCATGTAACCGTTTTGTTATCAGTATAACGAAAACATTCCTCTACGTTTTCCACTTCTTTTTCCGAAAAGTGGCTTTTATCGTAATCAAAAATAGTAAATCTGACCCTCCCTTCCCTCACCTCACCTACATGGATAAGAGAACCAGGTGGGAGACCTGCTTTAGACGATCTTTTAAAGATATTAGTCATTAATACCTCTGCCACTTATAACTATAAAAGTATTATTATTTCAAATTTTGCAGATACCTGTTAGTCCATTTTCATAAAAAGCTAGTAAAAATGCAACTCATAAAATTGATAATCAAGCCTTTGAAGAAAATAAACATAATTTTTCGGAACCTGTAGCAATGATCATCGTCTGCTATATCATGTTAGAGAATGTTTTGTTGAGTATGAATATTAGTTGACAAAGGTGCTACTCTTAAGGCCATACAAAGTTAGTTATTCGACAAAACGCATATGTTGAAATTTTTTTAAAAAGAAAACAAATAACTGCCTTAATGACTTTTATTAAAAATGAGTTTCTCAAAAAAAGGTAAAGGCTATGGAACAAAATAAAATGCCAGAAAAAAAAGAAAGTAACAGAAATTTTAAGAAAAAGCATTTCAAAATCAAGATTATTAATCAGTCGTTAAACCACATAATAATCATCTTCTTGTTCTTCATACTACCGATATCTGCAATACTTTTTGTTGATCATCAAAGCTGGATAATTATCCCGGTAATAATTATTAATTTCCTAAAACTGGTCTATACAATCATTATTACCTACACGTTTGCCACAATATTCCTCAAATTTACAGTGAATATAATTCTAAAGATGTTTGAAAGTGTGAGCAAGAAAGAAGAAAAGATCCTCTTAAGTAAGATATACATCGGATTTGTCTATGCCTTCACAAGTGCAGTGATGTTCTGGCAGATTGGCATCGATACACAGAATATTGTGATATTCTTAGGTCTTGCTGCAACAGGTTTCGCTTTTGCGATCAGGGAGATCATTCTCTCCTATTTCATCTGGTTCATACTACTCACTAAAAAACCTTTCAAAATAGGAGATTACATATGCATAGGAGAGGAAGAGGGATTAGTGAAACACATCGGACTTTTTTATGTTGTAGTTTCTCCTACCAGACATAAAGAATTCTATAAGATACCAAACAAGGTCTTCCTGGAAAAACCAATTAAAAACTATGGAACCGGACTTTTCGAATCATTCTTCGACTATTATATCAAGGAGATACCCGGAGACCTCAGCGATCGTATCGATAAAATTGTTGAAAGAACAAATATAACAGAAGGTATTGATCTTAAATTGAAGTTGGACTCCGACTGTGATGGTTTAAAGCTTACAGCATATTACAGGTCCACATTCCATGAAAGAGAAAATATAAAGCACAAATTGATAGGTATCATTCTTGAAGGAATTAATATCCTTCAACCAGAGCATGTAGGTGAAGAACAATAATAATTTGTTTTGGGATCCCGGGAATAGATCACATCGACTTTCAACAACTAAATGGTTATATTCTGCTAAAACAGAGTTGTTGCCATACGAGAGGTCTTGTTTAACCAATTTAATAATATGAACCTCATTTACTGAATAATAAGTATTCAGGAATGGAAAGCAGCGGTAAAAACTTTTTACTAAAGGAATAAAAGGATAAGAAAGGGAAAAACAGGCACTAAAGAAAAGGATGATCTGCCCAGATCCTTTACCATTTCTTAAATTTTCGTGGATTATTATGATTCTTACCGGACTTAATATGAAACTAATGCTGCAACAATATTTTTTACGTGCAAGGATACTAAGCACAAATAAATTCAGAAAACTAAAATAAATAGTAACTATTCAGCCTACCTATAATCAATCCTGTATGACCAACCTTTACACAAAAAGATTAGAAGCTCAAACAATTGTTGGAATAAATGGCATTCCAGCAATTGCATTTCGAATTGCATCCATCACAGGAATCTGATTCTTCTTAACAGTAGAAATGTAACTTCTTACCCGCGAGAAAATTAATGCTCCTTGCATACTTCGGAATGTACCCGATATCTTCTGCTGTACTTTCATCATTCTCACATCCCTTTCTGCAAGATTATTCTCAAATGGAACTTTTAGATCATGCATAAACCTGAGAATATCATTTTTATAACCAATAAACCGATCCAGCAGATTTTTTGCTGTGGTTTGTTTAGTTCTTCCTCGCTTCTTTGATTTGGCTTGAAGTTGAGGATTTTCTTCTATCCCAATATGAATAATCTGGCCGTACCAATCTTCAAACTCTTTAATTCTCTCTGGTTTCATACAACCAGACATTCCTCGGATCTGGTCAACTGACTTTTTGACATCAATAAGTAGAATATTCATAGCTTTTGACCACAATTGATTATCGTTCTCGCTTACACTTGTTAATTCTCGCAATAGATGAGCATTACAGATCGAATGATCACAATCATATTTGTAATATGATTTCCAGAAATCATGAACTACTGTACCATTGAAATTTGGTAAGATTCCCATCGCATTCATTGCGTCAGAGCCTCTTTTTTGATGAGGATAATAACATGTCATTTTGTTTGTAGAAGCAACATGTAACCACTGTCGTTTTCCTTCTATCCTCATACCAGTTTCATCACAATTTATCACAGGAGATTCTATTAAGAAGTTCTTGATCTGCTGTTCGAAATCTTCAAGTTTTTCAAAACATGTCTTTTCTGCCCTGGCCAAAGTAGCGGGACTTATTTCACATCCACAAACATCAGCTAGCAATTCACAGCTGCGTTCATAAGGAAGTAATTGATAATCATGTAAGTAGACTGCTAATGATGCAAGACGCAAGCCATATTGCGTGGGTTGTTTAACCTTTTCTGAAAAAGTAGCTTTGTTCTTGCAACCGCAGTGAGGACAGGACTTGATTTCAGCACGATGTTCTGTTACTTGAAGTTTAATGGGAGGTATGTCAAATACTTGCCTTTTTTCATGATCTTTAACTTCTATATCTTCAAGCGATCTTTCACAATTGCTACATTTGTGTACTTTGTGAATTATAACTTCGTCAGGAACATCTACCATTCTGAGAGTAGTTCCAGGATGGTCTTTCTGACCACCTGGTTTCTTTCCACTCTTTTTTCGTCTGCTTTTTGTTTTTGGTTTCTCATTAATAAAAACATCAGTTGAAGGTGGTTTACTGCTGTTTCGGCTGTTTTTTTTGAGTTGCTCTTCCAATTTTTTAACTCGTTCTTCGAGTTCGGTTATTCTGGCAGCTTGTAGTTCTATGATCCTTTGTTGTTCAGCAATGATGTCGTACAATGTAGTGACAAGAGTGACAACTGCTTCGGGACCTTGTTCATAAACTGCTAGGATTTCTTTGCGTTTCGTGTTCATTCACCTCCTGTTTGGCAAAACCAATTGATTTTTTGGGTGTGAACTTAAATAGAATGCTACTACTTACTTTTTTCGTAAAAATCCATGTCAGAAGATGAAATAAATTGAGGTGGGGGGATTTTAGCACGCAAAGGTGGCTGAATAGTTACAATAAATATTAATAAAAAAAGTACAGAAGCATGCTGTCGGGCAGCACACTTGTATTATTATTTAATTATTCACTCTTTCCTGTGCTGGAAGAAGAATGCAATACCAATTATTGCAGCTACTGGAAGCGCAACTGTTGGGAATTCAGGGATCTCTTCAGTGTTGACTGGATGCATCGGGTTTGCTTCAACTGCATCTATCATGACACCAGGCATGACAGAATAAGCCGGAGACACTTGAGTTACAGAAGTAGGTAGTATGGACATATCTGAAATTCTTACAAATTTATAGTTAATTTCAGGATCGAGATTAGCAAAATCAATATCAATCAATGCCCTATAAGATGAGGATGAGAATGCAGGATATGGACTAACTGCAAAATCCACAGGAATCATGCCTAAAGGTATCCAATTCTCATTATCCGAACTTATTTCCACCATTGCAGCTTGTTCAGGGCTCATCATTGGGAAATATATGAGCAGATCAGGAGCAGTGGTCGATGATGGGATCAACATGTTATCGGTAAACTCAACAACCATAGAGTCACCCACATTAAAGTCAACTGTCATACCATCGGGCTGGCCCATGATCAAAGATGGGGTTGCAGAAGGATTTAAACCACTAATGACCAGATTATCAGCAAAAGGGTCCACCATCGAAAGGAGATGCAACTGCTGTATTCATTAACGAGACTGCTACCACTAAAGTAGCAACTATACCACATATTATTTTGATATTTTTCATATACGACCACCGTAGTTATACTTAAAGAGTGGATGAAGTATATAAATATAAGTATAATTCAGAATGTTTAGAAGCCGGTGATCTATAGAATATAACAAAATATGCCAGAGTCATCCAGATCTTGGGCCACCAAAATCTGCATTGTTGCTATATCCCCTGCTTTCCCAGTATCCTTCATACGGTTCATTAATAACCTCAATGCCGGTTATCCATTTTGCCCACTTGTACCCATATTTGCTTTCAGCAACAAGCTGCAGCGGGAAACCTCGATCTTGTGGAAGGGTAACAGCATTGAGCCTGTAAGCCAGAATTATATCATTTTCGATAAGGTAGTCCAGATTGAGGGAAGTAGAATAACCATCAGCAGAATAGAAAATAACGGTTGTCGCTCCTTCCTGAACACCCGCCTCATTAAGCAATGTAGAAACTGGCACACCAGTCCATTTTCCAGTGAAATCCCAGCCTTCGACACAATTAAGATCGATGAGCTTTGAGACATTAGGATAAGAAGTGATCTGCTCATACGTCAGATCTAAGGGTTCATCGACAATACCATCAACCTTCAACAGATAAGTATCTTCAATTATTCTCTGGGTTCCTTTAATTGCATTATTCCTCTGCTCACTGATGGGAGTCAGTTCGACACCCTGATATTCAAGAGTTTCAACTTCATCCCCATACAAACTTACGCCATCTCCATCTTGATAATAAGAAGTACAGCCTGAAATTGACATGAAGAAGCACAAGATGATAAAGACACTGATCATTTTCATTGCAATAACCCCGAATAAGAATTGAGGTTGATACATAAAATAGCTATTCATAGCACTACCTATCACCCACATGCCCTGTTAATGTTTATGAAAAAATTACATATATTAAACAAACAGAACTTATAGTTGGGGAATAAGGATTGAACACAACAAAATACACACAATAGAAATATCACCGCTATTCACATGTCCATGATCTTTTTGAATGGATGATGGAACATATTGCTTTCAAAAAATAGCGGAAGGTCGTTTTCTCAAAAGTTGGAGGAAGATGTCTTTAAGTTGGGTTTAGCACAGAAAAAACTTTGATAACTATCCTGAAAATGCTCAAGTCGTGGCTATCGATCATTCACCCGGAATGATAGGAAAGGCTAAGATCAGAGCAGCAAAATCAGACGTTGAAATGGTGATAATGGATGCTCAGCATCTTGCATTCAAAGATAACGTTTTTGATTCGGTCGTAATGATATTTGTACTTTGTTCAGTTCCAGATCCTGTAAAAGGAGTGGAAGAATACGTGCGGGTCTGCAAACCTGAAGGTAAGATAATAAATCTTGAACATGTTCGCAGCAAATACCAGATAATTTCATTTATGGAAGAACTGATAAACCCGATAACCAGCGGATTCTTCGGATTCAATGTAAATAGATATACAAGAAGTAATATCGAAGCAGGAGGAGCAAGTGTTGTCGAAGACCACAAGTTAGCATTTTTCGATGTTTTTAGGTTTATCATAAGTAAACCGAACAAATAATGCCATAAATTTACTAAAAAATGGAAAAATGTTATAATTTTTACCGATATGATTATAAATGATTAATCGTTGTGGATACTATTCATACACAACAAAAAGAGGAGAATACAATGGAAGAAGACTACGATGAACTTGATGATCTTATAATGCAAAAGCCTTCAGAAGGAGATAGAGTAAGGATGGAACACGAAATGCTTGACAAAGCTGCGTCCCACCCGATTAGAAGACAGATCGTAATATCCATCGGTGTATTCGGCAAAGCGGAAGCTGGCATAAAAGCCGAAGTTGAGACCGATGATAATACATTGAAGTATCACATGGACTTTCTGAAAAATGCTAATATCGTTGTGATCAAAGAGGATCTATTCAGGTTGACAGATAGCGGTGTTGATATGCTGGCCTCTATCAAGAGCCATAAAGAATAAATACATACCATCAAGTCGGCCTTAAGGCAGTTGAACTGCCATATTCCCTTTTTTAACTTTTAGCTATCTTCAGTACTATTTGGACTGGCTTCGTGCAATCGGCACTTTTATATTCTTCCCGAGCTAATCAAAGACACTAATAATAATGAGTGATAACCATGATAAGTGTCAATGAAAAAGGACTTGCGATCATCGATGAGATGTTAGACTGGGAAGAAGACGTAAAGATAGAATCAAAAGTGCTGGAAAACGGCGCAACTATCATCGACTGTGGTGTCAATGTAGAAGGTGGATACGATGCAGGTATGTATCTTTCACGCCTCTGCCTCGCAGACCTTGCTGAGATCAGCTACACAAAAGTAGATCTTGAGGGATTAGCAGTACCTGCAATTCAGATCGCAACAGACCATCCTACCATCGCATGCATGGCATCACAGTATGCAGGCTGGAGAATTGCAGTCGGCGACTACTTTGGAATGGGATCAGGTCCTGCAAGAGGTCTCGGACTTAAACCAAAAGAGCTCTACGAAGAGATAGGATACAAAGACGAGGCTGATGCAGCAGTTCTTGTAATGGAATCCGACAAACTTCCAACCGAGGAGATCGTCGAGTACATCGCAAAACATTGCAGTGTAGAGCCACAGAATGTATTCATCGCTGTTGCACCAACCTCATCAATTGCAGGATCAGTACAGATCTCCGCAAGAGTTGTTGAAACAGGCATTCACAAACTCGAATCCATTGGATATGACATCAACAAGATCAAGAGCGGATTCGGTGTTGCACCTATTGCACCTATTGTAGGAGACGATACTAAATGCATGGGATCTACCAACGACTGTATCATCTACTGTGGTGAAACATACTACACCGTAGAAGACGGAAATGCAGAAGAACTCGAAGATTTCGTTAAGAAAGCACCATCCTCAACATCAAGAGATTTTGGTAAGCCATTCTACACAACATTCAAGGAAGCAGGATTCGACTTCTTCAAGGTTGACGCAGGAATGTTCGCACCTGCAAAGATAACCATCAACGACCTCAAGTCAAAGAAGTCATTCACCAGCGGTCGCATTAACCCTGGAATTTTGCTAGAATCATTCGGCATCAAGAACGTTTAAAATAACAATACATGCAGCCATTAACTATGGCTGTATCATTTCTTTTTTAGGAGGATAAATGGAAACAATAGACAACTCCAGTGGAGTCGGAGGACTTTTAACATCTTTTAGAAAGCTTGTAAAAGACTCAAACAAAATTATGTTCATTGGAACTGCCGGATTCTGCACACCATTTGCAGAACTTATGGCATATGGCATACGTAATACAAATATAGAGATCGGATTCATTCCAGAGACCAGTCCTGAAGAAGCAAGGGAGATCGTCAAAACATCTTTCGGAATGCAGATAGGTGACAATATCGACTATCATGCAGACACTATTGTCCTTCTTGGCGGACTTTCCATGCCAAAGATGGGAATAAACCTCAATGCCGTGAAAGAGACAATGGAAAAAGTATTTGAGAACACTGATGAGGGAATGACCATCGGGGTATGTTTCCAGTCAGCTTTTGAGAACCAGTGCTGGATAGGACCGATAGAATTCGACCACATTATTGATTCCGACATTTCGATCAAGACATTGAAAGCATGAATTGGAAGAAGATCTGGCAATTAAGCACATATATTATTTTTCTTTTTTAATGTTCATATTCCATTGTCATAACCCATCATTGACCCATAAAATAAGGAATTATTGCTCATTTGATAAATGCATCCACAACAACATGCCATACCCCTGGCGAATATTTTTTGATGCGATAACATCCCATGATATCAACATCTCTACCAAGCGATGCCACTGCATCTTTTATTCTCTGGACGGGGCGGTCAAAGACAAGACATTCAGGTGTAGTCTCATGATAATGCAGAGTGCCACCTTCTTTTCTTATAGCAGAGATTCCCTGCCGGAGATACTCATGAGTGGTTCCCACATATCCCATGATCACACGGTCGGCAATGCCCACAGGTGTTACATCTTTGCAATTGCCATTGATAGCTTCGATCACATCTTCCTGATGGTTCAGCCTTATATTCTCGAGCAAATAGCCATATGAAACAGGATTCAGTTCAATGGAATATACTTTTTTAGGATTACCGTGGACTGCCAGAGGTATGGAAAAGTATCCGATACCTGCGAACATATCTACTACCACATCACCCTTTCCGAGCTTACTCATGCGTTTTTTCTCAGCAAGGTTGCCCTTTGAGAACATTAGCTTCATCACATCGATCTTAAAAAGGCATCCGTTCTCCTTCTCCATGGTCTCTGTCTTGTTGCCAATGATTATCTCACGTTCAGGCTCCCTGAAAGGTCCTTTTATTCCAAGATCACGCACAACACAGTTACATCGGGGATTCATCAAAAGAAGTTTTTCCGCAACCTCAGTCCTGTAATTTTGAATTTCAGCAGGAATATGGATTATTATGACATCACCTATTAAATGCCAACCCGAAGGAACGTATTGCAGCAGTTCATCGGGGATTATACCTATTAGATGGTCTTTCAATGAAACAGCTAAACGATAGAATTCAGGAATATTTTGTTTCACGACAGTAAAATCGGAAACATCGCAAAGAATGGGAATTTCAGCCATCCTACCTTCCAGCGAATCAACTACCACTATCTTCCGAGCCTTATCCAACACATTTGACTCTGCAAGTTTAGCCATTATAGCTTCAACAGATCCAATAGGTACAACAACAGCTTTCATAGAACGGTCTGAATCTGTACTAAAGTAAAAATAAACTAACGGTCAAAATTGGAAAAATATAGTGAAAAGTGCTCAAAAACTGCTAATTAATTCAAATTTGCACCAAATTTTTAGTAAATAAAACAAAATACCTTTCGAACACTTTAAGGGATCAATACAAATTAGAGGTTTATTATTCGTTACATGGCGAACTTTTATATATTTCATGCTTTAATTGTTCTATATGGAGCCTGATGGACAAACTGCACTATTTTCAACCCAAAATGGCATTATTGCCATTGAAGGTCCGGTCAAGCTTCAAATAATGGAGTTATTGTACGAGACTGCACAATCTTTTGATGATATAGTAAAACACACAGGAAAAGCAAAATCAACGATATCCGTACACCTGAAAGACCTGAAAGCAAGCAATTTACTAGAAGAACATGTCGATCCGGATGACAGGCGTAAAAAGACATATGTCATGTGTTCACAATATACTGCCTGCTCACAAAAGCCAGTATTCGACCATTACAGGAAGAACCTGGAAGAATTTACCACAAGCTTCGATAGCGAAGGAGGACTTCTCCGGTCAATGTTCCGGACAGTACAAAGTGGTTTTCATGCAAATGGATTTAATCAAACACCAATCATGGAAAATATCGGACAGGATATTGGAATGAAGATTGCCGAAACGTTCACTTCAACTTATATCGAAGGATTGTTCGAAGAAGTTACTGATTATTGGCAAAAGAATGAAATGGGTAAACTTACCGTTAGATCCTATGATCCGCTAATTATTAATATAAAGGACAGTTTTATCTGCGAAGGTACAAAGAACATAGGCCAGACATTATGTTCTTTTAATGAAGGCATACTTCAGGGAATTATCCTAAATAAAATGAACCTGCAATGTAACATCGTGGAAACAGAATGCTGCGGAACAGGTCATGGACACTGCCTATTTGTTATGCAATAACTATCCCTGCAAATGCTCAATGAATGGACAATAGTCCTCTAGTTTTCCATCATACATATCATACAATAATTATTAGAAAAGTGCTGAAAAAGGCAAGATCAGACAAGATCACCAAAATAACATGTCTGCCAATTAACTTAACGAGTTCCTTTGATAACACCAATTTCTGCATTCAGCAAAGGACCGATCTCTGCCACGATGCCAGGACCATCCGTTTTCTCACGACATACAACCAGATTCTCAAGCAGACCAAGCCTTTCAATGCCATAAATATCCCTGCCATGCCCTTTTTTCTTAATAGCACTCTTAAGTTCGGAACGTGTGACTGAATTCACTACCAGTCGGTCGGTTGGAAACTTCTTCCAGCTCCAGAAAAGATCGACCTGCTTTTTCGTAAAAGAAGCGAACGTACCATCTTCCTGCTTTAATACCCTGATATATACCGGCAGGTGAGGTATAAGACCAAACCTCGATGCTATCTGTGGACTAGTGCCAGCCCCAAGGACACTGAGCTCAGAAGACTTTATCTTTAAAGTGATACCGATATCTACAGTTATGCCATCCTCATTAATAGAAGAAATAAAACCCCTATAAACCGCTTTATCATCTACGTAGGTCACCGGGGTGCCAAACTTTTCTTTAAGGAAATTAATAGCGAACTCACCATCGTCTCCAGTAGCAGCTACCTGAAGCCATCCATCCGGACCCAGCGATACTTCGGCTTTCGCATCGAGGTCTTTCAATTCATTTTCCAGCATAAAGGAAGCAGAGCTTAATGAGCGTTCTACATTGCCGTAGATCTTGATAGTCAAAATTGCGGTTTCCATGAGTACTCATTGAATAGCAAGCATTTAACCGTTTTTGTTCAGAAGGGAAGAAAAAACATCCCTTGTAGTGTCATAAGCCCTGATGACCTCGGTATCTACAGGTGTTTCTGAAGAATTGATCATTTCACCTATCATTGCCATATCACGACTAAATGGCCCAAGCTTCCTCTTGATAGTAGCCGCATCCGCACCAGAGTCTATAAGTTCTTTATAGATACTTTCTATTTTAAAGCGTAACTTTTTGACAATATCAAATATCTCGGCAGAAGCTGTGTCAAGTTCTGAACCACTTACATCATGACGCCCTTCAACATCATATTCATCAGGAAGTTCACCATCAAGAGAAATTATGAGGTCCTTAAGGATCGACACAACGTTGGTCCCTTTTTCCGTCAACTCGACATATTTGATACGCCCTTCGAATGAAAATTGAACGAGTCCATCTTCCTCCATTCTTGAAAGGACCTTGGTCGTGTGGGCAAATGTTGAATTGATCTCTTTTGTGATCACTGAAGCATAGGTCCTACCGTAGAACCATATCGCAAGTAGAACAAGTGTTGGTTTTTCTTGAAGGAACAAATACTCAGGACTCACTTTTGACAGACAAATACCCCCAAAAATATATAAAACTCATAATAGATTATATTTAATTTAACATTATCTAATTTGATATATATTACTTTCTATAACATGGATCAAACTCAGACCATAATAAAATGGTCAAAGCTTAGAACTTAAAGACTCCTTAAGACATCTTTGATAGTATCGATCTTTGCATCGGTTTTGAATGAGATTCCAGTGAAATGTGTCCTTGAGACATTGGCTCCGGTTTCCCTAAGAGCGGCAATGAACATATCCATTGCAGGTGCCGAAACTCCGATCATCTTACAAATGACATGCTGATCATAGAAGAAGGGAATATCCAGTTCATCCCTACATGCCAAAATAAGCTTCTTTGCCTGCTCTTTCGTTCCAAGAGATCTGTCTTCCAGCTCCAGAAGAACCTCATCGCAGTACTGAGGTTCATGTAATTGCCCTAACCACAGAGGACCTGCTATATAGACATCATTTCCACAAGAGCTACAATGATCACTTATCGATATGGCCATTCCATGAAAGATCTCTCTGTGCCCACAATGTTCACAATGTGATAGGAATCCAAGATCCTTAAACGCTTTATCTGCCAGTTTAGCACCTTTTTTAACTTGGAGATAAGTGCGCACATAGTGCCTTGTAGCGTGAGAGAGCAAGGGGGTCATACCTTTGTCATGTTTGGCAAGTTCTCTAGCGATCTTGCCAAGAAGGATACGAACTCCCATCTCACTGTGGAATTCATTGTTCAACGGCACAGCGGCATATTTTCTCATCCCGGAATTAAAATGAGCACCACAAAGTGGAGCTGTATCCGTCGCAGTAACTTCCAAAAAATGAACTGCTGACCTTGTAGCTGCATCAAGGTAAGGGGTCGGACTTCCAAAAGGATCAAGATCAACTATATTGAAACGCCGCTCATGCATCAGGACATTGGCATTCTTGCAGGTAGCTTCTGCAATGTCAGAAACCCCAGTGAGGCCAATGTTCTCAAGAATGAGTCCATAAGCATCATCACTCCAGTCATTCAATATCGAAGTAATACCCACCTCATTAGCGATCCTCAATCCCCTGATGCCTGATGCAGACATCGCATCAAGATAAGTAATATCCTTAAGTTCCATATCCTTCTTAAGAAGAATACGCTTGGCACAGGCCGAGGTTGCTGCAACCGAGATATCCCGATTCAATTCCATATGAGGATTGTAGAAGACCGGTGCTTCAGAAGGAGGAAATGGAACCCCTTCCGGAGGAACCGGTACAGAAACTGTCGTACTACCCTCTGTGACTTTAGTGCTCAACATTTGCATATTGGAACTTGTAACAAAATGACATCATTTAACAATAACGGTACCACTCATTCTTGGCTGGCCGAGTATGCTATAATTGTATGTTCCTTCTTCAGTGAAAGTATAATTGAAAGGCACTCCATAGTTTATGGAACGGTCTTCCCACAATCCATCTTCACTGACAAGAGTGAACCGTTTCCTATCACCGCTATTCTGCCTATTGTTCCAAAAAACGGCATCTCCTTTATTGATCTCAAGTAAAGCAGGTCTTGACAAATAATGATCAAGTATGATAGAATAGGCCCTTGGCTCGATTATTTCCTCAGAAACATTTTCAGTGATGTCATCAGTGATGCCATCAGAGACATTTTCATCCGTGGTATTTTCGGAGACAAGATCATCAGAATCATTGCTAGCCTCACCATTAACATCATCGCCACTGTCGCCTATGCAACCTGCCACAAGAATACACATGGTCGCCAATAATAATATTAGCATTTTATTATTCATTTTACCTCACACTCATATTTTGTTTTCAAGAATTATAAAGGTAGCCACACAGTAACGCAGATATCTATTTAAGTTGCAATACCAATTCGAAAATCCTTTTGATCATTATTTGATGTTACATATATGCAAAAAGAGGTGAAATGAATTGACTGAAAAAAACAGTGTTGGAGAAAATATCCGCCAGTTCCGTGAAGACCGTAGTATGACAGTGGAAGAGCTGGCAAATGAGAGTCAGAGCAATGTGGAACTGATCGAAAAGCTTGAAAAGGGAGAGCTAATCCCGTCATTAACACCTCTTTTAAAGATAGCACGTGCTCTGGGAGTGCGACTTGGAACGTTCCTTGACGATACGCCTCAAAAAGGCCCTATAGTAAACCGTAGTGGAGAAGCAAAGAATGTGGTCCGCTTTTCAGGCAAATGTGCATCCTGTGAAGAAAGCACACTTGATTTTTATTCACTTGCCGCAGACAAGCAGGACAGGCATATGGAGCCATTCATAATAGATGTGCACCCCTGCAACGATGCAAAGGGACCGGTATTGTCATCTCACGAAGGTGAAGAGTTCATTTATGTGCTTGAGGGAGACATCGAACTATCCTATGGAAAGGATAAACACACCCTGACAAAAGGTGATAGTATCTACTATGATTCCATTGTCCCTCATGACCTCCACGCAGCAGGTAAGGAATCAAAGATACTTGCTATTGTCTATACCCCACTCTAAAGGAGAAGAAATGTTCGTTACAACTGTTACTCCAAGATTCGGCGATATCGATGGTTTGGGGCATGTGAACAATACAGTCCTGCCAGGATGGTTTGAACTTGCAAGAAACCCAATATTCCGTATGTTCGAGCCAGATCTTGACCTGAGTCCAGAGAAATGGGGACTGATAATGGCAAGGATCGATTTTGATTTCCTTGGTGAGATTTTCTTCGATGGCGATGTCGAAATAAGAACATATGTAAAGAGATTAGGGAACAAGTCCTTTACGTTGCATCACGAAGCATGGCAAAGAGGAGAGCTTAAGACAAAAGGAGACGCGGTACTGGTGGGCTATGATTTTGTCAATAAGAGGTCAAAAACTTTAGCTGATGACATAAAGGAAACTTTGGCAGAACACCTGATCCCTGAAGAGAAGAACGAATAAGATTACAAAGGTTCTGATGTCAATGCCATTTACTAAAGCTACCATTGGAGAATTTTTTGAAGAACAGGCCAGAAAGGACCCAAACCGAGACTTTATCGTCTATCCTGATCGAAATTTAAGATTCTCGTACAGTGAATTCAATGATAGGGTCGATGATCTTGCGAATGGACTTATATCCATCGGCATCACAAAAGGCGATCATGTTGGGATCTGGGCACGAAATGTGCCTGACTGGCTGACCTTCCTTTTTGCAACAGCAAGGATCGGTGCGGTACTGGTTACCGTAAATACTGCATACAAAAGCCATGAACTTGCATATGTGATGAAGCAATCAGATATGAAGGCAATTGCTATTGTTGATAGGTTCAGGGATGTTGACTATGTGGAAACGATCTATGAGCTGGTACCCGAACTAAAAACATGTAAAAGAGGGAACCTTAACAGTAAAGGGTATCCAAAACTTGAAAGTGTTATCTTTATCGGTCAGGAAAAGCACAGGGGAATGTACAACACAGCAGAAATGCTTCTACTTGGAAAGCATTCTGAAAGTGAAGAACTTGACAGCCTCAAAGGAACACTGGACTGCAAAGATGTCATCAACATGCAATACACATCAGGAACCACCGGATTCCCGAAAGGTGTTATGCTGACACATGAGAATATCCTTAACAACGGATATTACATCGGAGAAAGACAAAAATTCACAGAAGATGATCGATTGTGTCTCCCCGTCCCATTGTTCCATTGTTTTGGAATAGTACTTGGAGTTCTTGCAACTCTCACACATGGCGGTACGCTTGTAATGATAGAACTTTTTGATCCGCTTCTGGTGTTGGCCGCAGTACAGAAAGAAAAGTGTACTGCCCTTTATGGAGTTCCCACAATGTTCATTGCAGAATTCTCACACCCGATGTTCAAAATGTTCGATATGTCATCACTGAGAACAGGTATCATGGCAGGGTCACCATGCCCTATAGAGGCCATGAAAAAAGTTATCGATGAAATGAACTGCAAGGATATCACCATAGCTTATGGCCTTACAGAAGCTTCTCCTGTATTTACCCAGACAAGCACAAATGATCCCATTGAACGCCGTGTGAGCACGGTAGGAACATCACTGGAACATATCGATGTAAAGATAGTGGACTCCGAAACTGGTGAAATTGTAGGACCAAACGAGCAGGGAGAGATATGCTGTCGTGGTTACAATGTCATGAAAGGGTACTACAAGATGCCTGAAATGACCAATAGGGCCATCGACAAGGATGGATGGCTGCACAGCGGAGACCTCGCTACCGTTGATGAGGATGGTTATTACCGCATTACCGGAAGGATAAAGGATATGATCATCCGTGGCGGAGAAAATATCTACCCAAGGGAGATAGAGGAATTCCTTTACACCATCGAAGGAATTAAAGATGCACAGGTAATTGGAATACCTGATGAAAAATACGGTGAGATAGTAGGGGCTTTTGTTGTGCTCAAAGAAGGTTCAAAGCTCACACCAGAAGATATCAGGGATTTCAGCATCACAAAGATAGCACGCTATAAAGTGCCAAAACACATATTTATCGTAGATGAATATCCACTTACAGCAAGTGGAAAAGTTCAGAAGTTCAAGCTTAGGGAAATGGCCGTCGAGTTGATGGAGGAAAACTGACCGAACATATCTGAACAACATATCCGGAGCTAAAAGCTCCACCCTTTTTTTTGTTTTTAAAAAAATGGCTCTGTAGAAATCTTATCAAAATCTACATCTTTAGACTGGAATTGAGATTATAATCCAATATCGTGCAACACATTCAATCATATTATTATATTTGATTATTGTCCGAATATAGAGGATTTCTACAGAGCCGGAATATATTAACTTTAAAAGTGTGCCATGGTTTCAAAGCTTCTATTATACATAATCACCGGCACCCATCATAGTTATGAAATTCACCATGTTCCTCATCATTTCTACGACAACTAACCAGCATGAAGAACTGATACATAAAGAAGCTGTTTCTCTTATGAAAAATTATGCCACCCATTTTGATTCCGAGATGAGGGCCAACATGGCAATTGCAAGGGGTATTGCCAGCACAATGGAGGGGTACATATATGGAGATAGGGAAATTGCCGACAATGTCAAAACTGCAAATGCTGACAAAACAAAGTTCAAACAATAATGTACAATTTAATAAGCAATGCCATTAAATTCACACCTGAAAAAGGTAGCATTACCATCAACGTGTGGTCAGTAGACAAGAAACTGCATGTCAGTGTTAAAGATACAGGGATTGGGATAGCAGAGGACCATATCGATGAGGTATTCAAACCATTCATACAAGTAGGAGACTTTGTCTCAAAGGAACAAGCAGGAACAGGTCTTGGCCTTGCTCTTGTGAAAAAGCTGGTGGAGTTACACGGTGGAGATATATGGGTTGAAAGTGAGATGGAAAAAGGCAGTACATTTACTTTCACAATTCCTACAAATAAATGAAAAAAATGGATCTCCTCAACATTGAGTGGGTAATTTAATATTCGTTTCTTCCAATTCAATCATTATGGAAGATAAAGAACTCATTCAAATTACCCTTGGCTTATTATCCCCTTGGTTTGTAAAAGACATTGATCTCAATACTTCTAAAAGGAGGATGGACATCTACCTTGATTTTTCCAAGGGTACTAAATTCTCATGCCCTGTTTGCAACAAATTAAGTGAACTCCATGATACAAAAAAAAAGGTGTGGAGACACCTCGACTTTTTTCATTATGAAACATACCTTCATGCCAGAGTCCCTCGAACAAAATGTAATGAACATGGTGTAAAGCTTGTCAATGTTCCCTGGACAAGACAAAACACTGGATTTACCTTGTTCTTTGAAGCATTAATTGTTGCTATATCCAAGGAAATGACTGTGTCTGCTATTGCTGAAATGATTAACATTCATGAAGATTCAGTATGGAGAATTCTCACTCATTATGTTAACAAAGCAGCAGCAAAGATGGACCTGTCTGGTCTTGATACAATTGGAGTGGATGAGATATCTGTCAAAAAAGGTCACAGTTATGTGACTTTGTTCTATGATCTCAATAAATCAAGAATAATTCATATTGAAAATGGAAAGAAAAGAAGTGTGTTCAAAAAGTTTAGAGAATATCTTTCCAAGAAGATTGATCCTGATAACATTAAGTATATCTCGATGGATATGTACCCTGCTTTCAAAGGAGGGGCACGAGAATATTTTCCAAATGCTAAGATCGTTTATGATAAGTTTCACATTGTAAAAATGATGAATGATGCTATTGATAAAGTTCGAAGATCTGAGTATCAATCAAATAAAGATCTTGGTAAAACCAGATTCATGTGGTTGAAAAATCCTGAAAATTTATCAGATAGAGAAATCGCTAAAATACAATCGATCAAGGATTTGGATACTAAAACTGCTAAAGCGTACAAGTTTAAACTTGCACTCCAGCGATTATGGGAAATCAAAAATATGGATGTAGCAAGAGAGTATATTGAAAAATGGCATTATTGGGGAACACATAGCAACATTAAGGAAGTTATCACATTAGCAAAGATGATAAAAAGAAATTCTCATGGAATTCTGGAATCAATTAAGGGAAATATTAGCAATGGTGTTGTTGAAGGATTGAACAACAAGATCAAGACTGCTTTTAAGAGATCGTATGGATTGAAGACTGAAGTGTACAGGAATAAAATGATATTCTTGATGGCAGGGAAACTGAGTTTACCCACACGATGTTAAAGAGAACCAATTTTATTAATAATTCTTTCAGTGATGTATATATCTCATGTTATTTCATTGTGGTCAAAAGCTTTCAGGCAAGTATCTTGAGTGATGATGCCAGTGTGCGTTTAAAGTCCTTCGGGCTGAAAGATATCACATTAAACTACAAAGAAATCAAGTCCATCACCTCTTACAAACTCATAAAACATTCAAAGAAGACTTCCATCGCATCGAAAGGTATAGCGTTTACAGTTCCTTTTACGCTACTTGTGCATGCAGTAATGTTAAAAGAATGGAAAGTAATTATCGCAATAGCCCCGCTGCTGCCATTGTATTTTATTGTGAATCAGAAGCAAAATAAAGATTATCGTGATTTGAATGCGCAATTGTATATTGAATCCGGAAAGAGGTGGTATAAATTCACGCCTTACTATTCTATCGTAACGGATGAGATTTCCGCAGCTGACATAAAAACTGCTATTGAACATTATCGGAATTCTCTAAGATTATTTGTTCATGAACTATGTAAAAAAATTATAACATAGCATCCGATGAAATATAACGAATTCATACAACCGCAAAGAACTGTTCACTGCATTTACAGTCTATAAACATAAATCCAATCCGTGCCAACAACGAGCGCGGGAAGCTGGAAGATTGCTGAGAGAAAAAGCCCTAGCAGAAATAAGCAAATAATCATTTGGCTAATAAGGGTCATATAGATGCCCTAACTCTATAATCCAAAAAATTAAGAAATGAAAGAATCAGTCCAGCCCGATCGCTCAGGCGGATCTGTTCTCAACATTTCCCTCCATTTTTCATCTGTCAGTCGATCGTTCATGGGATGTTTGAACTCATACTGGCTCATAGCCGGGCCGGCTCCCAGCAGAATCCTGCCGTCAGGAGCCATGTAGGCAACAACGATCAGATCCACATAACCGACACCTTCTTCCAGAACATTCCCGGTGTTGGGATCGGTGTGCACATCAGCGATGATCGTGGTTTTCTGAGATCGCTCATCCACACCGGCGACAACAACATCGAGTTCATCCCCAAAGGTTCGGATAAATTCATAGTCCTCTTCTGTTAGCTCTTTGTTCTCAAGCTCATTTCTGGATATGTTCGTAAGTCTTTGAAGTATCGTTTCAAGTTTTTCCAGCCTCTGTTCTGCACTTTTGTCGATGGCATCTATCTCATTGAGACCGTTTCGTGTCATCCTTGTCAGTGCCAGTAACCTGTTATAGAATTCTGGAACCGGCTCGACGTAACCCATAATCGGATCTGGCGTTTCAGGCGTAGATCCCATATTATATAAAAATCCAGTAAAGCTCGGTTTGCTATAGAGTATTGTATCATGCCTCAGTTCGGTCCATGAAGCCAGAGCAGTGTTCAGTTCCTTATCTTGCCAGTTTTGCGTCTGCATGAATGTTGGATAACCACTGTCATACTCTTTCAACAGGGGTTTTAATGTATATAGCTGGGACCAGTAGAGGTTTTGGTTCCAGTCGGCATCACTGAACGAATCAAATTCCTTTTCGAGTTTCCTGTACTGTAGGTCATAATTTTCATAATTGGAATCGTCCGACTCATCCAGTAACACCTTTGCCCTCTCTGATCCAAGAAGCGCCATCATATCCAGTCCCTGCGGGAACCCTCTGACCGGACCAGCAGCAGAATCAATATAAGTAAATGGTTCAGGCTTTCTATTTCCAAGGTAGTCGCCTGTATGGGTACCTACCAGATTCGAGAACATATAGGAATCCGGGATGAATCGCTGTCCCATCAATCTGAACCCTTTCGTATCTTTCAGGCATTGGTCTGCCTGCTCCGGCGTATATGGAGGCAGGATCACGCAGTTGCCCGTTCCCCCATATATCTCGGGACTTCTGCATTCAGCCAGTTTTGCCTTCAGTTCTCCGATGGTTTCGTTGTTGAGATTCACAGGGTCGGGATCGTTTCCAAGCACACTGTTCAATGCTTCTTGATACTCATAGGGTCCCAGATCATCGGACAGACCCACATAAAAGGCTGTTATGCCGTATACCCGGTCCCATTTTTCCATGATCTCCTTGTCTGTCATGTGGGATGCAATCAAACTGGCACTCATTGTCTGTATCCTGGCATCCTTTTCAGGATCTGCTGATTCGATCAGATCCCCTTTCAACAACATGCTCATCCTTCCATGCCACATGAATGTCCTGAAATAATTCTTCAGTTTCTCGGAATGGGTGTAATGTCCCCGTGGCACATACTGTGAGTAATCTTCCTGATAATTGAAGACGGGGGATATGGAAAAACCACTGTGCTTATTGATCAGCTCCAGTTCTGCTTCGACCTCTTCCCTGACAATCTCGGGAATCTCGAACTGGAATTTATCTCCTTCCTCCTTTGTAAAGTATCCATCATGTGATTCACTACCCCCCCATTCGAATTGATCGTATTCCTTTATTTGCAGCTGTTCTGGAACAGGTTTGAGCAGGCTCAGAGCAACGGAGAAATAGGCCACATTGTTCTTTGCAGCTTCCTTCATGTCACCTGAAGAACTATTGTAATCCTCCATCGATCTGTCCAGCAGTGCGGAGTCAATGGACCAGATGGCATCATAGAATACATCCTCTTCGATCTGTCTCAATGTCTCATCGAACTGGATATGGTAGATATGAAGTATGGAATCGGATGTGATGAAATTAGGGATTGCCTTGTCTTCCAGTGAACCATAAACATCGCTGATTGATTCCTCTACTGGGTTGAATGGATTGCTGATAACCACAAAACCATGTTCGCTCAATTGTTCCACTGCACTATCATCCATTCGGACCTTTCCTGAAAAGCTATCATAATTTGATATTTCATCCATTTGCAGAGGCAGGTCATACTGGGCTGCCTTCAATTCAATGTCCAGTGGTTCCAAGCTGTAATATTTGACAAGGGGCATTTTCTCATCGTCAACTTCCGAGAAATCAATTGCCTGGGTCTTTAGTGTTCCAGTACTGTATTCACCTGCAACCGTTCCATCGTTTTGTCCATCTTCAATACAACCGGACAGAACAAGTGTTATGATCGTTAGCAATATCAATATTGTTACATACTTATTTTTCATTTTGCATCTCCATTAAATTCATCCTCATGCAGTCGTGACCCGACCTCATAATATTCATCCTCACCATCGCCCGGACTGTAGCACTGCTCCTCGCATCGACTACTAACGCAGCCACTGGCATAGTTGCTGATGCTAATCTCAGCAGCAGGGCGATCAATAAGTGTGTCTGTTTCAGACAACGTACACCTCGAATTCAAATTCATCTATAAGTTCTGTATCCAGTCCAATATCTTCGAACATACCCTTCAGCACCACCTTCCCCTCTTCAAGTGAAACACCATCGAGCCATGTCTTGATATTTGTGTTTAGGTTTCCCGACCTGTCAATCATGATCTCATACCTGGCACTTTCTGTGGTATGGGTTATTTTTAAGTATTCAGTATGAACAAAAATGCTTCCTGCAGTTTTATATCCATAAGGCAGAGAATCATTAAAAAATTCGATCAGATAATTTCCATTTCCAAGAGGCTTTATACTCGGATCTCCACTTTCGTTCAGGTAATCAACGATGGCTCTGACTTCAGGTTGATGTGGAATGGATACTGTTGAGATTTTTTCACCGAATATTTCAGCATATTGATCACCCTCCCTATCAGATACGTTGAATGATAGCTTCACAATGTCAGCAACAAAGTCCTGTGGATAATTTCTGGTACTCCAAGGAATTGCAGACCACGCCATGTCAGTACTGTTCTGATGAATGAAGAATGTTAGATATTCCGGGTATTCATCATCAAACATTTTTTTATCATGGGGTACCAGTACCTTTACAAGGTAAATAGTAGAGTTGTTTTCAAATTGTGAAAGCAATATACCAGCATCTTCGGGAGGTATACCCTCAGTCGGTAAAACATCTTCAACAGAATAGTATTGCGATGCCAGCGTACTCACATTTCTAAAAGTCTGATTGTTTCCTTCGAAGTTGGCATTAATAGTTGATGAAGGATATACATTAGTATATCCATATATCTTAACTCCTATCACATCTTTTGCTTTATCTCCGAGATCAACACATCCACTGGTAAGGATTATGCTGACTATTATAATTCCACTAAATATTTTTAAAGCAATGAATGAAATGGGCTTTTTATCTTTCATTAAGCATTCCCCCAATATTTTCTATTGCCATACTCATGAGTTCATTCAAAACTGTTTTTGCTGATGTAATTCCTGTGACCGTTATCAAAGAAATCAATGCAACCAAAAAACAGATTTTTATTTTCATCTATTAATAACCCCTTTCAATCGATTCCGCTGATTATAACAAGAATGAATATGGCAATACAAATTGAAATTATAAGGGATACTTTTGTTCTTCTTGCTCCAAAATAACCTGTTAATCCGTAAAGTACCATAAATGGGAATATAGCAACGATTGCATTCCAGCGCAACCAATGTCCAAGGTTTAGAATAAAATAAGGATTCAGCATTTCCATAAGGACTTCTGCATATATGGAGAACAAGGGAATTAGAAATACTCCTGAAAGTGTCGAAAAAATCTTGTCCCCCGTTGTGTATCCATAAAAAATTATGACTGCTGCAGGCAGACCGAATTCCAAGATCCTTATCAACATGTAATTCCACGGGTGAATAGAGATTATTGTTTCCAGCAAATGTAGCTCATGCATCACTCCTATCAATGTAGGCAGGAGTGGAAGTAACAGTATCATCGATGTTGAGAGAATTGATCTCTTCTTGTCAATTTTATTCCAGAGTATATATGAGGTACTGAACATGATTACTATTAGCAAGGAACTAAACGCCAGTAGCTTCAAGAAAACGTTGCCATTGATTTTGTTATTGCTCAAAGTATTGTACTTGGAATCACTGTGATATATTCCGTATTTCTTGTTCGATCCGGTGTTATTTTCCAGAAGATTTCTATTAGAGTACTTAAGGAAGATGCCTATGTCGTTGTTTGATGCAGTGTTACCTCTCAATATGTTATTGTTAGAAGAAAAGAGAAGTATCCCGTGTTCGTTATTTGAATTTGCCTTGTTATAACTCAAAGTGTTATTTTTGTTAAACACTCTCAAGGAGATACCAGCATGATTATTCGAAGCATTGTTATTGATCAGGGTATTGTTGCTGCAGGAATCCTGCAGATAGATACCATCGTTGTTATTTGATGCGGTGTTATTTTTCAATATGCAGTAGCTTGATCCTATAAGGCGGATCCCACAAAAATTATTCAATGCAATGTTATCGTCCAAGGTGTTCTCATCGGATGTCTCAAGATAGATCCCACAACTATTGTTTGATACGATGTTATTATTCAGAAAGTTGTTTTGGGATTTGGTAAGGCGAATCCCATCAACACTGTTAAAGGCAGTATTATTGATCAGATGATTGTATATAGAATGTTCAAAAAAGATCCCATTCTCAGAGTTGTTCAACAAAGTGTTATTATCCAGTATATTGTTGTTTGAATCAATAAGATGGATGCCGCCAATGTTGTATGTTGCAATATTGTTACTCAAGGTGTTATTGCCGGATGATTCAAGAACGATTCCGTAATAAATGTTGGAGAATTGATTGTTGCTAATGACACTATTATGAGCTCCATCGAGGTAGATTCCAGGTACGGAATCTTCCCAGTAACGTTCAACGCTGTCCTTCACATGAAAACCGTTGATCTTTACTTCGTCTGCAGTTATATGAAATACAGAATCACTTGAATCTATGGCTTGAACAATGGAATTTCCCGGATTTCCTGATTTCGAAATTATTGTTAATGATTTGTTGACATGGATTTTTTCAGTGTACGTCCCAAAGTTAACAATGATTGTATCGCCAGCAGTTGCATTATCTATAGCTTGCTGTATCGTAGTATAGGCTGCTCCACCACTGTCATCTACTATGACAGTAGCTGCATTAACGGTCCCAATAGTTATTACTATAAAAACCAGGGTAATTGCAACAAGATTTATTTTGCTCTGTTTAGTTGTCATCATTCATTAACCCGCTCTTTGTGATCTGTCGATTAAGTACCCAAATCCTGCACCGATCAGAGCACCAATAGCGGGTGCTAACAAGAAAAGTACAACGTGGCTATCCCATATGTCAGCAATTGGAAAGGCAATACTGGTTGGAAGTCCAAAGGTATAGGCTATCAGAGGATGACACCATATCCCGCACTCAAGAGTTATCAGGCTCGTTGCACCCCATACAATCCCGACCAATGCACCTGTATTCCATTTTTTCATCTTAAGACCTTTCTTTTCATTCAAACTTGGCTTTTTCTCTTTTAAGTCTATGAATCTTCAACAGACCGATGATCCAAAATAATATTTCGGCTATTACGATAACAATCGGTACTAATATTATGCTAGCTCTTAAGATTGAACTCCGCAAATTATCTTTACTAATTTCTATAGATTTTTTTGGATTTAAGGATTTCCTATATGGCGACGGCCAATACACTTCTTTTTCATATTTCCATCCTATCACCTTTATTTCCTTTCATAGTCGGTTCTAAATCCTATGGAATACTGTTAAATATCCGATTGAAAGACTTGTTCCTTTTTCTTTGTTCTCAAGTAGACAAACAAACCAGATGAAGAGAACGTTATTAATAAGAGCACACCAATTAGATTTCTTAATAGGAATGTCCCGGAACTGATTGCCTTGCAAAGCAGACTGGGATCTGCAAGAATTCCGTAATTTATACTGATTAACAGAATTACCGATCCCAAAAGTAATGATACGGAATCAAATGTAGTCGATAGAAGGAATCTTTCCATGAGTGCTTTTTTCTGAAAAGCCAGTAATCCTCCTATGAGCATCGCCACTGAAGAAATACTCAGTGCAGCAAATACAGTATCCTCTACAAACTGTATTCTATTCCTTACATACTCCTCTCCCCACGTCTCTACTTTCGCCGTTGAAAGAGGATAACCCATTTTGTTTATGTAACGCATAGCAGAATATATGGTTGAATTATAATTTCCCTGATAGTTCTGCTGGTTCGGCAGCAATTCCTCTTCGTAGAAATAGTTCGCTTGAGCTATGATATCATCAGACAAAAGCGGCTTATCAACATGAGCTACAGAATTCAATAGAGGATCAAATCCCGGGCTAACCGATATGAATACCGCAGGTATGAATATCATGAGCCCAACCACTATGAAAGAATAACTAAAAATAGGATTTATCGAGTTTTTAATGGATGTAACCGTTGGAGTAAACAGCGCTTTTAAGGACTGTTTCATACGTTTTCCTGTTTGTGTCATCGAACTTTCTTTGATCAGATATACTGCCAGCATCGATACTATCAGAAAAATAATTAACAACAGTGCAACTGCTATCATCCACAAAAAGAATTGACCCAGATAGACAAATATTGCTAAGCTCAAAAAGAAGATTAGCACGCTAATAATCACTTTCTTCTGAGAGATATTGTTCAAATCAATGCTTTCTTTTTCATCTTGATCCTTTCTCTTGACAAGATAGTAATACAGCACCGCACCTATAAAGTTCACAACGATTATGACAAGGCACCATATCAACTTTTCATACTCCCCTGCGTTGGGGAAATGTTCTGTAGGTCTTTGCAGACAGTCGCTTAACATCCAGAGCCAGAAGACAAAGACAACTGCAACAATGCCCCATAAAAACTGACCCACGTAAAATGATAAAGCAAGTATTACAAATGCCATTACAAGTCCAGTTATTGTCCATTCTGAGATTTTCTTACTCAAATCAACACCTCATCTCATTGTCCGTTCCACACCTGGACCACTTCCCGTGTGTCCATGTCAACCAGTGCGGATATCGAATGATCCAGCCAGGTCACACTGATCAGGGTCTTTCTGGCATGGAACTTCTCTGATGTCTCGGGTAGTATCCGTTTTACGGATGAAACTCCGTATGCATTCGTGCCAGAACCCAGAGTGTTCGCAATGCTTTCACTTTGCATAGCCACGTCAATAGCTTCAGATCGGACAGATTCCGGAATAGCTTCAAGGAGATATCCAACCCGTATCAAGTCATCGTCACGGTATGTGAAGTCATATATGTCAGGATACCTGGAACCTGAAGACTCGGCGATCGCATGTATGCGGAGTTTCTCATTTTCTCTCGATGCGCTAAGCGTGATATTATCGTATTCCATGCCAGGGTAGGGACTTATTTGCTGGTTGATCATTGTCTCGATCATAGCACTCTCTGCCGGTGGTGTACCCACCCATGTGATCTCATAACCAGAGGACGATTTTTCAGAGCCGTTGATGCATGCAACACCAGCTATGAAGAACATTACGATCAATGCAGCCATGAACAATTTTGATAGATGGTCCATAAATATCACCTGAAAAAGAAAGACTGGGCGTTACTACGCCCATATACGTTTGTTCATTCGACAGTTCCGATTGTTATCGAATAGTCGAACCGCTCCGTATTTGTCGGAAGTATACCGAGCGTCCATTCTCCGATGTCACCAGGTGCCTCATAGGTCTCCACGTAGACTTCAATAGCATCATGATAGATCCCTGCGCCATCCATCTCCCAGGGAGGGAAGTCGGATGCTCCAAGACTGACAGTACCGCTGTAGGTCGTTTTAACCTGATTCAGTTCGACCTTACCTGATTCACCTTCTAGTGCCAGGTCAAAGGATGCCTCGCTTTTCTCATTCTGACTGCCTGCACCCATCCATCTACCATAATTGTGGTCATTGGACGATACTTCAATAGTAATGGGATCGTCGGTCCTAGTGGTGAACATCTTTGTGTACGGCTCACTGGGCTGTGTCCAGACCTCAAAATTCATTTCGACCTGACCGTCCCATTCACGTATAGATGGATCATTAATGTTCAGATTAATAGCTCCGTTGTATCCGCCTTTTGCATCATCAGGAACTTCAAGATGCAACTTGACAACAGCTGTCTCGCCTGCTTTTACAGTGGAAGGTGCGGTAATGGTGATTGCATCATCTTCAAATGCAGGACCTATCATGCCGTATGGACCATAATGATTCCATCGGTTGTTATCACTTATTTTCGGGTCGATAGCAATATCCTTGTCAGCTACGTTCTTGAGCTTGATCTCATAGTCATATTCATCCCCTGCTTCGACACGGTCACCAAGATATGGCGTCTGGATCTGGATCTTTGGAGGGGTCCAGACATCGACATAAAGATGCATGGTATTGATATACTTGGGATAGAGGGTTGCATATGGTGTTGGCATCACATCATCGGTGAATGCGATCTCAGTTCCATAGTTCCCGATATCAGCATCTTGTGGGATATTCATCTTAATGGTAAATTCCTGCTTGGCATCTGGCTCGATGTTTTTGCTGGCAGGTGTTACAGTGATCCAGCTTTCTTCGAAGATGTTTTCCTCGTACGGGGATGCCACAACCCTAGGTTCTACTGTAATGGTTTTGTTATCCTTGTTAGTGACAGTCACAGTAATTTTGTCGCTGCTTCCAGGTTTTAACTGGGTGCTTGAATGACGCGGGTTTATCTTGAGTTTTGCAAAATCCATATATGGATCAAGCATTGCTACATCATCAACCATGATCATATCTTGTTCTGAAGTTGCATACATCTCAACTTCCATCGCACTAACAGCGGGCATGAACGCCATGCTCACAAGCACCATTGCAACAATTAGCCCTCTTGTTTGTATTCCTTTGCTTTCCATCATACTTTCTTTTCTCCTGTATGTCTCCCGAAAGCAAAGCCAGCAATCTTTAAGTATTGTTAAAGTCAACACAAATTTGCCTTCGGGCAGTATCTGGGGCTTCAGCTCTTCCTGGTAGATTACGCTGGACCCCCACCTCACATTTTTACAATGTTTGCATTCAATGTAATTGTGAACTTTTTATAAGTGCTTTATGTCCATTTCATCGAACTGAACATCAATCGAAGATTACCTGTTGAATCCAATTCCTTTTGCAGTTCGTACCAACAAAAAAATCAAACGTTTTTTGCTGTATAAAGTATTAGAGCTGCCATATGAAAAAATTGTTATTTCTTTTCCTAATTGCCTTCTGTTTGTGACCAATGCTCATGCAGACGAGAGCGGATACATTGTAACCCCCGCCAATGGAACTATTCAGGATAGTCCGTATATTGACAACAGCGATGCGGATTTTACCTATACTTTCTGGGAATTTCCATTAAGAATAAAAATAAGTGCTATTATTGGACTTTTGTTAGGAACTTTCAGTATATTCAAATTTTCCCCTTTATTGTTAGCAAAGATAAAACAAATATCTAAAAGCAGGAATAGGGAAAGCATTTTTGAGTATATCGTAAGCAATCCGGGATGCAGTGTGGTGAGATATTCCGGGATCTTGACCTAAACCGAGGGACGGTAAAGTACCACCTGAGAAAACTGCACAATGAAAACAAAATCACGGTTACTAATCATGGAAAATCTCTAAGGTTCTTTCAGAACAATTCGGTCCATAGCAAGCGAACTCAAATAATAGCGCCTTTTTTGCACAAAACACACCATCAATGCATACTGCTGACTGTCATGGATAAGCCTGGTATAACAAATAACGAGATCTCCCGAACCCTGAACCTTAGCAAGAGTACAGTCTCATGTCACGTAAGCAAACTGGTTACAAGCGAAATACTGCAAGGCAGAGAAGGATGGAAAATATAGGCGATATTCTCGAAACCCTCAGATTGAACCGGAACTGATCAGGCTTATGCCTGCTGATGCCTTGTGTTCATGATATATCAGGTGGAGCAGAAATACGTAACAGTTCTTTCAAGTTGAATTGGAACAGTTCGATGAAATGGACATAAACCATTTATAA
The DNA here is from genome assembly GCF_000013725.1 of Methanococcoides burtonii DSM 6242. NCBI lineage: Archaea > Methanobacteriati > Methanobacteriota > Methanomicrobia > Methanosarcinales > Methanosarcinaceae > Methanococcoides > Methanococcoides burtonii. The sequence continues at coordinate 693,851 of NC_007955.1, forward strand.
GATTCTTTCAGTAAATGTGTGATATGTGCATAAAAGCCAGCAGGTCAAACATAGCTCTTTTAACTGCTCTGTTGCTGATCAGCCTATGCGCTGGCTGCATTAGTGATGAAAAAGAGGGATCTCTTATCCATGTGATCGAGGATAAAAATGGAAACCCTTTTGTCAGAGAACGTGCAGCATGGACTCTTGCTGGTACTGAGGACGCGATGGACCCGTTAATTCGTGTGGTGTCTGACGGGAACGAGGCGGCGATCGTCCGAAGAAGTGCTGCCTATGCACTTGGTGAGATAGGAGATGAAAGGGCAGTAGATATTCTCATCCAGGTGGTGACTGATGAAAACGAAGAGAGGATCGTTCGAAGAAGTGCTGCATACGCCCTTGGCAAGATAGGGGATGGAAAGGCAGTGGATCCCCTGATCCAGGCAATAAGTGATGAAGATCAATTCCTCAGAGATGCTGCTGTCTGCTCTCTTGGCAGGTGCGGGAACAAAAGGGCAGTTGATCCACTCATTCAACTAATTAATGATGAAAATGAATCCACTAACGTTCGATGGCATGCAGCCTATTCCCTTGGCAAGATCAAGGATGAGATTGCAGTGGACCCACTTATACAGCTAATGTGTGATGAAAACGAAGATTTGGAGGTCAGGAAGGGTGCAACAGTTGCTCTTGGCATGATAGGCGATGACGAAACAGTAGATTCCCTGATCCTGGTGATGCGGGAGGATGAGGAGATAATGATCAGAAAGACCGCTGCCTATGCCCTTGGTACCACGGGAGATGACCGGGTGGCAGAGCCTCTCATTCAGGTGATGAAGGACAGGGACGAGCGTGATATCGTCCGAAGGTTTGCAGCACTCTCTCTCAGCAAGATCGGGAGTGAGGAAGCAATGGAATCCCTCACCCAGGTGATGGACGATGAAAATGAATCCGGTTATATGAGAGACAGCGCAGCTGATTTTCTTGAAAGAAGAGGGAAGATATGACTGCAAATAAAAAGGTTATATGCATTGTGTTGTCAATCCTGATCCTTTTAGGAGCGTCGGTGCTGTATACGGTCAACGGTGAAGGGGAAACCGGCGGCTCGTTATCTACCAAAGCGACAGCCAACACGACCTCAGCATCAGCAACCGGCCTGGATACATCATTTCCATCTTCAGATGATGCCTTCGGTGCAGCAGATCAGCTTTTTAACGAAACCATTGAGTCCGATCTTCCTGTGGGAAACAGGGATCTCTGGAAAGCCGGAACCCCGGGTACTCCTCTGCTCATCACGGATATTGACGGAAATTCTGCATACTGGCTGGTACCTGTTGAATATGGGGGTCGTATCATTGGTTTTATAGATGTGAGCGGTGATGGGAAAATACAGGCATTCGGTATGTACGGTCCGTACTGCGATGATCCTGATACGCTGGACCACGTACCATTAATGGTGCCGGAGATGAGTGCAGACTATGTGATGACCATGGCTGCAGGGATCACCATGAATTATACTGATTGCAGGATGGACGAACCCGTGCTCGTGTATTACGAAATCGAAGGTCATGAGGCATGGATGCTGAACGTGAGAAACGATGCCAATGATCTGGTGAGCAGGGTATTTGTCACACCGGAGCATGTCTTTGAATCAGTGGTGCAGGAGTTTGATGAAAGGACGGGTCTGTGGAGGAAGACCGAGCAAGATGAACCCATGATCGGGGGTATTGCTATCATGTTCGAGGATGGTATGAGTGAGACGGAAGCAGAACAAATCCTTGGGATGTATGATCTGGGGGATGGATATGAACTGCAATATGATGTAGATTATTTCGGCCCCGGTTCATATGTCTGCGTGGATGAGAACAATTTCACATCGGTAAAACAACGGCTGCAGCAGACAGAGAATTGGATCGATGCGGGACCAGCTATCAGGAAAGGGGACCGGTACTACATTGAGATCTCAGAGCATGTCATCGAAGACTATGATTTTGAAGATGAAGGCGATTATGAAGGACGTGAGGAGGTTCGTGAGATATTGAACATTTATGATCTGCCGGTGAAAAGATTCGTATGGTGCTATCTTGAGTATGGAAGTGGGACCGAGAAACAGTTCAATGAAGCAAATGCAAGCAGGATAAAGAAGGAGCTGGAAGGACACGAGATGATCCTGAAGGTGTACCTCGATTGTCCAGAAGGGTAATTATCTGAAAGAATAGAGTTGTAGATAAGATGGGCTGACATAAGAAAGGGAAGTATTGATTCATTTCAAGGATGGAACGCGATTTTTTATAGACAACTGGTGGATTGGATCTATCAATTACAGGAAACTTTAAGGATTAATGAGGAATGGGTACAGGTAATTTACAGCAAAATAGGGACGCTACCGAATAGTTCGAGGCTCTGGAAGGCAAACAATGACCATATCCAGTGTCAAAAAGGACTTGAAACTATTGAGAAGGTCCAGCTTGGGGAAGATGTGGGAATAATCCGATATACGATAAAGATATTCCCAGGAAATCCTGGATAATAATCAATACGTGGTGTATTTGCCTGATAATCACATGGATGATAATAACAAATCAAACGAAGACTACACGCAGTGCAACTATCTTTTAAGAAATGGAATAATGAGTAATTATCCACATCAAAAAGCTCGGCTCTGTAGAAATCCTCATCCAAACTAAAAACACAGTCTTGATAAACTTATCAAGATTGTACAATATCACTTTGAACTTCACTTCTTTTACTTGATTTCTATATTTTCTCGCACGTAAGTTTTTCCCATATTTTCGTTTCAAAACCGAGAACATCGTTTCACTCAAATTCCGCATAGAGTATATCTTGCTATCGAATTCCCGTAACATTTTCTTACGAGATCTTCCTTTGATTCGCTTTCGTTCACGTTGTCTCAATGGAACAATTGCTATTGATCCAAGTTTTTCCCTCGTCAATTCGTGTATTTTTTCAGAATCATAGGCTTTATCCATCACATAATATCTTGATCTCCTATTGATGACATTGCGATAGCAATGTCTTTGCATGTTTTGCATCATGAACTGGTTTTCCAGAACTCTTGTAACCAGTAATCACAAATTTATGAACATCAACCGAAATACTCGTTTTAACGTAACTTCGCCTCCATTTTTTGATTTTCCAAGAATAATAATTACTACAATATCCACTTGTAAATCCAGTAGAATCAATTGCATTAATATCAATTGAGTCTCTATTTTTATAAAATCGGTCAAGTGTTTTCTTAAATATGGTGTCCAAAACAACAGAATATGTACGAGTAACAAATTTTTGAAGTGTGTTCCAGATTGAAAATCTGGAACTCCCATTAAATCTATGATTTAATGGAATAGTAAAATGCGGTACCTTGTTTAGCTTTAGTTTTGATTGGACAGGATCCATCAGTTCTACGAGATCAACAAAATCTCGATAATCTTCGCCCAAATATTCCTTAAACAAAATCAGTATCAATAGCTGATGTTGCGTGTAAGTTTGTTTTGAATATTTACAACTATAGAGTGGAAAACGTGAATATCTTGTTACTTCAGTAGTTCTCTAATTTTGGCATAATCCACTAAATCAACACCACTCGGCACATTTATATACCATTAATATGCCCTCTCCATGTTGTCACGACTCGAATTAACACATGACCGCTGTATTAAAACTGTTTTACCGCCGCTTCTGGACAACATTCCCATTTCAATAAATGGATCACTCACTCCTAAAGACCTCTTCACTATTATTCTCGGAACGTCCACCGCTAAACTTTCAATCCATTCAATTGGTAAACAATATCATAATACTCCATGTAAAACATCAATGAGATATCATTTACATAAGATTGATTTCGATCAGCTCATTGAAAACAATGCAAAGATTCTCTTGCAATCATCCCACAAAACCCTTGATTCAAGTAAAAAGTATGATCTTGCCATCGATTATACAAATGATCCATACTATGGAGAAGCGAATTCTGTCAATGAAAACTATGTGATTCGAGGACAAGCTAAGAAATCAACAAACTCATTCTACTCTTATATTTCTCTTTGCATTATAAACAAATACAGTACTTGACTGCAAAGAAACTCAATAAAAGTGATGATATGATCATTGCTAATTTTAAATCATATTCTCCAAAAGTCATTGATGAACAAAATGGAATATATGGGTTTAAGAAACCAAAGCTTAGCAGTATAAATTACTACAACTTCTCTGAAAAAATTGTAAGACAGATTCAAGAAGCAAAGACGTTACAAGCAGCGATTGACAAGAATAAGAAGATTCCTAAGCATTTTAAGATCAATAATGGATTGATCGATGTTACTTATTCATTCCAGACCAAACTGAAAGAACTCAGTGAGGATGAAGCTGTTAAGCTTCTTGAAGAGAAGATCATTACTGGAAGAGAGGATTTTTCTGCTTAAAATCGAGTAAGAATTTGACAGTAATTGAAGCTCTTCAGACATATCGAAAAAAGGATTCAATTGAGAAAATAATCAATTTTCTTAAGAATGAAATAGAGATAAAACCATTGAGAGTATGGACGGATGATAGCATTTATGGTGCGATGATCATTGGATTTATTGCACAATTGTTTATCTCGCTTTTGATGTATGAGTTTGTGGAGTTAAAGAAAACATCAACAAAATTCATCGAGATTTTCTAATCGAAAACCTCTATAAAAAAATCCATATCGAATTTGACAGTTACGGTAGATTCATGTCAAAGGAAGTCAAAAAAGCACATTTATTCCAATTTTGATTGGATAAATAGGTTGATTTTAGGGCATAATTGAGCTATTTCATGAGAGATTATGTGAATATTTTAGAACTGTCAAATAGGTTTGTCTGACTAATATGAAAAAATAGAAGACATTCTCTTTAGAAATGGATTGAAACTGTCAAACTTGGTTAATAAGAAAAATTAAAAATAAAAGGCAACTTATTGTTGCAACACATAATGCAAATATTCCTGTTTTAGGTGATTCGGAACTTATGATAGTAATGAATTCAAATGGAAAAAATGGTTTTATTAGTGAAAGAGGGGTTATAGACGATAACATAATAAAAGTTCATGTGCAGAATATACTTGAGGGAGGAAAAGAAGCATTTGAAAAAAGAAAGCACAAGTATGGTATTTAATCAATTGTTTTCCCCTCATATATCATCTAATATAATCACAAGTAGGAGTTATTCCAAGCTTTTTACAAAGAATTTGGCAAAAGGACCAGTAATCCTTAAATACCACCTCCGCCTTCAGTCACTATAATGTCATACTTTACCACAACTCACAGTTTACGCAATGTGCCTGTAGTAGTGGTAGTGTTATTAGCTTGAGCAAAGAAATATTCTGGCTCAAGTGCACTGTTTTTGGTTAATTTACTGATTAGTGTATCCTGTGCTGGATGTTTCTTTCCACGGTGATCTGAAATGGAAGAAATGAATGGAGCAGAAGTCCTTGTAAAATGTCTGGAAGACCTTGGGGTCAAACATATCTTTGGATATACGGGAGCGGCAATACTTCCGGTATTCCACGCCCTTGAAAAGAGCGACATTAAGATAGTAGTAAACTCCAACGAACAGTCCTGTGCATTTAGTGCAGCAGGATACTCCCGTTCAAGCAATGAGGTCGGTGTAGCCATAGTCACATCAGGACCTGCAATCACCAACACTCTCACAAGCGTTGCTGATGCCTATGGTGACAGCATTCCTTTGCTTGTATTTGCAGGTCAGGTTCCAGAGCACAAGATAGGCACCGACTCATTCCAGCATATCAATGTCAAAGGCATCTTCGGGGATGCAGCTAAAAAAGTAATTCAACTATCCAATGGCGACGACATTGAATCCATAGTCAAGGATGCCTACTACTTTGCAAGATCAGGAAAACCCGGGCCTGTTGTCATAGACGTTCCTCTGGATAAACAGCAGAAGCTCCATGAATATATGGGCATGAATATCCTGAGATTCGAGGAAAGCTATCACGATGACCGCCATCTCAGTGATGAGCAATGCGAAGAATTTTTCCAGCTTCTGACAAAATCCAGCAAACCTCTGCTTTATCTTGGAGGCGGTCTCAACTCTGAAGCAGGAAGCTATGCCATCAGGGAGCTTAACGAGCAGCTTGGAATTCCTTCAGTTAATACACTAATGGCAAAGGGTGTAGTTGACGAAAGAGATGACATCAACATGGGAATGTTGGGAATGTTCGGCACTCCATACGCTAACATGCTAATTCAGGAAAACGACTTCTTCTTCGCCATTGGAGTAAGATGGGATGACAGGGTTGCTGAAAAGGTAGGTTTTGCGATAGGCACCGATGTAGCCTACATTGACATCAATCCCGAAAAGATGCACCAGATAAAGATCGAGCGTGCTCCAAAATTCACATTCATAGGCGATGCACCAACAGCTATTCGTGACCTCATGAGTTATGCTAAAAAGCAAAATATCAGTCTGGATATCAAACAGTGGCAGGAGCGTGCCAGATTCCTTAAAAACTCATGGCCTCTGGACTATAATCGTGAATCTGAATACATCCAATCTGCTGAGGTAATGGCTCTGCTGGCAAAGTACATTGATGAGAATACAAGGATAACAACTGGTGTCGGTAATCAGCAAATGCTTGCAGCTCAACATCTATCCATGCAAAAGGAAAAGTCATTCATGAGCTCCGGATCATTTGGAACAATGGGATTCTCCATGCCAGCGGCCATTGGTGTTCACTATGCGAACCCTAATGCAAGAGTTATATCAATAGACGGTGACGGCAGCCTGAAAATGAATCTTGGGGAACTCCACACTATAGCTTCCCTTGATATGCCTGTCAAGATACTCCTGCTAAATAACCAAAGCGATGGTATGGTTCAAAATCTTCAGGATGCAAATTATGATGGGATTAGGACAGCTACCCAGCGGCAAAAGGACGTTCATTTTGCAGATATTGCAAACTCCTTTGGCTTTAATTATGCAAAAAGGATCAGCGACAGAAATGATTTGAAACAGGGACTTGAAGATTTCCTAAACTCAGAAGGACCGTGTTTCCTGGAAGTTTGCACAGACCGGGAAGAAGTTCTCTATCCGAAAGTTCCAGCAGGTGGAGCTTATAAGGACATGATACTGGGACCATACATAAAACAGATAGAAATAAATGATTAAGTAATGAGAGCAGAAATATTCATTTCTGTAACTCAATCGCCTTCTTTTTCATTTCCTACACTTTCACATCATCAGGCTTGAGCTTCAAAGCCTCATCAAAAGAGGCTATAGCAGCTGGCTGATCTCCAAGTCTTGATAATGCAATACGCATTGAAGTGATAATCTTAAACACTACTCGTTCCTCATGGGAGACGGGCTCTACATGCAGCACACGCAGGATTTAGACCCTCTTAAAATTCTGCCCACAGGCAAGCCGACACCTCAGCGCATGAGCGAAATGTGAGATTCTATCTTGAATTAATGGGCCGATAGCCCGCGGGATACAATCCCCTCTACATATTCCCAAAGACCTATCGATGATGTCAAGTAGGACACTTGAGCTACTCAGACCGAATAACATCGCGATGAAACACTTACTAGCTGTCCATCTGCATCTGAGATCCCTAGCTCTATCAAAGTAATGTACGTCATCCACTCTTATTACACGCCATCTGCGATTATTACACATACCAGCATGCTCAGCTCGACTTAAAGAAGTCCCACGCTCAAGAAAGAAGCAATGGATACAGTTCCAAGGCCTTATGTAGCGTATTGTTCATTTTATTCGTACAACACGACCCAGTACATTGCATAACTGCTTCTCTTAGGAACTGCCACTAAACGCAGGTCTGCGTTGAGTGTGATGCTAGCACCCTTTCCCCAAAGATGCTGCAATGTATTCAGAACTAGGCAGTTGAGTGGAGGACAAATTGAATTTTAAATAACAGCTGATAACTCGCATCAAAATACCAGAGGTGTGTATGTATTATTGTTGTTACCCCATCCCTTTGCTTTTCTGATTTTTGAAAAACGACTTTGAGATTTTGATTACCTAGTATTCACGTCATGGTGCAGTATGGTTATTTCAGCATCTCGTGTTGTAAGATTCCAAGCCTGTTCTGTAAACCTGTACTGGCTTGGCTTTAGGGCGGTATAAAAGGAGCTTTATCAGGGATATATTCAACACTACTAAAAAAGTAATCAAACAGTGGGTAATTATAAAATTATTTAGTGCGAGGGAAGGGATTCGAACCCTTGAAAACCTTCGTTATCAGATCTTAAGTCTGACGCCTTTGACCTGGCTGGGCGACCCTCGCAATTTTGTGTATTGATTCTCTTTCAGCATCTTCATGCTATATGAAATTTTGTTTGGCACAGTAGAGCATACTTAAGTCTGGTGCCTTTGACCTGGCTGGGCGACCTCCGCATGAGAATTAAAACGGCTGCCTTATGCTATTGGTCACCCCATAATTAAAGTTAAGTTACTTAAGCCTTATTCTAATGGACATGAAGATTACATTTCTTGGAACTGGTGTGGCGATACCACAGAAAGATAGGGTACAGTCGGGTGTACTGATCGAGTATGGGGAAAATAAGGTGCTTTTCGATTGCGGGGGTGGTATTCTCAATAGGATATTCGAAAGTGGGGTATTGCATACGGAGATTGATACCATTGTACTTTCACATTTGCACCTTGACCATGTAGCAGATGTCATGTGTTTGCTTAAAGCCAACTGGCTTTGTGAGAAGCTTGATGCGGTTATCTATGGGCCTGTGGGGACGCAGGAATGGTTGGGGAGGCTGATGGCTATCTATCCCTACATGAAAGTAAAGGTCAATGTCGAGGTTCGGGAAGTTGTAGCAGGTGAGGAATTTGAACTTTCACAGGGGTGCAACGTCCGATGTACTGACGGGATACACAGTGTGCCTTCGCTTGGATATCGGGTGGAGCATGATGGTGAGGTTGTTGTCTATTCAGGAGACACTGAGCCGTGTGATAGCATCATGAAGCTGGCACAAGGTGCCGATATGCTCATTCATGAATGCTCGTTCCCGCTGGATTTTCCGATGACCAATCACGCCACACCTGACATGTTGCGACCATATCTTGAAAATTCCGACATCTCAAAGGTATACCTGACCCATCTTTATCCTCATATGCAGGGGCATGAAAAAGAGACTCTCGAATACATAAAAGAAAAGTATGAGGGGGAAGTACACATTGCTTCCGACCTCATGACGGTAGAGCTTTGAGAACGAAACTGATCACGAATGGATGTGAATGTCGGTTTGTCCTCATTAAGCTTCAATAAAGGATACGCTCACATTGTCCTGCTCAAGCTCGATAAGAGCCGCATATCCCTCTGCTGCCATCCCGGGATTCACAAGGAACGTATCTCCCGATCTGGCAAATCCTCTTGCTTCATGGATATGTGCACAGATCACCAGCTTTGAGCGGTCAATGAACTTAGCAACCGATACACTGCCGACATTATCCCCTGAAATAGAATCCAGAAGTCCCTTTGGTGGTGCATGTGACACCAGCACAATAGTGCTTTTACAATCTTTACAATCACCTTCACAGGCATTGAACATAGGTTCAAGAGCATCTTCGATCTCTTGTTCCTCAAGTTCGAAAGGAGTGTTGAATGGGGTTGGACTGGAACCTCCTATTCCAACGAACGTGAACTCTCCTATTTTCTCGGTATTCTTGTGTAAATTTACTATTTCCGAATTATCAAGTACTTCGAGAATATCCCTTTTATCACAATTACCAGGAACTGCAAAGACCGGTACGTCAAAAATACCTTTCAAGTTATCTACCTGGCTTGAAGGGCCAAAATTTGTAATGTCTCCGCTGATGACTACTACATCGATCTCACCAGCCTTATCTTTAATATCTTCCAGATGGGAAAAGTTACCATGTATATCAGCAATTGCAAGTATTTTCATTCATTGCACCTCATCTAAGCCGTTAGAAATTTCTGTCGCCACCGAGAATACCGCCTAGTGCATTTTCACCCATGCCGGCAATACCACTTTTTTCGCCCCTGCTTGAATTATTGGGACCGATGGCTGCTGCTATCCTGTCAGCAAGGCGTGAGAACGGCAAGCTCTGAAGATATACCGTACCTGGTCCTGAGACTGTTGCCAGAACAATACCTTCACCGCCAAAAAGTGCATTCTTGAAACCACCTACGAACTCTATATCGTAGTTCACGCTCTCTGAGAATGCCACCAGACAACCAGTATCTATCCGGAGTGTTTCTCCCGGAGCAAGTTCTTTCTTGATTATCGTACCGCCCGCATGTACAAATGCGAGACCGTTTCCTTTGAGTCTCTGGAGGATGAAACCTTCTCCACCGAAAAGACCTGCACCTATCTTTTTCGAGAATGCCACGGTAATATCGACACCGTTGGCAGCACATAGAAATGCGTCTTTCTGGCAGAGGAAACTGCCGCCTTCTGATGCAAGGTCTATCGGTATGATCTTACCCGGGTATGGAGCTCCAAATGCCACTGTACCCTTGCCTTTTCCGTTCTGGGTAAAAGAAGTTATAAAAAAGCTCTCACCTGAGAATGCACGTTTCAGACCTTTAAGCAGCCCTCCTCCGGTGGACGTATCCATCTTAATGCCATCTCCCATGAACATCATTGCACCTGCTTCGGCCCTTACTGTCTCACCCTGGTCAAGTTCTATCTCAACAAGTTGCATTTCGTTTCCGTGTATTTTATAATCAATATCATCTGCCATTACTATTACTCCTCTGCGGAACAGGCTACTCGACCTGTAAAACTCTCTCTGCAGAAATATTGCATTTAACAGCACATAAACGTATTGTAACTAAACACAAATACTTTTTTTAGATGAAGTTCTCCTCTATCGTGTCCATGTATATCTACATCTATTCTAAATTCAACATCATTAGGCTTCAAACTTAACTATGGATCAAACAACATATAAATAGGAATTTGGTATATTTGCATTTAGAAGATCCGTAAAGAGATAATCGATATCTAATGGCACTTGTCTGGGTTGACTGAGGTACTTCCAGCTAGCAAGTCAGTAGTTCCTGGTCCGGAAAACTACAAACTTACTTTTAACTTGGATGGAACCTACTCAATAAAAACAGACTGCAATCATGGTGTCGGGGGCCACACACTGGATGGAAGTGAACTTACATTAGCATCAGGTCCAATGACGCTTGCATACTTTAGTCCAGATTCGCAGGATAGTCAGTATCTCTCCCTGCTGAGCAATGTAACAACTGTCTCAATGGAAAATGATCAGCTTGTTCTCGGCATCAGGGAGAATGGTGAGAAAATGCTTTTTGTAAAAGTAGACGTATTTGAGCAGTGAAACATTTGTTTAGACATATTATTTTGAATTTGATGGGATGAAAGGCATATAGTTCTCTTCCTCCTACCAAATTCAATTTATACTTAAAAGTTCTTTTTTAAATTCAAGTCATGCTACTTATAAAATAGTAGATATATATAGCAGAATGATAGTTGGTGGCGCACTGAATTTTGTACAACATTGAGACTTTCATCTCTCACTTATGCAAAATGAACCGGTTTTATTCATTGTGAATAAATTTTCATAGAAATTTATTTATAGATAGATCAAAACCAAGATAATCTACTTTGAAGGGTCCTATGAGTAAAGAAGATCAGAAATTGATACTTGGCTGGAGGGAATGGGTTGCTTTGCCCGAGCTGGGCATACATGCTATCAAAGTAAAAGTGGATACCGGAGCCAAGACATCAGCACTACATGCTTTTAATGTAGAGCTTTACAGGGAAAATGGCGTTGAGATGGTTAGATTTTTGGTCCATCCGATACAAAGGGATCAAGATTTCCAGATCGAATGCATAGCACCCCTAAAGGACCGACGGCAGGTAACTGATTCCGGTGGTCACAAAGAAACTCGTTATGTTATCGAAACAGATGCTGTGATAGCATCTGAACGATATACAATTGAATTAACACTTACAGACCGCGATACAATGCGTTTCAGGATGTTATTGGGTCGTAGCGCAATGAAAAATATAGCAATAGTTGATCCAGGTGCATCATTCATAAATGGAAAACTTGATGCAAACTCACTATATGGTCTGAAACATGAGGTTAACAAATGAAAATAGCTTTATTATCAAGAAGCAGAAAGCTGTACTCATCTCGTCGCTTAATTGAAGCAGCCGAAGAAAGAGGGCATGAAATTCAAGTAATAGATGTATTGAGAGCTTACATGAACATTACTTCTCACAAGCCTTCCATTCACTATAAAGGTGAAGAGCTTGAGGGATTCGATGTGGTCATTCCTCGCATTGGTGCATCTGTGACATTCTATGGTGCTTCTGTCTTGCGACAATTTGAGATGATGGGGGTTTACCCTTTGAACGAATCGGTTGCAATTACCCGTTCCCGAGACAAACTTCGCTCTTTACAGTTACTTTCCCGCAAGGGTATAGGTATGCCTGTGACAGGGTATGCAAGCAAACCTGATGACATTAAAGATGTTATCAAGATGGTCGGTGGTGCTCCCCTTGTTGTTAAACTCCTTGAGGGTACGCAGGGTATTGGTGTAGTACTGGCTGAAACACAAAAGGCTGCAGAAAGTGTGATAGAAGGTTTCATGGGTGTAAAAGCCAATATTCTAGTTCAAGAATACATCAAAGAAGCCAACGGTGCGGACATTCGCTGTTTTGTTATCGGCGGTAAAGTAGTGGCATCCATGAAAAGGCAGGCACCAAATGGTGAATTTCGGTCGAACCTGCACAGGGGAGGGTCGGCAGAGGTCATCAGGATCACACCTGAAGAACGCTCGACAGCTGTAAGTGCTGCAAAGATAATGGGGCTCAATGTTGCGGGTGTTGATCTTTTACGCTCCAATCACGGACCTGTAGTAATGGAAGTCAACTCCAGTCCGGGCTTGAGGGGTATAGAAACTGCAACAGGTAAAGATATTGCAGGCATGATCATTGAATATATTGAAAAGAGTGGCAAAGTCGGTAAGACAAAAACTCGTGGAAAAGGTTGATACATGCGACCACCTATCACGATTGCCGGTATGACCATTCAGCCGGGAACAAGGAGATCTATAGAAGTGCCCATTCCCAGCTTTTATACCCATACATCAGCATCAATGCCAGTTCATGTTGTACATGGAAGCAAACCGGGACCTTGCTTGCTCATCTGTGCTGCGATCCATGGAGATGAGATCAATGGTGTGGAGATTATTCGCCGCGTACTTGCACATAAAACGATTAATAACCTAAAAGGTACACTTATTGCCATTCCACTTGTAAATGTGTTCGGTTTTGTCTCACAGTCTCGCTATTTGCCCGACAGACGTGATCTGAACCGATCATTCCCTGGTTCAAAAACAGGGCCGATGGCATCCCGTTTGGCAAATATCCTGATGACTGAGATAATATCCCACTGTACTCATGTTATCGATCTTCATACAGGAGCTGTTGCACGGGAAAATCTTCCTCAGATACGTGCATGTTTGAAGGGGGATACCGAAACAGAAGCTATGGCCCGTGCTTTCCGTGTACCGGTCATAATCAATTCTGAACTGCGCGATGGGTCATTACGTGAAGCGGTCCGTAAAAATAATGTCCCAGTCCTATTATATGAAGCAGGTGAAGCACTACGATTTAATGAAGTTGCTATTCGGGCAGGTGTAAGGGGTATTCTTGGAGTCATGTCACATTTAGGCATGAGGCCAAAAAGCAGAAAGAAAAAAGAGTCTGATACCCTTATTTCCAGATCAACACAATGGATTCGAGCTCCGGAAAGTGGGATGCTACGTTCAATTGTTCCTTTAGGCACTCTGGTTAAAGTAGGTGATATATTAGCCTATATAAATGACCCATTAGGTGAATGTGAAATGAAAGTACTGAGCTCAGCATTTGGTATCGTCATTGGAAAAACGAACCTACCACTTGCACATGAAGGTGAAGCTATATTCCATATCGCCAAATTTTCGGAAGCTGAAGAGGTCTTCAATTACATCGAAACAGATCAGGATGAACTTGACCCCTTGACAGATGAGGTAAGAAGCACGGAACATCCCCTGGTATGATAAGTTGGATTTTAGTATCTAGTATGATTAAAATTATAGTTTAAAAGTGTTTAGGAGATTCAATTATTCAACATGATCGTTTGTTGTGGGCATTAAAGATCCCCAATTACATAGAAATTGTTTTATTTAGTGTTCCCTTTTTATTATTTAGTAATTTTTTTTACTTTGAGTAGGTCAATAATTTATGAATAATATTATCATCTGGATACTTATCGCTCTTTGTCTGATCCAATCAGGTATCTTTTCCGGGTTGACAATTGGTCTTTTTGGACTGAGCCGTCTCAGGCTTGAGATCGAAGCTGAAGCTAATAACATACATGCACAGAAGGTCTTGAAACTAAGGCATGATCCACATTTGCTCCTTTCTACCTTATTATGGGGTAATGTGTGTGTCAATGTACTGATTACCCTTTTAACCGATTCAGTTATGGTCGGTAGCGCTGCATTCATATTTTCAACAGTATTCATCACTTGCTTTGGAGAGATAATGCCTCAGGCATATTTCACAAGAAATGCTTTAAAGATGGGTGCTTCCTTAACACCTCTTGTCAAATTGTACATACTGCTATTGTATCCTTTTACAAAACCTTCTGCAATGATCCTTGACAGATGGCTTGGTAAAGAGAAACTTGAGTATTTCAAAGAAACATCCCTGAGGATAATGCTTCAGAAACACATGAAATCAGATGCAAGTGATATTGATAAAATGGAAGGACTTGGTGCTCTTAATTTCTTGTCATTGGATGATCTTAGTATAAAACAGGAAGGTTCGCTCATAGACGAGAAGACCATAATAGAAATTGATACAATTAACAACCGACCGGTTTTTCCGGAAGTCGGTACTCCTGATTTTGAGATATTGCTTCATAAGATCGCAGTTCCAGCAAAAAAATGGATAATAGCAGTCGATAAGAACAGGTATCCGGTTGTGGCAATAGATTCTACCTCTTTCATAAGAGATGCTATCTACAAAAAAAATAATTTTCATCCATTAATATATTGCCATACTCCGCTAATCGTAAAGAGTCCTAATGTAAAGATAGGGGATGTCCTCCATAAACTGAAGGTTTATCCTGTAGACTCCGAAGATGATGTCATAGATAATGACCTTATCCTTTACTGGAATGATGATGACCCTGAAAAAATAGTCATAACGGGTTCTGATATACTTGGTCGCCTGTTCAGAGGCATCGTTTACAGGGTAAGATGAATTCCCTTCATTGTTTTGTTGAAAATATTGGCTCTGTAGAAATCCTCATCCAAACTAAAAACACAGTCTGATGAACTTATCAAGATTGTGTAATATCACTTTGAACTTTACTTCTTTTACTTGATTTCTATACTTTCTCGCACGTAAGTTTTCTCCATACTTTCTTTTCAAAACCGAAAACATCGTTTCACTCAAATTTCGCATAGAGTATATCTTACTATCGAATTCCTGTAACATTTTCTTACGATATCTTCCTTTGATTCGCTTTCGTTCACGTTGTCTCAATGGAACAATTGCTATTGATCCAAGTTTTCAATTCGTGTATTTTTCAGAATCATAGGCTTTATCCATTATATAATATCTTGATCTCCTATTGTGATGACATTGCGATAGCAATGTCTGTCGGCTAAGTCAGAGAGATTACTCCCTCTTTCTCGCCTAAGAACCGTGCGTGAGACTTTCACCTCACACAGCTCAAGCATCTCTTAACCCTTGTCGGGCAACAGTTATTTTTGGATTATTTGCATGATATTGTCTATGACAATATACATGTGCATAAACTAAGTTTGTTATTCCATTATCGTCATGATTTCCATTTTTATGATGTAAAGGGCGTTCCTCTCCACCGTTGTTAATGTCAATCAATAGATTACAAAACGGACATTTGCCTTTTTGATTCTTCCATACGGTTTTAAACTTTCCTAATAACTTTTTAGAACCTTGATTGAGCTTGCGTTCAACAAAGTATTCGGTGTCAGTGTAAGGGTTCTTATCCAGTTTTATTTGTGGGTTTCGAACTATCATTTTATCTGACATTAATTTAAGTTGGTTTTTCATTGTTGAAAATACCCATTTCCTCGTTCCTTTGGGATGCCAGTATTTGTGTGCAATCCAAGTTCTTGATTTCATGGGGTGTCTTCTCTTAGCCCATTTCCAAAGTATATTCCATATCTTAAAATCAATTAAGGAGAATGTTTCTTTGGAAGCCACTCCTTGATGATAATTTGACCATCCAGTTATGATAGGGTTAAGTTTAGAGATTAAATCTTCTTGTGTCCAAGTTTTTCCATCTTTGATAGTATTACTGATTTTTTCAGTTACTTTCTTGATAGATTTCTTAGACGGTTTTATGAGAAGTTTTCCTTTGTATTTTCTGACATTCCAACCTAAAAAGTCAAAACCATCATCGATGTGAGTAATAAGGGTTTTTTCATCAGATAGTTCTAAACCTCTATCCGTTAGGAAATTCTTAATCAATTCTTTTGCTTCTTCTGCTATTTCTTTAGTCTTTGCAGTAACAATAAAATCATCTGCGTATCGCACAAAATTAACTTTGTGTTTTGCACGTTGACGAGTTGTTATTTTACCGCTTACACCTCGATGATATTTGTCAGCCAATACACCTTCAATTCCATCTAAGGTCATGTTGGCTAATATTGGTGATATAATACCGCCTTGTGGTGTTCCTGCTTTCGTTGGAAATAGAGAATTTTCATAAACAAATCCTGCTTTGAGGAATTGTTTAAGAATTGATTTATCCATTGGGATATTGTCAATTAACCATTGGTGACTGATGTTGTCGAAACAACCTTTAATATCGCCTTCCAGTATACATTGTGCAGAATCCTTTTTGCTTATTGTTCCAAAAATTTGACTGCAAGCATCATGTGTACTTCTGAATTTTCTGAATCCAAAAGAACGTTTATCTGCTGTTACTTCTGCAATGGGGTCAAGTGCTAATGCATATAATGCTTGCATAGCTCTATCGTACATGGTCGGGATACCTAAAGGTCGCTTCTTATCAGAACCATATTTCTCAATAAAGATTCTTTTTAATGGTTTTGCCTTATATCTTTTATCAGATAGACTTCGAGCCGCATTCACTTTGGAAACTGGTGTTGACCAGAATTCTCCATCGATTCCTGCTGTTCTTCTACCCTTATTTCGAATAACCTTTCTGACAGCTAACAGTTTAGCATAGTGAGAATGGGTTAGCAAATAACTTAGTCTTTTTACTAAATTCCAATTTTTGTTAATAACTGCTTTCGTAATTCTGACTTGTATTCTATTAACATGTGATTCAACGGAACTCCAATTGATGAAATTCCAGTTGAGCATATCTGTAAGCTTCTCACCATTTAATTCAGCATGACCACTAAGGGCTTCTGCTTCATTATTTGGTGTATTTGAAATTCTTACATTCATAGTTATACCTTCATTCATACGTTTTGATACCATAGAGTAAGTCTGCATCCTTTCGGATTAGGGCAAATTCTGAACCCCTATATAATTCATTACAAATTATCATTCGCTTTCTACTCCTTTCCTTTACCCTCTATGTCATTGTCCTTCCTTACGGAATTCCTACCCCGAAGGGAACATATAGGGCTTACCAAGTTCTATAACATGAATAATTGCGAATACCTTAGAAGCCATCTATAAACCGAGAATCATATGTCCATTTCCTATAATGTATGCAAAACCATTATAGTCTGATTCTATACCTTTTTAGTTCAAGCGTATCAATCTAGTTTCGCTTGTTGCAATTCACGATTCTTACAATGGTTCACTTTTACGTTCTTCTTAGTATTGTCGGCTAAGTCAGAGGGATTACTCCCTCTTTCTCGCCTAAGAACTGTACGTGAAAGTTTTCTTTCATACAGCTCAAGCATCTCATAACCTTTTCAGGCAACAGTTATTGTTTTTGGAATTAATTGCAAATTCCAATTTTCTTCAATAACTGCCTTCGTAATCCTGACTTGTAGCCTATTAACATGTGTTACATGTCTGTAAGTTTCTCATCGTTAAGTTCAGCATGTCCACTAAACAGTGTTTTTGCTTCATCTTTTGATGTATTTGAATAGCTTACATTCATAGGTCATACCTTCCTTCTTACGTTTTGATACCATAGAGTAAGTCTGCATCCTTTCGGATTAGGGCAAATTTTGAACCCTTATACACACCATTACAGTTTGTCATTCGCTTTCTACTCCTTTCCTCTACCCTCTATGTCATCGTCATTCTTTGCAGGATTCCTACCCCGAAGGGAACATATAGGGCTTACCAAGTTCTATAACATGAATAATTGCGAAGACCTTAGAAGCCATCTATAAACCGAGAATCATGTGTCCATTTCCCATAATGTGATAAGAGCCATAATGGTCGGATTCTGTACCTTTTGGTTCAAGCGTAATCAATCTAATTTCGCTTGTTCTGCTTTACGATTCTTACAATGGTTCAACTTTCGTTTCTTCTTAGTGTTCTTATCCTAGTGGATGTTTCGAATTAGACTTTCGAGATTCTCCACATTGTCCTATGAGCTTCATACCCCAACGTTACCATTGGCGCGTGTCATAGTAGGATTAACCCAAATGGAAGGGATAGCGTTGCCGCAATTCATGTTATAACTTCTTGTCGCACCTTATCCTAGCAGATGATTCAGATTAGACTTCCGAATTTCTCCACATTGTCCTATGAGCTTTACACCCCAACGTTACCATTGACGCATATCATAGTAGGATTATCCCAAATGGAAGGGATAGCGTTGCCGCAATTCATGTTTTAGCTTCTTGTCGCACTTGCATGTTTTGCATCATGAACTGGTTTTCCAGAAATCTTGTAACCAGTGATCACAAATTTACTAACATCAACCGAAATGCTGGTCTTTACATAACTTCGCCTCCACTTTTTAATTCGCCAGGAATAGTAGTTACTACAATAACCACTTGTGAACCCAGTGGAATCAATTGCAGTAATGTCTATAGAGTCTCTATTTTTATATAATCGGTCAAGTGTTTTCTTAAATATGGTATCCAAAACAACAGAATATGTACGAGTAACAAATTTTTGAAGTTTGTTGGAGAACAATCGCAGGAGACTTCTCATTATAAAAGTAAGTGGCTTAGTTGAAGTTAGAAAAGAGGATTTCTACAGCCTTGTTTTGCTACATTTAAGTGGCGCTGACTACTTGACAGCATTTGAAACCGATCAGTTGCATGCGCAGGTGATGCTATTTTTCGATGCGTTCAGTGATGGATGGCCATTGGTTTAGTACTTTTTGGCCTTCATTTTATACTCCTTGGCTATCTAGTTTTTAGATAAGACTACATTCCCGGAGTTCTGGGCATCTTGTTGATAGTTGCAGGTTTAAGCCATCTAATAGATAATTTTGGCAAATTTCTTTTTCCCAACTTCGATGTGGCAATTAGCGTGGTTTTGGATTGGGGGAAATTGTTATTCATGTTCAGGTTTTTGTTGAAGGGAGGTAAAATATCCCAAATGAAATTCTGAAATTGATTTATTATAATTTGACAAAAAATAGAGCCGAAAAAAACATCAGAAAAATCAGAAAAATCAGAAAAACCAGATCGGAAATATGGCACAATGATCGTAGGCTGTTCGTAGAGGTTGTAGTCGTTGTTGCTGCAGGTCTGCTTTATAGGCGACGTAGTCGTACTGGATTAAAATCAGACGAGTAATAACTTTACGACCTCTCTTTTTAGAGGGAGTCTTTGCTATATGATATATATATATTGAGAAAGAGCATTCAGGACACAATGAAAGGGATTAGAAAGGGATACTCATGAACAGGGCTGAGATGGATAGAGTTGACAAGCTTGAATTCTGGATATCTTCAATATTCAGACTGCTGGTGGTCATAGGCGGTGTAGTAGCAATATTGACAGGGAACTGGATACACTTAGGTTTCTTCATGTACGTCTTGGTCGTGACCTTCCTGCCAAGTATGATCGAGAAAAAGTACAGGTTCGAGTTTCCCAGTGAGTTCGAAGTACTGATCATGCTCTATATTTATGCATCTCTCATGTTGGGTGAATATGGGGGGTATTTCGAAATATTCTGGTGGTGGGATGTATTCCTACACACATTCTTAGGCATAATCATTGCAAGCCTCGGTTTTATACTGGTGTATGTTTTGAATTCTGAACATAAGGTAAATCTAAGCCCTTTTTTCGTAGCACTGTTTTCATTCAGCATTGCGGTGGCATTTGGGGCGATATGGGAGATATTTGAATATGCAATGGATGTGGTATTCGGGCTCAATATGCAAACGTCAGGGTTGGTTGACACTATGTGGGATCTTATCGTTGAAACACTGAGTGCATTGTTGGTGTCTACACTGGGATACTTGTATTTGAAGAAAGAGATTCATGTCCATCTGTTCGAGAAAGCTGAAAGAAAGTTCATCGAACGGAATCCGCATCTGTTCAGAAAATGATATTCATGTTTTTGAGTACGAGGTTGCACACGTTTTTGAAACAGAGCACAACGGAAAACCTTTGTTTGTGATCTCTTTAGACGAAGACTTTGATAGCAGTGTAGTTGTACAACCCAACACTAACTCAGATCTCGAAAAACGCCTAGCTTCGCTGGAACAAAGGATCATTGAATTAGAAAAACCGCCATGCATCGACTCAGAAATGCCAGATGGGCCCGCGGAGATTCGAACTCCGGAGCTCTGCCGTGTGAAGGCAACGTCATAACCAGCTAGACCACGAGCCCATATTGAAATAAAATTGTACCTGAGGAAATATTAACCGATTTTCAGGTGCTATAGGGCTTAAATAGAGTTGATGGGCTATAAGTTTAACGGGGGGCTGTGGTAGATTTATTAAAGTATTAGTATTTATATAATCAATATATGAAAGAACCTGCCTATATATAGAAAGGTTTAAGTATTATTCATGTATTTAGAGAATTGTACATTGGACGAGAACTTTGGGCAGTTTCTTGAATCAGATAAGTTACTACCCCTTGAACCACACACAAACCACCATACTCCCTTCCAGTCCAAAGTTCTCGCTGGTGGACATTCAACTCCTCCTTCGTGTTTTGAGGCAGGGTGTAAACTCGACCTTCAATTTCGTCCTTTTCAATTTGACATTTATTCTTAATATCATCTTATTTGATTGGTATTGAAAATAAGCTTTGTAAGGATAGAGCAATATCAGATGTGGAATTTGAAACACATGGCATGATATTTCATGCTAAAAAAAGAAAATCTATCAAATGAAATTAGAGGACAGGACGATCTTCAAGAAAAAGTGAGGAGCCTTATCTTTCAAGGGCTAATCGTTTTCGCATCTTTGGAGAATCGATCCACATACCTCTAAGCTCTCTTTCTCCATCCTGATCCTCTATGAATATCAATCGGAAAATTGCACCTTCCGGTTCCTTTTCGAATGCTACATTATATACAACAGCTGAATGTCTGTCAGTAACAGTGATCTCGGCAAGTTCCTTTGACGTATAATTTCCAACTTCCTCATGAACAATGGCTGTAAGTTCCAGGAACAGGTCTTCTGTTATGGCTTTTTTCATAGTTGGGTTAAAATTAGCAGAGAATTTGGTATAGTTATTCTCATTAAGGCCCTGAAGTGTATTTTCTGCTATCGGCTCTGCATATTCGGTCAGGCCATCATCCTCAACGCTCGATCCTTCAAGCTTAATGGATGCACATCCGCTGCAAATGATCACTACTAAAACAACAAGGCTCATCAATAATGCTGTTCTTACTTTCATGTTTCTCACTTAAGTTCCCTCTATCTCGGTGAAATCGTCCTCTTTCAGCTCTTTAGGTAATCTGAAAGTGAATGTACTGCCCTTGCCTGTCTCGCTCTCAAGGTATATTTTCCCACCCTGTCCATCGATGATGCCCTTAATTATTGCAAGCCCAAGCCCTGTTCCTCCTGCTTTCCTTGTAGCAGTGCTGTCCACCTGATAGAACTTATCGAATATCTTATCACGCTTTTCTTCGAGAATGCCGATGCCATTATCCTTTATACTGGTCTGTAAATAATCTTCATGATCTTCTACGATGACCGTCACTTCTCCCTCTTCCGGTGTGAACTTGATAGCATTTGTCAGCAGGTTCACAAAAATCCTTATGAGTTTGTCCTTATCCGTACTAATGGCCGGCACGTCATCCGGACAGTTCACCATGATCTTTATGCTCTTATCCTTTGCATGTTTTGTCACATTATGAAGGGATATCTCAATTATCTCTTTGATGTTCACATCTTCAGGTGTGAATTTCATCTTTCCTGATTCTATGCGGGAAATATCCAGCAGGTCATCGACCATTCTCGCCTGTCTGTCAATATTTCTGATAATAAGGTCCAGCATCTCTTCCTTGATCTCCCTGCTGCATTCGCTTTCCCTCAAGAACTCACTTGATGTCTTCATAGCTGTCAGCGGTGTCTTTAGTTCATGGGAGACCATTGAAACAAAATCGTTTTTCAGGCGGTCAAGTTCCTTTAATTTCTTGTTCGCGTTCTGGAGATAATCGTTCGATCTTTCCAGCTCCGAGGTCTTGCTTTTGACCTCATCCTCAAGGGTCTTGTTCCATGAGAGCAGGATCAGGGCGATGAATGCACTGATAAAGAGAATGAATGCAATGGAGATCATCGCAAAAAGGCCCTGTTTGACATAGACTGACTGGATAAGTGATCCAACATACCACAACGGGGTAACAACACCTACGGACCATTGCTGGTTATACCAGTTCACAGGCACATAGGAGATTATCTTCTCTTCGAGGAAACCATTGGTGTTCCTCTCAGAGAACTGTCCGCTACCCGAAAGTCCTTCTGTCTGCATGCCGATGATATCAAGACGCCTGTGATCAGGTTCGTTTATAATATTGAAATAATTCTGTCCTACGAGGTGATCATCGGAACTGTCGTAAAGCAGTTTTGCATTATCATCGATCAGATAAATATATCCCGATTCATATTCCGTTTTTATGGTCTGTTTCGTTATCTCATCGATCTCGATTACAGCAACTATGGCCCCTTCAAAACTGCCATTCTCAAGATAAAAAGGTATCCACACAAAAATTGCAAGTTTCCCTTCTAAAGTAGTGAGTGGATTAGTGATATGGGTCTCACCTGTCTCTTTTATTTGCTCAAAAACAGCAGCCTTATCCTTTTCATAAAGGTCGTATCCGAAAGGCACATTCTCTTCAGGATATCCCGAGACGATTATGCCGGTGCTGTTTATGTATTCGATAGCATGGAAGCCTTCCGACTCATTATATACTATCGAAAAAATGGTATTGAAATTATCATCGGGGATACTGTTATGGTTCCTTGAGATTATCTCAAGCATTGTAATCTTTTCGTTCAGGAATGTGGTGATACCGGTCGATATTTGCTGTGCCTGGCTGGTCTGTTCCCGTGTGAACATCTCAACAAAAAGATCTTCGACCTCTGTATTTGCCCTGATTCCCAGAAAAAGGATCGAAGAAATGAAAAGCATCGTTACCATTACAACGATAATGACGTTCCATCTGCTTTTTGTGGCAAACATATGAGGTCAGCACGAAAAGTGCGTTAAAAATAGTTAGTCCTGTGTTCTTCTCAACACAGTTTTGATCCTTGCTTTCAGTTCTTTCAGATTGAACGGTTTGGTCATGTAATCATCAGCGCCAATATCCAGGCCTTCAACCTTGTCATTGATCTCTCCTTTTGCTGTGAGCATGATCACAGGTATGTTCTCATAGAGAGGTTCTTCTTTCAATCTTCTGCATACTTCAAAGCCATCCATGTCAGGCATCATAACGTCAAGAAGGATCACATCGGGTATGTCGGACTTAAGTGCATCAAATGCCATAGTTCCGTTGTTTGCTTCAATGACATTGTATCCGTCTGCCTCGAGGGCTCTCTTGGTAGCAATGACAGCATCTGGCTCATCATCCACAATAAGGACCTTATGTCTTGTATCTGATAGGCTTTCAATGGTCCTGGTCACTATGTCCTCAGAAACCGAAAGTCGATCTGCTATCCCCTTTGCACTGATCTCAGGCTGCTGTTCGAGAAGTCTCATTATGTCTTTTTCAAGCTTTTCTCTTTCCATATATACCACAACTTCAAATGTATCTAAACATAAATGGATGATATTATTAAAGCCTTTCTAAATATGATAAAGTCTATTCATATATTGTACAAATAGCCAATTATGAGAAAGCCTTATAAATTATTATCGTATATTTAACGGTGATATCAATGGACGCTCTTGAGAAAATATTTGGAAAGACTGCACAGATAACGGTTCTAAAGAACCTAATTCAGCATAAAGGGGAATCTACTTATCTCTCCGGTATCGCAGAAGAGACTGGTCTCTCTCACTCGAGTGTTGCCAGGGTCATTGAGCCCCTTCTCAAATCCAACATTGTCATCGAAAAGCGTCTTGGGAAACAGATACGCACCTTCAGCCTTAATCTTGAAAGTGAACTCACTCATCATATCCTTGAGTTCTATGGACGACTTGAAAAAATGAAACTCTGATTTTTTCGTTTTTTCGTTCTATTTTCAACTCAACATTCATTATTCACATTGCATATAGCTGTCTTATTCTTCAATATACTCTGTATCAATGGGTACAACTTTTTCAATGCATCCTATACTTTTTTCTTCATCCAGTTCAATATCATCAAAACTGGTGTAATTATTTTCATTGGTCATATCGGATCTTGTATTTCCAAGCAGGTTCTTTGCAAGAATTCCTGAAAGTTTTGCCATCCAATTCATAATATGCAATGAAAAGACTCCGAAGATCATTCCAAAGAACATCATCATCAAAGCACCGGCTAAAGAATCGATGACGAACGTGCTGGTCCCACTACTGTATCCGATTTCAGTAAGCTTATATACAAATGGTGTTGCAATAAAAACAAGAGTGATCCCTATCAATGTGAAGGAAACTATCAATGTGAATATCCCTAATGGGAACTTAATGAAAAGGAAAACAAGTCCCTTCCATGTCACGGGATTCAGTATATAGCCTTTTATTTTCTCAAAGTTCTTCTGATATTTTATCCCGCGATTCTCCATAGGTGGTACATCCACTCCCAGAAGCCAGATCGCAAGCTGTCTTTCAAAAGCGGCAAGTTCCCACCATGCAACTAGCATCAGAATAAGGATCGGTAGTCCGATTAGGGTTATGGATAGACCTAATCCCATGGAAAGTCCGGTCACAAGGAAAATGAAATAGGCTGTTCCGAGGGGGAATGTGAACAAAAGGTACGTCAGATTCAGATAGGTCTGTCTTTTAGTGACCACTCCGAAGAAATCACGTATCCATTTTGTTATGTCATTTAGATCCATGTGGAACATTCTCCTTTATGATAATAAACTTCACATCATAAATCCGCTTTATGTGAAACTTAATTGCGTTTTTGTCTTCTGAAAATGAAGTATGTCAGTGCACCTAATAATTGTGCAAATACTATAATAATGATCCATATAAGTTTATCATTTCCATACGATGGCTCGTTCATAACACAATCGATAAGCATCCATGTCCAGAAAATAGTACTCCCTATTGCAATCCCTGCAAACAGCAGGAACAGCAAACAATTTACCGGCAAGAACATCCAGCCATCGAACATATTATTTTCTCCTTTGCATTTTATATTTTAGTTCTTTCAATCATGTCTCAATGCATCGACCGGTTTCATCTTAGCAGCTTTGTTCGCAGGATATGCTCCGGCGATCAGGCCAACGAATATGGATACAACAAAGCCTGCAAATATCTTCGATGCAGGAAGTACGACTGGAAGGTTCATGAATGTTGCAGCCCCATATGCTCCGGCACAACCAAGTATCACTCCAAGGATGCCACCGATAGTTCCCACGACCGCTGATTCAACGATGAACATCGTAAGGACATCGAAATTAGAATACCCTATGGATTTCATCAAACCTATCTCCGACGTACGTTCGGTAACGGTGACCAGCATGATGTTCATGATCCCGATGGAACCTACAACAAGTGAAATGAATGCAACTGCTGTCAGCAGTCTGGAAAGGGCACTTGAAAGGGAGCCTGCATTCTCAAGTAATTCCTGCTGGTCCATGATGAAATACGGCTTGATGTCATCTTCCTCCATATCCCTTGATGAGATCCCCATATATCTTCCGAGTCTCTTATCTATCTCCCCGGATGTTTCTGTGACTGTCTCAATTGATTCCCCTTCGGCGAAGATGGTGGAATAATCACTGACCGAGAGGATCTCGTTCATGGTGGGTATTGGAATGAATATCCTTTTATCAGGGACCATTCCTCCCGATATGAAGCTTGGTTCTGATTTTTGAACAATACCTTTGACCTGGAATGTCTGTGTTATTTCTTCTCCATCACGTGTTCGGAAATTTATCTCTATCGAATTCTTATTCGATAACTTCCGGTCAAAAGTATCTTCAGATACATCATAACCTATCACTGCTACATACTGATCATTGTCTTTGATGAAATTCCCTTCACTAAGTCCAATGTTTGCGACCTCATCATAGTCGCCTGTGACCCCCGTAATTGATACTCTCCGCGAATCTGACATATAAGTGACTTCAGCTACCTGTTCATTGATAGGTGAAGCTCTCAGTACTCCCGGGGTTTTCCTGACAACCTCCAGTTCGTTATCAAAGAACGTGTTTGGTTCATTTGCACTCACATAGATGAAATTCGAGCCGATCGTTCCTATCTCTTCATCAAAATACTGATTAAAGCTCGCACCTAAGGAAACATTGGCAATAACAGCAGCTACTCCTATGACGATCCCCAGAGTTGTAAGCGTGGAACGAAGCTTGGAGCTAAAAATACTTCCAAATGCAATTTCAAGTGACTGCTTCAGATCGACCATTGTATATCTCCTTCTAATAGTGCACCTGATTTCACTTAATCCTGTTTCCTTTTCTTGTAAATGAAGATCCCTGCTGCTGCCACTATCAAAAGTACGAAAGCAATAGTTGAACTGCCAGCTTTGGTATCTGTTTTCTCTTCAACTATCTCAAGTTCGCCTACATCGGCAGATGTTGTGTGATCGTTAAACCCATTCCTGTATTCTGCTTCAAGGGTGAGTGGAGTTAGTTCTATTTCCTCTTCTGCAACAGCGCTAAATTCAATTGTAAAAAGTTCGTCCGGTTTCATCGAGCCGATAAAATACTCTGCAGGGGAAAATTTGATTCCTTCAGCTATTGGTCTGACACTCACTGAAGATATCGTGTTCTGATGAAGATTCGCAATATCGAACTGTATCTTCCCTTCACTGTTAGTTAATATCATGGACTTTGAGGGGATCATCTTGAGGGATGAACTGTCAATAGTGACCGGTACTCTCCAGATGGTGTTATAAGAATATGAATTACCAATTATCGCAAGGTCCAGATAGTATGTTCCTTCCTGGACATCTTCCGGAACCTCTACATTGAATGTAAGGGTGACCGAATTACCTGGTCCGACTATCCCGGCTTCTTGAACTCCGCTGGTGACCTTGATGCTGTCAGCACCTGTAAGACTTGCCGACTGGATACGTGCATTAGTGTCGTAATCCTCCCCATCAATATTGATCGTATTCTCTGATGCAGTATTTGTCAATTTGAAACTTATGGTGCCTTTATCTCCGGGACTGAACATATTTGGGGTTGATGTGGTCTCAGTAAGTTCAAGAGTACCTTTACTATCAAAAGTGGTGGATCCTACCTTTATTTTAAATGTGTCCTTTATCCAGGGACTGTTATCCGTCCCTCTGTAATATACATCAAAAGAAGCTGTTCCGGGTTTTGCATTTTCATCTACATACAGGCGGAACTCCTGTACAGATGCACTGTCTGGTGAAAGTATACCGATATTATTCTCAGCATTTTTTTCAGAATCAAGGGACAAAGGATATTCAGGGACAATTTTTATTGTTACGTCATCGGACTGTCCTGACCTGAAGTTTTCCACCTTTACCCATACATCTACATATTGTCCTATCTCTGCGGGAAATGGCTCATATTTCTGAATGCTGATATCCAGACTTGTTACGCTGTTCTCTTGTGCCGATACGGTAGGCATTACCATTATTAAAAGGACTATCATAACTGCAAAGACCGTTATTTCCTTTGTAATTTCTGAACTATAATTTCCCATGTTATCACCTTAATTATTTTCTATATAGCCGTCTTTTACGTGGATGGTCCTGTCAGCATATGCTGATGTTTCAGGATCATGTGTTATCATTATTATTGTGCTTCCATTTTTGTGAAGCCCGGAAAAAAGTTCCATGATCTCAACACTCGTCTTCGAGTCTAGGTTCCCTGTAGGTTCATCTGCCAGTATGATGGCAGGTTCGTTAATGAGGGCTCTTGCAATAGCGACCCTCTGTGATTGTCCACCTGAAAGCTCAGTGGGTTTGTGTTCCATACGGTCATCCAATCCCATCAGTCCCAGAAGCTGTTTCGCACGTTCGTTCACATCGATATCCGTTCTGCGGTTAGCATGTGTTGGTAATAGGACATTCTGTAAAGCTGTAAGTCTTGAAACAAGGTTGAAGTTCTGAAAAACAAAACCGATCTCTAATCCCCGAAGTTTTGCAAGTTCAGTCTCGGAGATACTGTTGATGTCCTTGCCCATGACAAGGACCTGTCCTTCACTTGGTCTGTCAAGGCATCCAAGCAGGTTCATAAGAGTACTTTTGCCAGAACCCGATGGTCCCATAATTGCAATGAACTCACCCTTTTTGACAGTGATATTGATATCATGAAGGATCGGTACTTCCGTGTCGGACAGATAATAACTTTTTTTCAGTCCAATGGTTTCCATGACCTTATCAGGTATGCCTTTCATTTTTTGTTTGGTCTGGTTGATAAATGCCTGTTCTTCCATGTGATACACGATCCTGTCTATTTATCGACGGGATTGACTATGCTCATATTTCTATATATACTTTCCGACATTTTGCGATTTGTCCGATAAATACTTTGAAATTTTCCGATACATTTTAATGCAGATTACAAGAGCGTCACAAATTTTTTATACATGCACTTCTACTAAAGATTATGAAAAAAATAAAAACTTTGTTGGTAGTTACATTATGCATAGTTTCATCACTTTTTCTAGGTTGTATTGAAGATTCAACTGTAAACACAAAGAATACAATCAATGCAGATTCAGTTGAAGAGTATGATATTGCAACAGCAAACAATGCTTTTGCTTTTGACATGTATTCAATGATTGAAAGCGAAGATGAAAATATTTTCTTCTCACCGTACAGTATATTCACTGCAATGGCTATTTGTTATGATGGTGCAGAAGGTTCTACAAAAAAGCAGATTTCAAATGTTTTTTACTATCCTTTAAGCAAACCTGTTCTTGAAGAGAGTTCAAAAGAGATGATAGATACAATTAATTCTGCTAATGATGAATATGATCTAAAAACAGCCAATGCTCTCTGGATACGAAAGAATTATCCTTTGAATGAACAGTTTGCACATAACTTGAAGATTTACTATGATGGAAATGTAACAAATGTAGATTTTAGAAATGAACCAGAAAAGTCTAAAGACATCATCAATGAATGGGTTTCAACAAACACCAATGGCAAGATTAAGGACATAATCTCGGATGAAATGATAGATCCCTACAACACAGCCATAATCATTACAAATGCAATTTACTTTAAAGGAAAATGGATTAATGAGTTTGACATAGAAAATACTCAAAAGGAACTTTTCTATAATTCATCTTCAAACGATGAAGGAACTCTCATAGACATGATGTATACAAGGCAGTATTTTAATTACGGTGAGAGCGAAGATGCAAAAATCGTTGAACTGCCTTACAAGGGCAATGATTTATGTATGTATATTGTTCTTCCTGAAGAAAATAACATTGATGATTTTGAAAACAGATTTACTCTCTCTTATTATAACAAACTCAAGTCATCCATGGAATCAGAAAAGGATGTAAGGATCTGGTTGCCTAAATTCAAGTTTAATACAAAAAACGAATTATCAAACACATTGAGAAATATGGGAATAGTAGAAGCTTTTACGAGTAACGCAAATTTCTCAAGTATCAGTACCCGCGGTGATCTATCCATATCTGAAGTAATTCATCAGGCATACATCGATGTGAATGAAGAAGGTACTGAGGCAGCAGCAGCAACGGCTATTGAAGCAACTGACAGTGCACCGATGCCTGGGCAGATAATGGAATTCAAGGCCGATCATCCTTTCATGTTCTTCATCGAAGATAAGAGAACAGGTTCCATACTTTTTATGGGAAAAGTTGGAAGTCCTGAATCTGAGGAAATGTCATAATGGCATTTTCTCCAATATCTTTCTCACTTCCTCCGTATTCAGTTCAAAATCTCATTCTTTCATTCGTTGACCAATAATTCATATCGCTGACCGAAAATTCAAGTGGTTAAACGAAAAATACCCTATTTATCGATCAAAGCGGACATTTTGACAAACAGGTCCTATAAAATTGGCAATATTTCAAAAAAAAGCATAAAGTTATTCTATCTCAGTAATTGTAAAAAAGAAAGATCTACAGAAAGATCAATTGTCTTTCTGCCTGCTCTCTTCAAGTGCACTTTTGACTATCTTCATGGCACAGAGTTCACCGCACATGGAACACGCATCAGTACCGGTGTTTCGGCTTTCCCTGATCTTGCGTGCCTTTTCACTGTCAATGGCAACTTCGAATTGTGTCTCCCAATCGAGTTCAGCTCGGGCATGTGCCATCCTGTCATCCAGCTCACGTGCCTTTTCTTTCTGTCCCTCGCGAGTAAGATCGGCAGCGTGTGCAGCGATATTTGTGACAATAGCACCTTCGCGTATGTCATCTACGGTTGGCAATGCAAGATGTTCTGCCGGTGTTGTCATGCAAAGGAAATCCGCTCCGTACATTCCTGCCAGTGTGCCTCCGATAGCTCCTGTTATATGGTCATATCCTGGTGCAATATCGGTCACAAGAGGGCCAAGCAAGTAGAGGGGTGCACCGTGGCACAATTCCTTCATGGCCTTTACGCTAAGTTCGACTTCGTTCAAAGGTACATGTCCAGGACCTTCCACAAAGGTCTGCACGTCTGATTCCCTTGCTTTGCTGACAAGTTCTCCGAGAGTTATGAACTCCATGAACTTTGGTGCATCGGATGCGTCATGGATACAGCCCGGTCTCATACCATCGCCAAGACTTATTGTCAGGTCGTATTCCTTAGCGATCTCCACAAGGTAGTCATATTCGGAATAGAATGGATTTTCCTGTTCATTGTGTATCATCCATGCAATGGTGAAAGAGCCGCCACGACTGACAACGTTTGTGATCCGGTCTCCCTTTTTGAGCCTTTCCAATGCATTGTAGTTGACACCTGAATGGATAGTGACAAAATCAACCCCATCTTCAGCATGTTTGCGAACAGCATTGAACATGTCATCAGATGTCATATCGACCACAGTCTTATGAGATGCTGCTGCCTGGTATATTGGCACGGTTCCAATAGGAACATCCACTGCATCCATTATCCTTGAACGTATAAGGTCGAGGTCTCCTCCGGTGGACAGGTCCATAATGGTATCTGCTCCGTATTTTACCGCTGCTTTTGCTTTATCGACCTCTTCATCGATATTCACAAAATCCCTTGAGGTTCCGATATTGGCGTTTACCTTAACGCTCATATATTTCCCAATGCCGAATGCACGGGATTTACCTTTTATGTTCTTCGGGATGGTCACAAGTCCCTTTGCAACACAGGACCTTACAAGCTCTACATCTATCCCTTCAAGTTCGGCAACACTTCTAATCTCAGGGGTGATCAGTCCCTTCCTTGCATCTTCCATTAATGTCATAGTTACTCCGGCAAAATAGTCTGTACCTTAAGATATTATGATTTCAAGTCTCGTTTGTAGTTGCAATATAGCACAGGTGCATATATATGTTTCATATTCCTGTGGCCGAACTTTCTCAGGACATTTTAGTAAATATGATATACTATTGAAAAGTATATTTTACTTGGGTGAATGTCTTTTCAAAGAGCACCTATGTATTACTGGGGGTATTAAATGGCAGGTAAAAGTTATAAGAAAATATTGATAGCTACCGACGGTTCTGATAATGCAAAGAATGCTATTTTTTCAGGAATTAACCTGGCAGGGCTGCTTGGAGCAAAGATCTATGCAGTTTGTGTCCTTCCGACACATCCCGCTTCTTCCATGCCTATAGGCTCAAGGATGATGCGATGGGAAATTCCATTTGATGTAATGAGGGAAGAAGGTACAAAGGCAGTGAACGAGGTTGTCGAACACGCCAAAATAAATGGTGTGGATGCAGAACCTGTTCTGCTTGAAGGACATCCTTCTGAAGAGATCCTCAGATATGCACAGGATAATGATATCGACCTGATCGTACTGGGAACTCTCGGCAAGACTGGTCTGACACGATTGCTTCTTGGAAGTGTGGCGGAAAATGTATTACGTCATTCTCCTGTGGAAGTTCTGGTAGTAAGGTGAACCTTTTGTTCACCTCTATTTTTATTTGTTTTCTCTATTTTCCTCATTTTTAATCTCAGATAACTTTAATGTAGTGTTAGCGATATGTAATGTCATACCTTTTTTAGGAACAGTATCGCGATTTGAACCAATTTATCCACTCGATTATCCATGACCACAGTTGTATTCACCGAGAAGAACAAGGCCGCTGCACAGATATCTACCATCCTGTCCGGAGGTTCAGCAAAAAGAAGCATCGTGGATGGTGTTTCTGTATATGAGTTCCAGAGGGACGGTTCTCTCTGGAAGATCATGGGACTTGCAGGTCATATCATGGGGTATGATTATCCTGAGGAGTTTCACAATTGGAGGGATGTAGACCCTGCTGCTCTGTTGGATACCGATCCTGTGAAGCAGATCAACAAAGCATCGTTTGGCAGTGCTATCCTGAAGATCTCCAAGGGTGCAGATCTTCTTGTGCTTGCTTGCGATTTTGATAGGGAAGGGGAGAATATAGGGTTCGAGGCGAAGTCCATTGCAGAGAAAGTATCCGATGCAACAGTTAAACGTGCACGTTTTTCTTCCCTCTCTAAAAGTGAGATCGAAAAGGCTTTTAATGACCTTGTGGAGCCTGATGAGAACATGGCGATGTCCGCAGAGGCAAGGCAGATCCTTGATCTCAAGATGGGTGCATCCTTTACTCGATTTGTGACCCTTTCGGTGCGGGAAAGAGCAAGGACCAAGGGTGTTCTCTCCATCGGACCATGTCAGACCCCGACATGTGGTTTTGTTTATGAACGTGAACTTGCCATTCGTAAGTTCGATTCCCGGGATTTCTGGAAGATAGAGGGAGTGTTCACTGGAAAGGGTGCTGATATTATAGGTGTGCACCGCGGTGGTCACATCT
Source organism: Methanococcoides burtonii DSM 6242 (assembly GCF_000013725.1). Lineage (NCBI taxonomy): Archaea > Methanobacteriati > Methanobacteriota > Methanomicrobia > Methanosarcinales > Methanosarcinaceae > Methanococcoides > Methanococcoides burtonii. The sequence goes on from NC_007955.1 coordinate 727,306, forward strand.
ATGATAAAGAAAAAGCAGCTGCTATCTTTAAGAAACTGAAAGGTTGCAAGACTGCGGTCATTTCTAAAAAGACAGTAAAGGAGATGAATACAAATCCTCCTTTCCCGCTCAACACCAATGAGTTCCTAAAACGTGCATCGAAATATCTGGGTGTGAGTCCTGATCAGGCTCTGGAGATCGCTGAACAGCTCTATCTTTCAGGCTTTACCAGCTATCCGAGGACAGAGACGAACATGTATGCTGATGACATGGATTTTGCCAGCATACTCAAAGGCTTTACTAAAGGGGATTATCAGGATTTTGCATTGCTACTACTGTCACAAAAGGCCATAGTTCCCCGTAATGGTAAAAAGGACGGTCATGACCACCCGCCTATACATCCTATCAAGGCAGGTTCACGCATGGAGGTCGAAAGAGCTATCAAGATGCCGCGTGCATGGGATGTATATGATCTTATTGTAAGACATTTCATTGCGAACTTACTTCCGCCGGCGGTATTTGAAAAGACACGGTTCGAGATCACCATGGAGGATGAACTGTTCGATTCTACGGGCTCGATACAGAAGAACGCCGGATGGCTTGCTGTTTATCCTTTTGAGAAGCCACAGGACAAGATATTACCTGCTCTTGATCTGGGTGAGGTTCTCGATGTCAAGAAGATCACTAATATAAAGTCACAGACCACACCTCCGAAAAGGCTAACTGAGGCCGAACTCCTTACGCTTATGGATAAGCATGGTATCGGCACCAAAGCAACTGCTCCGAGTCACATAGAGACCAACAAGAAACGTGGTTATTTCGAGGTCAAGGGAAAGACCATTGCCATACTGGATACTGGTTTTACTTTGATGGATGCGCTGAACAGTTCCGTTCCCATCCTTGTCAAACCTGATATTCGTTCAAGTATAGAATCTCTCATACAGGATGTTGAGGACGGCAACAAGAAGTTCGAGCTGGCCCTTGAAGAAGGTACTTCGCTTATCAAGGAGATGTATTCCCAGCTTCTGAGCAATCGTGATCTTATGGTCACTCGTATAGCAGGGACCATTACAGATGAAGCGGTCGAGGCGGATAAGAAGAGCCATATTGGTAAATGTAATGAATGCGAACGGGTGCTTCGTATCGTCAGTACGGATAAGGGGCGTTTTGTAGGCTGTACAGGTTATCCACAGTGCAAGAACACTTTCCCTTTGCCGAAAACAGGTGCTTTGGCCGTGCAGAGGTCACGTACTTGCAAGAAAGGCGGAGCGGCTGTTTTGAAGGTGGGGAGTAAATATTTCTGGGCTGTGGGTATAGGACCTTGCTTTTCATGCGATATGGAAAAGGAATGCTATCCACCGGAAATTGTGGGTGAGTGTCCTGCCTGTGATGGTCAGACATTTTTGATCACTACCAAGGACTCACGTTTCCTTGGCTGTACAAAACGTTGTGGTCATACTCAGTCTGTTCCAAAGAACGGCAGGCTGACCATCACCGATAAGGTGTGTGAAGGATGTGGATGGCGATTATTGCGTGTCAAAGAGCAGGGCAAGGATGCGAAGGAATATTGTGCCAATCGTAAATGTGAGGTTGCTGCACAGATGCGAAGCAGTTACAGGAAAAAATAAGCTGGCAAATACTGTTGCTTGATAGTAATATCATTAAATGAGCTTGGCAAGTACACAATCATGCTACCTGAAGATTATTGACAAAGTTTTAGCTATTCTCTTTTCCTAAGATATTTCAGTACTTACTGCATAGTTTGCTTGCGATTTTATTTATGTGTGCAGTAGTTAACAACCATTTACTCTTTTCAATATGTGATGGAATTTGATTGTAACGTGCTACTCTAACAAATCTATGTTTTTCGAAGGGAATAGTAGAACCAGTTATTGCAAGTATTGATTTGACTTTAACTTCACTATTTGCAAGGTTGTGGTATGTTTTTTGAATTGCATTACCATATTTGTTATCGTTCAAATACCGATATACAATGTAACTACTTCTCTGTATTTGGTCATACGGTGTATATGAACCTTCATTAAAAACAGTTTGAGTATAGTTTTTACTCCAATTTTTTGTTTCAATTACAAATACTCCTGTAGGGCCAACTACAAGATGATCAATTTGAGCAGATTTTAAAGAGGAACCGTTAAACTTTATGTATTCGTTTAATTCAAGATATACATCGTTGAATTGAAAATAATCATCAGAAAGTTCAGTTAGTTTTTTTATAACAGCTATTTCTCCCAATGCTCCTTTGTATTCATTTGAATTTTTTAAATCTTCTAATTTATTAAGTTGGGATACTAAGTGAGATAACCTTGATTCTGCTTCCACATCAATATTATTTTCGAGCCTATCAAGTTTATGTTTCAACATTTTAAACGAAGATTTTTCGATTTCAAGTCGCTTATTTAATTCAATATGTATATCTTGCGTTAGGTAGTATAATCTCTTATTATGACGACGTAATTTTAGTTTACTTGAAAGATATTGAAGCAGGTGCGTTACACTAATTTTGATTGAATACAAATCTTCGATTTCATCGATTAAGTTCTCAGATTCGAGTTCAATTTCTTTCAATATTTTAGATTTTTTTAATTCTATAGTGTTTTCAGCAGTTTCAATTTCTATATGAAGGTTATTGATTTCTGATTTAATTTGAGCACAAATAATTGGCTTTTGTTCCTCATATTGATTTTGAATCTCCTCTAAAAGATTATCAATTTCAGTTAAATCTGTTATACGAAATCCTATGTCTCTTGCAAAATTGATTAAATCCTTCTACGCCCCTGACTTTCCCTATTGAATTACCAAACTTGTTCACCTGAAATAACTTTTAAACACAGAAATTGATTACTAATATGACATCTGCCAAAATTTCATTTGCTTTTATTATTGATGTTTATTTCTGTATTAAGTTTTATTCTGTTGTCATTTAGGAGTAGTGAAAACAATACCAATGATATTCATAAAATAAAAACTAATTAATTCATCATTCTTCTCGTTTTTACAATTTCTATATATGTTGAGTAATTTCCCCATCATTCTTATATTGGAAGTGAAGATATCTGTGGAGGGTTCAGTTAGAACCTGTCCACTTATTATCGAATTTGTTTTTGAAAGTAAGCTCTGAAACACTTTTCCTACTGGACGTTCTTTCCTTTTTCACTGGTTTTCCAATAGCTATCACTGCCATAAGCTCATAAATTTCCGGTACCTCAAGGATAGAATTGACCTTTTCCGCCTGTTTGAGTATTTCACCAAGCCATACCGAGCCAAGTCCAAGTTCGACACATGCAAGCAACATGTTCTGTATTGATGCTCCGATGGCCATCACATCTTTGTCATGGTGGTACATTTCGGAATTATCAAGATAAACTGCGATCAATAGTTTTGAGCCTAGTACAATGGTCGAGTAATGGGTGCATTGTGCCAGGTCCTTGATGGTGTTCTCATCTTGTATGACAATGAATTTCCAGGGCTGGTTGTTAAGACCCGATGGTGCCCATCTGGCACAGTCAAGGATGGTATTGATATCTTTTTCACTGACCGGTTCATCGGTGTATTCTCTGACACTTCGACGGCTAAGAATGGTTTCTATGGTAGTTGACATAAGGATCACAAAAAAAGAAGGTTTTTCAGGACATAATGCCCTGAAAAAGTATTTAGTTTATATTTATAAGCTTACTCTTCGTTGAGTTCGCTGTTAAGCCATGGCATCATTGCCCTGAGCTTCTTACCAACGACCTCTACAGGGTGTTCCTTTTCAAGGCGTTCCATGGAGGTAAGTACAGCATGGTTTGTCTGTCCTTCAAGGACAAACTCACGTGCGAACTCACCATTCTGGATCCTCTCGAGTGCAACATACATTGCTTCACGGGACTCTTCGTTGATGATCTGTGGGCCTACTGTAAGACCGCCATATTCTGCGGTGTTGGATACTGAATACCACATCTTCTCAAGACCGCCCTCGTGGATGAGGTCGACAATGAGCTTGAGCTCGTGTAGTGTCTCGAAATATGCCATCTCCGGCTGGTATCCTGCTTCGACAAGAACTTCGAAGGATGTCTTGATAAGACTTGCGACACCGCCACAAAGATCAACCTGCTCTCCGAAAAGGTCGGTCTCTGTCTCTTCACGGAATGTTGTCTCGATGACACCGGCTCTTGTACATCCGACACCCTTTGCGTGTGCAAGTGCCATTTCAAGTGCATTTCCGCTTGCGTCCTGATAGACTGCGATAAGACCTGGAACGCCAGCTCCTTCTTTGTATGTTCTTCTTACAAGGTGACCTGGGCTCTTTGGTGCTACCATGTAGACATCAAGGTCCTTTGATGGTACGATCTGGTTGTAGTGGATGTTGAATCCGTGTGAGAACACAAGGGAGTTTCCTGCTTCAAGTCCTGGCTCTATTTCTGAATAATATACCTTTGACTGGATCTCATCAGGAAGGAGGATCTGGACAACATCTGCAGCTTTTGCAGCGTCTGCTACGGTCATGACCTTAAGGCCATCGTCTTCTGCCTGTTTCCAGCGGCGGCTTCCTTCTCTGAGGCCGATAACGACATCAAGGCCGGAGTCATGCAGGTTCTGTGCCTGAGCATGACCCTGGCTACCATAGCCCATTACAGCAATTATTTTACCTTTAAGTGCGCCAAGATCGGCGTCTTTGTCATAGAACATTTCTACCATGTTTATTTCTCCTGATTCTGAAAAGATTAAAATGAATGATCGTTTATTGGCTCTTTGAGCCTCTGTTAAGTGCTACGATTCCTGTTCTTGCCAGTTCTTTGATTCCGAATGGCTTAAGCAATGTCTGAATAGCCTTTATCTTTTCAACGTCGCCGGTAACTTCAATGGTCAATGACTTTGAAGCGACATCGATGGTCCTTGCCCTGAATATATTGACTATTTGTATTATCTCTGCACGATTGCTGGCATCGGTATTAACTTTTATGAGGGCAAGTTCTCTTTCTACGAATTCCTCGGAACTGAGATCGATCACACGAATGACATCTATCAGCTTGTTAAGCTGCTTCATGACCTGTTCAAGCACGTGATCATCACCACTAACAATGATGGTCATTCTTGAGAGGGTCGGGTCTTCAGTTGTCCCTACTGCAAGGCTGTCAATGTTGAAACCACGGCGTGAAAAGAGTCCGGCAACCCTTGCCAGTACTCCGTATTTGTTCTCCACCAGAACTGCAAGCGTGTGTCTCATTGTATGTCCTCCAGATCGAGTATTTCGTTTATTGCAGCACCTGCCGGGACCATAGGGGATACATTCTCCTCACGCTCGATGATGAAATCGATAAGTACCGGCGCATTGGCCTCAACCGCTTTTTCGATGGCAGCTTTCACTTCGGATGGCTTTGTTACGCGTATTCCCATTGCACCGTATGCTTCTGCCAGCTTGACGAAGTCAACACTGTTCTCAATGGTGGTGTGTGAATAGCGGTGTTCGAAGAACAATGCCTGCCATTGTCTGACCATTCCAAGATAACCATTGTTGAAAATTGCAATGATTATTGGGATATTGTTCTGGACAATGGTTGCCATTTCCTGTGAGTTCATCTGAAATGAACCGTCACCTGAAACATCGAATACGACCTTGTCGGGTCTGCCGATCTTGGCACCGATAGCTGCCGGAAATCCATAGCCCATTGTTCCGAGTCCACCTGAGGATATGAATGTACGTGGTTCGGTGTAGTTAAAATACTGGGCAGCCCACATCTGGTGTTGTCCGACCTCGGTGACGATGATCGCATCAGGACATACTTCATTTATCTGTTCGAGTATATACTGTGGCTTGATGACATCATCTCTGTTTACATAGAACAATGGGAAATCCCTCTTCCATGTAGCAATTTTGTCTAGCCATTCTTTGGTATCGCATTCGGAAACATGTTTAAGCAGTGCACCCAGGATCTGCTTTGCATCACCGACTATGGGGACATCTACCTTTATGATCTTTGATATTTCCGCAGGGTCGATATCAATGTGGATAACTGTTGCGTTTGGTGCGAAAGATGTTGTCTTTCCGGTTACTCTGTCATCGAAACGTACGCCTACTGCTATGAGAACATCGCTTTCCTGAATTGCATAGTTCGCATATTTCGTACCGTGCATTCCAGGCATTCCGAGATAAAGTTCATTATCGTTCGGAAATCCTCCGATACCGGTAAGTGTCGTCGTAACAGGTGCTTTGAGCTTCTCGGCAAATGCCAGCAGCTCTTTGCTTCCTTCAGATCCGATCACACCGCCTCCGGCATAGATCACAGGTCTTTTTGCATCTTTAAGGACGGCTGCAGCTCTCTTTATTTGCTGTGCATTGCCTTTGAATGTTGGCTTATATCCACGCAGTTCGACTGTGTCAGGGTATACAAAATCAATTTCGTCTGTGGTAATATCCTTTGGAAGATCTATGAGCACTGGTCCGGGTCTGCCTGTGGAAGCAATATGGAATGCTTCTTTGATGATCCTTGGCAGGTCCTTTACATCCTGTACGAGGTAATTGTGTTTTGTTATAGGCATTGTAATGCCAGTAATGTTAGCTTCCTGGAAGGCATCATTACCTATCATTGAGCTTGGTACTTGTCCGGTGAATGCTACCATTGGAACTGAATCCATGTATGCGTTTGCAATACCTGTTACAAGGTTCGTTGCTCCCGGGCCTGATGTCGCGAGGCACACCCCTACTTTACCTGTGGCTCTTGCGTATCCTTCGGCTGCATGGACTGCTGCCTGCTCGTGTCTGACGAGTAGATGGTGCAGATGTGCATCATAAAGTTCATCATAGATATGGAGCAGCACGCCACCCGGATATCCAAAAATAACTTCAACATTTTCCCGATACAGGCACTCGACAAATGCTCTTGCGCCTGTCATTCTTTCTGCTTTTCCGGTCATTCTATCTTTTCCTTTTAATTGATCGGTAAGATATGATCGATATGTGTTCGTTAAGTGTGTTAAGAACTGCTATTCAAATAGCTATCATCAATACTGACTATCAATTTGATATTGAAATCTTTTAATTATCAATAAATTATCTGTTCTTAATCCTGTATTAACTGGTTGATACCGTTTATAACAGCTTCTACAGATGCCATTATTATATCTGTTCGTGCACCCCTTGAGGTGACCATTTTTCCATCCTTTGAAAGTTTAACCAGCACTTCGACGAGTGCATCTGTGCCACCTGTAATGGCATCGACATGGTACTCTTCAAGATGGATGTCAGCGACACCAGAGACAGCTTTGCGAATCCCTTCAAAGGCTGCATCAACAGGTCCGTCTCCGGTAGCAGCTTCAACGATTTCCTTCCCATCGACTATCAGTCTTACAGAAGCAGTTGGGGTCGCTCTGTTCCCGGATACGACAGTTAAATCTTCTAATTTGACCTTTGACTCGCGGTATATGTCAAGCACAGTTTCCGCAATTGTCTGGAGGTCTGCATCTGTAACACGTTTTCCGTGGTCGCCTAATTCCTTCACACGTGAGACGATCTCATTGAGCTGTGAATCATCCACGTTCAGTCCCTGTTCTTTCAGTGCAAGTGTGACTGAACTCTTTCCTGCATGTTTTCCAAGCACTATCTGTCTTTCACGGCCGATACTTTCCGGAGTTATCGGCTCATAGGTGGAAGTGTCTGCGAGCAAACCGTGAACATGGATGCCTGCTTCATGGGTGAAAGCATTTCCACCGACCAGTGACTTATTTGGTGCAACGGCAAGCCCTGTAAGGCGACTAACCAGCCTTGAGACCTTGTACAGTTCATTGGTCTTGATACTGGTCTCACGCTTATAGAGCCATTCAAGGATCATGGCAACCTCTTCAAGTGCTGCGTTCCCTGCTCTTTCGCCAATGCCGTTTATGGTCATATGTGCTTCCCTTGCGCCTGCATTGAGCGCTGCTACTGTATTTGAGACTGCAAGACCAAAGTCATTATGGCAGTGAACAGCTACTGGCACGTCAATTGATGATGATAGATCTTTAAATATCTCGGTTGTTCTTTCAGGCACAAGCAATCCTACAGTATCACAGAAACACACTCTGTCAGCACCTACTTCAACGCCGGACTTGTACAGGTCTTTCAGGAAGTCTAAGTCTGCCCTTGAAGCATCCTCTCCGCTAAGCTCCACTATAAGACCATGGTCCTTTGCATATTCCACGGCACTTAATGCCATTTCTTTCAATGCTTCCCTGTCTTTTTTCAGCTTCACACTAATATGTAGGTCAGATACTGGTGCCACCAGGTGAATTGAATCCACATCACATTCTAATGCGAAATCCACATCCTGCTGCATGATACGGCAATAGCTGCAGATCTCTGCGTCCAGTCCTTCTGCGGCTACAGCACGGATGGCCTCTCGCTCACCTTCAGAAGTAATTGCTGAACCAGCTTCGATAATGTCTACTCCAAGCTCATCAAGCTTGCGTGCTATCCATACCTTCTCTTCTGTTTTCAGTGCGACACCAGGTGTCTGTTCGCCGTCTCTTAATGTTGTGTCCAAAAACCGGATATTTTCAAATAATGCAATCCCTCAGTTTATTTTTTAATTTTCAGTTTTAATTATCGATTATTTCTGATCAGTGACCTGCATATTCATCACTAATAATAAAGATATTATTTACGGATGCATGCCGCTGACTATAACAGCCAAAATAATACTCCTATTGCTTTTAGTCCTTTTGGTGTGAATAAATTCTCATATGCGATATGGCTGCCTGCATATCTTTTAATATTAGAAAATCCGGCAATATTTCTGTGCGTAAATTCCAATGAAATAAAAAGTGAAGGATCTTTTCAACATCGAGTGGGTAACTTAATTTATTTATATCTACCTTTCAATCGTCATGGAATTCAAAGAACTAATGCAAATCACAATCGTATGAGCAAAAATACCACATCACAATTTAAAGGATTGTGCAGGAAGATGATCTAGAATTGTGAACATTTGCTTGCAGGACGTTAAAATTACCCACTCGATGTTAATGAGACCCAAAGTAAATTATTATTTTAAAAAACAGGAGGAAGTATTCTGATATTTATCAGAAATACTTGTCAATGTTCTGAACAGCTTTTGCTATGAGATCGGCACAGGATCTCAGGTCTTCAAGGGATAGGACCTCCACAGGTGAGTGGATGTATCTTGTAGGTACGCTAATTGTGCTTGAGGGGATACCTTCTCTTGTGAGATGTATCGCAGTCGCATCGGTCGTTCCGCCACAACCTACATTGAGCTGGTATGGTATGTCGTTCTCTTCAGCGGTCTCTTTTAGCCATTTTACTACGTTTTTGTCCGCAATAAGTCCTCTGCCGGATGCATCAACGACTGTGATGACGGCACCTTTTCCCATTTCCAGTGCAGAATCGTTCTTGCTTATTCCGGGATGGTCTCCGGGGAATGTTACATCTACTGCAATGGCGACATCCGGATTAAGTCCGAAGGCAGATGTGCGTGCACCTTTGAGCCCGACCTCTTCCTGAACTGTCCCTACGGCATATATGGTCGCATTTACTTTTGTTTCGGATATCTGCTTCATGGCATCAATGAGCATTGCTACTCCTGCCCTGTTGTCGAATGCTTTACATGTGACCAGGCCGTTGGCGAGGGTTGCAAAATCCCTGTCCATTGATATGGCGGTTCCTACATCCACTCCCATCTTCATGGCATCTTCTTTGTCCTTTGCCCCGATATCAATGAACATGTCCTCTGCCTTTACCGGTTTATTTCTGTCTTCCTCTTTCATCACATGTGGTGGCTTTGAGCCGATAACACCTGTAAGCTGGGCATTGCTTCCGTGGACTATGACTCTCTGGCTGTGTAGTGTCTGGTCGAACCAGCCGCCGATCATCACAAAGTGCAGGAATCCCTTGTCATCAATATATTGCACCATCAGGCCGATCTCATCCATGTGTGCTGCCAGCATGACCGTAGGTCCATCACCTTTTTTTGTGGCGATGAGATTTCCCATCTTATCTGTTCTGGTCTCATCAACGTATGGTCTGATCTCGTCTTCCATTATCTGTTTGACGTTATTCTCATACCCTGATATTCCATGTGCATTAGATAATTTTTCAAGTAGTTTCTCAAGTTCCATAGCTGATCGCTGGTAGATTGGCTTTCGAGAATATAAAGGTTTGAGTAGGAAAGCTGAATAGTGTAGAATTAATAAATGGATTCAGGGGATTGTGCTAATTTAAAAAAACAATTATTTACACATTTATTTCAATGCCACGCTGACGTAACGCATTGCAAATTTTTGAAAAAATAATGGACTCGTATTTGTTGTTAAATCCAATATATTCTCTGATATTTTTTTCAATTTCAGCATATAATACATAATTTTTATTAGACTGATAATTGACGATGTTTTTTATTACGGAGAAGAAATTTTTAATTCCTTCTATATCATTGAATTCGTTTTTTCGAATGAAAAAATCGATACCTTCCTTTTTAACATGGAGGACATTATCGATGGTAGTATGTGATTTTGATAAAAGTGATACCGTAAAATCATCATTTGTGAGGGTTTCCATTATCTTAGTTATATAAATTTCGTATCCCAGATTATAAGCTACTAACTCATTGTCAATATTTATCCGAGTTGCTTTAGCCTCTATTTTTGGTTTAATTGAAATATATTTTCGACATAGTTTACCGTTTTGCTCGACAATTATTTGAAAATTCTCATCATACTCCGCTATTGGGGCATAACAGCTTTTTGCTTTTATTGTATCAATCGTATTCATTCACTCCACCACACAGTGACTATTGAACCCACTCTACAAAGTTTCAGAAATTATATCAAAGAAAATAAAAAAGTATGTAAGAAGAGTAAGCTTACTCTTCTTTGCGGCGCTGAAGGAAGAATGCCAGACCAATGATCGCTGCTACAGGGAGTGCGATTGTTGGGAATTCCGGTACTTCGATTGTTCTTGATGCAGAGTCAACTTCTACTGAACTGTCGCCTGCAACTACCTTTATTGTGTATACAGTGTCCATTGGTGCATTTATATCCTTGGTAACGGTTATAATGCCTACGTCAGTATATGGATTTGTTGTTGGTATCACGCTTGCTGGTACTGTTACTGCAATATCACTTGGTGACCCTGTTCCTGATTTTACAACTACTGAATAGCTGTATGGGAACGTCTTATTCAGGTCAGCAGGATTCATGTTCTCCATGTAATAACTCAGCGTTACTGTCTCTCCTGGCTGGATTATCATTGGGTTTGGTGCTGCAGCTGTTCCTGCAGCGTTATAAAGGTTCCCATCATATGCCATTGCTGTGCCAGCTGTAGCAATAATTGCTACTAATAGATATATTAATATTTTACTTTTCATGATTGTACCACCTCTCTATTACTACAGTTGTTCTTTGTACTGTATGGTATTTAAACATTGTGAATAACTGGTGACAGTGATGATTATCATTATGATGATGCACATCAATTTGTATAACTGCAAAATGTTTGTGTAATAGTCTTAAAAAAAAACAAAAGTTGATATTTCGATATCAACAACTTAATATCTCGAAATTAACTGCGTTTAATGCTAAAGTCGTCTGTGATCGTCAACTTTTCAGAGTTTACTGTATAAGCCGTAACATAAACATAGGCTTTACCATCTTTTATAGAGCTATTGATTCTGGTCTGGTATGTGTAAGTATTATCTTTTATTTCTGGTCCAGTTAGCAATATCTGTTTATCATCTCTTACGACTTTGACAGTCGGATTCTCCTTTAGGCCGGCAGACGATGTTATTATAATTTTCACATTGTCCGCAGTTTCTTTTTCAGAGATCTCTAATATCAGATCTTCAAGGGATGTGTCGACAGTAAGATAGTCCAGAACTGTTTTTTGATGATATGCAAGATCAGTTGCAGTCATTTCCAACTTATATGTGTTGTCAGCACTTGCTACATAATAGCCTGACCAGTTGTATGAATCAGTAGAACTCATTTTTACCGTTGACTTCTGATACTGGAAATTCTCATTATCAGGTGCTATCAGACATTCAATTCCGGCTAATGGTTCTTCCGCCTTTACAACAAATAATGTTGGTCCATTTGAAGGATTTGGTGAGATCTCCAAATCAAATTCCGGTTCAGTGAGGTCAACTGTGGTGTTCGTATCAGGTATGGTATGGGCAATTTCCCAGTTTCCTGCTCCATCGATCGCCTGGGTTCGGAAATAATAATTCTTTCCTTCAATGCCTGTGAATACTGCGGAAGTTTCTTTTGATTCGGGTAACCATGCCTGCCAGTTAACTCCGTCATTACTATATTCCACATAAAAATGATCAATGCCACTTCCAATGTCGGTGCCATTCCATTCAACTTCAAAATCGGTTGTATTTATTCGTATTGGCAATGGAACCATTTCGGATGTCGGGAGGTCAAACTCAAGAAGTCCATCCCCTGTGACATAAGGTGAAAGTTCTGATATTGAAAGAACTGTTACTTCGTCCCATATTATTTCCACAGGATGAACGTCAGTATTACCTTTCTGCATAGCTCTTAATGTTATGAGATTGTTTCCTTCGTTCAATATAACTGGTAAATGGACGTGTTGCCAATCATCATCTCCGCCAATCCCATTTTCCCATACTAAAATATTGTTGATCAATATTTGTTTAAGTTGGGTCTCTGCATTGTTTTCAATGGTTTGGGTGTACGTATCTTTCACAAAAAGGGAAAGTACAACAGTTCCTTTTTTATTGGATATGATATTTTGAGATATGTCATAATACTGGTCATTATAGAATGGTAATTTTCTTTCGTATGGAAGCTTGAAAACTACTGCCCGGGAATCATATATTCCTTTTCCTTCAAGGTATGCCCCATTGATATTCGTATCAGTGGTCTTAAAGATCCAACTGCTGTTTTGCTCCATGTCATAATTCCCGAGCATCTGAAGATTATCTGGTGATCCTTTTTCCTCTTCTTCTGCCAGTTCCTGCAAATATCCGACTGGATAGTCATGTGTGATCCACAGATGTACGGAACGATATGGATTAAATGATATCTCTTCTTTGAAAAGAGCATATTCAAGTTTAGACCTGCCAACTCGTATCTGTTCAGGTTTGTATGTCAGCTCATCTTCCCATTTTTCTTCATCAGATAAAGTGATGTTCAGAGTCTGAAGAACCTTACCGTCAAGCCGCATTTGAAGGATGTAGTCTACATCCTGTTTCTCATAGTTCTCGATCCCAACGGTAACTTTGAGGGGATTTTCAATTGAGGCGTTCGTGGGGTAATTCTCAGCCATCCCTTCAGGTCCGAGTATGTATAATGCGGTAAACTGTTCTTTTTCTTGTGTGACCTTTGCATAAACGAGCATCCCTGATGCTATTATGATCGACCCCACAAGGGCTATTATCAGCGCTTTCTCGATCTCGGGCGGGATGCGGTCTTTTTTTGGAATATTCTCATCATCTGACCGGATCGATTCTATGAAACCGTGAACTGAAAATGTGAATTGGTCTTCTTCCGGATGCCTTCGTCTGGCAATATACGCAAGTAATGCAAAAATGGCTGTTAGCAGAAGTAATGATATTGATATTGAGTTTGGGCGGAAGAGCCATTGCGTGAGGCTCACCGCAAAACCATCAAATACAGTGATGGCAATGCTGAAACCAACACTTAACGTAAAACGCTCGATGTTGCTGATGTCTCCCTTTTTGGGGAACATCATGGCGATAAATGTGTAACCTGGTATGAAAAATATCAGGGGTAAGGCAAAAAATATTCGCAGCGGTGTTTCATTCAGTGGCGGAACAAGAATGAATATCACTGCAAGCATTGCAAAAACTACAGTTGCTATGAGATCCTGCGTATAAAGGCATTTATCCGATTTGAACATCTTTTGACTCTATTCTTTTAAATGATATAACTGTTTTCTACATTTATGATATGAGTCGTTTGATGAATTGTATTATACTGTTTTTTCGGCTTTGTGGAAATCCTCAATATTCGGATAATAATCAAATATAATTATATTATTGAATGTGTTGCACGATATTGGATTATAATTTCAATTCCAGTTTATGAATGTGGATTTTAATCGGATTTCTACAGAGCTGTTTTTTCAACCCTGAGTTTTCACTTTGATATCATCAACTTTAAAGGCTGCAATTTCTTTTTCGTAAGCTGAGCTATTCGTTTGTGAGCTGATATTGTTCGAGTACATGTTTGAAAGGGTTAGCAACAGGCACGCATAAAATAATAATGTTCATGTCGGTCTATGGATTTCATTCATATCGACCGCTACACAGATATACCCGTGGATTTTGCTTCGTTTATGCTTAAGCTCCATTCATACATATTTTGAACAGACTTGATCTTAATATGATTAGATTTTAGCTTCACAAATATTGTCGTTCTCTCCTATATCGATTAGAAACTTTTTAAACCATGAGGTACTTTATGGACATTATATTATCATCGGTACAGTGAGGGATATTCATTAAGAACAAATTGAAGATAATCTTTCTTTTTGCATTGATCAGTATTCCTGCTCCTGTGATAGCGTTTTTGCTTCTAGGTCCGGTTGGCTTTGTAGCCACGCTTGCTTTGTTTATATTGCTAAGTTATGTTCTATACAGTTATAGTGGCAAGATATTGCTTAAATGGTACAAAGCTAAAAAGGTAGGTTCATTGGAAAACCTTGCAGTAAAGGCGGGTGTGGTCACGCCGGACATGTATATGTTCGATCACCATCTACCAATGATCTTCACAGCAGGAACAAGGGGGAAATTCGATATTGCTGTCTCGAGTGGCGCTATGGGTCTATTTGATGCATCGGAACTTGAAGTCATGCTTGCTCGTGAGATCGGGCATATTCTAAATAATGATGTTCCAATGAATACTATGGTTGCTTTATTTGCAGGTTCACTTGCTTCTGTATCCACTTTTGCATTATGGGGCGCCTTGTTGGGCGGATTTGGGCAGGATTATGACCCTGCACCAAGATTTATTCGCTTTCTTGGTATGGGACTTGTCGCAGTTCCTTCGGCTCTGATAGCACAACTTGCATTATCTCCTTCACGGGAAATAATGGTGGATGCTGTTTCTGTAGAACTTACGAAAGAACCGAAATTGCTTGCTGACACGCTGGAGTATATGCAGAAGTATGTTGGACACTACCCAATGTCACTTAATCCGGGACATGCACATCTATTTCCATTGAACTTGCTGTCTATGGAAGAATTCTATGATATGCATCTGTCACTTTTCAATACTCATCCTGATGTGGATATAAGGGTAAAACAAATTATGAGTAAGGTGAATTAAGATGATCGAAACGATCCTGATGAAAAAGTTCAGTACCTGGAAGCTATCACTTTTGTTCAGTTTTTTCTCATATTCGGCAGTACTTTTCTTCATTATTGTAATAGATGTCTTTGGAAGACGGGACTTTGATCCTGTGGAAGTAGGGCTGATCACTGGTGGCTATATGGGTATTGTAGTTACAATGCTAGCTGTCGGTTTCATCATATTCAGAAAAAAATTGAATAGCAGGGTATGATATTTTACTCAACGTCTGCTTTTTATATCCATAATGTACATGATCGCACCTGCTACGATGGCGAATATGATCCATCCCAGATGTGTGTGGACGACCCGCATGGCTTCCAGTCCGTAGTAATATGCTGCAAGGTAAAGGATTGTAACACGCACAAGGTTTGCAATGTATGATACAATTATTGCAAATCCAAGTAGATTGAGTGTTTGACCGAGTTTCATTTTTTCCATTCGGCTGTAGCCAGCGACTATGCCGATCAGAAGGAACATGGAATAAAGTCCGGAGCATGGACCTCCGATAATTATTGTAAGATCTTCAACTCCGGCGAGATAGACCGTTTCAATGCCTACAACATCAACTGGTATTCCGAACAACTGAATGATCGTAACTGTTGGTATCAATACTAAATAGTGATCGAACACATGGAGAAATCCAATGTCCAACATCCCGAACAAGGAGTAAAAGATCAGGTACAGTACGGTGAATACGCCTGAAATATAAGCACCAAATTCTCCGAGGTGTCGAAGTTGTGGTCTGTCAGTTCCATATGCTACAAGTGATGCTCCAAAGAAGAAGGTCATTGAATCGAGAGTGCCAAGATCGCTGCCTGCTCTGAAATTGTAGAACAGATCCGCAAAGACGATCAGTGCTCCAATTAGTATATAAAATTTTGAAGCTCGAATGTCCTTTCTTTCTGACATTCGTATCTGTGTGATCGCAGCAACAGCAGCCAGAAGCAATATCACGCCTATGGTTGTCGACCCTTCACTAAGTTCTATGGTGGCACCTATGAAAAGTGCAAGTGTCAAAAGGATGAAGAGTAAAGTTTTATCGCTTTTTATCATGATTTTATCACTTGATCATTTTATAGTTGAGCATGTATACTTTAATTAACATAAGTGTGTAAATAACAAGTATCCCTCTGTGATATCTTGGTGCTCCCCTCTCTCTACCTTGGTTATATTGTTATATTAATATTTAGGTTGTAACATTTCATAACGCAATAATTATATGGGTTGAATATTATATATGTGATACTAATGCTTATTATGTTTACAGTATATAATCTAATTTCAAATGCCTTATGCTTATAATAAAACGAATGTTTACAACGTTGGTGGTGAAAATGATCCGTGATTTTACCTTATCTAAATACAGGGAACTTCTTGAAACAATAGTAGATACGGAATATGAGCCAATCGCTGTAATTGATCATTTTAATTCTGGCCGGGTGGATAACAAATGCATCATTTTAAGGCATGATGTGGACAGGGTTGTGCAGCGATCTCTGGATATGGCCCGACTGGAAAATGAATATGGCATTCGTTCGACCTATTATTTCCGGCATACTCCTGATGTGTTCAAACCTGAGTTCATGCACAAAATTGCAGATCTTGGTCATGAGGTAGGTTTTCACTATGAAGTTATGGATAAGGCAAAGGGTGATACTTCTGCAGCGATCAGGATATTTGAGGATGAGCTTCGTGAACTAAGGGAAATTGAGCCTATACTGACTGCATGCATGCATGGTAATCCTCTGGCATCATGGTCAAATCGTGATCTTTGGGAAGATCATGACATAAAGGATTTTGGGATCGTGGCAGAACCTTATTTATCCATCGATTATAGCAAGGTTCTCTATTTGACGGATACCGGAAGAACCTGGGCAGATCAGAAGATCAGGGTAAAGGATGTTCTGGACGATGTAGCCAACACTCTTTCATATTCTGGTGGTTCTATCGCTACAACAGATGATGTTATCGATCTTGTTAGAAAAGAAGAAATACCTCAGATGTGTATACTTGCACATCCAAATCGTTGGTGTGATGGGAGTATTGGGTGGACAAAGGAATTGCTTATGCAGAATCTGAAGAATGTCGGAAAAGCTGGCATTGTCTGGTACAGAGGCCGAAAACCTGAGGTCTGAACACGGTATAATTATATGATCGAGATAACTGATTCACTTGACCCTGAAGTATGGGATGAATTCGTCTATGAGCACCCTCATGGCAATATCTTCCAGACATCTTCTATGGCTAATGTTTACCGACAGGCTAAGAACTATGTCCCACTCTCATTAGCTGCGATTGATCCTGGTAATGGTGAAGTTCTGGCCATTTTACAGGCATCCATCATAAGTGAGCTGAGTGGTATTGCAGGAAGCTTTACCGGCAGGAGTGTCATTATAGGTGGTCCCCTTGTGAAGGATGGGAAAAGGGGAAATGAAGCATTGTCTCTTTTACTGAAAGAGTACAATAGTTCAGTCAAAAGCAAAGTGGTCTATTCGCAGATGAGGAATATAAGGGATACATCTGAGATCAAAGAGACTATTTTGTCATACGGATATGAGTATGATCAACATCTGGATTTCCTTATTGATCTGGACCGGGACGAAGCAGAGATATGGTCTGATATAAGTAAATCCCGCCGGAAAGGTGTCAATCGCGCAGAAAAGTCCGGTATCATCATCCAAAAAGTAAAAAATGATGCCGAACTGCAAGCGTCTTATGATCTGATCCATCAAACTTATCTAAATGTGAAAATGCCGGTTGCTGATTTTTCACTTTTCAAAGCAATCTATGATGAGTTCGTTCCAAAGGATATGGCTGACTTCTTCATTGCCCTGCAGAACGATATCCCTGTAGGTGCACGTATAACTCTTAATTACAAAGACCTTGTATATGATTGGTATGCAGGCTCATTGGCAGATGTCCCTTATGTAGATGAAGCACTTGTATGGAAGATACTGAGTGAGAACGCTGGTAAATATAAAGTGTTCGATTTCGGTGGTGCCGGTCATCCTGATAAGCCGTATGGTGTCAGGGAATTTAAGAGGCGCTTTGGTGGGGAACAGGTGAATTATGGTAGGTATAAGAAGGTGCATGGGAAAGTTAGGGGTAAGATGGCTGAGGTTGGATATGGAGTTTATAGGGGATTGAAGTGATGTTTATTATTTCTGTATATGTTGACAATGGTGGTATCAAACAATGAAGATACTTCTTGATATAGGTCATCCCAAAGATTTTAATGTCTTTAAAAATGTCATTATTTCACTTGAAGAGATGGGTCATACAGTTAAGATTTTTGTGCGTGCAAAAGAAAGCACTAAAAGAATGCTTGATGATGCAGGATTTGAGTATGATGTATGCCCTTATTATAAAAGTATGGCTGGAAAAGCATTAGGAATTTTTGCTAACGATCTTCGCCTTTATAAAATTGCTAGAAAGTTCAAGCCAGATGTATTTATCAGTCCTGGATCCCCATATTCTGCTCATGTAAGTACTTTAATGAGGAGACCCCATTTGGCATTTTCTGATACTGAAATTGCCGGTCTTGTCACTATGTTGACATTACCTTTTACAGATAAGATATACACTTCAACATCATTTTATCTTGACCTTGGTCCTAAGCAGGAACGCTTTAAAGGTTATTATGAGTTGGCTTATCTCCATCCAAAGTACTTCAAACCCAATAAAAATATTTTAGATAAATATGGTCTGGAAGAAGGCTACATTCTATTAAGATTATCTGCACTTGCTTCTCATCATGATCTTCATGCAAGTGGCTTTAACTTTGAGACTGAGGATGATCTAAAGGATTATATTTCTTCTTTAGAGAAATATGGTAAAGTAATTATTTCTTCTGAAAAGTCGGATTGGAATACAATTAAAGATTACCAGCTAGAATTCGATCCGGATGATCTGCATGATCTTATCGATTGCGCATCCATCTGTTTGAGTGAAGGTGCCACAATGGCTTCAGAAGCTGCAGTGCTAGGAATTCCTTCGATATATGTTTCAAATACTGAAAGAGGGTACTTGAATGAATTAGAGATGGAGTATGGCCTTGTTTATAATATTCCTGATCGGGAAAAAGCTTTGAAAAAAGCAATAAGTTTGTTAAATGAAGTATCTACTAAAGATATTTGGAGACTTAAAAAAGAGAATATGCTCGAGAATACTGATGATATAGTTGAATTTATTATAGAAAAAACCTTATCTCATGTTTCATCTCCAAATTAATTTATTCAATTATAATTCATTCATATTTATTAGATTGGTGAGATCAATGATAGTACGCAAATTTAAAAAAAAAATACTGAAATATTTTGCAAAAAATCTCCCTTCTTATAAATTAAGAATTCGGATGTACAAAAGTTGTGGCTATTCAATTGGTAAACAGGTATACATTGCAGAAGGTTTAACAATTGCTGAAAAGTTAGAAGATTCGGATAATCTTCGTATTGATGACAGGGTTGCAATTGGGCCCAATGTTATTTTGGTCACTTCATCTGATCCAAATTTTTCAAAAATTTGGGATTCTGTAAAAATTCAACGAGGTAAAATTATTATTAATAGTGATGCATGGATTGGGGCAGGTGCAATAATCTTGCCTGATATTACAATTGGAGAAGGAGCTATTGTTGGTGCTGGTGCTGTTGTGACTAAAGATGTTGAAGCATTTACTAAAGTTGCTGGGGTTCCGGCAAAAATAATTGGTTTAATATCTTTGAAATAATTATTGTGTTGATTGTTGGTTCTCATACACATTTTACGATATAATAAATAGTATTAATTTGTATAAGTATACTAAAATGATTAGAACTATAAGGAATGCTTATTGATGAACTCTAATTATATTGTTGTAACTCCGTGCAAAAATGAAGAAGCAAATTTGCCACATCTTGCACAATCTATAATTAAAAATACAATTCATCCAGTTCTATGGGTAATTTATAATGATGGGAGTACTGACTCGACAGGAGATGTTATTTCCAATTTAGAAGGATCGCATGCATGGATAAAAGGGCTTGAAGGTGCAATTTCAAAACGTGATCTTGGATTCCATTATTCTGATATAGTTGAATATGCGATTCGATATGCTATCAATAAATGCGACAACAATAATATAGACTTTGAATATATCGGTTTAATTGATGCAGATATGATATTGGATCTGGATTTTTTTGAAAAAATGTTAATTAGATTTGAAAACAATCCTAAAATTGGAATATGTAGTGGAACGGTAGCTTATCTTAATAATGGCATAAAAGTTCTTGAGAAAGGTCGGTCCAATCATCCACTTGGTGGATTGCGTATGTGGAGCAAAAAATGCTATTATGACACTGGTGGCTTCCCGAAAAGTTACTCTGCAGATTCGGTATCAAATGTATCAGCGATGTTGCATGGGTGGGAAACCAAGAAATATGATGATGTTGTTGGGGTTCAGACCAGAAGAACAAGTAGTGCAGAAGGTCTTTGGAAAGGCTATGGAGTAAAAGGAACATCTGATTATTTCAGGGATTATCATCCAATTTATGTCCTGTTCAAGTTTTTGAAGTATTCTCTTAGCTATCCCTTTTATACTGGAGTTGCTTATTTGTCTGGGTACATTAATGGAATTGCTTGCGTTAAGAATAAATTGGATAATCCTGAAATCAGATCATATTATAGGAATAAGCATATTGAGGTCATGAGGTATTATTTTGAAAAATTTAAAAATAGCTAATGATGTAAGTTTATTAGTTTCAAAAAAAACTCAAGCAACCTTACTTAGTTTACTCTTACTGCTGAATTTTGTAATTAGGATTCCGAGCATACCTCATGAAAAAGGATATGATTCTTTTTTCATTCATACACTGGCTAACTCAATTACTATTAATGGCACTTGTGAATGGTGGATCAATTGGTTATCTGTGTTTGGTTTATATCCATATTCCTATGCAAGTGCGGTTCCATTTATGCTTTCAGAAATTGCACAGATGACTGGGCTGGAAATGGAAAAAGCAATTTTGGTGTATTGCATAATAGCTGGCTTGCTTGGAATGTTTACTTCATATCTTTTAGCTGGGCAGATATACAATGATTTCAAATTTAAGTATATTATGTCATTATTTTTCTCGTTAGCACCAGGAGTTATGGTTTTTACTACTTGGGAAGTAAGTACAAGAGGTTTATTCATTGTATTATTCCCATTTTTTATTTACTTACTGCTAAGAATTGATAAAACAATCAAAAAATATATTTTATTAACAATTTGCTTTGTTTTGCTTTTTGCAACACATCATTATGCTTATTTTTTAATTCCTGTTATTGTAGTATATTTTTCACTCAATATATTGAAAAAAGTGAATATTCCACATTTCAAAAAAAATCATCTGAATTACATATTTTCATTTGCAATAATTGCACTTATTCTTGTTCCTTTTTTTGAACGTTCGTTGGTAGAATCTGGTTCGAGATATGCATGGTTGATTGATGCTTTAATTACAAATATAAGATACACAGGTCCAGCATTGATTTTGGCATTTGGGGGGTTGGTATATTTACTGCAAAAAAAGAAAAGTTTCAACGAAATCATATTTCTTTCGTTATTAATACTATTTCTACCCACAATATATTCTCTTACATACGGTCCGTATTTTTTAGTTTTATTTATTGTTTTTTTAGCATCTATTTCATTTGGTAACATATTAAATTCACTGGCTATTCATAAAAATAAGCTGTTTGCTTTATTTGTCATTTCTATCATTGTTTTTTCGGTAGCATTTTCTAGCTTTTATAACCATAATAGAACGGGAGATTCGGAATCTTATTGGTATATGCCACATGAAACATATACTGCAGGAATATGGGGTAAGAACTATATTCCGGACAATTCGTATGGGTTGGATACAGCTTTTGAAACAGGGCGATTGTTTGCTATTTCTGAAGGTCACCCAATTACTCCATCACTTGGCCCGGGTAATCTTGCATATGGATTTATTGACAAAAATGATATACAATATACAAAAAATTCACCGTTTAGCAAACAGTACTATTTTGATGGTCCATATTCATCGAAGGGGAGTACTTACTCTGGTCGCGTTGAATGGTTGAGACAGTACGGAAAAAATATAGAGGATTTAGAAGAATATACTTATTTTGTAGAAGATAAGTATTATTACAAACCAATAGTAAATATTATTCATTCAGAGTCTAACAAAATATATGATGCTACCCGTATTGCATTGTGGGAAATAGATGTTGAAAGGAAGTGATCTGGATGAAGCTTGTTTATTACTACCCTATGTCAAAAGGTGCCCCTTCTAATGTTGCAAGAAACGTCTTTGAAGCGTTAATTGCCAAAAAAGATAAATTACCTTTTGATGAAATTATCCTTTATACGAATAATAAAAATAAAGTCATATTGGGTAAAAAATATAGTGATATAAAAATCTTTACTGGTAAAGATATTCTTAAAATAAAAAACAGTATTGTTCATATCCCGACAACTCCTTTAGTTTTTCCAAACAGTAAATTTTTACTTCATGTCTTTGCAAAAATTAAGAAAAATAAATTAATTTTGAATTATCATGGGGATATTTGTAAAGAACTTGTTTTGAGATACAAATATGATCATAAATTAGAGCTTTCTAAAATACCGACTTGTATTTTACTACCTATTTTATTATTTAGTTCAAACAAAAATATTGTAAACTCATATTCACTTGCAAATATATTTAAACATAGATATGGGCTTGGTAATATAGAGGTTGTACCAAATGCTATAGATAATTGTTGGTTTTTGAAAAGACATGAATTTATTAAAAAAAGTGATAATTCGATCAAAATATTTTACCATGGACGTTTATCTCCGGAAAAAGGAGTTGATTTGCTAATTAAGGGATTAAAGTTATTTTTATCTACAAAGTCGGGTTCAACTAAAATTTACCTTTATATAGCAGGAGACGGTCCACAGATGCAATATTTAAAAGCATTGTCAATACAATTAGATATAGTTGACAATGTGATTTTTCTGGGGAATCTCAACCAAAAAATGATTATAAAATACTTACAAAAGGTTGATGCTGCCATTTATCCATCGATTTTGGATACTTTTGCTCTAGCTATTTTAGAAGCTTTTGCTTGTGCAGAATGTCCTGTATATTTTTCAAAAAAAGCTGGTATTTATGATTTTATTATTGATGATGGATATGTACTTGGTGCATTTGAACCGAATGTCGAAAATATATCAAACATAGTTAGTTCTATTTTCGAAAAGTCAAATAAAAACGATAATATAATTGAGCATCAGAAAAAGTTTGCTGAAAAATATAATTGGACATCTGTCATAGATTATTATATCTCGATTTATCGAGAAATGTATCATGCTAATTAAATTCATTCAAAGTATGGGTCGATAAATATGCTTCATAAAAAGTCTCAAAATTGTGTTCTTTCGATTTGCGATATATCCCCAATTCGTTTTGGTTCATTTGAGGATTTTTTAGTCGTAATGACTGATGAATTAAATAAAAAAGGATTTAAACATGTTATTATATTCAGAGATAGGCCTATAAAATGCGTAGAGGATACTCTTTTAGCATCTAATGCAGAAATAAAAATATTGAAGCCAACAAGATCAAATATTTATATTTTTATGGAATTATATCAAATTCTAAAAGAAATTCGCCCAAATATTGTACATTTTCATTTTTATCCAATTTATTCAAGTCTCAATTATTTGAAGTTTTTCTTCAGTATCAAAATTGTATATACTGATCATATGGGTAGTAGAGAACTAAAAACACCTTTTAAAAAAGCACTTCGAAAATTATATTATAAAACCCACTCTATTTTGTTCAATTGTGGTATTGATAAAATCGTTTGCGTTTCGAATTATATAAAATTGAAATATTCCAAAGAATATAATATACATTCTAGTAAATTACTTGTAATCTACAATGGGGTTAATTTAAGAAAGTTCCAACAAAATATAGATACAACAAAGTTAAAAGAAAAATTGAATATTAAAGATGAATTTGTGGTTTCAACTGTAGGTCTAAGGGCTGACAAAGGTGTGAACTGCTTAATTAAAGCTATACCAAATATCATAAAATCTATGCCGAATACTAAATTTATTTTGGTGGGTGAAGGTGAATGCCGAAGTTATTTAGAAAGAATGGTAGATAACCTCAAGCTAAATAATTACGTTGTGTTCACAGGTAATATGGTGGATATATCGGGTATATACCAAATATCTTCCTGTGTAGTAGTTTCATCGTTGGTTGAAGAAGCATTTTGTTTTGTTGCAGTAGAAGCAATGGCTGCAGGAACACAAGTAATAGCATTTGATTCGGGTGCACTTCGGGAAGTTCTTTATGATTTAGATCAATTGATTCCAAAAAATTATACTTTATTATCTCAGAAAATAATTAAATGTCTTAAAACGAATAATATTAATAATAATGTGATGATGCAATATGTCGGCAGTAATTATTCTCTTGATAAATGTGTTTATAATTACATGCAATTATATGATGAAATATTAAAAAAATAATGTCATTTGGCATTTATTCTCACAGTAAGTTCTTAACAATAATTATCTATAGTTTACTGGTCATGATATCCTATCAATTATGTTGTGATTAACTTTCTAGATTCATAATTTGAATTACACTTTACATTTTATCGTGGTGTTGGTATGAAACCTATTAAATTAGTATATGTTGCAGATTGGAACCCCTTAACAGGTGGTGCTTTCACGGTTTTAGATAATTTAATTAATACTATTTTAAAATATAAGTATCCAATAGAAATTCATGTTGTTTCATTTGGAAATAAAAATGAAACTAAACATCAAAAGGGCTATACTATTCATTTAGTAAAAAATTGTATCTTTCCAACTTCTCAATATTGGTACTCTCCTAAGCTTTTAGAAAAAAAGATTGTTGAAATTAATCCTGATTTAATTCACTTGCATTTTACTTATCCCCCCTATTCATTTATATGCCGCTTGCCTATTCCTACTGTAGTCACTACTCATGGTTTAGTTTCTCTTCGAATTAAAGGAGCACATTCAAAAAGAAGTCAGTTGTCTCCTTTTTTCATTCTTGGACCTTATTTTGAAAAAAAAGCACTCAAAAAGGTGGGGAAAGTGATTGCAGTATCTACATATATGAAAAATGAAGTGGAAAAACTGATTGGTCCTAATCAAAAAACAGTTTACATACCAAATGGTATTAATTATGAAGAATATACCAATCCAGATGTTATTAACGATATTACTCATCCATCTATCTTTTGTGCTGGTCGATTTATTAAAATGAAAGGTATTGATGTTCTCATCAAAGCTTTACCTATTATTAAATTATCAATTCCTGATATACACTTATATATTGCTGGAGATGGTGATCAATATAAGTATCTTCAGTCATTAACTTTCAAATTAGATTTACAAAAAAATATTACATTTTTAAATTTCATCGCGAAATCTAAAATGATCCAGATGTTTGCTTCAACTGACTTGGTTGTTGTTCCTTCGAGATACGAAAGTTTTGGTATGGTCGCGTTAGAAGCCTTATCATCTGGTAGTCCAGTTGTAGCATCAAGTGTGGGTGGCATTCCTGAAATGTTAGATAATGGAAGATATGGGATGTTAGTGAAACCTAATGATCCAAAAGAATTAGCACAACAAATAATATATATTTTTAATAATTCAAATATAAGGAAAAAAATGAGTTATGCTGGAAAACAAAGATCACAAGATTATTTATGGGATGATATTGCAAAAAGAACAATTGAAGTGTACTTATCGCTTCTGTAATTGCCAGGTTTCAAATGTCTACTATTGAAAATATTGTAAAGAATACTAGTTTTTTACTTGTAGGTAGGTTATCGACTAAAATTATTAGTTTTTTTATTTTGCTTTATATAGCGCGTTATCTAGGCCCAGACGATTTTGGAAAATTTTCGTTTGTTTTTGCATTTGTATACTTTTTTGCTTTCATCCCAGATTTAGGTATTCATAATATACTTGTTCGTGAAGCTGCAAAGGAACCGGCAAATGCTGGCATATTAATAGGAAATGCTACTGCAATAAAAATAGTACTTTCGTTAATCGCTATTTTTCTGGCATTTTTCACAATAAATTTAATGGATTATCCTATTTCTACAAAAAATGCGTTATACTTAGCTTCGATTGGATTACTAATTACCAATCTGAGTGCATTTGGAATTATATATGAAATTAAGCTCAGAATGGAGTACTCAGCACTTTTTAGTGTGACGAGTAGGATAATTTTCTTAATGCTGGTTCTTTATGGTGTCCTCCAGAACTCAACTTTACTTTTTTTTGTATTTGCCTCGATTTCAGCTGATTTTGTACATAACATATTAATGGTTGTGTTTTCAAAAAGGTTCGTCAATGTACAATTTAATTTTGATTACAAACTAATTAAACAGATTTTACATGAAGCATTACCGATAGCATTGGCTAGTGTTTTTGTTATGATTTATTTTAGAGTTGATATATTAATGTTATCTTTTTTAAAAAATGATGTTGATGTGGGACTTTACAGTGCTGCCTACCGTTTTACGGAAGCTTTCATATTTGTACCTTCTATATTGATGACTTCAATGTTTCCATTAATGTCGAAATATTTCAAAGAATCATTTAATCTATTTGTTTATTCATATGTCAAATCCTTTAAGTACCTCTTTGCTTCCGGTTTGATACTTGCAATCATAGTATCCTTCCTGGCTGATGTCATTATTTTAAAAGTGTATGGATTAGAATATAGTGGTTCGATATCTGCATTACAAATTTTGATATGGGCAACTTCGATTATGTTTATAAATATTCTTCTTAGCTTTACGTATATCTCAAGTGGAAACCAGGGTGTAATGGCAAAGTTGACAGCTTTTGCAGCGTTTTTCAATATAGCATTAAATTTCATATTCATTCCATCTTTCAGTTACAATGGAGCAGCAATTTCGACTATGATTACTGAACTTGTAGTAATGGTATTTGGAATATATTGGATCAACAAAAACATTTGCCATAAAAGTTTGTTTAATGAGGGTGTTTATCCCTTGATTGGTGTTCTTATAATACTGTTATTTTACACAATGTTCAAATTATATGTTAATAATTTTATTCTTTGTGCAGTATCAATATTAATCTATATTGGTGTACTTTATGGCACAGGATGGATTGATTCAGATGATAAAAACTTCGTAATAAAAGTGATCAACCACCTAAAAACTTATTTATAATTCAATTTGTTTTTAGGTTTTTTTTTAAACATTGAGTGGGTAGTGCGACAAGAAAGCTATAATGTGAATTGCAGAAAAGCTATCCCTTCCATTTGGGATAATCCTACTATGACATGCATTGATGGTGACGTCAATGTGTGAAGCTCATAGGACAATAGAGGGAAGTTCGGAAATCCATTCAAACAATCTGTTAGGATACGAATACCATGAAGAAACGAAAGTTGAACCATTGTAAGAGTCGTTACGATGAACAAGCGAAAATATATTGGCACGCTTGAACCAAAGGGTATAGAATCAGACCATTATGGCCTATCCAACGTAATGGTAAATGGACGAATGATTCTCGGTTTATAGATGGTTTCTAAGGTATTCACAAGAATTGTATAAAGGTTCTAAATTTGCCCTGATTCTAAAGGATGCAGACTTACTTTATGGTATCGAAACGTAAGAATGAAGGTATAACTATGAATGTAAGATATTCAAAGACATCAAATAATGAAGCAGGAGCCTTTAGTGTTCATGCTGAATTAAATGATGAGAAAATTACAGACATGCAACAACTCAATTGGAATCACATCGATTGGAAATTAGTTGAATCACATGTTAATAGAATACAAGTCAGGATTACGAAAGCAGTTATTGAATAACTGTTGCCTGAAAAGGTTAAGAGATGCTTGAGCTATATGAGGTGAAAGTCTCACGTATAGTTCTTAGGCGAGAAAGAGGGAGTAATCCCTCTAACTTAGCCGACACCTCAATTTACCCGGCATCAAAAATATCATTGTATCTCTCTAAATATCTGTTTTTATATTAAAATATATATTTTAAAAGTAATCTTTAGAAAGCCTTTTGTATTTGGCCATGCATGGATTGCTTAAAAAATGTTTAATAAATATACAATAATAAATAGTATTATAATACCATGTGTCCATAATATGTTCAAAAATCCGTTTTATGTAATCATTCATCTTATATGTGTGGTCAAACGGTTAATTATTTGTTCAAACATTTTTGGAGGAATGATTATATGAAAAAGGTTACAAAATTATTCTTTTTATTAGGGTTGTTATTAGCTACGATTGATATTGGTTCTGCATCGATTTCGTATAATTCTGATTATAATCAAATTTTAGTCAAAGACGAAGTGTCTATTAATTTAACAGATATTTATGATGCTTTGTATCCAACATATGGTGATCAGCTTATTTCAAATGCTGGAAATGGGATTTGGTACTTAAATAAGACACTACTTGTTGATAGGTCTACGGTCTATATTACTTCTCCAGAAGTGACTGAATTAAGGGTAAGTGGGTCTACAGGAGTACATTTGCATGGAACTTCTACTGGTAGTGATGGTAAAGGGTATATTATTGAAAATGTTACTATTGTTGGTTGGCTAAAAGATTTTAATATGCCTGACAACACGGTTTCAAAAAAATCGATTAATATTGACAAAGGTCATGTTTCAAATTCGGTTTTTAAGAATGTGTCTACACTAAAACTTTACAATGTATATGATACTGATATAAATAATATTGAAATGGAATCTACTTCGGGTTCACTTGAAATCGCAGACGGTAACAATAGTACAGTTCATGAGATTGCACTTTATAATACTTCGGGATTTTACACTTATGATCTTGAAAATTTTATTTTTCATAATATTACAGTAAAGGACGTGCACTCTATTGGAACCATTAGGTTCACAAGAACAAGCCACAGCTTATTCTATGATTTTGTAATCGAAAGAATAGGCAGTTATTTGAAGCCTGGCTCAGGTGGGGGATTATATTGGTATGACTCGTCCTACAACACTGGATCTGATTTTTATATAAATGATACTGGGTGGAGTAGTTTTGCACCAGGAAACAATTATGGTAATTGGTCGGATTTAACTATACTTAATTCTGGACACAATGGTATCGATTTGCACAACATCAAAAATACGATAATAAATAATGTACATGTTTATGATAGTGTTAGTAATAATATCCTATTAACCGCGGGTCTTTCAGATAGTCCTTCAACTGAAAATATCACAATTACAAATGTTTATTCAAAAAATTCGGGTATTGTCTCTCAGCAAAATGTTTCGGATATTTATTTAGCTAATATATATCAGGAAGGTGATAGAGATGGTATGGGAATCTCTGTTCAAAATTTTACACTAATTAATGCAACTTTTGCATCTCTTAATAGTGATGCTCAAGTAAGTATTTATGATTCATTTGGATTTGAAAATACAAATTGTAATTTAATTGATACATCATTTTATCACTTAAATGTAGTTGCGGATAGAAGGATTAATTTGATAAATTCTGAATATCAAACCACCTATCATAAAAATCATGTTACACATTACTATTCTGATTTATTTGTTACATATTCAAATGATATTCCAGCAGCAGGTGCAACTATTGCAGTTGAAAATACAGTAGATTCGTCACATTCGAGTTTGAATGGTTTTGGTAATGACAAGTCCATGTTTTTAACTACATCGAATGGTCATACTGAATTACCAAATGAGAATCGTAGTGAATCTCCTGCTATGCCTGAATATTATAAAAGTTCGGCTGGAACTCAGACTTTCTCCCACACAGCTACCATCACTACTCAAGATGGGCAAACTCTCACCCTTCCAAATATCACTCCAGATTCATCATGGTATCGTCCAGATCCAAACACGCCAACCTATTCCATAACGGCAATAATGCCAGATGAATCTGCAGGACCCCACCTCACAGGGTTTGCACCAAGTGAAAGTAATCCTTTCAACATTGGTAACACTAAAAAATTCCAGGTATGGTCTGATGAGGATATGACATCAATGAAATGGATCGTTGATGGTGAAACAAAGCAATCAACTTCTCTTGAATATGCATGGACAGTACCGGATGAGAATGGACACACTATCATATTTGAAGGTACCAATGCGAATGGCATAATAACTAAAACGTGGGACATCAATGGCGGCTCAGGAAGTGTGTTGCCAGCCATTACCGGCGCATTTCCGGGAACTTCTTCACGATCTCAGGAGCTTGGCAGTTCCACTGATTTCAGTGTAACTGCTGATCAATCCATGACCTCTATGGTCTGGTACAAGAATGATGCTGTCATTGCAGATGGTGTTATGAGTACTACAGTTGATTGGAATGAACCGGGCACTTATAATATCAGGTTTACTGCTTCAAATGATAATGGAGAGGTCTCTAGATCATGGGAAGTGGTTTCTAATGAAGGTGCTCCTATCCTAAGTGATGATCTCTCAGTAAATAACGCACCTGTCATTACTACATTCGGACCTGCTAACAATACGGTCTTCCAGGAAGGAAACGTTATAAATATTGGTGTAATCGCTTCTGATGCAGATGGAGATGAACTCACTTATCTTCTGAAGGTCGATGGTGCTACTGTCAGTACAACCTCTGGTTATGTGTGGACTACTGATAGTTCGAACATAGGTGCTCATACAATTGGAGTTGTTGTGAGTGATGGTGTTGAACAGGTTACAGACCAACATACTATCATTGTACAGAATATTGTTGATGTTGGAGTTACTCCAGTAGTTATGTCCTCTTCAGCTCAGATCGTTTCTCCGGGACAACCTTTCAGCATCGGGATCTCTATTGACCCATCTGAACCTGTCTCAGGTGCTCAATTAGACCTCCTCTTTGATGAACAACTGGTATCTGCAGAAGGTACAATAGAAGGTGACCTGTTTAATCTGAATGGTGCATCTACTCTGTTCAATAGTGGTACGATAGGCGACAGTGGAGTAATTACAGATATCTACTGCTCTATCATAGGTGCAGCCCCTGTATCATCAAAAGGAACTATGGCAACAATTGCTTTTACTGCAGGCAATACTGCCGGAGTTGCAGAATTTAGCTTGTCAGATGTAGTGATCAGTAATGCAAGATCAGAAGGAACTCCTTATACTGTCACTGATACAATGGTCGTTATCGATACTGCACCTGTCTTGAATTCTATCGGTGATAAGACCGTGGATGAGGAAAACGCACTGACCTTTGTGACCAGTGCCTCGGACGCAGACGGTGATAGCCTTACATACTCAGCTACAGGTCTGCCTGTTGGTGCAAGCTTTGATACTGCATCAGGTGCATTCAGCTGGACACCTTCAGAGGGTCAGGAAGGTACCTATGCCATTGCTTTTGAAGTGAGTGATAGCTACCTTACAGATTCAGAAACCATTAGTATCGCTGTAAAATCACATCCAAGGTGGGATATTAACAGGGATTGTGCAGTGAATATTCTGGATATTACTCTGGTGAGTCAGAAGATTGGAACTGATGGTGCAGGTACAGATCAGGACGTAAATCAGGATGGTGTAGTGAACATCCAGGATCTTACTCTGGTAGCCCAACACTTTGGCGAAACAGTAGAATGAGATGCAGAGAGTGCATCTCTTTTTTTCGTTATGGTCTACTAATTCGAAGGCTGTTTTCCATACATATTTCTTTTAATTTTAATCTCAAAGTAAATATTACTGCATAAGATTATACTGTTTTTTGAATTTAGTTTAGTAGGTCAAATATATATTGATCCTGATCATTGAAGATCGAGCAGGTAAAGGATAAATCTCATTATAATTATGTTAATAACAGTCATGTTTATCTCACAATGTTTATATGGCACCAACACATTAGGGATTTCAAATATCTTGATCCGTGGTGATCATAATTCTGTTATCAGCACATTTCAATAAGGGATAAAATATGTTTAGCATAAGAAAAGTCCTCTCAATAGTTGCTATAATCGCATTGGTGGTAGTTTTAAGCAATATTTCTGCAGCTTCTACAGATGTAATTCTGAATCCATCGTCACAGATAAATGAACCTGGAAGTGCTGGTACTTCTTCACCGGGCATGGCTTTTACTGTTTCATCAGGTGAAGTTTTAAATGTTGCACCTGGCGAGACTTTCAATGTCGATGTCTTCGTTTCTCCGGATGTTGATATTGCAGGAATGCAGTTCGATCTGCTTTTTGATAGTTCCAAGTTCCAGATCGACAGTGTAACTGAAGGGAACCTGTTCAAACAAAGTGGAATGGGTACTTTTTTTGTTGCTGCGTCTGTAACACCGGGTTTACTCGATAATACCTACGGTTGTATTCTGGGTAATGCAGCTGTCTTAACACCAGCAAACTTTGCCACTATCACAATTACAGCAAATGAACATGCAAGTGGAAGATCAGCGTTCATCTTAAAAGATGTTATTGTCAGTGATCCAAAAGGCAATGCTGTTAATGTTGGAATATTAAACACAGAAGTTGCCATCCTGGTTTTCGATATTTCTTCGGAGCATGTGGTCGAATACAATGATTTCGATAGAGTTCAGGAGAATTCCGACGTGATTCCCGGGTCAATAACTGTGCCTGGAACTGTACCCGGAACATGACTTTGCAATCTTGAATATTCGGATAGAATATTCATAATATTTTGAATGAATATTTATTACCATCAAATTTTTTAGTTTATTAGTTTTTCTAAATATTTCTTTATTTCAAGATTTGAATATAATCACAAAAGTTAATATATCATTTTCAACCTTTTACAATTGTCACTATTCCTAAGTAGGAATTCTGCAATAGGAATTAATCCATTAAGTATGGCAACTTTGTGCTCTGTAGAAAGCCTATCAAAATCCACATACATAAACTGGAATTGAGATTATAATCCAATATCGTGCAACACATTCAATAATATTTTTGTATTTGATTATTGTCCAAATATTAAGGATTTCTACAGAGCCTATTCTGTATTATTTTAAGTTGTTAACAATTTAAGGAAGAATGTGATCATTATAATTTAGAGCAGTTTAGCAATACTACCTTGGGTAGAGTAATGGGTAAAGTTATTATTAATGTAATCCAAACTATTATTATCTGGATCTTAATATCAAATCTTCTCTTTTACACCACAAGAACAACACAAAGGTGACACAATGCTCGATCGCTTAATCCCCCAACAAAAAGCAACTTCTACCCGCCTTGGCGGTCTCCTCATACTCGTAGGTGAGACCATGTTCCTTTTCTCTCTCCTGAACTTCCTTATGATAACCCGTATCCAGTATTACAGTTCGAACGATACGTTGTTCAGGACACTATTTCCTGAATACACGTTCTTCCTTGTAGGGATGATAGTTGTTGCTTTTATCGGCATGTGGCTAACCTATGTCTATATCTTTCCTAGTAAACAGAAGTTCTCGCAGGAACAGGCTATCAAAGACGGTAGAAGCCCGATGTATGACAAACTTGTGCAGATGCATGAGGAAATGCATCAGATGCAAAGCACGATCGATGATCTTCAGGAACAAGTTGGGACCTTGACCAGGGACAAATAAAAATGGTGATCTCTATAGACCCTGTTATTGATGAGCCTGCACTTGTAGTATCCGGAGAGTTCACATCTCTTGTACTGGCTGACATCCATCTGGGGATCGAGTGGGATCTTTATCAGAGTGGTTTTTCCATACCCAGCCAGATAGAGCAACGCCTTGAACGCATAATGGGCCTTGTTGAGCAGACATCTCCTGATCACATAATTCTTCTCGGTGACATCAAGCACAACGTTCCGCAGGTCTCGTGGCAGGAGAGGGATGAGATCCCCTATTTCATCAGTACCCTTGCAGAGCGAGCAACAGTTGATATTTTCCCCGGTAATCATGATGGAGGGATAGAATTCTTACTTCCCAAAGGTTGTGATGTAAAGCTACATTCTCCAAGGGGTGCCATCATCGATGGGGTGGGATATTTTCATGGCCACACGTGGCCATCGATCGAGATCTTATCTGCAGAACAAGTAATTGTAGCTCATAATCACCCCACGGTACGGTTTACTGATGCAATGGGTTATTCAGTGGTCGAACAGGTTTGGTTAAAGACACACTTCAAAAAGGAAGTATTTGTGGACCACTTCAAAAACTCTTTCCTTGATGAGGAAAGTGGGAATTGGTCTGATCCTGAAGTTCTGGTAATACCAGCATTCAACGAGCTTTGTGGTGGTGTGGCATTTAATGAATCTGTGCGTGATGACCTCCTCGGTCCCATTTTTTCTTCAGGAGCGGTCGAGCTTGATGATTCCGAAATATACATGCTTGATGGGACATTTCTCGGAATACTGAAAAATATAAGGAAACTTGATGAAACGAAACCACGGACCGGCAAAAAGTGGTCAAGGAAAAAACGTTCGGTCAGAGGTGGCAAATGAGCTTTGACAATATGTTCAACAAATTTCACCCTGCGATCCAGGCAGCTCTGGAAAAACAGGGATTCAAAGCACCTACGCAGCCTCAGGAAATGTCCTTCCCTCACATCCTTGCAGGTGAACACACATTCCTCATAGCCCCAACAGGCTCAGGAAAGACCGAATCAGCAGTGTTGCCGATGTTCGATCATATTCTTCGCAAGAGCGAAGAGGACCGTGTCGGTATGTCTGCTCTTTACATTACACCGCTGCGTGCACTCAACCGGGACATGCTGACACGTATCCAGTGGTGGGGACAAGAGCTGGGGCTTGATGTGCAGGTACGTCATGGAGATACTACTCCGTATCAGCGGCAAAAACAATCCAAAAATCCGCCGGATCTTCTGATAACAACTCCTGAAACTCTCCAGGCAATGTTCACAGGTTCACGTTTGAGGAAAAATCTCGAATGTGTAAGTTATGTTGTTGTTGACGAGATACACGAGCTTGCTTCTTCCAAGCGAGGCGCTCAGCTTTCAGTCGGACTTGAGCGTCTTGTCGAAATATCCGGTGAGTTCCAGAGGGTCGGCCTGTCAGCTACAGTAGGGAACCCCGATGTTGTTGCTCATTTTCTTGCAGGTGCAAAACGGGAAGTTGCAATCGTACAGGTTTCCATGCTAAGCCTTCTTGAGTTCAATATTATATATCCGCAAGTCACAGATGAAGACATCGAGATCGGAAAGAAGCTCGGATGCGAACCGGAATTTGCATCCCACCTTCGATCCATCAGGGAGATAGTTGAAACCCATATATCTACCCTCATCTTCGTGAACACACGACAAAGCGCCGAAGCTCTCGCATCAGGATTCAAATTGCTCGGAGCATCCGTTGGTGTACATCACGGCTCTCTCTCAGTGGATGCCCGTATAGAAGCCGAAGAATCCTTCAAAGCAGGTGACCTTCGGGGACTCATATGTACTTCATCAATGGAGCTGGGTATCGATATCGGTAAAGTTGACCACGTTGTCCAGTATGGTTCCCCCAGACAGGTTTCCCGATTGTTACAACGTGTGGGGCGTGCAGGCCACAGAATACACGAAATATCCCGGGGTACGATCCTCACAATGGGAACCGATGATATTGCGGAAAGTATGGCCATAGCCAAAGCAGCTCTGCGGGGGGAAGTTGAGGATATAATCCCGCACACAGGCTCCCTTGATGTTGTCGCAAACCAGATATCCGGGATGGTGATCGATTTCGGGGATGTCGAGATCGAAAAGATCCATTCCATCCTGAATCGCACATATCCTTTCCGCGATCTTTCTCTTGAGCAGCTAAAACGTGTCATCGAACAGATCACCGAATATCGCATGGTCTGGCGTGAGGAAGGTTCTAACACTATCAGCAGGAGAAAGAAAAGCTGGCAGTATTATTATGACAACCTTTCCATGATACCGGATGAAAGGAAGTTCGAGATATTCGACATTGTCTCCGGCAGGTCTGTCGGAGTGCTTGATGAGGCCTTTGTAGTAAACTTCGCATCTCCCGGTGCGGTCTTCATAACTAAAGGCGAAATGTGGCGTGTTATCGAGATGAACACCGACAGGGACAGGATAAAGGTCGAGCCCATAAAGGCCATGGGCGAGATCCCAAGCTGGGTCGGTGAGGAGATCCCTGTTCCGTTCGATGTTGCACAGGAAGTAGGTAGGATCAGATTCAGGATATCGTTCCTTATTCATGATGGAAAAGATGATGCTGAGATCGTTGAAGACCTAATGAAAGACTATCCGGTGGATGTTCCCAGTGCTCTTACGATCATCGAGCTGGTGCGTGAACACATCTCAAAAGGCTGCCCTCTTCCTGATAATGATACAATTGTAGTTGAAGACGAAGGTGAAGCCGTAATAATCAATTCCTGTTTCGGACACAATGTCAACGAGACGCTTGGAAAGGTTATCACTTCTCTTCTGGCTGCCCGGTTTGGGGGCAGTGTTGGACAGGAGGTCGATCCATACAGGATCAGATTGCAGCTTCCAAGACGCATGAAAGCCTTGCATATTCAGGAGATGATCTATGATCTTCAGCCTGAACATATTGAACCTATAATCGAGATGACCCTTAAGAACACCTCGGTCATGAAATGGAAAATGGTTCATGTGGCACGGAAGTTCGGTGCATTAAGTC
The DNA here is from genome assembly GCF_000013725.1 of Methanococcoides burtonii DSM 6242. NCBI lineage: Archaea > Methanobacteriati > Methanobacteriota > Methanomicrobia > Methanosarcinales > Methanosarcinaceae > Methanococcoides > Methanococcoides burtonii. The sequence goes on from NC_007955.1 coordinate 764,249, forward strand.
GTGAGATCGATTATGATCGTATCAGTATGAAGAAGCTCCTCGAGATCTACAAGGGGACGGCCATGTATGATGAGGTCATACGTGAGATATTCCACAACATGCTCGATGTGGATAAAGCCTCTGAGGTACTGGGACTGATAGCATCCGAGGAAATGGTCATACTTTCAAGTCCTGTACCAACTCCTATCGGAGGTGCGGGATTTGCAATGAAACGTGATCTTGTGGCACCGGAAAAAGCGGACCGATCCATCGTCCTTGCATTAAAGGACAGGATAATGCATGACCGGATCATCCTTTTCTGTGTAAATTGCAAGAAATGGGTGTCCCGAAGGAAAGTGATGAACGTACCTGATGAGATCATATGTCCGGTATGTGATTCAAAAATGATAGCTGCTCTCAAACCATGGGAAGAGGATGAGATAAAGCTGGTCAAAAAACAGGATAAGGTGACCGCAAAAGAGGACGTGAAACGTATTCAGAGGGTCTATCGTAATTCTCACATTGTAATGGCCAGTGGAAAACTTGCTGTCATTGCTCTTGCAAGCAGGGGTATAGGTCCTGAGACAGCTTCAAGGGTCATCGAGAAGATGCGGGTGGATGAGGAAACCTTTTACAGGGATATCATGGCGGCTGAAAGGAATTATGCCAAGAACAAGCAGTTCTGGAAATAAAATGCTTTTTTTGTTTTTATTTTCGCCACAATATACTTATACTTTGCAAAGCCATGAATTTCTTTATGGATATAAGGGACAAGGTCTTTGCAGCTACCGGTAAGGTCAAAGCCGATACTATCTTTTTCGGCGGTCTTCTGATCAATGTCAACACAAAAGAGATGTTGTATCGGGATATTGCGGTAAAGGAGGGCTATATCGTTGGCATCGGGGATGTTTCTTCCCTTAAAGGTGATGAGACCGAAATGATCGATGTGACCGGCAAGCATCTTTGTCCCGGGCTAATGGATGGTCATGTTCACTTTGAATCCAGTATGGTGACCTTAAGTCAGTTCGCAGTACCGGCACTGGCACACGGAACCACTTCGGTCGTTATAGATCCTCATGAGATAGCTAATGTTCTTGGCAGAGGTGGTATTGAACTTGTCCTCGATGAAGCAGCTACTCTTCCGCTAAATGCTTTTGTTGCTGTCTCTTCCTGTGTCCCTGCAACTTCCTTTGAGACTGCTGGAGCTTCCATCGATGTTGATGATATTGTATCCCTGATAGCTAATGAGAACGTTGTCGGACTTGGCGAGATGATGGACTATCCCGGAGTTGTCTTTTGTGATGAGACAAAGCTTTCAATGATACGGACAGCCCTCAAAGAGCGGTTGGTCGTTGATGGCCACTGTCCTGCACTTTCCAGAGAACAGCTATTCGGTTATATGTGTGCCGGAATATCAACTGACCACGAATCCATCGAGTATGAAGAAGCTCTTGAAAAGCTGCGTCTTGGGATGAAACTTATGATACGGGAAGGTTCGGCTGCAAAAGCCCTTGATAAATTCCTTCCCCGCCTGATCGGGGATGGTGTTTCCCTTGAAAATGTGTTCTTTGTAACGGATGACAAACACCCATCTGACCTGTTAAAAGGCTATATGGATGTGATCGTCAGAAGGGCGATAGAACTGGGACTTTCACCTCTGGATGCTATTTCGATGTGTACCATCAATGCTGCGAAACATTATCGTGTGGACCATATTGTCGGTTCGCTTTCCATGGGAAGAAAAGCTGACATTATCGTATTGGAAGATCTTGAAAAATTCATTATAGATTCGGTCTATGCATCTGGCAGACCGGTGGAAAGTTTTGTTCCTTCGTACGAATATCCGGACACAGTTTTCAATACTGTGAAATTTGATGCAGTTACTGCCACAGACCTACAGATAATGTCCGATGCGGATAAAGATCATAGAGTACGGGTCATCAAAGTAGTTCCTGACCTTATCGTGACAGAGAATGAGACCTTTGTTCTGCATTCTGATCGACATGGGATATTAATGCCGGATGTTGAAAATGATGTGCTTTCAGTTGCTGTTATTGAAAGGCATGGGAAAAACGGGAACATTGGTACAGGTTTCATTAAAGGAATGGGTCTCAGGAACGGTGCTATCGGACAGAGCATTGGTCATGACAGTCATAATGTGGTCGTTACGGGTGTAGACCATTCGGACATGGCATTATGTGCCAATACGATACGTAGCATGAATGGTGGGATCTGTGTGGTCAGTAATGGTAAGGTTGTGGAACAGCTTGAGCTTCCGTTTGCAGGGTTGTTGAGCACATTGCCTGCGGAAGAGGTTGAAAAAAAACTCACTGATCTTCATAAAGCAGTAAAAGAGATAGGTTGTGCTCTTCCTGCTCCGTTTATTACACATTCTTTCATAGCCCTTCCTGTAATACCTTCTTTACGGCTTACTGACATGGGGCTTTTTGATGTGGATAAGTTCAGTCTTGTATCCCCAATAGATGAGGTCATGGAGTGAACTTTATCTCATGGTAAATATCTGAAAATGTGAGGGCTGTAGAAAGGTCGGGCTAAATAGTCCTTTCGTACCTCATACAAAAAAAGTGGCATGCAACATATCATATACTAAATTAATGCGAGCATGCCATTTGCTAAAATGTCTTATCCGAATTTTTCAATGTAGTCTTTGTAGGCTCTGATATATTCTGCGTGTGGCCAGATAAGCGGAATGGTGACATAAGCCATACCATCCTTCCATTTAGGGTGGTTACGCACGTTCTCTATCATCGTTAGTTTACTATCTCTTAAGATCTTTGCATTGGTATAATCCTCTAACCACATCTCGAAACGTTCTATGGTTGAAATGTGTTCAGGCAGGAGATAGTTGTGTGCCATATCGACCACCCAACCAAGATACATTTCTGCCATGTCCTGATCATCAATAGCAATGTAATGGCTTGCCAGTTGGCAGGTAAAATGGCACCATGGTCCATATCCACCATTGTTCCTCCCCCACATCTCAGGGTAACGGTTCAATCCGCCTATTTCTTTATCCCAGAGATTTTCATGGATCCTCCTGACAGTATAACGGTTCTTTATGTCCTGTTGTTCAATGATGCCAAAGTAAGCAGGAGCGTATTCAACTACATCTACATCAATGACAGTAGATGCAAAAGCATCGTAACCGATAGGATTGCTGTTCTTTTCTTTTACACGTATGCACTTGATGAACGTTCGCCTTCTCGGGCTGTACATTCGGGTGAGGATCGCCTCTTTTATCTTTTCAGCTTCCATTTCCCATGTAGTAACATCCTTACCCAACGCTGCCCCCATTTTCACTGCAGCTTGTATTCCGGCACAACAGGCGCAATTCGCGTATATCTCGAATCCGTGCTCGTATGCCGGATATTCGTGAATGCTGTTTATGGTATGTACAAGATCCACTTCTTCGTTCTTGTTCATAAGAATGAATTCGACTGCTTTTGAAATGGTGTCCCAGTGTTTTTCAACAAATTTTTTGTCTGCCAGTTTTTCAAAGAACATCCCGCCAGTAGCTTCAAAATATTTTCCCATGGAATAAAGGACCAAACCATTTCCATCTATCTGAAGGTCTTTATAACTGGCATCATTTCCATCTACGTCATATCTCTGAGAAAATTCTCCAAGAGGCTTTTGTGAATTAAGTACAAATTCAAGTCCTTTCTTTGCTTCATCCATCATGTCTGCTGCAATACATCCCAGAATATCTACAGAGTGATCCCGGGGGTAAATGAAAGGGTAACGTGTTCCTGGAGGACTTGCATAGAATCCTCCTTTCTCATGCTGGTTGTTTTTCAGTATCTTCACGCTGTTCTCGTAAAGTCTTTCTGCTTCGATCAGATTCAATGTTTTCACTCCTTGTCAGGATTCTGGATCTTGCAAACGTAATACGATCTTTCGAGGTATTTATCTACTTCTTCTTTATTCATCCCGGCTCTTTCAAGGGCTTTTTCGTTATACACATTGTTATGTGTTCGAGGACATTTTGCGCCTACATTAAGAAGTTCGACACCAGCGAGCTCAGCACGCTTTGTGGTATAACTGTGATAAAGGATTCCGGTAACGGATGTAAGTGCCGGATATTTCCATCCATCTTCAGCTTCCTCCATTTTCCGGTTGGAGAGATTTACAAGTTCGATGAACTGTGAAGGACGCTCGCCATACATCTGGAGGAAATCCAAAAGCATGTTGGAGAACGGGCAGAGTGGTATATAATTGACATCATCTTCACGTGCACCTTCAAAGCCAGGTCCTTCTATCTCTGCAAGTTTTATACCTATCTTTTGGAGCCAGTCAGTTGTTTCTTCCAGCCCGTCTTTGTCAACCATCCCGATGATGCCCAGCAAAAAGGCCTTTGATATCATATTTTCAACGCGTATCAATTAATTACCCCCCTTTATTCTCAAGTATGATCAAATATTATTGTTTTTTCCAATAAGGTCCATTATCGCATTGTTCCAGCCGACAGGCCCGATACCTTCAGCATGCTTTATCTCTGTCAGTATTATCGATGGATCATATTTACCATCCGGCTTTTGCACAAGGAATGGGATATCCACGGCTTTTAACATTGGAAGGTCGTTCAGGCTGTCTCCGAGTGCTATTGTGACAACTTCTGTGAACTGTTGCCTGTAGATCTCAGTCAAAGCCCTGACAGCTTTTCCTTTGTCATTGTCTCCCATAATATGCCAGTAGCGTCCCCCTTTTGTATAATTCAGTCCGGCAGCGTGTATCAGTTCAATGACCTTTGCAGTCGCATTCTCATCTTCTTCAAGCCTGAACGCTTCATCATATTCTCGCAGTTTGGCAAGTTTTGCAGATCGGATGTCAAGGCCTGTGTCCTTGCTCACACCCTCAGCATCGAGGTCACCAAATCCTGTGATCTTAAAACCGGTCTTCTTGCGGATATCTTCAAGCACTCCCCTGATCCTGGTATAAGATGTTCCAAATTCTATAACTTTATAGTTACCAATTTCATGTACATCTTTCAGTTCAATACTGAAATGATCCTTTGGTATGAAAATTGCTCCTCCGTTCTCTGATATGAACGGATGGTGGCATTCAAGTTCATCAACATATACTTCAAGTTCTGCACGTGTCTTGCTTGTACAGAATATTAATGGTATCTCTTTCTCTTTTAAGAGATCAAGTGCTGGTCTTGCAGCATCGTATGAGTATGTGTCATGGTCTATCAGCGTGCCATCAAGATCTGTAAAGATGATGTGTTTCAAAATACGCCCCCCGGCAAATATTATGTATACAGTTTCTGTTGCTGCTGCTTATACTGTATAATATCATTTGAAATTCCCTTTATTATAAAAGCTTATATTGTATGTCCTATATATAGATACTCTAGTCATTAACATTATATTCCTTAATATCGTCAATGTGGGGGTTGGCATCCTTATAAAGGGTTACATGGGAGTTAACTCTTGAATTATGGGTGCTTTCGCTATTCGGGGAGTTAAATGGATTTTTATCAAGAATACATTACAACGATTCATGATTTTTGTATCGACAAAGAACAGCTTGTTAAAAGAATAGAGGGGCTAAAGGTCAGCAGACCTGCTTCACTTATCATTCCTATTCTTTATAAGGAAGTTGAGAACCCGCCTCTCAAAAAGATAATCACAGACCTTAATGAATGCACTTACCTAAGTCAGGTTGTGATCGCTCTGGCGGCTGAAACCACTGAGCAGTACGTGCATGTGGTCGAATATTTTAAAGACCTTAAACTTCCCCATATTGTTGTATGGTGCGATGGTCCACGGATAAAGCAGATCATTTTCGATATGAAAAAGAAAGGTATCGATCTTACATCTTTTAAAGGAAAGGGAAAAGATGTCTGGATAGCTACTGGCATAGCAACTCTTGAATCGTATGCCATTGCTTACCACGATGCGGACATTGTGACCTATTCGGTGGATCTTCCGGCAAAGCTCCTTTATCCTATTGTCGAGACCGAACTTAATTTCTTTTTCAATAAAGGCTACTATGCAAGGATTAATCTGGATTCTATGACCATGCATGGTCGTGTTTTCCGGCTCTTTGTCCGTCCTTTGCTCGATACTCTGCAATCCGAGTCTAATGCAGATATTTTGAGATATTTCCTCGCTTTCAGGTATACTCTTGCAGGGGAGTTCGCTATGACCAGTGACCTTGCCATGAACATACGCATTCCTGCTGACTGGGGGCTTGAAGTTGGTCTTCTTGCAGAGGTTTACAGGAACGCTACAACAAAAAAGATATGTCAGATCGATCTGGGTTATTATGACCACAAACATCAGGAACTGGGTGTAAATAGATCAGAAGGTCTTTGTAAGATGGTGAGTGATATTTTCACGACATTTATGCGCGTTGTGACAGAGTCTACGGATAACCGCATTTCAGAGTCATATCTCCATGGGATACATGTCAGGTATAAGCGATTAGGTCAGGACCTTATCCGAAGATATCATGCGGATGCTCTTTGCAATGGGCTTTATTATAACAGGCATGAGGAAGAAATATATGTGGATATGTTCGCCCGTGTGATAAGAAAGGCTGGTGATGATTACAGACATGATCCTTCTGACGTACTGATGCCGGACTGGACACGGGCCCTTTCTGCTGTACCGGATCTCAGGGAAAAATTATACGAAGCATGTATTGCTGATGTCAAGGAGTATTGTGAAAAGAAGTGATATCCTTCTCCTTAATATATTTACTTTTTCGAATGACATAAAGCCATCCTTAAATATTGAGATTATCAAATTAGCTTTTCGCTTTAAAAACGTAACTCTTTTTTCAAGACTACTGGCACCACTCTGAGCATAGCTTATGCATTGCATTTATATAGCAGAAAATGTGCCAGTCCATGAAATATTATTACGATGTTTCGGACGGAATCTGTACCAGAGATTCAATTGCTAACTATCTGAACACAGATAATGCATCAATATGCCAATTTTTGTATTTCTTAGATATCGATGACATTGCTTCTTATGTTGAAAGTAGCTATTATGCCGATAAGGACTGGCACTTTCGGTATAAGGTTTCGTCAATGATAAAGCTCATCGTTGTGAAATGTTATAGAAACCTCTCATTTGAGAAAACAATATCGACCTTAACAAAAGAAGAAGCGCAGCTTCTTTCTTTTGAAGACAATAACGGCATTATGAATCTTCCATCCCCTGCAACACTGCATCATTTTGTAAAATACAGACTTGGAAAAACTGGACTCGATGAAGTAATGTTCAAAATTGGAAAGAATATCTCCAAAAATACAAAGATTAGAGATGCGAAAACAGATTCAACTCCACTTGAAGCATCAAGATATGACAAGTATGCAGATTACAATCCGCATTATAATTGTAAGATGGACAAAGCTCACATCACCATGATTGGACCACTTCCAATCTACATGACTCATACAAAAGGTGCTTCTCACGATTCTCCTGAATTGAAGAAACATATTGATGCATTGGTAGAAATGGGAGTTGACATTGACACTTATGCATTGGATGGAGGTTATGATTCATTCAGGAATCATGCAGATATCTGGTATAAGTTGAATGCAAAACCAGTGATTGCATACTCTTCGGATTCTAAAGTTCAATACGAGGGAATGATGGAAAGAATTGATCACTGGGTTAACAAAATGTGGAAACTTGGTGGATCTATTCATATGAAATATGAAGAAAAACTTCATTTCCTCTATGAAAATGGAAGAGAAAAACAGGTAGGTATGCACTTGCGAAACAAGAATATCAAAGATGATGGATTCGATGAAGATTATTCGCACAGGGGTGAATGTGAACGAGTACACAATCATATTAAGTGGACTGTAAAGTTTGACATCAGAGGAATGAAAAATAGCAGTAAGAAACTGTATTCAGTTATGAATTTCGTTGCATATCAATTGCTTGTAGCTACAAATTTGCAAAATGGAGTTAAAGAAACTAACTCGTTTGCAAATTATGTATGAGGTAATGTCATCAAATTAGAATGGGAGGATTTATGAGCTAATTTGATAATCTCTATAGGTAGGCTGAATAGTTACAATAAAACTATATGTAACCCAATACGTAAGAATCCAGAAGATACAGGATTTGACATATCACTGGAAGATAAAGCCCATGTAGATTTATTTTTAAAGGTTTTTTTCATGGTGTTCTCGAATATAAAATGCTTAATGAAGCAGTTAGACGATTTGGTTAAATAAAAATAGAAACTTGTACTAAAAAAGTTATAAGTTATTACTTCTAATTTATCTTTTTTTTGGGGAACTTAGTTATTGATTTATCTTCTCACCGCCGGAGTATTCAGATTAAGATTTCCATCCCTTATTCTTTGTTTGATTCCCTGAGATCGACTCCTAGAAACACCCAAAGCTTCAGCTTCCTTTTGAGATATGTTGAGAATATTCTCCATTATCTCTTGCTTATTAATGAACTCTTGAGCTTTCTTCACATCTAATTCCTGTTCATCAATATTATTTGCTTCCTTGCCAATGTAAACAACACCATCAGCATGAACATGTTTCCTTTCAAGTACTCCAATCTCACCATCAAACTTATGCTCAAGATGTTCCACATACTGCATTATTGTCCTGCTTAATGGTTTGAAATAATGAGATCCTTGTTTAATTTCACCAGTTCCATAATCAATAAATGCCTCATAAACAATACTTTGAGGGTCATTCGAGAAAGGAGCTAATGGCTTGACTGATTTACCATCTTCTTCAGCAACTTGAAACCCAACATGATAGAAATTGAATGGTTTTATCTGGCATTTCCATTCCTTCCCTTTGTTAATAGTATCAAATCTATGCAACACATTTGCAGTTGAAACTGTAAGCCTTGAAATAGCATACATGTTTGAATACTTTTCTTCATTATCCAATTCAGAGATTGTTCCATAATGCAACTTGAGAATATCTTCCCATATTTCAGCCTGCCAATCTTCAACATCTTTTGGAAATGGATTTGTTAAATGCCCAAGTTCATGCAACTTGAATGATCTCTCTCCTTCCATGAACTTTATTTCTTCATTCTCATAAGTGTAAAGAGCATAACGCTTTGAAGAAATCCCATAAAACCACATGTCTTCTTTCTCAGGCTTCAAAAGATCAATATCAAGGCTATAAGGATTTAAGAGGTTGGAAATAATCAATAATCTCTTGAGCATGTTCAGGAGGAACAAAGATAGAATCTGTATCCATATACGCATGACCTGAACCAAGATCTTTTAATTTGGCTTCTGCCATTGCCAAGAACAATTTAGATCCTGCTGTAATCATGACAGCAAGTAAAGGATGAAAATAGTTACCTGCTTTCTCAAACCTGTTCTCAGAAGTATTGAAATCATCCAAGCCATAAACTTGAATATCACTTTTCTTATCTTCAGGATTAAGCTCAATGAAAATTCCATATAGATATTCTCACACAACAATGTATCGACATATCCCGCGAAGAATGTGATTCCCGAGAAAACTCATGGGATTTCAAGATAAACGAACTTCTGCATCATAAAACGACGTCCAGACCAGAAGACGCATATAACAATTACTGCACATACTGGGAAAAGAAGTTCTATCAGCTCTATAGAAACGAGGAAGAACTTAACCGAATCTTTATTGACATCTACGACCTTGAGGGTGAACTCACACCTGATGTGCTACTGGAGGAGATAACTATCCTCAAGACCGAGTCGGAAATCAAGGATGATGAATTGGTATTCAAGAAGGAAGATATTGTGAAGCAGTTAATTTCCTACGCCTTAGGCTGCATGTTTGGTCGATATTCACCTGAAAAGCCGGGACTGATCTTTGCAAACCACGGAGAAAAGCTCGCAGACTTCAAGGCAAAAATGCCAGATGCAGGTTTCCTTCCAGACGAAGATAATATTATTCCGGTGCTTTATAGGGAGTATTTCTCAGATGACATTATGGGCAGGTTCAAGGACTTCCTGAAATTAACCTTTGGAGCGGAGACCGCTATCAGAGAATCTGGACTTTATTGCCAAGGTGTTGTCGAAGAAGGGAAATAAGGGGTCTGAGGAGGTCATTCGGGATTACGTTATCAAGGAATTCTACAAGGATCATCTGAAGATGTATAAGAAGCGACCGATTACTGGATGTTCACGTCGGTTAAGGGGAAGGCGTTCAATGCTCTGGTTTATATGCATCAGTATGACAAGACGACCCTTGCTAAGATGAGGATGGATTATTTGCTGGAGCTTGAGGCTAAGATCGATGCACAGAGGGAGATGCTTGATAGTAGCAAGGATGCTCAAGAGAAGGCGAAGCTGAGTTCGAAGATTGAGGAGATCATGGCTTATGATGAGCTGTTGAAGAACAAGGCAGATGCTTATGTGGAGATCGATCTTGATGATGGGGTCAAGGTCAATTATAGGAAGTTTGAAGGATTGGTTGGGAAGCTGTGACCATTGGGTGAGTTGTGATCATGGATAAATCTAAAATGATGCAATTTTCGAACACGATAAGAGACAAGCTTCTCAAAAAGTAAGAAAATATCATTAAGAATAGAAATTGTTAAGATTGTTTTATTCGATGAAGAATTATTTAATAGCTTGATCTATAGTATATCCTATGATCTGCCTGCTAGTGAAAATTACTTGGTTAAAAGAGTGTGGTAAATATGAATGATAAAAACAACATTATTGATATCGATAAATATTCTTTATTAGACCTGTTTGAGCTGGACAATACCGAAATACTGAAACTGAAAAGTATTGAAGGTAAAGAAGAAGAATATAGCATGTTCCTTGGTACATTTGAATTTACCATTGCCCATTACTACCACGATAATGACAAAAAAATAACTGATAAAGAAGTAGTTAATCTATTAAAAGATATAAAAGCAAATCTTGACAAGAAGATGAACTATTTCCAACATCTGCTTGGAGCATTGTTGATCGATAATCTGATCGAAATATTTGACGAGGAAAATATTACCGTTCATGAATTTAATCTTGTGATAGACTATGTCCTTGAATCCATCGAGAATCACTCATGGATGTCAGACTGACAGGCATATTTGAAATGGATCTGTTACTATATTGATATCACAACAGAACAAGAAGATCGACAATACGAAAAACGAGTCGAACGACTAGCAAAAATGTATGACATGCCTCCGGGAGCAATTGATGATCTTTTAGAAAAATTCCCTGATTTAATCTGGGGAGAAGCACCCGATCCACTAACACTTAACAGTGAATTTATCGCAATGAATGATGATGAAAAGTATGAATACTTAGCAGTAAATGCACCCAATGACTTTAACCTGTTTCTGGCATATCTTTCAGAACTTGAGAGTAACGGAAATATCGATATTGCAATAAAACTTGCAAAAAGAGCAAGTAAGAGATTTGGTGAAATGTTCTCATTACACATGAAGATCGGAGACTATTTCCTGCACTTTGATCCAAACATCTCAAAAGGATACTATAACCGTGCAATTTCATCTCTGGAAAAAGTAGAACTGATACCAGATGAGATGAAAAAAGATATAGCTGAATCCATCAAAGAGGACATTAGATTGTGTGATAAGATGTTTTCTGAAGATTATACATTATTCTAACGATCAACGGTAATTGGTATGAACGATTTTAATGATGATACTAAGATAAAATTTTCAGATCTGCTTAAAAAAGACGAGACAGATACTCTGAAAATTAAAAGTATTGAAGGTAAGGAAGAAGAATACTCATTATATCTTGGTGCAATCGAAGATACAATTGCTGAATATTACAATTACCGTAACAAGAATCTGAAGGACAGAGATGTTATTGCCATATTAGTAAATATCTCAAGTGATTATAATAATACGTTCAAATATAATAATACTGAACTTGGTTTTGAGATCATCAGTAGTTTAGTAGAAGCACTTGAATATAAACCGATCACTGCCCATGAACTTACTATGGTGATCGATTATCTGCTCACATCAATTGAGAACAGGTCATGGATCCCAGATAAGCAGGCATATCTAAAGTGGATTAATTATTTTGTTGGTCTTAATACAGAAGCAGAAGAAGCCAGCTATGTAAAGAAGATTAAACAATATGTGAAGAGGAGGGGAATTCCTGATGGCATAGTTAAAGATCTTTTTGTCAAGATCGATGATCAGGACATGAACTACCATAAAAACTATCATGAATTTGTACATGATGATGGATGCGAGAGCGATTTTCAGAAAATATACACTCCAGAAGAAGAAGCTCGTATTGATGAATTTTCATTAAATACTGACGAAGAGAAATTTGACTACCTGATCCAAAACAGTCCTGATAATGCTGATTTTCTCGCAGCATACCTTTTTATTCTTGAAGAGAACGGAGATTCTGGAACTGCTCAGGAACTGGCGGAACAGTTCTGCAAAAAATGTGCAGACCCATTTGAGATATATGACTCTGTCGGAGACTTTATTTTAAAAATATGTAACTATTCAGCCACCTTTGCGTGCTAAAATCCCCCCACCTCAATTTATTTCATCTTCTGACATGGATTTTTACGAAAAAAGTAAGTAGTAGCATTCTATTTAAGTTCACACCCAAAAAATCAATTGGTTTTGCCAAACAGGAGGTGAATGAACACGAAACGCAAAGAAATCCTAGCAGTTTATGAACAAGGTCCCGAAGCAGTTGTCACTCTTGTCACTACATTGTACGACATCATTGCTGAACAACAAAGGATCATAGAACTACAAGCTGCCAGAATAACCGAACTCGAAGAACGAGTTAAAAAATTGGAAGAGCAACTCAAAAAAAACAGCCGAAACAGCAGTAAACCACCTTCAACTGATGTTTTTATTAATGAGAAACCAAAAACAAAAAGCAGACGAAAAAAGAGTGGAAAGAAACCAGGTGGTCAGAAAGACCATCCTGGAACTACTCTCAGAATGGTAGATGTTCCTGACGAAGTTATAATTCACAAAGTACACAAATGTAGCAATTGTGAAAGATCGCTTGAAGATATAGAAGTTAAAGATCATGAAAAAAGGCAAGTATTTGACATACCTCCCATTAAACTTCAAGTAACAGAACATCGTGCTGAAATCAAGTCCTGTCCTCACTGCGGTTGCAAGAACAAAGCTACTTTTTCAGAAAAGGTTAAACAACCCACGCAATATGGCTTGCGTCTTGCATCATTAGCAGTCTACTTACATGATTATCAATTACTTCCTTATGAACGCAGCTGTGAATTGCTAGCTGATGTTTGTGGATGTGAAATAAGTCCCGCTACTTTGGCCAGGGCAGAAAAGACATGTTTTGAAAAACTTGAAGATTTCGAACAGCAGATCAAGAACTTCTTAATAGAATCTCCTGTGATAAATTGTGATGAAACTGGTATGAGGATAGAAGGAAAACGACAGTGGTTACATGTTGCTTCTACAAACAAAATGACATGTTATTATCCTCATCAAAAAAGAGGCTCTGACGCAATGAATGCGATGGGAATCTTACCAAATTTCAATGGTACAGTAGTTCATGATTTCTGGAAATCATATTACAAATATGATTGTGATCATTCGATCTGTAATGCTCATCTATTGCGAGAATTAACAAGTGTAAGCGAGAACGATAATCAATTGTGGTCAAAAGCTATGAATATTCTACTTATTGATGTCAAAAAGTCAGTTGACCAGATCCGAGGAATGTCTGGTTGTATGAAACCAGAGAGAATTAAAGAGTTTGAAGATTGGTACGGCCAGATTATTCATATTGGGATAGAAGAAAATCCTCAACTTCAAGCCAAATCAAAGAAGCGAGGAAGAACTAAACAAACCACAGCAAAAAATCTGCTGGATCGGTTTATTGGTTATAAAAATGATATTCTCAGGTTTATGCATGATCTAAAAGTTCCATTTGAGAATAATCTTGCAGAAAGGGATGTGAGAATGATGAAAGTACAGCAGAAGATATCGGGTACATTCCGAAGTATGCAAGGAGCATTAATTTTCTCGCGGGTAAGAAGTTACATTTCTACTGTTAAGAAGAATCAGATTCCTGTGATGGATGCAATTCGAAATGCAATTGCTGGAATGCCATTTATTCCAACAATTGTTTGAGCTTCTAATCTTTTTGTGTAAAGGTTGGTCATACAGGATTGATTATAGGTAGGCTGAATAGTTACAAAAATATATCATAACATTGCCAGAAAATATTATCAGAAGGCACTCTTATGCTTAGAGGATGAAAAGGACATCGAAGAATATGCAAAATTGGTATTATCAGAATAATCAAAAAGCAATCCATCTACACAAGTTCACAGAATAATCGAAACTATTCAGAAATTCAATTCATAAAAACGGACAGTTGATTTCAATATACCCTCCGGACGCATCAATATGGTTAACGTAGAGAAAACAAACCAAACGCTTCTCAGGAAATTTGCCGAAAAGCAAGACTATGAAAAACGGAAGATAGTCTTTTGGTATGAAAAGGATGAAACGGCAGATGAAGATAGCTTTGCTCAAATAGAAGAGGAGCTTGCAAAGCATGATATCAAAATAAAGGTACTTGCTGACAACTTTTATGAGGTCAAGAAGTTTCTGGAGGTTGAAGATACTGCTTCGAACTATTTGATCAACTCTCAGGATGAAGAAAGAGGTCCTGAGGACAACTGGCTTCTGGATATTCAGATGTATTCCGGATGATTCGAGAACAGCAGGATATCGGATATCAAGAGTGTGCTGGAAATAGATGGGTATGATCTTGACGAATTCCTTGAAAAGAGATACAAGTTCTTCGTCAGTAAAAAGAGGACAGACTCATTTTTGCGCTGGTATCAGGTAGACTGGGAGGAAGAAGAATTCTTGCAGGGCTTCTTGGCTGTATTTTCCAGCTCCCAGTCAGTTGATATTCGTGAGATCCTGAGAAATCTGTTAAAATCATCTCTTCAAGAGGAACATAACAAGATCTGGGCTGATATCACTAAGTTCGATCTTGAACGTGATTTATGGAATCTGATCAAACGATATTTCGGGTATGGTTCCGAAGTTCTAATACTTAAAAAGCTATTCCTGAGTTTCATTATCACTCCTAAAGAAAGGGATTACTTCCTGAACGTACAGGATATTTATGGAGTAGGAATGGCAGAAGGAGCAAATCTTGCTGCTTTCGTTGCTTTATGCTCTGGTGCTCTTGGAAAACCTGTGACAGAGCAGACAGTGATCTTGGGTACAATGACAATTGGAGGGGCAATACAGTCACTGAAAATCGGGCTGATCTATTGCAGGCGCGAAGAAGGTATTGATTCCCGCAGCAGCTACTGTGAAATTGGGAACAGTGCCACCTGAGCTTTTAAGCAAGTTCCAGCTGGCATTTTATGACGAACCTATAGATGCTGTGCATAAGGCGTTGTTTATTTGAAGATTTCTTTGTTTGATCGATAAGGGTGGTGAAATTAATACAACCATCCGATCTTCAATAAAATAAAAGATTCTCTAAACAAAATGAGGTTAATTATGGTAAATTCTCATGAGCTTGAAAGCAAAATAAAAGGTTACTTATGGGGAGCAGCCTGTGGAGTCACGGACGTTGGTCTGGGCTATGAAGCAGGAAGCCACTCATTTTAATGGGTGGTAGTTCACATTGAACAATGGGTTTCCTGTATCTCAGATATATCATTGATCTTCTTCAATGCATTTTTAGATCGCAGGAAAATGGACAGCATCTCAAGTTCATCGTAAGGTATCTGCATTTCTTGCAGGGACTCTCTGGAATAGAAATCCGAAGCCTCCATTGCATAAGACTCAAGGCTTATCTCCCATTGCAGCAGTTTTTCAACTTTTTCAGCAGCAGGAATATCTGCTATCGAGATTGTGTCCATTGCCCAGGATGATATGTCTTTAATTATCAGAAAACCTAATGGACATGGCTGTAATCCCAATGATATTCCTGAATCGTTCACTTTGAATGGGTACATACCACAAACAGTTAATCTTTTTTCATAGATCTCACATCTGTTAGTCGGGTTCAGAAAAGAACATGGGCTGGTCATAACATAAAGGGACGGAACAAGAATATCGCTTTTAATATCCTTCGCTTTTTCAGGATGATTTTCTTTTAAAAAGTTGAACTCATCTTCGAATATATGGACTCGACCATTTCTACAACATTCTGCTTTACATGTATCGGGACATTCATAGTATTGCAGAATATTCTGTATTGCATTGTAGTGAATAGCTTTTTTTACCATCATAACAGAGTTCAAAATCGTTAATCTCCATTTTTAGAAATTATTTTGTAAATTAAAAACTAGAAGTATCTTCAATAAGGATGTAGCACATATATAGAGACTTTGCTTTATTAAAAACAGATAAAATACGTTTTTTTCGTTTATAATTATTAATAATAGCTCTATTTTTTAAAAAACAGAATAAGAAAATAAAAATAAGATTTTAAAGTCCAAATTTTACTTTTTGAAGATATAAATAGATAATTAATCAAAATAATCGATTTTAAAATATTAATTATAATTCGATATCAATTCAGAGCCATTAAGAGCTTTATTTTGTTTATTAATAAATTAAAGATTAAATTTTTAGAAAATAAAGCTTTAATGAATCTGGATATTCTTGAAAATGAAATGAAAATAGCTATATGAATATTCGGACTTTTTCGGGTCTTAAATTGTCCTTCTTTAGTTCTTTGTCTGTTATGAACCATGGAACAAATTAGTTGGACCAATACAAGTAAGCTAATTTCATAGTTTCATTATCCATCCAATTTCCCCTTCCCCAGAGGTATGTGAGGTCCCGACAAATAAAAAAATAAAAGAAAAAAATGATGTCGATAAGGCTCATTGAACCTTATGTACATTTTTTTAATTCAGGTTGACCCTCTGGTTAGTTGCAATATAAACAACTCCCTCACAGATATTGCATGCATGGTCAGCAATGCGTTCCAGATATCTGAGAACAAAGATAAGATCGACAGCATTCGGGATCAGGGCCGCATCCTCTATCATCAGGTTCACCAGTTTTTGCCAGGTGGAATAGAACAATCTGTCAACTTGACTATCTTCTTCAGCAGTAGCCCTTGCAAGCTCAGCATCATTTTCAGCATAGGCTTTCATTGAATTTTCCATCATCATTTGTGTGATAGATGCAATCGTGTTAATCTCTGCCAATGGTATGACATGTTCGCCTTCGATCTTACTGACGAGTTCTGCTATATTCACTGCAAAATCGCTCATTCTTTCAAGGTCGATGGCTATCTTGTAGGAAGCGGTTATCAAACGAAGGTCCTTTGCCATTGGTTGCTGTAAGGCCAGCAAGTGCACGGTAGCTTTCTCGACATCATATTCAAGATCATCAACAATGGAATCCATCTCAATGACATTCTTTGCAAGTTCAAGGTCAAGATATTCCAATGCCTGTATAGAATTCACCAGCATTTTTTGGGATATATCTCCCATCTCCTGAATTTCCGACCTGAGATCCTCAAGTCGCTGACTAAATTTTACTCTGACCATGGTATCAACCGAATCTTCCTGTTATGTAATCCTCGGTGCTCTTCATCTGCGGATCTTCAAATATGTGCTTTGTCTTTCCAAACTCGATAATTTCTCCATGCAGGAAGAACGCTGTATGGTCGGAAATACGTGCTGCTTGTTGCATATTGTGTGTCACAATGACAATGGTGTAATCCTTTTTAAGTTCAAGAATAAGATCCTCTATCTTGGATGTGGATATGGGATCAAGAGCACTGCATGGTTCGTCGAACAGTAATATTTCAGGCTTGACTGCAAGTGTTCTTGCAATGCACAACCTTTGCTGTTGTCCGCCACTAAGCGAAAATGCCTGATCTCCAAGCCTGTCCTGTACCTCTCCCATAAGGGCAGCATCATCGAGTGCTTTGTGTACCCTTTCTTCGGTCTCTGACTTAGAACAACCATGTATCTTCGGACCATAGGCGATATTATCATAGATGGACATTGGGAAAGGGTTTGGTTTCTGGAAGACCATCCCGACATTTTTCCTCAGGTCAACGACATCCACATCCTTATCATAGATGTTCTCACCATCAACAAGTACTTCTCCTTCTATGCTGCATGATTTTACCAGATCGTTCATACGGTTCAGGCATCTGAGGAAAGTGGATTTTCCACAGCCTGAAGGACCTATCAAAGCAGTAACGCTTTTTTCCGGTATGTCAAGTGAAATATCTTTGAGTGCGTGTTTTTCACCATACCAGAGATTGAGATCTTTAATATTGATATTCGTATTAATTTCATTTTTAGACATAAGATAATCCTCGAATTCTCTTTTACCTGTTCAATTTGTTCCGGTAATGTCTTCTTATCACAACTGCGATGCTGTTCATCATAACAACTATCAAGAGCAGTATCAATGCTGTTCCATACTGTATCGGACGTGTTTGCGTGATACTCGTACCTGAGGTTGCCAGCACGAAAAGATGGTATGGCAATGCCATGAACTGGGAGAATACTGAATCCGGTATCCTTGGCAGGAAGTATGCTGCTCCTGTAAGCAGTATGGGTGCTGTTTCACCTGCAACCCTGCCGACACTCAGGATTATGCCTGTCATCATTCCGGGGATCGCTGCAGGAAGTATGACCTTTCTTGTTGTCTGCCATTTAGTGACGCCAAGGGCCAGGGAAGCTTCCCTGTATTCCTGTGGTACTGTCATCAATGCTTCCTTGCTTGCACGGATTATCACGGGTACTATTAGCAAAGCCAATGTAAGGGAGGCTGACAGGAGCGAAGCTCCAAATCCAAAGTACTTGACGAACAATGCCAGTCCGAAAAGACCGAACACTACGGATGGTGTACCTGCAAGGTTATTGATCGCCATCTCAATTGCCCAGGAAGCACGTCCCGGAGTTGAATATTCATTAAGGTAAATTGCTGAGAGTATACCAAGGGGGATAGCAAAGGCCATTGAAAGTCCTATAAGCATCAGACTTCCCATTATAGCCGGATAAATGCCTCCCTGGGTCATTCTTTTCATCGGCATCTGGGTTATGAAATCAAGGCTGAGTGCACTGTATCCGTTGACAGTGATGTAGATCACAATGATCGATACGAAAGCGAGTACAAGTGCCATGGAGAGCCTTAGCGTAGCAAATGCCAGCTTCTCGGATGTCTTTGGTCTTAAGAACATCATACTCCCTCCTGAAGTCTGTATTTCTTCTTTACGCTGTCAGCGATAAGATTGATGATGAATGTTATTAGGAAAAGTACTGCGCCTACTGCGAACAGGGCATGGAAATGTTCACTTCCCTGTGGAACTTCTCCCATTTCAAGGGCAATGGTCGCGGTCATGGTCCTTACCGGATCAAAAAGACCTTCGGGAATTCCGGGTATGATCGCAGTATTTCCTGTGACCATCATGACGGTCATGGTCTCACCGATAGCTCTTCCGATACCAAGCATAACGGCTGCAGATATTCCTGATAGTGCTGCCGGTAATACTACCCTGTATATGGTCTGCCATTTGGTACTTCCAAGGGCAAGGGAACCTTCCTTGAGTGCAGTGGGAACTGAATTAATGGCATCCTCTGACACTGATATAATTGTAGGCAATGCCATCATTCCAAGCATGATAGAACCTGCCAGTGCGGTCTGTCCCGTGGGAAGATCTAACAGGTCCTGTAATAATGGAACTACTACGATAAGTCCGAAAAAACCATAAACAACAGAAGGTATGCCTGCGAGGATCTCAACAAATGGTTTGATCAATTGTGCTATTTTGGGGTCTGCAAGTTCTGATATATAGATAGCAGAAGCAATTCCAAGAGGCACTGAAAGGACAATGGCGCCAGCTGTTACGATCAATGATCCTGTCAACAGAGGCAACAATCCGAATTTTGCCGGTGATGATGATGGATACCAGGAAGTTTCGGTTAAGAACGAAATGATGGAATAATCACCGAACAAAAGATATCCTTCTCTAAAAAGGAAAAAACAAAGAAGGAATAGGGCTACAACTGTAATTCCACTTACCATTAAGAGCGTGGATTCAATTGCTTTTTCCTTCTTTTTTCTATGCATCATGATCTATCCCTGATCCTTAGAGGGTATTAAAAAAGTTAAGCAGGGAAGTACCCTACTTCAAAGATAGTTTCTTCTCCGGTCTCGCTGGAGATGAACTCAATGAACTCAAGTGCAAGGCCTGTTGGTTCACCGTTGGTGTAGAAGTAAAGTGGTCTTGCAAGCGGGTACGTACCTGCGAGAATGTTCTCGGAGGTTGGTTCCTCAGCACCGCTGCCATTGTCCACTGCAAGTGCTTTTGTAGTACCATCAAGGTAAGCAACACCGACATAACCGATAGCGTTCTGGTTCTGTGATACGGTCTGGATGATCGCTCCGGTTGATGGAGTGATAAGTGCATCAGCCCTGTATTCGTTGCCTTCCAGTACTTCATCTTTGAAGTATTCGTAAGTACCGGAACTGCTGTCGCGTGAAAGGACTACTATTTCACGGTCTTCGCCACCGACCTCATTCCAGTTGGATACGTCTCCCACATAGATCGCTTTGATCTGCTCGAATGTCATTTCAGATACTGGGTTTTCCGGGTTCACTACAACAGAGATACCATCCCATGCAATTGTCTGCTCAACAGGATCGATGCCATTTGCCTGTGCATTCTCGATCTCTGATCCTTTCATTTCTCTTGATGTCATTGCGATGTCTATCTCGCCATCAATGAGTGCTGCGATTCCTACACCGGACCCTCCTCCGATGATGGATACACTCGTGTCAGGGTATTCCATCATGAATACTTCAGCTTCAGCCTGTGCAAGTGGAAGAACTGTATCTGATCCCTTGATCATAATCGACTGCATTTCTGCTTCACTACCGTCATTACCAACACAACCTGCTCCGAAAAGAGCAAGTGAAGTGACCAGCAAGAGCGTGATAATATATGAGATTGATTTTTTGGACATTTTAAACCTTCTTGAACCTATCCTTTTTGCCTGGTGGACCAGTCCTATAAAGGTGCAAGTGAGTTGAAATGCATATATAGTCTCTCAGTATATTATATAGTGAAGTACATATAGCATTATAGAATCAATAGTCCTATATATTCTATATATTTTCACTCATGATGTGTTAATTAAATGACATTGTGAAATAAATAAATGAGAAGAGTTAAGTATAGAAAGTCATACCAATGTCTGAAGAACAAAAGATGTTCTTTATTTTAGAGGAAGTGAAAATTATGTGCAATGAAAACTGTCCATGTTGGGGGAAAAACATTACTCATCCGAGAATATGCCCGATCTGCGATTATATTTTTAAGGGAAATGGTTGGGATGGAATCGATGCTCACTATAAAGCGAGACATGAAAAAGAGACTGGTGAATTATATAAGGATTGGTGGGCACGAATTTGTAGTGACCATAAAGCGAAAAGGTGAGCTATAGTCAAAATAATAGAAATGTATATATTATTGTGTATAGTAATGTCGCAAGATCTTAGTTTTATTTTAATTAATTCAAACCGAGCAAAAAAATATTTATATTAATTTCTAGCTTGAGATGAAGTCAATGTACACTCTCGTAAAGCTCAAAGATACCTTCGAAATGGTGAAATTTGCATATAATATGACAAGGGAGTAAAAACATGAGTATTTTAATAAAAACCGTTCGTATTGCAGGCTTCAGAGGATTGGAAAATATTGAAGTCGAACTTGAGCAAACCACGATTTTGACAGGCATGAACAATACGGGAAAAACTTCCTTTCTCAAGGCTTTGCAATTGGCATTGGGCAATCGTCAATTTGTCTCACAGGATGATTTTTTTATTAAGGGTGATTTTGTATCTAAAGAAATAATTGTAGACCTATTGATTGTTCCAATTAATGGTGATGGTGACGAGCGTGATGACTTTTCCCCAGATTGGGAAACTTTGTTCACGATTGAAAGAGTACGCAATGATGATGCTGGCAGGTCTTTCGTTCCACTTAGAACAGTCATTACTTTTGATGAGGTAAATAACAATTATAAGACTCAGCAATTTATTCTAAAATTCTGGCCTGAACTGATAAAGAAATTTGATGTTCCCGGCAGTGAACAAAAAGATATTAATTGGTATGAGGTTAAAGATATTGGTGATAGCAGTAAGTCTAATTTTCACTTTGATGAAATTCCGTTTTTTTATATGGATGCACAGAGAGATATTTTAGAGGATATTAAATTAAGATTTTCTAATCTTGGCAAGATGTTATCAAAAATTAAATATTCCGATGATGACATTAATGAAATTGAATCCCAAATTAAAACACTGAATGAAAAAGCTGTAAGCAGCAGTCCAATTTTATCCATTCTTAAAACAAATCTAAAAGAACTGGATACTGCAATGGATTCTCATGGTGAAGGGATTGAAATTACACCTTTTACTAAAAAGATTAGAGATTTAAATAAAGGTTTAACGATTTATTATAACGATCAAAACGAATCATTTCCTATGGAAAATCATGGCATGGGAACAAGAAGTTGGTCATCTTTGTTGGCATTGAAGGCATTTGTTTTTCTACTTTCTAACAATGCAATGGAAAAGGGAACTAAATTTTTTCCTATTCTTACGATTGAGGAACCTGAAGCACATTTACACCCAAATGCACAAAAAAAACTTTATGAGCAGATTGATTCCATAGTAGGCCAAAAAATCATTTCAACACATTCGCCTTCTATTACCTCAGCAGCTAGGTTAAGCCAAATCCGTAACTTTTATAAAAATGAAAAAGTGACGTGTGGCAAGATTGAAACTGATAAACTAGAACCTGAAGATATTAGACAAATAAATCGTCAAGTTACCAATACAAGAGGAGAAATATTTTTCTCAAAGGTACTTGTCTTTGTTGAAGGTGAAACTGAAGAACAGGCACTCCCAATTTTTGCAGAAAAATATTTTAAAAAATCCCCTGTTGAAATAGGACTAGATTTTATTGGTGTAGGTGGCCATCCAAAATATCTACCATTTTTACGTTTTGCAGAGGCATTAAATATTCCTTGGCTTATTTTAAGTGATGCAGAACTTTCTACAAAAGAAAGTGTTCTTTCACAATTTTCGAAGTGTAGTTCTAAAAAGAGTGATATCAATTGTGTCGTTTTCCTTGATGATGGAAATGATTTTGAAAAACAGCTTATCGCTGATAATTTTAGTGTTGAGATTAAAAGTGCCATTTCTTCTTCATGTAATTATATGAATGGACAACATAAAAAAGCAAAAGAAAAAGAAATCGAAAAGTATGATGACAAAAAGTTGTATACGATCATAATGGGTAGTAAAACACAATATGGTCCTGTTATTGCTGAAAAGATAATACAAACCGATAAAGATTTACCTCCTAAAGTAATTAATCTATTTAGGAAGATAGATGCTATTTTAAAAAGGAAGGAGATATAAGCATGACACCCCGAGTTGAATTGTCAAAAAAGCAGGAAGAAATTGTCTTTGCTGAAAATGGTGCCATCTACGTTAAAGCTAGTGCTGGGAGTGGAAAAACACGTGTTTTAACTGAAAGGGTACGATATCTATTAGATAAAACCAATAAAAAAGTACTTGCTCTGACATTTACTAACAAGGCGGGGGAAGAGATTAAGGAACGATTAAGCGACATATCAGAAATAGACAATCGTGTTTTTGTGGGGACTTTTCATAGTTTTTGTCAATCTATACTGGAAAACCATGGTAATTTGATTGGTCGGGCGCAAATGCCGCATATTTTTGAAGATGAATCAGACAGGTTAGAATTGGTTGAACAGGCGATTATGCAAACCCCTTCATATGCAGAAATATACAAAAATAAATCTAAACAAAATCAGATTGATTATCGATATAGTGTATTAAGTTTTATCTCAAAAGTTAAACGAGAATTAATCTCTGACAGTGAACTTGGACAACATACAACTGATGATAATCTAGTTTTGATTTATCATAACTATCGGGAGATTTTGGATAATCAAAATGCCATCGATTTCGATGATCTTTTGTTTCTTGCGCATAACTTGCTGGTTAATTATCCCAAAACAGCTGCTTTGTACCGCAGGAGTTTTTTTGCGATTTGCATAGATGAAGCACAGGACTTGAATAATGCCCAATATCAACTTTTACTTGCTTTGGTTAATGGTGAATTTAATAATATCATAATGGTAGGCGATTCGAATCAATCAATTTACAACTTTAATGGTTCATCTCCGAAATATATGGATGAACAGTTTGTACATGATTTTGACCCCGTTGCTGTTATAAAATTGAATGAAAATTATCGTTCATCAAAAGAAGTATTATTAGCTGCAAAAAAAATAATTCCGGATGAATCTGATATTTCAGAAACAGTTAAGGAAGGCATTTTTAAAATACATTGTCTGAAAAATGAACACGATGAAGCCCAGTGGGTTGTTGATAAGATAAATGAACTACTTACTGCAAAAACACATGATGATATTGAAGGTGAAATTACCCTTGAAAAAATAGCAGTTCTTGCAAGAAATAAATATATCTTTAATCAATTAGAAAATCTCTTAACAGAGAACAATCTTCCTTTTTACTACAAAATGACTCCAGGAATGATTCGTTTTGAGTCTGATTTAATGAAAATATTTGATCTTTCATTAAGAGTAAGGTTAAACCCATTGGACGATTTACATAAGCAAAGGTTGCTAAATTATCTAAATATAAAAAATTCCGAAAATATGAACTTGGAAAGTATGATTCCATTAGTGCCAGATGAGTTGGTTCAAAATCTTATCTTACTAGTTACGGAATTACATGATGATGGAAGTAACATAAAGCAGAAATTGGAAAGTTTCAGAGATACGCTGACTGTCAATGATGAAAACGAAAAGAATATGATTTTCAATGACATTACAGAAATATTAAACCATTGGCATAATTATGCTAAGAAAACAGATAACAAATCATTGCATCAATTTAAAAATGCTATGGCTTTAGGAAAAACTCATCCACTAACACAACATAGCGGTATCACACTAAGTACCGTGCATACAATGAAAGGACAGGAGTTTGATATTGTCTTTATTATCGGCATGGATGATGAGACATTTCCTGATTATCGTGCTGTTCGAAGCGGGGGTATCGAGCTGATACAAGAAAAAAATAATTTATATGTTGCTTTTACCCGAGCAAAGCGCTTTTTATATGTAACCTAGCCACAAGAGAGGATGATGCCTTGGGGTAGCTCTAAAACTAGAGTAATCTCTCGTTTTTTAAGTAATTTCTCATTCAGTTAAGTCCATCTCAAAAGTGACTTTAAAATCCCTTTTCCTTTTTTGTTTGCTTTGTAACTTTGAATTCCATCAAGCAAAACTACCAGATGGTAAAGCAAATACAAAATCTTATTATTCACCTATTGGTAAGATCGTTCTACCGAACTTTTCATTTATTATTTCAGCCAGTGCCAGGTATATTGCACTAAGGCCACAAAAGATCCCTTCGTAGCCAGCGAATTGCTTCAATGCTGCATTTCCTGTGAGATCGGATATGGCCAGCAATAGGAATAGCAATGTTAATGATCCGAAGACGACTTGCAAGGCCCTGTTAGCTTTGAAAGTACCTATGAACATCCCGAAGGTGAACAATCCCCACATGAACAGATATGCTGACATTTCGATTGCGCCTGGAGTGTCTCCCATGCCCAATTTTGGTGCGATTAGTATGAACACTAACGTGAGCCAGAATGCTCCATATGACGTGAATGCTGTTGTCCCAAAAGTATTACCATTTTTCCATTCCATGAGCCCTGCTATAATTTGAGCAATACCTCCATAAAATAGGCCCATGGCTAAGATCGTTACTCCCAGTCCAAAGAATCCAGCATTATGCAAATTAAGTAACACCGTGGTCATTCCAAACCCCATTAATCCCAATGGTGCCGGATTTGCTGTCGTGATCTTGGTCACACTTTCATCCATCTCATAATTCCCCCATATTAATTATCATGTCACTTACAATAAAGTTTATGGGTAATGTGGATATAATCATTCTCAATAATTAGTGCTTGAATTTTGAATTATTAATGAGAATTCCGATAAACCTCGGAAACAGACGCAATATTTATAATATATTACAATAATTTTGTATTATGTCCTTAACAAACTTTGCTTTTAAAGAAGAGTACAAACGTCTTGAAAATCTCGGTGACAAGCTCTCTGAAATTGAATCTCTCATCGATTGGAAACCATTTCGTCCAATTATAGCAGAGATGTATATCAATAAAACAGAGTTCGGTGGCAGACCAAACGTTGATGAAATCGTCATGCTCAAAATGTTAGTATTGCAACAATGGCATGGACTATCTGACCCTGAACTTGAAAGACAAGCTACTGACAGAATTTCCTTTAGGAAATTCTTGGGCTTTCCTGCAAAAATTCCAGATCATACTACTGTTTGGGCATTTAGAGAACGAATTGCTCAATCAGGAAAAGAAGATGAAATCTGGAATGAAATGCAAAGACAACTTGATAAGAAAGGTTTGAGGATCAAACAAGGTATGATTCAGGATGCAACATTTATACATGCTGATCCAGGACATGCAAATCTTGATACTCCTCGTGGAAATGAAGCAAAGACCAGAAGATGTAAGGACGGTACATGGACAAAAAAGGCATCTAAGTCACATTTTGGATATAAACTACATACCATTGAAGATACCGAATATGATCTGATAAGGAGATATAGGACAACTACTGCCTCAGTTCATGATAGTCAGGTGGATCTTTCTGAAGAAGGCGAAGTTGTTTACAGAGATAGAGGTTACTTTGGTGCAATTTCAAAAGGATATGATGCAACTATGCAAAGGGGCGTGCGAGGTCATCCTATTGGTATTAGGGATAAGATGAGAAACAAAAGAATAAGCAGGAAAAGAGCAAAGGGAGAAAGACCTTATGCTGTTATCAAAAATGTGTTTACGTCAGGATTTGTAAGAGTAACAACGTTGGCAAGAGTAAATGTCAAAATGGCGATTACAGCATTCAGCTATAATCTCTATCAATTGAGGACAATAAGAAGAAAATCATTAGGATGAATAGCGGTAGCTATTCAAAAAAGTTGGAAAGTATATAAATAGATACTAGCAAACTGCTGGAAATAGAGAGAAAAGCTCAAAATTTTAGCTGGAAAAATTTGCTTTGAAAAAAATCAGCAGTTAATCGCAATTCTCTAATATGTGATCAATTGGATGCCTTCATCAAAAATGGACAATCTTATAACTCATAAACATCTAAATTCAGATATCTTTTCACACATCATATATTATCCAAACTAACATCGGAGATCCAAAACCATGACCGATATCCTCATCACAAACACAAAGGTCTTCTACAACAATATTCTGCAGCCCGGTGAAATTCAGATCAATGACGGAAAAATCCAACGGATAGCAAAGAATATCACTTCAGCAGACCCGGACCTTCTTATCGATGCGAAGGGAGCATTAACTATTCCTGGGGGTATCGATGTACATGTGCATTTCAGGGAGCCTGGAATGATAAAAAAAGAGGACTGGTACACAGGGTCATGTTCAGCGGCTGCTGGTGGTACTACTACTGTTGTCGAGCATCCGAACACCATTCCACCTACCATTGACAAATCATCCTTCAAAGAAAAACTTAAACTCGCAAACCGCAAATCGATAATTGATTTCGGCATCAATGGTGGTGTAACAAAGAACCTTGAGTCACTTTCCCTTCTTTGGGAATTGGGAGTCACATCGTTTGGTGAGATATTCATGGCCGAGTCCACAGGCGGGCTGAATATAGATGAGAAGGACTTTTCAGAAGCTCTTGGGATAATCAAGGAACTTGATGCTGTCGCCTGTATCCATGCAGAGGATGAGAACATCCGCCTTGAGAATGAGAAATTGTTAAAACATGATCTTTCTCCCAATTCACATTCCAGGATACGCTCGAATCTGTGTGAGGGAATTGCTGTCCAGAATGCGCTTGAGACCATCGCAGAAAAGGGAACAAGGTCACACTTTTGTCACATCAGTACACTTGATGCATTGGGTCTGATACGCAAAGAGGCATATGTGGCTCAAAATGAAGGACGTGAGAGCAAAGTCACCTGTGAGACGGCACCACACCACCTTTTCCTTTCCACAAGGGACTGGGACAGGCTTGGTACTTTTGGGAAGATGAACCCTCCACTGCGTGATCGCAGGAACGTAAAAGCGCTGATGAATGCCATAAATGATGGAACTGTTAATGCGATAGCTTCCGATCATGCACCGCATTCCGAATTTGATAAGGACCTTGACATCAGAAGCGCACCCTCCGGTGTGCCAGGTGTGGAGACACTTATGCCACTTATGCTCATGGCCGTCAAGAAGAACCTGCTTCCAATTGGCAGGATGATAGAGGTAACAAGCCGAAATCCTGCTCGTATCTTTGGTCTTGATACAAAGCATTCAAAGGGCGTATTTGCTGAAGGGTATGATGCTGATCTGATCATTGTGGATACACACACAGCTACCCCCATAAAAGCAGACAAGCTTCACAGTAAAGCCGGGTGGACCCCATTTGAGAACATGGATGCTATATTCCCCAAAATGACCATTTCAAAGGGTGAGGTTATCTGGGATGGTGAACTCATTGCCGAAAAGGGACGTGGAAGTTTCCTTGAAGGTTGTGGATGTCTTGAGGATGAATGATGAACATAAACTTTATATCTATGAACACGAAGAGGTAAATCCTTAAGTAGCTAGTGGACAATTTAATATTATGGCGCGAAATAAGTTCCCTGTTCACACGACATTAAGTTCTGAAGCTGTTAAGATACTCGAAAGGTATGAAAAGGAACTTGGAGCCAAGAATCTTGTTCTTGAAAAAGCTTTGTTGTCACTTGATAGTACCAAGTTTAAATCCAAGATCGATATAAATAATATTGATAAAGTAATCAAGAGGGTAAGCACAGGCGTAGCTGGACTCGATGACATGCTTGAAGGTGGCGTTCCAAAAGGTTCCTCCGTAATCGTCACAGGCCCACCCGGCACAGGCAAAACAACTCTTTGTATGCAATTTTTAATGGAAGGCGTAAAAGCTGATGAAAAGTGTCTTTTCTTTTCTTTTGAAGAACGCATTCCACAACTTATCCAGCATTTCATGCGATTTGGATGGGACCTTGGAAGTCATATCGATGATGGTTATCTTGAGATCTTCGGAATGTCCATGCTTACTTTTGAAGAGATCGGCGAGATAATCGAGACCTACAAACCACAAAGGATAGTTTTCGATTCACTAAATGTTTTTACCGATCCAGAAGAGTTCCGTAAATCCATTTCCTGGCGTTCTTTGCATAAACTTCTCAAAAAGTTGAACATAACCACATTCCTTGTTACTGAAAAGGAAAATGGTATGGAAAAAAAGGTATATGACAAATATGATTTTGTAGGCGATGGAATCATTTTCCTGGACAAGATGCAGATAAACGAAGTCGAACCAACTTTAACACCTGTTCTTGCAGTCCAGAAAATGAGAGCTACAAAAGTTGATACAACGCCTCAGCCATTCCGATTTACAGATAAAGGGATTTCAAAATATAGAACTGTTAACCTCATGGCAAACAAACTTCAGGAAAGAATGGATGTGGCTCGCAGTTCTTCCTCAGAGGAACCACGATACCAGTGAAGCCAGGATCGCTGTAACATATATTGCCTTGAACGTTCCAACTCCGCCAACGTCAATTAAGGCACTTCCCTTTTTTTCTCTGTCAACCATCAAAAGAGTGACCATGCTTCCTAAAAGTATCCCGCCAATACCAGAGATGAATATAACGGATGCTAAGTTATCAGGAGAGAATATCAGTGCAAAAGGAATCGCAAGTATGCCTATAAAATCAGGCACAACAACACCGATACCATTTCTAAAATCAGATAAGAAGATCACTGCGAGCATCATTATCAACATCAATTCAATTCCAACAAAATCAGCCTGGAATACTATCAGAAATATCAATACAAAGAAAGGTATGATAAATCCGCCTAAGTTCAAGGAGACCACCGTGTTAAAAGCTTGTTTACTGCTGTAGGAAAGCTCTTTTACAAGTGGGACTGAAAACAACTCTTCCAGGATAAGTGCATCCCTATCAAGCGATTGGACCTTCTTTGTTTTAATGGAGCTTACCGGAATGTCTATATTAGCAGTAACAAGCATCATTACCAGAATTAAAAACAATGGTAAAGAGGTTATTATGCTCAAAGATAGTTCCTGTTGATAGCATAGTACCGCCATAGGCAAAAGCATAAAGCCAAATAGCAAAAACATGCGTATTTCCGAATTATTTATATGGCCTCTCATTTATTCTCTTTTATAATTAGCACTTTTTTAGTTCTTAAGTATTTCTAAAGAATATTCAATTAAGAGACTGATGGATGTAAGTTCACCTTAAACTTCAATTTACTTAAAGATCAGTTCAATTGTTCATAAAAAATCAGCACAAATCTCTATTTCTGGATATCTTGATTCTATTTCCATGAGACCTTCATCGATTATTTTGTCCATAATATCATAGTTATTAAACTGATTGATGTTTGCAATGATCGTATTTCCTCTTACTGATTTAATCCCCTCTAACTGAATCAGAAAAGATCCATAGAGAAAATAAATATTGTATATATTTTACATAGTTATATATAAAGTAAGTGCGAATACTATATATTCTGCAACTGTATATTATCAAATGTAACCCAAGAACAGAGCAAAATAAAGTAAAAATTCAAAAAAAGAAAAGCTGATGAATAATATTCAAATCACAAAAAACAGCATCTTGTGGAAAACGGCTTAGGTAGATAATTATCAGTGATCAGAGGACATGTTAGGAACGATCTGAATGCTGAAGAGCTTGACATTTATAGGTTCATGCTAGGCGGCCTCCTAGCCAAATAAGTACAGAAATCAGAAAGCAATAAATGTTGGTATGGTGCAAAAATTATTGGAGGGGAATATATGGTAAATGAAGAAAAACTGCGATGTCGAAATTGCAACACGGAGCTTGAGAGACAAATGATAGGATTGAACACATTTTACTGTTGCAGGGAATGTCTGAGCATGATATCGATCAGGGAAATGTTTAAGGCCAAACTGGGCATGATGAAAGCGATCGATACAATGGAAGCAAGTTCGTGAAGTTAATGCCAAACTGCTGTCCTTTTTGCATGCATCATAGAAGAGCGTGCAAGAGAGGGGAAGGGGTATTAATATGAATGATATCTCAGAGCTGCTTGCAAAGAGTATTATGTAAGGATTTTATCCCTCATTGTTTATTTTGAATTCTGAATATGACAACTCCCTACAACGATCCTGCGTTTGGATAAAGAATGGTGTCACCTCACATTTCCCTGTTATCAAGAACCCTCTTGCTCTTTTTCTCACTGCGGGGAAGCCCCCCCATCTTGACGCATTCCACATCTACACTGATACCTATAAAGTCCCTGAAGGCTTTCTTTAATAACCCTGCTCGGTTTCTGTTGTTCCCAAGGTCATCTGCACCATCTATCTCGACCCTGAATAACATTGAATCCCTGCCCTGTTTTCTTTCAAGAACGATCTGGTACTCACTGCTGACACCTTCAACCTTCTGTATAACATCTTCGATCTGTCCCGGATAGACGTTTACACCTTTGATCTTTATCCTGTCATCGGTACGTCCTAACAAACGGTCTATGCGTGGGAAGAGACAGCCACATTTGCAGGGTTCGGGGATGATTCGTGTAAGGTCTCTCGTCCTGTAGCGTATGAGGGGGGCACCTTCCTTTGTCAGGGTTGTTATGACAAGCTCCCCAAGAGTGCCATCGGGCAATTTCTCTTCTGTGACGGGGTCGATGATCTCAAATAGCAGATGGTCTGACCAGTAGTGAAGTCCGTCATGAATGTAGCAATCTATGCCAATGCCGGGTCCATATATCTCAGTGAGACCGAATATATCAAAGGTCTCAATTCCAAGCTCTTGCTCGATACGTTTTCTCATCTTAGGACTCCAGCGTTCGGAACCGATGATACCGATCTTCAGATCGATATTTTTCTTCAACCCCCTTTTATTGATCTCCTCTGCAAGGAGGAGGGCGTAGGATGATGTGCTGGCAAGGGCTGTGGATCTGAGATCGAGCAGCATCTGTAACTGTTTTTCTGTGTTTCCTGGTCCTGTCGGAATTGCCATTGCTCCGAGAAGCTCGGCACCTGCCTGAAAACCGATACCTGCGGTCCAAAGTCCATATCCGGGTGTGATCTGTATCCTGTCATTTTTGGTAAGACCTGCCATCTGGTAGCAGCGCATCATCATATTTGCCCATATATCAACATCCCTCTGTGTATATGGAATGATGACGGGACTGCCGGTTGTTCCTGATGATGAATGTATCCTTATAATATCTTCATCGGGAACAGCCTGAAGACCCAGTGGATAGGCATCCCGCAATTCCTCTTTAGTTGTTAACGGAAGCCTTGAAATATCGTCCAGGGTCTTGATAGCATCGACATCTATTCCAGCTGCTTCGAACTTTCTCTGATAAAAGGAACTTCCCAACACAACTCTTTTGAGAAGCTGTTTGAGCTTAACAGTTTGCTCTTCTTTATCAAACCTGGAGTATTCATCACCAAAGTCAGAAGCAGTTTTTTTAAGATCATTTTTCGCACAAATCTTGCACATTTATATCACCTCTGGAATATCAGATATCAATAGTCTATTGTTCAGGTTTCTTTATACTGGAGACCCTTTCGAAAGCCATGTCAAAAGCCCTCCTGTTCACATCCCTGTACTTTTCAGGCACCATCTTCTCAAGTACATTCCATAGATCATCCGGAGTGAATGGAAGTAGGTCCGTACCAGCAACTGCTGCCAGCATCGCAACATTTGCTGCCCGGTAGGTTCCTGCCTGTTTTGCAAGTTGTGTGAAATCGAAAGATATGATCTCCTGACAGTTAGCTTTCAGAAATTCGAGCACCTGTTCAGGATCGTATTTGACAGATCCGTTTACAGATGGCATTACAGCATGCTCATTTACAATAATGCTGCCACCATTGCCCAGAAAATGGAGGTTCCTTGCAGTTTCCGCAGGCTCAAGTCCGATAATGAGATCAGCATTTCCTGAGGGGATAAGTGAGCCACATACCTCGTCCCCTATTCTTACGTGACTGGTAACTGATCCTTCTCTCTGGGCCATGCCTATTGTCTCAGCGGTGGTGACATGAAAGCTAGCATTCATGGCAGCAGTCGCAAGAAGTCGGGAGGCAAGTACAACGCCCTGTCCGCCTACACCTGCGATGATTATATCGAATTTCATTGTAGATCCTCCTTCAGAACAATAGCATCAGATGGACAGATCTGTGCACACAAACTGCAACCTGTGCAGTTGTCTTGTATGACCGGAGGTTTGTTGGATGGCGAGAATATGGCAGGACATCCAAGTTGAGTGACACAGACCCTGCAACGTGTGCATTTATTCTCATCTATCACATATTGCCCGGCTCCTTTTGTGATGCCTACGCATTTTCCTTTGAATACGACAGCAGAAGGGCCTTCAAAATCCATGGCTCTTTTTGCGGTGTCTATGCATTCACCAAGGTCATTGACATCTATGGTCTCGACAAGGTCAACTCCACAGCTTTTGAGGACCTCGGCAATATCGATGATCTTTGTGGAAACGCCTGTGGCTGTCAGGCCAATGCCCGGATGAGGTTGATGACCTGTCATAGCAGTGGTCCTATTGTCAAGGACTGCAATGGTGATGTCAGCATTGTTGTACACTGCACTTATAACGGCAGCTACCCCGGAATGGAAAAACGTGGAGTCACCGATAAATGCCACCTGTTTTGCTTTTTTGTCTTCTTGATAATGATGTGTATGGGATAGCCCTGCTGCTATGCTTATCCCTGCTCCCATGCAAAGACATGTATCCACCATGTTGAGAGGTTTGGCATTTCCAAGACTGTAACATCCGATGTCTCCTGAAAATATGGTATTGATCTTTTCGGTTTTTAATTTCCCAGCTACTTTTTTGAATGCGTAAAAGACTGTTCTGTGCATGCAACCTGCACATAATGTCGGTGGTCTTACGGGAAGTGAAGGTATCTTTTCTTTATCGACCACAGGAGATGAGTGGTGAAGGACAGAAATGTCTGTATTGATGGTTTTAAGTGAGCTGTTGATCCCATCGATCACTACATCAACATTATATTCTCCACTTATTGAGAAATGACCGTTCTTCTTTCCATGTACGTTCGTATCGAGATGATGCTTGCCTATCAATTGCAGGAACTGCTCCTCAAGGTATGGGTCAAGCTCTTCGATAACGATGAGGTCTTTGATATGGGTCAGGAAATCAAGGGCTGCTTTTTCAGGGAAAGGATAAACTGTACCAATCTTGAAAAGAGAGAAGGTTGCAGAGCTATCCTTCGTAGCTTCTTTTGCGTACAGATAGGAAACACCAGAGGCTACAATACCGATCTTGCTGCTTCCTTTTGATATTAAGTTAAATGAGCTCTCTGTGAAATATTCTGAAAAGCGGTCTGACAGCCTTATCTGAAGTTCTTCGAGCCAGGGGTGTCTTTGAGCCGTCAGTTCCGGGAATATTATCCAGCGAGGATCCTTTACAAAACCTTCGATGTTACGGGAGACCGGGTCTATATCTTCGATCATCACATCAGCACAGCCATGGGATAAACGTGTCGTTGTCCTGAGTATCACAGGTATCTCCATCTCATGTGATAGCTTGAAGGCCAGCTTTGTCATATCATAAGCTTCCTGGGGTGTGGACGGGTCCAGGACAGGAATATTTGCAAAGTGTCCAAAGGACCTCGTATCCTGTTCTGTCTGGGAGGAATGGGGTCCGGGATCATCGGAGACAAGGATGACAAGTGACCCTTTGATACCTATGTAGGAAAGGCTCATGAGGGGGTCAGATGCTACATTAAGTCCCACCTGTTTCATGGTTACCATGGTATTGGCACCTGAATAAGCAGCTCCAACCGCCGTTTCAAGAGCCACTTTTTCGTTGGTAGCCCATTCGGCATATATGCCATATTTTTTTGCATGGGAGATGATGGTCTCCATCACCTCGGTCGAAGGTGTACCCGGATAACCGCTTGTTATCTGAACACCGGCTTTCATTGCTCCAAAAGCGATCGCTTCGTTGCCCATTAATATACGTTTACTGGTCAATTTCATTCCTCTTAAATAGTGATGGGTATGAAAGATAATAATTCAGTAGATCCATAAATTGCACCTGAGACATTGCATATATTTATACATTGATGCGGTTTGATGAAGCGAATTGATTCGATATAAACGTTTTGTTTTTAAAAATTATTTTCAAGCGCGGGAACAGCATGAAAACTGATTTATGACATTGAACTCAATCAAATAAATGGTGTTCAAAATTGAAGAATGTGATTAACAAAAGTTTTGAGATAAATGATTATGCCATAAATGATTCACAAATAAATGGATTCTGGATGACATTGTTGGACAAAGAAACATTAACTACCGAAATAATATATAGTCCGGATAAGGATGGGTCATTTAATTCCGCTGAAACAAAAAGGATGATACATGAGATCACCAAAAAATGTGACAGTTTCAGGTCATTAATGCCAGAGAACATAAATTGTGAGGTTATCTTCAAAGACCTTGATGATCTGACATATGTTGCAGATGAAGGTAACTTTCAAGTAGAATACAATGAAATGGATGAGTTAAGGGTTGTTTACAGGTTCCACATTGAATATTACATTTGATCCTATCAAGTTTTATTTTTTGAAAAAACGATAGCTACGATCAAAACACAAGGCCGAAATATGAATCAAATAACTGGAAAATACGGAAAGCTATTGTTGATGATGCAAAGGTCTCAAAAGTTGTATGACTCTGGCTTACACAAAGTATTTGGATAGTCTCAAAGGTGATTATTTGCCATCTAGGACATTGATTACGAAGAGGAAATTTCGGCTCTGTAGAAATCCTCTTTTTTAACTTCAACTAAGCCACTTACTTTTATAATGAGAAGTCCCCTGTGATTGTTCTCCAACAAACTTCAAAAATTTGTTACTCGTAAGTATTCTGTTGTTTTGGATACCATATTTAAGAAAACACTTGACCGATTATATAAAAATAGAGACTCTATAGACATTACTGCAATTGATTCCACTGGGTTCACAAGTGGTTATTGTAGCAATTATTATTCCTGGCGAATTAAAAAGTGGAGGCGAAGTTATGTAAAGACCAGCATTTCGGTTGATGTTAGTAAATTTGTGATCACTGGTTACAAGATTTCTGGAAAACCAGTTCACGATGCAAAACATGCAAGTGCGACAAGAAGCTAAAACATGAATTGCGGCAACGCTATCCCTTCCATTTGGGATAATCCTACTATGATATGCGTCAATGGTAACGTTGGGGTGTAAAGCTCATAGGACAATGTGGAGAAATTCGGAAGTCTAATCTGAATCATCTGCTAGGATAAGGTGCGACAAGAAGTTATAACATGAATTGCGGCAACGCTATCCCTTCCATTTGGGTTAATCCTACTATGACACGCGCCAATGGTAACGTTGGGGTATGAAGCTCATAGGACAATGTGGAGAATCTCGAAAGTCTAATTCGAAACATCCACTAGGATAAGAACACTAAGAAGAAACGAAAGTTGAACCATTGTAAGAATCGTAAAGCAGAACAAGCGAAATTAGATTGATTACGCTTGAACCAAAAGGTACAGAATCCGACCATTATGGCTCTTATCACATTATGGGAAATGGACACATGATTTTCGGTTTATAGATGGCTTCTAAGGTCTTCGCAATTATTCATGTTATAGAACTTGGTAAGCCCTATATGTTCCCTTCGGGGTAGGAATCCTGCAAAGAATGACGATGACATAGAGGGTAGAGGAAAGGAGTAGAAAGCGAATGACAAACTGTAATGGTGTGTATAAGGGTTCAAAATTTGCCCTAATCCGAAAGGATGCAGACTTACTCTATGGTATCAAAACGTAAGAAGGAAGGTATGACCTATGAATGTAAGCTATTCAAATACATCAAAAGATGAAGCAAAAACACTGTTTAGTGGACATGCTGAACTTAACGATGAGAAACTTACAGACATGTAACACATGTTAATAGGCTACAAGTCAGGATTACGAAGGCAGTTATTGAAGAAAATTGGAATTTGCAATTAATTCCAAAAACAATAACTGTTGCCTGAAAAGGTTATGAGATGCTTGAGCTGTATGAAAGAAAACTTTCACGTACAGTTCTTAGGCGAGAAAGAGGGAGTAATCCCTCTGACTTAGCCGACAATACTAAGAAGAACGTAAAAGTGAACCATTGTAAGAATCGTGAATTGCAACAAGCGAAACTAGATTGATACGCTTGAACTAAAAAGGTATAGAATCAGACTATAATGGTTTTGCATACATTATAGGAAATGGACATATGATTCTCGGTTTATAGATGGCTTCTAAGGTATTCGCAATTATTCATGTTATAGAACTTGGTAAGCCCTATATGTTCCCTTCGGGGTAGGAATTCCGTAAGGAAGGACAATGACATAGAGGGTAAAGGAAAGGAGTAGAAAGCGAATGATAATTTGTAATGAATTATATAGGGGTTCAGAATTTGCCCTAATCCGAAAGGATGCAGACTTACTCTATGGTATCAAAACGTATGAATGAAGGTATAACTATGAATGTAAGAATTTCAAATACACCAAATAATGAAGCAGAAGCCCTTAGTGGTCATGCTGAATTAAATGGTGAGAAGCTTACAGATATGCTCAACTGGAATTTCATCAATTGGAGTTCCGTTGAATCACATGTTAATAGAATACAAGTCAGAATTACGAAAGCAGTTATTAACAAAAATTGGAATTTAGTAAAAAGACTAAGTTATTTGCTAACCCATTCTCACTATGCTAAACTGTTAGCTGTCAGAAAGGTTATTCGAAATAAGGGTAGAAGAACAGCAGGAATCGATGGAGAATTCTGGTCAACACCAGTTTCCAAAGTGAATGCGGCTCGAAGTCTATCTGATAAAAGATATAAGGCAAAACCATTAAAAAGAATCTTTATTGAGAAATATGGTTCTGATAAGAAGCGACCTTTAGGTATCCCGACCATGTACGATAGAGCTATGCAAGCATTATATGCATTAGCACTTGACCCCATTGCAGAAGTAACAGCAGATAAACGTTCTTTTGGATTCAGAAAATTCAGAAGTACACATGATGCTTGCAGTCAAATTTTTGGAACAATAAGCAAAAAGGATTCTGCACAATGTATACTGGAAGGCGATATTAAAGGTTGTTTCGACAACATCAGTCACCAATGGTTAATTGACAATATCCCAATGGATAAATCAATTCTTAAACAATTCCTCAAAGCAGGATTTGTTTATGAAAATTCTCTATTTCCAACGAAAGCAGGAACACCACAAGGCGGTATTATATCACCAATATTAGCCAACATGACCTTAGATGGAATTGAAGGTGTATTGGCTGACAAATATCATCGAGGTGTAAGCGGTAAAATAACAACTCGTCAACGTGCAAAACACAAAGTTAATTTTGTGCGATACGCAGATGATTTTATTGTTACTGCAAAGACTAAAGAAATAGCAGAAGAAGCAAAAGAATTGATTAAGAATTTCCTAACGGATAGAGGTTTAGAACTATCTGATGAAAAAACCCTTATTACTCACATCGATGATGGTTTTGACTTTTTAGGTTGGAATGTCAGAAAATACAAAGGAAAACTTCTCATAAAACCGTCTAAGAAATCTATCAAGAAAGTAACTGAAAAAATCAGTAATACTATCAAAGATGGAAAAACTTGGACACAAGAAGATTTAATCTCTAAACTTAACCCTATCATAACTG
This sequence comes from Methanococcoides burtonii DSM 6242, assembly GCF_000013725.1. Lineage (NCBI taxonomy): Archaea > Methanobacteriati > Methanobacteriota > Methanomicrobia > Methanosarcinales > Methanosarcinaceae > Methanococcoides > Methanococcoides burtonii. The sequence goes on from NC_007955.1 coordinate 803,113, forward strand.
GATGGTCAAATTATCATCAAGGAGTGGCTTCCAAAGAAACATTCTCCTTAATTGATTTTAAGATATGGAATATACTTTGGAAATGGGCTAAGAGAAGACACCCCATGAAATCAAGAACTTGGATTGCACACAAATACTGGCATCCCAAAGGAACGAGGAAATGGGTATTTTCAACAATGAAAAACCAACTTAAATTAATGTCAGATAAAATGATAGTTCGAAACCCACAAATAAAACTGGATAAGAACCCTTACACTGACACCGAATACTTTGTTGAACGCAAGCTCAATCAAGGTTCTAAAAAGTTATCAGGAAAGTTTAAAACCGTATGGAAGAATCAAAAAGGCAAATGTCCGTTTTGTAATCTATTGATTGACATTAACAACGGTGGAGAGGAATGCCCTTTACATCATAAAAATGGAAATCATGACGATAATGGAATAACAAACTTAGTTTATGCACATGTATATTGTCATAGACAATATCATGCAAATAATCCAAAAATAACTGTTGCCCGACAAGGGTTAAGAGATGCTTGAGCTGTGTGAGGTGAAAGTCTCACGCACGGTTCTTAGGCGAGAAAGAGGGAGTAATCTCTCTGACTTAGCCGACAGACATTGCTATCACAATGTCATCACAATAGCAGATCAAGATATTATGTGATGGATAAAGCCTATGATTCTGAAAAAATACACGAATTGAAAACTTGGATCAATAGCAATTGTTCCATTGAGACAACGTGAACGAAAGCGAATCAAAGGAAGATATCGTAAGAAAATGTTACAGGAATTCGATAGTAAGATATACTCTATGCGAAATTTGAGTGAAACGATTTTCTCGGTTTTGAAAAAAAAGTATGGAGAAAACTTACGTGCAAGAAAGTATAGAAATCAAGTAAAAGAAGTGAAGTTCAAAGTAATATTGCACAATCTTGACAGATTTGTCAAAATTGTGTTTTTAGTTTGGATGAGGATTTCTACAGAGCCTATATTTGTTTTGCTTCTAAAAGAGAAGGTTCAATATAATAATTTTCAATTTTTCTCTAACAATGCTTTTATCATTTGGCATCGTTCCACTCCACAAGATGCCTGCTAATAAAGTACTCTCTGTCCTAAAATATGTCTCTCGTATGAAAAAGGAGTTCATGCTCTCTGAGCTTAAGAATCATGTTGAAGACGAAATGTCTATACAATCCATTTATAATGAGGTTTCATCATCTCTGTTCGACCTTAGGCTCAATGCTGTACCGATGGGAAATGATTTCAGAATAATAAGAGCTCCTGGGAAAGAAAACCTTGTGCTCAGTCCTGAAGATAAGGAACTGATGAGTTCATTTTTAAAGTTCAGTACGATGCCGAAGAAGCTTCAAAGGCTCATTGAACAGTATATCGGTGAGAAGACCTCTAAAGATTGGGATGATCCTATAGTCCTGGAGAAAATAAGATGGGCGATACAATCCCAAAAGGCCGGTTACTGGAAAGAGGGTAAGGCAAGGAAGATAAGTTATGAAAAAGGTTACAGTATCCTTGGTTACCTTGCTTATCAGTTCCCTGTCTATTTCATCCAGTTCCAGCATATCCTCTACAGCATGGAGCTTGATGGCCTGCTCAAGACGAGAATGAAAATAGTTGACTTCGGTACCGGTCCGGGAACCGTTCCTGCTGCAATAGCAGACCATTACATGCGATTGGAAAATGCAGAAGTCGATATCCACAGTGTGGAGCTCTATGATGAGAACATCGAAGCATATAAGCATATTGTCCCTGAATATGCAAAGGATGATCTGAATGTGAAGATCGAGGAGATCATTAAGGCAAATATTAAAGACCTTACAGCTGACGATCTTCCTGATAAAGTGGATATGATGGTTTTCTCGAACGTGCTCAATGAAATAAGTGAGCTATCACTCGATGAAAAGGCAGCTCTTCTTAAGGAATTATCTAAAAAGCTCGTTGATGATGGGAATATCGTTCTGATCGAACCTGCTGACAAAGCGAATTCTACAGAACTAAGAAGGCTGATGTTCGCTCTTAAAGGTTCAGGGCTTAATGTTTACAGTCCCTGCTCGTTCATTTGGTGTGCCGGATGCAAACCGGATGAATGCTGGAGCTTTGAGCAGAAAAATGATATCAATCCACCAGTTTTGATGAAGAAACTTGCAGATTGTGATGAGCCGTTCCGTTATTTGAACACTGATATCAAGTATTCCTACGTGATCCTCAGAAAGGACAGGCAGACACGTATCAAGTTCAAGGTGCCTCTAAAATCGAAATTTGCAAGGCTTTCAACGATCGATAAATTTGCAGCCAAACGCATAAATATCGTTTGTTCTCTGATGTCAGGTGATCTTGGGGACAATCAGTATAGTGTTTACAAAGTATGTGACGGCACTTCAAGAAAGCAGGTATATGTAATTTTACCATTCCATAATATGAATGTGGAAAATAATGCTATCAAAGAAGTGGAGTATGGCGGGATTATAAAGATATATGACGTCCTTGTTAAATATAATGAGGAAAAGGACTCGTATAATTTAATTCTTGGTAAGATGAGTGCTGTTGAAAAAGTGGAATGAGCTTCGAGCTGAAGCATTCACTTTTTATTTTATTATGGGACTGTGAAATCCGAGCTATTGACCTGAAGCTGTGTATATTGGTATATCAGGACTAAATGTTGTTTAGTTTTTAGTTCAATTAAATATATTCGCTCTTTTTTTTATGATGATATCTATTTAAGAATAAACTCCATATAACCAATGGGGTGGTATATTGGTCGTATCTTCTTATATTGATGAGATCAAAATTAATGATAGTACAATTGCGAAATGGCAAAGAATTGTAGATTTGATGGCTGAGGTCTTGCATGTTCCTGCTGGTCTTATTATGAGAGTAAGATATCAACATCTTGAAGTGTTCGTGTCAAGTGAATCAAAAGACAATCCATACCGAATGGGTGAGTCAGTTGATTCGGAGTGGCCTCATAATCTTGATGTTGAGTTAGGAATGAAATATTATTCTGGTCTTCCTATCAAATGGCCAAATGGTGAAAGCTTTGGTACTATTTGTGTTCTGGATAAAATATCCCCTACATCAAAAATTTCTTCTAACAAGTTAATGTTTGAGTTTAAGGAAGTTATTGAAACCGATCTGTTAGTTGCTTTACATGCATATGAGAGTGAGATCCTTAAAAGAACACTAATTGAAACAAAAATAGATCTGGATGATGCTTGTCATGTCAAAAGTGATTTCCTTGCGAGTATGAGTTATGAGTTACGTACGCCACTTAATTCGATAATCGGTTTCTCTGATGTACTAAGGACTGAAGAGATCGGGCCGCTTAATGAAAAGCAATTAAAATATCTAAAAAACGTTTCTACAAGTGGAAAGGAGCTGCTTGAACTCATTAATGGTCTGTTGGAACTTTTAAAAATCGAAAGTGGTAAAGTACAACTTCAGGTCGAAGATGTTGATGTATCAGAAGTTATTCAAGAGGTAAAGGTTCTGTTGGAACCTCGTACAGTAGAAAAAAACATTAGTCTGGTATGCAATGTAAGGTCTGATGTTGGAAGTATAAAGGCAGATCGAGCCAAGTTCAAAGATGTCTTGTATGATCTTATTAATAATGCTATTAATTTTGTATCAGATGATGAAACAATAAGATGTTATGCTACTGTTCATGAAAGTGACTTATACGTTACCATCCATTATACTGGAGTCGGAATTCCAGAAGAAGAGCTGAAAAACGTTTTTCAGCCTTTTATAAATGTAAGAAATTTCCATGTGCAAAAATATCAGGGAACCGGATTGAGGTTACCAATTGTCAAGAAGATAGTTGAATTGCATGGAGGTGCTATCTGGATCGAATCTAAACCTGAAAATGGAAGTACTTTCACTTTTACAATTCCTTATAATTTAAATTAATGATCAAGTGTATATTTTGCCCAAGCAAGTATCACTGATTTGATATATTTTTTATAATTTGTTTATAGCTAGATCTATTTTTATCAGGTAATTGCTGCTATCTTTATGTGTACCAATAAGTAGTTCAATAAAACTTAAGTAATATTGAGTTATAACAAAATACATTGATTTAGTTGATCTTGATCGATCAGTTAACATTAGTGGGGGTTTATTAAATTACAAACAAAGATATTATGAATGAGGTACGAACAGAACTTCTATTATCAAAAGGGATTGGTTCAGTTCTGTTCCTTGATGAAACTGACCGAAAGAAGATAATCGAGCTTGAAATGGAGGATGTACAAAAGGGACTAATTCTGTGTGGCAAAAAAAGCAATGTTGGGATGCATCAAGTCCTTGGCTGTGATATGATGATAGGTTTTTTGACCAACAATGAGTTCCAGTGGCCTAAACATAATATCAAATTGATGCACGGTGGAAGGCTCATCGGTGAAGATGTGAGCGATCCTGTGGAACTGAAGGGGTATCAGGATGATCCTAAATATTGTGTTTTAGGTAATATTGTAATACTCTATGAAGAGTTCCTGAAAGTAAAGTCATCAACTGATCCGATAGATATGGTCATCAATGCCCATCCCTTCCCTTCTATTGAAGTGGTCTATGGAATTTCAGGTGCAGTCATTGCTTCTCCTTCAAGGGCATCAGATGAATACATCAGATCTCTTTCTCAAGATGACTATTCGGTCCACATTGGTTCTTTCCTTCTGGGCTTCAATTTGAAAACCCTGGAATATACCAGTAGTTTAGTAACTGCTTCTTTAAAGGGCAGTGTTTATTGATTAGAGAGTGAAGGAAAGAATGTCAAATTTATTTTCACTTCCTTTCTCCTTAGAAATGCCAAATATTATTTATCTATCTAGTAATTCAGATAATCCTCAATACTATTTTTATTAATTCTATTAAGACCGTTATTGTTATTAATTTATCAACCAATTGTAATCTATGGCTTTAGCAGTGCCTGAAAGACTTAAAACAGGAAGAACTCTTTTCCGTCCTTTCAAAGAGGATGACCTTGATGGTCTCTGCAGTTTCATGTCTGATGAAAAAGCTACTAAATACCTTCTGTTCACTGCTGAGCAGAAGACATTTGGAGGTACTAAAGAACTGCTGGATCTGATTATTGCAAATTATGATAATGAAGAACCGATATATGCTCTGGTAGTTGAGCACAAAGTCGATGGATATTTCATTGGTTTTATCGGGCTTGGTCCGGATCTAAAATGTTAGGAATATCAAATGTTCTGGCTGATCCTTCCTGAATATTGGAGAATGGGGTATGCCAGTGAAGCTATTAAAAAACTTCTGGAATATGCTTTTTTCACTCTTGGATTAGACACGCTGACCGCTTATTCCCATCCTGACAATATAGCATCTGAAAAACTTGCATTAAAAATAGGGATGGTCAACAATGGTATTGTTGATATTGAATCTCTCGATGAAGCACACGTGCAGTTCGTAATCAGAAAAGATGATCAGAATAAATTACTTTAAAAATCTCTGATGCAATAATCTTTCTTGTGATTAGCATACCCCTTCTGGAAAAGGCACTTCGTGTTATTCCTGTAAGTGCCGGATATGCGGTTCGGATGGACATAGGTATCCTCGGTACTACTTTGCTGGGAATCTTCTTTTTCAATGAATCCATGTATGTTGTCTGATTGTTTTGCATATCATTGATAGCGATTGGGATAATGTGCCTTAAGGTTCTGTTACTCCCCAGTGATATTGCTTCAATTTTAGCTAATGAGCTATCGCAACTGCTTTGCTCTTGTATTTCAGACATGTTCAGATACAATTTAATGTATGCCTGAAAGTTTCTATGGACTTAGTTATTCCAATGTTTCTGGTTTGTATTTGCGAGTCAGTAAAGGGGGAGCTAGATCTCACTCACTTTATTTATTGAACTAATTTCGTAACTATTCAGCCACCTTTGCGTGCTAAAATCCCCCCACCTCAATCTATTTCATCTTCTGACATGGATTTTTACGAAAAAAGCAAGTAGTAGCATTCTATATAAGTTCACACCCAAAAAATCAATTGGTTTTGCCAAACAGGAGGTGAATGAACACGAAACGCAAAGAAATCCTAGCAGTTTATGAACAAGGTCCCGAAGCAGTTGTCACTCTTGTCACTACATTGTACGACATCATTGCTGAACAACAAAAGATCATAGAACTACAAGCTGCCAGAATAACCGAACTCGAAGAACGAGTTAAAAAGTTGGAAGAGCAACTCAAAAAAAACAGTCGAAACAGCAGTAAACCACCTTCAACTGATATTTTTATTAATGAAAAACTAAAAACTAAAAGCAGACGAAAAAAGAGTGGAAAGAAACCAGGTGGTCAGAAAGACCATCCTGGAACTACTCTCGGAATGGTAGATGTTCCTGACGAAGTTATAATTCACAAAGTACACAAATGTAGCAATTGTGAGAGATCGCTTGAAGATATAGAAGTTAAAGATCATGAAAAAAGGCAAGTATTCTTTCAGGAGACAGACCTTTTTCAATGAGATCGAACACTTTTTCTGTGATGGTGAAGGTTTTTCCGGAGCCGGGACCTGCGAGGATTAGGAGGGGTCCATCAGTATAGGTGACAGCTTTGGTTTGTTGTGGATCAAGGTCTGTGTTTGTCATTAGTCTGCCTCGTAATAATTAGATTTTTCTCACATAAATTAAATTAATATAATAATTATTTGCAAATGTGTTTATATGCTTTAATTGTTTCTATATTTTTATTTAGAACATCTATTTTTTGAGATCGTATTTGATTCTCTTATATAGCTAAATAGATTATACTTGCATGGTGTCCTTCCTCCGCCGTTTCCTATGGCCTCTATATCAATGATTATTATATCGGGTTAAAATAAGATTGAGAGGGAAAGCATACCAAAGACTAAACAGGTAACTCTTTTTTAAGGATAAATGATATATCCTTTTGCTTAATACTTGAAAGAACAGTTACAGATTGTCGTATCACAAAATAAAATGTGGTACAGCAAAATATATTTACATTAATGCAATTTAGAGTACAAGAATAGCTTGTATACTAACAGGCTTATCAAAAGCGTCATTAAGCGCTATACATATCATTTTGATAACTTTGGAAGGTAAACATATGTCATTAGAAACCCCCAGAACACATTATACATCCCAGATCGACATTGAGCAGATCGGTGATGACAAAGTTACCGTCTGCGGATGGGTACACGAGGTAAGAGACCTTGGTGGTATCTGTTTCGTGGTCGTACGTGACCGTGAAGGCAGAGCCCAGATCACACTTGTAAAGAAGAAGATCGACAAAGAGATCTTCGATGCTGCAAGGAAACTGGTACGTGAGTCCATAGTAGCAGTCACAGGTACAGCAAAAGCGGAAGGTAAAGCACCTAATGGCTATGAGATCATCCCTGAGTCTATAGTCGTTCTCAATGAAGCTGAATCCCCGTTGCCAATGGATACTACCGGTAAGGTGGATGCTGAACTTGACACACGTCTTGACTCAAGGTTCATGGACTTAAGACGTGAGAGGACTACTGCCATCTTTAAGATACGACATGAGGTCCTCAGGGCTGTCAGGGATTTCCTTTCAAAGGATGGTTACATAGAGACATGCAGTCCAAAGGTAGTTGCAACAGCTACAGAGGGAGGTACGTCTCTTTTCCCGATCACATATTTTGACAGGGAAGCCTTTCTGAACCAGAGTCCTCAGCTCTTCAAGCAGATACTCATGTCAGGTGGACTTGACAAGGTATTCGAGATCGGTCCAATCTTCAGGGCAGAAGAGCATGATACCCGCAGACATCTCAATGAAGCTACATCCATCGATATTGAAGCAAGCTTCCTTGACCATTTCGATGTCATGGAAGTTCTTGAGGACATGGTCGCTTATGTTTATGAGCAGGTCATTGAGAACGAAGCAGCTTCCCTTAAGGCACTCGATATCGAACTTAGTGTGCCAAAGACACCATTCATGAAAGTTCCATATAGCCAGGCTATTGACATCGTCAATGCTGAGAGCGAGGAAACGGTCGAATGGGGCGGAGACCTCGGAACAGTTGCAGAACACACCATCGGTGAGCATGTTTTCAAAGAGACCGGAGAATCCCACTACTTCATTACTGACTGGCCGACAGAGATCAAGCCATTCTATGCAATGCCTTATGAAGACAACCCACTCATCTCCAAGTCATTCGATATGATGCACAGGACAATGGAACTTTCATCTGGTGCTCAACGTATCCACATTCATGATATGCTAAAAGCAAGGATCGAGTCACAGGGACTTGATTCCGATGGCTTCGATTTCTACCTGCGTGCATTCAAATATGGTATGCCACCACACTCAGGATGGGGTATTGGCTGCGAACGTCTTGTTATGACAATGCTCAGTGTAGAGAATATCCGTGACACTGTTCTGTTCCCAAGGGACAGGAAACGATTGTCTCCCTGATGTGGGGACAACTCCCATATTTCATTTTTAATGGAAGGGATATTCATGAAAGAAAGAAATGCAAATGCATCAAGCTCTGAAAAAGAAGCTGCAGGCAATGCCGCTGCCAGTCTTGTGGAAGATGGTATGATAATCGGTCTTGGTACCGGTTCAACAACGGCTTTCGCAATTGCAGAAGTTGGCAGACGTGTACGTGAAGAAGGATTGAATGTATTAGCTGTTGTCACCTCATATCAGGCTGAAATGCTTGCCATTGAAGCTGGAGTGCCACTGACAAGCCTTGCAGAGCATCCGGTTCTTGATCTTGCGATAGATGGTGCTGACCAGGTGGATGCAAAACTGAACGTCATCAAAGGCGGAGGAGCTGCACATACACATGAAAAGGTTGTTGCCCATTCAGCAAAACGCTTCATTGTAGTCGTAGATGAATCAAAGATAAGCGAAGAACTTGATCACTTCGTACCAATTGAAGTGCTTCCATATGCAAGGGAACTTGCAAAGAAACAATTCATCGAACTTGGTGGTAAACCACAGATACGCCTGGCTTCCCGCAAGGATGGTCCTGTGATCTCCGATAACGGTAATGTCATCATTGATGTCGAATTCGGTGTGATCGAAGATGCTGCTGAGCTCTCACAAAAGCTTTCCACTTGCGTGGGTGTTGTAGAACATGGTATCTTCCTGAATACCGACGAGGTCTATGTTGGTATGAAAGACGGTTCAGTTAAGATAATTAACTGAACTGAAATAACTGATATTTATTTAAAATAAAGAGAATTGCGATTAACTGCTGATTTTTTCGCATAGTACAAAACTTGTGGTAATTTTTGACCATCTTTCTATATTTTCTGCAATCAGTTCATTTTTCTTTATATGCAGTTTTCTTTTTTATTTATAGCTATTGCTATTGTCGTTCCTCCTTTGATCTTTTTTTGCTTATCTTTTTATTTCTCAACTTGTCCCTAATACCAATTGAATGTCCTCGCACTCCTCTTTGCATAGTTGCATCATAAGTTTTTGAGGTTGCACCAAAATACCCCCTATCTCTATAAACAATTTCTCCTTTCTCAGAAAGATTAATCTTACTATCGTGAACTGAAGCAGTGGTTGTTTTAAATCTTCTTATTAAATCGTAGTCAGTATCTACAATTGTGTGCAATTTATATCAAAAATGCGATTTGGATGCATTTTTTATCCATGTTCCAGATGGTACATCTGGAACTCTCGCAGATTTCTGATCTGCGATATGTCCCATCTTCAGATCGTCTGGTCTTTGCTTCATTTCCACGAGGAGTGGCAAGACTTGCATGCCCTGGATCTGCATGTATTAATGTTGCATCCTGAATCATACCTTGCTTGATCTTCAAACCTTTCTTATCAAATTGTCTTTGCAGTTCATTCCACATCTTATCTTCATTTCCGGATTGAGCAATTCGTTCCTGAAATGTCCAAACAGTAGTATGGTCTGGAATTTTTGTAGGAAATTGTTGCAGATTGATAATCTGCAACTCCTGTTAAATCTCTGATTTAACATGACCCAAGAATATCCTAAAGGAAATTCGATCAGTAGCTTGCTTTTCAAGTTCAGGATCAGATATATCATGCCATTGTTGTAATACTAACATCTTGAGCATGACGATTTCATCAAGGTTTGGCCTGCCGCATAACTCTGTTTTGTTGTTATACATTTCTGCTATGATTGGACGAAATGGTTTCCAATCGATAAGAGATTCTATTTCGGAAAGTCTGTCACCAAGATTTTCAAGGCGTTTGTACTCTTCTTTAAGTGCAAAGTTGGTTAGGGGCATAATGCAAAATTATTGCAAAAGGATATAATTATTACTTCTGTTGGGTGGGTATCAGAATTCTCATAACTATAATGTTTCCTGTTTTTAAAGGGCTGCCAATTTTCTTGGCCATGCCTTTTCCCAGTGCATACCTGTTTCCGTTTAGATAAATAATCAAAGAACCACCGCAAACCCTGTTAGCCTTGATAACGGAGTTTTCGGTAAATCCAATTTCAAGCAAGTGTCGCTTTAGACCGTGACCTGCGTTAATCGAGACACACTGACCACCTTTCCTTCAGACATCATGGCCAGAGGCAATTCTTGTGGCATCGCATTTCACACTCCTGATAATAAATTGGACTGGACATTGCTACGAAAGCCGTTAGGCATATGAATAATATGCCCTAACAATATTAGGATTTTAATAAAAATATGAAACAGGTTAGATTTTAGCAGAATAACCTATTTTTTGATACGACGGCAGGTCCTGTATAGTAATATCCAAAACGCGTACTTCGTACGGAAAGTATGTGCGAAATGTATCACCCCAGCATATGGAGGCTTGCCGCCATCACCACCATCCCTGAAAGCAGACCAGAAAGCATCAGTGCTCATCCCCATATTTTATGGCAATGGATAATAATTTGCCAAACATATGACAATTCCATCCACAGTAGCAAGATTTGTGTCCAGCAGCGCCATCTAGTTCATTCGCTGGTCTTCTTTTTCCCATGTACGGGGCAGCTATCCTGTGTTGCAGGAGTGCATTCAACGTATTCCCCGGTATTATAGAAATATCTGAAATGTTCCAACCACAGCGGTAATCCCTCTTTCTTATTGATGAACTCAATGAACTTCGTGAAGACGTCCAGGGTTTCGTGGGTGAGACCGTGCTCTATCCTGCAAGCGTCCTCATCGGCTGTTTTAGTATCCACTCCCAGTATCTGGAGGAATTCCTGCAGGACATCGTATTTTTCCTCGGTTGCCCTGGCGATCTCCTCTCCTTTGGGGGTCAGGGTGACGGCACCGTATTTTTCGTAATTGATGTAACCTTCCCTGTTCAGTTTTTTAAACATCCCTGTGACACTGGAGGGATTCAGTCCCATGATCTCAGAAACGTCCTTCACCCTCGCATACCCTTTCTTCTTTATAATTGAATCCAGTATTTTCAAATAATCTTCAGTTCTTTCTGTCGCCATACCTTATCAACCTGTTTTGGTTTGCCAAAATATATTTGGAATACGGTGGTTGTCATATATAAACATAGCGTTGGTCTGCTGCTGGATGACTAAAATACATATATGTGGTGGATCTACACACATCTCTTCCAGATGTTTAGGTTCCACGAAACTTTTAAATATGACCATTCCTTTTTGGTATACAAACGTTTTATTGTATTAACAAAAAGGAGTTTGATCGAAATGACTGAAATGAACGAAACTACGCTTAACCTGCTCGAACCGGGCAGCAAAGCAAAAGTAATACAGATAACTGGCAGAGGTTCTGCCAGAAGAAGGATCCTTGACATGGGAATGGTGCCTGGAGCCGAGATCGAGGTGATAAGGAAAGCCCCTATGGGAGACCCTCTGGAGTTTCTTGTCAAAGGCTACAATTTGTCCCTGAGAAAAGCCGAAGCTGAACTTATCGTGGTCCAGCCCCTGGGAGCGTGAACTGCTATGGCCCATGTTCTACCTCTGACAATGATGCCTGAAGGAAAAGAGGGAAAAGTTGTCTCGATCAACGCGGGTCAGGGCCTGAAACGACGTCTGGTCGAGATGGGGTTTTGCGATGGCAGTCTTGTCACGGTCCACAGGTCTGAGCGGGGTGCCCTGGTTGTCGTTGTGAACGGTACCAAATACGCCCTGGGCAAAGGTATGGCTACAAAGATAATGGTGTCAGATTGACAAATGAAATTAAATGAAGTTGGAAATCAGGATTGGATAGATATGGAAAAGAAAAAAATAACCATCGCCCTGGCAGGTAATCCCAATGTTGGAAAGACCACCTTGTTCAATGCCATTACAGGTGCAAGACAGCATGTGGGGAACTGGCCAGGGGTGACGGTGGAGAAAAAGACCGGAAAGAGGACGTACAAGGATACGGAGATAGAGGTCGTGGACCTTCCCGGGACGTACAGTCTCACGGCATACTCCATTGACGAGGTCGTGGCACGGGACTATGTGGTGGAAGAGAAACCGGATGTGGTGGTACAGATCGTGGATGCCACGAACCTTGAGAGGAACCTGTATCTCACCACACAGTTGATGGAACTTGGTTCCAAGGTGGTCATAGCCCTCAATATGTGGGACCTTGCAGAGTCCAGGGGAGATAAAATAGACACAAGAAAGATGGAAGATTTCCTGGAGATCCCTGTTGTAAAGACAGTTGCTAAAAGGGCAGAAGGGATCGACGCTTTGCTGGAAGAGGTCGTCAGGGAAGCTAACAAGGGTGAACACCACGAACACGAGGTAAGCTACGGTAATGATATCGAGAAAAAGATCATCGAGCTGGAAAAAATTGTTAGTAAAGACAGCGCACTGTCAGGCAAGTATCCGGTGCGATGGTTGAGCGTGAAGCTGCTGGACGGCGATGAAAACATCCTGAAAAAGATCGAGGGAAGTTCAGTGGCTGCCCAGGTCAACAGTATACTCAGCGCAATCAAAAAGGAAGATTATGAAGCAGCCATGGCAGAGAAACGATACGAGACCATCAATACGGTGCTTCCACAAGTCTGCGTCAAGTGTGTCAAAGAGGTGACATTCTCGGATATGATCGACAGGGCGGTCACCAACAAGTATCTTGGAATACCTATATCCTTAGCCATGATGTGGGCAGCGTTCGAGGTGACGTTCACGGCCGCAACCCCGCTCATGGAATTCGTTGATATGTTCTTTGGCTGGCTGGCTGGAGTGGTTGCAGAGAGCATCACAAATCCTGTGCTTGGCTCCCTGCTGGGCGATGGTATCGTCGCAGGCGTGGGCGCTGTTATGATATTCCTCCCTAATATCCTGTTACTGTTCCTCATGATCTCGTTGCTGGAAGATTCTGGATATATGGCACGAGCCGCGTTCGTCATGGATAAGCTCATGTACAAGATCGGTCTGAATGGAAGGTCGTTCATTCCACTGTTGATGGGGTTCGGCTGTAATGTACCTGCGATCATGGCCACCCGGACTATCGAGGACGAAAAGGACAGACTGGTGACAATTCTTGTGAATCCATTTATTTCCTGCGGTGCACGATTGCCGGTATATCTCATGCTGGCAGGTGCGTTCTTTGGAAGACAGGCAGGCTCAGTGATCTTTGGTATATACATATTAGGTATAATTGTTGCCATACTCTCTGCAAAATTGATACGTGGAACAGTGTTAAAAGGCAAACCATCTCCCTTTATCATGGAATTGCCGCCATACAGGCTCCCTACGCCCAAAGCAAGCGCGATACACATGTGGGAAAAAGGTTCCATATACCTGAAAAAGGCAGGTACTATCATCCTGACTGGTGTTGTCTTTGTGTGGTTGCTGTCAGCCATCCCGGCTCCGGGAGTGGATGCAGCGTTCGCGTCCGAGGAGATCCTCGGAACAGAAGACTCCCTTGTAGGTGTATTGGGACACATAATTGAGCCTCTTGTCGCACCTCTCGGGTTTGACTGGAAAGTAGCAGTAGCCCTGGTCTTTGGATTCATTGCCAAGGAGATCGTGATAGGTTCCATGGGGGTGCTGTACGGCACCGGGGAGGACGAAGATGCCCTTGCTGAAATATTAACAGCAGGAGCTATGAGCCCGCTGACAGCCCTTGGACTGATGGTATTCACACTCCTGTACGTGCCATGCATTGCATGTGTTGGTGTGGTAAAGAAGGAAACCGGTAGCTGGAAATGGACGCTCTTTATGATGGCCTATGGAACAACACTGGCATGGATAGCTGCGTTCCTCATCTACCGCATAGGTACAGCCATAGGATGGGGATTATGAACTTGAATTGAGGTGATATTAATGGCAAATACAAATAAAATGATCTTTGCAATGGTGGCAGGAATACTCTATGTAGTATTCGGCATCCTGAAGATGCTGGAAGGATTCGGAATTGAGACCGGTCTGGCTGAATCGTTGCTGATCCCAGGGGATTTCTTCGGAGGTTTCTGCTTTGTCGTGATCGGGGCTGTGTTCCTGTACGCGGTCAAAGAGCTGAGTGCAGGGGTGTACATGGGCGTATCCTACGTCTATGTCGGCATCCTGATGTCACTGGTGTTCATGGCAGTCTACCTCCTGGTCATGGGGGCAGACCTCCTTATGTTCTACGTAGTAAAGAGCGAGGACTACGAAGGATGGCGCATTATTGACAGCATGAGACCTGGCATCTATCTGGGGCTCCTGTCCCTTATCGGGTACTTCTCCTGGAAGGACAAATTCACCACAGAGATGACAAATGTTTGAGGTGAGCAGATGATGATAGGCTACCGATACATGCTAAAGGAGGTCGCAACGATTCTGTCTCAGGACAACATAACCTTCGGGGAACTTTCCCGAAGGCTTAACCTGGGTCCGAAAGAGTTGAAGGAGCTTCTTGAGACCATGGAACGTAAAGGTGATATAGAGATCTCCTGCATGAGTCCGCCTCCTGACACAACCAGTTGTGCAGGTTGTGGCATGGGGCACGCCTGTCCGGGAACGAATCTTGGAATAGGAAGAACATATCGCCTTACCGAGAATGGGAGAAAGGTATGCTGTGAACAACACAGTTTCGAAAAGGAAGATCGAAAAGGAGGACGTCCATGATACACGGATTCCCAACCATCTCAAGGAGAATACTGGACCTCGTATCACAGGGGAACACGACCTTTGACCGGATAGCCTGTAAACTGGGAATAACCCATAAGGAGCTGGAATTTTTACTGGAGTTGATGGTACACAGAGGTTATATCAGATCCGTTTGTGACCCCAAAAACAGCTCCTGCTGTTCAATGGTAAGCAAACCATTGGACAGTAATTCGGTCTATTCGTGCGGGGTGACATACCTCCTTACAGAGAAGGGAGTGGAGGTTTGTCGTAACATAACGGAACACCATGTGCAAAGAGTGAACCAGGCTATTGGTCATGCTGTCACGGAAAGCTGAGGATTATCTCGAAGCTATCCTTAATATCACAAATGATAAAGGATATGCAAGGATAAAGGACGTGGCTGTTTCACTGGACCTCAGGCCGCCGAATGTTACTGAAATGGTACAGAAACTTGACAGTCTGGGTTATGTGGTATGCAGGAGATATGAGGGTGTGACACTGACCGGGAAGGGCAGAAGATCGCACCGGTCATAAAAGACCGCCACCATACCTTAAAAGCTTTCCTGGAGATCATAAACATACCCGGGAGATCACAGATAAGGATGCATGCACAATGGAGCATGAGCTAAATGATTACGACGTTAGAAAAGGCCTTTCATCTGTATTTTTGTGTATCTTTAACACAAACGATGAAGACTTTTCATTGTTGTTCTTAATCGAGAATTTATTGATGTATAAGGTTGATCAAACCCTTTAAATACCCATTTCTTTCAATGATCCTTCCATCTTGAAGATCTCATCCATATTCTCGGCTAAGAGTATAACAGCAAAATCACCAGACAACGGCAATGTATCGCAGCTAAAAGGAAATACGGAATTTGATTTTTTGCCATCATAGAGTAGTGGCCCAATACGTTCAGTGAGCTCAAGAAATGAACATGCAGCTGTCTTGATCTTTATAAATTTCCAGTATGGAATGGGAGATATCAATTTTTCAATATTATCTACGATCATGCTCACATAGGAGGAACCATTAAAACGAGCGTTATTTTCAACCGGAAATATGCCATCATCTGATACAATATAATCGATACCGACTACACCCCTATATCCGAATTTAGCCATATTAGTTACAATTTTTGCAGATGTTTTTGCAATGTAATTTGAAATTTCTGGGGAGTGATCATCTCCTTTGAGTGTACCAATGTGTACCATCCCTCTTTCGCATATTTGATCCCGCATACCAAGAGAGTTTATATTACCTTCTCTGCTGATCACCCACTGATCATTCGGAGAAGATGAGACATTCAGAAAAGGCTCAATGATAACAAATCTTTCACCGCTAACTGCAATTTCATGATATATTTCAGAAATATCATTGCCTTTAGTTTTGTACAACGACATATCGGCTTCACCCAAAGTTCCGCGAATAATAACAGTTTCGCAGGTTGACAGATATCCGTTAATGATGTTTTTCATATCTGTACAATTTTCATTGTCTTCAGGATTCATTTCAAATGAACTGCCTTCAACAACAGCTATGTCCAATTGTTTGCATACGGTCTTAAAAACGGACTTATCATTATATTTTAATGTTGCAGTTTCAGTTGCTCCATAAAGATCAGCATCAAGAACTTTTGCAGCTTCAGTTTCCATCCTCCCTGAAAACCATGGTACATATACAGGTTTTTTCCCGCTCTGCCTGATATATATTTTAACTGGTTCGGGATCATTAACGATGAGTTCTGAGAGTGACATCTTTTTTGAAGGAGAATTATATTCAACAATATGATCCGATCCCAGACCATGGGAACGCAGCCATTTATGATACTCTTGATCCAGCTTTCCGCGTAGAACTACCACATCATCATGGCGAGCGATTGGAAGCGCTCTATCGCATTTTGAATTAACGGATGCATCACGGCGCGGGAACTGTGAAAAACGATCTGCTCCGTAAATTATTAGCTCATTGTCGTTGTTTGAGATACATTTTCTGAGTGATTGATATTCATACATTTAATATTCCATTTTTTAGATAAGTAGTTTTTATAATTCATCAGCAAGAAGACCACTATTATTGCGTAAACAATTATTTGTTCCTATTTCTGATATTATTATTAGTATTAAAACGTATGTTGCAATATGCGGAAATCCTACAAATTCCGTCTGTACCCGACCAAAGAACAGGGGGCTAGCAAGTATGTAGAATTGGTTAACCCATACAACACATCACAAAAATGTAGCATCTGTGGGAACATCGTCATGAAAGGTATATCGTTTTGAGTTCACAAATGTCCCGAGTGTGGAATTGAGCTTGATAGGGAGGACAATGCCGCTATTAATATTCTAGAGAATTCCGATAAACCCCTCAAACAGAAGCAATATTTATAACCTATTACAATAATTTTGTATTATGTCCTTAACAAACTTTGCTTTTAAAGAAGAGTACAAACGTCTTGAAAATCTCGGTGACAAGCTCTCTGAAATTGAATCTCTCATCGATTGGAAACCATTTCGTCCAATTATAGCAGAGATGTATATCAATAAAACAGAGTTCGGTGGCAGACCAAACGTTGATGAAATCGTCATGCTCAAAATGTTAGTATTGCAACAATGGCATGGCCTATCTGACCCTGAACTTGAAAGACAAGCTACTGATAGAATTTCCTTTAGGAAATTCTTGGGCTTTCCTGCAAAAATTCCAGATCATACTACTGTTTGGGCATTTAGAGAACGAATTTCCCAGGCAGGAAAAGAAGATGAAATCTGGAATGAAATGCAAAGACAACTTAATAAGAAAGGTCTGAAGATCAAGCAAGGTATGATTCAGGATGCAACATTTATACATGCTGATCCAGGACATGCAAATCTTGATACTCCTCGTGGAAATGAAGCAAAGACCAGAAGATGTAAGGACGGTACATGGACAAAAAAGGCATCTAAGTCACATTTTGGATATAAACTACATACCATTGAAGATACCGAATATGATCTGATAAGGAGATATAGGACAACTACTGCCTCAGTTCATGATAGTCAGGTGGATCTTTCTGAAGAAGGCGAAGTTGTTTACAGAGATAGAGGTTACTTTGGTGCAATTTCAAAAGGATATGATGCAACTATGCAAAGGGGAGTACGAGGGCACCCTATTGGTATTAGGGATAAGATGAGAAACAAAAGAATAAGCAGGAAAAGAGCAAAGGGAGAAAGACCTTATGCTGTTATCAAAAATGTGTTTACGTCAGGATTTGTAAGAGTAACAACGTTGGCAAGAGTAAATGTCAAAATGGCGATTACAGCATTCAGCTATAATCTCTATCAATTGAGGACAATAAGAAGAAAATCATTAGGATGAATAGCGGTAGCTATTCAAAAAAGTTGGAAAGTATATAAATAGATACTAGCAAACTGCTGGAAATAGAGAGAAAAGCTCAAAATTTTAGCTGGAAATATTTGCTTTGAAAAAAATCAGCAGTTAATCGCAATTCTCTCTAAATATATGCACCGTGGGGACTAAGGAGAGAGCCTGTGAAGTCACGGACGTTGGTCTGGGCTATAAAAAAGCAGGAAGCCACCTATTTTAATGGGTGGTAGCACTATTACTTGCTCCACAGCATCCAGCTATAGATGACTGTTAACACCAAAGCATAAACCAAGAGAACAGAAAACCAACTGCCGGAAAACTTAGGTGTTCGAATTGGTGCTATATTAAAGATAGCCATGATTATAAACAGTGCATACATAACAACTAAAAAAATAGGCTGGCTGAAAAAACTGTTGAACAGAAAGGCAAAAGCAAAAATCAGGACATTGTTATCAAGTGCCAATCCCATGTATGTCGAATCATCGACCAGGCCGAAAACATTGAAATAACTCAACCGTATTGCACTGACGGCGATGATCACGAACGCTCCGGGTAGGAACCAAGGACTGAATTCTCCATAGCTCAAGAGAAATACAGCAGGGCAAATGCCAAAACTTACTATGTCTATCAATGAATCAAGCTGTCCCCCGAAAGCTCGATATTCATCAGTTCGCCCCTTCATCCGGCGAGCAATGAGTCCGTCACCCCAGTCAAAAACAACTGCCCATATCATTCCAATTATAGCAAGCGGAAAATTGCCTAATATACCATAGTATATACTAAGGACTGCACACAACAACCCTGCAAGTGAACAAATATTTGGAAGATCACGGGCGAAAGTAAGCATTCCTGTCTGAGGTGATCGTTGATTCTCTGGACTGTTCATCAGGATACTTCCACTTTTTTCAAGTCAATGATATCTACCAATGCTTCAACTAATTTGCAATTTTCGGTTTCAGTACGGCTGGCGATACGGACATAACGGCTAGAGTCAGGTAGAGTCTTGTCCTGGCAGTGTTTTATGTACATGTTATGCTCAATGAACAATCTACGTGTGAGCTCAGGACCACTCTGTGCGTGATCTGGCAAGCGGCAGAAAATAAAGTTTGCATCGGGTTTGTAAACCGTCATTCCCGGGATAGCGCACAGTTTTTTATACAGATTGTCTCTGTCGATACGTACCTGCTTGCAGCTTTCGACAAATTCCTGTCTGTAATCAGGCAATATCCGCAAAAACTCTTCGGCAAATCCGTTGATATTCCATATGTGTACACCTTCCCTTACAGATTCAGCAAATGCTAAATTTGCAGTCAACATATAACCTATCCTGATACCGCAGATACCATAGGCTTTGCTCATGCTTTTGAGGATCGCTATATTTGGATAACGTTCGAGCTCATTTTCCAGAGTTGTCTGATCCGGGTCATGTACAAAATCCAGGAAGGATTCATCGATGATCAGCATACAGTCATGTTTTGCAAGTTTTTGTGCAAGAGATATCAGATCGGACTTGGGAACCAGCATAGATGTTGGATTATTGGGTGTTACCACGACAGCAACATCTGCTTTGATCCTGATCGCTTCAGCAGCAAACTTATCCACATCCAATTGAAAGGATGGAAACTCAAGAGGAAATTCAAATACTCGGTCTGCAGGTGCTGCATTCGCATATTCATTGAACGAGGGCACTGGAACGATTAGCTTGTTGGATATGTGGCCGGAGATGATCTTGATAAGTTCGGCAGCACCATTTCCCACAACAATCCTTTCAGCAGGTTGGTGGATCACATCCCCTATAAGACCGGCAAGTGCATCCTGTGCGATCGGATAGTTAAGGACAATGTCGTGGATTTGATCTTTAAGGGTTGTAAAAACGGCCTCTGGCGGGAAATACAGATTGTAAAGATAAGCATGATCAATAAAGTCATGGCGATAGTAACCACCATGCTGTCCAGAAACGAATTCGTATTTTTCAGTTTGAGTTTTGTAATAATTTTGCATCAGGAATTATTTCCCTTAAATGATTTTGATGTGGCACTTCATTTTTTAAAGCCCTGACATCATGAATTGGCTTTAAATTTAAAGAGTTGGACTGAGGTAATGGCTTTAAACCGGAAAGTGACCGAACGATCCTCCCTTTCAACCCGCACTTTGATTGTTGGAAAAACTGCCTTGATCTTCCAGAGATATGCGGTTTGGTTTCGTAAGGAATTATTGTTTCGTATTTGTCCGCCTAAAATAGTGTCTCAGCCTTTGCCAGATCTGCAACTGTATCGATCTCATACCATCTTTTGCTGTCAAATGAGACTGTTTTAAGATCGAGACTATCATCAGCCACCATTTCTGCAAATACGGTTTCATAATAGTCGTTTACTCTGCCAGCAGAAATGTACTTATCTAGTCTTTCTGTAATACGATGCCATGAAGAGAGTGAAAAACTGTAAATGTTAACAGTCTTGTATCTGATCTCATCAAGAGCTTCTGCAATCCCGGTATGGAATTTCTTAACATTTTGGGAGCTATTGACCGTGACAGTGGAACCATTCAGCCACGGTTCCATGCGTGCAACGGCAATTTTATCAGGAGAACGCATTTCATCCAGAAGGGATTCATCAAAAACAAGATCACTTTCAATAAGTAAGAACGGCTCATTAATAATATCACGTGCCATCCAGAGTGAATAGATGTTATTGGTGGTAGCATAAAGGGGGCTTATAATAAATTCAATTTCCATGCCGCAAGCCCGCGTTTCTAAAAAGTCACGAATGCATTTTTCCTGGAATCCAGTGACAACAACAAGACGTTTGAACCCTTGCTTTTTCAAATTGATGACAAGTCGTTCAAGAATAGACGCCTCATGAACCATTGTGAGGCATTTCGGTGAGTTTTGTGTCAGAGGATAAAGACGGCTGCCCTTTCCGGCTGCCAATAGTAATGCTGTAGTTATGGCCCCATTACCACTATTACTGTGGTCTGAGTTCATTGTAAATCCGATTGTTTTTCTTCCATCCTATATAAAGGAGTTGTTACTACTTAAGGGGGGTGGTGTTAACATCGGCCAATTCTGCCTCAGCTGCTATATTAATTTAAAGATGGATATGCTGAGATAATCAAATCATTTCAACTTGTTGAACTGATTATAGATGGTCTCCGTTGAAGATATGTTGTATCCTATGATGGATCCTACGGCTTTTAAACCGGTGGATTTCAATTCTACCTGACCACTAATCTCGACCGAAGAGTTTGCGTTTATAGTTCTGTCCACAGCTATAGTATTGTTTTCGGTCACTACCATTTTTGAGATATGCTCACCGAAAATTGGTTCTACTGAATTTACGTATACATCTTCATCCCCGGAATTATACAAAAGGATATTGTAACTAAGTCTGTGACTGACAGTATTGTTCTCATCAATGGAGCCAAAGCTGACTGACATTACCGGTACTTTCATACCACCTGGGGACTCTTCGATAGTTGCCATGTCACTGATACTGTACCCAATTGCTATTCCTAAAAAAAGTATAAGCAGGCCATATACAATTGCTTTATCCATTTAGCAAAACCCCCCCACTACTAAAAATCAGGCTCTGTGGAAATCCATCTTTTCTTATCATATTCTCACTTCATTTACAACAGAGGCAAAATCACAAAAGCTTTAAACTGAAATTAAAACAAATATATCTTGCCTTTTTGGTATGTGGTTAGCTGTTCCTGCCAGACTTCGCAGAGTTCAACTTTATGATAAAAGTACATTTACTATCATAAAGATTATGGTAAATGTTTGTAAAATTTAATATTTGCCTTGAAAATATTCAAATTTCATTCATTCCAAGTACCGATTAAATCTGGAAAACCAATTCATCTTGCAAAAAATCCAAATACATTGCTATTGCAATCCTGAAAGAATGTGTGGGCGAATCTTTGTGCAAGGAAGTACAGAAATCAAGTATAAAAAATAAAATTTACGATATGATACATAACCTTGATAGGGATGTAAAGGTTATGTATTCAATTTAGTTGAGAATTCTACAGAGCTAAAAATCAGCTATCTCCTCTTATCGGACAGGCACACATTTCAAGCAATGCTTCCTCGCTGATATGAGAACCACGGCCTATCAGAATATCGCCTTCCTGAACTGTTGTTTTGGCACTTGGGCTATATACCCAACGTTCAGCACGTTTTACTGCCATGATATGGACCCCGGTCTCAGTGCCCAGCTTCAGTTCGCGGTATGACTTTCCAATGATGGGTGAACAGCCTTCGACCCGAAGCTTTGTTATCACTTCATCTGATTCACGCACAGCGATGGTGATGACGGGGTGAAGGTCTATGTCTCGAAGGACCGTATCTGCAATCCCGTAAGCAGCATCGGAAATGGATTCTGATGCATTTGCAAGATGTAGCAGCCCTCTCAGCTCGTTGACATCGGCAACATGTTTAGCAGTTTCAAGTACCCAATGCTGGAGATCGTATTTCATCTCATCCATTTCTCGTTCAAGGGCTTTCACTTCCTCAGCAATATCCGTATTATCAAAAAGCAATGCAGAATAAGCAAGTCCTACGGCGAGTTCTGCTGTGTTCTTCATGTCAACAATGATATCGACCGCTTTATCGAGATCGTTCAATCCCTTCTCATGTTCAACCCTTCGAGGAATGTATTTTTGTGTAGTAGCAAGTTCAACAAGCAGAGGCACACCCTCATCATGTCCTCTTGCAAAGATCACATCATCAGCACGGATACGGGTATCGTGGTGTGGGTCATATACCCAGTCGGTGTGTCTTCGAATAGCTATTATCCACATACCGGTCTCGACCTCAAGCTCGAGATCCCCAAGTGTGGAACCCACCATATCGGAATTTTCATTGATCGTGACACGTATAATGGTCTCTTCGGCTTCCCTGAGAGCTAATTTAAGCTCAAGTGGAATTCCCATATCCATCTCGATTATTTTAGCAATATCTCCGGCGGCGTTTGCAATATTTTCCGCAGAAGCTGCTACCTGAAGGACGCCCACCATATCTTCGGCTTCCTCTATCCTGCGTGTACTCAGCATAGCTGCCATTTTCATATGATAGTGGAGTGTATCCATCTTCTCTTCAAGATCGAGAACTTCCCCTGAAATATCCTCATCGTCATAGACCATTGCGGAATATGCAAGATCTACCATCAGTTCAGATGTATCTTTCATTTCGATAAGGAGATCCTTAAGGTTCCTTGGGATGTACCTAATTACTTTTGGACTCATTTTTTGTGTTCCGCATGTTATCCGCATTTATTAAATATGATTTATTATATATTATAATTGTTAACGTTTTTAATTATTCGTTTTTAACTATTAGCACATATCTCTTATATATTTTTCATTGTAGCTCTCTTTTAGAATTTCAGATTACATTGAACAAATACAATGTTGAAAATATGGCCGTTATTCCTACAAGGTCTCCCAATGTTGCTATCACGGGTATGACCGTGTCATCCGGATCAATTCCGAACCGGTGGGATGCAAAAGCAATAGCTATAGTGGCAGAGAAGACAGCCAGAAGCTCGAGCGTTCCGGAGATCGTACATATTTTAAAAAGCGTAAAGAATCCCAATGGACTGTCTCCAAACCCGGACATCATCCATGCAATGACGCTTAATGCCACAGACGCAGTGATCCCGACAATGAATGCTGCTATCACACTGTTTTTTACAACCGGATTCTTGTGTATGTGGGTCGTTCCGATACCCATATGGAAAGTAGATGAAAGTCTTGCACCGAGTATGCTTCCTGTGTCTCCGCCGATCTTAATGAGCGCAGGTACCAGTAGCAATATAGTTGGAACTGATATGAGATTATCAAGTTCCGAGTTAAGTATCTGACCCGTAACAATCCCAAGCACAGATGTGAAAAAAAGGATAGGCATCCCTCTTGACAGAATTCCGCGAACGGTATAATAACTCATAACATAAGCACCACCTTTGCAGAAAGGAAAAGCATGAGCATGGATACGATATCACCGATAGTAGCTATAGAAGGTGTTACAACATTATCCGGATCAAATCCGAACCTGAACATACCCAGAGCAAGGAGTACTGCTATGACAGATAATATAATGCCTGATGAAACGCCAGCAAGAACTGCTATTGAAGTAAGTGCCAGAATACCTGCACTTTCAAATCCAAGCAGAACTGTCATTGTATGTCCGATAATTCCCAGAGCGATGGACATTATAAGCCCCAACAGCAATGACCCGTAGATATTGTTTGTAAGTTCCGGATTATTCTCGATCTTTGTTATTAGACCCATGTGAATAGCACTACCAAGGCGTGAACCAAGGGTGCATGATATATTTCCTCTCATTCCCAATACTGCAGGTGCTATCACGATCAGACCCGGTATCATTTGTAATTCATTGGTCATTCCCGCAAAAATAAAACCAGCTACTGCTCCACCGATGGTTGCAAGTATCTGGAACGGCAATGCTTCTTTGACTATGGACCGAACACTGGCATAATCTCCCAGATATTCTTCTTTGATCTCGACATCGTCGTCCTCATCAGCATGGGATCTGTAGGACATAGTCTGGTATTTGCACTTTTAGTATTAAACGATTTGCGCGGGTGGGGGATTATGTTGAGTAATGTGTGGGTTTTGATTAGAAATTTTTGATTATTCATTGAGTTAGAATCTTATCCCTTGCATAGAAAGTTGGGGATATAGGTAACGTGAAAAAGTGTACGCTTAAAAATCCAAAATCGGAACATATACATAACTTTATAGTGTAGTGACTCTTTTTAATATTAAATATGTAGTAAATATTTCATAGGTTCATCCATGTCACTTTTTACAAATTTATTAAAATTAAACCCAAATCAAATTCCTTTAGAAGATTTTTTTACTGAAATTTTTACACATTTGCTAAAATCAGATAGTGATTTATTTTCAAAATTAATTCAGGATTTCAACATATCCAATATTAATTTCAATGACTCTTTTGTAAGTACACAGGAATCATTTGATGCATTAGATAATCATTTTTCTGGAAGTAGGCCGGATATTTTTATTGAATTGTCAAATGATACTGAAAAGGAACTTATTTTTATAGAATGTAAAATTGGGTCTGAAGAAGGTCAGGATCAATTACAAAGATACGCAGAACATTTAGACAACATAGAAAATATTAACAAAAAATCTCTTATTTACATTACAAGAGATTTTGATGCAAAAAATCAAAAGTATATTTTCATGAATTGTAAAAATAAATCGAGTCTCACATTTAAACAGTTCAGGTGGTATCAAATTTACCAATTCTTATCACTATTCAACAAAGACATTAATAATATTCTAATATCTGAGACATTGAACTTTATGGAGGAAAATGGTTTGTCAGGAAGCAATCAGTTTACAAGTATTGATATTTTAACAATAACAAACTTTCCACGTGTGAGAAAAATGATGGAAGAAACTATGAGTGGAGATGTTTTTAAAAGGTTTGAAAATATAACTGGTGCTAATAATCCAAGACATTCTACAGCTTTAAATGACTTAAAAGACCATAATCGGTATGTTTATCTTCAGGAACAAAATGATAAATTTCAACTTATATTGGGATATTTCATGAACAATTTAACGATTGAATCCTATCCAAAAGTTGGCATATCAATAAACCTTTCTCCAAAAGCTTCTGAAAGAATACAAATAATGGAAGTAATGAAGAAAATTGTTTCCAGTTCTGATAAATGGAAAGGTTATGACCTCAACGAGGCAAATAACTGGGCTGTAATTTCTCAAACAAAAAGCCTTGATTATTTTCTTAATCAAGAAGATCACATTACAGCTCTTCAAAACTATTTCTTGGAACTATTAAATGAGTTGGAAACTATAAAGAAGAATTATAATAATTTACAATGGCTTGTTTAATGGCTTTGTAGAAATCCTATTTTCTAACTTCAACTAAACCACTTATTTTTATAATGAGAAGTCCCCTGTGATTGTTCACCAACAAACTTCAACAATTTATTACTCGTACATATTCTGTTGTTTTGGACACCATATTTAAGAAAACACTTGACCTATTTTGTAAAAATAGAGACTCAATTAACATTAATGCACTTGATTCTACTGGATTCACAAGTGGTTATTGTAGTAACTACTATTCCTGGCGAATTAAAAAATGGAGACGAAGTTATGTAAAGACCAGCATTTCGGTTTATGTCCATAATTTTGTGATCACTGGTTACAAGATTTCTGGATAAACAGTTCATGATGCAAAACATGCAAAGACATTGCTATCGCAATGTCATCACAATAGGAGATCAAGATATTGTGTGATGGATAAAACTTATGATTCTGAAAAAATACACGAATTGAAAACTTGGATCAATAGCAATTGTTCCATTGAGACAACGTGAACGAAAGCGAATCAAAGGAAGATATCGTAAGAAAATGTTACGGGAATTCGATATCAAGATATACTCTATGCAGAATTTGAGTGAAACGATGTTCTCGGTTTTGAAAAGAAAGTATGGGGAAAACTTACGTGCGAGAAAGTATAGAAATCAAGTAAAAGAAGTAAAGCTCAAAGTCAGTACTTCACTAATATTCCCTCCACTAAATAAATCATGCAAGGTTACCTATAACATTTCACTACTAACTTTACTTTCAACTTTTTTCTCACCCATTCCTCAATAAAGTGAACAAATAAATCAAATCTGAAAACATCTTCTTCTATCGTTTTCGGTCCCCTTTTCACCTTCATAAAATGCATTCTCTGAATCGATAACCATGCATTTTTCAGCATAAATGATATCAACGCATAGAAATATCGTAGCATTGGATTTCTTGAAGATGTTTTCGGTTTCACCACATTCCGCATTCGATATGATGATTCAATAGTAAATCGTTTCCTGTAGATCGTGCTAATCTTTCCTGGTTCCCAATCAATTCCATAAACAACAAACCCTAAATTCTCACAACCATTCTTCCCCCTCTTTCCTTTCAGATACTTAACATCAATAGCAATATCAAGTTCTACATCTCCTTTCTTATTCTTCATGACGTACTTTTCATAACGTTTTTTATTTCCATCAAGAAGATCCTTTATTCTTTTTCCCATCCTTACAACAGGAGTAATATGTGGAATCTCATTCTCCTGTAAAAATGCAAAAACATCTCTGGAGTAAAATTCTCGGTCCAAACAAAGAACATTGGTCTTAAGATTGATTTTATCAACTAGATCTATGAAATATTTAAGATAATCTGTCTTCGTTCTGCCTTTTTCTACAGGCAACATGGAAATTGTAAATCTGGTGTATTTGTTTATGATGCAAAGAGAAATGTAAGAGTAGAATGAGTTTGTTGATTTCTTAGCTTGTCCTCGAATCACATAGTTCTTATTGATAGCATCCACTTCTCCATAGTATGGATCATTTGTATAATCAATGGCAAGATCATACTTTTTATTTGAATCAAGGGTTTCGTGGGATGATTGCAAGAGAATCTTTGCATTGTTTTCAATGAGCTGATCGAAATCAATCTTATGCAAATGATATCTCATTGATGTTTCACATGGAGTCTTATGATATTGTTTACCAATCGAATGAATTGAAAGTTTAGCGGTGGACATTCCGAGAATATTAGTGAAGAGGTCTTTAGGAGTAAGTGATCCATTTATTGAAATGGGAATGTTGTCCAGAAGTGGTGGTAGAACCGTTTTGATACAGTGAGCAGGTGTTAATTCTAGTCGTGATAACATGGAATGGGCATTTTAAAGGTATATAAATGTGCCGAATGGTATTGATTTCGTGAATTATGCCAAAATTAGAGAACTACTGAAAGTGAGATTACACAATCTTGATAAGTTCATCAAGACTGTGTTTTTAGTTTGGATGAGGATTTCTACAAAGACCATTTTATTGTCTAAACTTCTGGTGCGTTAAATTCTATTTTATTGCTATTGGCACTTATAATGATACAGCCCTCTCAATTAAATTGCTCTTATATATCATGGAAGACTAAATTGATTTGAGTGCGGAGAAACTCCTGCAATTTATATATATTGTCACGATCGGTAAATATAAATAAAAACTGAAGTAAAGTGATAGAGTGTTAACGCCGTTAACCGTGCATCAGAGCCGGACAATCTTGCCGGTACATGTATAAAGAGCCAAACGCGATGGGAATTTGCAGTTTTTAAATTTCACATATTCCGAACGAACAGGTGGTAACTGAATTGGATGAACAGATGAACAAAAAATATCTCGCCAACAAATTATTTGAAACCCAATTTGCACTGGAAGATCTCAGGGAGATAGTCAGGCAATCTTTACCTACGGGTATGAGCAATGATCAGTCTGAACACTACGATGAGATCGTATCTGGTCTTGGCGGCCTTCTTGAGGATCTTGGTAAAAAAAATGGTCAAACACAACCTGTAAAGATCGTGGGTGACCTTATGTGCCGGACAAGGGAAGAGGAGTTCATAAATATCCAGCCTATCCAGGCCGGAGGAAGACTTACCCCTGAAGCACGTAAAGCGGTCATAGCCTATGGGGATGGATACTCTACCTGTGACAACTGCCGAAAACCGTTCAGGCTTGATAAGATCGAAAAACCTTCTATATCAACCTTCCACACGGACCTTGCAGAGTTTGTAGGAATGGACCAGGCACGTGTGGTTCCCGGTGCAAGAAGGGGATTTCAGGCTGTTGCTTCATCAATTATTGAAAAAGGTGATACTGTGGTCGTATCGACATTTGCTCATTATACTGAGTTCCTTGCCGTAGAAGGTGCCGGAGGTATCGTAAGGGAAGCTCCTGTGAACGAGCATAACATTCTCACGGCTGAATCAGTTGCTCACAAGATCGATGAAGTGAAAAGAGAGACCGGAAAACTTCCAGCTCTCATAATGATCGATCACTTCGACTACCTGTTCTGTAATGAACACGACATCTATGGTATCGGAAAGGTGGCACAGGAATACGGCATCCCATTCCTCTACAATGGTGCATACACTGTGGGCATCATGCCGGTAAATGGCCAAAAGATAGGGGCAGATTTCGTGGTAGGTTCAGGTCATAAGAGCATGGCATCAGCAGCTCCTTCAGGAGTGCTGGCGACCACTGAAGAATGGGCTGACAAGATATTCAGGACCACACAAATGGTCGGAGATGTCACCGGAAGAAAATTCGGTATAAAAGAGGTCGAGTTCCTTGGATGCACACTGATGGGAGCTCCATTGCTGTCAATGATGGCATCGTTCCCGCATGTGAAGGAAAGGACAAAGCACTGGGACGAGGAAGTCAAAAAGTCCAACTATTTCATTAACGAGTTCCTGAGGATCGAAGGAAATGAAGTGCTTAGCGAATTCCCGAGAAAGCATGCTCTTTCCAAGGTGGATACCACCGGAAGCTTCGACAAGGTAGCAAAAACACACAAGCGCAAGGGATACTTCTTCAGTGACGAACTGAAGAAACGCGGAATAGCAGGCGAGTTCCCGGGTGCTACAAGAAGCTGGAAAATGAGCACATACGGACTTTCGTGGGATCAGATACACTATCTCTCCAATTCTTTCATTGAGATAGCCGATAAATACGATATTAATATTAACTGAGGTGTAAATAATGACTGACAAAACCTATGGATTAGATACAATAGCATTACACGGAGGTCATGAGCCAGATGCAACAGGATCAAGAGCTGTTCCCATCTACCAGACAGCAGCATACGTTTTCAACGATGCTGAGCACGCAGCTAACCTTTTTGCCCTGAAGGCATTCGGGAACATCTACACACGCCTGATGAACCCTACCACCGATGTTCTTGAAAAGAGGGTAGCTGCCATTGAGGGTGGTACAGGTGCATTAGGTGTAGCTTCAGGCATGTCTGCCATCACTCTTGCAGCCCTTGCGGTAACACAGCTCGGGGATGAGATAGTTTCTGCAAATAATCTCTATGGTGGCACGTACCAGCTTTTCAATCACACTTTCCCCAAACTTGGCAGGAAAGTAAATTTCGTAGATTCAACAAAACCGGACGATTTCGAAAAGGCCATTACTGAGAAGACCCGTGCCATCTATGTCGAGATAATCGGAAACCCAAAGCTGGATATCCCTGATCTTGAAAAGATAGCTGAGATCGCTCACAATGCTGGTATTCCCCTCATTGTGGACAACACCGTAGGTGTGGGCATTGTCAAACCTATCGATTATGGTGCTGACATCGTGGTCCTGTCCGCTACCAAGTTCCTCGGTGGCCATGGTACTTCCATTGGTGGTATAATAGTTGATTCCGGAAATTTCAGCTGGGACAACGGCAAGTTCCCTGAGTTTACCGACCCCGACCCCAGCTATCACGGTCTGAAGTTCTGGGAATCATTCGGCAATATTCCCGGAATGGGAAACCTTGCTTTTATCCTGAGGGTACGCACACAACTTTTGCGTGACCTGGGGCCTGCAATGAGCCCATTCAATGCGTTCCAGTTCATACAGGGCGTGGAAACACTATCTTTACGTGTGAAAAGACACGGTGAGAATGCTCTGGCGGTTGCCCGACACCTTAACTCACACCCGCTTGTTGAATGGGTGAACTATCCGGGCCTTGAAGACCATCCCTCCCATGAGCTTGCACAGAAGTATCTTAACGGTAGCTATGGTGCTATTCTTGGGTTCGGTGTGAAAGGCGGACTTGAAGCAGGCAAGAAGTTCATTGAGAACGTTGAGCTACTTTCACATCTTGCGAACATCGGGGATGCAAAGACACTTGTGATCCATCCTGCATCAACCACACACCAGCAGCTTACAAAGGAAGAGCGTGAGCAGACCGGTGTAACAGATGATTTTATAAGGATGTCTGTCGGATTAGAGGATATAGATGACATCATAGCTGATATCGATCAGGCATTGGAGAGGTCGCAGTAAATATGAGTGAAAGGTCTGTAGGCATTGTGGCAACGAACTACCATACCATAGAAGGTGAGTTCCAGTTAGAAGGCGGTCATACCCTGAAGAACATCAGGTTGGCCTATGAGACCTATGGTAATCTCAATAAGGAGAAAAGTAATGCGATCCTTGTCTGCCATGCTCTAACAGGCGATGCACACGCAGCAGGCAGGCACAGTGACGATGACAAAAAACCGGGATGGTGGGATGACATCATCGGTCCCGGGAAAGCCCTTGATACTGACAGGTACTTCGTGCTATGTTCCAATGTTCTGGGAGGGTGTAAGGGTACTACCGGACCGGCTTCCCTTGATCCTGACACGGGGCGGCAATATGGTATCACTTTTCCGGTCATAACGATTAGAGATATGGTGAATGTCCAGAAAAGGCTGATAGACCATATGGGAATCACCACTCTCTTTGCAGTAGTTGGTGGTTCCATGGGCGGTATGCAGACGCTTCAATGGTGTGTTGCCTATCCTGAGCTTGTAAAGAAGGCCGTGGTCATTGCTTCTACGGCAGTCTCATCTCCGCAGCAGATAGCTTTCAATGAGGTTGGCAGGAATGCCATTATCTCTGATCCTGACTGGAATGGGGGAGACTATTACGAGGGTGAACCCCCGGTTAATGGTCTTTCCACAGCAAGGATGATCGCTCACATCACATATCTAAGCGATGCTTCCATGCATGAAAAGTTTGGACGGAGATTGCAACAGGGTGAAAGCTACAAGTTCGATATGTCCAATGATTTTCAGGTGGGGAGCTATCTGAAATATCAGGGAGACACATTTACCGGCAGGTTCGATGCCAATTCCTATCTTTATGCTACAAAAGCTGTGGATTATTTCGACCTTTCAATGAACGGTTCTCTGGCAGAAGGCCTGAAATATGTACAGGCAAAGATGCTGGTGATATCGATAACTTCCGACTGGCTGTATTCGCCATATCATTCAAAAAAGATAGTCGAAGGTCTTACTGTAAAGGAGCATGATGTAAGTTATCGTGAGATCGAATCCAGTTATGGACACGATGCCTTCCTGCTCGAAAGCGGCCAGATCAATTATGTCATCCACAATTTCCTGACTCACACGTCCGTTGCTGATGTAATGACCGAAAAGGTTGCTACCATCAGGGAAGGCGCGAGCATAGATACAGCTGCAAAGGTCATGTTCGAGGAGGCCCTTACTCATTTGCCTGTCGTTAATGAGAACGGCTGTCTTGTTGGTATCGTCACTTCCTGGGATATCTCAAAAGCGGTTGCATTAAAGTGTAGCAAACTGGAGAATATAATGACCAGGGATGTTCTGACGGCTTTCCCTGATGAACCTATAGTAGCTGCTGCCAAGAGGATGGAGCGCCACAGCATCTCAGCTTTGCCTGTAGTCGACGAGAAGAACAGACTTATTGGTATCATCGATAGTGAGGACATCAACCGACTGATAGGTTGATCCTTTTGTTTTTATTTTTTAACTATTACAGTTATTTAATCTACTGCAGGATGAGTTCTGAAAAAAAAAAGAAGAATGAATGAATAATAATAAATTCATTCCATCTCTTTTTCGGTTTCCAGGACCTTCAATGATATCTTCATCACAGAATCCGGATTGAGCGAGATCGATTCGATACCTTCTCTCACAAGGAACTCTGCAAACTCGGGGAAATCACTGGGTGCCTGACCACAAATTCCACTGTGCTTGCCATTCCTTTTTGCTCCCTGAATTGCCATGGAGACCATTTTCTTCACAGCTTCATCCCTTTCATCAAAGGATGAGGCCAGTATCTCAGAATCCCTGTCCACTCCAAGGGTCAGCTGGGTAAGGTCATTGGAGCCGATGGAAAAACCATCGAAGTATTTGCTGAACTCATCGATCAACAGTACATTGCTTGGTATCTCACACATGACATATACCTGCAGTCCGTTCTCCCCTCTTTCCAGACCGTTCTTTTTCATTTCAGCGATAACTTTTTCCGCTTCTTCCACACGCCTGCAGAAAGGTATCATAAGGATAAGGTTTGTAAGTCCCATCTCATCCCTAACCTTCTTCATGGCCTTGCACTCGAGTGCGAATCCTTCCCTGTAGCGTTCATCATAATAGCGGGATGCTCCCCTGAAACCTATCATGGGGTTGCTCTCTTCGAACTCGAAATATTTCCCGCCGATCAGGCTTGCATACTCGTTCGATTTAAAATCGCTCATACGCACAACTACAGGTTTCGGATAGAATGAGGCCACAATGGTCGCTACACCCTGGGAAAGCTTTTCCACAAAATAGTCTTCCTTGCTCTTGTACCCGTCTGTGAGTTTCTCAATTTCCTCAAGCACACTTTCATCTTCAACCTTTTCAGGATGGATCAGTGCCATTGGGTGGACCTTGATGTAACTCGAAATGATGAACTCAAGTCTTGCAAGTCCGATACCATCGTTCGGTATCATGGAAAGGGAAAATGCCTCTTCCGGGTTGCCGAGGTTCATCATCATCTCGGTCTTTGTTTTTCCCAGGCCCTTGAGGTCAACGGTCTCTATGTGGAAAGGCAGTATGCCTTCATAGACCCTGCCGATATCTCCCTCAGCACAGCTGACTGTGACATCCATCCCGTTATTTAGTTTTTCAGTAGCATCTTGTGCACCCACTACTGCCGGAACTCCAAGCTCACGGCTGACGATAGCTGCATGGCATGTCCTCCCCCCTTTATTGGTGATGATGGCAGCCGCACGTTTCATGATAGGTTCCCAGTCAGGAGTGGTCGTATCAGCCACCAGTATCTCCCCATGTTTGAAAGAAGAAAGCTTGGAAACATCATCGATCACATGCACCGCACCAGTTGCTATCTTGTCACCTACACTTCTGGCAGTGACGAGAACATCCGACCTCTCATCGAGGAAATATGTTTCAAGGACATCCTTTCTTTTCCTTGACTGCACAGTCTCCGGTCTTGCCTGTACAATGAACAGCTCATCGGTGTTGCCGTCCTTTGCCCATTCTATGTCCATGGGTACGGCCTGACCTTTCTTTTTAGAATAATGGTCCTCAATGGTGGCAGCATATTTTGCAAGCAGGAGTATCTCATCATCGTTGATGCAGAACTTTCTCTGGTCTGCAAGTGGAACTTCCACATTACGGGTAAGAATACGGGAATCCCCACGTCCGTATATCATCTTTATCTCTTTACTGCCCATCATTTTCTTGATTATAGGGATGTAGCCTTCTTTTAAGGTGGGCTTGAAGACGTAGAATTCATCCGGATTGACAAGTCCCTGCACGATGTTTTCCCCAAGGCCGTAAGCACCGGTTATGAATACAACATCCTCGAATCCGGATTCGGTGTCTATGGTGAATATTACCCCGCTGGATGCAAGGTCTGAGCGTACCATCTTCATGACGCCTATTGACAGGCCGACCTTGAAGTGATCGAACTTATGGTGCACACGGTAGGATATCGCCCTGTCTGTGAAAAGAGAAGCCAGGCAACGATTACATGCATCTTTCAGGGAGTGGTAGCCGTGTACATTGAGGTAGGTTTCCTGCTGCCCTGCAAATGAAGCATGAGGAAGGTCCTCTGCTGTTGCAGAACTGCGAACTGCCACATCGGTCTCAGATCCGTACTCTTCGCTCAGTTTGTCGTAAGCTTCTTTGATCTCTTCCCAGAGATCATCCGGTATCCCTGCATCGAGTACTATGCTCCTTGCTTTTTTCCCTCTTTCAGCAAGGTCAGTGACATCGTTTGTATCAAGTCCTTCCAGACTGTCCTTGAGTTTTTGTAACACACCTGCAGATTCCAGCACATGCCAGTAAGCATCCGCTGTGACCGCAAAACCGTTTGGTATCTTAATATCCTTCCCTGTCAGTTCCCTATACATCTCACCCAGTGAGGCATTTTTACCTCCTACAGAAGGTATATCCTCTATACGTATCTCTTCGAACCATCGAATGTATTTACTATTTCTCATTAATTAACCCCCAGCTATCAGAATGAATTTTCCTTTTAACTGTTAATAAGATTAATTTTTAAAGGTATTAGAGTTTTTGGAGAAATGGAGGTAGTTGATAGATTTTATCCTGAAAGAAGAGGCATGGAGTAAAAGCTGATCACTTTTAATATCCATGTAATTGCTATTCTAATTTCACTCTGATAGAACCACGATCTTCAAGGTTCCGTTTTGTGGCAGTAAACTTGCTGTTACCATTGGTCCATCAAATTCCCTCCGGGAACTCCTTGCGTAAGCTGGGAGGGGATGGAGTGGTTATCTTATTTTTGTTCATGTTATCACTTCTTGTATATTCAAATTAACTATCCTTTTAACCTATCCGTGCGTATATATGTACATGGATAGAACCATTAAACTTAAGCTAGAGATGCCGGATGAAGGCAAAGAAAATCTCAGGCAGACAGTTGTACTTTTCAACCAAGTTTTCAACGAGGTTGCTAAGTATGGTTTTGAGAATCATACTTATTCCAAAGTTTCTATCCACCATGCTACTTATTATGACATTCGTGAACGGCACCCCGAACTTAATTCCTCTCATGTTCAGGGTGCTCGTGATGTTGCATGTGAAGCTCTTAAGGGTGTCAAACTTAAGAGACTTCCACAGAGTATCCCTTTCTCTGCAATCAGATACAACAAGAATACAATCCGTATTGTTTTCGAACATGGATATGCTTCTGTTTCGTCAGTTAATGGCAGAGTCAAGGTTTGCTTTACAATTCCCAAATACTATGAACAGTATCTTGGATGGGAGGTTCGAAGTTCTACTCTGAATTATGACAGCAGAAATGATTTGTTCTATCTGCATGTTACACTTCGAACAGAATCTCCTAAACCATCCGGTAATACTGTTCTTGGTATTGACCGAGGGATTGTCAATGTCGCAGTTTGTTCTAATAATGTCTTTTTCAATGACAGCAAGGTCAAGAATGCAAGAGCTAAATATGCATATCTGAGGAAGGAACTCCAATCCAAAGGCACCAAGTCTGCTAAACGTCTTCTTAAGAAGATGAGCAGAAAGGAAAGACGGTTTGTGACGGATGTTAACCATTGTATTGCCAAAGATATTGTCAATATGCCCTTCGATGTGATCGCTCTTGAAGATCTTACAAGTATCAGAGTCCAGAAACGTAAAGGCAAGAACTTCAATCGGAAACTCAATAATTGGAGTTTCTACCAACTTGAACAGTTTATCCGCTACAAAGCGGAAGCTCTGGGCAAGCAGGTTGTCTCGGTTGATCCCAGATTTTCCAGTCAGAAGTGTTCCAAATGTGGACACACTTACAAAGGGAATCGGGATGGTAGTTCTTACCGTTGTCGTAGTTGTGGATTTCAGATACACGCTGACCTCAATGCTGCTCGAAACATAGCTCAAGCAGGCATATCCTGCCTGAGTAGGCTGTCTGTCAACCAGCCGAATGTAGGGATGAGTGCTGTACAAGATACAGTGCAATGATTTACTTACAAGCCCCCTTCGTCAGATGGGGGCAGTTGACTACTTTAACTACAGTTCAATTTGTAGTCTTCTGAATGCGTTTTTTAAAAAAAAGAAGGCAGATTGACTCCGCCTTTAATCGCCCTTTTTCGATTCCCTTATCTCCCTTATACGCCTTACTGCAATTTCTCCAAGGAACAGTAATAAAGCAGCGATCAGGAAGTAGAGCTTCTGGCTTTCGGACCTTTCTACACTCTTAAGGGAATTTCCTCTTGCATCCTTTAACAGGAGAGCAAGAGCCTCATTCTCGGTGTATGTCTTGCCGCCATTTGCTTTGATGAACACCGGAAGATCTTCATTCACGCCGACATCCCGGTATTCTATGGGATAGTTCACAGCTATCGGATAGCCTGAAACATCGTGGAATCCAATGTTCTTCGGGTCGATCGTGGTTTCATAGGTGTTCCTTCCGGTGACCGCAAGTTCAAGGGTATTCCCTTTGTATCTCAATACAGGTGTGTTCCCACCGTAATGGGTTATGTAAAGCGTAGCAGGGGTGCCGAACCACGTATCCTCAGCTTCAACAACAGTGCCTTCCTCGACCTGTGGATTGCCGATAGCCCAGTTCATGGTAGATGAGATGAGCTTTGAATTGTTACCCGAATACATCTGGGATGCCCATGTGTTCTGCCCACCTCTACCGTTATCCGTAGTTATGGCTGCTACCCTGCCAAGCCCGTATCTCCATGTGGTTACTACCGGTTTACCGGTGGCTGTAATGATGATTCTGTCTGCACCTGGTTTTGGGGTAACGTCATTATAGCCTGTGATGTTACCTTCGATCTCGATGTTGCGGGTAATGAAATGATTTGGATTGTATTCTATAAGTGGGAAGGATGTTAATTGTGGATCATCTTCTGTCTCTTCATCAGGGATCTCTTGATCCTCGAAGATGGGTTTTGGTCGTTCTCCTTTTTCGACAAGTTGATATTCTCCTTCCACACTAGTCATTAATTTATCAGCATAACTTTCTCCGAATTGGTCATACTGTGAAGGAGCACCCTGTTCATGTACATGGATGAAGTAGAAATCGATCCCTTCATCATGTATCTCTTCTACGACTTTAAGGCTCTCATCATATGATTGCGCGAAACCACCATCTGATATTATTATAATGTCAAGTTCTCCGGATTCGGTCTCAAGCCATTCCTGTGCTATTAAAAGACCCTGGTCAAGAGATGTTTCACTTGTAGCACCCGGAGCAAGTGAACTGATACTTTCTTCAAGTTTTTCCAGATTTGAATGTGTTCCAAGATATACCAAACCGCCGGAAACATCTTCACCTTCGCTACCGAATGCGATAACTCCGGCGGATGCATCTTTTAGTTCATCACTCCTAAGTAGATTTGTGGCATACCCTAGAATATCAGAAAGCGTTTCATGAGCAGCTGTGCTTTGGGATACATCAAGTATGAGGACAATGCTTCTGCCACCTTTCCAGTCAGTAGGTCTTGAAGCTACAGGAAGTAATTCTTCTAAGGAAGAATCAAGATAGTTCCCACGATCGAACGAAGCCTCGCCACCTACCAGG
Organism: Methanococcoides burtonii DSM 6242; assembly: GCF_000013725.1. NCBI lineage: Archaea > Methanobacteriati > Methanobacteriota > Methanomicrobia > Methanosarcinales > Methanosarcinaceae > Methanococcoides > Methanococcoides burtonii. Next base: position 841,407 of record NC_007955.1, read on the forward strand.
ACAAGTCCATTGCCTTGAGACACGTACTCCTTTAGTTTATTAATATTATTTTCCGATATTTCTCTCATGTTGACATTATCAAGCACGACAGTTTTCTTATTGTCAAGATCGGTAAATTCCTTTGAATTCGATACATCGTAGAGATTGTACAGGATATTGCCAAGGGGTGCACCTGTATCGCTCGTAATCAGATTAATATTAGGTTTTGGAACAACGTAGACGGATTTGTAGTACACGTTGTTGATATTATCTTTATCATCAGTAAGTGGTGTGAGTTCCACTCTCATCTCCTGAGCACCCAGTTTCTTGAAAGCGTATGGAACACGAATTGTCCTTGTGCGTGTTTTCTGTGAGAATGTACCACTTCTGATGAGGGTGTTCCCTGCATAGATTTCAAAGCTGTATCTGATCTCTCCTTCTTCTGCCTGGGATACCAGTATATCGAACTGGTTCTCGTTCCCGATGACCACGGTCTTGTCCCCAAGCATCTGGACACTGATATCGTTCTTTTCGAGGTCTGGTGCAACGGAGTAAACAGTCGTACCCATCTCTTTTGCATACTGGAGAGATTCATCGATGTCTTTTCCGAAATTGTTGTTACCGTCACTGACTAGCACTATCTGGTTGTCGCCGGTGGAATATTGCTCGATGGCATCTCCAAGGGACGTGCTCTCGCCTGTCAGGCGGATGAATGTTGTCGGAGTATTGGCTGTAAGTGACTCATATACGTTCATTCCGACACCTTCTTCGAAAAGGCTCATACTGGCGGTCTCATCAGAGATCACCACAAGGTTCGGGTTCTCGTCACTTGTCACATCACTAACAATAGCAGTGGGAGAGGCAAGTGCGATGACCAGAAGTGAAAGCACTATCATGCGTGAGATGATAATTGGTCTTCTTGCTCCTTCCCTTAAGAAGAAAAGTCCTCCTATTATTACAGGCAGTATCAATGCAAACATCAATGGTTGTTCGAACGTGAAGGTCATAGTTCACCCCGGTTTCTAATGATAAGGATCTCAAGGACTACCAGCAGCATAGCAATGATGATAAAGTAGATATCAACGTATTTATTTGCAGTATATGTGGTCTGCCTGATGATATCGCCGCCTTCATTCGATGTTGCTCTTTCGAGAACGTTCGAGGAGTCTATCGTGGTATCGGATTCCATATCATCGTAAAGGTTCACAGCTATTCTTTTGCCAGCTACTTCATAGACACCCACTTCATCATAGAGCAATCTGCTTGTGGTTATAGTACCTGAAGGGGTTGTGACCTCCTGCTCCTTTGACAATGCTGAAACGGCACCGGTCTGGACATTGTAATCCCCTATGTCGCCAGTACCTCCAAGCCATGCGATAACCTTTGCCCAGAAAACAGGATATTCCGGAAGGTTGTGGAAGTTGTTCCATGCTTCCTCTCCAAGCATATCGCTTAATCCGAGGTACATGACAGTACCGTCACCTACATTCCAATATGCAAGCATCGGTACATTCGAAGGAGTATCAACAAGGGAAACTGCATCAGACCTGATGGTCGAATTCAGATAAGTGTAGACTGCTATATCCTCGAATTTCACTTTTTTTGTGAGCCTCGTTTCCTGTTCTACCTTCAATGCCACACCTTTACTGCTCTCGGAGGTGGTGATGATCTTTACAGGAAGCAATTGCATGAGGTCGATGTTCGCATTCTTCGGGTCAAGTGTGGGCGAGGCGATAACAAGCACGTTCCCACCACTCTTAATGAAAGTGCTAAGCCTTGCAGCTTCTTCAGAGGTTATTGCCCTTTGTTGTGTATCGACAACAATGACCTTATAATCACTAAGGTCAGCAGGCACGTTATTGGATTGAATGGCCTTTATGTTCGGCAACAGTGAAAGGGCAGTTGACGAAGGTGATCTTTTAACATCGGTAACAAGAAGCAGTTCGTTCTGCACATTTGCCGGAATTGATATGTAAGCGACATTATCAACTGCAAGTTTGTCTTCTCTGTCTATAGTGACCTCTGTAATACCGGTCCCAAGGTCTGTCAGCTTGAACTGTTTAGTTGAAAACGGTCCTATATCAAGCTGAAACTTCTTTTTGTTCTGGCTTCCCGGTGTATCGATGATCATTTCGACGTTCTGTGTTGTTTCCATGTAGTTCTTGAGAACACAATTGTAGGTGTAACCCTCTTCATCGGCATCGATCCAGCCCTGAATTATGCCTACATTGTCAGTTGGTGAACCTACTCTTACAAAGGTAACTTTCAATCCGTAGGATTCAGCAAGTCTCATGGCTGATACAGGGTCTTCTCCCTGCCAGTTAGTGAAATCTGATACTACCACAATCCTTCCTCCTTCATTAGAAAGGGTTCTCATGGCATTGGTAATTGCACTTGAGAGGTCTGCAACAGAGCCTTTCGGAGTAAGGCTGTCAAGGGAGTTCTTAGTAGCGGAAGAACCACCGGATTCGAGCACGTTCACCGGAATGTTTTCTGCAAGTATTATGCTGTTCTTCTTACTGATGTATGTCTTAGCAATATCAGTGGCACTATCGAACCTGCCATCAGTGTTCATACTAGCAGAAGCATCGATAACGAATATCGTATGTTCACCGCTAAGTTCCTCTTCAGTACTATAGAAAGGTCCGGCTATTGCAACGGATATCAGTATCAAAATGAGTAGCTGGGCAAGGAATATAGGGTCCTTTATAAGTCGTCTCAATGATGCAAATCTCTTCTTTTTCTTTTCTGCAAGCATCAGGAACATGAGTGAAGGTATCTTCAGTTCCAGAGGCTTTGGGCGTAACAGGTACAATATGATAAGTGGGATTATACTTGCCAGAGCAGCAAGTCCGAGTATGTTCGCAAAAGGCATTACATGTGCCTCCTGTTGATGGCATTGAAGAATGCCTCGAAGATGGGTGTATCAGTCGTGAATGTATATAGGTCAGCACCGACGTGGTTACAGATATTCTGTATGCCATCGATGTGTGCCTGTAGCTCTTCCTGGTACTTGTCCTTGAAATTATTACTGAGATATGTCTTCAGTTCATCATTGGTCTCAAGGTCCATCAGCTTGACATGACCGTGCATTGACAGATCGCTCTCGGAAGGGTCAAGCACCTGTATGAGAATAAGGTCATGGTTTGAAAGTCTGTAGATCGCAGATTCAATGGATTTGAGGTCTTCCATGAAATCTGAGATGATGATCACGAGGGAACGTGACTTTATCATTTTTTCATATAGCTGGACACAGTGGCTAAGAGCTGTCTGTCCTTTAAGCTCTACTTCCGCAAGTCTATCGATATCCCTTAATAAATGACGTCTTCCTCTGTGCGTCTGGGATATGGCGATATCTTCAGAATAGGTAGATATGCCGAATTTATCGTTATCCTTTGTGACAAGATATGCAAAGCCGGCGGCAAGCATAGCACCATATTCGAACTTTGTGATAGTGTTAAGGGTATAGTCCATACTATTGCTTGAATCGAGAAGTATGTGTGTGGTTACTGATTTGTCTTCCTCGAATTCCCTGACATAGAGTTTTTCGGATCTTGCATAGACATTCCAGTCAATGGACTTGAGGTCATCTCCGGGGTGGTATTCCGTATACCCCATCGTATCGAGTCCCTGACCCTTCCTGTTGGAGCGTCTGCTTCCTGCATAAGCACTGGATACCCGCTTCCTTACCAGAAAAGTAAAGCGGTCAAGCTGGCGGAAGAAATCCACATCTATACGGTGTTTTCTGTCACTCATGGTTCAAGCATCATATTGGTGTTCGTAGGCTTTTCCTTCTCAGACTTACCAATGCGTGTATCATTTAACTTTGGCAAGGATTTCCTTTATCACATGATCCTGTGATATTCCACGCCTTTCAGATTCGAAAGTGAGGATGATCCTGTGCCTTAATACCGGATATGCCATTGCGTCAACATCTTCAACACTTACAAAGTTCCTGCCTCTTACCAATGCGCGAGCCTTTGCTGCCAGAATAAGGCCGATGGATGCTCTGGGGGAAGCTCCGAACTCAATGTATTCCTTCCATGTGCGGGTTGCCATAATTATCTTGATAGCCCTTTCTTTAATATCATCCGCAATTGGCATGTCCCTTGTAAGACGCTGGAGCTGTAATACCATATTCTTGTCAAGCACTTTACCTACATGCGGTTCGTCAGACTTGGTGTAGCGTCTGACAATCTCTTTTTCTTCTTCAAATGAGGGATAGTCCAGAACGATCTTCAAAAGGAACCTGTCAAGCTGCGCTTCCGGCAATGGGAAAGTTCCTTCCATTTCTATAGGATTCTGGGTTGCAAGCAGGAAGAAAGGTTTGTCAAGGATAAATGTATCGTTACCTACCGTGACCTGTTTCTCCTGCATGGCTTCAAGCAATGCAGATTGTGTCTTTGGGGACGCACGATTGATCTCATCGGCAAGGACGATGTTGGCAAAGACGGGTCCTGGCTCGAATTTAAACTCTTTTTTCCCTCCCGTCTCTTCAATAAAGTGTGTGCCTGTGATATCTGCCGGCATAAGGTCAGGAGTACACTGAACCCTGCTGAATGAAAGGTCCAGTGTCTTGGAAATAGTAGATACCGTAAGTGTTTTCCCAAGACCCGGGTTACTTTCCATCAGTGCATGTCCGTTAGAAAGGATGGCAATGATTATCTGTTCTACCGTATCTTTCTGTCCTACTATAACCTTAGAGATCTCATTGAAAAGTGCTGTAAATGCATCACTAGCACCTCTGTAAGTTTGTTCAAGGTCTCCTGATCTTGCATCATTGGAATTCATGTGGTGTTCTCCTTATATTGCAATTGGTGAAATTGGTTGGTGGTATAAATTGATCTGTTAATGTAATTTATCGATGAACATCGATGTTAATTTAATGATTATGATATATTAATAAATTCATTGATATATTTATTGTAACAATGTAGTGATCAGGGGTCAGTTATTAGCCATCTGCTCAAAGTATTCTTTTATGATACTCTCATACCCTTCCGGCAGTTGCTCATAGTAAGCAGGTGATGACATAATTTTCCTCTCATATTCCGATGAGCTCTCAAAATCAGGCGGGAGGGATTCCTCATCTCCACTTTCAGTAAACCCTGTTCCTGCTCCCGGTGGCAATGAGAGGTCGACCTCTTCCCCTTCGACCACGATTATAGCCGTTTCTCCGACAAGGTCCTCACTGTTACCTCCTGAATCTCCTTCTTCTCCTTCAAGTGGAAACTGTTCATCAGGAGATGTTTCATTTTCTCCTGATGATATCCCTGGTATCTCACCTATCAGGTCATTGATGTCCTCGGGTGTGACATCTGTCCGGTAATCCAGTACGTTTATGGTGGTGAACATAATGAAAACTGCTAGCAGAAGAAACATGCTATTCTTGAGTCTTTTCTTTTCAATAAGCTTTGAATTATCGATCTTCGAGGCCACATCCAGTACATTTCCCATCAGGTCGTCTGATATTACATTGTGCACATCTCTGTTATCAAAGGCAGTCCTGAGCCTTTCCTGAAGTGCTGGGAAACGTTCCTCTATGAATGGTATCAACAGAACTTTCCTGTCCCTGTAATGGAAAGCAAAGGTAAGGATGATGGCAAACAATATAGAAATAGCCGCAAGCAAAAGTCCTCCAGCCGAGATCATCCCTGAAGGACCGTAGGTAGAATCGGCATAAAGTTCCAATGCTCTGAATGTAAGGATAAATAAGTCTATATTAAGTAGCTTTAGAATTGTGAATAGGGTCAGTGTAATTATGGTCAGATCTATGATCTTGTAGATCCGCTGGTATTTATTGACCGTCGTTTCCTGTTTTTCTACAAAATTATCAATATCCATGATCACTATCCCCTCTAAAGCAAACTTGAATGAACATTCATCCCTTATATGAACACTTTTTAGTTATCCAGCTTGTATCCATTGTAGGAACCAAGGACTTTTAGCATAGATACTTTTAAATTTATATAATATAAAGCATCTTTTATATCTGCATCGCCTGTACTTCCTTCTATGTCAATATAGAACATATAATCTCCCAAAGAGCGCTTCGATGGTCTTGATTCTATACGTGTCAGATTAATGTCTCTCTTTGCGAATTCACCTATGATCTCATACAGTGAACCAGGTTTGTCCTCATCAATATCAGCAATGATAGATGTCTTGCACGTATCATTTTCAGGTACGCATGCTTCATCTTCCTTCCACTTGCCCTGTTTTATGATGATAAAGCGTGTATGGTTTTTCTCCCAGTCCTGAATATTCGGAACAAGTATCTTCAATCCATATTCTCTGGCAGATTCCTTTGATGCGATTGCTGCCATCTCGCAGAACTCATTAGCAAGCTTAGCAGCATGGGACGTACTTCCAGTGGTACGAATTTCTGCATTCTTGAAATGTTCCCTTATGAACTTGCTGCATTGGCCCAGTGCCTGAGGATGTGACATTATTATCTTGATATCCTTTATCTCTCCTTTTGAGAGGAGGCAATGCCCAATGGGTACAACGATCTCCCCAATTATAGTTATCTCACTCTCAAGCAATAGGTCAAGTGTGATCCCAACGGACCCCTCTATTGAATTCTCTATTGGGACTATTCCAATGTCCGAATCTCCATTGATGACGGATGTAAAAGTATCGTTTATGTCATCATAATAGACGAGGGATGTCCCCTCAGACTTTGATTCTTTGCTTATCCAGCCTTTTGCTGCTTTTTCCGAGTAGGATCCGGCAGGCCCGAGTACGCCAACGATCATCGGTAAAGATGGGTTTGCCTGCTAAAAATAGTTTGTGATGGCAAACTTTAGCTTTTAATGACCCTGAATATCATCACAAGCCCTGCCATATTTATAATTATAATAAAGATCGATCCAATGGTCCTTCTTGTTCCTTTTGGTATCATGTTCTCTTTTTCGCCAGTCTCTTTATCTTCGTTGAATCGGATAATTTTATCAGAATCTGCAAAAACAGTCCTTTCATATACCTGTTCATCATTTCCAGAAAGTTCAGCGGTGATGCTGTATTCCTTATCTGGTTCGAGTCCGTAGAAGATGTATTCGCTATCATCTTCAGCTTTTAGAACGATCTCCTTTGAAGAGATACTGACACTGCCGTTTTCCGGAAGCAATATCTTGAAATTCACATATCTTTTACTGGCAAATGAATCACCTGCTGAAAATCGTAGTTCGTTTGGCAGGTCAAGGATACTTAGGATAGTAGGTGCAATATCTTCCTGACCGATCTGTTCTCGAATGAACTTTCTTTCTATATTGGATGATGTTGCAATGAAGGGTATCTGAAGCACTTCCGGAGAAGTTGCATATTTTCCGGATTTACTGCCACCACGTCCATCCGTTGACTGGAAGGCCATCCCGTGATCGGAAGTCAATATGAATGCAAGGTCGTTATCTTCCGTTCTTTCAATAAGGGGCTGGACCATAATGTCGAGTGCTTCAATACATTCAACATAGCCCTCATTTCGGCGATAGATTCCAGCAGCATCAATAGCACCGATATTTGTCGTCAGTATGTATTTTTGGTCAGGATATTGCTCCATCATCTCAATTACCTTAAGAGATGTTTCGATCCCCCAGAGGTTGTAAGCATTATAGCGCTCGATCTCCCCTTCCTTATACTGCTGAATGTAAGTTGGGGCCAGAATGGCATATTCTTTGAATATCTGTTCAACATCGAGGATCATATCGTTGTCAGGCTGGTCGGGAAAGTTATTGAGCACAACCTTCATTTGTGGATCATTTATCGATGTGGTGCTATCATGTATAGTAATATCTTGTTTATCAATAAGTTCGGCAGTGTCACCCTTTTCCAATATTGCAAACATGATATATCCATTATCACGGGCAATATCATAGATTGTGGCATCATTGTATGCTATCATCGCAGTGGTGGCTCCGGGATTTCCTGTAACGATCACCGAATGTCCGTTTTCGCCTTTTGTGGATGGGATCAGAACACTAAATGCTTGAAGTCCATCTTTTGCAAATGCTGAAATATTCTTTACATCTGGTTTTTCCAAAGGATTGCCATCAAGTGCATAAGGGATCTTTTCCGGATTTATATAGTTTGCACCGAGGCCATCTGTGATCAGTATGACTGCACCATGATCGGTTTCTATGTTTTGGATATCTATTGTTGTGAGTGCCACAACAGGAGTTGAAAGTTGCACTATTATAAGACAAAATAGAACTAAGATCGCTCTTCTTTTTAAATTATGGTTTAATGTAGATACGTTCTTCACGACCAATGCAATATTTTTTTAGACTAATATAATTAATTATATTTCATTTCTTTGAGAATTTTTTAAAATAGATCTTGTTTTTTGTTTTTTTCCTCTAATAATGTCAGGTATTTCATAATTTTATATATGTACTTTTCGACTATCAAATATCTATTTTTTAAATAATTAATTCTGATTATTATAAATTATGCTTATTGGTATCGTTTATTATTTTTATCTATTTAATTATAGATTTTTAGTAGTAGCTTTGTTTTTATATTAGTTTTATTTTTCAAATTTTTAAGTATTATATATAAGTATATTGGTATTAAATTATATGTTAATTTTTTAGAAAATCTTTTATTTAGTAAAAAAGCTATCAATCGATATTATAGTTTCAATAAATAATGCTGATTAAAATACGTGCCATATAGTAACCTATTTATACTAAATATTAAACATACAAATGTTTATATATGATTATTCCAGTTTGAAATTTGGGTATAACTACCTAATATCAGTTGTTCCATCCCTGGATTGATTGGATGGTGTGAACGACGATCAAAAAACATCAGCATCCGGATGCACCGGGTCTTTAATTATGAAGGAGTGATCGAAATGACCGATTTAAACCCAAAAGAAAGATTATTGAACGCGTTAAACCGCGAACCAGTTGATAAAGTCCCGGTAGTTTCTGTAACACAGACCGCTATAGTTGATCTTATGGATCAGACCGGTGCAGAGTGGCCTGAAGCTCATTCAGATGCAGAGAAGATGGCAACACTCGCCGTAGCATCACACGAGATCGCAGGTCTTGAAGCTGTAAGGTATCCATATTGTCTGACAGTTCTTGCAGAAGCTATGGGTTGTGAAGTTAATATGGGAACAAAGAACAGACAACCATCTGTAACTGATCACCCATATAAAGACGTTGACAATCTCGTAATGCCCGATGACCTTCTTAGCAATGGCAGAATACCTGCTGTGCTTGAAGCAACAAAGATAATCATCGATAAAGTTGGAGATAAAATTCCTCTGGTAGCTGGCATGGAAGGGCCTGTAACCCTTGCATCCGATCTTGTAAGTGTAAAGAAGTTCATGAAATGGTCTATCAAGAAACCAGATGACTTAGAGACTATCCTTGACTTTGCCACAGATGCATGCATAGTGTATGCAAATGCACTGGCAGATGCTGGTGCAGATGTAATATGTGTGCCTGATCCTGTAGCATCCCCTGACCTTCTGAACCCTGAAACATTTGACAAGATGCTTAAGCCAAGACTTGCAAGGTTTGCAGAAGGGGTCAAATGTCCGATGGTGCTTCATATTTGTGGAAATGTGACTCCTATTCTCGATATGATGGCAGACTGCAAATTCGAGGGACTTAGCATTGAGGAAAAAGTAGCAGACCTTAAGGGAGCTATCAAAACTGTCGGAGACAGGGCTGTGATCGTTGGTAATGTGTCCAGTCCGTTCACGTTACTTTCTGGTGATGTTGAAAAGGTCAAAGCAGAATCAAAGGATGCTCTTGAAGGTGGCGTTGCAGTTCTTTCTCCTGGATGTGGTATTGCACCAAATACTCCTGTGGAGAATGTTAAAGCCCTTGTCGAAGCAAGGGACGAATACATTGCATAATATCTGTAGAAACGAAATATATATATACAAAAATCTTAACATCCAATCGGAAAGGTCTTGTTGTGCAGGACCTTTCATTTATTTCTTTTTGATCATCTGTCAATAATTGTCTATCACATTGATCGATTAGGCAGGAAGGTAATACTATGCGAACAGGAATTGCAATAGATCTTGGTACAAGTGGTTTCAGGGCACAAAAAATAGACCTTGGATCAGGTGAGATACAGAGAACAGTCATCACAATGAGAAATCCTCTGCCCGGTGCGAACGTTATGGATCATCTGGATTTTGCCATGACATATGGTCAGGACAAAGCTCATGACCTTGTGATCAATGCTTTCATTCACATCCTTAATGAACTTGAACCGGAAGGAGGACTTGTTGAGAGGATCGCTGTATGTGGAAATCCTATACAATTATCATTGTTCCAGGGGATTCCGATCGATGACCTTGCCTATGCAGGAGAGCGAAAAAAGAAGTTGATGAATATTGAGGAGCAAAAAAGGAATGCTTGTATAATTGACAGCACTCAGGTAAAAGGCCTTGAATTCCTTAATTGTAAAGTAGTTATTCCACCTGCTATCAAACACGAGGTCGGTGCAGATGCTCTTGCGTTGATAGTAAAGTCCGGAATGCTTGAATCTGATAAGATAGCCATTGCAACTGATTATGGTACCAATGCGGAAATGGCGTTAAAGGTCGGTAATGTCATCTTCACAGGTTCTGCAGCAGCCGGTCCTGCACTTGAAGGTCAGGAGATCGGGGACGGAAGTATTGCACGCCCATTTGTGATCTCAGATGTTGAATTTAACAATGGGGATGTATTGAATTACGTTCTTGATAAGGAAATGAACACTGTCAGTGGTTCCCTTGTCAACTATAAAAACGGTGATGTTCTCAAAAATGGTGATGTGCATGCTATCGGCATCACAGGTACCGGTGTTATTGCACTTATCGATGAGGCCATAAAAAATGGAACCATCCAATTACCAAATATAAATACGCCTGATAAAAAACTTTACCTTCAGGATGGTCTACATTTCACAGAAAAAGATCTTGCTGAAGCGGGAAGGGCTATCGGTGCCATACGTGCCGGTCATGTGACATTATGCAATGCTGCTAATGTCGCAATGGAAGATGTGGAGGTCGCATACATGGCCGGTGCTGCCGGTACCTATATGGATGCGATAAAAGCTCATCGTATTGGCATGATACCTTACAATGTCTCAAAGATCTGTCAGATAGGGAACACTTCTCTTATCGTTGCAAGGGAGATACTACTTTCAGAAGAACGATTATGGGACCTTCAGGAGATCGCAGTGGAGATAGTTGGCACACATGTAATGTTTGCAATGGATGAAGCATTCAAGGATTCTTATATTCTTGAACTTTCCTATTGGAACGAGGGTATGCCTTTCAAGACACTTAAAAAATATCTTAAGAAAAAAGGTCTTCCTACAATCGATGAAGTAACTAAGGTGCCGGAAATCGAAAAGCGCGTCGAGAAGGATATTCCTGATCTTGGGGGCGAAGGGCTTCATGTGGTTGACCAGATAGGTACATTTCTGGAAATCGATATGGAAGGCTGTATCGACTGTAAGAAATGTGTTGATGTGTGTCCAAATGATGCATTGGAACAGGAGGATCGGTCAGTGAGAATAAGAACTGATCTTTGTGATGGTGCACACTGCCAGAAATGTATTCATTCATGCCCGGAAAATGTCCTCGACTGGCATTTTCTCAAGGTAGTATAATAACTTTCATGAGGTGAACATTTAATTATTTGCTCACACCTGTTGTACTGACGTACTGGATATAGATCTGAAAAGTAAACAGATTGGATCGAAGGAAGCTACTATAGATCTTAGATGTGAGCAATTTTATTTATTCATTGATTTAAGATAATTCTTTCGTTCAGAAAGGTCCTCAAAATATGGAGATTCTATCTTTGTGGAAGATAAGGTATAAATCATGAGTTGTCCACTTATAAGAGGGTTCAAAACAAATATATAATTGAAACAAACAAATTCCATTATTAAAAACAAAAGATCGTTTAAGCAAAAAAACGCAAAATCGGGAGATGTATAAGATATACAATTCCATGGAAAAGACCGGTGATATATCTGTCAAAAAGACTTCATCTAAAGTTGTATCTGATGAAATATCAGAATCTGATAGCTGTAGTTCTTTCTCTTTTTCCGATGATCCTGGAAACTATTTCGAGGCTATAGTAGCATCTTTAAAAGAAGCTCTCATGATACTTGATCCGGATCTGAACCTGATATATGCGAACGATTCATTCTACAAAATGTTCAATGTCAAACCTGATGATGTTTTGGGAAATGATGCTGATATATTTGTTGATTTTAAGAAAAATTCACCTGAACTATTCGACAGACTTAGCAGAGTTTGTAAAGAAGGTTTCTTACTTGAGGACTTTGGACTAACCTATCCTTTTATCAATGCCGGTACAAGGTCTGTGCTGATCAACGGGAGGCCGATCAGATACGATGGCGGCTGTGTTGCTCTTGTTACCTTTGAATATATTGACGAATTGAAAGCCCTGGATGAGGGAACTATCCGATATGAAGGTCAATATTCAACGTTGATCGAAAAAGGCAATGAAGGGATAATTGTTGTCCTTGACAATGAAATACGGTATACGAATAAGAAATTCTGCGAACTGACAGGATCTTCAAAAGACGATATCATTGGTTCTCCTTTCCTTGATCATATTTCGCTTGAATATCGCAGAATGGTTTCCAAAAAATACAATAAATGTCTTTCAAGCAAGAAGAATGACTCCAATATTTATGAAGCAAATATTGTTTCGCTTATTGAAGGTGAAATTCCTGTGGAGATGACTAATTCCTACATTGAATACGAAGGACAGTCTGCGGTAATGCTGAACTTAAATGACATTAGGGAAAAAAGAAAAGCAGAGAAAGCTCTTGTTGATACTGAGAAGAACTTCAGGATAATCTTTGAAAAATCTCCCATAGGTATAGTTCGTTTTGATCGGAAAGGAATTATAACGAATTCAAATGAAGTATTCAATGAGATATTCGATCACTTACGTGATGTGATCACAGGCTATAATGTCCTCGATCTTTTTAGTGACACAGATTTTCGTAGCGATATAAGTGATGTGGTCTCGGGAAAGATAAGGAACTATGAGGGTGATGTTCACCTAATTGTAAATGACAATAATTCTATCCTGCATGTCACTTTCAGTTCTTTGATCGTAGATGGATCATTGCAGGGTGGGATGGGGATATTTGAAGACATCACCCTGAGGAAAATGGGTGAACGTTCTCTCCAGCTGAACGAGTCTCATCTTGAGACGCTTCTTGAACTCAACCAGATGTCCGATGAATCCATTGAAGATATATTAAATTTCACTTTGGAGGCTGCTGCAAGACTCACTCTGAGCAATATCGGCTATCTTGTCAGTGTCCGTGAAGACAATTCTTTTGACATGATCTTCCTCCTTTTAAAAGATGAAATTGGTCAATACAAACTGAGCAAGGACCTGGGCGAGTATCCGCTTGACATTTCCAGCAGGGCCATCAAAGTGAACTCAAGTGGGAAATATTTGCTTTCAAATTACCCAAATGACCTTTTTGAAATAGAAAATAATTATGATGTGAACGGTACTATCAAACGTCATTTTGATATTCCCATCTCCAATGAAGAAGGTGAACGATTCGTTCTGGGAGTTGGCAACAAAGATTCTCCTTATGATGATCTTGATACTCGTAACCTTACACTATTGATCCAGGAAATGAAAAAACTGATCGAGCATAGGGAAGCTGATGAAGCTTTGCGTGTGTCGGAAGAAAAATACTCCAATCTCGTTAAGAATGGGAATGACGGCATTATCATAATTCGTGATGATGTGTTGGAATTTGTAAATTCAATGTTCTGTGAGATCATTGGTTTCAGTCCCCAAAAGGTACATAACTCCAGTTTCTCTTCTTATCTGTCACCTGAATATCGGCGAATGGTGACTAAGCAGTTCTCGAAGATACTGGAAAAACAGAAAAGCAGTTCTAATAAATTCGAGGTGGATCTGCTTGACCGTAAGGGTGAAACTGTTCCTGTTGAGATCAGTCCGTCACGCATATATGATCAGGGTAAGCCTGCTGTAATGGCTATTATACGTGACATAACTGAGCAGAAAAAGAAAGAACAGGAACTGCTTGATTCACTGGAAGTACAAAAGGTATTGCAAACGGTTATCAAGAGCAGTCCTGCAATTGTATTTTTCTGGAATGCTCAGTCGGGATGGCCAGTTGAATTTGTTTCTGAGAACATCGATACATTTGGATATTCTCCGTCGGATTTTCTTTCTGGAAAACTACAATACGGTGACATTATTCACCCTTCTGATGCGGAAAGAGTGCACAGCTATTTTGCCCGGAAATTTGCAGAAAATGCTTCCGAATATCGTCTCGAATACAGAATAATCACCAGGTCTGATGATGTTCGATGGGTTGTCGAAAGATCCACTCCGCAGTATGATGAGGAGGGTGATCTTGTCCATATACAGGGTATCATCATGGATATCACTGAGCGTAAAAAGATCAATCAATTCTTGAATATTGAGTCCGAGGTAGGTAATTTCTTCACTCCTTCAGGGGACCTTCAGGAAACCTTTGACCAGCTTCTGGAATTTGCTTTACATATAGATAGTATCGATTCTGGCAGTCTCTATCTGATAGACAAGAACAATGGTGGATTGAACCTTATATCCCATAAAGGGCTTTCGCAAGATTTTGTAAAAAATAATTCTCACTACGCAGCAGATTCCATGCAGAGTCGATTTTTCATGATGGGTTATCCGCTCTACAAAATGTATTCCGATATCTATCCTGTGACAAAGCGTGATAACAGGGTAGATGAAGGACTGCTGGCAACAGCTGTGATCCCGGTGAAATATCAAGAGGAAGAAGTGGCTGTTCTTTTCCTTGCATCGCGTACTGAATATGAAATGCTATACAATATTCGTACATCAGTAGAAACAGTTGCTGAACAGATGGGATCCATCATCGGTCGCATTGAATCAGAAGTCGATATGCAAAAGAACCAGAACGACCTTAAATCACTCGTTGATGGTATTGATGATCTGATCCTTGTTCTGGATAGTGAGGGTTGTGTACTCTACAGCAATGAGGCAGTCTCGAAAAAACTAGCTCACTCAAAAGAAGAGATAACTGGCATGAATTTCATAAAAATGCATCCTCATAATAAGGTACTTGAAGCAGCAAAGCTCTTTGGGGATGCACTTGCAGGTAATAAGGTCGAGTTCAGGTTACCTTTGGTTACCGGTACTGGCATGCTTATGTCTGTGGAAACAAGATTGCAAAAGGGTAAATGGAATCGTCAGGATGCGATCATTGCTATCTGTCGGGAGGTTGGCATAAATTGAAGGGACCTGTATGTTGTGTCTGCCTGGCAAATAATGTTTTTATTACATGTTTGCATTTGTCTTATCACATCGGAATAGTTGTAGGCATTTATATTAATTATTTTAATGGAGGGCTAAATTGTGATCGATATTAATCCTCAACGTATACTAACACGATATAATGTAAAAGTGGAAAAGGAAATGACCCCTGAGGAGGTGGCTGAGAAATTATTCCCTGTGGAAGAGAATATAAGGGAGGTCGCGAAAGCCGTCTTTGAAGGAGATGAAGATGAGGTTGTGGAAAGTATCCAGAATGCGATCAATAATGGACTTGATCCACTGAACCTTATTAACAATGCACTGTTGGTGGGTATGGAAATAGTTTCCACTCTTTATGATGACGGTGTTCTCTACCTTCCGGATGTCATTATTTCGGCGCAGGCAATGATCGAAGGTATTGAATATTGCAAAGAACGATCCGATCAGGAGCATGAATACAAGGGTAAGATCGTTTCCTATGTCGTGGAAGGGGATATCCACGATATTGGTAAGAAGATCGTGACCGTTCTTCTCAGGGCGAAGGGGTATGAAGTTGTAGACCTTGGAAAGGATGTCTGTGTGGAAGAGGTCATTGCGGCTGTCAAAAGGGAAAAACCCATTATGCTTACGGGAACGTCGTTAATGACGACAACGATGGTTGGTTTCCAGGATGTGAATTCCCGGTTGCTTGAAAGTGACATCAATGTACCTATTGTGTGTGGAGGCGGTGCGGTGACACAGGATTTTGTGTCCCAGTATGAACTTGGCCTTTATTGTGAAGAAGCTTCTGACGTACCGAAGATCGCAGATGCTATCATCAACGGCTTGAATATTGGCCAGCTCAGGAAGGAGTTCCATAAACACTGAGGAGGAATGGGTTTGAGTTTAAAACGTTATAATAAAATGGCTTATGATGACTTCGAAGATATGGTCTTTGGACATTCTATCTATCCAATTAAGACCGGTTTTGATCTGGAGATCGGAGCGGGATATACTTCGGCGGAAGTTAATTATGCACCCAGGCCAGCAGCTGGTGAGTCTAAAGAGAAACTTATTGCAGAATACCAGAAGATCACAACTGATGTCCTGCAACGAATGGTACAGGTCGGTTTCCCTTCTGTGGTTCTCGAAACGGAACATGTGCAACAAATGACCGTCAATCCGTCATGGGGTGCTGAGATAGCACATGAACAGAAGACCATCATGGAAGAGTTTTATGATGAATATGGCATCAAATGTGCATTGCGCCATACGCCTGCTGATATTCGGGGCGGAAAAGAAGCCCTAGATCTTAGGGGCGACTCTTATGGTATATTACTGGAATCGTTTGAAGAGGTTGCTTCCAATGGAGCCGATATGCTTTCCATTGAATCACTTGGTGGTAAGAGCGTCTTTGATTCATCAATAATAAGGAACGATCTCTCAGGTGTTCTTTTTTCAATAGGTATCCTCGGCACTCTTGATGTAGAGTTCATATGGGAAGATATTAGCAAGATAGCAAAGAAACATGATGTTGTGGCTGCCGGGGATACTGATTGTTCTCAGGCCAATACTGCAATGTTCATTGCAGGTGGTCTGCTTGACAGAAAGCTTGCCCATACCCTTGCTGTTGTGGCAAGGGCGGTTTCAGCACCGCGTTCACTTGCTGCATATGAAGCAGGAGCTGTTGGTCCTGGTAAAGATTGTGGGTATGAGAACACTATAATCAAGGCCATTGCTGGTGTCCCTATCTCGCAGGAAGGAAAGGGCTCAACTTGTGCTCACTCTGATGTCATGGGTAACCTAGCTATGCAATGCTGCGATCTCTGGTCTAATGAATCTGTGGAGTACCGTGGTGAGTTCGGCGGTACAAGTGTTCAATGTTGGGGGGAGACCCTATCTTATGATTGTTCCATGATGAATACAGCAATAGAGGCTGGCTATGCGAAGGTCTTCAGGGATGTTTTCATGGTCTCCGACAGATATAGGGACCCTCAGGCATTCATACTTGCATTCGATAATGCTTATAGGATAGGTGAAGCGATCGTAAAGGATGGTAATGATATCTATCTACGTGCTAAGAATGCTGCGATAGAGGCATGTAATATCGTTGATGAAGGTTCTCGCGGACAGCTTGAACTTTCACGCTTTGAGAAAGCTTCTCTTGCAAAGGCGATCAAGTCCCTTCATTCACTTACTGATGAAAAGGATGTGTTCATTGAAGAGAATCTGAACAAACTTTCAACGATGGAGAGCTTCAGATCTGAAAATTACGGTTACTGAAGTTTTTATTTTTATCTTTCATCTCTCCATCTTACGCCCCATTTTCTTTTTTTCTTTTCGTTACGATTATCGTGCAATGAAATCTTCAGTCATCTATTTCCATTTTCTGGATTGGATCTTTGATGCCTCGATATGTAGTATTTAAATGTTTTGTATTATTCGAAAATATCGAAATTAATATGTATATATACTTATTATTTAATAATTTGTGTATATACAGATTATTGTTTTATTTTGTTGATATAATAAAATGATCTTGAATTGTCATTT
The DNA here is from genome assembly GCF_000013725.1 of Methanococcoides burtonii DSM 6242. NCBI lineage: Archaea > Methanobacteriati > Methanobacteriota > Methanomicrobia > Methanosarcinales > Methanosarcinaceae > Methanococcoides > Methanococcoides burtonii. Next base: position 859,241 of record NC_007955.1, read on the forward strand.
TCAATTAATCCCTTTATTGATGTCGTTTTCTTTTTATTTAACCAAAATAGTGCAATGGTATTTCATATTTATAAGATTCTACTCTCAAATGTATATATTTCTATAAAATCAATTGATATGTTTAAAAATAAGTATCAACAGCCTTTATATTATATTGTCAGTATCGATCAAAGATTTCTCGTTCACATTTATTTTATATACTAGTTATTTTTAAAGCGAATTTAACTATATTATATAAACATATTTACTAAATTTGTTTTGTTTGTTTTCGATATTGTTAATTTTATCATACAATTTCGATATCAATAAACCTTATTTATACTCAATCTTATCTTTGTATCTTTTTTTAATCAAATAGTAATGCTTATATATAAAATCATTTGAAAACAAATGTTTATATACTGGTATGAGAGACGTTTGAATAGGTTTTCAGAACGAAATCCTATGATTGGATCAAGGGTGGTATTCTTCCCAAGAAGAATGACACTTCAATTATTATTAAAAAAAACAAAGGAAGGAAGCAAAACATGACCAGGTTGGATATAGACCCCAGTGAAATTCTGGTAAGATACAATGTGAAATTGGAAAAGGCAATGACGCCTGAAGATGCTGCAGCTGAACTTTATCCTAAGGATGCACTGTTCAGGGAAATTGCAGTAGCAATCTTTGACGGCGAAGAAGATGACGTTATCGAAGGCCTTGAAAAAGCCATCAAAGCAGGAAAGAATCCAATTGCTCTGATCGACGATGCTCTAATGGTTGGTATGAAAGTAGTTACTGATCTGTATGATCAGGGAACGATCTTCCTGCCAAACGTAATGATGTCCGCAGATGCAATGCTCGACGGTATCGAGTTCTGCAAGTCACAGTCCGATGAAACTCCTGTTTCTAAAGGCAAGGTAGTCTGCCATGTTGCAGAAGGAGATGTTCACGATATCGGTAAATCTATCGTCGCTGCACTTCTCAGAGCAAACGGATATGAGGTAGTTGACCTTGGCCGTGATGTTCCTGTAGATGAGGTCATTGACGCTGTCAAGGCAGAGAAACCTATACTGCTTACAGGTACTGCACTGATGACCACAACAATGTATGCTTTCAAGGCTGTCAACGACAGGCTGCTTGAAGCAGGTCTTAATGTTCCATTCGCCTGTGGTGGTGGAGCTGTGAACCAGGACTTCGTATCTACCTATGAATTGGGTATTTATGGAGAAGAAGCTGCTGACGCACCTAAGATCGCTGACAAGATCCTTGCAGGATCTAGCATTAGCGCACTGAAAGAAGAATTCCACAAACACTGAAGAGGTGAGATAAATGGCAATCAACCGATATACAAAAATGGCGTATGACAGTGCAGATGACATGATCTTTGGTAAATGTAAGCACCCTGTAAAAGCAGGACTTGGACTCGAGATAGGTGCCGGATACACTATACCTGAAGTTAACTATGCACCAAGGCCTGAAGCCGGTGCATCAAAAGAGAAGCTCGTCAAAGAATACCAGAAGATAACCACAGATATCATGAACCGTATGGTCCAGGTAGGTTTCCCTGCTGTTGTCCTTGAGACAGAACACGTCGAGCAGATGACCAACAACCCAACATGGGGAGGAGAGGTCGCACACGCACAGAAGACCATCATGGAAGAGTTCCACGATGAATACGGCATCAAATGCGCATTAAGACACACCCCAGGTGATATCCGTGAAAATCGTGATTTCCTTGATCTTAGAGGTGACAAGTTCAATGTCATGATGGAATCATTCGAAGAAATTGCATCAAATGGAGCTGACATGCTTTCAGTTGAATCAATGGGCGGTAAGGAAGTATTCGATTATGCTATCCTGAGGAACGATGTTCCTGGTATGCTCTATGCTATTGGCTGCCTTGGAACCATAGATATGGATTTCATCTGGCAGGAGATCAGCTCTGTTGCAAAGAAGCACGGAGTAGTTTCCGCAGGTGACACTGACTGTTCCGAAGCAAACACTGCAATGTTCATTGGTGGCGGTCTTCTTGATAAGAACCTTGCACACACACTTGCTATCATCGCAAGGGCTATCTCTGCACCAAGATCACTTGCTGCATACGAAGCTGGTGCAGTTGGCCCAGGTAAGGACTGTGGATATGAGAACACCATCATAAAAGCTATCTCCGGTGTACCTATCGCACAGGAAGGTAAATCCTCCACATGTGCACACTCGGATGTCATGGGTAACCTTGTCATGCAGTGCTGTGACCTCTGGTCAAATGAATCTGTCGAATATCACGCAGAATTCGGTGGTACCTCTGTACAGTGCTGGGGAGAATCCCTTGCTTATGACTGTGCTTTGATGAACACAGCAACTGCAACAGGTCAGGAAAAAACTCTCAGGGACCTCTTTATGCTTTCTGATAAGTACAGGGACCCACAGGGCTATGTTCTTGCATATGACAACGCATACCGCGTGGGTGAAGCTATTGTCAAGGACGGTAATGACATTTACCTCCGTGCAAAGAACGCTGCACTCAAGTCAGTAGAGATCATGGAAGAAGGAATAGCTGGCAAGCTCGAACTCACTAAGTTCGAGAAGGGCGCCCTTGCAGACGCAAAAGCTGCACTTATGGCACTCACAGACGACCAGGATACTTTCATGAGCGATTGCATGACCAAGTACAAGGAAGAAGTTAAGGTCTTCCTCCCAGAGAACTACGGTCTCTAAGCATTTAGCATCGAAGTCTCCAAACGTGGACTGTAGCCCCGTATTGCTCGGGGCTACTCCCATCACCTTGAAAATGTGTATTGCACGATATTTGATATTTGACCTTATAATCACAAACATTTTCTTCTAAAACATAATACGGGAGGTGACATTCAGACATTTAAAACTCCTTTATCTCCTTTATGTTTTTTTGATATTTATTAATGGGTGCATGTTTGCCCCGAATCACATTTAAAAATCATTTGTATGTGTCGAGTTGTAATTTTATTTTATTGTACTTTATAAAATTTATTAATCGAACTGACGGAAGTGATCATATTTGACAAATAATGAAGAGATACCAGAGAACTGTATTTTATGTAATCCTACGGATGGATTACACATGATCGATAAAACAGCAGACCATGCACCACTCGGATTTGCAGGTCTTGGTTTTGCAGCTATAATGCTGGGAATGATGGGTTCAGGTTTTTTCACAGACGCTACAATGGTCGTCTCAATGTCGATCTTCCTTGGAGGATTTGCACAAGTATTCGCGGGCATAGAGGGCTGGAAAAAAGGAGATGTATTCGGTGCAACTGCTTTTTCAGCATTTGGTCTGTTCTGGTTCTCCTTTGCATTCATCTTGATGTCTTCAGGTATTGCAAGCGGAGTCCTTGGGGCAGCCAGTGCAATTTCAGTAGGTTACTACCTCTTCATCTGGGGGCTTGTTTCCCTTGTGCTGCTGTTTGTAACACTCAAGATCGGTGTTAAGGCGATAACCATCGTTTTCATAACTCTTACTCTGACATTTTTCCTTAACGCAGCGGCAAACTTCGGAATGGGCGTTGGTTCACTTGCAGGTTATATGGCCCTGTTACTTGGGATCTCAGCTCTGTACACATCTCTGGCGCTTGTAACAAATTCAGTTTATGGAAAGATGGTAGCTCCACTTTAATGTAAGATCGGGCTAGAATGTCAGGCATGTAATATTCAGATCGTGACCGTCCATATGGTCGGTCAATCCCCTCCTTAAAAACGAAAATAAAAAGATCAGGTGGTAACAATTGAGGACCTCTACCAGAAAGAACGGAACCGGATATCTTGCTCTTTCCGTCTTTATCGAAATAGCTCTGTTAAGGATATTCGCAGGGAGCTATTCTGATATTCTTGCTGTGCAGGTTACGGGATATTTTGCCTTATTTATCGGTATTATTGCCTTAGTTCATCACTTCGTACCGAATATAATCTCACATTAGACTGACCATGTCCATCCATATGGTTACAAAAAATACAGTTCTCTGGCATCGTTATTCATTGCGATCATCTTTATTCTGGCAAGTCTGTATATCCTCTTTGAAGTTCACTCTACCGTTAATGGAAGTAACTCTCTATTGCCGGATACTTCCATCTATATCTTGCTTTTAATGTCTGTTATTCTATCAGTAGCTATTCTGAAATATTGCTCTTTGGATGAATTTGATCAGGCTGGGATATCCCACTCATTTGCACTTAAATTAGATGTTATGTTTTCAGTTTTGATCGCTCTGACCTTGTTTATTCAAGTCAGTCCAACCGTTCTGATGTTAGAAACAGTGTTGCTAGTTCTCGTACTTATGAAATATTGCATATCGATCGTGATCATGTCCTGCAACGTATTATGCGATGCATGCTGGCTTGATGAAAGCAATGTTCAATGTCTTGTAAGGTCCATTGAAGGAATTGAGAATTGCTATAAAGTGCGAACTCACGGTTCACCGGACGATCTGTTTGTAGATATTCACGTAAAAGTGGATTCTGATCTCTATGTTATGGAAGCTCATCGGATAGTTGTAAGTATTGAAAGAGAACTTAAAAGGACATTTACAGGGATATCGGATGTACTAGTACACATCGAACCTCCTGAGAGACGATGAAACAATTGAATACAATTTTATTAGGACCATGGTGAAATAATGCAATATAGTCTTGGTATTGATGCAGGTGGAACCTATACTGATGCAATTCTTATAAGTGATAGTGACAGGTCTGTAGTGATGTCCAACAAGGCATTGACCACCTATCCTGATCATATTGAAGGAATACGGAATGCAATTGACGGGATCGATGAAAAATATCTGAAAAATGTAGATGTCATATCGGTTTCAACCACACTTGCAACGAATACTGTGCTGGAAGATACTGGCTATCCTGTGGGTCTTATTCTCATAGGGGATCATTCTCTCAATAAGAATTTCCCGACAAGTGATATCATCTTTGTAGCAGGAGGTCATGATCACATGGGGGATGAATTAAAGCCGCTTGATGTTGATGCTATAAAGAATTTCGTCCTTGGTTCAAAGGGCAGAGTATCTGCTTTTGCGGTATCGTCCCATTTCAGTATAAGGAATCCTGAGCATGAGCTAAAGACAAAACAGCTCATATCAAAGCTTACGGGAATGCCAGTCGTTTGTGGGCACGAGCTAACACAGGATATTGGTGCTTACGAAAGAGCAGTTACAGCATACCTTAATGCACAGCTTTTACCTGTCGGTGAGAATTTCATAGAAGCGATGATCTCTGAGATAAAAAGGCGTGATATGGATGCAAGATTACTTATGCTCAAATGTGACGGTTCTGTCGTTGGTATCAGGGACGCACTTGAAAGACCTATCGAAACGATATTTTCAGGTCCGGCTGCAAGTCTTATTGGCGCTTCTTTTCTTTCAGGTCTTGAAAGTTGCGTTGTGATAGATGTCGGCGGTACAAGTACAGATGTATCAATGCTCTCTGAGGGCGTGCCGGATATTAGCGAAGCGGGTGCAGTTATTGGAAAATGGCAAACGCGTGTAAAAGCGATCCACATGGAAACATCAGCAATGGGGGGTGACAGCCACATATGGACAAAAGATAATGATCTGTTCATTGGTCCCAGAAGAGTGGAACCGATCTGTGTTGCAGCAGTCAAATATCCTGGTTTTCCTGAAAAACTTAAGAACATTAAATGGATCTCGCGCAAACTGCTGGATGAAAATGTCCAACCTACAAAGTTCTTTGTAAGGACCAGACAAGAACCTATGGAATTAAATGAAGATGAAAATATGATACTATCTGTTATTGGAGATGATCCACTCTCATTTGATGATATTTCAATGATGCTTAAAAAACCACCTTCTCCTTTTGTTTTGAGTTCTCTGATAAGTAAAAGGCTTGTGCAGGCTATTGGTTTCACTCCTACTGATGTATTGCATGTTCTGGGGGAATATGATCAATGGGATCAAGAAGCTTCAAAACTGGTCGCCGATGTTCTGGCTAAATTGAACACTATGGGTAAATATGAAATGTGCTCTCTTCTCAAAAAACGTTTTGCGAGAAATATGGCATTCGAGCTGATGTCGTACCTGTTGCCAGGTGTTGATCCCGAGAGCATCGGTGGGATCGTTGATCGCAAGTTCAAAGCGAGGTTCGATGTAGAGATCCCTGTAGTATTTATTGGAGGTCCGGTGTCTGCTTATAGGGATGAGGTGAGCTCATTTATCAAAGCGGACATCATAGTTCCTAAATATTCCGATGTGGGGAATGCAGCAGGAGCTTTGTTTGGTAAAGGGGTCAAACGTCTGGAAATAATGATAAGGCCATTATCGCTTAGCGAGCCTGATAAAGATTTCTTTGTCTATTCACCTGGGGGGAGAGAGAAGTTCAATACTTATGTAGAAGCACTTGAATTTGTCAATGAACATGGGAGGGACTTGATATATTCCTATATGGCAGAGTGCGGGATCATGGAAAACAAGGTAAGTGTAACAGTTGCAGAGGAAGCCATCTCACCGGAAGGTTGGCACCATCCTCCGATGGAGACTAAACTTATATTTGTGGGAGTGGGAGTCTTTTAAGCCATGGTATTTGAAATGTCTGAATATATTAACTCAATATACCTTCAGAATTGCCCGTCAGTAAATTATTGAACATACAAAAAGAAACGAACGTATTGCTTTTTGATCAGATGATGCGTTTATAAAAAAAAGAGGAGCTAATAAAATGTTAACACTTATAGTTGGCGGTTTTCTTGGAAGCGGGAAAACTACCACGATAATCAATACGGGGAAGTACCTTGTGGACAAGGGGTACAAGGTTGCTATTATTGTCAACGAGATTGGAGAGATTGGGATCGATGGCGACATAATCAAGAAGTTCGGTTTCGATACAAAAGAGATAACTAACGGATGTATCTGTTGTTCACTCAAGATGGGACTTCGCTCAACTGTGATAACACTTTTTAATTCTTACAATCCGGATGTCCTTATAATCGAACCTACCGGAATTGCATTCCCAAATTTGATCAAAAGAGAGATAGAACTGATGGACCTTGGAGAAGGTGCGGAGATCGCACCTCTTGTGACACTTATCGATGGTAGCAGATTCAAACACATATTAAAAGAGATGAAGAATTTCTCCACCCGCCAGATAGAGGATGCAGAAATTCTTGCCATCAATAAGATCGACCTTATGGACAAGATACAAATACCTATTATAGAAGAATCTGTCCAGCAGCTCAATAGAAAAGCAAAGGTAATACGGATCTCTGCAAATAATAACGATGAGAAGTTCTATAGTTTTATGGACATGATATTTCCTGAAGAACTGCTTAATAGGTCTCTTGATCTTAAAGTTCAGGAGACGAAGCCAAAAGAAATGGAAAAAACATCCATTGCTCCTGCAAATGGCCTATCCTTTGTCAGCAAGAAAGATATGGAACTCATCAGGGATGAGCAGGAAACAGAAAGCTCCATTGACGCATCAGGTGTTGCAACCTATGCTGCAGAATATAATATCAAAGGCAACACAGATATCGATAGAGCAAAGCTGATCGCTAAGGAGATCATGAAGAACATAAAAGCTGAAGTTATGGAACATAGCCCCGAGTTCATTGGTCATATCAAGATGTTCCTAGATTCTAATGCAGATACAGTAAAAATGAATGTAACTGCATACTTCGAAGATCCACAATTGGAAGTGATCGAAACAGGAAATAATGATATCCTTAAGTTAAAGATACTTTCAGCGATCTCGAACATGGAAAAAAAAGAACTTGTGAAGATCGTCGATACCTTCGCAACAGATGTGTGCAAACGTTATGGAATTGAGATTGAAAAGCTTGGAACGCATCATGAGCACAATCATTGAGACGGTTACTTACAATTTCAGTATGCTCCTTACTAATTTTTAGTTTTGAAGCAACTCTTTTTTTTGCATGATACGCATAGAATTTGACAAATACATGTAATTTAAAATACAAACCAATGTGACAATATTAAGAGAATTCCGATAAACTTTTCCAATAAAATCAAGATTTAGAACAAATTGCAGTAATTTTGTATTATGTCTTTAACGAACTTTGCCTTTAAAAAAGAGTACAAGCGTCTTGAAAATCTCAACTTACAGAACTTCTACCATGAGCATACAACCAATGAGGAACACCACCAACCGGGATTTGCTGCTCATCTTCATTAAAACCGGTGCAATAGATCATTTCTCCATTCGATGAAAAATCCGTAATAATGTTCGAATCTATTAGTGGCTCATATTGTTCCGGATACATGTATCCGGGATTCTACCACCCATATCCCCGATCCGGTATGTTATATTGTTCATCGACCTTACAACTTATTGATGAAAATAATTTGTTCTAGAGAGATGAAAAAGAAAAAAGTGTAACTCATTTTTACCGGGGTAATCTAATGTGAACTGTGGTCCCCTTTTCTTCCTCACTCTCGATCCAGATATTTCCTTTATGCGCTTCAACAATGTTCTTGCAAATATACAACCCCACTCCGGTTCCACCATATCTGCGTTTGATTGAGGCATCGACCTGGTAAAACCTCTGAAATAAGTTTGGTATAAGCTCCTTTGGTATACCAATCCCTGTATCTTTAACCTCGATATGCAGATCATCTTCCTCTTCATATGCATTCAGGATTATCCTGCCTTCCGAAGGGGTGAACTTAATTGCATTATCAACAAGATTGGTCAACATATCGGAAAGCCTAGCTTTATCACCATTTATTAGAGGTAAGTTTTCAGGCACATTATTTTCAATTAATAATCCTTTATCTTCAATTTGCAAATTGACGTCATTTACTACATTGTCTATAATCTCTGCAATCCGTACCTTCTCTATATGATATTGAATAGCTCTGGATTCTAGTCCGCTGATAAATAATAACGATTCTATCAGGCGTCTGAGCCGCTCTGAATTTCTCAAAACTATATTGACTGCCTTTTTTTGCTGTTCATTAAGTGTTCCCAGGCTTCCATCAAAAACGAGTTCTACATAACCCTTGATGGAAACAAGCGGTGTTTTAAGTTCGTGGCTTATGTTAGACAAGAACTCATTCTTCATCACATCAAGGGATTTGAGATCGTCGTTTACCTTTTCCAGTTCTTTGTTCACCTCTGAAAGTTCATTTGCATATTTTTGAAGTGCCTCTTCTGATTGCTTTCTTTGGATTATTCTCCACATACCTTCCATAAGTAATGTCAGTTGGCGAACATCGGATTCATCATATTCTTCATCTTTGTTCCCTACCCCTGCTACTGCAACTACCCTTTCACCATCAAACACCGGGATGTTCATGTGACGCGTTAGTTTCATATGGTCTTTTGGATATCCTTTCTTTAAGGGGTTTGGAACATTGTAGTCATTTGTAATAATGGGTTTTCGCTGTCTCAGCGCTTCACCCCAAAGTCCGGTGGTCTTCAGGGTATAAACTATAGGCTTATCTCTTATTTTGCATTCCAGCATTGCAGCTTGGGACCATGAATGCATTGTGAGAACGGACTCATCTTCGTTTACGAATGCGATATAACCAACTTGGCTCTGAGTAAGCCGGACAGCTTCTTCACGAGCAAAGTCTACGATTTTCTGCATTGACCTGTCGGTCATCTGGTTAAGTTGCAAAAGTGTTTCGAGACGGTACTCATCGAGCTTCCAGGCATCTTCAGCTTCTTTGCGTCTCGTGATATCTTCAAAGATACCGATGCCACCCAGAAGAGTGCCTTCTTCCGATATATTTGGGTTGTAATCAGCTTTTATAAAAATAACTTTACCACTGATTACAGTGCAATATTTTCCTTCATAGTGACCTGGTTTTCTTGAAAGAACCGCTTTGACAGCATCCCTCATCTTTTCATCCCGGATGGAGGTTGCCATATTAAAGCCAATGACATCTTTTCTTGAGGCAGAGATAATTTCAAGGAACTTATCATTGCAATGTGTTATCATCCCATTATGGTCAAAATGGAAAATTCCCAGAGGAGAATTCTCAAAGATCAGACGGTATTTCTTTTCCGAATCCTGAAATAGCTCTTCTGTCTTTTCATTTTTGCTAATATCTTCGGAAATTCTTATTCCCCCGGTACTGTAATTATCATTACTTATCCTTGAAAAAGAAAAACGATAATTTAAACTAATTATATATCTCTGAACTATATCACTAGTTAAGCATCGTTACCGATTGCATCTATGGGATATGACCCCATTGATAGTTCCCCCACTTTTGGATACTATTAAGTTAATTTTAAGATTGAGTTCTATTTATAGATTGTTGTGCCTTGAAGATCATTCTGGCAATTCAACATTCCAGTTACAAGCAATAAACAAACAAATAATTGAAATGCTTTTTTCATTTTTGGATCGGATGACACATTTCCTGAATAATTGCTTGATAGGTCTCTTGATTTTAAAGTTCATGAGACGAAGCCAAAAGAAATGGGTAAAACATCCATTGCTCCTGCAAATGGCCTATCCTTTGTCAGCAAAAAAGATATGGAATTCATCAGGGATGAGTAGGAAACAGAAAACTCCATTGACGCATCAGGTGTTGTAACCTATGCTGCAGAATATAATATCATAGGCAACACAGATATCGATAGAGCAAAGCTGATCGCTAAGGAGATTATGAAGAACAAAGTAAGTATAAAAAGTACAGAAGAAGCCCTCTCACCGGAAGGTTGGAATCATCCTCCGATGGAGACTAAACTTATATTCGTGGGCGTGGGGTTTGCTTAATATCTGGTATTTGAATTGTCAGAATATATTTCCTCTATACACCTTAAGTCCCTCATCTGAGACTGTAAGAATGAAGGGGTCCATGCTGTGTTCTGAAGCACGCATTTTTTTGACCTGTATATAACGATTTGTTGTATTGTCTTTCATGTGAAGTCCAAGTTCTATAATCCCATCTGCAAGATAATTTTCAAAGTTATTTGCATGATTCAGTCCAAGTGACTCACTTGTTTCAAGTATCATAAAAGTTGTAAGATTTTCACGTCTTAGTGGTTCGAAAAGATGGTAAAGTCTTTTTCTCATATCACGAGGTTCAACATCGAGGAGTGAATAAAGGGCACCAAGTGAGTCCAATGCTACACATGTGAACTTATCCCCCATCTTTTGTTTGTATTGCAGTATATTTGTCTCTATAAGGGTTAGGAGATCGCCTGAAAATTCATCGTATTGGAGGCGGTAATCACTAAAATCAGATATTGATAGATTATCTGAAAGTTCCAGTCCCATACTTTTCATGTTTGCAAGGTGGTTATCCTTGCTTTGTTCAAGAGTAATGTAAGTCCCGAACTCTCCGACATTTTCGAGATATTTTGAAAGGATCGAAAAAGTAATTCCAGATTTAAGACTTCCGGGAACCCCCGTTATTAGAATCACACTTCCTTTTGGTATGTCTGTACTGAATATGTCATCAAGTCCATCAATCGTATCAATAAATCTCATCAAATTCCTCCACTCTTAATAAATTTGTATGTTAATGCTCTATTTATGCTCTGATGCGTATGTCACTGCAAAGCTGTTTGTTCCTGTCTGGAGATTTTTTCGATTTTAAGGGTATGTTTTACCGTTTCAATACCTCTTTCAGTAAGAGTATTTTCAGCGGTTATGTCTTTATTTTCCATCATTTCTCTCATTGAGATCTCAAGTTCATGGGGATCAATGTACAGAAGGTTGGCCATATCCTTTTCTTCCTTAATGCCAACATAAAGACAATTCAATATTCTTGTATGTAAATTTTCATTCATATTGAGTATTCTGGATAATGCCAGAAGAAGGACATTATCTTCCGATTCTATCAATATGGTCGCGCCTGAAAGATTCCGCAACTGGAGCTCCAGATCAGTAATATTAATCTTACTAAGACTGATATCCCTTATTTCAGGGGACAGGACAAAATACCAGAGATCTTCAATAAAGACAGTCCCTGATACAGATGAGTATTCAAATTTTTTGGTAAATCTAACAATATTGTTTTTTGGTGTGAATGTGTTCGAGATCTCACCGAATGAGAACAAAAGTGGCAATGCTGGAGTATCATCTAATGTTCCATCCTTTCCTTCCTTGATAGTTTCAAGGTAATAATGACCCTGTTGTGTCAATTGTGCATTAGCATCAACAAGTTTTCGTATCTTTAAGGTTCCAAAAGCACGTTTGATTACCTCCATATCATTTGAAATAAGTGGGAGGTGTTTACTGATGTCTTTTCTTCCCATTGCAAGAAGACTTAAAAGTTTTGTTTCTTCTTCCTTTAACCCTTCAAAATCCGTATTTGCTCTGAAACCGATCTTTTCAAGCAAATGATCTCTTATATTTTCTATATCTTCAGGTTTTCCCGCAAATATCATTGTATGGTTGATGTAGGAAGAACCAAAGTTTGAATTTTTCTTATAATCAATAGCTAACTCTGCAATATATCCTGTATCTGCTCTGATATCGTTTCTCACAGAAGCTGATATGTTCCGGTCCACAGTTTCGATCGATCGGTAGGGGACCATGCTCCAACCAGAACTTGAGGGAAACCAAATTTCATTCTCTGTAAAAGCTACAACATCATGTTTCCATGCTAAGCTATGACTACTCATATTAGTCATAATCTGTGGCAGATCGATAACGTATGATAATTTCACTTCCATATATCCCCCCCCTCAATCATTATAGGTATCTTCATCTGTAAGTGATCTCATCCATCTCTTTAACAGATGATGATCCTTTGTATCAAAGATCAAAGGATCGATCTGAAGAATTAATCTTGAATCTGATACCATTATGGTGTCATTGGTCTGTTCCATGAACTTAATAACTGACTTGAGATCATTTTCAAGTATGAGGTATTCAAGTCCATCTATCAGTACAATACCATCATTTACTTTTTTAATAAAATTTTCGATAGTAGGATGAAGTTTGAACAATTCAGTAGGATCAATTGAGGGATATTCAGAAGTTTTGGTCTTCGTAAGCCAGATTATAGGAGTCTTTGTAATATTATATTTGCTCCTTATCTTTGCAGGATTTTCTCTTGTAATGCAAAGCCCTGGTCTTCCTTGCTTGACCATGGTGGAAAATATGTCGTAAGATGCATTCAGATCACCACTATCTTGTATGTATGTATAGCTTCCCTCAAGCTCCAGAGTATCCTTTCTCTCTGTATTTTCTTCTATAGAAGGGGCTATCAAAAGTCCGCGAAGCTCTGAAATATCTTGAAGTGTAACAATAAGCCCTTTATGATTGTTGTTATCCATTATGGCAGAGGTTGCAATGTTCGCATCGATACATTCTCCGTCCTTTTTTAGCAGTTCTATAGAAAGGTCGTTCTTATCTGTAAATTCGAGTAATTCGTTGTTGCTGATTATGGTAGATATCGGATTGCCGATAATTTCGTCATTAGCATAGCCAAGAAGATCCATAGCTTTCTCATTAGCAGTAACTATATTTTGTTCCCTGTCAAGTACAATAGTTGCAATTGGTGCTATACGGATAAGAAGATTAAGGTAATCATTGGCGTGTTTCAGTTCTTCTTCTGCAATCTTACGGGGAGTTATGTCCTCTCCTGAACAGATTATTCCGGTTGTTTTTCCATTATTATCTTTTAGCTTTATAACATTCCATGAAAGCACTTTTTTCTGTCCTGACTTTGTAATGATGTTCATTTCGAACGCATTGCATTCATCTTTCTATTGGCATTGTAATTTTTTATAGTGTGCTTTTAAGGTCTCTCTTTCTTCCACAGGAACAAAATTATCATAATAATTTTTGCCGATCAATTCTTCTTTGGAATATCCGAGTATTTCACCCCCCTTTTTATTGATATTGACAATATTATGTTCATTGTCAATTATAACTATCATAATTCCTGCGACATCGAAATATTTATGGGCAGTATCTCTTTCTTTGCGTATCGTATCATGTTGTTGTTTTATCTTCAACAAAGAATGTACTCTTGTCTTTAGTTCCAGCATATCCACAGGTTTTGAAAGGAACTCATCAGCTCCTGCTGCAATACCTTTTATCCTGTCTTCCTTTTCGGATAATGCTGTAACAAGAACTACTGGAATGAATTTAGTTCTCTCATCATTTTTGAGTTTTTCACAGGTTTGGTAACCGTCCATTTTCGGCATTCGGACATCGAGAAGGATTATGTCAGGGTCAAAATCCTTTACTTTTTCAAGGGCTTCAACACCATCAGAGGCTAATGCAATTTCATAGTCACCTGAAAGATATGCTTCCATTAATTCAAGGTTCCATGGTTCATCATCGACAACAAGTATTTTTGGAAACGGTTCACTCATATGGCAGACTCCTAAAAAGTAAAGGTATTTCTGAAACGTTTTTGGTCCATTTTCCTTGGCTGGTTTAAGGAAACTTTAGGTTTAATTTGTCATTACTTAAATAAATATGTTACTATAAAATGTATGATATTCAGCTCAGCTCAATCTCGGTTTAGAAAAATAGTGAGGCCGAAAAGAATGGCCGTTATGAAAAAAATGGTCTTTACCTCTAGACTATTTGCAAGTACTCCAGCTATCAGGGGCATTAACGCAAGTCCTGCATAGATGCAGGTATTGTAGATACCCATTGCCATGCCTTTTTCAATATTCATGGATGCAATAGCTATTGGAAGTCCTACAAGCATCAGACCTGAACCAATACCAATTATGAAGAAACCTGCCATTGAGCTATTAATTGTAACGAGTATGCCAATTGTTGCTATCATTATTCCTATTTTTATGAGTTTTGCATACCCGATATTTACATAAGATGTTACAAGAGATGATATCATTGTAGATACATAGAGAAGTGAGATCGATATACCTAGCTCTGTCTTTGAGAGTGTATCTGTACCATATTCAGGATAAAGGGATATAAGGACACCACTTGATCCTGCAAGTATAAATGAGATGATCCATATCCCCCGAGTATCCTTTGATGTAAATATATGTGAACTCGGGTGTTCTCTTTCAATTATCTTTTTTTGTGAGGTAATCGTTGCTATAGTGTTTGAAGAAACTATAGAACGATAGATTGCAAATATTATTGTTAAGAATGTCAAAATTGAAAAAAGAATAATTCCATTTTTGATGTTAGAGTGAACCAAATAACCGGTAACTGCAACACCAGCAGCTAGTCCGGCATTGATTAGAAAGCTGAATTCTCCCATATAACGTGCTCTCTTTGTGTAACGAGCCAGTCTTGAATATGCTGCAGGGAAAAATGCACCACAAGCAGCCCCTTCAATGAAACGTGCTGATACAAATATTATGAAGCTATCAGTAAAGATCATACATAGCCCTGATATAAATGACAGCAGAAGACCAAGACTAACCAATTTCAGATTATCAGTTCTATCACTTAATATTCCAAATGGAAGCATGGTACTTAATGCTCCGAGGAAGAATGAAGAATATACCAAACTTGAGGAATTTATGCCGTAGATCTGTCCAGTGGCAGAAAGCTCTGGCAGGATAGGTATGACAGCATTTGAAAGTCCCATTATGACTAAAGCAGATGAATAGATCAAGAACCTGTCATTATCCATAATAGCGAATAAGACGATGGAAGGTAGATACATCTTTGTGTCTTGAGAAAATAATGTTTAATAATGCCCAAGATACTTTGCTCTGAAAATAGAAAATTGTCATGATAAGAACAAAGTATGAACTAATGCATGTGTTGGAAATCCATTTCTTACTGCAGTCCAGACATTGTTAGTGAAGAATCTCATACCTTTTATTGAAAGTATATTTCTCAACTATAGATACCATTCCGGATTGATGTTTTATGATGTAATCTCCGGCTTTCCCCTGTAATGTACCATTTGGGGTCTTTATGCTAAAATCGGCAGCCATTCTTAATGCATGACCGACCGGTGTTTTCTGTATACTTTCATCGTTTGAAGGGGAATTTGTATGCAGATCTTTCTTTGATCGACTCATTAAATCTCTCCCTCATCATAATGGGTAATTCATTGTTTATATACTTGGCCGATATTATTAATTATGTTAAATATCATATATTTAATCAGTCATACTAGTTGTGCTCATTGTATTTTATATCTTTATTTTGATCAGAGTTCATACTATAGTATTTATTCCAGGTTAACAAATGAAGGTAAGAAGGATCAGGAAAAAGCATGAACATTACACTTATTGGTATGTCTGGGGCGGGCAAATCCACGATTGGAAAACAGCTTGCAAAAAAACTTGGCTACAAGTTCATAGATATTGATGATCTAATACGCGCCAAGATCGGTACCGGACTGCAAACATTCATAGATACTTACGGTGACGATGAGTTCATTGGACTTGAAGAACAGATCGTTATTGGACTTCATTCAATGGATGATCATATCATTGCAACTGGTGGTAGCATTGTTTATTCGGAAACCGCGATACGACACTTAAAGGATATTTCTACAATCGTTTATCTGGATGTGCCTTTTATTCGGATCGCTCAGCGCATCTCTCCTTCCCAAAGGGGGCTTGTCGGCTTTAAAGATAAAGGGTTGAGAGACTTGTATAATGATCGTAAAAAATTATATGAGCACTATATGGATATTCGGATCAAAATAAAAAAAGGGGAGACAAAAAGGGATATTGTAGAACGCATCATCGCTTTATGCCCTGATGACGTTTCTACTTCCAGAAGTGTCTGAAAGACATCCCTTTTTCATATTTTAATTCGTAAGTGCTTGAATGGGGGCTGGTATCCTTCCACCGCGTGCTATAAACTTTTCTGAACTGAATTCGGATACTTTCATAACAGGTGCTCTTCCAAGTAATCCTCCAAATTCCACGCTGTCCCCTACTTTTTTACCCGGAGCAGGTATAAGGCGTACTGCTGTAGTTTTCTTGTTTATCATCCCAATAGCCATTTCATCGGCAATGATGGCTGAAATGGTCGCTGCAGATGTGTCTCCTGGAATTGCTATCATATCCAGTCCCACAGAACAGACACTGGTCATAGCTTCCAGTTTTTCAAGACTCAAGGCACCCAATTCAACTGCACGTATCATTCCCGCATCTTCACTGACCGGAATAAAAGCACCACTTAGACCTCCCACATAGGACGAGGCCATTGAACCACCTTTTTTCACAGCATCATTAAGAAGGGCAAGAGCTGCAGTTGTTCCGTGGGTTCCACAGGTCTCGAGTCCCATGGCTTCAAGGATGGCTGCAACACTATCGCCTATTTCCGGGGTCGGTGCAAGGGATAGGTCGAGAACTCCAAAATCGACATTGAGCCGGCGGGAAACTTCTCTTCCTACCATCTCTCCCATCCTTGTTATCTTAAATGCAGTTTTCTTGATGGCTTCTGATATCTCTCCAAGGTCCGGGTCTTTCAGTTCGCGTACAGCTGAATTTACTACACCGGGTCCACTTACTCCTACATTAATGACACAATCCGGTTCTCCTATTCCATGAAATGCACCTGCCATGAAAGGATTATCTTCAGGTGCGTTTGCAAAGATAACAAGCTTTGCACATCCGATACCATCAGCATCTTTAGTTGCTTCCGCTGTTTTTTTGACTATATGTCCCATCATTGCCACTGCATCCATGTTTATCCCTGCCTTTGTAGTTGCGACATTGATGGATGCACATACTTTTTTAGTACTGGCAAGGGCTTGCGGAATCGAATTGATAAGTTTCATATCCCCTGGAGTTATCCCTTTATGTACAAGGGCACTAAAACCTCCAATAAAATCGATACCTACATCTTCAGCAGCTCTGTCAAGGGTCTTTGCTATTGAAACATAGTCCTCAGTGTTACAACTTTCAGCAACGATGGCAATAGGGGTGACAGCAATTCGTTTGTTTGTGATGGGGATGCCGTAAAGGTTCTGAACTTCCTCTGTGGTTCTTACAAGTTCTTTTGCGTAACCAGTTATCTTGTTGTAGATATTCTTATTGAAGACATCGATGTCACTATGGCAGCAACCACGAAGATTTATGCCCATGGTAACTGTCCTTATATCAAAGTTCTCAGCTTTGATCATGTGGATGGTCTCAAGTATCTCTTCTGGATGAATAAGCATCTTGATCACCTGTTTTAAATCCTGTGCATAAAACGGAAGGCATCTTCGTGCTGTACTCGCACTTCAACACCAAGCTCTTCCCCTTCCTCAACCATTGCTTTCTGGAATGATGCAAGATCAAAGTTCTCGGAATCCACGCCTGCCAACATGATCATTGTGAACAGGTCTTCCATTATGGTCTGGCTGATATCAACGATATTCACATTAAAATCTGCCATCACTTTTGTAATGCTGGCAACAATACCTATTTTGTCGATACCAATAACAGTGATTATGAAGCGGGTTGATGTCATATTTTTATCCTTCTTTCAATGATTTGATAGTTAGTTAGAATTAATTGTCACGTATAAGATGTGATTTATTATAGTTCTTTACCTTGATCGAAGGAAATTCGAACAAGATTGGTTTATGGACCTGATACAGTAACCATTAACAGTTAACAAAAACAATGGATAAGCAGTATTTACCTGCTTATAATACAAAAGGAAATTATTCTGTCATATCAAATTCCATTACTTCCCCATTTTCAGCAGTAATGGACATCTTTCCATCGAGCATTGATACTTTTGAATAAACATTTCCTGATTTATTATAGTTTGTCCAGATAACTGATTCTCCACCCTCTGTCCACAGATATCCCATTTTTGCAATGCCATCTACAACAGGATCTATCTCTACCATCGCTTTACACATCTCTATGCCGTTGACAGTTTCGGTTCCTGTTATTTCCATGGTCATTGATTCTCCTGTCTGTGGATTCACAGCTTCCCATGTGGTACCAACAGGACACCATTGGTCTTCAGCACCTTCAGGCATAGTAGTCGTCACTTCCATGCCATCATCAGTAAAAGTTGTTGTTTCTGTATCATCTCCAACACACCCTGCAGTGATAAGGGCTGCTACCATAAAAGATCAATATCAACATTTATCTCATTTTAGAACCTCTAAGAATACTTTATTTGTCATGATTTAAGCTTTACGTGAATTTTAACATGAAGTCAGTAACATGGCTATTTTTACGAATAGATAGTTCTAAAAAAAATTAATTATAAAACAGGAAAAGACCTGCAATATAACTGAAATAAACCAGTATTATAACTACTCCTTCCCATCTATCAAGCCGTTTTCGAGTGATCCCAAAAATAACAAGCAAAAGCATGATAACGATCATGAATGGGAAGTCATACATAAGGGATTGTGGCTGTATTTTAATTTCTCTTATTTGTGAGGAAAATCCCAGTATGAGTGCAATATCCATGGTGTTCGCACCGAGAATATTTCCGATAGAAAGGTCCTGATGCCCTTTTAGAGTTGCAGATATTGCTGTTATGATCTCAGGAAGGGATGTTCCAAGTGCTACAAGGGTCAGTCCTATTATCATTTCAGGAATACCAATCCATTCTGCTATCGCGATACCCGTTTTCACAAGGATTTGGCTTCCAATAACTACAAGTGTTGCTCCAAGTAAAAAGTAGAAGATATCTGACCGCATTTCGCTTAAAGATAGTTTATCCCTTTTTTTCTCATTGCCATCGAATATGGCAGATTGCAGACGATAGTTATAGTAGAGAAAACCAACGAATATGATCAGTAGGATAATACCATCGAATGAACTTAATATCCCATCCAATGTTAGTGCCACAAGTGTGAGCGCTGCTATTAGCATGATAGCACTTTTATGAAGGAAAGAGTCACCCTCCACAGGTATTGCCTTTACGGCTATTACCACTCCCAGCGCAAGCCCTATATTGCAGATAGCAGAACCGACTGCATTGCCAATCGTCAGATCAGTATGGTCCATGTATGCAGCCATTGCAGAAACTGTAAATTCAGGAGCTGTCGTAGCAAAGCTCACGATAGTAGCTCCGATTATCATCTTTGGTAAACCACTTTTGGCGGAGATGGCTACAGCAGCTTCAATGAACCAGTCTGCACCTTTGGTGATCAGGACAAGACTTAACAGGAAATATAATAGGGTATCTAGCATAGTGTTCAACCCTATAGCTTTCCATTTGATTTAAAATGCGTGTATCAATCTTCTTCGGTGATGACAAGAACAGGTCCGATATCTGCTGCGATAAGCCATCGGGTGATACTCCCAAGGGGATCGGGCCTTTAAGGATTCGGAACCCATTACTGTTAAGTTTACACTCTTTTCTTCGGATATTCGAATAAGGTCTTTAGCAATTTCATCATTGTCAAGTATGATATTTTCAACCGCAATACCTGATATTTTTGCATTTTCAAGTGCATATTCCATGTTGGATTCGATATTTTCCTTTACGATCACCATCATTTTTTTTGCAAGTTCTTTCGGAAAGATGCATTCAAGAGTTTTTTTCCTTTCCACGTAAACAATGATCAACTTGCCTGATTCTTTATCTGCGACATGTAATGCGTGATCTATGACCCTTTTTGAAAGTTGCTTTTCATCAATAGGAACAAGAATGTTCTTATAAGCGATCTCTTCCATGTTCTTTCACCTTTTGATATTTATTACTTTGATCATTAAATCATTGTCACTGATATGATCATCATCGTTCTATCATTGAAGTCCCAATGAAGTCACAGCTAGAACTATCAGTATTCCCAGTCCTACCATTCTAACGGCATGTTTTATGAGACTTTGTTTAGCGATCTTACCTGAATATATTCCAAGTATTGCAAGAACAGATATGCTTAGTATGATCGCTATCTCAAGTGAAAAACTATCAAATAATACGAAGGGCATTATAGGTACAAGAGAACCAATAAAGCTTGATCCGCCATGTGTTATGGAATCATTCCATATCTTTTTCTTTGTGTCACGTTCTATGGTTGTGGATCCAAGGCTTCGAAGAAGGGGCTTTTCCAGTTCTGCAAGATTTCCGTACTCTACTGCACTTTCAGCAAGATATGAACCTATACCGTTAGTCAACGCAAGGGCAACAGCACCACCAAGGGCAGCATTGATAATGATCGAAGGATCATCCACAACATGTGATGTTCCTATAACAACACCAAGCACCGCTAGTATCCCATCAATACTTCCTAAAATAATGTATCTTCCCTGTTCGTGATCAAGTTTCATGTTCCATATCCGTGGATAATTTGAACGTTTTATATGCAAAATAATGTTATAATAGTACTAAAATAATGTCATACTATTACTAAAAACATGATGCATGATCAATTTGCAATAACAGCGTTTCTTGCCGGGTCAATATGTTTGTGTATGGCAGATCGAATTGCATATTCTAATTCTTTCTCCATGAAAGGTTTCTGTAGATAACCTGCACGATTTGCAAAGGATGATCTTGCAGTTTTTTCATTGAATGAATCTCCAGTTAAGAATATAATTGGAATTGAATATCTACTTTCCATCTCTGTTGCTGTCTCGATGCCATCAAGCTTTCCTTTAAGATGAATATCCATTATGACAAGGTCCGGCACTTTTTTGTTTACCATTATGAGTGCTTGCTCTCCCGACACTGCATATTCTGCTATCTTATATCCCATCTCAAGAAGTTTTAGCTTGATCATCATGGCGACTATCATTTCATCTTCGACTATCAGGATGCTCTTTTCTTTCATATTACCACAGTTAAACTGACTGAAAATTGTAAATTCATTGCAAAAAAGAAAAAGATCCGGAGTATCAACTCCGGGTTTAGTAGTTATGACGTACCCCCATACATCAACACTTTAAACGATCATTTATGCCAGGCACAGGCTTTTCCTTCGCCCTCATGACTTGACATGATCGTGACTTCCTTCTTTGACTCCCACAACCCATGAACGTTGCAGCTTATCAGCGCATCCAACTTCATTACAACAGATTTGCTGCCACATTTCCCACAAACATTTACACCATGAATGTTGCATACCTGATAGGCATGGATACCTACAATTTCTTCTGTTGGCTCAACAGTAAATGTTGCTTCAGCTTTCTCATCGGAAGGTGATAGTTCTACCCTGCCGATCTTCATATCCCCGAGCGAGAGTTCGATCCACTCTATATAGTGTTCGTCCTGCATAACGTGTGGTAATTCCCCCACTTTTACAGTAACTTCGAATGAACCTTCTGCGGTCATCACTTCATCGGCTTCGATAACAGGCACATGTTTCTGTTCTGTTTCGGTGATGTTTTCCGGGTCTTTAAGTCGGTTGATTACTTGTTCACTCATAAGATCACCCATTACTTCATTGTTATATACTATATTTGAAAATATATAAGTTGTCAGCAAAAATACTGACAACCTTTCTCACATGTTCAGAACCTGTAATTCTTGACCGAGTGGTAAAGTACCACAAAGAAGAATACAAGAATTACTGCCAGCAATCCAAAGTATTGTACTGGATCCCAGACGAATTGCATGGTTCCTGTTCCTTCCCAGCCCACAAGGACCGTACCCTGAATGATCACCGGGACTACGATACAGATACCTGCCAATATGAATATGAACAGGATATCAAATATCGTCATGAACATGCTTCTTTCTGTCTTCATTTCGCTTGCCATGTCTTTCTCCCCTTCAGTCGTAATACTTAAAGTCGTACATGTGACTCTTAATGGACTTGTACACTCTGATACATCCGATCGTTTCTATCCCAAGCAAGAGTACTATGAAAATTATGTACAATGGGAGTATTGTTGTGATCTCAGGTACTTCTCCTGATCTCCATATGGTGGAGATTATCCTATAGACGATGAACGTCTCAGAGAAATACAGCAATCCTAGGAGCAGCATAATTACTCCTGCATCCTGTTTCAGCTTGTTATTGTATAATGCTTCATCTGCCATGATATTTCCTCCTGTTCACCTCTTATGTGCAGGTTCAGGCCATCCAAGGTCTTCTCCCCAATCGTGTTTTGCGTCTATGCTCCTGTATCTCCAAGAGAAGTAGAAGTAGGCTACTACATAGAAGACAAGTCCGAAGATAAGGTTGTAGCTGTATCCCCAGTTAAGTGTGGACATGATCACGATCGCCAGCAATATTGTGAAATATGCTAGATAAGGCTGTAGTGGTCCGACAAATGGACGTACCTTTTGTGTGTGTTCCGGGAACATCTTCCTGAAGCGTATCAGGGAGAATGGGATCATTACATAGCATACCAGTCCTGATGTGATGGAGAAAGTAATGACCTGGTCCAAGAAACCACTGTATGCAAAGGCGACAGCAATTGGCATTGTGAAAATGACTGCCCTGTATGGCGTACTGTACTTTGTGTGTACTGCAGCGAACCAGTTGGTCAGGAAATGATCTCGTGACAGAGCAAACCAAGACCTTGATGAATCACAAACAGTACCGTTGGCACTTGCAAGACAGGTGAATAGGGTACCTACTGCAAGGAATGCAATCAGGAATTTAACACCGCTCCGGTTTGCTGCTTCAAAGAGTGGGTATACTGAAACACCGAGTTCTGCGGTTGGAATGAGACCTGAACAGACGTAGAGTGTCATACCTGAACCGAGAAGAAGGGTGATCATACCTGCCTGTTGTCCAAGAGGAATAGCTCTTGTTGGGTGTTTACATTCCTCAGCACACATTGCTGCTCCTTCGATACCAAGGTAGAACCATGGTCCAAACTGCAATGCGGCAAAAATTCCGATAAATCCGTTAGGTATAGCTCCTGAAATAAGGTATTCCGGATGCCATGTTCCGCCAATTCCACTAATATTCATAAAGAAGAATGCTATAATTGCTATCAATGCTGTGAATGTAAGAGCAAAGTTAAGATTAAGGGCTGCTACAACTCCACGATAATTCATAAATGTCAAGGCCGCGATAACGAGCAAAGTTACCGGGAATGTTTGTATTTCCGGGAAGATCGATTGTGCTATGGATGCTACAACAATAGCGTCAGCAGCTTCCAAGGCAATATATTCCATATAAACAGCAAGACCTACAATGGCCGCAGCACCGGGTCCTACAAATAATCGTGCCCAATCGTATGGTCCACCGGCAAGTTTAGTGGATGAACCTAGTTCACTGGCACACAATGAAACCATTACATACATTGTACCGGCAACCAACAATGCAAAGAGTGAACCTAGTATACCACCTTTTGCAACTGTGAAGTTCCAACCCATGTATTCTCCGACCAATACGATACCGACACCAAGTGCCCATACATGATATGGACGCAGTGACTTTACCAGGTCAACTTCGTTTGAATTTTCTGACATTATCCTCCTCCTCCTGTAGCATTACTTGTTGGATACTTTGCTTGCGTCCAACAACATCCAGCCGATCAAGGCAAAACATATGAGGTAAATTACCCCGTTTATTAAGGTCCATGGATCCATTTTGAATGCCCCCTTAGTATTTTGTTTGGCTTTTTATTTTGAATGAATATTTATTCCATCAAATAGTGACAAATGACGTTATAAAAAAAACCAGCGACCTCTCGCTGGTAAAAACGTCACCACTAGTTTTAGGGTTAGAAGGTAAGACCGAAGTCTTCGAGTTTCTTTATTGCACCCTCGTAGACCTTGACATACTCGTCAGTTGGTGTGATGGTTGCAACGTCATAACAATCCTGGAATCTCTTGCCTTCAGGAGCATTTGCGTAGTTGCCTTCGTAGGAGCTGACGATGTTGTTGATAACAGCGTTCACGGAGTCGATATCCATGCCTGTTGTTGCGCGTGAGACTTCTCCCATCATCCTTGCTTCCATACCGGTTGTCTTGTCGGTGATGACACCCTTTGCTGCTGCGACACCTGAGAGGATCTCACGGCCGGATGATGTGTCAGTTACGGACTGTGCTGCTGCTTCGAGGAGGCACATCTCGGTACATGGACCTGCACATGGATAGTACTGGTTACCGGACATAAGGTCTGTGAACTCACTGATGGTTGCACATGCCCATCCTGCTATCTGGAGGGTTTCCCTGGTGTTGGTAGATCCCCATCTGATGTGGACAGGACCATCAAGGTGCCAGCTTGCACTGCTCATTACCATAGAGTTGATGTGGGTTGCAATGTCTACAATGGTGGTTTCTTCGATACCGCCAGCGTATCCGCCGAAGATAGGCATCTGTTCATCCATGATGATGTCGCTGTTACCCTTGTAGTGTGCGATAACTGCGATTGCATCGAGGTCGATCTTAAGCTCGTTGAGCTGTGATACTTCGTGGCTGTCACTTGTCATCTGGCCACCGACACAGTCGGAAGCGATGTTACCCTGAGATGACAGGGAAGTCTCTGGTCCCTAAACAGCCATGCCAGGTCTGCCAGCCATTGCTGCTGCGTTCCTGATGAGCCTTGTCTCGGTCTTTGCGGCGAGGATCTCGTATGGGCTGCCTGGAATAGTTGGCCTGCCACGAACTGTGGTCATGACACCGTTAACAATTGTATCAACTTCTTTCTCGAGTGCATAGCTCATGTGAACTGGCATGAACATATCTTCGGAAATTGGTGAACCGGTTGGACCGCCCTGTACTATAGGTTTCTTCTTGTCGCCTACTGTCCTTTTCTTCATCTGTACTGCATCTCTGCCGGTACCGAGCTGGAATTCTCGGTGTGGGTTGTTGATAGCGTCCCACATCTCGTCCTCAGTGTATTTGACGATCCTCTTTGTATCTGTGCAGTAGATTCCACAGTCTAAGAGCATGTCGAAACCTGCCTTGAAGAGTCTCTCCATCTGGTCCTTGTCGGTTGGAACGGTCTCGGTGCCAAAGTCAAGGTTGTATTTCTGCTTGAGTTCCATTGCCTTCATTGGAATGGTCATCAGATCCCAGTCATCCTGGGTGCATTTCTCGCCTTTCTGTGCTCTGTCATAGAAGTCAAAGCAGGTAACTGATTTTGTAAATGTCATTTTGATATCTCCCGCTCATGCCATAAGTTTAAGTGCTACTCTTGCTGCTTCTGCTGCATTTTCGGCTGTGCCGTCTGCACCGCACTCTGCGATCCATGCATCTGTGACTGGTGCGCCACCGAACATGATCTTAACAGAATCTCTGAGGTTCTCTTCTTCGAGTAACCTTACTACATCTTTCTGGCCAAGCATTGATGTTGTCATCAGTGCGGAACCAACAAGGAGCATTTTCTTACCCTTGTTCTTTGCAATTGCTTCGACTACATCCTCGTTTGGAATATCTGTTCCAAGGTCCATGATCTCAAAGCCATTTGCACCGAGCATTGTTGTAACAAGACGATGGCCGATATCATGAATATCTCCTTCCTGCACGAAAGTGACAGCCATGCCTACACCCTCGTCTTCGCCTTTCTCTTCTGCGAGAATTGGCTCAAGGATCTCCATTGCAGCTTTCATTGCCTTTGCAGACATCATAATCTGCGGAAGGTAGATAGTTGCTGCTTCGAAGTTGTCTCCAACGATCTTCATTCCTGGTGCAAGTGCTTCGTTGATAATGTCTAAAGCAGTAATTCCTGCATCGAGGGCTTCCTGTGTTATTACAGGGCAGCCATTGATATCCTGGTTCACTATTGCATTTTTCAGCTTGTCGAAAATTTCTTGATTTCCCATTTATTTCACCTTTCTTGTATTACGCAATATTGTCTAGTCAATGCTCACTTAGGATGGGCACCACCGAATAATCATCAGTTTCAAAAATATATAACCTAGCCGTTAGCGTTTTTGCACTACATATTAAAATATCACGATGCAGTTTGAACTTGCAGGCTCTAAACAAATTGATATGGATGGGTATGTTTGAACACTGCTGTAAAATGTATTATTTATCTATAATTAGAAAGAGAAATGAAAAATGACAATGGCTTTAAAATCGACAATAGCATTGAAAAGTTGAATATGAAAAATAATGGGTATTGTTGGGACTGCCAACATATATGACATAAAAAAATGGAAAGAAATGTTCAAAGAGGTTCTGGATTATCTTTTTCCATTTCACGCAGGTGTTTATGGATAGCCATCTCAATATTGGTGCTTAGATTATTTTCTGTAAACGGTTTGAGTATATACCCATAAGGTTCGGTCAGTTTAGCTCTTTCAAGGGTTTTTTCATCGGAATGTGCTGTAAGATATATCACAGGAATTGAAAATCTCTTTCGTATCTCATCAGCAACTTCAATACCATCCATTTCCCCTTTCAGCATAATATCCATAAGCACAAGGTCTGGAAAGGTTCCTTCTACTTTATTGATAGCATCTGTTCCGGTAGCTGCGACTCCTGAGACGACATAACCAAGGCCCATCAATCTCTTTTTTATCACCATTGCTACGATGGCTTCATCCTCAACTACTAATATCCTGGTATTTTTCATAGTGACACCTTGTTATTTATCATCGCGGAAAGTTATTGTAAATGTAGTCTTGTCGGTTGTATCAAGTCCAATTTCCCCCTCAATTTGGGAAACGAGGTTCGTTACAAGCTGTAATCCAAGAGATTCAGTGTTCTTAAAATCAATATCCTCCGGAAAATGTTTTCCGGTATTGCTAATGGTAAGTTCAAATATCTCATCCCTTTTGAAAAAATCAATTTCGATCTCACCTCCGATACCGTTTCCAAAAGCATGTTGAAGGGCATTGGATGTAAGTTCGTTTATAATTATCCCAAGAGGTACGGCAGTATCCATTCCCAGGAAGACATCTTCTACGTTGAGTATAAGTTCTATATTTTTTTCATCTATCCTATAGGAGTGAAAAAGATGGTCTGTAAGGTCCTTTATGTAGTCAGCAAGATCAAGGCTAACAAGGTCCTTTGATTGATACAGTTTCTCATGGATCAGTGCTATGGAACGTACGCGGTTCTCACTATCCCTGAATGCATCGATTACTTCTTGATAACGGAAGTTAAGCGATTCCAGATAGAGCATTCCGGAAACGACCTGAAGATTGTTCTTAATACGATGATGTATCTCTTTTGTCCTTATCTCCTCCATTTCTTTCAGTGCATTCTCAGCTTCAACACGCTCGGTAATATCAAGTATCGTTCCCTGGAAGTATTCAACTTTCTCTTCTTCATTGCGTTGTATGAACGTATCCTCATGTACCCAGCGCATTTCTCCACTTTTGGTAATGATCCGATAGTCTTTATGGAAATGATCGTGACCTTCATCAGCCGATCTTTTTAGTTCGGACCAAACTTCATCACGGTCATCTTTGTAAATTATATTACCATACAACAGATTTCCGGACATGAAGTTCTCCAATGAATAGCCAAATTGAGCAACATTATCGGAAACGAATTCAACAGGATAGTCATGGTCAAATTTCCACCAAAATACTACAACTTTGCTGGTATTTACTGCTGATTCCATTTTTCTTATCAATTCGTATGAGTTTTGTAATTCTTTGGAATGAACAGTTAAAGCATCCATTATTTCGTTCATACCTTCGGGTATGAGCTTAAAGTCGATCTCGACATCCGTATTGGCTCTGGCATTGAGATCTCCCTTTATTGCAGCTCCTGATATCTTCTTAAAATCAACAACTATCTCGTTGATCCTGTCTGTAAATGAAGCTGCTATTAAGTATGCCATGGCACCCATGAAAATGATGGAGAATGTATATATAGTGATAAGAGTGGAACGCAATGATTCCACTCCGGCTAACATCTCTTCGGTAGGAACAACTAGTACAATAGCGAATTTACCTGTCTCTATGGGTTCGTAGAACATTACCACTTCTTTTCCAGTCAACGGGTCGATGGTATCAATGTGCCCTCCAATTCCATTATTGATGTCCTCTGTAACTATTTCTATCATTGGGATCTCAAATTCGGTCATCGATTTCATACCGATCCAGTCCTTTCTTGTTGGGTGGGATAACAATACTCCAGTGTTGCTTACCATGAACAGATAACCAGTATCAAATGCTTTTACGCTGCTTACGGTCTCATCGACATAGTTCAGCTCCACATCGACCCCGCCAATGCCTATGAACTCTCCATCTCTGACAATGGGTGCATCATAACTTACAATAAGAGCACCCTGATAGAGGTAGGGTTCTGTTATGATATCCTGTTCCAGTTGTTTTGTAAGCTGATAATAATCAAGGGTATCGTAATCTACAAGTGGTTCTACGAACATTTCTCCACCGATCTTGTTCCAGTAAGGGATGAAACGACCGGTTTCATCGTGGGCTGTGTCAGCATTGATGAACTCAGCATCCTTGCCGTCAAAAGCGTTTGGTTCGAAAGCAACATAGGAAGCAAGAAGGTCTGGATTTTCCAGTAGTAATTCTTCCAGCATAGAATTAATTTCATCACGGTCTGCATTATCATATCTGACCAGAAGTGCTGCGAGAGTTTGTGCAACTGCCATATTCGCTTTCATATCGGCGTTGTAATAGTTTGCAAAACTTTTCGCATTTTGAATGGAGTCATGGTATGCAAGTTGTTCTTCCTGTTCGGTAACGGTGGTGATAACAATGAAAGTAGAAGCGGATAATATCAGAAAGACCCCTGTCACAATATATAGTACAAGTTTTACTTTTAAGGATATATCTTTCCATTTCATTACGCTTCACTTCCGTAAGATGTTCTCATTAATTTATTCAATAGGGCTGGATAGGTTCTGATAATATTCGAACAACCTCTCCCCCCATTCTAATGCACTGTCTTCAAAGCTCATGATGTCGTGATGATCATATCTGCCGTTGATATCGAAAAGACTCATGTAGAGAAAAGTATCGGTTACGCTGAATGAGGGTGGTTTTATTGTATCTTCACAAACAAGGATCGTAGTGTTATCTGAACTTAGAAGTGTTTCCATCTCTTTCTCGGAATCGTTTAGCATTCTTTCAAGTACAGATTCTGTTAATATAATCTGTATCTTTGTCCCAGCAGCTTCCATGTTATTAAGAAGTTCAAGGTTATCCGGGTGGTAAAGGGAAAGTACAGATGATACTTTGCTTGATGCTCGCATGTTTTTAAGAAACTCGTCCTGAAGTTCATACATGTGGTCAAGGTCCGGTATTATTAATTGGATATTACCAAGGCTCCCGATGTTATCCAGAAGATTATCTGGAATTGTAGTTAGGTCTCTTTGATCCCAGTATTCACAGGAAATATCGAAAACCTTAAGCATTCCTGAGAGTGGTTTCAGATTCTCGACGACCAGCCTTCCGATGCTGGTCAACACATATGATCCGCTTTCATTTTTATCTATGAAACCTACATTCCTCAGTTTTTTTATCTGGGGGAGTATGGATGAAGAGGTAACTGTAAGGGTCGAATTTATTGTTTTGATGTCAGCAGGATCGTTAAGCAGCATGAGGAGAAGATTTTCTCTTTTTTCGGAGAGAAAAATAGTTTCAATCAGTTCCATTTGCATTTTGAATTCTCTCCTGTTATAGCTCTGTTATCTCTGTTGACTGGTCGCAATAATATTGAAAAAGTTCTTTTCCCCAGTTCAAGGCGGTATTATCAAAGCTCATTATATCTCTGTGATCGTAACGTCCCTGTTCATTGAAAAAACTGACATACATGAACCAATCAGAAACATCGATAGCTGGTGGTCGCCCTTTTCCTTTATAGAGATACAATCTTGTGTTTTTTGACGAAAGCAGAAAGTTCAGCTCTGACGCACAATTTTTTTCCATTCTTTTAAAAACAGATCTTGAAAGTAAGAGTGTAAGACTGTCTGCTTTTTCTGCAAGTTGGGAATAGAACTTCGGATATTCCGGACGGAAAAATGAAATGATGGACATTATCTCTTTTGATCTTAGTAAGTTCTCAGTGAACTCTTTTGGTATCTCAAAAGTATAGTTCAGATCGGGTTCAAGAAGTAGATAGTTACCAAGTTCATGAAGTCTTTTAAAAAGATGTGGGGGCAGTATGTTAATGTCATGCTGTTCCCAGTAACTTCGATTCTCGTTTATCATTCGCAGTGTGTTAATCAAAGGGAGCATGTTTCTGACTATGTGTCTGCCAGTATTGGAAAGTATATAAGTCTCATCTTCTTCAACGATGAGACATTTTTCTTTTAGCTTTTTTATCTGTGGCATCATTCCACGAGAGGTCACATTAAGTGAGACCTTGATCTGTTCTATGTCTCTTGGTCCTTCCATAAGTAACAACAGCAGGTTTGTCCTTTTCTCAGAAAGCCAGACATTATCTGTTAATGAAGAATTCATTATACTCCTTTACCCCAAAATACTGTTGCTGATATATTTCAGCTTTTATTTGTAACGGTATAATGATTGTTTGTTAGATATGAAGGTTTCTATTTATTAATTGAAAATACAACTGAAGTTCAGTTGGAAATATCTTATAAAAATTAAGTTCAAATGACAGTAAAAAGGTAAAAAGGAGAAGTTGTGGTAGTTAAACCACAACTAATTGGAGTCAATTTAGTAAATATAGTTCTTAAGTGAGTGGTGCAGGATCACAGTAAAGAATACAAGGATTACTGCCAGCAGACCAAAATATTCGAAAGGGTTTCATTCAAAGACCATATGTCCGGCATCAACTCCCCCTCCAAGTATTATTACGGGAGCTATTACACAAATACCTGCGACAACGAAGATGAACAGGATATCTGCGATCTGCATGATCATACTACTTTTTACTTCAGATTTTGCCATATTTCCATCTCCTTAGTCGTAATAGTTAAAGTCATACATGTGTTCCTTGATGGATTTGTACACAGTGATGCAACCGATGGTCTAGATCCCAAGCAGGAGCGCCAGGAACAAGAGGTATACTGGACAGTATTGAATATTTTGAATAAAATATTTCTGAGTGTAAGGACTGGAGGCCTTCACAGCATTTGATGACGATGTGTATACTCGTAAATCGTTTGGTTAGCCTCTGTATACAATATGTGGCTCGTGTAGTGCAGTACTGCATGCGGTATGGTGGATGCAATGGTGTCCTTGTAATGATTAGGACTGTGTGTAATTTCCGTAGAATTGAATCTCGTATAAGATCCTTGCAGTAATATATAGGTGCTTTATAAAGTGCTTATGTGGTAAAATAAGTAAAAAAGAATGCCAGCACGCATGCTGGCAAAAGATATCATATAATGTTTTGATCTTAGAAGGTAAGACCGAAGTCTTCGAGTTTCTTTATTGCACCCTCGTAGACCTTGACATACTCGTCAGTTGGTGTGATGGTTGCAACGTCATAACAATCCTGGAATCTCTTGCCTTCAGGAGCATTTGCGTAGTTGCCTTCGTAGGAGCTGACGATGTTGTTGATAACAGCGTTCACGGAGTCGATATCCATGCCTGTTGTTGCGCGTGAGACTTCTCCCATCATCCTTGCTTCCATACCGGTTGTCTTGTCGGTGATGACACCCTTTGCTGCTGCGACACCTGAGAGAATCTCACGGCCGGATGCTGTGTCATTTACGGACTGTGCTGCTGCTTCGAGGAGGCACATCTCGGTACATGGACCTGCACATGGATAGTACTGGTTACCGGTCATAAGGTCTGTGAACTCACTGAGAGTTGCACATGCCCATCCAGCGATTTGGAGGGTTTCTCTGGTGTTGGTGGATCCCCATCTGATGTGGACAGGACCATCAAGGTGCCAGCTTGCACTGCTCATTACCATGGAGTTAAGACTGGTTGCAATGTCTACAATGGTTGTTTCCTCAATACCACCAGCGTATCCGCCGAAGATAGGCATCTGTTCATCCATGATGATGTCGCTGTTACCCTTGTAGTGTGCGATAACTGCGATTGCATCGAGGTCGATCTTAAGCTCGTTGAGCTGTGATACTTCGTGGCTGTCACTTGTTACCTGACCACCGACACAGTCGGAAGCGATGTTTCCCTGAGCGGACAGGGAAGTCTCAGGTCCCTAAACAGCCATACCTGGTCTGCCAGCCATTGCTGCTGCGTTCCTGATGAGCCTTGTTTCGGACTTTGCTGCGAGGATCTCGTATGGGCTGCCTGGTATAGGTGGCTTACCACGGATCGTCATCATGACACCGTTAACAATTGTGTCGACTTCCTTCTCGAGTGCATAGCTCATGTGAATTGGCATGAACATATCTTCGGAAATTGGTGAACCGGTTGGACCGCCCTGTACTATAGGCTTTCTCTTGTCGCCTACTGTCCTTTTCTTCATCTGTACTGAATCTCTGCCGGTACCGAGCTGGAATGCTGGCATTGGGTTGTTGATAGCATCCCAGATCTCGTCCTCTGTGTATTTGACGATCCTCTTTGTGTCTGTGCAGTAGATACCACACTCAAGGAGCATTTCGAAACCTGCCTTGAAGAGTCTTTCCATCTGGTCCTTGTCGGTTGGAACGGACTCGGTGCCAAAGTCAAGGTTGTATTTCTGCTTGAGTTCCATTGACTTCATTGGAATTGTCATCAGATCCCAGTCATCCTGGGTACATTTCTCACCTTTCTGTGCTCGGTCGTAGAAGTCAAAGCATGTAACTGATTTTGTAAATGTCATTTTAAGTTCCCCCAATATTATGCCATAAGTTCAAGTGCTACTCGTGCTGCTTCTGCTGCATTTTCGGCTGTGCCGTCTGCACCACATTCTGCGATCCATGCATCTGTGACTGGTGCGCCACCGAACATGATCTTAACAGAATCCCTGAGGTTCTCTTCTTCGAGTAACCTTACTACATCTTTCTGGCCAAGCATTGATGTTGTCATCAGTGCGGAACCGACAAGGAGCATTTTCTTACCCTTGTTCTTTGCAATTGCTTCTACTACATCCTCATTTGGAATATCTGTTCCAAGGTCAAGGATCTCAAAGCCGTTTGCACCGAGCATTGTTGTAACAAGACGGTGACCGATATCGTGAATATCTCCTTCCTGCACGAAAGTTACTGCCATGCCTACACCCTCGTCTTCGCCTTTCTCTTCTGCGAGAATTGGCTCAAGGATCTCCATTGCAGCTTTCATTGCTTTTGCAGACATCATGATCTGTGGAAGGTAGATAGTTGCTGCTTCGAAGTTGTCGCCTACGATCTTCATTCCTGGTGCAAGTGCTTCGTTGATAATGTCGAAAGCAGTAATTCCTGCATCAAGAGCTTCCTGTGTTATTACAGGGCAACCGTTGATATCCTGGTTCACTATTGCGTTTTTGAGTTTGTCGAAAATTTCTTGATTTCCCATCTTCATCACCTTTAATATACCAATTTTGCAGCCCGCTCGAATAATTTATTCAACCGGTCGTTTGTCCTGCTTAATTGCCAACATTCCTTGAGGATAATCTTATATAAGCATTTGCAGAATTGAAACTAAACTATATATACTTTTAAATCATAGTCAGTTGACATGGTTAAAACCGAAATGTATCCTATTCAAAAAAAGTTGACTTATGAAGAACTAAATAAAAGAATTAGATATATTGAGATCCTTATTAAAATATTGGATAGATTATACTTTGTCAGGTACAGATATATGGGTGATTCTGTCGAAGAGGCTGCAAGGAAAGTGGGAGTGACCAAAAGAGTTGCTTATGTATGGCAAAAAAGATGGAATCGTGATGGATATGCCGGATTATTACCGCGATACGCAGGTGGTCGTCCTTCCAAACTGACAGACGACCAAAAGAGTGATCTTAAGTTCTATCTGAGAATGCAGGAGAATTGGACCACTGCCCGTGTCAGGGAATTAATTCGTGACAAATTTGGCGTGGATTATTCTCTAAAACAAGTAAGAGTTATTATGAAAGGGATGGATTAAAAGGGTATTTAGTTTGGTTCGCCATGGGGATTTCGGCAAATTTTCGTACTTAATTATATGTACTAACATATCATTCGGCATTCTTATCATTTATGTAACGGAGTGGGTAAACTCTTCGCACGTACCTCTTATCAATATTTCTTTAAGGTAAATATTTCAGTGGTTTTTTAAATCTTGTGTAGCATACTTTGAATATGGTTTACTGAATAATTGTTTTTATATTGAACTTGGGGCACATTTCGTTATATTTATTTATGGTGCGTCTGTTTGGTATGACAATCTGATCTCTGGCCAGTTCCAATGGCCATATATTCACTATAATTAGAAGGATCAAAACAATGAAAATGGATGCTAGATGTACATATTGCCTTCTTTCGAGAGTTCACTACGAAGCAAAACTTTCCACAAACGATGATGACCTTATTCACAAGACAATGCTTGCGGGTATCGATGTTCTTAAAGATACTTATATCCCTGGTGTTCCGGCAGGTGTAGTCTCGACAGCGATCCACAGGAAAGCATATGAAGTGCTCAATGATAATGATCCTTATCTCGATCTTAAGATATTAAGCAATGAGATCGCTGAAAAGGTCTATCCTTATGCTCATTCTCTTGTTCATGAAGGCGAACCTTCTGACCTGGAGATGTTCAGAAGGGCAGTGCTTGCATCCGTAATAGGTAATTTCTTCGATTTCGGCATAATGGGATTCGATGTGGGGGAGGATGTCTTTGACAAGACCTTTGCAGATATATTCCGTAAAGGACTTGATGTGGATGATACTCCTGAGATGTTCGATCTGCTTGATAATGTCGTCTATGTCGTAGACAACTGCGGGGAGATAATCCTCGATACACTGGTCTTAGATATTATCCGAAAGGTCGGCGGTAAGATAACTCTTGTAGTAAGGGGTGCTCCTATGCTTACAGATGTGACCATGGATGATGTAAGAAAATACGAACTTGATAAGAAGGTCGACCGTGTCCTGACCACCGGTTGTAATGCAGTAGGCGTAAGTTT
The DNA here is from genome assembly GCF_000013725.1 of Methanococcoides burtonii DSM 6242. Classification (NCBI taxonomy): domain Archaea; kingdom Methanobacteriati; phylum Methanobacteriota; class Methanomicrobia; order Methanosarcinales; family Methanosarcinaceae; genus Methanococcoides; species Methanococcoides burtonii. The sequence continues at coordinate 894,852 of NC_007955.1, forward strand.
TGATGAAGCACCTCCGGAGTTCCTCGAAGCCCTTGAAGATGCAAGTCTGATCATAAGCAAAGGAATGGCTAACTATGAAACAATGTCCGAAAGGTCATTTGGTCCCATAGCATATCTCCTTCGCACAAAATGTGAAGCGGTTGCCGAGGACATGGGGCTTGAAATGGGTTATTCCGTAGCACAGCTTGTCAAATGAGCTAAATTGATGTGAAAGTAGTTATCTAACATAAGGACATATTAAAAGTATTTAGGGCAAGTTTGGTTTGGATCGAATTCCCCCAAAAGGGCATTTTATAAAACAGAATGCCATAAAAACAGGTGTATAAATGTGCGAACTTAATGTGATCGTAGTAAAAGGCGATGAAAAGGAACTGGTGATGGAGTCTGTCACTAAAATGTTGGTTGATGGAGATTCCATTGAACTGACTGGTATATTCGGAGAAAAGACGATAATCTTTGGCACTATAAAAGAGATCGACTTCTCAAAAGGGGAAACTATAATTATTGGAAACTGAATTAACAGGGCATATATATCACAGGTTACCCACAGGATTACTTCCTGTCAGTCATGTGATCGTGGTTCAGCATTACAGATGTTTATCATTTCAATATTTTATACAATACTTATTTGTCAAATACAGGATGGAAGGTGCATTAAATGACAAAAGTTAAAGTTGCAATAAACGGATATGGAACTATAGGGAAAAGAGTGGCAGATGCTGTAGCACTTCAGGATGATATGGAGATCATCGGTATTGCAAAGACCCGTCCTAACTTTGAGACCGTAATGGCAAAGGATAAAGGGTTCAATGTCTATACCCTCGCTGACAGGGTAGGAGCTATGGAAAAGGAAGGTATCGAGGTCTCCGGTACGGTTGAGGAAATGATCAAAGCAGCAGATGTCGTAGTTGACTGTACTCCCGGAAAGGTCGGTGCTACTAACAAGGACCTTTATGAGAAGGCAGGCATCAAGGCCATTTGGCAGGGGGGTGAAGCCCACACACTTACAGGTTGTTCATTCAATGCTGAGACCAACTACGATGAAGCTCTTGGAAAGGACTTTGTCAGGGTAGTTTCCTGTAATACCACTGGTCTTTGCCGTGTTTTATCACCACTTGATAAGGAATTTGGGGTTAAAAAAGCACGCGTGACCCTTCTTAGAAGGGCTGCTGATCCTGGGGATATTAAGACCGGTCCTATCAATGCGATCGTTCCAAACCCCATCAAGCTTCCATCCCACCATGGTCCTGATGTAAAGACCGTTATTCCTAACATCGATATTGCAACTACTGCTGTAAAGCTCCCTACAACACTCATGCACCTGCATACTATTAACCTTGAGCTTGAAAAGGAATGCACTGCTGAAGATGTTGAGAGTGTCCTTGCAGAACAGAGCCGTGTAAGGTTCGTGGGACAGGGTATCACATCCACAGCAGAGATAATGGAGCTCGCAAAGGACCTTGGCAGGTCAAGGGGCGACATGTGGGAGAACTGCATCTGGAATGAATCCATTACGATGTACGAAGGAGAACTTTATTTCTTCCAGGCAATCCATCAGGAATCAGATGTAATTCCTGAGAATATTGATGCAATTCGTGCAATGATGGAACTCGAATCCGATGCATCAAGGTCCATAGAGATAACAAATAAAACAATGGGCATCTGATGCCCTAATTTTCTTTTGATCATGTCGGTATCTCAACAAATACTGGAATTCTGTGATCTTCTTGCGGAGTCTGCATCAAATGCAATTTCCGATATTGTAGGCACTGAAGAAGCATTCCGGACTGTATATGTCGGAGCTGATGGGACCGACACTAAACTGATAGATGATGTTTCTGAGAAAGCTATCATTGAAATTTTAAAGGCGGATGGTCGTTCGATCCGTTTATTGAGTGAAGAATTGGGTGAGGTTGTGTTTGGTGATGATCCGGAGTTCACCATAATACTGGACCCTATTGACGGAACGTACAATGTTGCCAACGATATCCCGTTTTATGGAATTTCCATTGCTATAGGCACCCCTGATCTATCTTCCACCTATTTCGGATATGTGAGAAATCTTGCAAACGGAGATACGTTCTATGCGGAATCCGGGAAAGGTGCATATTTCAATGATAAAAGGATCTCCCATTCCAAATGTTCTTCATTAAATGATTTCTGTGTAAGCCTCTATGGGTATCGCAAAAATGTGGAGAGAACGGTGGATCTATGCAAGAACGTTCGGAGGATACGGATATTTGGCAGCGTTTCACTGGAATTGTGCTATGTGGCATCCGGAAGGCTGGATGCTTTTGTGGATGTCCGTGGCTCTCTTCGTCTTGTTGATGTTGCAGCTGGTAAGTTGATAATAGAAGAATCGGGTGGTATCGTTACTGATGGGGATGGAAATACTCTCAAATTAAAAGATAGTGTGATAAACCCTGTATATATGGTAGCATCAAACGGCTGTGCTCATTCAGACATATTAAAGCTTGTGATGAGGTGAATAGATGGCTATCAAAAAGATCGGGATCGTATCAAGATGTGACCACACGGATGCACTTGAGATGGTCAGCAGTATAGTTGATAATTTCGGGTCAAAAGTGAAAGTAGCATTATCCCCCAATACAGCTCTCCCTTTAAAGCTTGAAGGTGTGGAGGTCATACCTGTTGAGCTGATGAGGGAACATGGTGTTGAACTGCTGATCTCTGTTGGCGGAGATGGGACTGTTCTTCGAAATATTGCCCGTATGGAGGACCCTCTTCCGATACTTGGAATTAATATGGGTACAGTGGGTTTTCTTGTGGAGGTCAATCCGTCCGAAGCGATAAGTACCATTGAAAAAGTCCTTGAAGGTTTCAAATATTCCGAACGTTCCAGGTTGGCTATTGATCTTAATGGGGAATCCATTCCTGCTGCTACCAATGAGGTTGTGCTAACGACCGCAAGACCTGCAAAGATACTGACTTTCAGAATAACCATAGATGATCAAAAAGCAGAGGAGATGCGTGCTGATGGTGTTGTTATTGCAACTCCTACCGGATCTACTGCTTATGCTATGAGCGCAGGTGGTCCTCTGATCGATCCTGCAGTGAATGCGACATTGATCGTACCACTTGCACCATTTAAATTATCAGCAAGGCCCTGGGTTGTTCCTGCAAGCAGTATTATCAAAGTAGAAATGATCGTGCCGGAAAAGGAAGCTGCACTTGTTGTCGATGGCCAGTATACGCACACGATCCAGAAGAGCGATGTGGTAACATTAACAATGTCAGGTATGCCTGCCAGATTTGTAGAGATATCTGCCAGTGGTTTCTATGAAAGAGTGCAGAACAAGCTTAGATAATTGATATATTAGAGACAAAACCTACATATTTATATAGTGTCCTTTCAAACACTCGAACGGGAATCAATATTATGGCAAATACTGATTATTCTAAAAATGAACTAATGAACTTCATTGATCAGAGTCCTCTTGATATCGAGATATGTGATGTTACATTAAGAGATGGCGAACAAACTCCTGGTGTTGCTTTTACAAGAGATGAAAAAATCGACCTTGCCCTTGAACTTGATTCTATCGGCGTTGAGGTCATTGAAGCTGGTTTTCCAGTAGTCTCGACTTCGGAGAAAGATATTGTCAAGGAGATCAGCAATTTGGGACTTGATGCCAGCATCTGCTGCCTTGCACGCTCTGTCATAGATGATGTCGATGCAGCTATCGATTGCGATGTTGATATTGTCAGCATATTCATTGCTATGTCAGATCTTCATTTAAAGTTCAAATACCACAAAAGCTGTGCTGATGTTTTCAGTTGCGCGATGGGTGCTATCGAGCATGCAAAGGATCACGGTCTCAAGGTAAGGTTTGCCGCTGAGGATGCCACAAGGACTAATATTGAGACCCTCAAAAGGGCCTTTCTGGCAGCAGAAGATTATCATGTGGACTATGTGAGCATTGCTGATACCATTGGTATATTGAGTCCGGCTACAACACACTATCTTGTCAGTGAGATCAAGAAGGTCGTTCATACACCTATCTGTATCCACTGCCACAATGATCTTGGGATGGCGACCGCAAATACGCTGGTTGCTGCTGAAGCTGGTGCAAAACAATTACATACAACTATTAACGGCATCGGTGAGCGTGCAGGTAATGCATCTCTTGAGGAGCTGCTGGTGGCATTGAGGGTACAGCATGGTATTGAAACGTATGATACGACCAAACTGAACAGCATTTCCCGGAAACTCGAGGAATATTCAGGCCTTCCCACAGCTGTTAATAAAGCTGTTGTTGGAAAATATGCGTTTACACATGAATCTGGTATTCATGTAATGGCAATTCTTGAAGAACCAAGGACCTATGAACTTTTCACTCCTGAGATGGTTGGTGGCAAACGCAATCTTGTTGTTGGCAAACATACTGGTAAAAAGGCTTTGAAAGGTATTGTAAATGATCTTGGATATGAGCTTGACAATGATGAATTATGCGAATTGATTAACAAAGTAAAGAACTGTACTGAGGTAAAAAAAGGTATTTCAAGGGAAAGGCTTGAGGAAATGATCCGCAATGTGCAGTCACATTGATGTTCTGACAAATATCTTAGAATCACAAAAAAATACTGATATAAAACGAGAGCGTATGCTATCATGCAGAATACTCTGTTTAGTTTAAGGAATGCTTGAAGAAGCTCCTTTCATTCTTATTTTCAGTTGTTTCTTCAGCATGGTAGTTCATTTGATTGTTCTCAAGTATGATCACATAATCTGCTGAATTTCGAAGTGCTGTTGAGAATCCGGGTTCAACACCAAATAATATTGTCTCTTTACCATGCTCGTTGGCTTTGTTCAGAAGAGGCTTAAAATCAGCATCTCTTGTGACAAGTGCTATTGTATCGATAGTTGGGTTATATACAAGTTCCATCCCTTCTACTGCAAGACGAACATCAACATCACTGGAGCAGATGATCGGCTCGAACCCATTGTTCTCAATAGCTTCTACAAGTTTATCTGATGCATACTGGTTCAGGAACACTCGGCCGATCTTCACGTTGCCGTATTCTTTTAGTACATCACGTATCTCTTCAAGGTTGACGTTGAATTCCTTGCGTAATACATTAGGACCATCTACCAAAAGACCAATGCTTCTCCTGCCGGTTTCCTTCTTTGTACTAAGATACTTGACAATGGAGTTTAATCCGGTTTTAACATTCTGCATGTTTTCCTCAACCTTTTCTTAGAATACTAAATATACAAATCGATAAACATGTCCACATTCAAATTAATATTTTCTTTTTTCAAACATTAATTGACAGTCTAATACAGCCCCATTTACATAATTCTATGCTAAAATCCCTCAGTCAATTCCCAATAAATGAATGAGGGGATATTATATATATATTTTTTCTGTCCGTTTTATAATATTTCTGCCAGAGCAATTCTTTTTGCACGGACAGTAATCGGGGCTTCTACAAGCAAAAAACAATTTTGTATCTTATTGCCTTGTTTTTTCCGTGTGTAACGAATTTCCCCTCCGTAAAGGAGATGGTCATTCAATATATCTTCAAATTGTATCCTTTCTTCTGGTTTTAGTTCAATAACACTGATGCCATCAAGAAACCAATTATAGACTTTTAGGAGAAATACTTCTCTGACCCTTTTTAGATTTTCAGGATCATATGCTGACTCCTTGTCCAGATATATGGTCTTTTTTAATCCAGGTGCCCATCCTGCAAGTTTTTCCTCCATCTCTATGAACTGGATGGGTATCTCTTCTCCGCTTTCAGGTCGTGGGCGGTAGCTTGCAAGACGAGACCTTTTATCTTTCAGTCAGATCACCTTCGAAAACCGTAGGAATTCTGACTGCGCGGTACAATTGTCTTTTTGATCTTGTATCCCATGATTACTCCTACCAGGACACCACTAAGGTGGGCAGTGTGGGCTACCATATCATTTGCATTCAATAGCATAAAGTCAAGAAGTACGAACAATAAGAGTGCGTATTTTATTTTCATCGGGATGAAATACACATATACTTCCATGTTTGGTGCAAGTATTGTAAGTGCTGCAAATACTCCCATGATCGCACCGCTAGCCCCTATGATCGGGACATTGTTTGCACTGGTTATTGAATATCCGAGTGCTGCAATTATTCCTGATATGAAATATACATAAAGGAAAAGGTCTTTTCCTATACGTTTTTCAAGTTCTCTGCCAAAGAAGAACAAAACCAGCATATTAAAGAACAGGTGTCCGAAACTGGCATGAAGGAACATGTGTGTGATAAGCGTCCATGGTTTTAAGAACATCAGGCTTGGCAGTAGCTGGAATGATGCTACATAGCCCGGAATAATTTTCAGGAAGAACGAAACGATGCAAATGAATATGATCGCCATCGAGGGGCTTGTCTTTATTGATGAACGTGTCCTGCGGGCAGCTTGGGATGCGGCCCCTTTTGCTGCGGTCTTTGCCGCTTCTTTCATCATGTTCTTCACGAGTTCATCCATGTTGGTACCGGGCACTTGTCCCGAACTGTTATGATCACTGCGGTAATTATTATCAGAATGATCATTGTATTGTCCGGTATCCCTGTCAAGTCCTGTGCATGCATGTCTTTCAGGAAGTCGGTGATCTGAACAATACGATTTTCCACAAAAGCGACAGGTGAACATCATAGGTTCTTGTTTACCACATATCCAGCATTTATTATCCAAGGTATCCTCCCAAACACTATATTGGAGTGTATTCATTAAGTTAATATCTGCTATCTAATAAAATGATTTCCAATAATTGATTCGTTATGTCCAAATAAAGCAACACTTTTACATTCCGATAGTTCGATAATTTAAATCAGGCCAATGCTTTTATGCGTGGTATGCAAGAAGGTCATTATTTCATTTGTGTAACGGTGTAAACAAACCAAATAATTTATCTGGTATAATCATGATAAATTGCCAAAATGCTTATATATTGGTTTTGCATACTACATCCAACAGTCCAAAGACTGCTATGTGTTTATTAAGTTTTATTCAATTCGTAACACTTGGAAAATAGTCTAATATTCCAGTCTAACTATAAGAAGTTAAATCCAGGAGGGCATAAAATATATGAGTGAGCTAACTACAGGTAGATTTTCTATCAGCGACCTTGATAATGTTCAGATCACCATCAATAACATTGTAGGTGCTATTGAAAAACAATCAGATGACATTGATGTTGAGATGGGGCCAACGGTCAAGCCCGGAGTTTCATCACTGAGGGATTGGGACCATAATATTCTTGACAGGTACAATCCAGTTTATACTCCAATGTGTGACCAGTGTTGTTACTGTACTTTCGGACCATGTGACCTTAGTGGAAATAAAGAAGGTGCCTGTGGTATCAACCTGGAAGGCCATAATGCACGTGAGTTCATGCTGCGTGTGATCACAGGAGCAGCAGCACATTCAGGACACGGAAGACATCTCCTTCACCATTTGATCGGTCTGTATGGTAAGGACCATCCACTTGATGTTGGTGCTACTAATATTATAGCTCCAAATGTCCAGCTTGTCACAGGGGTACAGCCAAAGACACTTGGTGATCTTGATTCTGTTCTCAGCTATGTCGAAGAACAGATCACACAGTTGCTTGCAGCTATTCATGTAGGTCAGGAAGGAGCAGCAATTGACTTTGAGTCGAAAGCACTTCATGGCGGTATGATCGATCATGTTGGTATGGAGATCTCAGATATTGCACAGATATCCTGTCTTGACTTCCCTAAATCAGATGAAGAGGCACCCCTTGCAGACATTGGTATGGGATGTCTGGATGCTTCAAAGCCTACTTTGATAGTCATCGGGCACAACGTTGCAGCAGTCACTGATATCATCGATTATATGGAAGACAAGGGTCTTAACGATAAGATCGAGCTTGGTGGGCTTTGTTGTACCGCTCTTGATATGACTCGTTACAAGACCGGCGACAGAACCCTTCCAAGGGCAAAGGTCGTTGGCACTCTTGCAAAAGAACTTAAGACCATCAGATCAGGGATACCTGATGTTATCATTGTCGATGAACAGTGTATAAGGGCCGATGTCCTCAAAGAAGCAAGTAAGCTCATGATACCTGTTATCACGACAAATGATAAAGTCATGTATGGACTTAAAGATCGCTCCAATGATAGTATTGAGGACATCCTCGAAGACCTTACTACCGGAAAGGAAAAAGGCGCTTTAATGTTCGATTACGTGAAGCTTGGAGAACTTGCACCTCGTCTTACTATGATGATGTCCGAGATAAGGAAGCAGAAGGGCATCAAGGCACTTCCAACAGATGAAGAGCTCAAGGAGCTTGCAGACAGTTGTGTTCACTGTCTTAAATGTGAAGTTGCATGTCCTAATAGCCTGCCTATCAGCGAGGCAATGACCGCTCTGAGCGAAGGTGACCTTTCAAAGTTCGAGCTGCTACATGACAAATGTATCGCATGTGGTCGTTGCGAATATGCATGTCCAAAGGATATTGATATCGTCAATGTTATCGAAAAGTCCTCACAGCGTGTTATAAGCGAAGAGGTTGGGAAGGTTCGTGTCGGTAGAGGGCCTATCAGTGACCCAGAGATCAGGGAAGAGGGAGTCAACCTCGTACTCGGAACAACTCCGGGTATTGTTGCACTGGTCGGATGTTCCAACTATCCGGATGGTACGAAAGACCTTTTCACGATCGCAGATGAGATGCTCAGAAGGAGTTACATTGTTGTGGTCTCAGGTTGTTCTGCAATGGACCTTGGTATGTACAAGGGCGAAGACGGACTGACCCTTTATGAGAAGTATCCTTCAAGGTTCAAGAGTGGAGGTCTGCTTAACACAGGGTCATGTGTATCTAACGCACATATTACAGGTGCGGTAATCAAGGTCGCATCCATCTTTGCACAGAAGAACATCTCCGGAAACTACGAAGAAATCGCAGATTACACACTCAATCGTGTTGGTGCTGTTGGTGTTGCATGGGGTGCATATTCCCAGAAGGCAGCATCCATCGGAACAGGCTGCTCAAGGCTTGGTATTCCGGTCATTCTCGGTCCGCATGGCTCAAAGTACCGCAGGGCACTTATTGCAAAGCCATATGAGGAAGAAAAGTGGAAGGTTTACGATGCGAGAAATGGCAGTGAGATGCAGATCCCTGCAGCTCCGGACTATCTGCTTACAACCGCAGAGACAGTTGAGGAAATGATGCCTATGCTTGCGAAGAGCTGCATCCGTCCAAGTGACAACAACATGGGCAGGATGATCAAGCTGACGCATTACATGGAGCTCAGCCAGAAATATCTTGGTATCATGCCAGAGGATTGGTACAAGTTCGTCAGAACTGAGACCGATCTTCCTCTTGCAAAGCGTGAAAAACTGCTTAAGATACTGGAAGAGGAGCATGGTTGGGAGATCGACTGGAAGAGAAAGAAGATCCTTTCAGGACCAACGATGAAATCCGATGTTTCAGCACAGCCGACAAACCTCAAGAGACTTTGTAAGGAGGCTTAATCATGGTTGATGTCATTAAGAATACTCAGATACATTGCACATATGGTTGCAAGAGCTCAAAGGCAGTGCAGCCAGATGTTGCCGGAAAGATGATATCAAAGGCAAAGCGTCCTTTGTTCATTGTTGGATCACAGATACTCAAGGATGAAGAGTTGTTGAAACGTTCCATCGAGATCGCAAAGAAAGCAGATCTGCCGGTAGCTGCTACCGGTCACTCCATGAGTGGTCTTGTCGATCAGGGTGTTAATGCAAAATATATCAATGTACATGCACTGGCAACCTATCTTTGTGATCCTAACTGGACCGGTCTTGATGGTAAGGGCCAGTATGATACTATCATCGTACTGGGGCATTTTAAATACTATATCGATCAGGTACTTTCCGGTTTGAAAAGCTTTTCAAAACTTAAGTCGATCGCGATCGAAAGAGAGTATATTCAGAACGCTACTATGTCCTTTGGAAACATAACTCCTGCTGTACATATTGAAGCGCTGGATGAACTTATAGATAACTTATGATCTGATACATTATCACGAATACTTTGACTATATTACGGAGGACAAAATATGGCAGACGAATATCCTTTCGAGATCTCACCGATGTTCGAAGGGGAGAGGATTAGGAAAGACGGCATGCACGTTGAGCTCTCAGGACCGAAATCGAAAGGTTATGAGCTTGTAAGAGCTACTTCAATGGATGAGATCGAGGACGGTAAGTTCACACTTATCGGTCCCGATATTTCTGAAATGGAAGAAGGCTCAAGACACCCGTTCGCAATGATCTACAAGATCGCAGGGGAACTTGTAGAAGAAGACCTTGAGTCTATTGTAGAGCGTAGGAACCACGATTTCCAGAACTACATTCAGGGTTTAATGCATTTGAACCAGAGATATGATGTATGGATCCGTGTAAGCAAGGATGCTGTGGCAAAAGGTCTTACTTCCTTTGAGCCTATTGCTCAGGCCGTTATGATGCTGTTCAAGAACGAGCTTCCATTCATAGAGAAGGTCGAAGCTGTCTACATAACAGATCTCGCTGAGATCGAGAAAGAGATGGATAATGTAAAGGCCATCTACAAGTCAAGGGATGACAGGACACGTGACCTCCACGATGAGGATGTTGACACCTTCTACGGATGTACCCTCTGTCAATCATTTGCTCCTTCTAACGTTTGTGTGATCACACCGGACAGGATATCACTCTGTGGTGCTATCAACTGGTTCGATGGTCGTGCAGCTGCAAAGGTTGACCCTGAAGGTCCGCAGTTCGCTATTCCTAAAGGTGATACGATCAATGCAGTAGCTGGTGAGTATTCCGGTGTTAATGATCTTGCAAAATCACTCTCAAGCGGTGAATATGATCGTATCAACCTTCACTCCTTCTTCGAATATCCACATACATCATGTGGCTGTTTCGAGGTAGTAGGTTTCTATATCCCTGAGGTAGATGGTATCGGATGGGTTGACAGAGACTTTACAGGTGTTGCACCAAATGGTCTTCCATTTTCAACAATGGCTGGTCAGACTGGCGGTGGAAAGCAGGTTGTTGGTTTCCTTGGTATTGGTATCAACTATTTCAGGTCACCAAAGTTCATTCAGGCAGATGGTGGCTGGGACCGGGTTGTATGGATGCCAAAGCATCTGAAAGACCGGGTATTAGCTGACATTCCAGCTAATATTGCAGATAAGGTTGCAACCGAAGAAGATGCTTCAGACCTTGATTCCCTTAAGAACTTCCTTACTGAGAAGGATCATCCTATCGTTCAGAGATGGGAAGAAGAAGCTGAGGAAGAACCAGAAGCTGAAGAGGAAGTTCAGGAAGCAACAATGTTCGCAGCACCTCCAACGATGCAGAACACTATGCCAATGCAGGGTATGCCAATGATGATGCCATCTTCATCAGGTACTGGTGGCGTTAAGATAATTCTTAAGAATGCTAAAGTGAGCATTGAGAAAGTGATCATTCAGAAAAAGGAGTAAACGAGGTTTTCTGTGACAAAAGTTATAGCATTAACAGGTAAGGGTGGAACAGGGAAGACTGCTATAACCAGTCTTCTCATTCGCCATCTTACAAAGACTAATAAGGTTGTCCTTGCAATCGATGCTGATCCGGATACAAATTTACCGGAAACACTTGGTTGTGAAGTGTCAAAGACAGTTGGTGACATGAAGCAGTTCATGCAGGATGAGAGAGATAATCTTCCTCCTGATGTGAATAAACAGTCTATTTTTGAATCCAAGCTCTATGAGGTTCTGGAGGAAATGCCAAAGTACGATCTTATTGTAATGGGTCGTCCAGAAGGTTCTGGTTGTTACTGCTATGTGAACAATCTGCTTCGTGGTATAATGGACAAGCTTGTCAAGAACTATGATGTTGTTATCATCGATACCGAAGCCGGACTTGAGCATTTTAGCCGTAAAATGATCAGGGACGTTGATGAGCTTATTGTCGTTACAGATGGTTCAAGACGCGGACTGCGTACAGCAGAACGAATAAGGGATCTGACTGAGGAACTTGACACCAACATAAAGAATATAGTCGTTGTTGCGAATAAGGTCACAGATGCAAATAGGGCCGAGATCAAGAGCACAGCAGAAGGACTGAACCTTGAATTGATAGGAACAGTTCCAATGGATAGTATCATTGCGGAAAGAGACCTCAAAGGGATCCCTCTTTTTGATCTTCCTGACGATTCCGTTGCAGTTCAGGAAGTTGATAAGATCGCAAAGAAACTTGGTCTTTGATCACTGTCATTATTTCACATAAGTAAAATGGTGAATTCATATGTCAAACAAGATGAAATTATCAGGTCTTACTGATATTCTTAAAGACCTCGATGTCCAGTCACTCGAAGGAGTGACAATTGAAGGTGACATCGAGCTCGATATTTCCGGAGGCGGCGGATTAAATCCTGCAATAGCCTACGCACTTGGGCACGAAGCTGCTCAGATATCAATGCATGTTGCTAATATTGCACGAATGTTAGGATACCCTGTTGACCAGCTTTTCGCAGCATCAATGGGCGGAGTTCCACAGCAGGCACCTGTTGCAGGTGCATCAAGGATACCAGAACTCCTTCCTGCTAAATTCGATGTCTCAAAGATGAGCGAATGGGCAACACCTATTCAGGAAGTTACCCTTGGTGCAACATCAGCAGATGGCGGTTCCCGTAAGAGCACTGTAACTCTTGGTGGAGAAAATGCACTTCCTTATTACTTTGATGCAGAAATGCCACACCGTAATTATGTTACAATGGATGTTTTTGACATGCCGATAAGCATGGCAAAATCTGTCAAAGAGAACTATGGTGATGTTATCAACGATCCTGCCGAATGGGCAAAGAAGGTCGTAAAGGACTTCAATGCAGATATGGTAACAATTCACCTTATCTCAACAGATCCACTCATCAACGATACTCCGGCAAGGGAAGCTGCAAAGGTCGTAGAGGATGTTCTTCAGGCGGTCAAGGTACCTATTGTCATCGGTGGTTCAGGTAACCCTAAGAAAGATCCTGAAGTTCTCGAAAGGGCAGCTGAAGTTGCAGAGGGGGAACGTGTTCTCTTAGCATCTGCAAGTCTAAACCTTGATTATGAAAGAGTTGCAAAAGCTGCTACTGACCACGGTCATGCAGTACTTTCATGGACCCAGCTTGAGATCAATGCACAAAAAGAACTTAACAGAAAGCTCATGAAACAGTGTAATGTCCCAAGGGATAGCATTGTCATGGACCCAACCACAGCAGCGCTTGGTTATGGTCTTGATTACGCATACACTAACATGGAACGTATTCGACTTGCAGGTCTTATGGGCGATGATGAACTGACATTCCCAATGTCTTCTGGTACTACCAATGCATGGGGTGCACGTGAATCATGGATGAAGGAATCTCCACTCAAACAGGATTCTGATTGGGGTCCACGTGAGTACAGAGGTCCTATTTGGGAGATCATCACAGGTCTGACACTTTCACTTGCAGGTAATGATATGTTCATGATGATGCACCCAACATCCGTTCAGGTGCTCAAAGAAATAACACAAACACTCTATGGTTCAATTGAGGCAGAAGAGATCGATATCACTAAGTGGATCGGAGCGGAGGTGTGATAAATGAAAATAAACAGCCCTCTTGAAGCATACAAGTTCCTTCCTGGAACTAACTGTGGTGAATGTGGTGAAACATCCTGCATGGCATTTGCTTCCCATCTTATCGACAGATCATTAAAAGCAACCGATTGTACACCTCTTGTCAATGAGAGCAAATACAAGAAGAAATATGATGAACTTGTAACTCTCCTTGCTCCTGAGATAAGGGAAGTTGTCATCGGTGTCGGAGATAACGCTATCAGTATCGGTGGAGACGATGTATTGCATCGTCATAAGCTTACTTTCTTCAACAAGACAGCTCTTGCCTATGATGTCTGGGACACCATGGAAGAGACTGACCTTGTTGAAAGAGTAAATAAGATACAGGATTTCAAGAAGTTCTATGTCGGTGATTACCTCACCCTTGACATGATAGCTGTCCGCAGTGTATCAAATGACCCTGAAAAGTTCGCAGCGACTGTAAAGAAGGTAATGGAGACCACTGAGTTCCCAATGATCCTCTGCTCGTTCGAGCCTGCTGTTCTAAGGGCAGGCCTTGAGGTTGCAGCTGAAAAAAGGCCGCTTCTTTATGCAGCTAACAAGGATAACTGGCAGGAAGTCGCAGCTCTGGCACAGGAATTCAATGTCCCTGTAACTGTCTTTGCACCAAATGACCTTGATCTTCTCAAGTCAATGGCAAAGACCTTTGCAGACAATGCCATTGAAGATGTTGTACTCGATCCGGGAACATTCCCAACAGGAAAAGGTCTTAAGACGACCCTCAACAATTTCCTGAAGATCAGAAGAGCAAGCATCAATGGTGACCGTGATATCGCATTCCCGATCATGGCAGTTCCGTTCACAGCGTGGATGGCACATGATGACGAAGTAAGCGCATCATACTGGGAAACCGTTGTAGCTTCCATATTCACTATCAAGTACGGTGATATCATGATCATGCATAGCATCGAACCTTATGCACTGATGCCACAGTTGCATATACGTGATACGATGTACACTGACCCAAGGAAGCCTGTTACGGTCGATCCTGCAGTCTATGAGATCGGTTCACCAACGGCAGATTCACCCTTGCTTGTAACCACCAACTTCGCACTCACATACTACACAGTTGAGAGTGACCTTTCATCTAATGGTGTGGACTGTTACCTCACAGCTATCGACACTGATGGTATCGGTGTAGAGGCTGCTGTGGCAGGAGGACAGCTTACAGCCGCAAAGATCAAGAAAGGACTTGATGATGCAGGCTTTGATATGGAAAAGCTGACCCATAAGGTCATTGTGCTTCCTGGACTTGCAGCACGTCTGCAGGGCGATGTGGAAGACGAGACCGGTGCAGGAGTAATGATCGGTCCGGCAGATTCAGGCAGGTTGCCTGGCTGGATGGAACAGAACTGGCCACCACAGAAATAATTCTATCTATATCCTCCGTGTCTATACCTGACACGGAAATCTTTTTTTATTTCACCACTGTTCCTTTAGCCATGGCTAAGAACAGATCGAAGAAGAAAGACGCTTTGAAAATGAAAAGGATCCTGAAAAGCAATAACCTTGTATTGGTCATTGGCATACTCTTGATCCTCTCAGGTCTTTTCGGGATAATATTTAACCAAGATGATGAGTGGTCAGTTACTGAAGAGGGCCTGCTCTCGTATCCGGAACGTGATGCTATCCAATATTCTATTATTGATATCGACGACTCTAATTCGAACTACACTGTCAGCACAATCGAATATACGAGCAGGAGCAGAATTGTTCCTTCACTTTTGACAATTCCAAGAACAACAACCGATTCGCAGATTCCGGCTATAGTTGTACTTCCGGGTGCTGGAGTCACAAAAGAGAACGAACATGGTCTATCAGTAATACTTGCTGATATGGGCTATGCCTCGATCATAATTGACCAGCGGGATCTTGGGGCAATTGATCTCGACTCGGATATTGAGATGTTCAAGACAGGTGTTGAGTCGGTTCAGTACCTCATAATCTATGATGCTTTAAAAGCTTCTGATGTGCTGAGGGATCAGCCGGAGATAGATGCATCAAAGGTAGCAATGCTGGGTTCAAGCAATGGAGGCAGACCTGCCATTATCGCAACAGCACTTGATGATTCCCTTTCCGGAGTTATCGCCATCAGCACCTGTGGATACGATTCTTCTGCTATTGATCCTGCTCAGGTTACCGATAAATTAGCTTACGAATTCTTCAGGTCGATAGACCCCGACAATTACCTTGTGGAAATATCACCACGTCCATTTGTGATGCTGCATTCAATTAATGACAGTGTGATCTCTTATGGTTCAGCACAGTTAACATTTAAAAAAGCAGAAGAACCTAAGTCATTTGTAACCATTGACAGCACAAGTCACGGTTATACCGGTCTGATGCATCCGGATCTTAAAGAAGGACTTGAACTGATATTTGAATAAAAAATGAATTTGGCATCTGTTTAAGGATGCCATGATGTTCTTATTTTAGAACCCCCTTCTGCGGAAACCATAGAATATGATTCCTACTACAAGGAATACAATGGCCGTTCCAAGCATATCAGCTCCTGAAAAACCACTGGAAGAAGGTTCAGTATCAATATTTTTCTCTTTTGTCATCTCATAACCTTCAACATAGTTATCATCCACTGACTGCTTTGCCTTTGGATCATTTGTCATATCAGAACCGACACCTCCATCCATTGATTGTGTCTGGTTTCCGGTGCTTGTGTCTACAATCTTTGCTTCAGTTTTCGTTCCACTTCCTGATTTTGATCTTGTCTCAGTTACTTCGGAAAGGGTAGTCGTTTTTGTAGCAGCATCAACAACATCCGTATATCCTGTAACGGAAGCAAGTCCCTTAACATACTCATGCAAAAGTGGATTCCCACAGGTGTGATGACAGCATGAAACACCATTTTCAACAACTGACTCCTGATACTTTTGAGCAAGTGTTTTCAGAACTTCATCCGGTGCATCCCAATATCCTTTGCGAATAGCTTCGATCATCCTTGCTTCCATTGATTGCTTTGCCCAGCTATTCTCAGATTGGAACCATTCATCCAGTCCAAGTTCATACTTATCATTTTCGTAAATATTATAGAACTCGTTCCACATATCATTATTTATTTCATCTGGCAGCATTACATTAAGCCCCCAGAAATCTTCCAGCATCCGATCAATTTCACTGGCTCCTACATATCCATGTTCCATCATACCTTCGATCCAGGTCGGATTCCAGTACGTTGAACGCAGGTCCCTTGAAAGGAAAGCACCAAGTGTTTCCGTCATTGCCTGAGCTGGATCTTTCAGGTTCACAATGAACATGTCAGGAGTATCGCCTGAAACATGCCTGACCGCCATTCCAAATCCGCCGAAGAACTCGTATGTATGGTCAAATATCACACTGCTACTTCCACGACCGGAATTACCACTTCTGCTGAACAACACAGCATCAGTATCTGCAAGTGCCTTTTTGAAGACTTCCGTATCCTTGAAAGCCCAGATCTTATCACCATATGCGTAACTCATAGAATTGATGTATAGGTTCGCAAGCTTTTCCTCCTCTGTCCAGGTACCACTTGCATCTACCGAATTGGTTAGGCCACCGATGCCCCAACTTCCATCATCCGGTCCAAATAGCCTACACATTGAAAGCCCTCTGGCTTCAGATGGAGTGTAGTTCTCTGTTTCCATTAGAGCATCATATATTGCCTCAGAATGTTCGTTGACGTAGTTAGGATAGGCATTGCTTTCAGCATCTGCTGCAAGTCTTACTGCTCTGTCCATAAGCTGAACCTGCCATTTCCAGTTATCGCGGTAGACTCCTGTCATAGTGACTAACACATCGATCCTGGGTCTTCCAAGTTCATCTTCAGGAATGAGCTTTACTCCCTCAACTTTACCGGATGAGCTATAGTCGGGTTCTACGCCTAGCAGATACATCACTTCAGCTTCCATGACGCCCTTGTGTCTCATGGATTCGGAAGACCATAATACAAACCCAACTTTTTCAGGGTATTGTCCATCATGACCATCCTTCCATTCATTCAGGAAGTCATCAACAAGTTGTTTTCCTACTTCCCATGATTCTTTTGTAGGGACTATATTCGGGTTAAATGCGTAGAAGTTCTTTCCTGTAGGCAATACTTCATCGGGACTTCTTGTAGGATCATCACCTAATGCCGGTGGAATGTATTTACCATTAAGTGCATCGATCATACCATTGATCTCAGCATCTTTACACTCCTTTAATGCATTAGAATAGTCCAGTGCAGCATAAAGATCGTTAGCAACAGTTAATTGAACATCAGTAAGACGTGTTATAATAACAACATTACATCCGTCTTCAGCTACTAATGATCCATTCATGATCGTTGTACCGGAAACTTCTCCAAGTAGTGAAATAATAGCCTGAGCATTAGTATTGTCCTTTTCCATTTCCAGTATGACATTACTTGATCCATTCTCAGTTATCTCTATGTTCTCAGAATCAAAGTACCAGCTTCCACTGATCATACTTTGATAGATAGAAGCTATTACATATTCACCATTAGGAATATCTGTAAAAGTATAGTTTGCATCATCACCAGTGACACACATATCTATAGCCTTACCATCTCTTTGTAAGACCACCGTGGAATTTATTCTGGCTTTGATACTTCCATCCATTCCCGGATAACGGGTTTGTCCAGAGATTACACCAGCCCCACTTCCAATTGAAGGCACATCATTAAGCATATTCAGAACATATTCAAGTTCTGAGTCTGTTGTTCCTGTTGCATTCTTTGAAAGTGTTATGCCGATATTACCAATAGTTTCTCCATTCTGAATAGTTGTATAGTCTTTTCCGGTTATCCATCCATCTGAAACTTCTTTGAACGCATAGATAGTATATTTACCATCTTTCACAAATTCAGCATCATAAGATCCTGATGTATTGGAAAGAACAGTTGAGTAATAATGTCCATATGTGTAGTCTATATTAAATTGATCGATAACAACGTCCATTGGTTCAGTTCCATTGATCAGAACCTTTGTTAGTATTTCATCCAGAACATTCGGCGAATGAGCAGGGCTCAACATATCGGGATCTTCACAGAGACCGGTTGCATTAACATGCTTCCTAAAGTCATTTCCGAGCATTGACTTGACCATTGCAGTAAGTCCTTCTTCGCTCATGTCCTCGCCAAGTATGTGAAGGCCGTAAGGCATGTATGAAGATGCTATCTCATGCAGATAATCATGAACAGGTCCATGTAATACGAAATTCTCGAACGTTTCATTTTCCATTGCAGAGAGATCATCTGATGAATTTCCAAGTTCATGTTCAAGATTAAGATCTTCGTAATAGTTAATTATTGATCTTTTGTATTCCTGTTTTAGAGAACCTTCCGCTTCTTCATAATTATGCATTGCATCGTGAAGCTGTGTTAAGTTTCCGTATAATCCTGAATTAATTACTGGTGCAGTAAGATGGTCCACCATGACGGCATTACCTCTTCTTTTTGCAGTAATACCTTCTCCGATACCGCCAACATCATATAGGTAGATCACAGGCATATCCTGAATAAGGAGAGCTGGCCAGCATTCTTTAACAGAAAGTCCTACTCCTTTACCCTGCAACCATTCCTCGGAACCGTGTCTTCCGAAATGGACAACTGCATCTGTGTCAAAACCACCTTCATTTTGTTCTTTGTTCAACCAAAGATAAAATGCAATGTAATTGTGTGATGGTGGGACTGACTGGTCGTGATAGAGCATTGTATCGTTGATCGTAAGACCTCTTGGAGGTTGTGGTGCAATGAGCACGTTTCCAACTTCGATCTTCGGGAATACAAAGTATTTACCTGATTCGTTCTCATAGACCATACCCTTTCCAGGAGCTTCGCCCCATGTGCCAATTACACTCTGGCGTGCAGCAGGTTCTATATCTTCGAACCATTCAAGATATGTTTCCACAGGTAAAAGTTCAACATCATAGTTCTCGACCATGTAATTTAATTCACCAGGGGCCCAAACTCCAACATTTCTGCCCTGTTGAAGTACAAGTTCAATAAATTCAGATCGATTGATGTCTTTTCCGTCCAGATCATAGCCGTCCCCTTTCATTGCAGTCAGCATGTTAGGTATGCTTGGTGCAACATCAAGATTTGCAGCTACCATAGCACCCTGTTTACCATGGTTGTAATAAATTATGGCAACTCTCTTGTCTTTGTTCTTGATGTGTTGAAGATCGATCCAGCCAACTGTACGGTCTACCATCCATTTCATTTGATAATCGATCGGTTGGAAAGTCCAGGCTTCCATATCTTCATCATATTCTTTACCTCCGATTACAATGGACTCGATCTCACCACCGATCTCCATGATCGGGATCTGATATTGGAATCTTCCATCCTGGCCACTTACAGAATTCTCCCATTCTTCGATAGTGCCCTGATATTGGATACCATTGATCACAGGTACTCCCATTTCCTGAAGTGCTTCGTTCTGCCATACGAAAGAGGACATACTTGAAACACCCATACCAACATCAATGAATGCATCAGCTTTCCATTCATTATCTGCTTTGAAGTAGATTTCAGCATCATCCAGCTCGTAAATGACGGCTGGGCGGAATGTTGGTATTACATTTATTCCTCTTGATTCAAGTTCATTGATGAGTGCTTCGGTAACGCCGTCACACAGATCACCATCATGTCCTTCAAAGAAGGTTATACCGACAGTATAGTTCTCAGGGTTATAGATATGGTGTTTTCCATCATCCTCGCAGTACCATTCAAGATAAGATACCAGGTCATCGAATATTTCATAACCTGCATCAGGGTGAACAATACCATTGGTTGGTGTTATCGATGGTTCTTCGATCCTGATCATTCCATTATATTCTGTGAACGGGGCTGAGAGATCAACTACTGATAGATATGTTATCAAGCGAATGATGTTATTGTCATATTGTTCCATCCAGTAATCTTCAAGATATGGATGTTCTGTATGGTTAATGTATTCTATAGTGCTGAGTTCATCAAGGTCAAAGTTCTGGTCATATACGAATGTCCCTGTTTTGGACTCATTGATCATTTCACATATCTGAGGTTTGAGGTTTGTGCCTAAGAAACTCATACCACCTTTCCAGCTAACGAAAACTACATCATACTTTTCCATGCTGATATTTTCTTCAAATGGTGAGTAGAATATTTCCACCCTGTTCTCACGATAACTGCCATAAACATCGACATAGTCTTCCATTCCCATATCTTTGACAGCTTGCTTTGTCATGTACGTTTCTTCAGCACCAAGAACAAGGAATAACATACTTTTTGTTTTATTTTCCTCTGGCAAATAACTGGTTACAAGATCGATCTTCCTCTCAATATCACTATTTTGAGCATTACTTGCAGTAAGTTTTACACAAAATGATCCAACGCTATCATAGACATGTATGGGTTTTTGGTCTGTTGAATTGGAGCCGTCACCGAAATCCCAGTGCCATGAAGTAGCATTTTCAGACAGATCGGTGAATTCAACTGTCAACGGACAATTGCCAGATGCATTGTTTATCGAAAAATTAGCAGTTGGTACTAGTAAACCATTTTTCTCTTTTAACAGGATAACAATTGTGTCATTTACAGGAGTATTTAACCTTCTTCCTTTTTGAAGAGTAAATCCTGATATCTCGCTTCTGTCAAGAAGTCCAAGAACTGCATCAACATCTATTGTTTCATCTGTACTGCTGATCACAGGGCTTATGATAATATCAGAGCTTGTCAGTTCTAGGGAGGTTGTATTAGTGTACCATATGTCTTTTTTGCTCATCGATGAATAAAGATAACTGAGGGCTGCAATATTGTAATTCCCATTTGGGATGTCTGTAAAACAAAAACTACCGTTTTGGTCACTGGTTGTGTTTGCAACATATTCTCCTGTGTCTGAAATTAAAACGAGGGTGGTATCATTGATAGGAGTATTGCTTTTTCTTCCTTTTTTAAATGTAGTACCTGAGATAGCATTTCTCTCAAGCAGTCCAAGAACTGCATCAACATCTACTGTTTCATCGGTACTGCTGATCACAGGGTCTATGATAATATCAGAACTTGTTAGTTCCAGGGAGGTTGTATTAGTGTACCATATGTCTTTTTTGCTCATCGATGAATAAAGATAGTTGAGGGCTGCAATATTGTAATTCCCATTTGGGATGTCTGTAAAACAAAAACTACCGTTTTGGTCACTGGTTGTGTTTGCAATATATTCTCCCGTGTCTGAAATTAAAACAAGGCTAGTAGCATTGATGAGAGCATTGCTTTTTCTTCCTTCCTTAAATGTAGTGCCTGAAATTTCATTTTTTTCAAGCATCCCAAGAACTTTGTCAACATTTACTGAAGTGTCGAGTCTGTTTATTATTGGATCAATGACAATATCAGAACTTTCAATATTTATGTTGCTTGTGTTGCAGAACCACATATCCTCTTTAGCCATTGCAGAATATAGGTAGTTCATAGAAGCAATAGAATAATCTCCATTCGGAACGCCTTCAAAAACAAAATTTCCGTTCTCATCACTGGTCGTGTTTGCAACAAGTTCATAGGAAGAAGCTGCTGCCGGCATTCCACAAAGGAATATCAAAAGCATCAATGCTGTTAATATAAATTTGATTTTTTTATATATCGTATCTTTATTTTTCATGACTACACCACATTAATTCGTTTTCATTGTTTTGTATAAACTTGATTTGTCTTAAATTGCGAAAAAAGAGAGATGAATTGGCATTGATAAGTGGTCTAAAAAAGAACGAAGTTATTGTATGCATTGCTCGTTCTGCTTTTACAATTTCGTTAGTGTTATAGCGATAGAGTTTCGTCTCAAGCTTCAGATAATTATTCTCCCTAAGTGCTGAAATAGGGAATTCTCTATGTCTTCTATAACTCATTTGTACCACACCAAGAAAATAGATCATAAATTATATTTTATCATCTATTTGCCAATTCACAATCTGCATTAACTATTTTCAATACTCAAACAGTACAAAGTACATAAATATAAGTTTTAGGATTATATATATGATCTTAAAAGATAATATAAGATGGCATTGCGTTAGTCATCTTATTCATCATTGGTCTGTTACTGCGTTTTAGACTTTATTCATGTCCAATATTCTTAAAAATATTGTAACTATTCAGCCACCTTTGCGTGCTAAAATCCCCCCACCTCAATCTATTTCATCTTCTGACATGGATTTTTACGAAAAAAGTAAGTAGTAGCATTCTATTTAAGTTCACACCCAAAAAATCAATTGGTTTTGCCAAACAGGAGGTGAATGAACACGAAACGCAAAGAAATCCTAGCAGTTTATGAACAAGGTCCCGAAGCAGTTGTCACTCTTGTCACTACATTGTACGACATCATTGCTGAACAACAAAGGATCATAGAACTACAAGCTGCCAGAATAACCGAACTCGAAGAACGAGTTAAAAAATTGGAAGAGCAACTCAAAAAAAACAGCCGAAACAGCAGTAAACCACCTTCAACTGATGTTTTTATTAATGAGAAACCAAAAACAAAAAGCAGACGAAAAAAGAGTGGAAAGAAACCAGGTGGTCAGAAAGACCATCCTGGAACTACTCTCAGAATGGTAGATGTTCCTGACGAAGTTATAATTCACAAAGTACACAAATGTAGCAATTGTGAAAGATCGCTTGAAGATATAGAAGTTAAAGATCATGAAAAAAGGCAAGTATTTGACATACCTCCCATTAAGCTTCAAGTAACAGAACATCGTGCTGAAATCAAGTCCTGTCCTCACTGCGGTTGCAAGAACAAAGCTACTTTTTCAGAAAAGGTTAAACAACCCACGCAATATGGCTTACGTCTTGCATCATTAGCAGTCTACTTACATGATTATCAATTACTTCCTTATGAACGCAGCTGTGAATTGCGAGCTGATGTTTGTGGATGTGAAATAAGTCCCGCTACTTTGGCCAGGGCAGAAAAGACATGTTTTGAAAAACTTGAAGATTTCGAACAGCAGATCAAGAACTTCTTAATAGAATCTCCTGTGATAAATTGTGATGAAACTGGTATGAGGATAGAAGGAAAACGACAGTGGTTACATGTTGCTTCTACAAACAAAATGACATGTTATTATCCTCATCAAAAAAGAGGCTCTGAAGCAATGAATGTGATGGGAATCTTACCAAATTTTAATGGTACAGTAGTTCATGATTTCTGGAAATCATATTACAAATATGATTGTGATCATTCGATCTGTAATGCTCATCTATTGCGAGAATTAACAAGTGTAAGCGAGAACGATGATCAATTGTGGTCAAAAGCTATGAATATTCTACTTATTGATGTCAAAAAGTCAGTTGACCAGATCCGAGAAATGTCTGGTTGTATGAAACCAGAGAGAATTAAAGAGTTTGAAGATTGGTACGGCCAGATTATTCATATTGGGATAGAAGAAAATCCTCAACTTCAAGCCAAATCAAAGAAGCGAGGAAGAACTAAACAAACCACAGCAAAAAATCTGCTGGATCGGTTTATTGGTTATAAAAATGATATTCTCAGGTTTATGCATGATCTAAAAGTTCCATTTGAGAATAATCTTGCAGAAAGGGATGTGAGAATGATGAAAGTACAGCAGAAGATATCGGGTACATTCCGAAGTATGCAAGGAGCATTAATTTTCTCGCGGGTAAGAAGTTACATTTCTACTGTTAAGAAGAATCAGGTTCCTGTGATGGATGCAATTCGAAATGCAATTGCTGGAATGCCATTTATTCCAACAATTGTTTGAGATTCTAATTTTTTTGTGTAAAGGTTGGTCATATAGGATTGACTATAGGTAGGCTGAATAGTTACTATAAAGGTAACTAATAGTGTGATGTTCTGATCTCTCTACAAAATGGATATGCATATAATGCAGAAACAATATCTGTTGGTCATGGAATATCAGAACAAAGAATTTGAATCTCAAACTTTTAAGGATATTGACCTTTCTGGCATATCTTTTAAAAATTCAAAGTTCATCGATTGTGTTTTTGAGGAATGCAATTTATCAAATGTAGATCTGGATAACACAAGATTCCAGGACACTAAATTTAAGAACTCTAAGATCCTTGGATTTGACCTTACGAAATGTAATGACTTCATTCTCACTGTTGGATTTGAAGACTCATTTATTTCCCTCTCAGTGTTCTCTCATCTGAATTTAGAAAACACGAATTTCAGTAATTGTCAGATATATGACTGTGATCTTGTAAATACCAACCTGACAAATGCGAATTTTGAAAATTCGGATCTTAAGAACAGTCTTTTTCAAAAAACGAACTTAAGTTTTGCATCGTTCAAGAATGCAAAGAACTATGATATAGACCCAAATAATAATTTCTTAAGGAAAACAATATTTTCTGTTCCTGAGGTGATTTCTCTTTTGAATGGATTTGATATTGAATTGGATTGAATAGTATTTAGTTTCGGGCTGGATGATTTGGTGTACACGTATTTATTTTCATGTGACCACTGCCAGCAAACACGAGTTTCCACATAAATTCCTCCTCCTTTTTAAAAAACAAAAACTTCATATCCTCAAAATCCAATGTTAATAGTGGAGGGTAACACTATGCAATGCAATGTATGTGGAGTTGAAACTAACAAAACCTATTGTACAGATTGTGAAGAGGTAATGGAACAGATCATCCGACAGGTAGGGGAGAAGCGTTGGGCAGCGATAGACGATTGCTCACATATCTATCCAATGGTAAAAAGAGCTGTCAAAGGGGAGCTTAATATAAACGATATAGTAAATGCACTGGAAGTCGAAGACTGACAACACAAAAAGGTGAGGGCTGAATGATCGATTCTTTCTCACCTTCTTGTCAGGACTTGATAATATGATTAAGACAGCATTTGTATTTCGTAAGTCCTTAAAACTTCTAATATTTTAACGGGATAACCATGCCAGTATATATTAGAGATTATCAAATTCAGTACTTCACTAATATTCCCTCCACTAAATAAATCATGCAAGGTTACCTATAACATTTCACTACTAACTTTACTTTCAACTTTTTTCTCACCCATACCTCAATAAAGTGAACAAATAAATCAAATCTAAAAACATCTTCTTCTATCGTTTTCGGTCCCCTTTTCACCTTCATAAAATGCATTCTCTGAATCGATAACCATGCATTTTTCAGCATAAATGATATCAACGCATAGAAATATCGTAGCATTGGATTTCTTGAAGATGTTTTCGGTTTCACCACATTCCGCATTCGATATGATGATTCAATAGTAAATCGTTTCCTGTAGATCGTGCTAATCTTTCCTGGTTCCCAATCAATTCCATAAACAACAAACCCTAAATTCTCACAACCATTTTTCCCTCTCTTTCCTTTCAGATACTTAACATCAATAGCAATATCAAGTTCTACATCTCCTTTCTTATTCTTCATAACGTACTTCTCATAACGTTTTTTATTTCCATCAAGAAGATCCTTTATTCTTTTTCCCATCCTTACAACAGGAGTAATATGTGGAATCTCATTCTCCTGTAAAAATGCAAAAACGTCTCTGGAGTAAAATTCTCGGTCCAAACAAAGAACATTGGTCTTAAGATTGATTTTATCAACTAGATCTATGAAATATTTAAGATAATCTGTCTTCGTTCTGCCTTTTTCTACAGGCAACATGGAAATTGTAAATCTTGTGTATTTGTTTATGATGCAAAGAGAAATGTAAGAGTAGAATGAGTTTGTTGATTTCTTAGCTTGTCCTCGAATCACATAGTTCTCATTGATAGCATCCACTTTTCCATAGTATGGATCATTTGTATAATCAATTGCAAGATCATACTTTTTATTTGAATCAAGGGTTTAGTGGGATGATTGCAAGAGAATCTTTGCATTGTTTTCAATGAGCTGATCGAAATCAATCTTATGCAAATGATATCTCATCGATGTTTCACATGGAGTCTTATGATATTGTTTACCAATTGAATGGATTGAAAGTTTATCGGTGGACATTCCGAGAACATTAGTGAAAAGGTCTTTAGGAGTAAGTGATCCATTTATTGAAATGGGAATGTTGTCCAGAAGTGGTGGTAGAACCGTTTTGATACAGTGAGCAGGTGTTAATTCTAGTCGTGATAACATGGAAAGGGCATTTTAAAGGTATATTAATGTGCCGAATGGTATTGATTTCGTGAATTATGCCAAAATTAGAGAACTACTGAAATTAGCTTTTCGCTTTAAAAACGTAACTCTTTTTTCAAGACTACTGGCACCACTCTGAGCATAGCTTATGCATTACATTTATATTGTAGAAAATGTACCAGTCCATGAAATATTATTACGATGTTTCGGACGGAATCTGTACCAGAGATTCAATTGCTAACTATCTGAACACAGATAATGCATCAATATGCCAATTTTTGTATTTCTTAGATATCGATGACATTGCTTCTTATGTTGAAAGTAGCTATTATACCGATAAGGACTGGCACTTTCGGTATAAGGTTTCGTCAATGATAAAGCTCATCGTTGTGAAATGTTATAGAAACCTCTCATTTGAGAAAACAATATCGACCTTAACAAAAGAAGAAGCGCAGCTTCTTTCTTTTGAAGACAATAACGGCATTATGAATCTTCCATCCCCTGCAACACTGCATCATTTTGTAAAATACAGACTTGGAAAAACTGGACTCGATGAAGTAATGTTCAAAATTGGAAAGAATATCTCCAAAAATACAAAGATTAGAGATGCGAAAACAGATTCAACTCCACTTGAAGCATCAAGATATGACAAGTATGCAGATTACAATCCGCATTATAATTGTAAGATGGACAAAGCTCACATCACCATGATTGGAACACTTCCAATCTGCATGACTCATACAAAAGGTGCTTCTCACGATTCTCCTGAATTGAAGAAACATATTGATGCATTGGTAGAAATGGGAGTTGACATTGACACTTATGCATTGGATGGAGGTTATGATTCATTCAGGAATCATGCAGATATCTGGTATAAGTTGAATGCAAAACCAGTGATTGCATACTCTTCAGATTCTAAAGTTCAATACGAGGGAATGATGGAAAGAATTGATCACTGGGTTAACAAAATGTGGAAACTTGGTGGATCTATTCATATGAAATATGAAGAAAAACTTCATTTCCTCTATGAAAATGGAAGAGAAAAACAGGTAGGTATGCACTTGCGAAACAAGAATATCAAAGATGATGGATTCGATGAAGATTATTCGCACAGGGGTGAATGTGAACGAGTACACAATCATATTAAGTGGACTGTAAAGTTTGACATCAGAAGAATGAAAAATAGCAGTAAGAAACTGTATTCAGTTATGAATTTCGTTGCATATCAATTGCTTGTAGCTACAAATTTGCAAAATGGAGTTAAAGAAACTAACTCATTTACAAATTATGTATGAGGTAATGTCATCAAATTAGAATGGGAGAATTTATGAGCTAATTTGATAATCTCATCATCCTTTAGATAAATTTTTAAAAGGATTAATATGAATCCTCTTGAGAATAGGGTTTCTACAGAGCCTAAAAATACAATTCGAAGATCATCGAGACACATAAATATTTCATCTTTCCCACACCCCTGAACAAAATGTCACACAACACACCTATAAATAGTCACATCCATCATAACCCTTATAAACCATTCATGATATCTAATGGCAGGTTCGGATGATGGATGCAGTAATAGGATTAGAAGATGGAACGTTTTTAAAAGGTACCGGTTTCGGTGCTGAAGGTATCGTTTGCGGAGAGCTTGTTTTCACTACTCAGTACACAGGTTATGAGGAATCACTGACAGACCCTTCATACAGCGGTCAGATCTTGATGTTCACATATCCTCTTATCGGAAATTATGGGGTCAATGATGAGACCTTTCAGTCCGACGGTGTAAAGGTCGAGGGCCTTGTTGTAAGGGAAGCATGTCGGTCTCCAAGTCACCACCAATCCATGCGTAATATCTACAAGCTGATGGAAGATGAGGGAAAGCCCGGAATATCCGGAGTTGACACTCGTATGCTCACCATCGGTACTAGAGAGCATGGTACCATGCGTGCTGCACTTATCAATGGCAGTGACGATGGTGAAGAGGCTGTAAGGCTGGCGAGAGCACAGCCGGATATATCCAGTCTCGACCTGATCTCAAGGGTTACCTGCAAAGAACCCTACATCATAAAAAGTCAGGTCAATACCGATGACAAGAAAAATGTCGTACTTATCGACCTCGGTATGAAAAAGAATATTTCTACAAGTCTATTGAACAGAGGCATTGATGTTACAGTGGTACCAGCTACCACACCCGCTTCTGTAATTCAGGAATTTGATCCTGATCTTTTATTCCTGTCCAACGGACCAGGTGACCCACAAAATGCAAACGCAGCCATAGACGCAGTAAAAGAAATGGCAGGAACTGTTCCTATTGCAGGAATATGCCTTGGTCATCAGATCATTGCAAGGGCACTTGGAGCTGACACATACAAGCTCAAGTTCGGACACCGCGGAGCAAACCAGCCGGTCAAGGACCTTGAAACAGGAATTGTACACATAACTTCACAGAATCACGGATTCGCTGTGGAAGGAGATTCCTTCGATGACACTGATGTAATTGTCACACAGATCAATACCAATGACAGGACCGTGGAAGGTATCGAGCAGAAGGACCTCGATATATTCAGTGTTCAGTATCATCCGGAAGCACATGCCGGTCCGAGAGATACAGAGAAGATCTTCTTTGGAAAGGTCATGAAAGCTATGGGAGGCAGGGTATAATGGCAAAACGAAACGATATTAAGAAGATCCTGCTCATAGGCTCCGGTCCGATAATGATAGGGCAGGCAGCAGAATTCGATTTCTCCGGAACTCAGGCTTGCAGATCATTGAAAGAAGAAGGATACAAGGTAGTCCTTGTAAACTCCAACCCGGCAACCATCATGACAGATCCGGAAATGGCAGATGCCGTTTACATCGAGCCGCTTGAAGCAAAGATAATCGCTAAGATCATCGAGAAGGAAAGACCAGATGCCATCATTGCAGGTATCGGCGGTCAGACCGGTCTTAACCTCACAAGTGAACTTGCCGAGATGGGTGTGTTCGAGAAGTTCAATGTGGAATTGCTTGGGACATCCCTTGAAGCCATCAAGAACACCGAGGACCGTGAGCTCTTCAAGAACAAGATGGAAGACATCGGCGAGAAAGTGCCCAGAAGTGTGGCAGTTTCCACACTCAAAGAAGCTGAAGCGATTATCGATGAACTCGGATTACCCCTTATCATACGCCCAGCATACACCCTTGGAGGTGCCGGCGGCGGTATCGCATACACAAAAGAACAGCTTCTCGAGATATCCGAAAGAGGCCTGCGCCGAAGCAGGATCAATCAGGTCCTCATCGAGGAAAGCGTTCTTGGATGGAAAGAATTCGAATACGAGGTCATGCGTGACTCCAACGATACCTGTATCGTTATCTGTAACATGGAGAACCTTGACCCGATGGGTGTTCACACAGGTGAGTCCATTGTAGTGACACCTTCCCAGACGCTTAACGACATCGAACACCAGATGCTTCGTACAGCAGCCATCAAGATCATACGTGCTTTAGGCATTGAAGGTGGATGTAACATCCAGTTCGCTGCCAAGGACGGAGAATACAGGATCGTAGAAGTAAATCCACGTATTTCAAGATCATCCGCTCTTGCTTCAAAGGCAACCGGATATCCTATCGCAAGGGTCACAGCAAAGATCGCAATTGGAATGACACTTGACGAGATTCTCAATGATGTCACCAAGAAGACACCTGCATCCTTTGAACCTACCATCGATTACATTGTAACAAAGATCCCAAGATGGCCATTCGACAAGTTCGTCACCGCTGACAAGACCCTTACCACCGCCATGAAGAGTACCGGTGAAGTAATGTCCATCGGACGTACCATCGAAGAATCCCTTCAGAAAGCTGTCAGGTCCCTAGATATTGATATGAAGTTCGGTAACAAGACATGGGAACAGGCAGAGATCATCACCCTTTTGAAGACCCCGACAAGCGAAAGGCTGTTCGTTATCTTTCATGCCCTTAATACCGGAATGAGCATAGAGGAAGTTTCCGAACTCAGTGGCATTGATGTCTTCTTCATCGAGAAGATTGACAACATCGTCAAGATGGAAAAGAAGCTTGCAGCAGAACTTTTCGCAGGCGAGCCTGATATTGCTCTCTTAACAGAAGCGAAACGCCTGGGATTCACAGATGAACGAATTGGGGAAATGACAGGAAAGAGCCGTGAAGAGATCAACGATCTGCGCCGCAATAATGATGTAATCTCGACCTACAAGATGGTCGATACCTGTGCTGCGGAATTCGCTGCAGAGACACCTTACTATTATTCATGCTATGAAACGATGTGCGAGGATGTACCAACCGACAGGAAAAAGATCCTCATCCTCGGTGCAGGTCCTATACGCATCGGTCAGGGTATCGAATTCGATTACTGTACTGTCCATGCTGTGACAGCTATCCGTGAAGATGGGATCGAAGCACATATCGTGAACAACAACCCTGAGACCGTTTCAACTGACTACGACACCTCTGACAAGCTGTTCTTTGAACCGCTTACACTCGAGGATGTCATGAACATAATCGAGCGTGAGAAACCATATGGTGTACTGGTGCAATTCGGTGGACAGACCTCTGTCAATCTTGCACTACCTCTCCAGAAGGAACTTGCACGCCGTACTGATCTCGACACTATCATCATGGGTACATCCCCTGAGGACATCGATATGGCAGAGAACAGGGAAAAGTTCAACCTGATGATGAGCAAGCTCGGTGTTGCACAGCCTGAAGCCGGCTACGCGACCTCACAGGAAGATGCCATCGAGATAGCCACCCGTATTGGATATCCGGTACTTGTCAGGCCATCATACGTACTCGGCGGACGTGCAATGGAGATCGTCTATGAGCAAAATGATCTCGAACGCTACATGAGAGAAGCAGTAAGAGTATCCCCTGAACAGCCAGTACTTATCGACGACTTCCTTGAAGCTGCGGTCGAGATAGACGTGGATGCGGTCTGTGACGGCAAGGACGTACTTATCGGCGCTATCATGGAACACATCGAAGAGGCCGGTGTACACTCCGGTGACTCAGCTTGTGTCATCCCGCCACGGTATCTGTCAGAAGAGACCCTTAATACAGTACGTGACTACACACGCAAGATAGCACTATCACTCAACGTTATAGGACTTATCAACATCCAGATGGCAGAGCAGGACGGAAAGGTCTACGTGCTTGAAGCGAACCCTCGATCCAGCCGAACCATTCCATTCGTATCAAAAGCAGTGGGACTTCCACTTGCCAAGATCGCTGCACAGGTCATCATAGGTCACTCCCTTGAGGAACTGGGATATGCACAGCAGGACGAGTTACATGTCGAGCACTATTCCGTCAAGGAAGTACTCTTGCCATTCGACAAATTGCCTGGAGCAGACCCTGTCCTTGGTCCGGAGATGAAGAGTACCGGAGAAGTAATGGGCATAGACTATGATTTCGGACGTGCGTTCTTCAAGGCACAGCTCAGTGCAGACAACCTGTTGCCACTTAGCGGATATGTTTTCATGTCCATTAAGGAAGCAGACAGAGAAGAATTTGTAGAGATCGCAAAGAAGATGCAGGATGCAGGTCTTAAGCTCATAGGTACCAAAGGGACTGCGAACTACCTGGCAGAGAAAGGTATCAACATGGAAGCGGTCATGAAGTTGCACGAAGGCAGTCCTAACGTCATAGACATGTTGCGCAGGGATGAGGTAGGACTTATCGTGAACACTCCAACAGGAAGCCAGTCACGAAAGGACGGTTACCAGATCCGCCGTGCTGCAGTGGACTTCAAGGTGCCATACATCACCACGGTACAGGCAGCAAGAGCAGCCGCTGATGCTATCACATCCATGAAAACAGGTGAGATAACCATCAAGTCCATCAATGAATATCACAAAGAAATCAACAACTGATCATCAATTACAAGGAAACAATATCATGTCAAAGAAAGTAGCACTTGCGTATTCCGGAGGACTTGACACATCTATCTGTATCCCTCTCCTCAAGGAAGAATACGGATACGATGAAGTAATTACAGTAGCAGTCGATGTGGGACAGCCAAAGGAAGATGTCGCACAGGCAGAAGAGAAAGCAAAGAAGATCAGTGACAAGCATTTCACGCTTGATGTTCGCGAAGAGTTCGTGAACGACTATATCTTCCCGCTTATAAGAGCCAACGGCGACTACGAAGGCTATGTAATGGGCACATCCATTGCACGCCCGCTCATCGCCAAGAAGGTAGTTGAGATAGCAGAGCAGGAAGGCGCAGTTGCACTCGCACACGGTTGCACCGGCAAAGGCAACGACCAACTTCGTTTCGAGGCAGTGTTCAGGCTCACCGACATGGATGTCATCGCACCTATGAGAGAGATGAACCTCACCCGTGAATGGGAGATCGAATACGCTAAAGAACATGGCATACCTGTGGGAGTCACCACTGCAAAGCCATGGAGCGTTGATGAGAACATCTGGAGCAGAAGCATCGAAGGCGGAAAGCTCGAAGACCCTGGATATATCCCTCCTGAAGAGATATACAAATGGACAACAGCTCCGGAAGATGCACCTGACGCTCAGATCATCGAGATCGGATTCGAGAACGGTGTGCCGGTATCCCTTGATGGTCAGAAGATGGGCGGTGTCGAACTTATCGAGAAGATGAACATCATTGCAGGAACACATGGCGTAGGTCGTACCGACATGATCGAGGACCGTGTCCTCGGACTCAAGGCACGTGAGAACTACGAACATCCTGCAGCAACAGTTCTGCTTGCGGCACACAAAGACCTCGAAAAGCTCGTGCTTACCCGTGCAGAGCTCAAGTTCAAGGCAACGGTCGACGCCCAGTGGTCTGAGCTTGCATACTACGGCCTCGTGGATGAACCCCTCTACGATGACCTCAATGCTTTCATTGACAAGACACAGGAACGTGTCGCAGGTACAGTAACAATGAAGCTCTACAAAGGTAGCGTCCTCGTTCTTGCAAGGACATCCCCGTATGCCCTTTACTCAGAAGAGCTCGTATCCTTTGATGGCACAAGCATCGACCAGAAGGATGCTGAAGGGTTTGCCAAATATCACGGATTCCAGGCACGCCTGTACAGAAAATTCGTAGTTAAGAACTAATCATATTACACGTGTGCGGATTCCACATACGGGCTTCTTTTTTCTTTTTTTGCTCTTAATTTGATTCGGATTGTTCTAAATTTAATTCCAGACCATTCATGCTGTTAAAACTCTTGGGTAAAAACATACCCCATATTTAAGGTATGTTGCACCGTACTAAATAAAAGGGTTCGAATCTATCCCCCGTACTAAAAGAAAGAGTAATAGGTATCTTAGAAAATAGATACTCAATAATTCAGAATGTTTCGGTAAATCAATTTATAACCTTTTTATTATCGAATTATATAGCATTTCATTTTTGAGCTATAAAAGCAAAAATAAATAATTTATAAAAGATGGTTATTCGTGAAACTACTACACCCACTGGGCATAACTCATTCAGTCTTGTCGAGAGTATTGTAAAAGGACGAATAAAAATCCTATTAATTAACGAGATTTTGTTTAAAGCATATTCAAATGAATACAGTTGTAGAGATCAGAGCTAATTTCAAACTATAAGGGATGCCGTACTAAACTAATTACAAATGAAAAATGGTTCTGAAAGGTAATTCCACAAAATAATCTTGGAAGAATTGCATATATTTTGGGGGCTGTCAAAAACTTTGGTGTTAGAAAGTTACAACTAATCAATCACAATGAATATATATTATGAAAGTGGATGAATGGTTATGACACCTAATATAACATCCACTTTCGCATCCCACATTGACTCAATACAACTTAAATTAACTGATTGTTTTTCAGGCATTACAACTTTTGAAAAAGCAATCATATCCCATTTTAGTTCAACTGGAAAAAGGAACATTCGAAATGAGAAGGAACTTGTTTTGCATGCTGACAACCATTTTGATCTTTTACATCCTCAGTGCCCCGTATGTGGTTCCAATAAAATAAATAAACAAGAGTATTATACGCGTAAGTTAAAGTTAGCAGAATTTGGAAGTCAAATAATCCACGTACGAAGATATTATTGCAAAAAATGCTCTAAAAGATTTACAACACCCCGACTCAATTGTTAAAAAAGGTCATCAATATGCCAGAACATATGAACAGTATATTGAAGGTTATGAAACAGGATATTGTTCATTTAGACATTTACAAAAAATATTCAGTTCACTTTATGATTGCTCCCCATCCCATCAAACCATCTATAACTGGATAAGGAAATCAAACAAAGAAGTGACTTCAGAAGCTACAAAAGAATACTCGGGTTATTATTGCTATGATGAACAATATTTAAAATTGAATGGAAGACGATTTTATAGGCTCAGTTTGATTGATTCAATATTCAATAAACCAGTTGAAGAAATGATCGTTACTAATCTTGAATATGATACAGTAAAGGATTTTATTGAAAAAGCAACATCAAACAGACCAATTTATGCAATATCTACTGATCATCGGATAAAGTACAAATAGATAATGGATAAACTTGAGATAAAACATCAACTTTGCATATTTCATTTGTATAAATTGATTGGAAACGATGTATTCAAAAAGTTAAAATCAAAATTTGTTAGTTACTGTGAAAAGATAAACATGTGTTTAACATTTACAGAAATAAAAGAGATATTTAGAACATATGATGTAAGTATCGCAATCAATAGGCTTCAAAATTTAATAGACGGTATTAAGAAAATTCCATATGCTCTTTATAGATCAATAGACAAAATCACTAGAGATTTTAATAGATTGACTTTGTTTATGGTAGATGGATTTGTTTCTAAAACAACAAATCCAATCGAAAATTATTACAGACAAACATTACCTAATCAGCTAAAAAGAATATTTAAAACACCCGAAGGAGTGTTGAATTATTTGGCTGTAAAAAAGAAATACTGGGAAGGTAACATATCAAATAAAGTTTAACATCAAAGTTTTTGACAGCCCCATTAATTCAATACGTTTAAATGTAGGAGACATTTTTTTACTACATTTAATTAAATAAATTCAAAAGCAAGGTTCACTATACAGCCGGTTTATCATTATAGTGTTTGCACTTACCATAACAATTGGTATTTCGATAAATCAGGTTTTAGAATCGAAATACCATCAATTGCTTAAACAATTCTTGTCTAATAAAGAGTGTAATCTATTAAATTATTACAGTGTGTAGTGCTGATAACTTTGACCTTCAATATCCAGGTTAAAAAAGTAAGTCAATTCTTAAATATCAAATTCCCATATATACTATCGGGAATTTGATATGACATTTACAGGACAAGCTTATGCACTAGGTGCCGGAACGGTCATAAACGCCATCGCTACCTGGAAAGGGGCGGCTTTTGGAGTTGACCTTAAAACATTTGCTGATGTTGAACTGACGAAAGAGAGTTCTTCCTTTATAGGCACTATTGAAGGTGTACCACATGGGGACACTACGCTTATTGAAAGGTCCATGGACCTTGTCCTCGAGCACTTTGGCATCGAAATGGGTGGGACCGTTGTTACTCGGAGTGAGGTGCCCCTTGCAAGCGGTTTGAAGAGCAGTAGTGCTGCTGCCAATGCTACTATTCTGGCTACGCTGGATGCTCTTGGTGAAACCCTTGAACCGCTGGATGCAGTTAAAATGGGAGTAAGGGCTGCAAAGGATGCTGGTGTTACCATCACCGGGGCTTTTGATGATGCATGTGCCTCATTCTTTGGTGGGATTGTTGTAACGGACAACCGGACGAACGAGCTGGTCAAACGCACTGAAAAGGAAATGGATGTGGTTATCTTTGCACCGGACAGGCAATCCTTCAGTTCACAGACGAATGTGCATAATTCAGAACTGCTGGCTCCCTGGGTTGATATGGCATACGATCTCGCACTTGATGGGGAATATGAAAAGGCTATGACGCTTAACGGTTTCCTATATTGCGGTGCTCTTGGTTTTAGTACTGATGTCATGATGGAAGCATTGAAATGCGGAGTTAAGGGGGTCAGTTTATCAGGTACTGGTCCTGCGTATTCTGCTCTTGTTGACAGGAAAATGGCAGACACTCTTACGAAAGTTTGGGAAAATCTTGGAACGAGCGGAAAAGTGATAAATACCAAGATTAATAATGATGGATTAACTAAACTTTAATTTGCAGTGGAAACCATGACCGCAATAGAAGAAGTCCGCAATAGGATCGAACAGATCGACTATGAGATTATAAAACTTATCGAAGAACGTATCGATTGTGCGACTGATGTTCTTGCTGTTAAAAAGAAAGAGCATATGTCCATCAATGATGGTACGCAGAACCATGTGGTACTCGACAGAGCCACAAATTCAGCAACCGAAAGGAGCCTTGATTCAGGGGCTGTTAAAGAAATATTCGAGATCCTGATTAGAATGAGCATTGAGCGTCAACATGAACTTAGCGGGGAAGGAAATCTTCCCTGAAGGAGATTAAAAATGGTAGATATTTCAATATTAATGGGGTCTGAATCAGATCATGCAATAGCAACCCGAGTTACGAGTGTCCTTGAGGATACCGACTACTCCTTTGAAGTGAAAGTTATCTCAGCACACCGTGATCCTAAAAAACTTGATGAATACATTGCTAAGAGCGATGCAAATGTCTTCATTGCGATCGCAGGCCTTTCTGCAGCACTTCCTGGAGTCATTGCCTCAAAGACCATAAAACCTGTTATTGGTGT
The DNA here is from genome assembly GCF_000013725.1 of Methanococcoides burtonii DSM 6242. Classification (NCBI taxonomy): domain Archaea; kingdom Methanobacteriati; phylum Methanobacteriota; class Methanomicrobia; order Methanosarcinales; family Methanosarcinaceae; genus Methanococcoides; species Methanococcoides burtonii. The sequence goes on from NC_007955.1 coordinate 932,323, forward strand.
ACCGGTTAGTGCAAAACTCGGTGGACTTGATGCACTCTTATCCATAGTTCAGATGCCACCAGGAGTTCCTGTCGCAAGTGTTGGTATAGATAATGGTGCTAATGCCGCAAAACTAGCCATAAGGATACTTGATCTTCTTAATTAAAAAAATACTGGAAAAGGGATTACCTTTTTCCTTTTAATTTTTAGTTTATTTTTTTAAAGCCTTTAGTATCTCAAAATGACAGTATTGATCGCCATTACCCAATGTTTTTTGCACTTTCACATTGCTATTAGGGAAAAATTGGTTGATGATACGCATAAAAACACCTGTTGTGAGATTACACATTATCGGATTTAAATGAGCTTCTACCTTACCCCACAGACATTTCCGGGCCTTGATGAGGCATATATCTTCATCATCTGTCCTATCAATATAATAAGAACCCCCCAGTTGGTTCATTGTATCACAGCAAAGTTGTGCGGCATCTGATATACTATTAAGTTCAGCTACATAGCCCTGCTTAGTTCCCTTGATTATTGTTTCTACCATATCAACCATCTGATGGACAATTATCTTTTTCTGCTCCATGGGTATGTTCGCCAAAAGAGTAGGAACAATGTTTGTCATAATGGAACGGACCTCGTTCTGCATTTCAAGTTGATCTCGCTCGCTAACGAGGCTATCCTGCAATTGCTTGATCCGAATAAGGGATCTAACTCTGGTGTTTAACTCCAGTCGGTCGACAGGTTTGGATAGAAAATCATCTGCTCCTGCCTCAATACCCTTTATTCGATCTTCTCTTTCTGTCAACGCGGTGACCATTATTACAGGCAGGAATTGCGTTTTTATAGAGGATTTTATATGTTCACAAACCTCATAACCTGTAATTTCTGGCATCATAACATCCAGAAGAACAAGGTCTAAGTTCTCTTTATTGATAATATCAAGTGCTTCTTGACCTCCAGATGCGGTCATAATTTCATAATCAACAAAAAGTAACGCTTCTAGAAGCTCAACATTGTTAGGCTCATCATCTACAATGAGTATGGTGGATCTTTTCTCTTCGGTCATAAAAACACTCTTACTCAAAAACAATTCATCTATCGATTGTGGCATTCGTCCAGATGGACTACTATAATAACTAGAATCAACAATATCTTCTTAATGCTTTATATTTTTGGTTCAAATTTGTATTATGGATCAACTTTGGCGTGATATTATCACAGAGCCATTATGTTAAACAAATTGTTTTTCTAAAATAAGTTCCTGATCAGACATTACCTGACCCTCCACCATGGAATTCTATCCCCTGGGATGTTATGTCATAACGATTAGCATCCAGTGAGATGTTTGTACTCCTCATTTTAGTAATAAGAAGGTAACGTTCCATATTTCCTGTATATGGGTTTTCTTTTATGGATATCTTTAGGCATCCATATGTGGAATAATCTGCTATCCGATGAGTTAGGTTGTAAGATGCTTCATCCATTACTAAAAGTGTGGTGAAGTTCTTCTGTGAAATTAGAAGATTAAGCACATCAAATTTATCTCTGAATTCCTTAGGTTCCATTCCAATGGCAAATACGCCAATGTTGTCAATAACGACAAATTCGGTATCGTCTGGAATAAGGTCGATGATACCTATCATATTGATCTCTCTTATGCTAAAACCTTTTATCATTTCAGAGGCCTGTGCTATATCTCGGGTCCTTTGTTCAAGAACGCGCAATATTTCCAGATTTCCATTATCCATATGGCTCTTAAGGTCCAGTCCTAGCATTTCCGCCTGAACAAGTATGTCTTCTGGGCTTTCTTCAGTCGCTACCATCACACATTTTTTACCATCAATACAACCCTGATCTAAAGCATGTAATCCAAAGATGGTTTTTCCTGAACCGGGAACACCTGTAATTAAGATCCCTTTTCCCTTTGGATAGCCTCCATCAAGTTTATCGTCAAGGTATTTTATTCCAGTTGAGATTCTTTCCATGTGACCCAATAACTCCTATTACAAATTAAATCCGAGATATTTGATTTAACGAAATATTAGGCATATAAGTATAAATATCTATATCTCGATCTTAAGTATCTGGGTCTAAACTGATCCTCAAATAATATTTTTATTTCCAGCTACTTCTAGCTCTTCTTTATCATTTATGTTTGATATAATTAGAATAGATATAATTTTATTAATATCGATATATTAAAAGTGGTCCATAGTATTATCGGATAGACCGAAAATAGTTAAATATATTTAGTTGAATGCCTCTAGTGTAGTATTAAATAAAAATCTCGAAGATCGGATTATAAATTAATTCATGTAAAGACTTCATATCATACTGTTTAAATGTGAGTAAACCATGGAAGACGAAATGACTGCTACGGAAGAAACCGAACTTTTCGGTGATGATTTTAACACTACAAGTTCAATAGATGTACCTGAACTTATGATAGATCAGGTCATCGGGCAGGAGCATGCTGTCGAAGTTGTGAAAAAGGCAGCCAGCCAGAGACGTCATGTCATGATGATAGGTACTCCAGGTACTGGAAAATCAATGCTAGCAAAAGCAATGGCTGAACTTTTACCAAAGGAAGAGCTTGAAGATATAATGACATACCCCAATCTGGAGGATAATAACAACCCAAAGATAAGGGAAGTGCCTGCCGGAAAAGGAAGGGAGATCGTCTTGGCTCACAAGATGGAGGCTCGCAAAAAGGCTCAGTCACGTAATATGATGATGATGTTCCTTGTGCTGGGTATCGTCATGTACTCGTTCTACGTAGGGCAGCTACTGTGGGGTATCATCGCTGCGATCATGATACTTATGCTAACGCGACAGTTCATGCCAAAAGAAGAGCTCATGATACCAAAGCTCATTGTTTCCAATTATCAGAAAGAGCACGCTCCATACATCGATGCGACCGGAACACACGCAGGTGCACTACTCGGCGATGTAAGGCACGACCCATTTCAGTCAGGTGGTCTTGAAACACCTGCGCATGACAGGGTAGAGAGCGGTGATATTCACAAATCACACAAGGGAGTTCTCTTTATTGACGAGATCAATACCCTGAGGCTTGAATCCCAGCAGAGCCTTCTTACAGCATTACAGGAGAAGGAGTATGCTATCACAGGGCAGTCAGAACGCAGTTCAGGTGCTCTGGTAAAGACCGAACCTGTGCCATGTGATTTTATCATGGTGGCAGCAGGTAACCTTGATGCAGTGGAGAAAATGCATCCTGCACTTCGCTCACGTATTAAGGGATATGGATATGAAGTATTCATGCGCGATTCCATGGAAGATACACTTGAGAACCGTAAGTCACTCGTCCGTTTCGTGGCACAGGAGGTCGTACGTGATGGCCACATCCCGCCATTTGATAAGGGCGCAGTGAAAGAGGTTATCAGGGAATCGAGAAGAAGGGCAGGCAGGAAAGGTCATCTTACTCTGAAGTTCCGTGACCTTGGTGGTCTTGTAAGGGTTGCTGGAGACATTGCCCATTCCGAGAATGCGGAGATCACTACTGCAACACATGTTCTTGCAGCAAAGAAGATAGCACGTTCCATCGAACAGCAGCTTGCAGACAGTTATCTCGAAAGGCGAAAGGATTACCAGCTTTTTGGCAAGCTGGGCGCTGCTGTTGGACGGGTCAATGGTCTTGCTGTCATGGGTGGTGATTCCGGTATCGTCCTTCCAATTGTGGCTGAAGTGACACCGACGCAATCTTCCGCCGGAGGTCATGTGATAGCAACAGGCATGTTGAAGGATATTGCAAAGGAAGCTGTCCAGAACGTTTCAGCTGTTATCAAGAAAGTGACCGGTGAGGATATTTCCAATCATGATATCCACATACAGTTCATAGGCACATATGAAGGTGTGGAAGGTGACAGTGCATCGATATCGATCGCAACCGCCGTTATATCTGCACTAGAAAATATTCCAATTGACCAAACCGTCGCTATGACAGGTTCACTATCCGTAAGAGGCGATGTACTTCCTATCGGTGGGGCTACCTACAAGATAGAAGCAGCAGTTCAAGCAGGTATCAAGAAAGTGATCATACCTAAGTCCAATGAAGCGGATGTCCTTATCGAGGATTACTATAAGGATAAGGTCGAGATAATCCCAGTTACAACAATAGCAGAAGTAATCGAACACAGTCTTGTGGGAGAGGATAAGGCCGGTATTGTTGAAAAGCTCAAGAATATGAGCAACAAAAAAATCGATTATGCAGCAAGGAGCAAGAAGGTTGCAGGTAGTGACGATGTCTGAAGTTGGGTTTTACGATGTCAGAATGATCGATGGAACGTCTACATCGATCATCCTTGACAATGGCAATATTGAGGAAATCTCGGTCAATTACAGCAAAGGGTGCGGTGCTCGTGCTTTATGTGGTGGTTCCTGGGGCTTTACAACTGCAGAAGGCGAGTTCGATCTGAAAGCAACAATTGATTCCGCTTCAGAACTTGCAGCACAGATGAATAGTATTTCTCCAAAGGATGAAGTAAAGCTTAAGCCCGTGGAAAAGCCTGTTATAAAGAACATCCCTATTGCAAAGATCGATCCTGCAGATGTTCCTATTGAGGAAAAGGTACAGTTATTGAAGGATATTGAAGACCATGCAAAGATGGATGGTGTCAGCAGTACTTCAGCAGTCTATTCCGAAGCTTCTGTAAAAGTTCATTATATCAGTTCCGAAGGGATCGATTGCGAATACAGTCTTATCAGAACCGGCTTTGCAATAAGCGCTGTTGCTACTGAAAATGGTTCATATCAGGTTGGAAGGGAAAGCCGCTTTGGAGTATGTGGTTTTGAACTTTTTGAAAAGAACGATGCTCTTGCACTTGCAAGATCTGCCGGTGAGACCGCAGTTGAACTGCTTGAGGCTGAACAGGCGAAGGGAGGCACATTGCCGGTCATACTTGACCCCGAACTTGCAGGCGTATTTGCACATGAGGCAGTAGGCCATGCATCAGAGGCAGATCTTGTGCTAGAAGGAAGTTCTATTCTAGCAGACCGTTTGGGAGAACAGATAGCATCCCCTTTAGTCAATATCATTGATGATCCTACATTACATGAATATGGATACTATCCATTTGATTCCGAAGGTGTCATGTCTTCAAAGACCACGATAATAAAGGAGGGAGTACTCAATTCATATTTGCACTCAAGGGAGACAGCACAGGCCCTTGGTGGAACTCCGGGAAACAGTAGGGCACAGGGTTATTCTGAACCTGTTGTTAGAATGAGCAATACTTACATTGATAATGGCGATTCGAATTTTGATGAAATGCTTGAAGAGATTGGCAATGGGATGTACCTGACAGGCTCAAGAGGCGGTCAGGTGAACACTGGAGAGGGTATCTTCCAGTTCAATGCCGAGAAAGGTTATCTTATTGAGAATGGGGAAGTTACAAGATTACTCCGTGATGTATCCCTTTCGGGCAAGACACTTGAGATATTGAACAATGTTGCATTGGTCGGTAATGATCTCAAGATGCACTCTGGAAGATGTGGAAAGGGTGGTCAGCTTGCACCGGTATCGGATGGTTCGCCTCATATATCGATCACAAAGGCATTGGTAGGGGGAGTCTGATATGTTCGAACATGCACAGAAAGCTATTGAGCTTGCTGAAAAACTGGGTGCTGATGAAGCAGAAGTATATATTTCCTATAATCACTCTATTTCTGCAGATATCAGGAAGAATACCATCGAATCGGCAAAAGAGAATGTCAGTCAGGGTATTGGTATACGTTCGATAATCAATGGTGCGGTTGGTTTTGCAAGTACGAACAACGTAAGTCGTATCGAGGATATAGTAAATATCTCTGTTTCTTCTGCAAAAGTTAGGGAAAGTGATCCTGAATGGACATCACTCCCATCAAATGCAAAATATCCTGCAGTCTCAGGTACATATGACAAAAAAATAAGTGAGATCGGACTGGACGATTGTATAGGTCTTACAGGAAAGATGATCGAGGGTGCATTATCGGTACCTGATGTCAATACAACCTCCGGAAGCTTTTCAACATCATACAATAAGCACCTCATCATGAATACGAATGGTGTTGAGATCGTTGATGAAGGAACGGGAGTTTCCGGATTTGTGGATGTCATCACTACTAAAGGAGATCTCTCAACAGCTTATGATTTTGAAGTTTCGAGATCACTTGATATCGATGTTTTTGGCATAGGCGCAAGTGCTTCAAGTCTTGCCATCAGATCACAGAACGGTATTTCCATAGAACCGAAGAAGACGAACGTCATTCTGCATCCATTTGCGTTCTCCGATATTTTTGAGAACACATTCGAACCATCTATAGATGCAGATAATATGCAAAAAGAACGCTCTTCACTAATAGGCAAGAAAGGAGAGACCATTGCTACATCGGATCTGAACATTATTGATGATGGATTGCTTGAGGGTGGAATTGAAACCTCCATATCCGATGAAGAAGGAACTCCATCTCAGAGGACCCCTATAATTGAAAATGGTATATTCAAGTCGTTCCTCTATGATAATTATACGGCAGGAAAAGACAATACTTCCAGCACAGGAAACGGAATGAGGCATTCTTATGTATCGTCTCCTTCGGTAGGCCCCAGAAACCTTATCGTGGAATATCCTTCAAGTGATGTAATTGCAGATACCGATGAGGGTGTTTTCATTAATACGGTCATCGGAGCACATACGGCAAATGCGATATCGGGAGATTTCTCGGTCGAGGCCAGAAATGCATTTACGATCAAGGATGGGCAGCTTGATAAGCCTATAAAGTCCCTGATGTTATCAGGCAATATATTCGAGATGCTGAACAAGATCACAGGTGCAGGAAGTGATGTCCGTAAAGTGGGAGGTACTGTGGTGCCGTCTTTGAGAATAGCTGGAATGAGCATTGTAGGTTAAAATACATGTTGATCACAGAAGTGTGCTTAAATACTATAGTAATCATTATATATTCATCATTACAATAATGAAGTGATAACTTAAATTTTATTTACCCGGTAATCGATATAGTTTGGTAGGGATGATATGACCAATATTGAAGATAGCAAGCAGATGTTCTGCTCCTAAGGTGGTAATATGGCTGAGAATGACAGAATAAGAATACTCGTAGTCGACGATGAACCTGATAATGTAGAATTGCTTACTGCATATCTATCGTATGATTACGATATAGTTCCATCATACAGTGGGAACGAAGCTCTTCAAATACTGGAAAATTCCGATCAAGTCTACCCTGACCTTGTTTTGATGGATATCATGCTAAAGGATGGTATGGATGGAGTGGAAGCTGCTAACCAGATACATCTCAAATATGACATCCCTGTAGTCTATATCACAGCTTATGCCGATGATAATATTATGCAAAGGGCAAAGTTAACAGAGCCTTTTGGATATATACTCAAACCATTCGAGGAAAGCGAACTCCGTACGAACATAGAGATTGCACTTTATAAGCATAAGATGGAAAGCAAGCTTAAAGAAAGCCAAAAATGGCTTACTGCGATCTTGAACAATACTGGCGATGCTATGATCGCAACTGACAAAGACGGATTGATAAAATTTATCAATCCCTTTGCAGAAGCACTTCTTGGCAGGAATCTGATCGATGTTCTTGGTAAGCCACTGAATGATGTTTTTTGTGTCGAAAGTGGGGAAACCGGAGCTATTGTCGATGATCCTGTGAAGAAAGTGATCCGTGAAGGTATGTTCTATGGACTCGCAAATCAGACGCTTCTTGTTACAAAAGATAATACTAAAGTTCCTGTTGATATCATTGGTTCTCCGATAAAAGGCGAGAATGAAAATGTTATGGGAATACTGATAACTTTCTGTGATATCTCTGATAGAAAACGCATTGAGAACCTTATTTATTCAAAAGCATCAGAGTCTGGTTTCTAATTTTAGTTATAATATATGTCAAAAGGGATTAATATCCCTTTTTATTTTTTGGCAAGTTCGTTACTTTCTCTCTTTCTTATCCACATTTGAAAGAATGCCGGATTCTTCCAATTTCTTTATTTTTGCAGAGACATCTGATCTTGTTGTCTCTACTTTAGGAATGGGGGGTTCAGTTGCTGAGCGGTTTGAAGCGCGATTTGCAATTGTTGATCCCCCTCTGCCATTTCCTACATCATTGATATTTTCTGCCTTCATTTCTTCGATTAAGACTGATACCTTTGTTTTTGTTTCGATGTGATAACCTCTTTTAATTGCAACATAGGAAAGTGAGATCAGAATGAGGAGTGGTATTGCAAATAAGAGGAATTTAACAGAAGAGCCTTCTGGTTCAGTCTCGACGACTGACAAAGTACCTTCTACACCATCTGAAACTTCAAGTGATGGGGAGGCTTTGCTTGCATCGGATGCAACGTTTCCTTCAGTTAAAGAAGAAGCTTGAGTATCTGTAAGGGCTGTTCCTTTTTGAACAGGTTCGATTATTGCAAATGACGAAAATATTTCTCCGGAAGGTGTAGCTTCATAATAGACATATATTTCATCTTCACCTATTTTTTCGGTAGGCAGAATACCCCATTTATTATTTTTAAATACGCTCATCTTTACTGAAAATTCAGGTACACTGTTCTCTTTAAGCCAAGATCTCTCTACTCTGAAACCAATGGATGAATCAGTGATCCTTTTTTCAAATCCGAAATCTCCTAACCAGATATTGATATTCTTATATACTCTTCCTTCTGGTGGTTTGGAAACGAGACTTGAGGTTGTATTAAGTGATTCAACTATTGCCTTAACATTACCAACGTTCAGATCAGCTGTGACATTGATGTAAGTAATGTCTATCATTTCATTGGTAAATGTGAAGCTTTTTTCCACATCTTTAATGATATGCATGCTTGTAACAGCTTTTTCTAAGATATTCTCATAACTCTCACTGGTGACACTGCTTCCACCTCCGCCACCTCCTCCGCCTGAGCTGCTCGAACTGGTTGTATCGGTAGTAGGTGTTGATACTGTGATGAAGTTTGAAATAGAGGTAAAGTTGTCATATTTAGCATTGCTAACATTCAGAGATACAGTGTAAGTTCCTGCAGCTACATATGTATGGGATGGATGACGATCTGAAGAAGTGTTACCATCCCCGAAGTTCCAGACCCGCTCGGTGGCATTTATAGATCTATCCGTGAAGGATACTTCTAGTGGGTAGCTTCCGGTCATTGGAGTCGCTATAAAGCTGGCGATCGGCTTTGAAAGAGCAATGACTGTTATGAAATTTTCTTTAAGGACATAGTTTGATCCATCATAATTGGACACGTTCAATGAAACGTTGTAAGTGCCTGGAACTGTATATGTATGAACTGGATCAATTTCTGTTGAAGTGTTTCCTTCGCCAAAGTCCCATTCCCATGTAAGTGCGTTGGAAGACAAATCTTCAAATTTCACAGATAGCGGTTCTGTACCCGTAGTTATATTTGATGAAAATGCTGCAACTGGGGGAACACGTGCTACGACAACGATGTAATTGCTCTTAGTGATAGTATCGAAACCATCACTGTTGATTGCTGTCAGACTTACAGAATATTTACCTGGTTCGGCATAAGTGTGCAGAGGATTTTGAGCATTTGAATCATTACCATCACCAAAAATCCATACCCAACTTCCAGCTGCGGTTGATGTGTCAATAAATTGCACATCTAATGGCTGTTTACCTGAAGTTACATTTGATGTGAAATTTACAGTTGGAGGATTTCTAGTAGTTGCTGTATCATTTGTCCATGATAAATTTATATTGCCTACAATGTCCACTGTTTTAGTACTGAACTCATAGGCTGTGTTAGTAGTTAGTCCGGTAACATTATAGAATGTTGTATCCTTTGACACATTAGCTAGGAATCCATTGTTGACATAAATTGTAGTATGATTGAAATCGTTATCTATTGGATTGGTCCATGTCCATGAGATCCATGTGGGTCCTCTGGCAGACTCTGACAGGTTGGTTACACTGGCTGGAGGAAGCGTGTTCATTGTGCTGGCACTACTATTTATCCAGGCAGAATTTATATTTCCAACAGTGTCTACAGTATGAGTACTGATCATATGGTCCGTATTGTCAATTAGTCCTATAGCAGTGTACGCTGTGCCGGTCACATTTTCTTTAAACGCTCCGTCCAGATATACCATCGTGTAGTATGATTCATCATCATGTGGCTTTATCCATGTCCATGTGATCCATGTAGAGCCGTTATTAGATTCTGATAAATTTGTTACACTAGGTGGTGCAATAGTATCGATCGTGAAATTTACCATTGCTGAGCCATTGTTTCCTGCCAGATCCTGTGCTATTACAGTTATGCTGTGATTTCCATCTGGAAGTGTTAGTGACTGATTTCCACTAAATATGCTATTGCCGGTATTGTTTATATTATACCACCATTTTGCAATATCTTCGTCAACAGTAGCATTAAGCCAGATCATCTTAGAAATATAATTATGGTTTTCTTCGGGTATGTCAATGGTGATTGTTGGTGCAATAGTATCGATCGTGAAATTCACCATTGATGAACCATTGTTCCCTGCCAGATCCTGTGCTATTACAGTTATGCTGTGATTTCCATCTGGTAGTGTTAGTGACCGGTTTCCACTAAATATGCTATTGCCGGTATTGTTTATATTATACCACCATTTTGCAATATCTTCGTCAACAGTAGCATTAAGCCAGATCATCTTAGAAATATAATTATGGTTTTCTTCGGGTATGTCAATGGTGATTGTTGGTGTAATAGTATCGATCGTGAAATTTACCATTGATGAACCATTGTTCCCTGCCAGATCCTGTGCTATTATAGTTATGCTGTGATTTCCATCTGGTAGTGTTAGTGACCGGTTTCCACTAAATATGCTATTGCCGGTATTGTTTATATTATACCACCATTTTGCAATATCTTCGTCAACAGTAGCATTAAGCCAGATCATCTTAGAAATATAATTATGGTTTTCTTCGGGTATGTCAATGGTGATTGTTGGTGCAATAGTATCGATCGTGAAATTTACCATTGCTGATGCATTATTCCCTGCCAGATCCTGTGCTATTATAGTTATGCTGTGATTTCCATCTGGTAGTGTTAGTGACCGGTTTCCACTAAATATGCTATTGCCGGTATTGTTTATATTATACCACCATTTTGCAATATCTTCGTCAACAGTAGCATTAAGCCAGATCATCTTAGAAATATAATTATGGTTTTCTTCGGGTATGTCAATGGTGATTGTTGGTGCAATAGTATCGATCGTGAAATTTACCATTGCTGATGCATTATTCCCTGCCAGATCCTGTGCTATTATAGTTATGCTGTGATTTCCATCTGGTAGTGTTAGTGACCGGTTTCCACTAAATATGCTATTGCCGGTATTGTTTATATTATACCACCATTTTGCAATATCTTCGTCAACAGTAGCATTAAGCCAGATCATCTTAGAAATATAATTATGGTTTTCTTCGGGTATGTCAATGGTGATTGTTGGTGTAATAGTATCGATCGTGAAATTTACCATTGATGAATTTTTATTTCCCAGACTGTCATTAGCATAGATGGTTATATTGTGATCTCCATCAGGCAGTGCTGGTAATGTTGTATTTGTTGTGAACGATCTAATCTCTGTTCCATTGATCTTATACCACCAGTTAGCTACTGTTTCGTCACCAGTCACATTGAGTGGAACTTTATGTGTAGTATAATTTGCATTATTTTCTGGCTGATTGACCGTGATAACAGGTGCTGTAGTATCGATATTGAAATTGATCAACATTGATGAATTTTCATTACCCAGACTGTCATTAGCATAGATGGTTATATTGTGATCTCCATCAGGCATTGCTGGTAATGTTGTATTTGTTGTGAACGATCTAATCTCTGTTCCATTGATCTTATACCACCAGTTAGCTACTGTTTCGTCACCAGTAACATTGAGTGGAACTTTATGTGTAGTATAATTTGCATTGTTTTCTGGCTGATTGACCGTGATAACAGGTGCTGTAGTATCGATATTGAAATTGATCAACATTGATGAATTTTCATTACCCAGACTGTCATTAGCATAGATGGTTATATTGTGATCTCCATCAGGCAGTGCTGGTAATGTTGTATTTGTTGTGAACGATCTAATCTCTGTTCCATTGATCTTATACCACCAGTTAGCTACTGTTTCGTCACCAGTAACATTGAGTGGAACTTTATCTGTAGTATAAATTGCATTATTTTCTGGCTGATTGACCGTGATAACAGGTGCTGTAGTATCGATATTGAAATTGATCAACATTGATGAATTTTCATTACCCAGACTGTCATTAGCATAGATGGTTATATTGTGATCTCCATCAGGCATTGCTGGTAATGTTGTATTTGTTGTGAACGATCTAATCTCTGTTCCATTGATCTTATACCACCAGTTAGCTACTGTTTCGTCACCAGTAACATTGAGTGGAACTTTATGTGTAGTATAATTTGCATTGTTTTCTGGCTGATCTACCGTGATAACAGGTGCTGTAGTATCGATATTGAAATTGATCAACATTGATGAATTTTCATTACCCAGACTGTCATTAGCATAGATGGTTATATTGTGATCTCCATCAGGCAGTGCTGGTAATGTTGTATTTGTTGTGAACGATCTAATCTCTGTTCCATTGATCTTATACCACCAGTTAGCTACTGTTTCGTCACCAGTAACATTGAGTGGAACTTTATCTGTAGTATAAATTGCATTGTTTTCTGGCTGATCTACCGTGATAACAGGTGCTGTAATGTCCAGAGCAACAAGAGTGGTCTCAATGGCATTGATCCATGATCCATTTAGATTACCTGCAATATCAACTGTTTTAGTACTGAACCCATATGTTGTGTTGGCAGTAAGTCCTGTCACATTATAGAAATTGGTCGTGTTAGATGTATTTTTTTCAAATACACCATCAATGTAAAGCATTGTATGATTAAAATCAAGGTCAATTGGATTGTTCCATGTCATGTTGATCCATGTAACTCCTCTGTCTGATGTGGTGAGGTTGGTCACACTGGCTGGAGGAAGAGTGTTCATTGTGCTGGCACTATCATTTATCCAGGTCAAATTTATATTTCCGACATTGTCCACAGTATGAGTACTGATAATATGGCCTGTATTGTCGATAAATCCTGTAGCATTGTACGCTGTACCGGTCACATTTGCTTTTAGCACTCCATCCATATAGACCATTGTGTGGCTGAAGTCACTATCAAGTGGGTTACTCCACGTCCAGTTGATCCATGTAGGTCCGGCGGTATATTCTGATAGGTTGGTTATGCTGAAGGGTGCAATTTCATCAGGGGCAACAATTGTATTTGCTGTATCATTTGTCCACGATAAATTGATATTGCCAGTCAGGTCAACTGTTTTAGTACTGAGCTCATATGTTGTGTTAGCAGTAAGTCCTGTTACATTATAGAATTTGGTCGTGTTAGATACATTTGTCCTGAACACATTGTCAAGGTAAAGCATTGTATGATTGAAATCAGGGTCAATTGGATTGTTCCATGCCCAATTTATCCATGTTGTTCCTCTGTCTGATGTAGCAAGATCAGTTACACTGAGTGGTGCAATCTCATCATTACTAAAAGGTCCGGATAAAACAATTGCAAATGGTTGTGGTCCAAGAGGAACGTTTGAACCGGTCACTGTTACTGTGTACCAGCCAGTTGATGGGGATAAGAGTTCTACTTGTTCAACGTTGTTTGTATTATCTCCACCATTCCCTAAATAAGTGCCATAAGGGCCTGAAATACTAAGATCTAAGTCATTGACCAGACTTTTACTTGCAGAGATTGTAGCGGGTTGGTCTGTCCACACCAGAGTTGTTTTAAAAGGGACTGAATTATTGTTCAGGTGATAGCTGGCATTCCAATGATCTGTATAACCAAGACTGATATTATCATGGTACTGCATTGTTCGTGGTGTTGATGGGAAAAGAGATTCTTCAATATTGACACGTCCCCAACCCTGTGCATCACTGGATTTGCCCAGGTCAGCTGCACCATTGATCAATGTTGCTTTCAGTAAGGCAGCAGTTGGATTAATTGATTCATTATCAACGTAATATTGTCTTACAAGAGCTGCGGTTCCGGCCGTTAAAGGAGTTGCCATACTTGTGCCACTGTTGTATGCATAAAAATCATCAACGGTGCCCCACGAATAACTGACATTTGGCATTTTCGATCTTGTGGATACTATATATGTGCCAGGTGCAACAACATCAGGCTTAATTCGATTGTCATCGGTTGGGCCTTTACTACTGAAATAGGCGATATCATCAATATTATCTGATGGTATCCCCTTATCCGGTCTATAATTCTCTGATGCTCCAACGGTCAATGCATTCTTTGCTGTCGCAGCAGGGGTTAATGTATTATTAATACCCCCTTCGTTACCGGCTGCAAAAACGATTAGTAAGTCCGGATTATCCCACATAAAACTATCAATATTTTGTGAACGATCGGTGTAGTTTCCGTACTGACTGGGATCTTTGCTACCCCAACTATTGCTGTGTATCCTTGCATTTGTATCGTAAGCTTGTTGAAAAAGTGTATCAAGATTTGTTGGTGTATAAAGCCCACCAGATGTCAGAGTCGGGCCATCATATTGTAATGCCTGAAAAACAAGCCTTGCTTCAGGTGCCATTCCTGCATATAAACCAGAAGATAGATTGCCATTTCCAAGAACGGAACCTGCAACATGTGTACCATGCCCATTATTATCTTCCGCACCAGTATCGTTTAAATATCCCCACCATGCGTATAATCCATCGATCCTTCCCTCAAGATCATCATGCATTGATGCATTATTGAAACCAGTATCGAGACCTGTGTCAGCAACAGCAACTATCTGGCCACTACCGGTCAAACCATGTGTGTTCTGTACAGTTGACACATTAATTATGCTTGCTGCAACATCATTCAAAACAACGGGTTGCACATATCTATCCACCCAGCTTACACCATTAATAGCTGCAATATCATTGATCGAAGAACGGTTTATCCTGACCTTGAGTATGCTTTCACCATTGTCAAGTATTTCTCCGCCAAGAAATCTAACTTCGTTTGAAACATACTCGTTACTTCCGGAATCGAAAAGCATTATTAGAATCTCTTCTTGACCGCTTTGTTCAGAATCAGAAGAAAGGGCAGAACTTATACAGTATGAAGGGGAGTAGGGACCGATCCATTGAACGGAATCTATAGTTTCTACTTCTGCTTTTACTGAAGTGTTCATTCGTACGATAAAAGCATTGTTCGGGACGTAACTGAAAAGAGTAGCTCCTGTCCTGCTCACATCTCTTTTCCACTCTTCAAGAATGTATCCTTTGAACTGAACAATATAGTAGTCTTCCGTTTCATTGGATGATGATTCAATTGAACTGATGCTTGAAGTTGAATGTGAGGACGAAGGTAGTGTATCTGTACTGAATTGTGCATTCTTAAGTAAGATATGATCTCCGCTGGAATGTTCTTGCAAAGATACATCTAGTGCCAATGCTGAAACTGAAAGCATTGCTGTAATTATCGTAACGATTATAATTTTTATGATCATGCCAGACAAATTAACACCACATTTTAGCCTTCGACCTTTGTCACACATATTTGAAGTTTTTCTATATTGATCAAAAATTAGTGTTCTTAACTAATTACTTATATAGTCAATTTCATATATATAACTTACTATAAAAATGTACACAGATGAGTATAATCATAATGATATTTTATATTTTAATTTATATACTTCTTCTTGAATGTATACAGATTGTATTAAGTAATCATAAAATCTCACCTAATTGTATTCATTAAATTTTCTAAAATAAAACCAAAAAGGATATTACATGATAAACACACATGATTAGTTATGAGTGAGGAAGTCAAATGGCAGCATATTTCTGTGGATGAAGCACTTGCACTACTTGAGACCGATAGAGATGGGCTCTCTGCAGAAGAAGCGCAGTTGCGCCTTTCTAAATTTGGTTTCAATGAGGTTGAACTGAAAAAAAAGGAAAGTTCGATCCATCGGTTTGTAAGACAGTTTGCAAGCCCCCTTATTTATGTTCTGCTTATAGCAGCATTTGTCACTTTTTTACTCCGGGAATATGCTGACATGACAGTAATAATCGGAGTGGTACTGGCAAATGCTATCATTGGTTTCATTCAGGAAAGAAAAGCAGAAAATGCCCTTGAATCTCTTGCAAAAATGTTGGTCCCTGAGACAAGCATATTAAGGGATGGGCAGAGACTTATCGTGGCCAGCAGGGAACTTGTAGTAGGTGATATTGTTTTATTGGAAACTGGAGGCAGGGTCCCTGCTGATCTCCGACTCATATACAAAAAAAATCTTCGTATCGATGAATCAATGCTTACCGGAGAATCCATCGCTGTTGAGAAAAATACAGATGTTATTGAAGCCAGGAACGTTCCAATCGCTGAACAAAAAAATATTGCTTTTGCAGGCACACTTGTAACTAAGGGAAATGGTATAGGTGTAGTAGTGGCAACAGCTGCCAACAGCGAGATCGGAAAGATCTCAGAGTTGATAAAAAAGACAAAAAAGCTTTCCACGCCTCTTGTCAGAACGATCGATCATATGGGGAAGACACTTGCTTTCGTCATTGTCTTGGTTGCAATGTTGACATTTGCAATTGGTAAACTTCGGGGACTTGATGACCTTGATCTTTTCTTTGCTTCTGTAAGTCTGGCGGTTGCAGCAATTCCAGAAGGATTGCCCGCACTCATTACGATCACACTTGCTATCGGAATAAAGAAAATGGCAAGCCGGAATGCGATTATTCGGACAATGCCGGCGGTCGAAAGTCTTGGATCTGCAACGGTGATCTGTTCGGATAAAACGGGCACACTTACTCAAAATGAAATGACAGTCCGGAAGATATACACGGATGAAGGTATGTTCACTGTTACAGGTCAGGGGTATGATCCAAAGGGGGATATTGAACTTAATGGTAAGAAAATAGATCCCTTTGATCATCGGGCCTTGCTTGAAACGTTAAAAGCAGGTGCACTTTGTAATGATGCTTACCTGCGTGAAGAGGGAGGCATTGATGGTGATCCCACTGAAGGGGCGCTTCTGGTTTCAGCTGCAAAAGCTGGCAATTTCTACATTACCAGGGTAGATGAAGTTCCGTTCGAATCAGAAAAAAGATTTATGGCAACACTTCATCAGGACGATGCTGGCAATTCGTGGGTATATGCAAAAGGCTCTCCCGAGATAATTTCAAAACTTTCCAGCATGCAATTCAATGGAAAGGATTTTTCAAGAATGGAACCTGAAAAGGTACTTCTTGTTGCCGAAGATATGGCATCTGAAGGGCTAAGGGTCATTGCAACTGCATACAGGAAGCTCGAAAGAGGGAAAACGGAAATTGAAGAAACTGATGTCGATGAACTTATCTTCCTCGGATTGCAGGGTATGATCGACCCTCCAAGAGAGGATGTGAAAAAATCGATCTTCAAATGTAATAATGCAGGCATAAGAGTGATTATGATCACAGGTGATCATATAAAAACTGCTCACACCATTGCAAGACAGCTTGGGATACGGACTGAAGGGGCATTGGCAGGTAGTGATATTGGATCAATGACCGATGAAGAACTGATAGAAGCATTAAGATCAGTTTCTGTTTTTGCGAGAACATCTCCCGAAGATAAATCCCGGATAGTCGGTCTATTAAAACAGGAAGGCGAAGTTGTTGCAGTTACAGGAGATGGTATCAACGATGCACCGGCACTTGAGAATGCAGATATCGGTATTGCAATGGGACGATCTGGTACCGAAGTCGCAAAAGATGCAGCTGACATGGTTCTTGCTGATGATAATTTTTCATCCATCGTGAATGCAGTAGAAGAAGGCAGGGACGTCTATAGCAAGATACAAAAGGTGATTCTCTGGACATTACCTACTAATGCTGCAGAAGGATTGGCGATCTTAGCTGCTGTCCTACTGGGATTTGCAGCTCTGCCACTTTTACCATTACACATCCTTTGGATAAATACTGTAACAGCATTGGGTCTTGGAGTGCCTATGACGGTCGAGCCGATGGAGAAAGGACTTCTGAATAGGCCCCCAAGACCACAAAATGAGCCACTCCTTCTTCCAGTTATTAAACGAAGGATAATCACCGTTGCATTACTAATGGTCACTGCCACTTTCCTGCTATATCTCTTCAATATCAATAATGGTATGGATGTCAGTACATCGCAGACAATAGCCTTGAATACTATCGTATTTTTCGAGATATTCTATCTTTTCAACTGTAAATCGATCAATGAGAATGTCATTGGACAACTGTTCTCAAATAAATATATGCTTCTTGGCATATCTGTTGTGATCGGGTTGCAGATGTTCATCACTTACAATCCTGCAATGAACGTAATAATGAGGACAAGCCCTATTCGATTGGTCGATTGGGTTGTTATAATACTAACTACAAGTTCGATTTTTGTTTTAATTGAATTTGAAAAGTTCATAACGAAAAAGAGGAGCAAGAAACATATCAATAAATAATAAAATACAAGGGGCTTTTGACCCCATTAATCCTCATTAACGCAGTGAATGCATGAAATATTTACTTGCATTTATCCGGTGCTAAATAATGATCATGCTTAAGAATAATTTAATATGCAACATTTTAATTCATATCATACTAGTATTTTTATAAAAAATGAGGCAGGATATAAATCCTGCATTCAATGTAATTATCACTCCTCTTTCCTGCGCTGGAAGATGAATGTAAGGCCAATTATTGCAACTATTGGAAGTGCAACTGTTGGAAATTCAGGGATCTCTTCTGATGTGCATCTATCATAGCCGAATTGATAAATTGTAACATGACCCTGTTCTCCGGTCAGAATTTTGATCGTATGAGCTGTTGGTTCAAGTCCTGTAACTTTGAGATATCTCATCTGCTGCATATCAAGAGGCTTGCCAAGTGCATTAGGTGCCCATGTGTTTCCTTCCCATATAAGTTCACCATCCACATAGATGCTGGCCATTCCATCGTTACGGTCACTTGCAAACTGGACATAAAGGCAGGCTGTGGGCTCTGCAATGCTTACTTCCATCTGGCTGTTACCATTGAGATGTAAAAGAGCAAGTCTTCCATCGTATCCTCTCCAATAGCTGCCAACAAGAGAATTTATTGCAATATCTGCATCATTGTCTGGTTGTAGATAGCCTGGATCGGCATAGATCCAAACATCGGGTTCGCAAACACCATCATTCAGGGGGGGGTATGCAATAGCGGATCCAATTCCTATCATACTGATAACTAAGGCAGTTATCAGTACAAGTTTCATAACATTATTTTTTACCACATTTATCACCATTTGAATTATATTATTATTAATTTAGTTATACTTGAAGTTATTATGTTATGATATATAAACATTATTCAAATATTAATTATGTTATACTAATCATTATGAGCACATAAATGCTAAATCATCGAGGGGTTAATAAAAATAAAAGATGAAAACTCGTTAAATATAATTGAAGATGTGACAAATCTAAAATAGTAGGTAAATATTAAAACCCAAGTTTGACAGTCCTATTTTTTAGCCTTTTATAATTTGACAGTTGTTACTAAGTTAAAAATTTATGTTAATTAATATTATGTAAAAACTATAATTTGTGAGATATTCTTATTTTAGTTACAGATTGGGCAAATATTGATGGAAAATAAGCAAAATGCCACATAAATTAGCATTAATTTTTATAAACTGTCAAATTCGAGTTAAAGGGGATTGAAGTATAGTTAAGTAGCAGAAAATGAGGATGGCATTAAAATTTATTTAATATACCATCTACTCAATAATTCTGAAAAAAGCGAATCACTTTTTCTTTAGTTTTGCAAGTTTCTTCTTTGCAGCAGCATCGCCTGAAGATGCCTTTGCTTCAAGTCCTTCCATTTTCTCTTTTTTCTTGCCACTTTTCCTTGCTATATCCTTCTTAGACATTGCCATAGAAGCTCTTTTTTGAAGCCAATACTATATAAAATGATGCCAGATGATAATTAAAAAGTGTCTAATATTCCGAAACCTTATAAGTAAAAAACTGGCATTATCGAATGTGAACAAATATGCGATCACTACAATTGGTAGAAAACTTGACCTGGGATATCCAAATAACCGTCTGATAATTCAGTTAGCAACTCTTGTAACAATTTCAGCCCTTATATTCGATGTCATTACTAACAAATATATTTCTGCTTCATTTGTCTATGGCATAAAAGCAGGGATCTCAACATTTCTGCTCTGGGCGATCTCAAGGGAAATTGATCCTGACCATGAGGTGGCAGCTTTCATTCCAGTCATATTTTCCCTGCCGCATGTGATCATTTTTGGTTTACACCCTCTGTTTCATTTATTGTGGTTCTTATTGGTACTAAGATTGGTCAACAGATCTACAGGGGTAAAGGCTGGAGTTCTTGATTCGATAGCTATTCTTACCATTGGCGCTTTCCTTACATATCAGGTAAGCTGGGTATTTGGGATGATCTCATCACTCGGTTTTTTTCTTGATGGAAGGCTATCTTCCCCATACAGAGTTCATCGCATACCAGCATTACTATTACTCCTCTATTCTGGTCTTACTCTAATTAATGAAAATATTGATGGTATAATGGATGTATCCCTTTTGAAAATCGTTGCCTTCATGCTGATGATCTTACTTGCTTTTCCGTTGGTAAATAGCAAAACCCCTGTCATTAGTATCGGTGATAGAACAGGAAAAAGGCTGGATGGTCAGAGGGTAAAAGCAACGCAGATACTGGCTGTATTCAGCGTATCTGTATTGATTCTGCTATCTATTTCTGCTAGCGAGCTCTGGCTTCCTATTTGGATCATAGTGATAAGTATCGGTCTTTACAAGGTGATATTCGTAGATAAACAGATACGAACATGAAACATTATAATGTGATGACAACAGCTTAATATGGCATGCAACTGATATAGTAGATATATTATATTTATCAGTATATTATATAATTTGCTTTATTTAGGGTGATGCCATGATAGAACTTCTCAAAGCACTGGCCCTGGGATTTACAATAGGTATCTCAGCTGCACTTATCCCGGGTCCAATGATGTTTGCTACTGCTGGCATCTCACTAAATAAAGGCTGGCGTACAGGTCCGTTCGTCTTCCTTGGCCACTCAATGGTGGAACTAACAGTGATCCTTTTGGTCATTGCAGGAGCATCCTCTTTCATAAGTGATTCCACTATTGGCTACGTATCAATATTGGGTGGTATTGTAATGATCATTTTTGGGCTTGTTCTTCTAAAAAGTGCTAAAAGCGTTTCAAATATCAATATCGCTGAATCTGCCAAAAAATTCAAAGGTTCAGTAGGCCCGGTGTCTGCAGGCATACTGACCACTGCTCTGAATCCTGCATTTATTCTATGGTGGCTCACTGCCGGAAGTGCAATTATATTGCAAGAATATCTCTTAGGTATGTTTGCGATCGTCGCATTCCTTATTGGTCATTGGCTTGCAGATTTCACCTTCCTTTTGACCGTTGCATCATCGACAGTTAAAGGAAAAGACCTTCTCTCTGAAAAAACACATAGAAAGATACTCTATTTTTGCAGTGTTTTCCTCATGATATTCGGTGTATGGTTTGTATCGAACTACAACAACATATCTTCATTTGTGTAAATCCAGATGGGGTAAAAAAGAAAAAAGTCAGATGAAGCTATCCAGTAGCTCATCGACCTTTTTAGGATCTGCCTTGTTCTTTACAAGAGATCCTGAAGAAAGAACGTCCAGATGGTCCTCGAATGTTGGTTTTTCATTTACATAAAAAACACCCAAAGGTATCCTTTCACCCCATTCAAGAGATTTTTCAAACGCTTTAACACGATCTTTGGGTGAATGGTCCTTCTCTTCCATTCTATAGACCCTTTCCGAATACCATTTGAAAGTGTTCAGCTTATTAAAGGAAACACATGGTTGTAGAACATCCACTAAGGAAAAACCTTTGTGCTGTATCGCTTTTTTGATAAGCTCCGTAAGATGTTCTACATCCCCTGCAAATCCCCTGCTCACGAAAGAGCAATCAAGAGAGATTGCGAGTGATAGG
The DNA here is from genome assembly GCF_000013725.1 of Methanococcoides burtonii DSM 6242. Classification (NCBI taxonomy): domain Archaea; kingdom Methanobacteriati; phylum Methanobacteriota; class Methanomicrobia; order Methanosarcinales; family Methanosarcinaceae; genus Methanococcoides; species Methanococcoides burtonii. The sequence continues at coordinate 954,434 of NC_007955.1, forward strand.
GGATTTAAAGGTGTATTGAAGACCCCATGGTTCTGGATCTTTGTCTTCATGCCCAACTCACTGGTGGGAGATGCTTGGCCCTTGGTCAGACCATATATCTGATTGTCATGTACAATGAGGGTAATATCTGGATTTCTCCGTATGTTGTGAACGAAGTGGTTCCCCCCTTCTCCATAACAATCTCCGTCACCGGTTACAGCAAGAACGGTTAATTCATGGTTCGCGACCTTTGCACCAATGGCAGGGGGGAGAGACCTTCCATGAAGGCCGTTGAAAACGTTGCATTTAAGATAATGCGGGAGTTTGCTCGATTGCCCTATGCCTGACGTCAACAAAACCTCGTGCGGTTCTTTCCCAAGCTCTGCAAGAGCACGCTTGATCGCTTTTAAAATCATGAAATTACCGCAACCTGGGCACCATTCGGTCTCGTACTCACCAAAATCTTCCACACTTACCATCTCAGATCACCTTCTTCTGTTCAAGAGCTCGTATTATGTGTTCGGGAGTGTATGGTCTCCCGTCAGATCTCAATACATTCTCATCAATTCGCAATCCGGTCTCACACTCGAAGAGCCTTGCGAACTGTCCTGTTGCATTGTTCTCCACACAAACTATCTTTCCAGCATCAGTCATCATATCTTTTATTGCATCCACTGGCAAAGGATATACGTGGGTAAAATGCAAGTGGTCTACCGAATGTCCTTCACTTGTGAGGATATCCACAACCTCCATAAGAGGGCCGTATGTAGAACCCCAACCGATCAAAGTGATATCGGCTTTCTTATTACCATAAAGCTGTGGAGCTTCCATTTCCTTCTCCAGAAACTTTAGTTTCTTCATTCTCTTCTCGTTCATCAGGATACGGTTATCGATCGTCTGGTCAAGATGACCGGTCTCATTATGTTCATCACTGTCAACAACAACAGTAAATCCTGCCTGACCTGGAATCGCCCGTGGGGATATGCCGGTGGGTGTTAATTCATATCTGTTGTACTCATTCTTGCCTTTAAGTTCATCATCAGCCATCATATGCCTTTCTATCTCTATCTTCGAAGTGTCGAACTTCTTACAGGTGAAAAGAGAATCTGCAAGGTACTGGTCACTCATTACAAATACCGGGATCTGGAACTTCTCTGCGATATTAAACGCTTTTGCCGTCAGATAAAAACAATCATCAGGTGTTCCTGGTGCCAGTATGCATCTCGGGAACTCGCCCTGAGCAGCTGTCAGAACGAACTGGAGATCACCCTGTTCGGTCATTGTAGGCAGACCTGTGGCAGGTCCCGGTCTCTGTGACAGGAATATCACTGCAGGTGTTTCAGTCATCCCTGCAAGGCCCAGTGCTTCGGCCATAAGGCAGAAACCTCCACCTGATGTGGTGGTCATAGCTCTTACACCTGCATATGATGCGCCAAGTATCATATTCAAAGCAGCTATCTCATCTTCTGCCTGTTCTACGACGACATTGAACTCATCGGCCTTTGCAGCTATATAGGTCATAACACCCGTTGAAGGTGTCATGGGATAGGCTGCCAGGAATTGAACGCCTGCTGCAAGAGCACCAAGAGCAACGGCATCATTGCCTGCAATGAGCATCCTCCCATCCTTTTCAAGAGGCTCTTTTACGGCAAAATTAAATGCTGACGGGCAGTTCTTTTTGGCGTGATCATAACCTGCACGTGCTGCCTTGATGTTATTCTCAATTATTTCGTCGCCTTTTTTCTGGAAGGTCGCAGTTAATACGCTTTCGAGATACTCAAAATTAAAGCACATAAGGCCCAGTGCAGCACCGATCGCAACAGAGTTGAAATATATCTTGTTCCCGCAAACATCCTTTGCGATCTTCAGCATTGGAACATGAAAAATAGATTCATTCATCTGTTCTATCTTGATAACATCAGTGTCAACTATTACAACACCATCTGATATCTCTTTCAGGTGCTCGTTGATGGATGCTTCATCAAGAGCTATTAGGATATCGACCTTCTCGGTCATTGCCCTTATAGGTTCATTGCTTATACGTACCTGATATGTATTGTGTCCACCTCTTACTCTTGAAAGATAGAACTGAGTAGTAAAAACGTTGAAACCACTTTTCTTGAAGGTCTTTGCAAGTACCACACCGATGGTCTGTAAACCCTGGCCTGCGGCACCGCCTACTTTTATCACAAGGTCTGTGTTCATATTTTCCCCCTTTGATAATAAGATCGTTTCGATCAGAAACTTCTCTATGCTGTGTTCTCATCAATTTCCCACAATCCGAAGGTGTTCTCTTCGGTATCCATGCAAACTGCAAGATAGCCCCAACCTGGAACAGGCATCTTTGGTTGTTGCACTATCCCTCCGAGCTTTTCAACACGAGTGCAATAGTCTTCAACCGATGCAACTTCGATGAAATTGGTTATTCTTTGTTCAGGACTTCTACGAAGTCCCATGCCTCCGGCAACTCCTTTCTCACCATCGAGGGATTCTGTCTCTATGAAATAGTAGTCCATAGGTCCCGGTACTTTTTCAAATTTCCAATCGAACAGTTCGGTATAGAACTCTTTTGCCCTGTCAATATCGTTTGCGGGTAAGTCCAAATGTGCAATAGCTGGCATAACTCGATCACTCCCAAATTTAATATGACAGTTAATTGATTTAAGGTTTGGGTAGATTAAATCGTATCAATAATAAAATAAAAATGAACTGAAAATATCGACCTATTAATTATCTTTCTTTTATCATTGGAGCTTTAATTATGTAGTTAGTAGATGGGAGATCTGCGATTCCTTTTCTTGTTTTTTGTATTTTTGCCTTTAGTTCTTTCAAAAATGAGCTTTGTAGAAATCCTCATCCAAACTAAAAACACAGTCTTGACAAATCTGTCAAGATTGTGCAATATTACTTTGAACTTCACATCTTGTATTTGATTTCTATATTTTCTCGGCTCTGTAGAAAACCTCATTTGAATCCCAAGTTTGACAGTCAAAATTAATATAAGTGATCTTAGTTTATTTGAATCGTGACAAAACAAACAAAACTAAGAACATACGAAATAGTGCCTAACACCAATATATCCTTTCCGATTGGAACTATCCTGACCGTTGAAAAACTCTATGATGCCCTTGATTTTCTTACTGTCTTTGGTAAACACAAAAAGCATGGCATTGACATCAATAGATTATTGAAAGCTCTTGTGAGCTATAAGCTCACAGATAATTTTAGCATCAAAAAAGCACATGAATGGATAAATAATGATGAGGTGCTTGAACTATTTGATCTTGATCAATTCAGTGAAAGAACTCTTTATCGAGTTCTTGAAACGATTAGTGCAAATCGAGATGAGATCATTTCAGATATCCAGGATAGCCTGTTCAAAAGGTATGATTTCGAACATACCAACATAAATATGGATTGGACCAGTGTTGTTCTTCATGGCGATAAAGCTCCACTTGGTAATCGTGTTAAATCAAAGATTTAACAGGAGTTGCAGATTTCTAATCTGCAACAATATGGTTATAGTCGTGATCATAGACCTGATAAGAAGCAAATAACCATAGGGATCAGCGAACTCGCTGATTCCATTAATCTTCCAATTCACTGTAGAGAAAGGTAACCTGAATGATCAGACTCATTTTAAGAAGACATATCATCAGGTTAACAAGAGACTTCGGAAAGGTTCCCTTGTTGTATTTGACAAGGGTGCAAACAGCATAACAAATGTTGCATTCGTCAGGGCAGATGAAATGCAGTACATGACTGCAAAAAAACTCAATAAGAGCGATGATAAGATCATTGAAAATTTTGATGAATATTGTCCTGAGCTAATTGATCCAGAAAACGGAGTTTATGGGATTAAAAGAACTAAACTGAGTAGTGTGAACTATTTTTATTTCTCAGAGAAGCTTCAAAAAGAACAATTTCAGTACTTCACTAATATTCCCTCCACTAAATAAATCATACAATCTCACCTATAACATTTCACTACTAACTTCACTTTCAACCTTTTTCTCACCCATTCCTCAACAAAGTGAACAAATAAATCAAATCTGAAAACATCTTCCTCTATTGTTTTCGGTCCCCTTTTCACCTTCATAAAATGCATTCTCTGGATTGATACCCATGCATTTTTCAACATAAATGATATCAACGCATAGAAATATCGTAGCATTGGATTTCTTGAGGATGTTTTCGGTTTCACCACATTCCGCATTCGATATGATGATTCAATCGCAAATCGCTTCCTGTAGATCGTACTAATCTTTCCGGGTTCCCAATCAATTCCATAAACAACAAACCCTAGATTCTCACAACCATTCTTCCCTCTCCTTACGACAGGAGTGATATGTGGAATGTCATTCTCCTGCAAAAATGTAAAAACATCTCTGGAATAGAATTCTCTGTCCAAACAAAGAATATTTATTTTGAGATTGATTTTATCAACTTGATCTATGAAATATTTCAGATAATCTGTTTTTGTTTTGCCTTTTTCTACAGGTAACATGGAAATTGTAAATCTTGTGTATTTGTTTATGATGCAAAGAGAAATATAAGAGCAGAATGAGTTTGTTGATTTCTTAGCTTGTCCTCGAATCACATAGTTCTCATTGGTAGCATTCACTTCTCCATAGTATGGATCATTTGTATAATCGATGGCAAAATCATACTTTTTATTTGAATCAAGGGTTTCGTGGGATGATTGTAAGAGTATTTTTGTATTGTGTTCAATAAGTTGATTCAACTCAATCTTTTGTAAATGGCATCTCATTGATGTTTCACAAGGAGTCTTATGATATTGTTTACCAATCGAATGGATTGAAAGTTTATCGGTAGACATTCCGAGAATATTAATGAAGAGGTCTTTAGGAGTGAGTGATCCATTTATTGAAATAGGGATGTTGTCCAGAAGTGGTGGTAGAACAGTTTTGATACAGTGAGCAGGTGTTAATTCTAGTCGTGATAACATGGAGGGGAAATTTAGAACCGCATATAAATGTGCCGCTTGACCTGGATTTAGTGGATTATGCCAAAATTAGAGAACTACTGAATTTGAAACGATTATGGAATCTATGGCACGCTGTTGGAATATAATTCCAATTCCAGTCTATCTATGTTGATTTTGATAGGTTTTCTACAGAGCCTAAAATTATACAACATTAAATTCTATTAAGATCTGGTTACCATGAGATACATCGATATCATAAATCACAAGGTTTCGACTAGAAAAACATAGAATACCCTTTGGTTCGACTACCACAGCCACATGCATATCTAGTAGACGAAACCGCTCAAATTTTCAAAATCGACAACAACGGCAAACCTTTGTTTGTGATCTCCTTGGATGATTAATTAACCCCCACCCTAGAAGTTATACAACCTACATCATATATCGAATCAAGACTTCGATCCTTGGAAACCCAACTATCACTCTTGCAGAAATCGCAATCAATCAAGTCCACCACTCTCGCAGATCCAGCTAAATCCTCCATTGCGCAGGGCGATGTTAATCACTCTACCTAGCACTTCGATGGCACCAAAAAACAACGAACGTTAAATCATAAATCGTTGTCAGGAGAAGAAGAAAATAAACCTGTGAGCCCGAGGAGATAACACACCTAAATCATGTTTATTGAGTTCGAAACGAGATGATCCGCTACGCTCAACACCTCACTGACAGCAAAACAGAAGTCTCAATTCGGAATCCAGGATCACAATCAAAGCATCGTGTAGGAGAATCATCCTGGATTAAAAATATTTTTTGTATAGTTGTAAAATTACTCACATAAGGTTAAAGAAAATTATTTATTTGAGATTAAACATTTCTATTTAAAGAAGTATCCATATAGAAACTGGCTACTTAATAAAGCTTTGTAGATAATAGAATTATATATGGTACTTGAATTTCATATTTTTAATTTGAATGTTGAGAATATGAATATAATAGATGTAAGATCGGTGCCCGTAAAGAGAGATTCACATAATGTAGATGTGAACAAATATTCCGATTATACTTCTGTAATTTCAAGTGACTTACATAAATATTATCAATACCAAAATTCAACTATATGTGGGGAGTTTTATGAAAATTGTCTTGAAAGCTATAATTTTGCTCAGTGTTATTTTAGTATTAACTACCATACCTCTGGCTAGTTCATCGAGTGTTAATGGCATTGTGGTCACCACTTTAGAAACAACACCTCAATTGGTAGAACCTGGAAATGATGTTACTGTTAAGATAAGAATTAGCAATGAAGGGGTTCAGACAATAGACGACTTTGTAGTAAAATTAGATGCTAATTATCCATTTTATCTTAAAAGTGAATCTAATAACTTTAATCAAAAAAGGACATTAAGTGTTGGATCATCAATCGATAATACTTATTATCTGATTGTCGATACTGATGCAAAATCAGGCATATATCAGCTTGAATTTGAGATTCATGTAGACGATGTGATCCTGAAACCTTCTGATAATAATGTATACATCAAAGTAGTTGGAAAGCCAGACCTTACTCTGAAAACAAACATTAATTCCACTTTATCCCCTGGGGAAACATTTCCACTACAAATAGAAGTACAAAATGTTGGAACTGGAATTGCAAAAAATATTAAAATAATTCCCAGATCTGATGATATCTTAATGTTAGGATCTAATCTTAAAGTAATCAAAAATGTAGAACCTAATGATAATTCAAGTATCGAGTGTAATTTTATTGTTAAGGATAGCCTTGATCCAGATTCATACAAGTTTCCCATCGATCTAGAATATCTTGACGAACAAGGAAATTATTATTCAGACAGTTATTATGTAGGAATAAACGTACTAAATAAAGCAGATATTGGAATTCAAAATATCAAGATAGAACCCAGCCAGATTACTCCTTTGGATGAGATTCACATTCAAGGGATGGTGGAGAATACTGGCAAAGGTGATGCAAAAAACGTAATCGTTGAATTGATATCAGAAGATGAAAATCATAAATCATTTATCGGACAGCTAAAATCAGATGATGATGCACCTTTCTATTTTGATCTGTCACCTGAATCTGCGGGGTCAAAAGAATTCAATATAAATATAACTTATAATGATGATTTTGGACCTCATCGGATCGACAATACGATTGAAATAGAGGTAAATAGACCAAAGACAAACATTGCATTGATCCTTGGATTTCTTGCATTGATAGCTGTATCTATAGTTTATTATTTTGGCTACATGAAAAAGAAGGAGCCGGAAAATGAACAATAATGACATCAAAGTGATGGTATTTTTAGCATATAAAAATCTAGTTAAAAGTAAAACCACTTTCATGGTCATTGTTGCCGTTCTGGCAATGAGTTTTCTTTCAATTACATTTTTTGCATCAATTATTGATGGATTAGGTTATGAATTTGAAGAAGGGATGATCAAAGGCCAAACGGGACACCTTATGATAGAGCCTCAAGAAGATCACCCATATATAAGTAATTCTGAAAATTTAATGAAAAATATAAGAAGGATCCCAGGGGTAGTTGGAGTCTCAAGAAGATTAGATGCCAGTGTTGTGGCAAGGCATAAAAGTGTAGAAATGGGCATTCCAATGCTGTTTATTGAACCTCAAAATGAAAGAAAGGTTTCTGCTTACTGGGATAGTATCATTTTAGGTGAATATATTTCTGAAAAAGACTCAGATGAGCTTCTTATAGGTGCAGATCTGGTAAAATCTTATGCACAAGAAGATGATACACAAAAAAGACTGGATGTAAATGTTGGGGATAAAATTACTTTAAGTTTTAGCAATGGGGTTGTTAAAGAGTATAAAATAAAAGGCATATATAAAACAGGATCAAGATTTAGTGATGATAAATTAATTGTTAATTTCGATGAATATCAATCAATATTTGGCTCATCTGAAAACATTGCATCCAATATATTGGTACGGCTGCCAGAGAGGGGAATGGAAGAACAATACAAAACCAAGATAATTGATCTTGGTGTAACTGAACAAATAAATAATTGGCAGACGAAGATGGGAGCTGTAAATCAGTTTGTTGGAAGTCTTCAGATAACAAATAAAATTACTGGAACAATAGGACTTCTAACAGCTTTTGCAACAATATACATAATTATTTTCATAAATGTAACAAATAAAAGAAAACAGATCGGAATATTAAAAGCTGTAGGGATAAAAAAAGAGATAATTCTTGGATCATATGTTCTTCAATCATTAACTTATGGGGTCACCGGTGTCATAATTGGAAATCTCCTTATGCAAGTGCTATTGTCAATTCTGTCAATTCATCCCCTAAGCATGCCTATTGGGGATGTTGTACCCATTTTGACAAAAGATAGGATCATAACAACAACTTTCACACTCATATTAGCATCATTAGTTGCAGGTATTTTTCCTTCTAAGAAAGCAGCTGATGAAAATATACTGGATGCTATTTTTGGAGGATGAGCATGAAAGGTGTTATAATAAAAACTGAAAATATTGAGAGGGTATACATTACAGGTCCAGTAAAAACATACGCTTTGAAAGATATCAGTGTGGAGATATATGAAGGTGAGTTTGTAGCCATTATGGGGCCAAGTGGAAGTGGTAAAAGTACTTTATTGCATCAACTGGGTCTTTTAGACACGCCAACTAATGGAAAAATTACCATAGATGATAATGATATCATAAATCTTTCTGATGCAAAGAAAACACAGTTTAGACTTGATAAATTAGGTTATGTTTTTCAATCATACAATCTAATTCCCGAACTTACAGCTCTTGAAAATGTTTATATTACAGATATGGCTAGAGGTTTGGGAAAAGAAAAGTATGAAAAAAAAGCAAAAGATATCCTTGAAGCCGTAGGGTTAGGAAACAGGATAGATCATTATCCTTCTGAACTTTCAGGAGGGCAACAGCAAAGGGTGTCCATAGCTAGGGCATTGGTAAATGAGCCAAAAATACTATTTGCAGATGAACCTACTGCTAATCTGGACACAGATTCTTCCAAAGAAGTAATAGATCTATTTAGGAAATTCAATAAAGAAATTGGTCAGACAATAGTTATGGTAACTCACGAAGAAGAAGAAGGCCTAAAAGCAGATCGGATCATTTGGGTAAAGGATGGCTTGTTAGATAAAGATAAAATAAAATAAAGTATCAATAATGCTGGGTTTAGAGATTATGATATAGCATAATCTATAGATAAGATGTCTTATATGATTGATTTTTATATAAGGTTATTACGCATAAATTATTTTTTATAATAAAAGATAATTGGCTCTGTAGAAATCCTCATTTGAATAATAAAAATAACCCGGACGTATCTGTCAAGGTTATGCACTAATATCTTGAATTTAATTTCAGTAGTTCTCTAATTTTTGCTTAACCCCATAAATCCAGGTCAAGCGGCACATTTATATGCGGTTCTAAATTTCCCCTCCATGTTACCTCGACTAGAACTAACACCAACTCGCTGCATCAAAACTGCTTTACAGCCTCTTCTCGACAATATCCAAATTCCAATCAATGGTTATCTCAATTGCAAAAATCTATTTGCCAGTGTTCTTGGCATGGCAACATGAATCGTTCAATTCATTCAATTCATAAACAGTATCATAAGACTCCTTGTGAAACATCAATGAGATGCCATTTACAAAAGATAGAGTTGAATCAACTTATTGAACACAATACAAAAATACTCTTACAATCATCACTTAAAACTCTCAAACAAAAGAAAAAGCATGACTTTTCTATTGATTATACGAATAATCCATACTATGGAGGCATAGATGATAGCAATAATCGATATGTGATTAGAGGTCAAGCCAAAAAATCAACGAACTCATTCTATTCCTACATCTCGCTTTGCATTATTGACAAAGATGAAAGAGTTACAATTTCTGTGCTTCCTGTGAAAAAAGGAAACTCCAAGACAGATTATCTCAAATATTTTATAGACCAGATAAAACAGATTAAATTCAAGATCAATGTTCTTTGTTTGGACAGGGAATTCTATTCCAGAGATGTTTTTTTTACAGGAAAATGACATTCCACATATCACTCCTGTCGTAAGGAGGGGGAAGAATGGTTGTGAGAATCTAGGGTTTGTTGTTTATGGGATTGATTGGGATTCAAGAAAAGTCAGTGACACTTACAGGAAAAGGTTTGCTATAGAATCCTCTTATAGGATGCGAAATGTGGTAAAACCTAAAACGTGTTCTAAAGACCCTATGTTACGATATTTTTATGCGTTGATATCGTTTCTTTTCAAAAATGCATGGGTGTCAATACAAAGAATGCATTTCATGAAAGTGAAAAGAGGACCAAAGACGATTGAATCTGATATGTTTGTTCATTTAATTGTGGAATGGGTGAGAAGAAAGTTGAAAGTTAGGTTAAATGTTAAGTGTTTTAGGTGAATGTGGAAATATTATAGGAGGAAATTAATATTAGTGAAGTACTGAAGTTAGTTAGTATCATTCTTGATACTTACAAGATATTCCATTACTGAAATATTTTTTTAAATTTCAGTATCTAATATCTGAAGAAAATCACTTAATATTTGTTCAGCATCTTCCACTGTAAAATGCTGAACATTAAAATAATTAATAAATTCATCACTTAGTTTTGAAATTGTCTAATCATAACCTTTGTTTGCTGAATAATTCCCGATAATGCTTTGTACATTGCTCTTACCAAAAAAAGCATTAAAATGGTGTTTTTCTAAGTAGTATACTTATTAACTAGTTGGTCACAAGTGTTTGGATAAATATTTTTAGAGTTAGGCACTTGACTTATATGTTTCTTAGAGATATCATAATGAAATTGCTTAAGTGCCCAAAAACGATTGCTTCGCAAATTATTATATAAATCCTACTAAATATTAAATTATATATTAGAATTGATTATTAATACATCAAGTGTTTACAAAATACAAGTGCTGTCCATAACTTTTTTTATTTTCGGAATTAAATCACAGCGACGAGATGCAATATTTTGAAATATTTGTACAAAATGCTGCAGAGTTCCTTTGTCGCAACACCATCGTTTACATATATCCCAGTTGCTCAATCCTATCTTAAGCACATTCAACTTGACGTTTAAGATCGTAAATCATACTAACCCCTTCACATGGTTTAATAATATAATATTACCATGTGAGGTGAAAGTCGCGCAACTTTAGCTTTCAAGACATGGCTTATCTTTTAAGTTCAGCAATGCCCAAAAACGCATATTTTGTTTCCAGAGGGATACCAGTGTTCATCGGATTTATCTCCCTCTTGCTGACCTCGATCTTTATATCCCCATCATCAAGCTGAGCATCTTTCATGTACTGCATGACAAGATCATTACCAAGCTTTTCCGCAAATTGGATGGCTTCCCCATAATTTACCATCTCATGCTTGCCCTGTGGTGAAAATACACTTATAGAAGTAGGTTTCAGGTTGTATTTCGATTCACCGAAGGTGACCCTGATGAGTATCTCGATCCTCTTCACACCTTTTCCTGCAAGCGCACCCACAGCATTGCCGACCTCTGCATACTCAGGCAGAAGGATATTCGCATCAACGAACTTCTTGATAGCTTCAGTATATGCACGTACGGGGCCACCAAGCAGCACCACAGGCACGTCTGTCTTGAACCCTGCACGATAATCACCGTCAAGACCTTTTTCAATTTCAGCAGGAGCTACGTTTTCCATCAAGTATGATAACAAATTCAGAGCCATGTTCTTTGCAACCTTCTTCTTAATATCAAGACACAGATCCTTTACTTCCATATCAGCGAAGATACACATCTGCTCGGCACCCAGGATAGCTGCTTCAGTATTCCATTCATCATAATCCCCAAGAGCATGCAGTGCATCGGTTGGAGTGAATCCTATCGCCTGAATAAGCCGCTTCTGAATGAGGATATCAAGGAGCATAGGAGAAGGCATCTTCCTGCTTTCCCAATATATGTCAGCTACATGGATTGGCTCATCGCCGATCCTGTTGAGAAGTTCTTCTTCCCTTTGTGTGATCTCAATGGGTTTCTGTTCTGTCCTGATGAAGAACTTGGTAGGCTGGAGATTTTCTCCAAGCTGATTACGTGTAACGGATTGCCCATGTTTTAGCTTCTTTATGATCATCGGGTACTTTGAAGCAGCAACACAAAGCGGAACTACCCTTCTTGGTCCAATACTTATCACATGGTTACGCACCCATACATGACTATCTCCGCCCATTGCCGATGTTTCCATTTTTATAGCTTCGACCTTGGTCTGCCATCCCCCTACAACAGCACCGGTGTCTGATATCTGTGGCAATCCATCAACTATCAATGAAACATCAGTACTTGTACCACCTACATCAATAACAACACAGGTCGGCTCCTTCGACAAATAAGCAGCACCAAGAAGACTTGCTGCGGGTCCAGTAAAAATAGACTCTATAGGATGTTTGAGAGCTTCCGTTATCCCTACAATAGAACCATCACATTTGAGCATCATAAGCTTGGCATCAATTCCACGGCGTTCTATTTCCGAGACGACGGTATTCATGAACTGATTGGCGATAGGAAGTAACTGTGCATTCAGAAATGCAGTGATCCCCCTATCGTAAGCACCAAGTGATTGGGAAAGCTCATGTCCGCAAATGACAGGCATTCCGGTAAGCTCTGTGATGACTTCTTTTACCTTTAGCTCATGTTCCGGATTCCTCACACTGAAATATGAGGATACTGCAAAAGCTGAGACCTTTGCCTTTACACTTTCAACAAACTCCTTTACTGAATCAATGTCGAGTGGCGCAGTCTCATTTCCACCGGAACTGTGACCACCATCTACTGAAATGGAATATTTTATGGCGGAATTTTTGGGTATCTCAGCATTGCCCACAAGTATCAAACCCACAGGGTATCCCGTTTTCTCAAGAATTGTATTTGTTGCAAGAGTAGTGGAAACTGAAACAAGCTTTACCTGTTGCAATATTTCCTGATCTACCCCGTCAAGAGCATTCTGTATCCCCACAAGCAAGTCCGGATAGGTCGTACGTGCTTTTGTGGCTCCGACTACACTTCCATCCCCATCGTTGATAAGAACGGCATCTGTATAAGTTCCCCCTGCGTCAATACCAAGGCTATATTTCATAATATGCTTCCTTTATGGGTAAATTTTGATATTTTGGATAGTTATTATCCGATTCTGTTGAACGATGATGATATGATGGTTTTTATGAAATGGCCATCGTGGATCGCTTCATGTGCCTTTAGGATTAAAGTAAATGTATATGAACATTAGGATTTTGTTCTGCAATGCAGGAAGTGCATTAGACATTTATAACCAATACATCATCCAGCCCATGAGAACGAACACCAATCCAATATTAAAATTAGATATTGACCTCTCTTATTGGAGTGCCAATACCTACAAAGATGAGCTTTGTCTCAATTGGCAAGCTGTCACCATGCATAGCAATGTCATTCCTGGTAACTTCAAGACGTACATCGCCTGCATTAAGTCCTGCTTCGGCCATGTAACTTAGCACCAGTTCCCTACCAAGGGTATCAGCATATTCGAGAGCTTCAGGGTGGGTCATGAAGACCTTTCTCTCACCTGGTGCAAACACCGTGATGTTTGCCTTAGTCCTTTTCCTTACGTTCTTTATAAGGATCTCTATGCGCTTGATCCCCTTACCTACAAGAGCACCGACAGCATTTCCGACCTCGGAATGCTCCGGCAAAATAATGTCAGCATCGAGTAGCTCTCTGACATCATCCACATATGCCCTGACAGGTCCCCCCAGAAGCACCACAGGGATATCGAGCTTGAACTTTGTGTGATAATTTCCTTCAATTACCTTCCGGATCTCATCCGGATGTACATTTTCAAGCAGGTAGGACATCAGATAGATGACCATGTTTTTTGCAACTTCCTTCTTTACTGTCTGGCAAAATTCTATTTTACCCTGATGGGTCATTCTTCCAAGTGTCTTAGCAGCAATATTGGAAGCTTCGGAATCCCATTCGGTGTATTCACCAAGAACGTGCAGTGCATCTGTTGGAGTGAAGCCAATTCCCTGTATGAGACGTTTTTGTATCAACAGGTCAAGAAATACTGGTGATGGAAGTCGGTCTATGAAGATCTCATTGATAGATACAGGTGCATCCTCTATTTTATCAAATATCTCTTTTTCAGAGTGACTGAGTTCGTTCTGAGGCTCTCTTCCCGTACGGATGAAATATTTGGTTGGCTGAATATTTTCACTTAAGAGCATCCTTGAAGGAATCCTTGCCATTTTCAATTTATCAAGCAGCTCAGGATATTTTGAAGCGGCAACACACAAAGGAATTACCCTTCTAGGGCCGATGTTAGGGCGTTGGTTCTTTATCCATATATGACTGTCACCACCCATAGCCGATGTCTCCATACGGATTGCTTTGACCTTTGTCTGCCAGCCACCAACGATGGCCCCCTCATCACAGAGTTCAGGAAGCTCATTGTTTATCATTGAAACATCCGTACTCGTACCACCGACATCGATCACGGCACAAGTATCAGACTTACTCAAATAAGCTGCACCTACAAGACTTGCAGCAGGTCCGGAAAAGATAGATTCAATTGGTTTTTCCTTAGCTTCATCGATACCCACAACGGAACCATCACATTTGAGCATAAGGACCCTTGCTTCAATCTGCCTTCGTCCCAATTCATTGATAATGGTCTCGATAAAATGATCTGTTATTGGAATAAGTTGTGCATTGAGATATGCTGTAATCCCACGATTATAAGCACCCAGGTCCTGAGAAAGTTCATGACCACAAACTACAGGAAGACCCGTGAGGTCCTTAATCAGTTCCTTTACCTGAAGTTCATGATCCGGATTACGGATACTAAAATATGAGGATACCGCAAAAGCTGATACCTTGTCTTTGTTCAGAAGGACATAGTCCTTGATACCATTAATATCCAATGGACTTGTTTCTTCACCATTAGGACCGTGGCCACCTTCAGCAACGAAGTAATTAGTAATTGAATGAGTGTCAGGGATGAGATAATCGCCTGCCATGATGAGTGCAACTGGATAACCGGTGCTTTCGAGAATAGTGTTGGTTGACAGAGTCGTTGATACGGAGACGAGCTTAACATTTACCAGATATGACTGATCAAGACCATCCAGAGAGTTCTTTATGCCTTCGAGAAGGTTCGGATAGGTCGTAAGTGCTTTATTAGAATCTACTATTTCACCATCAGAGTCCCTTATTATAACCGAGTCAGTGTATGTCCCACCGGCATCAATGCCCATGCTGTATTGCATTCTTATCACTCCTTTGTCACAACTCTTTAAAATCGTAATTCATATATCAGATAGGGAGATCAATTGAGAACTACCTTCTTCTTAAGATAAGATGAGCAGGGCTTGTATATAAGAGTTGTGTGATGTTTGTGCAAAACCTGTTTATTTACTTTAAAGCTGCTCTGACGCTTTAAAAGTACCTTTCAGGACAATCAATTCTTCAAAAAAGCAATCTCGGTCAATATTACAGACCTCGACATCCAGCCCCCGCCCCTGCATATGCATTTTCACTTTATCTATACCGGTAAGTGATGATATCAATACAAGGATAATTCCCCCGTCACTTAGGTAGGGAGGAAACTCTTCAAGGAATCGATCAACCGCTTCGCGGCCATCAATACCACCGTCGAAGGCATAGTTCAGCCAGCCAGGGATCTTTTCATCTTCTGCTGTAGGAAGATAGGGAGGATTAAAAAGAATTAGGTCGAACTTTGTATCTGATCCGAAACATCCAAACATATCTGCCCGGATGACCTCGACACTATTGCGTTTGGCACATTCGGCCGCAAAGGGACTAATCTCAGTGGCAACGAGGTCGACATCCACATTGGTCTGAAGGACCGCAGAGACAAAACCAGTGCCTGCACCGACTTCTAGCACGTGCATTCCATCCTGTGCCACGTCTATTGCAACGTCTGCAAGAAGGTATGAATCTTCTGCAGGATCGTAGACATTCTCATCAAGTTCGATGTCTGCATCCCTATATGTTATGGTGACCATGCTATCAGGAAGTAGATCTCATTTTGAAGATAAAGTTCGCGATCTCCGCCAGTTCGTGCGGTTCAAGATTTTCAGCCCTCTTGGACATGAACTCTTCAGGCAGTTCAGCCACTATCTGCTTGATATTCGGAACGTTTAACAGATGATTTCCTTTTACAATGGCATTCCTTAGCTTTTTCCTACGCTGGAGAAATACTGCGGTTACCAGATCAAGGAAGAACTGAGGGTCTTCGGTGTGGAAAGAAGATGGTCTTGGAACTACTTTTACCACGGCAGACCAGACCTCCGGAGGCGGTGAGAATGCAGATGGTGGTATCTTCATGATAATATCTGCATCAGCAAAATAATGCGTGTTCACTGAAAGCCTGCTGTAGTTTTCAGTGTTTGCTTTAGCCACCATGCGCTGTGCAAATTCATACTGATACATTAGTATTCCCAATTCAAACTCGTGTTTAAAGAGCTTAAAGGTTATAGGAGATGATATCGAATAGGGAAGATTTGCTACAACCTTATTGAATTTAGGAAGATCTAATTTCAGGACATCGCCCGGAATTATCTCTAATTTCTCATTATCAGAAAAGCGGTCTTTGAGGACATGTACAAGTGCAGGGTCAAGTTCGATGACGTATACCTTACCCGCCTTTTCAAGAAGACGTTCAGTAAGATTTCCTATGCCCCCTCCGATCTCCAGTACGACATCTTTTTCAGAAAGCTCTGCTTGGTCGACAATAGAATCAAGTGATCGTTCATCGATCAAAAAATGTTGGTCATGACATCCACCACGGATGCCATATTTTTGTAATATTTTTCGTACCAAGTTAATGACACCTTATTATCAGTCACGCTTTTGGTGCTGCATTACTGTTGTGAAGAGCCTGTATTTGATATTATCATCTTTAAGCTCTTCAAGTATGCGGTTTACGATGATCTTTTGCGGAATATGTACACCACCCACACGATCATGGAGATCCTGCAGATCTTTGAACTCACCTTTCTTGCGTTCATCGATGATAGCCCACATAAGCTTCTTTCCGATACCAGGCAGAAGCTCAAGCATGTGCAATCTTGTTGTTATTGGATGTGCATCGTTGAAGAATTTAACGAATTTTTCTTCTCGATCTTTGACACATATCTCAAGAACAAAAGGCAGTTCGAGCTGTGCTCCATGGCTTAGATCATCAAAGTGGACCCTGTGCTTAACGTGATCAATGACATCCCGATCCCCATCGCCGATATAGACCTTTGACTGGATCTCAGGGGAGACCCCTTCTTTTGGAACCAGTTCCACAAGAGCGAAGTGTTTGTCACCAATTGCCTGTACAAGAGGTTTCTTTTGATATGCTGGACGTTTGTCAGTATTGCTTCCGTATGGCAGGTAGTCAAGAACCCATGCATAATCCTCTTTCTCAGGCAACGTTCCCCTCTTACTCATAGATATCCTCCAGTATGTTATGGATTAATGTTGAAAACTAACTGTTTGCATCAAAAAAGTAAAGTATTAGATGTAAATTTATTCCATTGCCTCGAGCACAAGATCTAATATTGCGTCCAGCTCTTCTTCGGTCAATGTAAATCTCTCTTTTGCATAGAGTGTCCTGAGCTCATCTCTTGTCAGAGGAGCAATGTCAGCAATGTGTATTGCGATCTCAGGCTTCATTTTCCCCATCTCAAGGAGCTTGCCAACAAGTTCTCTGGATCTGCTTGCATCCATCTTTGCAAACATGTCTGCATGGTTGATAGCTTTGCGAAGTTCATATCCAAGCTCTTCTTCACGTGCCACGCGCTCTTCCATAATTTTGTTAAGTATTTCCTTGACCTCAGGAACGGTCAATAATTCTTCGCTCTGAATGTGTTTGACAATCATTAAAATACACTCTTTGGAATTAGATATGTTTAACATCTTTCCACCTGCTAATGCAATAGCAGATGCTATCTGCCAGATGGACTTCCGTACAGATATAATTATCGATAATAAAAGGTCACTTCCAGGCTATTACTAGCCTGGGTGTTGAGTTTAGTATTTCTGTGGTTTCAAGTGCTGTGACAGGGAGATGACCTCTTTCTTAGAGTTTCCATCTGTTACCTGTAAAAGATAAGCCCTTCCGCGCTTTCCAAGTACTTTGCCGGTCTTGCCCTGGAACTTTGCGTTTGGCATTCCTTTCTGTACGCTTGGATCGATATCGATGTGGACCATCTGGCCTTCTTCGAAATCCTGAATTGCCTTGCTTATAGGGGAGAGACCTCGTTCCCTTACTGTCTTCTTCAATTTGTACCTAGTACAGCTACGTTCACCGTGTGATGTTGGCATTGTTTTCCTCCGTTATTTCAGGTCATGGATAGACCTGTATTTGATAAATTTGATATTAGGGCAACTTATATGTCGACCCCGACAACATCCAGTTCTGTAACGAAAGCCTGTGAACCGAGAAGCCCTGTAAGGCTTGGTATGGTCCTTCCTTCGTCACTGGATATCAGTTCCTTTACATACAGGCCACCTTCACAATGAACTTCGAGCATTGCGTAGTCATCTGTTAATTCGTTAAGCTTCATGTCGTGAACAGTTCGCTTACGAACCAGATCGGCCCTTCTGTGTGAAACACGCTGTGGTGTTCTCTGTTGGATCTGCACACCAATAAGTTCATTGATGGTAGACCGGAGTTTATCCTCTGGAATTTGCTCTTTAAATGTAACTTTAAGTTTATAAACCTTATCCGCCTTTACAGTCTTAAGGGTCTCAACAGTGGCCTTTGGGGTGAATGTTAACCCTTCCACCTCGATCTTTCCACCTGCACGCTCATTTATCTCTTTTTCAACCTTTGCAAGATCGCATGTGCGCAGCATGGGTTCAACCGCTTCGACCACGAACGGCCTACCGGATCCGAGCATCCGGGCATCGATATCCTCACGCCCTGCCCCATGGAACTTCGTATCCTTTGACTTAAGAGCTTCCACGACAGGGTCCTTGATAAGTTCATCAACAGATTCGGGATATTGCTTTCCTGTGAAGTTACAGGTCTCACACCCCCTTCCTCTGCATGTCCGGCATGGCCAGCGTGTCTGTGGGATGGTACGCACCATTTTCCGGTACCTGCCGAGAATATAGATCGAACGCACCTGCAAATGAACTGTTTCTTCGGCAAGATCCAGCGTTACAAGAATGTCTGGATTTTCGAGTTCGACCTCTTTGCCAGTCCTCTCTGCAATGAGCTTTCCAACCTCACGGTTCATCTCGGATTTGAACTGTTCCGCATAGGTGGTCCCGGATTCGGTCCAGATGATCTCCTCGTTTTCGCTCAAAAGCCCGCTCATCTTCGTTCCGACAAGGAAAGTGGAATGCTCATAGTCCTTCAATGCAGTCTCTGCTCTTTCCGCCCATGTGTCAAGCTTTTCGAAAAGACCAAGGCACACCCAGCATTTTTCGCCTTCGCCTTTAAGTCTAAGGGATTTGCGTGCATTCACACTTGAAGGGCTAAGGTCTTCCAGAATCTCCTTGTCACCTTCGTCCTTGTTAATGCGGTCTCCTTCCATAGCAAGGGCGAGCTTGATTGCACTCCCTCGTTTGTCATTGGTAAGTCCGGTAGAGAGTTTTGCGAACTGTCTTCCCATACAATGGTCACATATCGGTCCTTCACGGACGATCTTTTTTGCAATATCGAGCACGTTCAACTGATCACTTCCTTCTTCCTGTTTTACTGGGATTTACCTGACAAATTCCGGTCTATCTCGTTATTGATAAGTATGATACAATGGTCGGCATGTAGCGGTATCGGACCAAGAGAGATGGTCTTAGCTTCATGTTCTTTTATTAGCTGCTCTTCCTCTTCGGTAACTCCCATATGGTCACCAAGAATGAAAACAGCATTGTTCGTAAGGTCAGAAAGCTCGCGGATATCCTCACCATCTTCATGCAGATAAATGAGCCTGCGTCCTGCATCTTTGAACTCATTAAGCAACGTCCCAAGATTCCCGCTTCTGATGAAAACACCCGGAGTTGAGCGTACTTCATATTCCCCGGCAGTCTTCTGTAATGCTTTCTTGATAAGTGAGCCGGCACTCCTTTCATCCGGATTGAGATATCTGACATGCTCACTGTCAAAGCGTATGATCTTTCCGGGCTCCGGTTCTCCAAGAAGTAACAGATGTACCTGAACATCCCGCCTAAGGTCATGTGAAAGGAACAGGCATGAATTGATGCACCTGCAAAGAATATCCATGCGTCCTGCTGAACCAGGGAGGTCATTCAGGGAAAAGTCACCTGTTGTCAAAGCCTTATGAGCAATTATCACAAAATTTCGCATTTTCTTCAGTATCCTGTCTTGTTTTTTGGTGATTACCATGTGTTATTAGATTAAATGCACCCTTGGATAACACAAAGCCTTTTTTTATTTAGTTAATTTGTACTGTGGAATGGTTCATAATAAAGAATATAGAATAAAAACATATCTACTCTGATCAATATTGAATGCTGACAATTAACATGAATTAAAAGCATTCATTATTTCGGCTCTGTAGAAATCCTCTTTTCTAACTTCAACTAAGCCACTTCTTTTATAATAAGACGTTTCCTGCGATTGTTCTCCAACAAACTTCAAAAATTTGTTACTCGTACATATTCTGTTGTTTAGGACACCATATTTAAGAAAACACTTGACTTATTTTATAAAAATAGAGACTCAATTGATATTACTGCAATTGATTCCACTGGATTCACAAATGGTTATTGTAGTAACTATTATTCTTGGCGAAGTTATGTGAAGACTAGCATTTCAGTTGATGTTAGTAAATTTGTGATTACTGTTTACAAGATTTCTGGAAAAACAGTTCATGATGCAAAACATGCAAAGACATTGCTATCACAATATCATCGCAATAGGAGATCCAGATATTATGTGATGGATATAGCCTATGATTCTGAAAACATACACGAATTGACGATGGAATAACTTGGATCAATAGCAATTGTTCCATTGAGACAACGTGAACGAAAGCGAATCAAAGGGAGATATCGAAAGAAAATGTTACAGGAATTCGATAGTGAGATATACTCTATGCGAAATTTGAGTGAAACGATGTTCTCGTTTTGAAAAGAAAGTATGGAGAAAACTTACGTGCGAGAAAGTACAGAAATCAAGTAAAAGAAGTAAAGTTCAAAGTGATATTACACAATATTGACAAATTTATCAAAACTGTGTTTTTAGTTTGGATGAGGATTTCTACAAAGCCCTTCTGCCTTTTGTTTAGTAATATTTCGAAAAAAGATAATATAATCAATTTATTAGATCTTATCTTAGCTATAGTCTTCCGAAATGATAATAACCAATACACACTATCCCTACCCCATGACCCTTTTATCCCAAAATGAACTAAGAGAACTTGTACTTGCAAACCCGCCACTTGTCGAGAATATGATCGATATGGATACCCAGCTTCAGCCAAACGGTGTTGAGATGACACTTAAAGAAATAAGAACTATTAAAAGTCCTGGTGCAGTCGATTTTGATAACTCTGGCAGGAGATTGTCTGAGGGCGATACGATCGAGTTCAATGAGGATGGGTGGATACACCTCGATCCAGGGGTATACAAGGTACTTTTGAACGAAATAGTGAACATACCAAAGGACCTTGCAGCAATAGCAAAACCAAGATCTACATTGATAAGGTGTGGAGCAACCCTTGAGACTGCTGTATGGGATGCCGGGTACTCGGGAAGAAGTGAATGTATGATAGTTGTTCACAACAAGGACGGTTTCGATCTAAAAAAGGATGCACGGATAATGCAGCTTCTTTTCTACCACCTTCACACAGAAGTAGAAGAAGGCTATAGTGGAAGTTATCAGAATGAGAACATCTGAACTTCTGAAGTTTACAATTACATTTACTGGAATACAATATCATTAATGTTTCAGACATTATTTTATATGAGCTTTAGCTACAGCCATCATCCCGAACAGAAAACCAACGACAGAGCAAAAAAGCATGCGATCGAAAGGGAGACTATCGATAAAATATATAGATATGTAATATATTATTTTTTACTTGCACACCGACCATTTTGGTCCCACAATATATTAGGCATCTAATAGAGATATGTGCAAGATCTCCATATCATTTCAGACAGTTTTACTCATGCATTGTGTTTGATCACTCTTTTATGCAATCTGTATTCCATCTGACACACAAAAATAAGATTGCTGAATTATGATGGCAAATGTATATATATTTGAAAATGTCAATATTCTTATGATAAAGCAGGAGATGTGTCAGTATTCACAGAAAACTATCCTCAGGTTTTGCAGATTGTTGAAACCATAAAGTTATAACCAAAGTGGAGGGAATATGTTAAAATTTTCATCCAGTAGTACAAGAGTTGTTAACTCAAAAAAAGCCATCGCAGAATGTCTTGAAAATGCACTCGTTGATGAAGAGAGCATTGATTGTGATCTTGTGGTGATCTATACTACCATCGGCCATGATCTGAATGATATTATAAGTGAAGCGCATGAACTTGCACCCAGTGCAAAGGTTGTGGGCTGTACCTGCTCTGGAATTATTGGCAAAGAGGGACCAAATGAAGCAATGAGGAGTCTGGCGATCATGACAGTAAAAGGCGGAAATGATGAATTTTCCGTGGTCATTAAGGACAACATTACAGGACCCAATTCATATGAGGTCAGTGCTCAATTGGCTCAGGACCTTAAGAACAAGAATCCAAACGTCAACATGATCCATTTTCTGGCATCTGGCATCGATATTGCTGCCGACAAAGCGTTGGAAGGTATCGAATCCGTGTTTGGCACCGATGTTCCGATATTTGGAGCTACCTCTTCTGATAATATGAAAGCCATTAATAACTTCCAGTTCGTTGACGGCCAGATACTTGAAAAAGGTGCATTAGCAATTGGTTTTGCAGATCCCACACTTGAAGTTATATCACAAGCTTCCCACGGTTTTGAAATAATAGAAATGCCTTTTGAAGTAACACGTTCTGAGTCGAACCGTGTGTTCGAGCTTGATGGACAGCCGGCCTGGAAGTGTCTGACAGATAATCTTGGACTACCAGAAACAGCGCAACTTGCGGATACGATCCCAATTGGAGCACTTGCTGAAGAACTGCCAGAGAGTTTACAGGAAGAATATGGAAACACACACATTCTTCGTGTGATAGCAAAGAAAGGACCAGATGGTAGCATCTATATGCCGGTTGATTGTCCAGAGGGCACAAAACTCTGCCTCACCAAGAGAGATGAAGATAGAATATTTGATGGACTTGACCAGATGGTCGGGCAGATCGTTGAAAGATGTGATGGTCGCAGACCCGTTGCTGTGTTCCACGCAGACTGTGTCGCAAGAGGAAGGGGGATGTTAAACTGCATCCTTAAAGATGAAATTGTGGCCAGGATGCAGTACCCTCTCTGTAACGGTGAAGATATACCGTGGTTGGGAATGTACGGCCTGGGTGAGTTTGCAAGATTAGGAGGACGCAACCATTTCCACAATTACACAACCGCTCTTTATGTCATTGTTAAGCGCAACGACTGATGTGCTCTCAGCATATTCACATCAGATACCTCACACAGCATAAATGAATAAAGGCAGATCCCTAAAACATGACTGGAAAAAATTTGAGCTACGATGAGCTTAAAACTAAGAGAATTGCGATTAACTGCTGATTTTTTTCAAAGCAAATTTTTCCAGCTAAAATTTTGAGCTTTTCTCTCTATTTCCAGCAGTTTGCTAGTATCTATTTATATACTTTCCAACTTTTTTGAATAGCTACCGCTATTCATCCTAATGATTTTCTTCTTATTGTCCTCAATTGATAGAGATTATAGCTGAATGCTGTAATCGCCATTTTGACATTTACTCTTGCCAACGTTGTTACTCTTACAAATCCTGACGTAAACACATTTTTGATAACAGCATAAGGTCTTTCTCCCTTTGCTCTTTTCCTGCTTATTCTTTTGTTTCTCATCTTATCCCTAATACCAATAGGATGACCTCGCACGCCCCTTTGCATAGTTGCATCATATCCTTTTGAAATTGCACCAAAGTAACCTCTATCTCTGTAAACAACTTCGCCTTCTTCAGAAAGATCCACCTGACTATCATGAACTGAGGCAGTAGTTGTCCTATATCTCCTTATCAGATCATATTCGGTATCTTCAATGGTATGTAGTTTATATCCAAAATGTGACTTAGATGCCTTTTTTGTCCATGTACCGTCCTTACATCTTCTGGTCTTTGCTTCATTTCCACGAGGAGTATCAAGATTTGCATGTCCTGGATCAGCATGTATAAATGTTGCATCCTGAATCATACCTTGTTTGATCCTCAAACCTTTCTTATCAAGTTGTCTTTGCATTTCATTCCAGATTTCATCTTCTTTTCCTGATTGAGCAATTCGTTCTCTAAATGCCCAAACAGTAGTATGATCTGGAATTTTTGCAGGAAAGCCCAAGAATTTCCTAAAGGAAATTCTGTCAGTAGCTTGTCTTTCAAGTTCAGGGTCAGATAGGCCATGCCATTGTTGCAATACTAACATTTTGAGCATGACGATTTCATCAACGTTTGGTCTGCCACCGAACTCTGTTTTATTGATATACATCTCTGCTATAATTGGACGAAATGGTTTCCAATCGATGAGAGATTCAATTTCAGAGAGCTTGTCACCGAGATTTTCAAGACGTTTGTACTCTTCTTTAAAAGCAAAGTTTGTTAAGGACATAATACAAAATTATTGTAATAGGTTATAAATATTGCTTCTGTTTGAGGGGTTTATCGGAATTCTCCTAAGTATAACGCGTTGCAAAAGCAGGTAACCCGTTTTTCTGCGATCGAGCAGAAGCTTGTCAATACAGGAGATCTCCTTGATCGGGAATTGGGGCGCTTTAAATCGATCCAGTCCTACAACAAAGAAGCTATTCAGGCTACGAGTCTGGATGAACTTGCTTCAATAACAGTAGAATCCATAGTTGAGGTTTTTGAAGTTGAATGTGGGGCGATCTTCACTTACGATGCAACTAATAATAGCTTAGCTATTGTGGAGAATTATGGTTTAGAGGAGAAGCACCCATTGGTCATGGATTGGATCGTTTCCGAAGATATAATTAACGCAAAGGAAGGAGTCTTTATCGAGGGATCGAAACCATCAAAACCGTGGGGATCGCTGGGGTTATGCCAGGTAATTTACGCACCTTATTATAAAAATGGGAAGCTGCATGGATTTGTCCTAGGTGGAATAACCACAAAAAAGAAGGATTTCTATGATACGATCGATGAAGAGATCAAACCGTCTTTCAGGGTGTTTGTTCAGCAGATGGATGCATTGCGATACAATATTGAATCACGGGAAATTATCCGACATAATATATCAGAGCTGACAATTTCCAATGAACAGCTCCAACGAGAGATCAAACAACGTGAACGAACAGAAGATCGCATCAAAAGGATGAACAAATGTTTTTTAAATTTTGGGGCAGACCCACTCGAGAACATCAATAGCCTTACAGCTCTTTTCGGGGAATTGATGGGAGCTACCTGTGCACTTTACAACCGATTAGATGATGGTATACTCTATTCATGGGGACAATGGAAAACACCAACTGACTATAACCCATTGGATGAGCCAGAAGGACATATTTGTTATGATGTGATCCAGCGTGCAGATAATCATTTGATGGTAGTCAGGAACCTTTCCGAAACAGCATATGCACAGACAGACCCAAATGTGATCCCATATGCATTAAAGACCTATATAGGAACAGGTGTTAAGCTCGGAGAAAGCTTCGTTGGTTCCTTGTGCTGTGTATTCCAAAAAGATATAGTACCTACTAAAGAAGATAAATGGATGATAGGGGTCATTGCTACGGCAATAGCAGTGGAGGAAAAGCGTAAATGGGTACAAGAAGAATTAGTGAAATCCGATAACAAGTATCGCATGATATTTGAAAATTCCCCGGTAGGAATTTTCCATTATGATCAGGATGGAATTATTACCCATTGTAATAGTAGTTTTGCAAGGATCATTGGACCACCAGCAGAAAAGATTATCGGTGTTAATATACTGGACTCAAAAACAAATGCTCACGTATCAGAGGTTGTTAAAGAAACGCTTTCTAAAAACACAGGATCTTTTGAAGGTGAGTATATTTCCGTTATCAGTGGCAAAAAGACACAGATCAAAGCTGAAGCACGGTCTGTTTTCTCTAATAACGGATCTCCACTTGGAGGAATCTGTGTTGTAGAAGATATTACCAAACAAAAAAAGGCAGAAATGGCTCTAAAAGGTCGCGATGCGATACTTGAGGCTGTAAGTTTCGCAGCTGAAAAATTACTGGGACCGTACCCTTTAGAAGATGCAATACAAACGGTTCTTGAAAGATTGGGACAGGCAACAAATATAGATCAAGCATACATTTTTAAAAACGTGGTCGGTGAAGATGGAATACTTCGAGCATACCAGACCAATCAGTGGAAGATTACAGGGATAAATGACCTGAACGATAGTTTTGAGCCACATCGTATATCGTACACAGAGGATGATTATGAACGCTGGATCAAAATATTGAAGGCAGGAAATGTGATAGCAGGACCCATTCATGAATTCCCCGAAATCGAATATCCTATCCTGAAAGCATGCAAAGCATTATCTATCGCAGCAGTTCCAATACAGGTGGAAGAAAATTGGTGGGGATTCATCTGTTTCAATGATTGTACTAATGAACGAGAATGGTTTACCGTAGAGAAGGATGCACTCAAAGCCGCAGCTGATGCCATTGGTGCAGCCATTCAACGCAACCGTGCGGAGGAAGTGTTGCAGGAAAACGAAGAAAAAGTAAAGAGTATACTTGCATCGATCCAAACAGGGGTTGTAATAATCGATGCAGAAACACATATGATCGTTGATGCAAATCCTTCCGCAGTTCAAAGTATTGGTGCACCAAAACAGGAGATCGTTGGCAAAGTATGCCACAAATTTATCTGTACGGCCGAGAAGGGAGAATGTCCTATCAGCGACCTCAAACAAAACATAGACAGATCCGAACGCGTACTGTTAAATGTCAAAGGTGAAGAGATCCCCATCCTTAAGAATGTAGCTTCTGTAAATCTTAATGGACGCCTGCATCTGATAGAGAGCTTTATTGATATCACAGAACGTAAACAAGCAGAAGAAGTTCAGAAAAAGGATATCCTGTTAAAAGAGATCCATCACCGGGTTAAAAATAATCTCCAGGTAATTTCCAGTCTACTCAACCTTCAATCCCGGAATTTCAATGATGAAAAAGTAATTGCTGCATTCATGGAAAGTCAGAACCGCGTCAGATCAATGGCTATTGCTCACCAGAAACTGTACCAATCAAATGATCTGGCAAGTATAGAAGTTGGCGATTACATTAAAAATCTGACTACATACCTGTTCCAGACGTACAGAGTAGGCAACCGTGCCATCAAACTTAAACTGGACATTGATAACGTTTACATGGGAATAGAAAAAACTATTCCCCTTGGATTGATAATCAATGAACTTGTTTCGAATTCCTTAAAGCATGCTTATAAATCAGAGAAAAAAGGGGAAATCAATATAAAATTCCATCTTGAAAATAATGTGATCACCCTTATTGTCAGCGACAACGGAGAAGGAATACCCGAATACCTGGACTATAAAAATACACATTCGCTGGGCTTGCAACTAGTAACAACGCTTGTGAAACAAATTCATGGTAATATAGAACTTGACAGAAGTAATGGAACTAAATTTGTGATAACTTTTGAATATTGAGTGAGGGGGTAGAAATTAAATGACAAGTTCCAAGATCTTGGTTGTAGAGGATGAACTTATTACGGCAATGGACATAAAGAATATACTGGAAGGATTCGGATATTCAGTCCCTGCCACAGTTGCATCCGGAGAAGAAGCCATCGAAAAAGTAGAAGAGTTTTCCCCAGATCTGGTGCTGATGGATATTATGCTGGAAGGGGACATGGATGGAATTCAGACAGCTGAACAGATACATGCTCATTCTAATATCCCAGTAGTCTATCTTACCGCTTATGCCGACAACGATACATTACATAGGGCAAAAATAACAGGTCCTTTTGGTTATTTACTCAAGCCTTTTGAAGAAAAGGAATTACATACCATCATAGAAATAGCCCTTTACAAACACAAAATGGAGAATAAATTAATAGAAAGTGAAGAGAAGTATTCCACCCTTGTCGAAAAAGGAAATGATGGGATAATTATCATACAGGACTCCGTACTCAAATATGTGAATAAGAAGATGCTGGACATGACCAAATTTTCCTTTGATGAAGCAAATGAACTTCCTTTTGTAAATTTTGTGTCACCGGACCATATTGATCTCGTAAAGGACAGATATGAAAAACGAATCCGAGGAGAAGCCATTCAACCAAATTATGAGATTGAGATACTGACAAAAGATGGAAAATATATCCCGGTTGAGATAAATGAATCTTACATCCAATACAAAGGTAAACCGGCAGAGATGGCAATCATAAGGGATATAACAGAGAGCAAGAAAGCAACTGCTGCTTTGATGAGATCTGAACAAAAATTCCGCGATCTAACTGAAAATATTGCTGAAATGATCTACAGCGCCAATCACAAAACTTTTGAAAATACATATTGCAATAAAGCTGTTGAAAACATTTTTGGATATAGTGTTGACGAATGGCTCAGTGACCCATGCCTATGGGAGAAGTCCATCTATCCAGAAGACGTAGAGAGGGTCTTTTCCGCATATGGAGAAATGCAGACAAGCCTTGAAAATCGTGTTTTAGAGTACCGAATAAGGAGAAAGGACGGAGAATTACGATGGGTGGAAAACCACGTTACATGGTTGATTGAAAAAGAGACAGGTGTTGTTTCAATTAGTGGAATATTGCATGATATAACTGATCACAAAAACGCCGAACTTGCGATAATGAATGCAAAAATTGCTGCTGAATCTGCCAATAAATCAAAGAGCGAGTTCATTGCAAATATGAGCCATGAGTTGCGAACACCCCTTAATTCAATAATTGGTTTTTCAGACATTATACATAGCGAGAGCTATGGACCATTAAATGAAAATCAGAAAAGATACGCATTCAACATTCTTAAAAGTGGAAAACATCTATTGGATATAATCAATGGGATCCTGGACCTGTCAAAGTTCGAAGCTGGAATAATGGAAATCAAGAGGGAAGAATTCCTGATCAATGATGTCATCAAAGAAACAAATCATACGATGTTGCCACTTTGCATGGGAAAGAATATTGATATATCCTTTGTAACTATTCAGCCTACCTATAATCAATCCTGTATGACCAACCTTTACACAAAAAGATTAGAAGCTCAAACAATTGTTGGAATAAATGGCATTCCAGCAATTGCATTTCGAATTGCATCCATCACAGGAATCTGATTCTTCTTAACAGTAGAAATGTAACTTCTTACCCGCGAGAAAATTAATGCTCCTTGCATACTTCGGAATGTACCCGATATCTTCTGCTGTACTTTCATCATTCTCACATCCCTTTCTGCAAGATTATTCTCAAATGGAACTTTTAGATCATGCATAAACCTGAGAATATCATTTTTATAACCAATAAACCGATCCAGCAGATTTTTTGCTGTGGTTTGTTTAGTTCTTCCTCGCTTCTTTGATTTGGCTTGAAGTTGAGGATTTTCTTCTATCCCAATATGAATAATCTGGCCGTACCAATCTTCAAACTCTTTAATTCTCTCTGGTTTCATACAACCAGACATTCCTCGGATCTGGTCAACTGACTTTTTGACATCAATAAGTAGAATATTCATAGCTTTTGACCACAATTGATTATCGTTCTCGCTTACACTTGTTAATTCTCGCAATAGATGAGCATTACAGATCGAATGATCACAATCATATTTGTAATATGATTTCCAGAAATCATGAACTACTGTACCATTGAAATTTGGTAAGATTCCCATCGCATTCATTGCGTCAGAGCCTCTTTTTTGATGAGGATAATAACATGTCATTTTGTTTGTAGAAGCAACATGTAACCACTGTCGTTTTCCTTCTATCCTCATACCAGTTTCATCACAATTTATCACAGGAGATTCTATTAAGAAGTTCTTGATCTGCTGTTCGAAATCTTCAAGTTTTTCAAAACATGTCTTTTCTGCCCTGGCCAAAGTAGCGGGACTTATTTCACATCCACAAACATCAGCTAGCAATTCACAGCTGCGTTCATAAGGAAGTAATTGATAATCATGTAAGTAGACTGCTAATGATGCAAGACGCAAGCCATATTGCGTGGGTTGTTTAACCTT
The DNA here is from genome assembly GCF_000013725.1 of Methanococcoides burtonii DSM 6242. Classification (NCBI taxonomy): domain Archaea; kingdom Methanobacteriati; phylum Methanobacteriota; class Methanomicrobia; order Methanosarcinales; family Methanosarcinaceae; genus Methanococcoides; species Methanococcoides burtonii. The sequence goes on from NC_007955.1 coordinate 984,772, forward strand.
TTCTGAAAAAGTAGCTTTGTTCTTGCAACCGCAGTGAGGACAGGACTTGATTTCAGCACGATGTTCTGTTACTTGAAGTTTAATGGGAGGTATGTCAAATACTTGCCTTTTTTCATGATCTTTAACTTCTATATCTTCAAGCGATCTTTCACAATTGCTACATTTGTGTACTTTGTGAATTATAACTTCGTCAGGAACATCTACCATTCTGAGAGTAGTTCCAGGATGGTCTTTCTGACCACCTGGTTTCTTTCCACTCTTTTTTCGTCTGCTTTTTGTTTTTGGTTTCTCATTAATAAAAACATCAGTTGAAGGTGGTTTACTGCTGTTTCGGCTGTTTTTTTTGAGTTGCTCTTCCAATTTTTTAACTCGTTCTTCGAGTTCGGTTATTCTGGCAGCTTGTAGTTCTATGATCCTTTGTTGTTCAGCAATGATGTCGTACAATGTAGTGACAAGAGTGACAACTGCTTCGGGACCTTGTTCATAAACTGCTAGGATTTCTTTGCGTTTCGTGTTCATTCACCTCCTGTTTGGCAAAACCAATTGATTTTTTGGGTGTGAACTTAAATAGAATGCTACTACTTACTTTTTTCGTAAAAATCCATGTCAGAAGATGAAATAAATTGAGGTGGGGGGATTTTAGCACGCAAAGGTGGCTGAATAGTTACTATCCTTTAATATAAATTCAAAAAACCGGATAGTTAAGGCTGACAAGGTCAAATTCAAACAGATACTATACAACCTACTAGGAAATGCCATCAAGTTCACTGACAATGGGGGATTTGTGGCAGTTGAAGTTCAAGATGAAGGTAATTTGATCTCAGTTATGGTAAGTGATACTGGAATTGGTATTGCCAGAGAGGATCAGGAAATCATCTTTGAGCCATTTTCACAACTCAATTCATCTACTACCAGAACACATGGAGGTAATGGACTAGGCCTTACCCTCGTCAAGCAATTTGTTGAAATGCATAATGGAGAGGTGTGGTTAGAAAGCGAATTAGGAAAAGGAAGTACATTTGGGTTTACCATACCACTCAATTACTGAACTTATTCATCCGCCAGTTCAATTTATTTACTTTTATAGCCACCAGAAAAGATATGTAATACATACACCATCTCCCATAGCATGAGCGAAATTGGCAAATCTGTCAGGATGGAGCGTATATTCGACAGAAATACTGGAAATGCAATTATAATCCCAATGGACCACGGCGTAAGTGCAGGGCCTATCAAAGGCCTTATAGACATGCCTGCAACTGTCAACAAAGTAGCAGAAGGCGGTGCAAATGCAGTACTTGGCCATATGGGACTTGCGAAACACGGACACAGAGGCTACGGCAGGGATGTAGGACTTATTATTCACCTCTCCGGTTCAACATCACTTGGACCTGACCCCAACCACAAAGTACTGGTAACCACCATGGAAGAAGCCATTAAAGTTGGTGCAGATGCAGTTTCTGTGCATATCAATGTTGGTGCTGAAGACGAAGCTGAAATGTTGAAAGATCTGGGGTTTGTCGCTAAAAAATGTGACGAATGGGGAATGCCCCTCCTTGCCATGATGTACCCAAGAGGTGCAAAAGTTCCTTCCGAGCATGATGTAGAATATGTTAAACACGCTGCAAGGATTGGTGCAGAGCTTGGCGCAGATATTGTCAAAACTAGTTATACTGGTGATCCTGAGTCGTTCAAGGAAGTAATTGATGGATGTCCCGTACCTGTCGTTATCGCAGGGGGTCCTCAGATGGATACTGAAAGAGAGATCCTCCAGATGGTTTCCGATGCACTCAGTGTGGGTTGTAAGGGTGTGGCAATGGGAAGAAATGTATTCCAGGCAGACAACCCCACAAGACTTGTCAACCTACTCTCAAAGGTCATCCATGGTGAAATGACCGTTGATGAAGCTTTGGAAGATTGATCTGCGTAGTTTTAGAAATAAATGCCGGGTAATCCGGCACTTTTTTATTAGTAGATAAGTTATTGCATCAAAATTGAAGTGCTGTTTTTAGGAGCAACAGTAGAAGCATAGTCCTAACCAAATGACCTTATCAGTAAAATAAGAACAAGATATAGAGGAATTAACTTTTAAAAGGAAAAGAATAATAGCAAGACCTTGATGGAATGACTAAAAAAAATCAGTTTGTGGTGGTGGTGGTACGATATGATTTTTTCGGTCTTGCTTATATTATACTACATTCTACCTGGTATATAAAGATATCCGTATGCATCATCATTATAATGAGCATATTGAAGAAATTGAAGTACAGAGCCATAACAACCCAAATTCTCACACATTACCACCACAAGAATATTACACAAATTCTCTTAGATCCTTAATAAATAGAATATAGAGAATTCCGATAAACCTCGGAAACAGACGCAATATTTATAATATATTACAATAATTTTGTATTATGTCCTTAACAAACTTTGCTTTTAAAGAAGAGTACAAACGTCTTGAAAATCTCGGTGACAAGCTCTCTGAAATTGAATCTCTCATCGATTGGAAACCATTTCGTCCAATTATAGCAGAGATGTATATCAATAAAACAGAGTTCGGTGGCAGACCAAACGTTGATGAAATCGTCATGCTCAAAATGTTAGTATTGCAACAATGGCATGGACTATCTGACCCTGAACTTGAAAGACAAGCTACTGACAGAATTTCCTTTAGGAAATTCTTGGGCTTTCCTGCAAAAATTCCAGATCATACTACTGTTTGGGCATTTAGAGAACGAATTGCTCAATCAGGAAAAGAAGATGAAATCTGGAATGAAATGCAAAGACAACTTGATAAGAAAGGTTTGAGGATCAAACAAGGTATGATTCAGGATGCAACATTTATACATGCTGATCCAGGACATGCAAATCTTGATACTCCTCGTGGAAATGAAGCAAAGACCAGAAGATGTAAGGACGGTACATGGACAAAAAAGGCATCTAAGTCACATTTTGGATATAAACTACATACCATTGAAGATACCGAATATGATCTGATAAGGAGATATAGGACAACTACTGCCTCAGTTCATGATAGTCAGGTGGATCTTTCTGAAGAAGGCGAAGTTGTTTACAGAGATAGAGGTTACTTTGGTGCAATTTCAAAAGGATATGATGCAACTATGCAAAGGGGCGTGCGAGGTCATCCTATTGGTATTAGGGATAAGATGAGAAACAAAAGAATAAGCAGGAAAAGAGCAAAGGGAGAAAGACCTTATGCTGTTATCAAAAATGTGTTTACGTCAGGATTTGTAAGAGTAACAACGTTGGCAAGAGTAAATGTCAAAATGGCGATTACAGCATTCAGCTATAATCTCTATCAATTGAGGACAATAAGAAGAAAATCATTAGGATGAATAGCGGTAGCTATTCAAAAAAGTTGGAAAGTATATAAATAGATACTAGCAAACTGCTGGAAATAGAGAGAAAAGCTCAAAATTTTAGCTGGAAAAATTTGCTTTGAAAAAAATCAGCAGTTAATCGCAATTCTCTATACTTAAGCAAAGCTCATGATCTACATTGATAGGACACGAAACTGAGAGTACAGGTTAAAAGTCACAACAATAAAAACAAGGCATGAAAGAATGAAAAGTTAAAAGGAAAAGAATAATAGCAAGACCTTGATGGAATGACTAAAAAAATCAGTTTGTGGTGGTGGTGGTACGATATGATTTTTTCGGTCTTGCTTATATTATACTATATTCTACCCAGTATATAAAGATATTCGATGCATTATCATCATTATGATGATACTATTCGGACGATTGAAGTGCAGAGCTATAACAACCCAAAGTCTCACACATTACCACCACAAGAATATTGCACAAATTATCTTAGATCCTTAATAAATAGAATATCCCTAAGCAAAGCTCATAATCTATATTGATAGGACAAGAAACTGGGAGTACAGAGTAAAAGTCAGTAAAATAAGAACACGATATAGAGGAATTAACTTTTAAAAGGAAAAGAATAATAGCAAGACCTTGATGGAATGACTAAAAAAATCAGTTTGTGGTGGTGGTGGTACGATATGATTTTTTTGGTCTTGCTTATATTATACTATATTCTACCCAGTATATAAAGATATTCGATGCATTATTATCATTATGATGATACTATTCGGACGATTGAAGTGCAGAGCTATAACAACCCAAAGTCTCACACATTACCACCACAAGAATATTACACAAATTCTCTTAGATCCTTAATAAATAGAATATCCTTAAGCAAAGCTCATGATCTACATTGATAGGACAAGAAACTGAGAGTACAGGTTAAAAGTCACAACAATAAAAACAAGGCATGAAGGAATGAAAAGTTAAAAGGAAAAGAATAATAGCAAGACCTTGATGGAATGACTAAAAAAATCAGTTTGTGGTGGTGGTGGTACGATATGATTTTTTCGGTCTTGCTTATATCATACTATATGTTACTCGGTATATAAGGGTATCCATTGCATCATTATTATAATGAGGTACTTTCGACTGTATTGATACTAAAAAGAATAATACCACGATAACATTAAATGCAATGTAAATATCGAATGTATCATAATTAATATTCACAGATCGATATGATCATGACTCTAAGAGGATCTATTATGGACAGATATGAACAAGTAATTGAACTGGCAAAAAGAAGAGGCTTTTTATGGAATTCCTTTGAACTCTACGGCGGCGCTGCCGGATTCTATGATTATGGACCCCTTGGATGCACTTTAAAGAGAAGGATCGAGCAGATCTGGCGTGAACTCTATGTGATACACGAAGGGTTCATGGAGATCGAAACGCCAACCGTAGGAATAGAGGATGTCTTTGTCGCATCCGGCCACGTAGGAGGCTTTTCAGACCCGCTCTGCGAATGCCAGGAATGCGAGGAAGCTTTCAGAGCAGATCATCTTGTCGATAAGATAGTAGAGGTCGCAGATGCGTTAAGCAATGAAGAACTTGACAGGCTCATAAAGGAGAATGATATCGGCTGTCCTGAATGTGGAGGCAAGCTTGGAAAAGCATATGAGTTCAACCTCATGTTCAAAACAAATATCGGCCCCGGCACTGGAAGGCAAGGTTACATGCGTCCGGAAACCGCACAAGGAATGTTCATTAACTTCCAGAGGCTCTCCAGATATTACCGTGACAAATTACCCTTTGGTGCGACCCAGATCGGAAAATCCTATCGTAATGAGATCTCACCCCGACAAGGAGTCATCAGGCTGAGGGAATTTACCCAGGCTGAAGCGGAAATATTCACCCATCCTAAAGAGAAAGGGCACCCAAACTTTGAAAGATTTGCAGAGGTCACCCTGAACCTGTACTCCGATGAAGCACAGGAGAAGGGTGCCATCGAGCAGATGACGGTTCGGGAAGCTGTTGAGAATGATATAATTGCACATGAGTTCCTTGCATACCATATTGCCCTTACGAACCACTTCCTCCAGCGCGTTGGAATTGCTGCGGACAAGCTAAGGTTCAGACAGCACCAGAAGGACGAGATGGCACACTACGCCATCGATTGCTGGGATGCCGAGATACTCACCGACAGATTCGGCTGGATAGAGGTGGTCGGCATTGCGGACAGGACAGACTTCGACCTGAAAGCACATGCAAAGACAAGCGGTACCAAACTTGAGATACATATCGAATATGATGAGCCGAAAATGGTCGAACAATTCGTTGTGAAGCCTGATATGGGTAAGCTCGGGCCATTGTTCAAAGGAAAGGCAAAAGCTGTTGCTGATGCACTCAGGGAATTGAGTGAAGATGAACTTAGCAAGGACGAGATCAAAGTAATTGTCAATGGAGAAAAATTCACAGTACCTTCCGAGATAATCAGCTATGCACAAGAGACCGTAAAAGTCAGCGGTGAAAAGATAGTACCCCATGTCATCGAGCCATCATACGGTATCGACAGGATACTGTACTGTACAATGGAACATGCGTTCGATGAAGAAAAGGTGGAAGTTGAAGGAGACGAGGAGGAAGAGGAAAGGATGGTCCTCAGGTTCAGGAACGAAGTTGCACCTGTACAGGTTGCTATCCTCCCCCTCCTTACAAGAGATGAGCTTATCGAGCCTGCAAAGGCGATAGCACAGAAACTTCGTGAAAGAGGTTTACTCGTTGCCTACGATGATTCAAGGGCAATTGGTCGCCGCTACCGCAGGAACGATGAGATTGGAACTCCATATTCCATCACCATCGATTATGACACCCTTGAAGACAATTCCGTCACCATAAGGGATCGAGATACGATGAAGCAGGTTAGAGCATCTGTCGAGGGTATCGAGAACTCGATCTACGACCTAGTCTATGGAAAACTGGACCTTGAAAATACGGGCGTGAGCATCTAATACTTTCACCCCACTTGCCTCATATTTAAAAGGTTTAAGAACAGTAATGCCTCAAGCAAATTTTGAACCTATAGTAAATATGAGCGAACACATTAAGCACCCACTGGTCAAACCCAATACAGTCGAGCAGCGATTGTACCAGCTTGACCTTGCCGGAAAGGCACTATCAGCACCAACACTGGTAGTGCTGCCAACAGGTCTTGGAAAAACGATAGTCGCCCTTCTTGTAATAGCTTCACGCCTGCAAAAAACAGGCGGGAAAGCACTCATACTGTCCCCCACAAAACCTCTTGTAGAGCAACATGCCGCTTTTTTAAGGTCCACACTGAACATCCCCGAAGATGAGATACTGACCTTTACAGGTGCAGTAGCGCCTGACAAGAGAGAAGAGCTCTGGAAGAAGGGAAAAGTGATCATCTCCACCCCGCAGGTCATTGAGAACGATATACTTACCAAGCGCATAAGCCTGGAGGATGTCACTCACATTACATTTGATGAGGCTCATCGAGCTGTTGGCAATTATGCATATACATATATAGCCGAAAGATACTTTGAGGATGCCAAAAAACCACACTGCCTTGCGATAACTGCAAGTCCGGGAAGTTCTGATGAGAAGATAAGTGAGGTATGCACGAACCTCTACATCAGATCGGTTGCGATAAAAACAGAAACAGACCCTGACGTAACACCCTATATCCATAAAAAAGAGGTCGAATGGAACCATGTGATACTGCCTTCTGAGATGAGGGAGTTGAAAGACCTTCTGGAAAAGGTCCTTGAGGATAGATTCCAAAAACTAACAGAACTTGGATATTCCATCCAATACGGCAAGAAAGCTTCAAAAATGGACCTGCTCGGACTTCAGAAAAAGTTACAGGGACAGATCAGAGAAATGGCCGAACCTGCAGTCTACAGCGCCCTATCGATCCTTGCAGAGGTTATGAAGGTAAGTCATGCTGTGGAGATAGTAGAAACACAGGGCATCGAAGCACTTAAAAAATATACAGCCCGACTTGAGAACGAAGCCACCTCCAGAACAGGAAGTAAAGCTTCAAAAAGGCTTTCTGATGACCTCTATATGAGACAGTTATACAAAAGGCTCGAGGAATGCACCACAGAACATCCGAAACTTGCCGTTGTAAAAGATATCGTCTCAAAGGAACTAAATGGCAAACCCGACTCCCGTGTAATCGTCTTTACGAACTATCGCGATACCTCTGAAATGGTGACGAACGCCCTTTCCGAAATAAAAGATATAAGGCCTGTCAAATTTGTGGGACAAAGTTCCAAGTTCAAGGACAAGGGGCTTACCCAAAAGCAACAGGTTGAGATCATTGAGAAGTTCAAGGCCGGAGAATATAATGTCCTTGTGGCAACATCCGTTGCAGAAGAAGGACTTGATATCCCAGCTACCGACCTGGTAGTTTTTTATGAACCGGTCCCCTCCGAGATCAGAAGCATACAGAGAAAAGGCAGGACAGGAAGGAAGCATGAAGGACGTGTCGTAGTACTTGTTACAAAAGGAACCCGGGACGAAGCATATTACTGGAGCTGTGCACATAAAGAAAAGCGTATGCAAAGCAATATGCAGCAATGGCAGGAGAATATGTCAGAGTTGAATAGAGCAAACAATGAAAATGACAAGACCGACATTGCAAGTGAGTTTAGGAGTGAGGAGGAACAACAGACCGGGCTTTCAGACTTCTCTGACGAGGAAGTGACGGTAATCCTCGACCAGAGAGAGATCAGAAGCACCGTTGCACGCAGTCTTGAGAAACTTGGATTCAACATCGTTGTAAAAACACTTGAAGTAGGAGATTATATTGTAAGCGACCGGGTGGCTATCGAGCGCAAGAGTACCGAAGACTTTGTCAATTCCTTACTTGATCGCCATATATTCAGACAGATATCCGATCTTGCAGGAGCCTATGAAAAACCCATACTCATCATCGAAGGAGAAGGTTTGTTCACCACAAGGATGGTGAACCCAAACGCCATACACGGAATGCTTGCTTCACTATCACTGGATTTTGGAGTGTCAATACTTCACACAAGAGATGCAGAGGACACTGCATCCCTGATCGGCATACTGGCAAAGAGAGAACAGATCGATGAAAAACGCAGTACCAGTGTCCACGGAAAAAAATCTTCAATGATGCTATCACAACAGCAGGAATATATCGTATCATCCATCAGTAACATCGGACCGAATGCTGCAAAGAATCTCCTTGACCACTTCGGAACCGTGGAAAATGTTATGAAAGCAGAGCTAGATGAATTAAAGGAAGTAAAGAACATTGGACCGAAGACCGCAGGAAAGATGCGGGAAATACTTAGCAGCAAATATAAAAATTGAAAAAGAAAGAGCAAACGGAAATACCGGTTTTCTACTATCGATTTATGAGATTTCTGTTTTTAAAAAGCTTATTAAAGTCTTTCAAGGATGTCAAGACATCTATCCATAATATCGAGAAATTCCTCCATCCTGCGAGGATCGGTCTCGACCTGAAGCAGACCGGCAATGTGCCCAATTTTTAATTTCAGGCTTTCTGCAACTGAATTCAGACCTTCGATAGGAACTGCTGCCGATATTTGCCCTGGCATATTATTATGAGAAAGTTCTTCAGAACGAAACATCGGTTGTCGTACAGGATCTTCGGGAGAGCTGGCAATGCCACCTGCATGAGGAACTTCTTTTATTTCATTTCTTGCCAATGCAACCTGTTGTCCTGCATTTTGCTGTTGACCGGAATTCGCATTGCTGTCCTGACATATTGGACAAAGTACTTCTCCCTGGTACCTGAACATTGGAGCACCACATGTAGCACAATGCTGTGCAAGCATAGTACCGCCCATTTCCAGCAATCTTGATATCTGTTTTATTTTATCGTCACTATCGCTCATTTTTTCACCTTTGATCACTGCATTAATGAAAGTCTTTTTATAGGATATAATAGTAAGGGATAATATAACATAATTTCTTATTTTATCATTAAACCATTATTAAGGTGATCCAAATGTTAGGTGCCAGCGAACCTGAAGACGTCATTAAACAATGCACACAGGTGTTAGAACATATAGCGAACGACAATTCCGTACCAAGGAATATCAGACGTTCCGCAAACGACATACTTGCAACTTTGAAAAACGAAGCAGAACCCCTTTTTCTGAGAACATCATCCAGTATATCCATATTGGAAGATATCAGCAACGACCCAAACATTCCATTACATACAAGGACACTTATATGGAATGTAGCAAGTCAGCTTGAAACGATCCCTGTTGATGAGTGATCGATTACGATCCAACAAAGAACATTCTGGTATTCCGACCAGATTTTTTCTTATATTTTTATTTATAGATATTCAGCACACTTATTTTTGATAGATACAAAACCTTTAATGACCGGACAGGCCGATCATCGAACGTAACTATAAAATGGGTTGATACATTTTTATATCTGAGCTAACGATTTACGAGCACACCATTAAAAATAACGAGATTTTACCATGAAATTCGATCCTGAATCCATAAAGAAAGCTGCTAAGGAAGACTTTGATTCTGCATGGACAAGTGGCAAAGACCTTATTAAAAAAACAGGTCTGAACCAGCAGTACCCACACACATCATTCCACTTCGGAAAAGCACATCCTGTTTATGATACCATCGCAAAGCTCAGAGAAGCTTATCTTCGCATGGGTTTTGATGAGATGATGAATCCACTCATCGTTGATGAGAAAGAGGTTTACAAACAATTCGGCCATGAAGCACTGGCAGTCCTTGACCGTTGCTACTATCTTGCCGGGCTACCAAGACCAAATGTAGGCATCTCCGATCAACGCATTGCAAAAATAAAGGAAATGCTTGGAGGTATCGATGATGAAGGTATCGAGACCATAAGGAAAGTGCTGCATTCTTACAAAAAAGGTGAAGTTGAAGGAGACGACCTTGTCCCCGAGATAGCGCTTAAACTTAACGTATCCGATGCACTTGTGGTCGAAATGATAGACAAGGTGTTCCCGGAATTCAAGGAACTTACCCCGCAAGCCACCACCAAGACGCTCAGAAGCCATATGACATCAGGCTGGTTCATTTCACTCTCAGGCATTCTTGAACGTTCCAGACCGCCATTCCACTTATTCTCTATCGACCGTTCTTTCAGAAGAGAACAGCAGGAAGATGCTTCACGCCTTATGACATACTATTCAGCGTCCTGTGTCATAATGGATGAAGATGTCACTGTTGATCACGGAAAGGCCGTCGCTCAAGGATTATTGGCACAGTTCGGTTTTGAGAAGTTCATGTTCCGTCCGGACGAGAAAAGGAGCAAGTATTACGTACCTGATACCCAGATAGAGGTCTTTGCATACCATCCAAAACTTGTTGGTTCTAATACCAAATATTCTGACGGATGGATAGAGATCGCAACATTTGGGATCTACTCACCAACCGCACTTGCTGAATACAACATCCCATGCCCGGTCATGAACCTCGGACTTGGTGTTGAAAGGCTTGCCATGATACTCCATGATTCTACCGACCTAAGAGGTATGACCTATCCACAGCTGCCACAATACGCAGAATGGGAGCTAAAGGACAATGAACTGGCAAGAATGATATTCGTTGACAAACTTCCGGAAACGCCTGAAGGACAGGAGATACTGGAAGGTATAGTCATGCAATGTGACATGCACGGTTCAGAGCCAAGCCCATGCGAGTTCGTTGCCTGGGAAGGCATACTTAAGGGTAAGAAAGTGAAGGTTTCCGTGATAGAGCCTGAAGAAGACACAAAACTTTGTGGTCCGGCAGCTTACAATGAGGTTCTTGTCCATGAAAACGATGTTCTTGGCCTCCCTAACAACAAAAAGTGGAAAAAGGCCTTTGAGAACCATTCTGCAAGGACCGGCGTGAGATTTATCGAAGCTTTTGCAGCACAAGCAGCAAAAGAGATCGAGGAGGCCGTGGAGAAAGGGGAAAAGGAGTGTGAGACAAGAGTAAGGATAGTCAAGGTACCTTCCGAGATAAACATCAAACTCGACCCTCTTGCTCAGAGATATATAACCGGGAAGAAGCAGAAGATCGACATTCGAGGACCTGTGTTCACCACAGTAAGAGCAGAGATAGAGTAAATCAATTGCAGGGATGGCACATGTTCACAGAGATAGCTAAACTGATGGATGATGGAGGCGCTGTTTGCGTTACCTTTCAGGAAGGCGATATCGGAGAGGAGTATGAGCTCCTCTATTGTGAGATGATAACAAAAGCACGCAAGGGTGAGAGTTTCCTTGCTGCCTCCCAAAGCTGCCCCCCGGGCAAATATGTTCTGAGCAAATCTGAAGATAAGCCGGATAGATACTATTTGGCATCAGGACGCTACATCGATGCAGAAACTGCACAAAAGGCAGTATTGGCCCTTCCGAGAATAAAGAAAAAATATGGACATATCAGGATAGAACCATTGTCAAAGAACAATGGCGAGTTCGATGTGATCATCCTTTACCTAAAGCCTGAGATAGCTATGAGGGTAGTGCAGGCATTAGCATATAACAATGGAGATAGAGTAAGTATCGACACATTCGGTGCAGCATCTATTTGCGGTGACTGTACTGCGCTTGCTATTGAGAATGGGATTGGATTGTCTTACGGTTGCAAAGGTTCACGCAAGCATAGCGAATACAGCGACAATGAGATACCCATTGGTATCGATCTTGATAATGCAAAGAAAATAGAGAAGGGATTAAAGAATATCCCCAAAACCCGATACTGAATCAGCGTGCTTCATAGAAGCATATCTGTTCGGCATCCACAAGCGTAACTTTTCCTAACTCGTTAGAAATTATATTATTTATGCGAGCTACCCCAATGGGCTTCAGTTGAAGCCGGATAATCATGGATTCATACTCTTCATAAAAAGTGTCATTTCCTGTGATCATTTTGTGTGTTGATACATGGTGTTTTACAACCTGTGCCACCACACCCGAAGTCCCACGCATAATATCCTGCGCAGAGGTGCGGGTCAGAAATATATGATCATTCACATCGAAGTCCAGTGATGTGAAAAAGTTCTGAGGACTTCTAATCTCAATAGTGCGCAATAGATGGCCCTTTAATTCAGATATAACAGTATCCGATATCCCCGTAAGTGCGGCGTATTCCATACCAGATCACCCGTACATTGGATATTCCTTTCTTGGAGTTGGTGCCTGTTCACTTGACCTTACATCTTCAGCAAGTTTCTGCATTTCGATCTCGATCTTTTCTGCCTGTTCGATAAGATCCTCTGTATCTATCGAAAAGTTATACATAGAATTGAGGACATCAACGACAACTGCTGCAGCCCTTGGATCTGGATTTTGTGTCTTTGTAGCACCCAGTAGACTGATCGCCGGAACATTTTGCATGAAACATTCTGCCATTACGCTGCCAGAGATACCGGAGATCGTACCCATCTGAAATATCTCCACCTGATCCTTGATCTTCTCAAGCATTTCTTCAGTTGTTGCAGCTCCGAACACTTTGTATTCGTCACTCATGGTAGCAATGCCTGCAATCGAAATAACTTCTTTCACACCTATTGATTTTGCCCATCCGACAAGTGCCTTGCTGACATCATAGGAAACCGAAGGATTGATAGGAATATCCGAGACCACCATAATAGTGTTGTGTTCCACATTTTCATATATCCGTACAGGCATGTTCACCAACCCTTCATACAGAACGGCTATTGGTGGGAAATAGCGAGACTCAATGGAACCTATATATTCCATATTTAATTCTTCAATTATTTGCTGGCTGGCAATATTGCCCACAAGGCCAATACCCGGGAAACCTTCTATCAGGATAGGATCCTTCGATTTTACTGGCCTTGTTATGATATCTACATCGATAGCGTCGTAATCTGTTTCTGACAAAAGAATCACCCAATGTGAATAATAACCCTTAATTTACTTATTATATGAATAGAGGATACTCATAGATAAGTACATCGTACTATGAAAAGAAGAAAACGATAGAATTAAACCAAATAATAACGAAATTGATGCAAATAACAAATAAAGCATATGAATAATGGAGGAATAATATGAAAAGATCTATACTATATTTTGATGATGTTGGTAAGCAGAATACCGATGATGTTGTGAAAGTAGCAGCCAACCGGGCAGAAGAGCTCGAGATAGAATATATTGTACTATCAAGCACTGAAGGTTATACTGCATTGAAGATGGCAGAAGCAGTAAAGGGAAAGAACGTGAAGGTGATTGCCATCACCCATCAGTATGGACTCCGAGAGGATGGAAAATGGGAGATGGATGAGGAAAATTTAAAAAAACTTCAGGAAATGGGAGTGATCGTTACAACCCAGTCACATATGTTCTCAGGTGTAGAGCGTGCCATTTCAAATCGATTGGGCGGTGCAAGTCGTGCAGATGTGATCTCTGACACGCTGCGTGCGGTCTTTGGCAAAGGTTTCAAGGTAGCCCTGGAAGTTGTTATGATGGCTGCAGATTCAGGTTATATACCCGTATCAAAGGATACAGAGGTTATCGCCATTGGTGGTACACGTCAGGGTGCAGATGTAGCACTTGTTGTAAGACCAGCACATTCTCAGAATTTCTTCAACATGCAGGTACGTGAGATACTGGCAATGCCACGCGAAAAAGAAGAGCCGAAGTAAATTCAGATGGTATCCTTAAGGGATGCCTTTTTTATTTAAATTAATCCTGAATTACAGTATCGCGTTCATCATCATTGCATTCCTTTTCACCAGTATTGCAGTCATCTTTGTCAGTATTGCATCCATTCTCCCCATTATTGCCTGGTGGAGATAAACTATTCTTTTCTGTGTGCATATATGAAGCAGTCTTGAGCTCCATTGCAGTTAGTACAATAAGGACCAGAAATACGGCAATTGCGATCGCAACGGTTGTAAGTGTGTCCATGGAAATATTAAAAAAAGAGAAGTGTCAAAAAGACACTTACTGTTGTTTTTCGTACAATGCAGTCTTTGACAAAATGTTGCCTTTCTTTGCGTGTGGCTGCCTGAGGACTGTATCGTTTGATTTTTCGATCTCACGTGCATCGATAGCGAGCTGTGCTGCTGCGCGCATCATTTCGTGAGCTGTTGCGGTTGTGAGTGTTACCTGCTCGATCTCCTTCATCATGAAGCATGCTGGGAAGTTGATCTGTGCTACCTTGTCAGCCATGTGAAGTGCTGCAAGTGCTTTTGCTTTTGCGTATGGGTTGCTGAAACCTGCACGTTCGATACACTTCTCTGGCTTTGCGAGAATGTGTGGAAGGACGATCTCCTTACCTTCATCAACCTGTGCAGTGACGATATCAAGCTCTTCCTGTATAAGTCTTACAACACCACAGGTGGAGAGAACTTTCATTGCATCAGAGTTGAAGGATGCCATTTCCACGGAGTCAAGGAACTCTCTCTTTGCGCCGATGAGTGGGTCCACGGTCATGATAATGTAACCGAAACCTGCGTCCTCGAGTGCCTGTCTGTCGTCCTTTTTGGTTGGACCATCAGAGATAACGATGCATGGAACATCTTTGTAGATCTCACGTGCAGCGGTTGGACCTGGTGCACTTGAGTTAGGGCTGATCATTACATAGAAATCAGCATCCCATTCTTTAAGTGCTGCTGTTTCTGCAGCTTCATCTTTGCCCATTTTAGGACCAGTTCCGAATACACGAACACTGATACCTTCTCTTGCTGCTATCTCATCCTGTACGAGGTCAATGACCTGACTCATGCCGAGGTTGCCTAACTTAATAAATCCTATTTTTGCCATAGTAGATCACATTACTGCAAGTACGGGGTAGCATATAATATTTTTGTATAATCAGTAACATAACAGATACATTTCCCAGACAGAATATATATACTGTGATGAATCATGTCTACTGAATCCGATTTAAAAACAATGAAAAGCGATTAAATAAATAAGACAAAAAACAAATATCAAAGACGGGAGGACAAATACTTCCTGCAACACCAAGTTCGAATATCAAAATTACAAATGAATACATAAATTCTATGATACGAAAAAAATAATGTTACAAAATTTTCAATTAAAAAATGGATTCATAGCTGGGATTTACCCCTCCATCCATTGAAGCAGGTTCTTAATTTTTTTATTATTTATTTACTTATAATTATGTGCACTCTTGTCTTTACACGATCCACTGAAAACGAGAATACCTGTTGATGATATTGTTGACATCAATGGTTTACAGAAACAAAACTAAATATCAAAAATAGATAAAAACAGAAAAGAAGGTTAGTGGCTTGGAAAAAGAAAATATCACTTGCCACATTAAAACTTGTGAACTTATGACCTTCTGAACAGCATAACCACGAAGATCACAAAGGCAGTCATCCAGAGTTCAAAACCCGGAAGTCCTTTCTCTTCGGTCGGCACAGTGCTCTCTGGAATTACAGGTTCTTCCAAGATTGGAATCACTTCAGAGCCATCAGGTAGTGTCATAGGTGTCGTCGGATCCTGTGAGCTCAGTTCAACCTCTGCGACCTCACCATTCTTTATGGCTTGCTCCCCATAGTTTTGCAGTTGTTCTGTATTGGTATTCATGACGAAGAACTCAAAATCACCATCATCAAATGCTGTAATGTCAACATCATATTCACCTGTATTCGGGAGAATGAAATACCATGAATAGCCCCCTTCCCCATCACCCATTCTCGTAATGAAAGCATCCGGGATCTCAAAAACCATGTTACTATCATCAATAGTACCCAGCTGACGACCATTACTGTCAGTGATCAAAATGTTTACCGGACATTGGCCAAAGCCCACTAATGCACCCATATCCCCAATCAGGTCACCCGTTTCAGAAACAAGATCACTGGCTACGGTCCATGCAGCATATTGGTAATCATTTGGGTCTTTGGTAGTATTGTATTCATACCGGTATCCCGGAGAAGTGTCACCTGCTATCGGTGAGAAGGTTTTTTCCCATTCACTGATGGGCATTACCTCCGGCTTTTGCTGAGGCCATGGATCAAAGACCATTCCGGTCTTCTTCCAGTCAGTCCCTATGGGGTATACAACGGTCGCGTGGTGTCCGCTGTATGAGCCTTCTATAGGTCCGAAATCATATCCGTTCAAAAGGTGGCACTCTCCAGGAGTTGACTGCATTTTGCTTAGAAATACTAGAACTTTATATTGATATGATCCACAAGTAAAATCTCCGTATTCATCATCTAAGTTAGAATAAAGGTTCGTGATACTACCCGGACCAAGACCAAAAGTAGTCCATTCGTTTCCTGCTTTAAGATCCTTTTGATATGGCCCTTCAGAAATGCGAAGCTGGTAGAGGCGGATAACCTCCTGGAGATCTGCTTTCTTGTCAGAAGGACATGTTACAATCACTTCGGCCTGGTCTTTGATCTCTCCATCCATTCTGGCAAAAAGAGTGCAAGTACCGATCTCTTGTGATGTGAAAACACCATCCCTATCAATTGTTCCTATAATTACATTGTCTCTGAATTCACTAAGTGATTTGGATTGTCCAACAATCCATTTAACTTCATTGTGATCTATCTCTGAATAGATGCCATTTCTTTCTTTTTTCAGAGTGAAATCGATAGTTTTACCGTATTCGATCTCTTGATAAGTAGGAGTAATGAAAAAGTCATCTGTTTCATCTGTTTCAGCCACTAAAATAAAAGGAAGATTTGCAGAACCTTTGGGTGCTTTACTCAATAAGTGCACGGTGTAAAACACGCCACAATATTTAAGTTGGGTACAACCCGAACTAAAGTGCAATGTGAATTCGTCATTAGTCTCATAGTTTCTTTTAATAGGGAAGCCTTTTTCGAAGAGCTCCCATTCTTTTATGTCTACCCCTTCAACTTCAATTTTAACATCAACTGAGTTCTGATGATCCCAGGGTTCTTCAATGGATATTTTGACATAATCTCCTCTATTTTCAACATGATACCCGGGCTCGTATCCGATTCCCTCCCCATTAGGGAAAGTAATCTTGAAAGTATATTTCCCCTCGGGATCCTGAACATCAAACGTTGTAGCTGCCGAGGCAACAAAGGTCATTGAAGAAAGAAGAGCTATAGAAATAATAAGAATTGTCGAGTATCTATATATTTTCAAATATGTATAGCTTAAATTCATAATGATCACCGTTTAAAAAGCTAAACAGAAGTATAGTTACTAACGCTTATAAATTAATGCTGGAAGTATCTTTGTTCAACGCATGAAAATTTAATCGGATATGTACTGCCCGGATAGACAACGACTATATTTTGTGAGAGGCTATATTTCAAATTCGACCACATTTCAATAATCTTATATAGATTCATCTTTTTGTTATATGTTGCTTATAAGATTATAGAATTGAAGTAAAAGGTGGTACCATTGGATAAATTTAAGATTCTAATTGATTTTCTAAAAGATAATATCGGTATAGAGTTTGAATCTCCGAGAAGAGTATTTCAACGTAAAAGAGTTCCACAGAATTTCAACGTAATAGATGTGGATAGTTCTATGAATAGAATTAAAGTTCAATTCCAATCTGGAACGATTTTGCCAATCGAATACTGGAGACTAAAAGAAGCAATTTCATTTATCGATAGTCCTAATTTTATTCCAATTGGATCAAGTATATCTGAAAATTATCATCTTAATTCAATTGAAGGCAAACTAAAAGAAATAGCAAAAGCCAAATCCGGTAAATCAACGGATACAAAAACAGCACCCCATATTATAGATTTACTGGTTTTGTCTGGTATTGTCGAATTAGGAAAGGCTATTTCTGACAATGGTAGAAAAGTTGATGGTGCGAGATTGAATCAAGGTAACTATTGAGTTGGACATGTATTGTCTTGACAGACAGCATTTGTATTTTGTAAATCGGCTCTGTAGAAAACTTCGTGAAATCTACATCAATAGACTGAAATAAGATATTATTATGGCATCGTGTAATACATATACCAATATTTTAGACTTGGATTACTGTATGAATATTGAGGATTTCTACAGAGCCCAAAACTAGTAATAGCCATCAAGAATTCAAATTAAAGGATTTAAGTATTGCAGGACAAAAAACATGAACGATTCTACAGGTATTATAATTATTTGTCTTTTAGCATTTGCAATTATTCATAGCATTACAGCTAGCTTTTATTTCAAAAAAATTGTTGTACGAGTTTTGGGATCAAAAGTGGATACATATTATCTTCATGCCTACAATCTAGTTGCTATAGTCACTCTTGCTCCAGTAGCATATTTTGTATATACAAACCCTGGTGAAACACTATATGTAATTTCATTCCCTTTGTGTTAGGTCATGCTTGCAGTTCAATTCATTGCTGTATTAGTCACACCAAAAGCTATTGTTGATGCTCCACACCGGTTAAATTTGAAGTATCAGCTGGCAAAACCAAAAACTACTCAATCTCAACCTTTAAACATTCGCGGAGTATATCGGTTGGTAAGAGATCCATTTTCAGCATCAGGATACATAATAATGATATTCACACCATTTATGACTGTTAATTTATTAATTGTATACATTATAGCAGCTATATACATGTATATTGGATCTTTACATATGGAAAAAAGGCTAGTAAAACAATTTGGTGATGAATATAAAGAGTATCAAAAAAATATTCATCGATTAATTCCTACTTTTAACAGCAAATATTGATATTATTAAAGTTTCATGAAAGATGCAGATTCGATAAATCTTCATGTATTATTTTTTTAATTGCTGTGATCTTATTCAGAAGATGAAGATTGAATTGGATAAGTACGGTCCTGATCGGTGGCCTGGACCACATCGGCCTAAAGGGCGTGGGAATGGATGGAGATGGGATATAGGATATGCTCTTTATGGCATTCCAGATTGTATTCGCAGCCATAGCACTGGCAATCCTGACATCCGGAGTAGCAGAAAGGATAAAGCTCAGTTCATTTATCGTATTCGGGCTTCTCTGGACCACCCTTGTATATGATCCACTTGCTTACTGGGCATGGGGAGACGGCTGGGTAGGTAGTATGGGAGCACTGGACTTTGCAGGAGGAACAGTGGTCCACATCAGTTCAGGATTTGGAGCACTAGCATTATCATTTGTTATAGGCAAGAGAATTGGATTCGGCAAGTATAGCATGGAACCTGAGAACATTACCACCACTTTGCTTGGTGGAGCATTGCTATGGTTCGGATGGTTTGCTTTCAATGCAGGAAATGCACTTGCAGCAAATGCTTTCGTGGTCACACTGATATCTGCTTCATCAGGAGCCCTCACATGGATGGGAGCTTCATGGATCAAAGGCAAGTCAAGTTCACTGGGAATGAACAGTGGTGCTATTGCAGGACTTGTGGCTATTACCCCGGCATGTGGATTTGTAGGACCTCTGGCAGCCATAATCATTGGAGGTTCAGCAGGGATCTTATGTTATGGAACTTTGCTTTTCTGTATCTACAAGAAATTCGATGAAAGCCTCGATGCATGACCAATTCATGGCGTAGGAGTGCTTTTCGGAGCACTTGCCACAGGCATATTTGCGGTCGCAGCAATTGGCGGGGTCAATGGCCTGATATAAGGTGATATCATGAAGAAAATAACAGCCATTATAAGACCGGGTAAACTGGAAACGGTAAAGGAGGAGCTTGTTACTGCAGGATTAAACGCAATGACTATCTTTGACGTTAAAGGCAGAGGTGAACAGAAAGGGATCTGCCTCCAGTTCAGAGGCAAACGGAACCTTATCGACATGATACCCAAGATACAGATCGATATCGTTGTAAAGAATGATGAAGTCGTAACTGTGATACAGACCATTAAACATGCTGTACGTACCGGAAAGATCGGGGACGGCAAAATATTTGGTCCCCCTGTGGAAATGATGATAGGAATAAGGACGGGAGAATGTATTACAGAATGAATAAATGGGGAATTCCTAAGTGAGACCTTCCTTATCCTTATTAGAAATATTATAAATGATTGACTTATTTTCAATGACATGACAGGAACTTTCAAGCCATAGACAAACAATATGACAGTAAATAATCAAAATCTTTTTCAGAAGCCGGTCTCTACCCGAAAAGGTTAAAAGTAATGTAATTAATTGTACTCCAATCTCAGTACATTCCATTATTACTGATTCGTAATCAGTACCTTAAAGTATCAGGTATGGTCAAGTGAATTCCAGCAACAACATTTCTAAGAGAACTTATTCAAAGCTGATTGTTTTTGATATGGACAGCACCCTCATAGATGCGGAAAGCATTGATGAGCTTGCGCGTGCTGCCGGTGTTATGGATAAGGTATCCGTTGTAACTGAAAAAGCAATGAACGGAGAGATCGATTACAATCAAGCTCTAAAAGAAAGAGTTGCACTTCTAAAAGGATTGAAACTTGAAACCGCAATGGAAGCAATGGATTCCATGCCCCTAATGCCTGGAGCAGAAGAGCTCGTCAAACATGTAAGATCCCTAGGATTCAAGACCGCAATACTATCAGGTGGATTTACACTTTCCACTGACAGAGTTGCAAAGTTGCTTGAAATGGATTATGTATTCTCCAATATACTGGAGATCAAAGACGGGTGTCTTACAGGCAGGGTTTCCGGACCAATGACACAAAATCTTTCAAAGGAACAGGCTTTTGAACAGATTACAGAGGAGAATGGTCTGAACCCTGAAAACTGTATTGTTGTTGGCGATGGTGCTAACGACATATGCATCTTTAAGAGAGCAGGATGTGCAATTGCATTTAATCCAAAACCAATTTTGCGTCAATACGCAGATGCGGTCATTACCCAAAAACACCTCAGGGACATTATTCCAATAATAGATTCACTTGACTTGGAATAAGCCCTGCGTATCGTGCATTAGAAATGCATGAAATGCCAGCTTTTTTGCTGGAGCGGGAGGATTCATAGAGCATGATGAAAGAACTGAACACAAAGAAGCAGGATTTAAAAGCTGCGTCCGAAGAGTACAAAGAGAAACGAAATGCATTGAACGCAGAAGCAAGCACTCTAGCAGCGAAGCGCAATGATCTCAACAAAAGCACAAAAGAACTTATCAATGAAGCACAGGAATACAAGAAGCTTCGTGATGAGAACAATGAGCAGGTAAAAGAGAACAAAGCAAAACGTGACGAGATCAATGCAAAGGCTAACGAAGTATTCGCAAAAGTCGATGCGCTGCGTGCTGCAAGTAATCTTACAGGTCCATCCATAAAGGATATCCGAAAGGAGATCGACCGTCTCGAATTCACACAGCAGACAGAAGTACTCACTCCTGCAAAGGAGAAGGATCTTGTCAGCAAAATAACAGAACTTCAGAAACAATATGTTGTCAAGAAGGACCAGCTCGAGAGCAATACCGAGCTTAAGAACCTGTTAGATGAAGCACAACAGATTCGTGATGAGGCTTCCGAATTCCACAATGTCCTTTCAGAGTACGCACAGAAAGCTCAGGAGTATCATGACAAGATGATCTCCACATTCAAAGAAGCTGACAAGATGCGTGCAGAATCTGATGCTGCTCACAAGCAGTTTGTCGAGTTCCAGGAGAAAGCTGACGAACAGCACAAACTGTTCATTTCAGCACAGAAAGAGATCAGGGATATTGACAAAGAAGTTCGCAAGATGCGGAAAGGAGAGACCGACGGAAAGAAGGTCGCATCAATGGAAGATGTCAGGAAAGATGCTGCAGAACTATTTGAGAAGTTCAAATCTGGTGAGAAGCTCACCACAGAGAACCTTATGACACTGCAGAAGTCCGGCATGCTCTGATCAACAAAAGTAAATTGACTAATGAGGGCTATTTTGCCCTCAATTTTATTATCGACTGTTTTATCCTTATTTTGCCACGTTTCTGTGATCTAAATTAGCAATTAGCTTGCGATCTCATATATCAAAAATTTAGAATTCGGATCGAGATAAATATAGGCAAGCCGCCCATGTCTGCCGATAAGCAATATTAACTACCAAAAAGCTTGCTGAAAAGGTCAATTATACGATCAACAAATCCCTGAAGGAAATTGGAGATCTGCCCCTTGCCTTCATCAGATACAGTTGAGGAACCATTATCCAAACTTGATGTTCCAGCCATTTGATCAGGGTCGAAAGAGAATGTTCTTGTATCTGGCCCATCAACAGGAAAATGCCCAACTATTGCAAAAGGAGCCAGAATATCAACACTCGTATCTGTTTCATAATGGACAAAACCATCATCTTTACCAATAATCTTAGTAGGTAAAGCCACCCATACATCATTATAGTACATCTTCATCGAAATTGAATCCGCCTCAATTCCATTTTCATCGATCCAATCATTCCGTACCTTAAAGCCCACACTGGAAGATACAATATTCTTTTTTAATCCATAGTTCCCCACCCAGATATTCAGATTCTGATATACCTCACCATCAGGTTTATTCGGAACCAACGTAGAAGTATTAACAAGCACTTCAATAATGGCTTTGACAGAACCAACATTTGAATCCGCTAACAAGACTACATACTCAATTCGTGCATCTTCACTGAACATGAATGTAGTTTCAACATCACGGGAAACATATTCAGTAACTACTTCTTTATGATAGATATTTTCAAAATACTCATTGGTCGTACTTCCACCACCACCATTACTGCTACTTCCGGATCTTTGATTTGATGCCGGTGCAGTTGTACTACTGCTGAGATTGACCCAACTGGAATTTACATTGCCAGAGGTATCAACAGTACGTGTGCTAAGATTATATACAGAACTTGAATTCAAACCGACAACAGAATAAGAAGTACCATTGGAACTGGATTGGAAGATGGCATTAAGATAAAGCTCCACATGGGAATTATCGACATCTGAAGGGTTTAACCAGCTCCACGTTATCGAACTTTCAGATGAAGACGAACTCAGGCTGGAGACACTCCCCGGTGGTGTGTTATCAACTGTAGTATTCATTATAACATAGACACCCGTAGAATTTGTATTACCTGTTGTATCAACCGTATGTGTGCTTAAATTGTAACTAGCGTTAGCGTCAAGGTAGTTAACAAAAAAGAAGTTACCACTGGTATTACCTAAAAGAGAGTTATTAACATAAACATCAATGGAAGAAAGATCAATATCATTAGGATTTATCCAGCTTAAATTTATCCAGTGATCTCCGGCTTCAGCTGATAAATTCGTTACACTAAAAGGAGAAGTGATGTCAGGTGTTGTATTGGCAAGAAAAGCACTACTACTTGTATTGGCATTATTGAAATCGTCTACTGAATAGACATTGACGCTATAGCTGGCAGATGGATCAAGACCAGATATGAGATAGAAATTATCAGTCACATTAGACAGGAAAGAGCCATTAATATATACATCAGCATGCGATAGATCAGGATCATCGGGATTTGTCCAAATTAGATTTACCCACCTCTCGCCGGCAGTAAAACTCAGGTCGCTAACATCAAGTGGAGGAGTTGTATCAAAAGTTGTGTTTGCAAGAAGAGCATTACCACTTGTATTAGTATTATTGAAAACATCGACCGGATAAACATTGAAACTATAATTAGTGGATGGATCAAGACCCGATACGAGATGAGAATTACCAGTCACATTAGACCGGAAAGAACCATTGACATATACATCGGAATGAGATAGATCAGGATCATCCGGATTTGTCCAGCTTAAATTAATCCACCTCTCACCGGCACTATAGTCTAAGTTACTAACATCAAGTGGCTGAGTTGTGTCAGGAGTTGTATTAATTGAACTATTCGACCAGCTTAAATTGATATTATTATAGATGTCGACCGTACGTGTACTGAGTACATACGTGGTGTTAGGAATAAGATCAAGAGCCGTAAAGGAATTTACAAATATGTTTTCTTGAAAACTACCGTTCAAATAAACTTCGGTGTGTGAGAAATCCCCCTCCGATGGATTGTCCCATGTCCATGTGATCCAGCGCTCCCCAACAGTTGCATTTAAGTTGGATACATTTCCCGGTGGAGTGAAATCCGAAAAATTGGCAGAGATAACTACCGCAAAGGGCTGAGGCCCATTTGGAACATTAGGAGCACTTACTTTCACATCATAATAACCCACACTTGGTAAGTTAATAGAAACCTGTTCTACAGTATTAATAGAATCAACTGCACCATTTCCATATGAAGTCCCATTTGGACCAGTAACTGTAAGATCGAGATCATTTACCAGAGAAGTAGCTGCATAAGCAGTCCCTGGGTAATCAGTCCATACCAACGTTACTTTAAGGTCAGATATATCTGAGACAGCATAAGTACGATTCCAGAACTCATTTGTACTTAGACCAGTTGTATTATCAGCATACATCCAGACTTTAGGATAATCTGGAAAAAGAGACTCCGAAACATTCACTCGACCAAATCCCTGCGCAGAAGAGGCATACCCCAGATCAGTAGCACCGTTTATCAAGGTTGCTTTTAAAAGTGCACCACTGGGAGTTGTTGATTTGATATCGGTATAATACTGCCTAACAAGAGCAACTGTTCCCGCAGTTAGTGGTGTTGCCATGCTTGTACCACTCATGTAAGTGTAATTAGTGTTATAAACGAGTGAAGAAGCAGTGGAATTTATAAATGTACCAGGAGCAACGACGTCTGGTTTTATACGCCCATCCAAGGTAGGACCACGGCTACTAAAGTCAGCAATTTCATTAATGTTATCTGATGAAGTGCCTTTATACGGTCTGTTATTTTCTGAAGCTCCAACGGTTAATATATTTTTAGAACTTGCCTGGTCTGAAACTGTAGTCGCTCCCGAACCACTATTTCCGGCAGAAAAAAGAATAAGGCTTTCTGGATGATCCCACATAAATGTATCAATTGCTACTGATTTAGGAGAATAGTTTCCAAAGAATTCAGGATATGAATCTGAGGTACCCCAACTGTTAGTATGAATCCTTGCACCATTATCATAAGATTCTTGGAAAAGAATTTCCAAATTTGACGGCGTTAGCAGACGACCATTATTTGCTGTTTGGATCCCTTCATACTGCAATGCCTGAAAAACAAGTTTTGCCCCTGGTGCTGTTCCGGAATACAAACCTGAAGAACGATTACCATTCCCAAGTACAGAACCAGCAACGTGTGTTCCATGTCCATTCAGATCCTCTGCACCAGAATCACCATAATCAGCACTGAGATTGTGAGCTGCTGTCCACCATGCATGTAATGCTACGACCCTCCCTTCAATATCATCATGCATTGTTTCATCGTTAAGGCCAGTATCTAACCCAGTATCTGCAACCGCAACTATCTGACCACTACCATTCAGACCATGCTTATTGTCAACAGCAGGAACTCCAAGTATTCCTGATGCAACATCATTGAAAAGGACTGGATGCACGTATAGATCAACCCAGCTTACACCATTAATAGAAGCAATATCAGCAATCAAGGAACGATCAGTCTTTACCTTGAGTATGCTTCCACTATTCTCAAGAATTTCACCACCAAGAAGTGTGACCTTATTTGAGATCATTTCATTTTTAGTAGGATCAAAAAGCATTACTATAACGTCTTCAGATCCGGTCAGCTCAGGCGTTGAAGAAAGAGATGAGCTAATACTATATGATGGCTCGTAAAAACCTACCCATCCCACAGAATCAAGGTCCTCAACTTTTGTTTTTACGGAAATATTCATTCGTACAATAAAAGCATTGTTTGGAACATAATCAAATATTACAGCTTCAGTATCTACAACATCATGCTTCCATTCTTCGAGAACAGGTCCTTTGAACTGAACAATATAATAATTCTCTATATTCTGTGATGAGATAGAACTAACAAATATAGAACTAGAAAACTCAGTTTCAGAGATACTTCCCGTAGAAAACTGTGAATTTTTAAGCAATATATGAAGATCTTGATCAGAAACCAGATCACCCATTGTGAGGGATGATTCAGAGGGTTGCGACAATGCAATGATAGATAATGAAAATATCGAGAATACCAAGACTAAAATGATGGATAGAACGGATATTTTAAAATTGGACATTGACCTATTCCTCTTACAAGCAAAGTGTGAAACAACTGTTGATGACTGTGAGATAAATTGATTGTGAAATAACATATATATTTAATTATATAAATATATAAGTAACCCATATTTATTAAAATATATGAAATATAATATAAAAATCAAAAAAAGAAGGAGAAAGCAAACATAAAATAAACACAAGATAATCAATCAAAATTATGCACTTTCCTGAACTCAGGGTCCCTCATTAGACAGATACCCCCATTATAAGTAGAATCTTTGCGGATCTTTCGCCAGACATCAGCAATTTTGTTCTGATCGATATTACCAAACGATAAAGGCAGACATGCACATGGGAAAATATCCCCCTCAGGTGTAATATGCAACCATTTTCGACCTGCAAAACAACCCATTTTCTTAAGGACATGCGGAATAGGGAACAGTTTTGGACCATCCATTCTTTCAGCTTTTTCTACAAAATAATCAAATTTCTTATGATCTTCTGAGGTCATCAGGCCATCCGAACGGTCCATCCACCTTCCAGTAGGAACTATCTCGAAGAACGAGATTTCATGTACATCCAGTTCAGTTGCCAGAGTGTAGAAATCATCCAGTTCATCAATGTTGTCAGGAGAGATAACAACATACATGTTTACAAGCAACCCGGATTTCAGCGAGTTCTTTATCCCTTCAATGGCAGAGTTGAAAACACCCAAACGGCCACGCATTGAATCATGACCTGCTTCATTTGCACTGTCAAGACTGACGCTGATCATATCAAGACCGGCTTCCTTTAGGGACATTGCTTTCTCAAGCGTTAGCCCGACACCTGATGTGAACATACCCGTGAGTGCCCTGTCCCGGTCCACATATTCGATGAGCTCTTCGAGACCATCATAGGTCAGCGGTTCACCACCATCAAAGACAATGAAGGTTGAACCCAAGTCAAGAACCTGATCAATGACGTTCTTTACTGTTTCAACAGGTAAAGTGGCTTTGTTCTTCGTATCAGGGAGAGCACAATGGAGACATTTATTGGGACATTCCTCCGTTATTGAAATGGTCACCTGCTCAGGAAGCATTTTCCCCCTTATATATCCCATCTGGCTTGACACAAGCCGATCAAAGGCTTTGCTTGGAATAGGAGGCATCCATGTGGAGAAGATGAGTTCAGCCTCTTTTATAACTGCAGGCTTTTTACCATCGAATAGGTCCATCATATTGGAAGTAAGCGGTTTTATAGCCCTTGATGCAACCCCTGAAGTGTGCATTTTTACAAGACCTTTATCTACTGTTGCATAGACCTTAAAGAACGGGTTCTTGTAGAAATAATACCTTTTATCAGAAGTCATAAGTTTACTTGCTCCTAAAAAGTGCCTTATAAGAAAGGAAGGAATGAGGGTCTTTTTTCAACATGAAAAGTCCAAGTTGCATACACTTGTGTGTAGAATTACCTGAAAGGAAGGAAAAGTCCTCATCTTCAAATGTTTTCATTAACCTATCGATCTCGCGATCCTCCATCTTGCGAAGGGTCTCAAGACCTATACGACCAAGAATGTATTCAGCCCTGTATTCAGTGTTCCACTTACTCCGATATTCAGAAAGGACCTTAGCCGAAACATCGCCTTTAGCAATGGCATCAGCGGCAACATCACCACACATCTGACCGGCATGCATACTATAGCCAATACCGGACTGGCCTGCAGCCCCCCCCACGAGCATAACACCATCAGTATGCATCTGTTTTGGCATTGTGACGATGGGATCTCCACCAACTGCCCTTTCATGGATCACAAGATCATCTATGCCTTTAATTTTCTTGAATTTATCCACCCACCTATCAAAGAATGAAGTTACATCTTTTCCATTTCTTCTAACATAGACCCCGAGAGTAGCAAGGTCCTTGCCACATGGAGAATATGTTGATTTCCAGCCAGGGCAGTGATTGCCAACATAATATTCGAACATATCCGGCTCGCCTATACCATCTGCCTCTACGAACGCTTCCATTGCCCATGCGATATCGTTAGAATACTTCATAGGCTGAAGCCCGAGAAGACCTGCAAGCTTTGAGTTTATACCATCTGAGACGATGACCATCTTACAGGTAAGCACCCCATCGTCCGTACTGAGCGACATCCCATTGCTGTTCCTTAAGATGTTATGTACATCGACACCCATACGCATCTCAACACCGGAATCTTGGGTCTGTTTGGCATAGAACTCATCGAATTTAAGACGATCAAGGAAATAAGCAGGAGCTTCTATGGCAACCCTGCCACCAGATGGTGCTATCAAATATGCTCCATTCATATTCTTAAGAACATAGCTCTGGTCCACCGTTTCGCCTGCCCTGTCGAACATTCCTTTGAAGAAAGTATTCGCGGGGTGTGTGGGATGGCCGATAATCTCTTTTTTATCAAGAAGAAGAACCTTCACACCTTTTCTGGAAGCATTACGTGCAGCCATAAGTCCTGCAGGAGATGCACCGATCACAATAACATCAGCATCCATTTCTATTACCTCCGATCACCAAAGAATTCCTGCATAGGAAGAAATACCAATCGAAAGGATCACATCAAGAATTAGTGAACCAAACATTACACCCCTATACCGAGAACCTTGAAGAAACAACTTACCTCCACGCTCAGGAAGAGGATTTTTTACAAAATAAAGTGCTTTTGATAGCATCCATATGCCCGAAAGTATGGCACCTGTAAAGAAGACAGGGCCAAGTTTTGCGGTTATACCAATGGCCATTGATGCGAGGATACCAATTACCCAGCATGCAAGAATGAATTTGGATGTCAGGGGTACCCCAAATGTCACCGGGAATGTGGGCGCACCTTTTGCACGGTCACCTTCAACATCCCTGCATACTCCAGAAAGGGTGAAGCCCCAATCAGCAACACACATCATAATAAAGAAGAATATTGCCGGCAATGGCAATATTACACCATCATTCCCCCTGAGTATGCCCGCAGGGTCGAAAGCAAGCCAGATGCCGACCGGAACAAGCCCATAAGCTATTCCCACGGGTATGAAGCTTAAAAAGGTCATCCGCTTTGCAAACATTGAATATATGCTAATGGTCACTACTGCGATGACAAGTATGAACAGGGATTCAGGATTCAGATAGAATGCTGCCACTGCTGCTACGAAGAAAAGGATGAGTGAATAAGTCAATCCATTTTTCCGGGATAGCGTTTCAGATGCCAGCGGCCTGTCAGGTAGGTTTATCTTATCGATATCCACATCACAGCAATCATTGTACACATAGGAACTTGTGATGGCAGCATATCCACCTATGACAGCAATTATGAAGGGAATGAGCGGAGGAAGTGCAGATGTGGCAAGATAAGATGCCAGCAGTGCACTCGATGCCGGAAGGGCAAAGTCCATATCCGCTATCTCCGGCCTTAGCAGTTCTAAGTAGGGGTTGCGCGTTTTTGATCCTGTTGTAGATACCAAATGAATCACCAATGATGAGATCTTTAATTATCGTTTTTAATGAACATCAATGAGTTACTCTTTGACATCCGCGATCTTTTCCAGTTTTTCAAATAGAGGATGTTCAAGCTCTTTTCCCTTTATGAAAGTAAACTCTGCATCGGGATTCAATTCGATGAGCCTTATAGTATTTTCAAGGGCCTTGCCCAACGATTCAATATCGGTGTCTTCGATAACTTCCGCATTGAAAGGATATACCTCAGAAAGTTCAGCAGGGAATGTACCGAATGGTGGTTTGAACATAAGGTCATTGTCAGATTCAGGATAGGTCCTCATTGAGAACGGTCTGATCACAGCAGTGCCTTTTATGGTGAAGCGCTCAAGCCTTTTGGAGAACCTTAAGACTTCCGGCCTTTGTGATGATTCAGGTCCACAGTAGAAGAACGTGGATTTGGAGGCAGGGTCGTATTTCTCGATCCAGTCAGAATATGAGTACATCCGTTTCAATGCTTCAAGCATTCTTGGGTGACTGCGACATCTCATTTCCACAAGTTCCAGCAGGTTGCCTTCTTTTATAGATTGCTTTATGAGGCGAATTTCCTCAAATGTCACATAGAGGTTGTGCCTTGCCAGAAGATCACTGCAATTATCGGCTTTTTTAACCTCTTCTGCTGTGTGTGAGACGCATATTGGGCAGGAACATGGAAGATAGCTTAGGTTATCAATATGATAGGTCCCTTTGGAAGTAATGTATCGCCTGTCCTTTGCATAGAGTGCATAAGCTGCGGAATCAAAAAGATCGCAACCTAGTGCCACTGCCAGAGCAAACATCATTGGGTGACCGGCACCAAACAGATGAACGGGTACGGTGGGGTCAAGGCCCTTTTTAGATGAGACGATAACGTCAACAAGCTCTGCATAGCGATAGGATTCCATCAAAGGAACGACTGCACCAAGTGGATATACATCGAATTTGTGTTCACTAATAGTGCTGGCACATTTTTCACGTAGGTCAGTATATGTGGAACCCTGAACAGGGCCTGCAAGAAGCATCTCGTCATTTACCATACTGCGTGCTTCGATGAGACGTTCAATGGTGGTTTCCATTTCGGATTCCGCACGTGACCTAGGTACGTCTGGAGGGGTAGGTATGTCAAGAGGAACTCCAACATCAGATCCAATCGTTTTTTGGAACTCAATTATCTGTTCATTGGTTACCTCTATGTCACCATAGACCGAAAGCTGGAAAGAACCGGAGTCGGTCATTATAGGGCCATCAAAATCAAGAAGTGAATGAAGACCGTCCTTAAGGGCTTTTTCCCGAAGCTTGTCCCTGCGTGATATGATGTAGGAATTCGTTATTAACATCTGGGCACCGAAGTCCCTCATTTCAGAAGGTTTTATGACCTGAAGGTTCGGGTTTATTACAGGCATGACGGTGGGGGTTTCCACAGTTCCGTGTGGTGTTCTTAGTTTCCCAATGCGTCCTGCTGCATCTTTGTGGGTAATCTCGAATATTGATGACATTTGAGCATTAGATATTGGCTGATGTTATATATTTGTATTTCATCACTTTTTAGATAAAATTTGCCAGTATCTAATTAAAGCTCGTTACGTTCAATAGATTTCAATTTGAAATTATCTCAGAAACTATTTCAAATGCTTCTGACACATCGGATTCTGATACTTTCAGAGATTTGTTCTTGGCTATACCCAGATCTGTTAGTATGATGTGACGATCAATGTTTATGTTTGAAAGTTCAAGAGACTTTTTAGTGCATTCCAGCGGGCACCCATCTATTACAATTATTCTGTCACAGCCTTCTGCAGACCTTATGAGACCAGATACTTTTCCACCAATACCTACTGCACACATCATTTTTCCAACTTCCCTGTCATTTAGCTCGATAACTACCTGATTGGAAAGTTGACCTACATTAGAAGCACCGGAGCATGAGAATAGTCCGACGTTACCGGAGCAACATGCACATTTTGTTTCTTCCGCCATTCCTGTCACCACCTCAATTACTGAGTTAGCCATTCCCTTACTTTGTCTTCTGAAGGGATCTTACCTGCGATCTTTACATCGCCATCGATGACAAGTCCAGGAGTTATCATTACACCATACTCCAATATTTTGTTTATGTCTTCGACTTTGGTTATTTCGGCATTTATGCTATTTTCATTAACTACTTTTTCAACCAGTTCTTTCAATTTGTTGCATTTTGCACAACCGGAACCAAGAATTTCTATTTTCATTTTATTGCCTCGTTTATTTTGTTTAAGGTTAATTAATATTAAGCTATGTACATGCCATAAGCAAACCCTGATATAGTGGAAATAATGACGATCAGGGATATGTAGACTGATGCTTTTTTAGCACCCATGATTCGGCTTATGACTATCATATTTGGAAGACTTAGTGCCGGACCTGCAAGGAGCATTGCAAGTGATGGACCTTTCCCCATCCCCAATATTGTTAGTGCACTTATAATAGGTACTTCTGTAAGTGTTGAGAAATACATAAGTGCTGCAGATATCGCTGCTATGAAATTGGAAGAGAGTGTATTACCACCAACGAATTCAACAACATATTCTTTTGGAAGTATTTCTACAATAATGCCTGCAAAGAATACACCTACGAGTAAGAGAGGGGTAATCTGTTTGATAAGGAACCATGTTTCACCCATCCATTCTTTAAGTTCTTCTTTTGTGAACCACTTGTTTGAGAAGTGAGCGGTTATCAAAATGAGTGCGAACATGATAACACCAAGGAAACGACCATTTGAGATAATTTCAGGTGTTATTAGTATTGCCAGTAGGAGGATGAAAAGATAAGCACTTTTCTTGTGTTCATCGTCACCGAACGTCTTTATTCCTTTCTTAATCTCTTGCTGTTTTCTTTCAAATATAAATGCCATTGAGATACCAACTACAATAGATAAGAGAATGGCAATTACAGCACGTGCAGCACCGAGATCATATCCAAGTATCTTCGCGGTATACACAATTGCAAGGATATTAATGGCAGGTGCTGAAAACAGGAAAGTGCTTGCGGGACCGATACCTGCACCTCGTTTGTAAATGCCTGCAAATAAAGGCAGAACCGTACAACTGCAAACTGCTAGCAAGCATCCTGACACAGCAGCAACAGTATATGAGACATAGCCAGGAGCATCTGAGCCAAAATATTTCAAAACCGATTCTTTTGAGAAGAGCGATGCTATTGCACCTGCAAGAAAGAATGCAGGTATCAGACAAAGCAATACATGGAGTGCAAGGTAATTTTGTACTGACTGAACACCAGCATCCATTAGATATAGCAAATATTCGGATGACATAATTTCAAGCAATGTTGAAATACTATTTAAGCGTATCTATTTCAATGATTTTTGAATTGATGGTGTGTAAAGATATCTTTCACTTAATTCTAAGAGCAATGATCAGAAGTCCATCAGGTAGAATCACATATACAACAGTTGTTAACAAAATAACATCTAAAACAAGAACTTTGTATGTAGGAGATGAAATAAATAGTTCCAAAAAGGATTGAACAGCAATAAGAAAAGCAACTTAATAAGAGTGAGCATAGCAGCGATGCAGATTTCCCGAAGACTCTCGTACTTCAGTACAATAAACAACGTGGGCAGACTTATCTTCTGTGTTCGGATGGGAACAGGAGTTGCCCTGCCACTATGCCCGCCATACTCTTATGTTAATGAATAAAACCAAGGTCCAAATCCAGATTAGCGCTTCTGGAGCGCGCGACCTTTGAGCTTTGCTCAAGAGGTCAGGATTTTAAGTCAGACCCTCTTATTTTAATGAATAAAGCCAAGGTCCGGATTCGAACCGGAATGGTATCGCTCTGCAGGCGATTGCGTAGCCGCTCCGCCACCTTGGCAATTGGGATGTATTCCCTAGTAGGTAAAACATGCATATAAACTTTTACCTTGTGACAAATATAGGTACTGCGAAGTGATTCTGATAGACATGATGTCTGTTAGAATGAGATCAATTACCATTGTAAATGTTGTCAGACAGAGTTACAACTATTGAGTTAAAGATCAGTCAAGAAAAAAGTTGAATAGAGTGAGCATAGCAGCGATGCAGATTTCCCGAAGACTCTCGTACTTCAGTACAGTAAACAACGTAGGTAGACTTATCTTCTGTGTTCGGATGGGAACAGGAGTTGCCCTACCACTATGGCCGCCATACTCATTCAAATTAATGGAATGGAATCATGTATGATCATATTACATATCAGATTTCGCCCGGACAAAGCGAGAAGGATGAGGCACGGATATTAGTAAATGCGGACTGAACACCTCGTTGCCTTGGTGCTTACATCCCATTCCTATCGATCCGGTCTTTTACCGGAACCCTTAAAGTGGTCTCTTTTTAGGTTAGATTTCGAGCTTAGATGCATTCAGCTCTTATTCCTTAGCGCGTAGCTGCTCGGCAGTGCCTTGTCAGACAACCGATCGACCAGTGGCGCCGTTGCTCTGTTCCTCTCGTACTAAAAGCAACTTACCCTCAGACCACATACACCTCTAGTAGATAGTAACCGACCTGTCTCACGACGGTCTAAACCCAGCTCACGATCTCCTTTAATAGGCGAACAACCTCACCCTTGGCTGCTGCTGCACAGCCAGGATGGAAAGAACCGACATCGAGGTAGCAAGCTGCCGGGTCGATATGTGCTCTTGCCGGCAACGACTCAATTATCCCCGGGGTAACTTTTCTGTCATCTTTAGCCCGCACCAAGCGGGACATAAAGGTTCGCTAGAACCGACTTTCGTCTCGTGATCCACTACTGTGCTGAATCACGTCAGGCTAACTTATGCTCTTGCACTCTTCAGTAGGTTTCCGACCCACTTGAGTTAACCATTGCGCGCCCTTGATATCTTTTCAAGGGCGTCCCGCCCCAGGCAAACTGCCCACCTATCGGGGTCCTCCTCACGGAGTGAGGGTCGTAATCTTGGAAGGGTAGTGTCCCAATTGCGACTCCACCGATGCTGGCGCACCGGCTTCGACGTCTCCTACCTACACTGTACATCCAAAATCACAACCCAGCGACAGGCTGCAGTAAAGCTCCACGGGGTCTTCACTTCCCCCTAGAGGTCTCTAGACTCTGCACTAGAATGTAAGCTTCACCGGACTCTGGCTAGGGACAGTAGAACTCTCATTGATCCATTCATGCAAGTCGCCAATTAAGCGACAAGGTACTACGCTACCTTAAGAGGGTCATAGTTACCCCCGCTGTTTACAGGCCCTTCATTCCGTTGAACCGAAGTTTCAGGTACCTGCACTGAGCAGGATTCAGAGATCGTACTAGCCCTTACGGGTTTGCGATCTCCTATGTTGATATTAGACAGTTAGAGTTCCCTGGTCACTGCGACCTGCCGTCTTCACGGCAGGCACTCCTTCTCCCGAAGTTACGGAGCCAATTTGCCGAATTCCCTTAGCCAAATTATTCCGACACGCCTTAGCCTTTTCAGCTAGGGGCACCTGTGTCAGATCTCGGTACGGATATTCAACTCCCTTTTCACGGGTTCCGGGGTGCAGCCGACTTTCGTCATAACATATTCGTCTGCTTCTCGCCATTACGGCTCTCCACAGATTTAGATGCTTAAACGGCGCGACAGCGCCGCTCAGCCTGCCCCAAAACGTCAGTTTTATTGTTGAATAGTACAGGAATATTAACCTGTTTCCCTTTTGATGTACTCGAATTACGGTACAACTTAGGACCGACTAACCCTCGGCTGACGATCATTGCCGAGGAAACCTAGCCCCTTCGGCGGTTAGGATTCTCACCTAACTATGCTGCTACTATTACCAGGATTTTCGTTTCCGCTCGGTCCACAGGACTTCACAGCCCTGCTTCTACCCAAACGCAACGCCTTCCTACGAGATTACCTTACGGTACTCCGTGGTATCGGTGGTCGACTTGAGCCCCGTCCATTTTCGGGGCCCCAAACCTCGACTGGTGGGCTGTTACGCACTCTTTAAAGGATAGCTGCTTCTAAGCTAACCTTCCAGCTGTCTAGGGCTTGGGACGCCCTTTAGTATTAACACTTAGTCGACACTTAGGGACCTTAACCACGGGCTGGGTTGTCTCCCTTACGGACTACAGGCTTACCCCAGTAGTCCGGACTCCAACCTTCTACGACGACGGTGGGTTCGGAGTTTGACAGACGGATGAGGAATTTCTTCCCCAGGGCCATCAATCAGTGCTCTACTCCACCGACTATCTCCAGTTAGGTCATGCTACGACATGTTTCGGAAGGAACCAGCTGATGCCGGGTTAGATTAGCCTTTCACTCCGAGACGCAGGTCACACGAATGATTTGCAGATCAATACCGCTTGCGGTCCTCCACGTAGCTTTCGCCACGCTTCAACCTGCCCACGCCTAGATCACCCGGCTTCGGGTCGTAACTTAGTGACTCCACGCACTTGTATACGCCGCGTCTCACCCGTAAAGGTTGCACGCATGTTGCTTTCGCTTCGGCTTCCCAGATAAAAGGTTAGCCATCGCCACTTAGTTACACTCCCTGGCCCGTTCTTCAAAACGTATGATATGACATCGGCATTAGAACTCGTACTACAACCTCGCGGTTGATTCCTTCGAACTAAAGATCCTTTCATGCCATATCGCTCCATCACCATCAGGTTTCAGGCACTTTTAACCTCCCTTTTGGGGGTACTTTTCAGTTTTCGGTCACCCTACTATTTCGCTATCGGTCTCAAGACGTATTTAGTTTTGGAAGTTGGTGCCTCCCAAATTCTCGCGTGATTTCCAACACACGATACTCAGGAACATTTCCAATTCCTCTTTTCATTGCTTACGTGACTATCACACTCTATGGTCTAACGTTCCAGAAAAGTTCAGCTAAGAAAAGATAGGAATCTTAGAAAGTTCCTATAACACCACATCTCCCTCACATTACTGGAGGGATTCAGTTTGAACTGTGCCGTGTTCATTCGCCATTACTAACGGCATCTCTTCGATTTCTCTTCCTGCCCCTACTAAGATGTTTCAATTCGGGGCGTTCCCGATCATTACTGATCAGCACAAATGTGCTAAGAGGTCTCATTAGGAAATCTCAGGTTCATAGGTTCCATGCACCTACCCTGAGCTTATCGCAGCTTGGCACGTCCTTCATCAGCGCTTGAGCCGAGCCATCCACCTGACGGCATAATTACCAGAGTCCATCTCACTTTGTCCAGTGAGCGTCTGATATGTAATATGTATACATGATCTCATAGTACCTGATATGGGGTATCAGGCACATCCATCCTTCCCAAGCAACATTACTTGCTCGGTGCACTTGATGATTGTGAATCTTAATTGATCCAATGGACTTGTAGGGATTCGAACCCTAGGCCTCCGCCTTGCAAAGGCGGCGATCTTCCAACTGATCTACAAGCCCCTGAGAACTTTCCAGCGAATCTCAGTTCATTGAAAGTGGTTTGTTGAATTTGGCAGTTTATCGATTTCTGACTGATAGCGGTGATCCGCTTTGTGCGGATCTTGCTTAGGAGGTGATCCAGCCGCAGATTCCCCTACGGCTACCTTGTTACGACTTAACCCCCCTTGCGAAATTTAGGTTCGAACACGGCACTAAGTCCGTGCCCTCACCCATACCTCACTCGGGTGGTTTGACGGGCGGTGTGTGCAAGGAGCAGGGACGTATTCACCGCGCTATGTTGAAACGCGATTACTACGGATTCCAGCTTCATGAGGACGAGTTACAGTCCTCAATTCGAACTACGGTTGGGTTTAGGAGATTGCCATCACCTTTCGGTGTAGGAACCCATTGTCCCAACCATTGTAGCCCGCGTGTAGCCCGGGAGATTCGGGGCATACTGACCTACCGTAGCCCGCACCTTCCTCTGGTTTAGCACCAGCGGTCCCCACAGAGTACCCATCATCCCGAAGGACATGCTGGCAACAGTGGGCACGGGTCTCGCTCGTTGCCTGACTTAACAGGATGCTTCACAGTACGAACTGACGACGGCCATGCACCTCCTCTCAGCGATTCAGGTAAAGTCTTTAGCTTGACCTACATTTTGCTGTCGCCCCCGGTGAGTTTTCCGGCGTTGAGTCCAATTAAACCGCAGGCTCCACCCGTTGTAGTGCTCCCCCGCCAATTCCTTTAAGTTTCAGCCTTGCGGCCGTACTTCCCAGGTGGTTCGCTTCACGGCTTCCCTACGGCACCAGAAGCGGTCGCACCGCCCCTGACACCTAGCGAACATCGTTTACGGCTGGGACTACCCGGGTATCTAATCCGGTTCGTGCCCCCAGCTTTCGTCCCTCACCGTCGGACCCGTTCTGGTAAGACGCCTTCGCCACTGGTGGTCCCACAGGGATTACAAGATTTCACTCCTACCCCTGTAGTACCTCTTACCTCTCCCGGTCCCAAGTCTGACAGTATTCCCCGGAAGCCTAACAGTTGAGCTGTCAGATTTCCCGAAGAACTGATCAAACCGGCTACGGACCCTTTAGACCCAATAAAAGTGATTACCACTCGGGCCGCCGGTGTTACCGCGGCGGCTGGCACCGGTCTTGCCCGGCCCTTGCTAACACATGCCGTTTACACATGTGGACAGCCAACATAAATGCTGGCACTCGGTGTCCCCTTATCGCGGTTTCCCGCATTGTAAAGATTTCGCGCCTGCTGCGCCCCGTAGGGCCTGGATTCATGTCTCAGAATCCATCTCTGGGCTCTTGCTCTCACAACCCATATCCGTCGTAGGCTAGTAGGTACGTTACACCCACTACAACCTGATAGACCGCAGATCCATCCTTAGGCAACCGAAGTCTTTTGATCAAAAAGCATTCCAGCATATTTGACCTATTCGGAATTATCTCCAGTTTCCCGGAGTTATGCCAAACCTAAGGGCAGGTTATCCACGTGTTACTGAGCAGTCCGCCATGTTCACGAAGAACATATGACTCGCATGGCTTAGTCGAACACCGATAGCAGTAACCTCTGGCAGGATCAACCAGAGTTTGTTGTTAAAGCACACTAATTGGAAGTTAAACTTAAAAATTGTCGGAAAAGAACACTCTAAAGTGAATTAGAGAGTTACTTAGTCATGCACAATTTCGATTAGTTCTCGATAGATAGATTTACACTATCAGTCAGAATTAATCGAACTGCCAAATTCAACGTCAGACCGAAAAAGCTCCGGTCTCCACTAAATAATATTAAATTGAAGGTGATTGAAAGTCCACCCATTGAGTGGAACACTTAATATGTTTTATTAATATATAAGGGTTTTGATGCCCCATACCTCACAATAACAAGTTAAAAAGCAATATCTGCATTAATGCAGCCTTGCTCATTCACCCGCCTTGAGAGAACTCCTAATAGTTAACTCTTATATATAAGGGTTTTGATACTTTGCATATCATAACTCGAGATTATCAAATTAGCTCATAAATCCTCCCATTCTAATTTGATGACATTACCTCATACATAATTTGCAAATGAGTTAGTTTCTTTAACTCCATTTTGCAAATTTGTAGCTACAAGCAATTGATATGCAACGAAATTCATAACTGAATACAGTTTCTTACTGCCATTTTTCATTCCTCTGATGTCGAACTTTACAGTCAACTTAATATGATTGTGTACTCGTTCACATTCACCCCTGTGCGAATAATCTTCATCGAATCCATCATCTTTGATATTCTTGTTTCGCAAGTGCATACCTACCTGTTTTTCTCTTCCATTTTCATAGAGGAAATGAAGTTTTTCTTCATATTTCATATGAATAGATCCACCAAGTTTCCACATTTTGTTAACCCAGTGATCAATTCTTTCCATCATTCCCTCGTATTGAACTTTAGAATCCGAAGAGTATGCAATCACTGGTTTTGCATTCAACTTATACCAGATATCTGCATGATTCCTGAATGAATCATAACCTCCATCCAATGCATAAGTGTCAATGTCAACTCCCATTTCTACCAATGCATCAATATGTTTCTTCAATTCAGGAGAATCGTGAGAAGCACCTTTTGTATGAGTCATGTAGATTGGAAGTGTTCCAATCATGGTGATGTGAGCTTTGTCCATCTTACAATTATAATGCGGATTGTAATCTGCATACTTGTCATATCTTGATGCTTCAAGTGGAGTTGGATCTGTTTTCGCATCTCTAATCTTTGTATTTTTGGAGATATTCTTTCCAATTTTGAACATTACTTCATCGAGTCCAGTTTTTCCAAGTCTGTATTTTACAAAATGATGCAGTGTTGCAGGGGATGGAAGATTCATAATGCCGTTATTGTCTTCAAAAGAAAGAAGCTGCGCTTCTTCTTTTGTTAAGGTCGATATTGTTTTCTCAAATGAGAGGTTTCTATAACATTTCACAACGATGAGCTTTATCATTGACGAAACCTTATACCGAAAGTGCCAGTCCTTATCGGTATAATAGCTACTTTCAACATAAGAAGCAATGTCATCGATATCTAAGAAATACAAAAATTGGCATATTGATGCATTATCTGTGTTCAGATAGTTAGCAATTGAATCTCTGGTACAGATTCCGTCCGAAACATCGTAATAATATTTCATGGACTGGTACATTTTCTACAATATAAATGTAATGCATAAGCTATGCTCAGAGTGGTGCCAGTAGTCTTGAAAAAAGAGTTACGTTTTTAAAGCGAAAAGCTAATTTGATAATCTCAACTCACAACAACAAGTTGAAAAGCAATATCTGCATCAATGCAGCCTTGCTCATTCACCCGCCTTGCGAGAACTCCTAATAGTTAACACCATCATAATACACATTCAACATCCATGCGATCATATATTTCATCAAATGAACAAAGTGATCAACTGAAACGAGATATCATACCATTGGAAGATCTGCATCCTATACCAAATATTACCTATTCTACTGATAGAACATTAACAATATGTATATATAACAACAATTCGCCTTTACAAATATGAGTCAATTGAATAATAAAGTATTTCATGCCCTTGGAAGCGATACACGTATAAAGATACTTGAATTGCTTGACGAAGGAGAACATCATATCTCCGAACTTGCAAGAGAATTGAGAATTTCAGTACCCGTCGCTGCAAAACATGTCAATATATTGGAAGAGGCAGATCTTATCGATAGGAGGATCTTTGGAAAAACACATGTGTTAAAGCCTAAAAGGAAAAATATCTATATTGCAATGAACGCATTCGCACCAACAAAATCGATTGAAGTAGAAAAAGGTACAACATTACTTGATGCCCTTCGCGGAGTAGCAGCCATCAAGGTTCAGAAAAAAGGAGATCGTGAAGTTATCGTTTCGACTGATGGCGAAGAGGGTCTTTATGTCTATGAAATAAATGGTGAATTCTCTGAAAAATCTGTTAAAAACTGTGTTCTTGAAAAAGACACCACTATCGAGTGGAAGAAACTGGAACCAGTCACAAAGATAAAACTTGACATTCATGTGAAAGAATAAACTCCTGTTTTTAAGAAAAGCAATTGCTTCACCAACAATTTGCCCCATAGATATGCTGCAATATCTCACACATACACAAGACATTTGAGCACAAAAGCTGGCAGAGACGCAACCTTTAACAATAAACGAAGCATGATATAAAAACAGGTATAATATGTAAAACACCCCCTAGGTAAAGAGGGTGAGAAAAAGGATTCATAAAAGGTTGACCATGAAAAAAATACTGGATACAAAAGTAAAGCGTCTTGATACCGCTGTTGACAAATTGCGTATAAAACGCAAAGACAGCAATACACTGAAAGTAACTGAAAATGTATTCGATGATGCAACTTTAAAATCCTTATACACACTCTCCAATAAAGGAATAGTAGAAGCACTTGGAGGATCCATAAGCACCGGCAAAGAAGCGAATGTGTTCCTCGGCGAAGGAGAAGAACACGACATTGCCATAAAGATATACAGGATATCATCCAGTACATTCAGATCAATGGAAGACTACATTCTCGGAGACCCACGCTTCACGAACATCCGACACAACAAAAGAGACATCATCTTTGCATGGACCAAAAAGGAGTTTCGTAACCTCATACGTGCAAACGAAGCTGGCATACGCGTACCAGTACCCATCATCACAGAAAGGAACATACTTATTATGGAGTTCATGGGTAAGAATGAAAAACCATTCCCCGCTTTAAAAGATATAAAGCTCGAACTCGAAGATGGTCAACTGATATTCGAAACTATCATAGATGACATGCACAAGCTCTACACTAAAGCTAATCTTGTACATGGAGATCTTAGCGAATACAACATACTCATCGACACCAATGACCTAACGCCCATCATGATCGATATGGGGCAATCAGTTACCCTGGAACATCCACGAGCAGACATATTCCTAAAAAGGGACATTGAAAATATACTAAGATACTTTAAGCGTTTCAAAATTGATGAGACTCCCGAAAGCGTTTACAAACGCATAAAAAATACAGGGAACGAAAACTAAAAAGCGCAAACTATAATTACAATAATCAGCAGGTAGACCATATGAGCCATATCAAAGTACCCCAGGACAGAATCGGCGCAATAATTGGCCCACAGGGCAGCGTCAAAAAGATAATCGAAGAAAGAACCACTGCAACACTTGACATCGACAGTGAAAACGGCACAGTAGAAGTAATAGCAGGAGATGACCCTGTAGGTGCAATGAGAGCAGCTGATGTCATTCAGGCAATAGGCAGAGGATTCAACCCCGAAAAAACATACATATTCTTTGATGACGACCTTATAATGCTTGAAATAATTGATCTTTCCCAGACCGCATCCACTCCAAAGGAATTACTACGCCTCAAAGGCAGAATAATTGGAAAAGGTGGAAAGACAAGAGAAATAATAGAAAGTCTCATAGGGGTTAAAATGTCCGTTTATGGAAAGACAGTAAGTGCAATAGGTCATCCAGACCAGATACTCATTGTAAGGACTGCTATGGATATGCTCATCGGTGGCGCAACCCATGGTGCAGTATACAGTTTCCTCGAGAAGAAGAAACAAGACCTTATGCGTTCACAGCTTGACTCATACTAAAAACTAAGCGGATGATACCAATGGTGATCATCCATATTATCTTTCTTGGAATACGGGGGAGGTATCCATGACTGAACAAAAGAACATCATTGAAAAGGCAATTGAAATCGGGGATTTCACAACGCTTGTAAGTGCCGCAAAAAAGCTTGGCCTAACTAATAAATTCAGCAAAGAAGGCCCATACACAATTTTTGCACCTATAGAAAAAGCATTTGAACCAATTCCAGATAGTGTGATAGATGAAGCTTTTGATGACCAAGGTTACCTGATGGACATTGTAAATTATCACATCATCGAAGGGAAGTATTTCACATATGATCTTAAAGATATCCAGATTATCACTGCACTCAATGGAAAAACACTCGACATATCAAATAATGAAAAGTTATTGATCAACGGTATCGAAATAAAAAAGAAAGATATCGAATGTTCCAATGGTATCATACATGCCATTGAAGAGATCCTCATACCATAAACTCATGCCAAAGGCAACATCATGTGGACCTTTGTACCTACATTTACCTCGCTTTCTACCCACATCTGACCGCTATTGAGGATTACCAGCTTTTTAGTAAGTGCAAGTCCAAGACCTGTACCGCCGTACTTTCGTTTGGTAGAACCATCGACCTGATAGAACTTATCATAAAGATGCGGTAACTGTTCCCTGGGGATTCCAATACCATCATCAAATATCACAATATGCATCATATCGCTAATAGCACTTGCATGAATACCAACCGATCCATGATCGGAAGTAAACTTGACAGCATTTATTAAAAGATGATGCAATATATGTTTGAACTTTGTTTTATCTAACCTTATCGGATGTAGTTCGGGATTAACATCACAAACAAAAGAAATATTTTTTAATGAAATCGAATGCATCAGAGACTCTTTTACCTCCATAACAGAAGGTAAGATACAAAAATCTTCCAAATTTACTTCTGCCTTTCCTGCTTCGATCTTTGAAATTTCAAGGATCTCATTTATGATCTCTGAAAGATGATTTCCATTATTTGAAACATTCTGAACATATCTCCTCTGAACATCATTCAGACCCCCACACCGCCCATCCAACAATATTTCTGAAAAGCCAACAATGGAATTCAATGGAGTTCGAAGTTCATGACTTACAT
Source organism: Methanococcoides burtonii DSM 6242 (assembly GCF_000013725.1). Taxonomy (NCBI): domain Archaea; kingdom Methanobacteriati; phylum Methanobacteriota; class Methanomicrobia; order Methanosarcinales; family Methanosarcinaceae; genus Methanococcoides; species Methanococcoides burtonii. Next base: position 1,028,790 of record NC_007955.1, read on the forward strand.
TGGCAAGGAACTCGCTCTTAGAACAATTTGCTGCATCAGCTATCGACATTGCACGCTTTAAAGCATCCTCCGCTTTTTTAGTAACAGTTAAATCCCGCAGTGCAACAAAGATATAAGAAGGCTCATTATCGCCATCGAGGATGAGATTACATTCAAGGATCGCCGGGAAGATACTTCCATCCTTCCTCATGTGCCACACATCTTCATTCTCACAGCCATCAGAACTTAAAAGTTTATCAAGAAGACGTTTCAAGTGCGGAACTTGCCCTTCATGATAGAACATCAAAAAATTAATATTAAGAAGCTCATCAGCAGAATAGCCATGAAGTTGAGAAAATGCTTCATTCGCATAAATGATATTTCCATCCATATCAAGTACAGATATCCCATAATTTGCCTTATAGGATATAGACTTGAATATATTCAGATCATTCTCAACAAGCTTCATTTCAACGAATTTACTCAGATAATGAGTAACCGAACCTACAAAACCCTCATTATCCCGGAAACGATCGCCATCCCCATCAGACATGTCTTCAGCATACCGGACTTCGAAATTCCCATGTACAACATTATCAACAATTATATCCTAACTACATCCCCAAATCGAATCAACGAAACATTCGGACTGAAATATATTGCCTTCATAAATTAGACAACAGCCTGTAACTGATCGATCCTTCAGATCAGAAAAAACGCTGTCAACTACTTTCTGAAATCCCTCATTCAGAGAAGGAAGATCATCAACAATACTTGAAACATTAAGCAAACATTCAAGATCACATACATGTTTGTTCAGATCATGCGTCTGCATTTCCAGAACATCACAAACACACCTACGTTCAGTGATATCAAAAAATGTCATCGCAAACACGCCAATAGAAGAGGAGAAGGCATTAACTTCATAAAAACGATCACCCATGAGCGAATAATCATCAAAGTAAGCACTTTCCCCAGTCAATGCCACCTTGCCATATTTTTCAACCCATGAGACATCCATATGAGGAAAAATATCCAGAACACATTTTCCGATAACATCGTCTTTCTTCAGACCTACAATTCTCTCAAAAGCCGGATTCACATTAAGAAAACAATAATTAATTGGAACTCCATCATCATTACAAATTATCTCATGTAAAGCGTATGCACAAACCATTTCATTGAATATCTGCGGATAAACATCCATTCCAACATACCCATCAGAAAGCCATCGCTCCGCACGATCAGAATCACGATCAATACGATCGAACACCACATCTGATTTCTGCTTTACTTCCCTTTCAGAAAACATTCATAATCCACATTTTTGTTTTAGGTCACGACCAGATGTAAACCAGTCATTAAATTTGTATTAGAGTCCATATCGTACTTACCACAGCGTCAATAATACCTAAGCACATGTCAACCTTTTGGTTATATCCGAGTCACATCCAAATAAATAAGCAATCAAAAAAGATGTTTATTCAAATTTTATAAAAATTATTTAGAATTTATTGTAAATAATTAATATTGATGACAAGACCTCCGAAGAAGTTTGCCGCCATCAACCAAGATCATATATCTTCAAGAAGTTCATCTACCAATTCAAGAAGGTCCTTCACCACCAGATCAGACTCTTCATCAATCCCAAGAGCGAGATTATTGACACAAAACGGACATGTTGTTAACAACACATCGGCAAACTCAGCCTGATCCACACGCTTAGAAGCTATATTTCCGGAAATTTCCGGGAACTGTGCCCTCACACCGCCGCCGCCGCCACAACAGCGTGCAGATTCCCTGCTATCAGCCATCTCCACAAATTCAATATCAGGAATATTATTGATAACATCCCGAGGTGCATCATAGATACCAAGATGTCGGCCAATATGGCAGGGGTCATGATATGTTACCGTTTTCCCGTAAGGCTTAAGGGGCAACTCCTGCTCACTCAACCATTCGATGAAATGCAGGGCCTTGAACGGCAACTCCATAAATTGCGGGTACTCTTTCCTGAACATCCTCAAACACCCTGCACAGGAGAACAGAACTATTTCTGCACAAGTCGCTTCTATCGCTTTAACATTGACCTCCGCCTGTCGCTTTATATTGTCATCAGAAAAACCAAGCCTTCCAAGAACGCTGCCACAGCATACCTCATCAAGCAGCGTATAATCCACACCAAGTTTTTTTAATATAGAGATACCTGCCTCTGCAATCTCCTTATTCCTATAGGCTGCACTGCAGCCAGTAAAATAAGCGATCTTGGCATTATGTGGCCTTTCACCAAATATCTCGATCCGGCTCTTCTCTTCCCCGAAAGGATTACCCAGCATTGCAATAGATTCTGAGATCTTGCGATGAGTAGGACTCATAATATCTGAAGCCACAAGGTCCTTCCTTATAGCCTCCACAACCCCCACAACATCTGTTGAAGAAGGACACCTGCGAGTGCAATCTGCACAGGTAGTACACTGGTACAGCCTCTCAACAACAGACTCATCCGGCTCGATATCGCCTGAATACAGACCATAGCAAAGTGCCATCTTACCCCTTGCCACCGAAGAATCCCACTCGACATCAGCAAATATCGGACATACATCTTTACAAAATCCGCACTGAGTGCAATTGATCAATTCCTTTTTCCACTTGTCCAGATTATCAGTTCGCATTCACTCATTCTCCACATGATATCGCAGCCGCGCAATGAAATTCTCTTCCCAGTCCATTATTTTGTATGGGTTCATAATATTGTTCGGATCAAGCCCTTTCTTGATCACTTTCATCACCCCAAGGCTTGATTCTCTTTCCTTAAGGAAGAACGGGGCCTTCGTCATCCCAACACCATGCTCACCGGTTATCGTACCACCAAGGTCCATGACCTTCTCATATATCTCCGAGACTGCCTTTTCTGCCTGATCCCAATGAGACTGCCTTGTCGGGTCCATCAGAACCTTCGTGTGCAGATTACCATCCCCGGAATGGCCATAACTTGCAATAATAATATCATATTTATCAGAAATTGCCTGAAAAGCTTTCACAGCTTCCGGCACTTTGCTCATGGGCACGGCCATATCATCAGCAAGCATAACTGTCACAAGGTCATCATGATACTTTGACAAAGCAGGTATCATCGCTTTCCTGCCTTTCCATAATTCCTCTTTCCTCTCAGCATCGAAAGTAAAATCAACAGAAAGGGAACCGGATCTCTTACAGACATCCGTCACTTTCTCGATCTGCCCCTTCACATCATGGGAACTGCCATCGACCTCTATCAACAGTATTGCTTCTTCATCAGGAAGCCCAAGACATACAGCCTTGTTCACCGCTTCAATGCAAACACGGGACATCAGCTCCAGCCCGGAAGGAATGACAGGATAAGCAATGATATTAGAAACGCACCGACCCGCATCTTCCAGTGTCTCAAACACAGCCACTGCAACAGCAGTAGCTTCTGGAAGAGGAGTGATCCTGAGATTGACCTCTGTAATAACACCAAGTGTACCCTCCATACCGCACATCAGCTTTTCGAGCTGGTATCCGGCAGAGTTCTTCAATGTCCTTGACCCGAACCGTGCAATTTCCCCTGTAGGAAGAACAACTTCCATTCCAAGAACATAGTCCCGTGTAGCGCCATACTTCACAGCATTGCCACCGGAAGCGTTCGTGGCTACCATACCACCAATGTTTGCAACGTTACCACTTGATGGACCCGGTATAAAAAAACCATATTCCTTAAGTTTAGCATTCAAGTCCTTATGAATAACTCCTGGCTCAACAACCACATAAAGATCCTCAATATGAAGTTCCTTGATAACATTCATCCTTTGAAGGTCCATGACAACTCCGCCTGCAACAGGCACACAGTGTCCGCAAAGAGCGGTCCCCGCACCCCTTGGCACCACAGGAAAGAGCAGCTCATTTGCAAGTTTCACTACTGCCGCCACCTCTTCAGTGATCTTTGGTCTGAGAACAGCATCCGGCATACTTCGGTGTATTCCGGCATCTGTGGAATATGCATATAGTTCCGCTGTGGTCGTGCGGACATTCTCATCTCCCACAATCTCTCGCAGTCTGTCGATGATATGTTGGTCCATTGTAACTCCAGTTCATTCAATAAGTGGAATAGTAAGACTTCCCTGAGGAAGAATGATCGCATAAGGTTCTTTTTTGTCTGCTTTTATAACAGCCACCGCTTTATCAAAAGCCTTCTGGACACTCTCCTGAGGCTCAAGTTTTGCCCGGAGCAGTATTTCGTCATCAAGGTCAGAAACCGCCCACATCTTCGCCATTGTACCTATCTGTGCCATCCTTGCAGCCTTGTGGAAACCAAGCTTATAGCATTGTGAGGTCTTTTCCATGACATCCTCACATGTAGCAGATGAACTTAGCAGGTTCAGGAAAGTGTCCTCTCCCACCCCATCGCGGCATTTGGATACCATGATGATAATGCCACCCTCCTCAAGAGCAAGCCTTCCATTCTCAAGAGCTTTCTGCGACTGGTAAAGATCGATATCCATTGGATACGGAGCAGCAGTCAGTACGATATTACCTTTTTTAGTGGCACTGGTGCAGAACACCTCATTTGCCTTTTCCACAGCTGCATCAAATGACTTGAAAAGGTCACCTGCTGCCATGGCATAAAGTCCATGGTCCGCAGTCAGTATTGTCTGTATGGAAAATATATTGAGGTCACTAAGAACTGCCATGGCATCGGTCATATCCTCTGCCACAGGATTACCTTCAAGAGCGAGGGACTGGGCCTTATTTGAAAGAGCATGCTTGTGGTTCATCTCGATCGTCTTAAAGCCAGCCACTCCGGGAAGAAAGGCTTTTCTGCCTCCGGTATAACCTGCAAAATAATGCGGTTCGACACTACCGATAACAAGGATGTTACCGGCTTCCCTTACCATTTTATTGAGGTATATCTCTGTGCCATTAGAGGAGACGCCAAGATATTCCATATCCTCATCTTTTCTTGCATCGTGGACATAGATAGAATCTTTGAACTCATCATACAGGTTTCCGAAAATGAATCTGAACTCATCTTCTGTGGGTCCCCTGTGTGCACCTGTGGCGACTATGAACTTTACATCGGGATGGGAACGTAAGGTATCCTGCACTTCCTCAAGAACCCGAGCAGTAGGCGTAGGTCGTGTAGCATCATTTACTATAACGAGGATTTTATCGGCATTGTTCGCAAATTCTACGAAGGGTTCCTTTTCAACAGGGTTTGAAAGAGCTTCTAAAATTATGCTTAACTCATCCCCTACTTCCGGTTCGTTGGGGGATAAGACCTCATGAGGAATGGTCACATCGATATCAACAAAATCATTTCCATAGGGGATCTTTACATTCATTATTGTTGCTCCTTTTATAATATTTCAGAACTTTGTGTCATATATGAACCATTGTAAGTGAATTTAGTATAAAAATACTAGGGAAATGAAGAACAATTGGATATCGAATTTTTAGGCAAAGAATTTCTACAAAACCTAATTTAAAAAAGATGTATCCCCTCAATATTGAGTGGGTAATTTAATATTTGATTTCCCGGCTCTGTAGAAATCCTCAATATTCGGACAATAATTAAATTTGAAAATATTATTGAATGGGCTGTACGATATTGGATTCAAATCTCAATTTCAGTCTAAGGATGTGGATTTTGATAGGATTTCTACAGAGGCATTCATTGATAGCATAAAATATTTAGGTGACTCTATATATAATATTATGATCATATTATATTATAGATTATAAGTATATTCTGAAATTATTATACAGTTATAGTTTATATTATTTATGTTTATAAATGAAGGTGATTTTATAATAAATATTTGTAATTCATCGATGTTTAATCTTTGGGAAGACAACATAGTAATTATAAACCCTGATGGTTTCATAACTTATACAAATAAAAATTGGGAATCGTTTGCAAAGGACAATGGTTTAGACCCATCCAAATGCAGTGAAGGAACGAATTACTTAAAGATATGTGATGAAGCAAATGGTGAACATGCAACTGGAGCTTCTATTGAAGCAAAAGGTATAATCGATGTCATAAACGGGAATAAAGACATTTATAAAATCGAATATCCATGCCATAGTCCTGATGAAAAACGCTGGTTTTTACTGAAAGCCACACCTCTTTCGAAAGTGTACCCAACCGATGTTCTATTACAACACATAAACATTACTGACCGTAAAGAAGTACAAATTAAATTAAAGAATTCTGAACAACAATTTCGTAATGTTCTGGAAAATATAAGACTTATAAGTATTACACTGGATACGATTGGAAACTTGATCTTTTGTAATGAATACTTCCTGAACATAACTGGATGGAAAAAAGAAGAGATAATTCATAAGAATTGGTTTGAGCTATTTGTTTCCCATGACATTAAATCTGAAATTAATGATATGTTTCGGACTACAATCAAAAACAATTCATATCCCACATACTATGAAAATGAGATTCTAACAAAAAATTGTGAAAAAAAGATTATCGCCTGGAATAATGTGGTCAATAAGGATCAAAATGACAAGATTTTAAGTATAAGCTGTATCGGTGAAGATGTAACTGAAAAAAGGCAATATGAAATAAATCTCAGGAAATTTAAATCGATATCAGACAGAGCTAATTATGGGAGTGCTACAACAGATCTTCATGGTAATGTGACTTATATTAACGATTATTTTGCTTATCTTCATGGTTACTCTCCAGATGAATTAATTGGAAAAAACCTTTCAATATTCCACAGCGATGGACAGCTCGAAGAAGTACATCGGGTTAATGAAGAGCTGATGGAAAATGGTAGCTATACAAACATTGAAATTTGGCATACTCACAAAAATGGCACTACATTTCCAATGCTAATGAGTGCTGTAGTTATGAAGGATGAAGGTAGAAACCCTCAATACCTATCTGCTTCAGCAGTTGACATCACACATCTAAAAAATATTGAAGATCGGATATATGAAAGTGAGAAAAAATATTCTAGCCTTGTGGAAAATGGAAATGATGGTATTATCATTATTCAAGATGGTTTGATTAAATATGCAAATCGTAAGATGATAGAGATGTCAGAATATTCTCATGAAGAATTAATTGAAAATCCTTTTATTGATTTTGTTTCACCTAAATATATCGAGATAGTCAAGGATCGCTATCAAAAAAGATTAAATGGAGAAGATATTCCAAGTCATTATGAAATCGAGATTGAAGCAAATGATGATAGAACGATTCCTGTAGATCTCAGTGTTTCCATTATTAATTATCAGGGTCTTCTGGCAACGATGGCTATTTTAAGGGATATTTCCGATTGGAAACAAGCAAAAGCAGCATTGATCTATGCCAGGCTTACAGCTGAAGAAGCGAACAGGACCAAAACGGAGTTTCTTGCTAATGTAAGCCATGAACTAAGAACCCCACTGAATCCCATAATTGGTTTTTCAGACATTTTGGTTAGTGGGGTAGCGGGCGAACTTAATGAAAAACAGAAAAAGTATGCTTTGAATATCAAACAAAATGGATCTAAGCTTTTAACAATTGTAAACAGAATTATCGATATGTGTAATATTAGAATCTCAAAGTTAGATCTAAAATGTGATTGTTTCAAGGTAATAGAAATGATTATAGAAACTAAAGATCTGCTGAATAGTATTGCATTAAAAAAAAAAATACTGTTAGACTTACATATTGATCCTGAGTTGAATGAAATTGTTGCTGATAAAACCAAGACCAGAGAGATTCTGTACAACCTAATTGAAAATGCTATAAAGTTCACACCATCTGGTGGCCATGTATCCATCCATGCCATACAGAAAGACGACTATGTACAAATATCAGTTACTGATACGGGAATTGGTATAGCACATAGTGATATCGGTATTATCTTTAGACCTTTTCTACAGGTAGATAGTTCAACAACTCGTCAATATGATGGTGTTGGATTAGGACTCATGCTTGTAAAGGAATATGTGAAACTTCAAGGTGGTGACATTTGGGTTGATAGTGAGTTGGGTAAGGGCAGTACGTTTACATTCACACTTCCAATGTGTCCAATGGAAATAGGTACTTCCATTAATAAAAGGGTATGATCCTTATTCGATCAATGACTTTTTCATACTAAATGACTAAAAATTGAATCGATGCACATAAATACAGTTCCGATCTAACAAAATATATTAATTACATAATGTTGTATCATTGGTATAATTCAAAGGTATAAATATGGGAATCAATATAAAAATAGCATCTGATTTTGAAAATGCCTTACTTAAGATTGATAAAATTACAGCAGAAAATATTGTTCAAAAAGAATTACTTGATGCGCAAGTAGATATTTTTAATATTATAGATTACATAATCTCACCTGCACTTGAAAGTATCGGACATAAATGGGAAAATGGAGACATTGCACTCTCACAGGAATATATGGCAAGTAAGATTACAGAAGAAATTATTAATGAAATATTGCCACTTGATAATCCACAAAGAAATTCAAAACCAAAAATCGGAATTACTACCCTTGAAGACCAGCACATGCTTGGGAAACAGATATTGAGAAGTCTCATTAATTCAACAGGCTTTAACCTCACTGATTATGGTAGTATATCTATCGAAAATATCAAAGAAAAAATAAAGTCAGATAATATCGAAGTTCTTTTCATTTCCACCCTTATGCTGAACCAAGCACTCACAATAAAAGAAGTAACTGAGTTTATAGAACTAGAAAAAACCAATACAAAGGTCATAGTAGGTGGTGCACCTTTCCTTTTTGATGATGGATTATGGAAAGAGGTCAATGCTACTGCAATGGCTAAGACTGCTGTGGAAGGTCTGCATATAGCTCAGGAACTTATGGGGGAATTATGATGATCAAAGAAGAAATGACGTCTATGGAACGCGTACTGACAACGCTTGGGCAGGAAGAGCCTGACAGGGTACCTTATTTCCTTTTCCCGAACATGCATGGTGCGAAAGAACTGGGGATGTCTATCAAGGAATATTTCTCTACTTCTGAGAATGTGGTTGAAGGCCAGCTAAGATTGAGGGAAAAGTATGGTCATGATTGTTACACTCCCTTCTGCTATGCATCACTTGAGATTGAAGCCTGGGGTGGAAGTACTATCTTCTATGAAGATGGACCCGCAAACGCAGGAGCACCGTTCATCAAGAACATAGAAGACATAGAAAGCCTTGAAGCTCCCAGTGTGTGGGATAGTCCTCAGCTTCTTAAAGTCCTGAAAACAACAGAAATGTTGAAAGAACATGCAGGAGAAGATGTACCGATAATAGGTGTTGTGATATCACCATTTTCTGCACCACCTATGCAGCTTGGTTTTAGCAAATATTTCGATATCATGTACGAAAATCGCGAGTTATTCGATAAACTCATGGAAGTAAATACTGATTTTTGTATCGAATGGTCAAATGCACAAATAGAAGCAGGTGCCACAATAATTTGTTATTTTGACCCAATTTCGTCTCCCTTATTAGTTCCAAAAGAATTATACAAGGAAACTGGGTACAAGATCGAAAAGAATGTAATTTCCAACCTTAATGGCCCAACTGCAGTTCACCTTGCATCAGGAACCGCTTTACCGATAATAGATGATATTGCAGATGCAGGAGCTGCAGTTGTCTGTACCAGTGCAATGGAAGACCTTGCAGAAGTCAAAGCAGCATGTAAAGGCAGGATGTCTGTACTTGGAAATCTAAATGGTATTGAGATGAGAAACTGGACTGCTGAAACAGCAGAAAATAAAGTAAAGGAAGCTATAGATAAGGCTGCAAAAGGAGGAGGTTTCATCCTTTCAGATAATCATGGTGAGATTCCATATCAGGTACCAGATGAAGTCCTCATAGCCATTTCTAATGCAGTCCGAAAGTATGGAAATTATCCAATTGACAGGTGAAAACGATTGATAGACAAGATGTGTTTACTTGTTCCCGAGGGTATAATTCGAGAGACAGAGTACATTGTAGATAGCAATGCTCTTTTTAAAAATGTCAATGTGATCTCGATACCTTTCACTGATCTGCTTGAACAAAATTGTGATTGTGTGAACTGTGGTTCAATCCAACAATCACTTGAGAGCTCTGAATGTTTCTACAGGGCTTTACTGATACATGGTTCTGAATGTCCTCCGATCATAAAGTCCCCAGAATGCAAAGGAATACTTCATACACATGGGATGGAAAGTTTATATGAACTGATGTTAAGTGTTAGAGAACTGGAAGAACATAAAGATGAATTCATCATCTCATCGGGATGGCTTGAGAAACTCCTCTTACATGCAGAAAATGACGAACTGGAGAAGGAAAGAATCAGAAAATATATTGAGATATCATACACCTCTATCCTTTATCTTGAAACTGGATTTTACGAAGGCAGTTCTAGCAACATAGAGAAGCTCTCAGAAATAACTGGAAAGCCGTTCAGGACACTATTAGTGGATATCGACCTTATTAAGATGCGACTCGAGAATATTGTTCATGAACATGATTGCATTAGCAAAACTGAAAGTTTAAAAGAGTCAAATGAAAGGAACGCATCTAGTTCTATGTCTATTGAGATCATAAAGGAACTTGCGGAGCTTAATACTGAAAAAGACGTTGTAGAGAAAATAACACAACTATATTATGTCCTGTTTGCACCAGAGAAAGTCAGTTATATTTCATTGAAGAATGGAGTTGTTCAATCACAAATATCTACAAATTCTGATATTGATACAGATCGAAACAGAGAGTTATTGGAAACTGACAAAAAGTATTTGATTTATGATAATCTGGATGGATTCATCCTAAAAATTAATGATAAAACTGAGGTTATGGGAATCATTGAAGTTCAAAAAGTATCTTATCCCCAGAATATAACCGAATACCTGAATACAGCTATTCTTATTTCGAAGGCATCATCCCTTGTTGTATCAAACATTCGGAGATATGAGGAACTTATGGAATCTCAAAAACAGCAACATGACCTTACCGATACGTTGAAGGTAATGATCAAGATCTTAAGACATGATATTGCAAATAACCTTAACGTCGAAATAAATGGGATTGAATTATATAATCTTAGAAAAGAGGAACGATTCCTCGAAATGGCACAGCAGTCTGCATATAGAAGTGTAGAGACCATCAGGAACATCAAAGATATGGAAGAACATCTCTTCTCAGATGAACAAGGCCTTCTGCCATACCATGTCCACAATATAATTGAAAGTACATGTGCCCATTTCGATATTCTTAGTAATATTGAAGGCAATGCACTAATAATGGCAGACAGTGCTTTTCCCTCAACTATTGAAAATATTGTAAGGAATGCACAGATTCATGGCAAGGCAGACAATGTTCAAATTATTATTGAAGACAATAAAGCCAATTGCATTATCAACATTAAAGATAATGGAGTTGGGATACCTGAAAAGATAAAAACACAAATATTTGATGAAGGATTCAAGTATGGTGATTCTGGTAATACTGGTCTTGGTCTTTATATTGTCAAAAAAACCATTGAAAGGTATCAAGGTACCATATATGTGAAAGATAATGAACCAAAAGGTGCTACTTTTGTAATAGAATTACCATCGATTCAACTATACAAAATGTAATGGTATAAGTGATTATTACCCACAAACCAAATATAAAGTACTTATTTTAATGAATGTGAGGAACATGTTTGTGCATGTAACCTACATAACACCGTTACCATATTTTTCTTTGTATGTAACCTTACTAATGAAGGGGAAACAGGTAACTTTGTTTTTATACTTATACCAATATTACAAAAGTTTATTTTTCCGTTATCTATCCCTAAAAGTCATGTGTTGATAATTTATTATTACGTAGTGAATGAAATTAGTGCGAGTGTTAACATCGTTAATTATATCGATAAGTTATTTATAGGAATATCTGAATTTTTAATATATTCCTTATCCAAACTGGAGTTAATCAACAATGAGCGAAACCGAAAATACAGAACGAATTACCATGCCACTAATAGGCGATATTGCACCGACGTTTAAAGTCGATACAACTATGGGAGAGATTAGTTTCCCAGAAGATTACAAAGGAAAGTGGGTAATATTATTCAGTCATCCTGCAGACTTTACGCCTGTATGCACCACAGAATTCATGACATTTGCAAGTATGCAAGAAGACTTCCGTGAACTTAATACTGAACTAATAGGTTTGTCCATTGATAGTAAATATGCACATATTGCCTGGTTAAGGACAATAAAAGAGAAGATTGAGTACAAGGGTATGAAGAATGTTGAAGTTTTATTCCCTGTAATTGCAGATATCAAAATGGAAGTTGCTAAAATGTTTGGGATGGTTCAGCCAAACGCTTCTGATAATCAGGCAGTTAGAGCAGTATTCATTATGGATCCAGAAGCAAAGGTAAGGGCAATACTCTACTATCCATTATCAAATGGAAGGAACATGGATGAGATCAAAAGGATGATTATTGCAATGCAAAAATCAGATAAAGAAAATATTGCAACGCCTGCAAATTGGAATCCTGGTGATGATGTTATAATCCCACCACCTGGATCATGTGGAGCTGCAAAAGAAAGAGTTGAATCAGAAGAAGAAGGCAAATATTGTCTGGACTGGTTTATGTGTCTCAGAAAAGATTCCTGAATTAAACTAAATTTAAAACTACATAGCCATTATTTATTAATGGCTTCAGTTCTTTTTTTAGTGTCCCTTAATTGCTGTAACTTTATCCTATACCCCTCTAATTGAGCTTCAGTGAGATGTTTAGCTAGCTCAGTACACCTAGAATGACGACATAGGTTAAGGTAAATTCTTTATTTAATCCCAGCTCGCCTAGCAGCTCTTTTTACAATCTGCCTATATGTTGCATACTTAAGCTGTTTACCATATCCTCATGCACCAACTCCAACCCACAAAGGAAAATCAGGCTCATTTTTATTTGGATGCATATTGAGCCGAGAAGAAAGAGAAGGCGCACAAGGAATAACTCAAACCCTCCTCATTCCCGTTTTCCTATTTACCATCAAAACTGCACCAAGATCATCAAACCTGATATTCTTAATCTGGAGTGAATCCATTTCACCTATCCTTGCACCAGTTTCATAGAGGGTTGCAATGAATGCCTTATCGCATAGATTAGTAGCAGAAACAATCATTTTTGTTACTTAATCTTCTGTCATTGATTACTTAGGAAGTATTGAATTACCAATATTTTGCCTGACATCGATCCAATTCACAAGAGAGAAGTCTTCATCTTGATACAACCACTGGCAGAACTGCCTAATACTTCTTTTGTAGTCGTTTTTTGTCGGAGCTACCAGATCATCTCTTCTTTGAATCAGACTCACACGATTTTTTATATCCTGTTCAGTTGCTTCTTGAAAATTAACACCAAGCTAATTCCGAACTCGATGTAGCTGACCCAGATACTTGAGAACACGAATTGCAGAAAGGTTCCTTACAAAAAGTTCAGATTCATAACTAAAAATGAGTTATTTGTCATTCCAGAATAAGACGCATTTTTGATGCGTGCTTCCATAGACATTAAATGCTATTTTTTTCGTATAAAGACATTTTTAACACCTGTCCTGTTCCTGACAAGACAGGTGCTACCTTGAATCACCGATTTAAAGCCGTCGGGGGGATTTGAACCCCCGGCCTGCTGATTACGAATCAGCCGCTATACCGCTAAGCCACGACGGCGTACTGAACTTACACATAATAAGGATTTAACGATATAACCATTTCGCCCAGATCAGCTAACACGGACCTCGATACACACATTATACTGATGTGGGGCATAAGATCTCACAGTCCTGCATTCCAGAACTTCTATAATGCGTTCTGCTTTCTCAGCAGCATTAGAGATCAGCTTGATAGAACCATCATAGAGGTCATCTTCGTGGGTCATTCCATAATAGTGGATAACACCTCCTGAAGCAGTAACAAAAACAGCAGCATCAAGAAAAGCATCAGCACTATGAGGGAGGTTCATTATCACATGGTCACCCATGCCTTCGTAGTTCCTTACGATCTCATTGGCATCACCTTCAATGACCTCGATATTATCAACCGAATTAAGAATTACGTTCTCTTTCAAAAAATGAATTGCATCCGGATTCTTATCCATAGCGATCACCATCTTACACTTTTTTGCAATAGGGATGCTATAAGGCCCAACGCCTGCGAACATGTCCACCACCACATCCTCACCATTTATCTGTGAAACAATGCGCTGGCGTTCTGTTGAAAGACGAGGAGTAAAATACGCACGCGAAAGATCTACATGATAATTGCAGCCATGGTCCTTGTGTACAGTATCAGTACGGCCATCTCCGGCTATCACTGTGAACCTACGGGTTCGGAACTCACCTTCAACTGCTGAGGCTGCGCCAAGAACGGTCTTAACGTGGTGATGGACCTCCAGAAGAGCCTTACCGATATTTTCAGCAGCAGGTTCATCAGCTTCGATAAGAGCAATATCACCCACCACCTCATAGGAAGGAGTAAAACCAAGAATGTCCTCAAGCGTCAGGAACTTGTCATGGGACTCAAACTCTCGCTCGTCCTGTCGTGCATCTTCCGGCAAGAGTGCCATCTCCTCAGATGAGAGCTTCCTGAAAAGTGGAAGAAAGATATCAGTATCCACGGAAACGATCTTCAGACCCTTATCGAGCAAGTCAAGCTCAAGAATTACCTTTCTAGCAGGTTCACCTTTATTCTTCGGGATCAAAATACACGGATGTTTCAAAGCCATATCTCCTACGATTAACGTATCATGCAATAGCGAACCAGCCACCGAACAGTATCAGGAATATCCCGCATGCTACAAGAATTTGTTTGTAGGCCCTTTGAGAGAACATTCCTCGCCCCCTGCTAAAAGAAAGCGACACGGCAGTGAACCAGCCAAGGTCTGCGAGCCAGTGACCAATGATAAAGAATAACACCGCAACCATTCCAATTTTATAACTTTCAAGGACAAGAGCACTCCCTGCCGCCAACCACCATATCCAGAAATAAGGATTTGATGCAGATGTGACAATTCCGGCAACCAGTGAGTTCGATTGCACCTTATCCTGTGTCTTTGGATCATAAGAGGTTTTTCGTGCACCCATGATGGTCATTACACCAAAAACTACCAATGCCAGACCACCGGCTACTGAAATAAATGCCATCTCCGACTCACCGATAAGAGCGGTAAGTCCGAAAAGAATGAGAACGAGCACCACAGTTTCAATTATAGCGTGTCCAAGAAATACCTCAGGTCCTGCCCTCCAGCCTTTTTTAAGAGTTCCATCAATGGTCACGAAAAGCATAGGCCCTGGTACAAGAGCACCAGTAAGTCCTACAATAAAACCAATGGAAAGCATCTTGAAAAGTTCTAGCATGAGCATAGAGATACAATGGTCCTATATAAGCAAAACGACATAGAAAAAAATAAAACTACAAAGGCCACACCAGCACCTTTGCAGTTTCTGTAAAACAATATCAGAGAATTATCTCAATGTCCAATTCTTCTGCTAGTTCCTTATATCTGTTACGGATAGTAACCTCGGTAACTCCGGCAACATCTGCAACCTCACGCTGCGTTCTGCGCTCTCCACACAAAATGGAAGCGATATAGATAGCTGCTGCAGCCACACCTGTTGGACCACGGCCACTAGTAAGCTCTTTCTCAGATGCCTGACGAAGGATCTCCACACCTCTTGACTGCACTTCACCTTTAAGGTTCAGACCTGAGCAGAACCTTGGAACATAATCTATAGGGGAAGTTGGCATAAGTTTAAGCGAAAGCTCACGGGAGATGAAACGGTATGTCCTTCCGATCTCTTTCCTGCTTACCCTTGAAACCTCTCCGATCTCATCAAGAGTACGAGGTACACTGCACTGGCGACATGCTGCATAAAGCGCAGCTGCTGCAACACCTTCGATACTCCTGCCACGGATAAGGTTCTTGTCAACTGCTTTTCTGTAAACAACTGCGGCGGTCTCACGAACAGTACGTGGAAGACCTAATGCAGATGCCATACGGTCAAGTTCGGATAGTGCAAAAGCGAGGTTCCTTTCAGTAGCATTGCTTACTCTAATTCTACGCTGCCACTTTCTCAACCTATAGAGTTGTGCACGGTTCTTGGAAGAAATTGATTTACCATAAGAATCCCGATTCCTCCAGTCGATCATAGTAGAGAGACCTTTGTCGTGGATCGTGTAGGTCATAGGTGCACCAACACGAGAACGCTTCATACGCTGATCATGGTCAAAAGCACGCCACTCAGGACCTTCATCAACGAATTCAGCATCCACTACAAGACCACAGTCAGCACAGACCAATTCAGCGCGCTCATAGTCTTGTTCAAGGCTACGACTGCCACATTCCGGACACTCGACCACCTTGTTCTCGACCTCTGTAGTCTTTTCTTTCTCCTTACGTGCCTTGATCATAGCACGTATCTTCTCTCTCTCTGAAGTATCAGAATGTCTTACTCTTTCAACTTCCACCATTTTATCATTGCCTCGATTTTACCAAAAAAATATTAATTATCAATCACTTGTGTCAAACTGCAATATGATTTATTTCACATACACCTTTTCATTTAGATACTTTCGAAGATCTGACGGGCTGATATCACCCATGACCTTTATACTAATATAAGGAGAATTAACAGAGCCGATAACACCATTGACCTTACCTATACGTCTGACAGATTTATCCACAACGAATAAATTGATACGTGGAAGGTTATTTAAAGGCGTATCCGGTCCAATGTTTTCCCCTCTCACAAGTAACCCATTATGTGCAACGGTCTGCACAACAGTTCCAAGTCGTTTCATATGCTTCTTACCATTAATATATAAATTAATTAGGTGATATATATACATATACTACCTAATATAAATAGTTTTCGCAATCTCTTTAATAATCCAATTTCAGTTCATAAAAAGATAAGCATCATAATTTTTTTGAAAACCATGCCCTAACTACCACATCTTTGCAAGAACAAACACGATCAAAGTAAGATAAACAAAGAATGCATCAATTACAAACAATTGAATGTAATCCCCATTATATGTATAAATTTTCGTACAAGAGATATTTTGCTAAGAACACTGGATAGCGTCACTAAATTGCTGTAAATTATAATTAGTCCTGTACCTTTGTTAGGTTTACAACAACAAAAAGGAACAGGACAATGGAATTATACGATTTAATATCAGATTATCTTAACGACAGCAACGTTTCCTTGAAACCCCTCATAACATACTTCTTAAACGAAGTTATGGAACAGGAAGCAATAGAACAATCTGGTGCAGGAAAGCACGAACGAAGCATAACAAGAACAGCTCATAGGAATGGGTATCGTGATAGGTCACTGACAACAAGACATGGAGAACTTACACTCAAAAAACCACAACTAAGAGACTTTCCGTTCACGACCCAAGTATTTGAAAGATACTCTCGAACTGAAAAAGCAATCGAAAATGCCATTGTTGAATCATATGTTCAAGGTGTTTCAACAAGAAAAGTTGAAAAAATAATTTCACAATTAGGAGTGGAAAGTATCTCAAGATCACGTGTTTCAAGGATTGCTCAAGATCTTGACAAAACTGTTCATGGATTTATGAACAAGCCTATTGAGCATGAAATTAAGTATCTTTATGTTGATGCTACTTATCTAAAAGTTAGAGATCGAGTACGATATGTAAACAAAGCAGTGTTTATTGTTGCAGGTGTAAAGAATGATGGATATCGTGAGATATTAGGTGTTAAGATTGCTGACAGTGAAGAGGCTATGTTTTGGGAGGAAATGTTTACCGATCTGAAAGAAAGAGGATTAAGAGGGGTAGAACTAGTCATTTCAGATGGGCATAAGGGTATCCAAAGAGCTGTTGAAAGGCAATTCTTAGGAGCAAGTTGGCAAATGTGTATAGTACATTTGGAAAGACTCATTTTAAAGAAATTACCAAGAAAACATCACAAGGAAGCGATGGAATCATTTAAAGAAGTACAGGATGATCAAACAAAACTCTTGGGATTGATGGTTGAATGGGATAGACCTGGATTTGAGAAAGCAGCAGAAACAATTGAGAGATTTCAGCATGGATTGACCAATTATCAAGCATTTCCAAAGGAACATTGGAAACGGATAAAGACAACAAATATGATTGAAAGATTGAATAAAGAGGTCAAAAGAAGATCGAAAGTTGTTGGAGCGTTTCCAAATGATGAATCATTGATGAGATTAGTGATTGCAGTATTGATCGATCAAAATGAAAATTGGATTACGGGAAATAGATATTTAACGATGGAAGACTAAGCATAGAGGGGTACAGGATAAAGTTACAGCAATTAAGGGACACTACCGAACACTGTCCTGAAAATGCAAATAATTTGGATTTTAAGGATAAATTTCAGATGTTTTTATCCACACATATCACGCAAACACAGTAAACCGATGATATCAACGACAACACTTAAGAATAATCACACAATAAACGGCAATGTCGTCTAGATGTGTCAATGAGATTCATGTCCGAATAACTTCGGGCAATAAAAAGAATTTCATTCAAATGACATAATAATTGCAAGCATTAAACGCTATCCAAACCCTTAATCAAATATCTTCCAGTGGGAGGAAAACTTAGTGGCAGATAATAAATTTGTGTACATTTTCGGAAACAACGAAACTGAAGGCAAAAACAGTATGAAAGACCTGCTTGGGGGCAAAGGAGCCAACCTCGCAGAAATGTCAAATCTGGGAATTCCAGTACCAGTTGGCTTTACGATCACAACGGAGGTCTGTACGCTCTATCTTAAGAACGGGCAGTACCCCCCAGGCTTTGAAGAGCATATCGATAACGCTATCAAACAACTTGAAAGTACAACAAAGAAGAATTTTGGGGACTTAAAGAACCCACTTCTCCTTTCAGTACGATCAGGTGCCCGTGTATCTATGCCGGGAATGATGGACACGGTCCTCAACCTTGGCCTTAACGATGATTCGGTGGTCGGACTTGCTGCTAAGACCGGAAACGAACGATTCGCTTATGACAGTTATAGACGATTCCTCACGATGTTTGCTAACGTTGTGCTTGATATCGACCATGAAAAGTTCGAGTCCACGCTTTCTGCAATGAAGAAAGACAAAAATGTAAAACAGGACAACGACCTTGAAGTGGAAGATCTTAAGGAACTCGTTGAGAAGTTCAAGACGATCATCAAAGATGAGGCCGGAAAGGAGTTCCCTCAAAATGCAAGGGAACAACTCCAGATGGCCATCGATGCGGTGTTCGGCTCATGGAACAACCAGCGTGCTAAAACATACAGAAAACTGAACGGCATCCCAGGAGAATGGGGAACCGCGGTCAATGTACAAAGCATGGTCTATGGTAACATGGGTGAAACCTCCGGAACAGGAGTTGCGTTCACAAGAGATCCCGCTACAGGTGAGAAGAGATTCTTCGGTGAATACCTCATCAACGCACAGGGCGAAGATGTGGTTGCCGGCATCAGAACACCACAACCGATCAAAGCTCTCAAGAACACTATGCCTAAGGTCTATGACCAGCTCGTTGATATTTACATGAAACTGGAAGATCACTTCAAAGACATGCAGGATATCGAGTTCACTATCGAGAAAGGCAAGCTTTTCATGCTTCAGACAAGGACCGGAAAGAGAACAGCAGCAGCAGCTATTAAAATAGCTACTGAAATGGTCGAAGAAGGGCTTATCGATAAACATACCGCACTCTTAAGGGTCGAGCCTGAACAGATCGACAGGCTTCTGCATCCGAACATCGACCCAACCTCAGCATATGAAGTAATGGCAACAGGACTTCCCGCATCGCCAGGAGCAGCTGTCGGAGAGGTAGTGTTCACAGCCGAACATGCTGAAGAGATGGCAAAAAATGGTGAAAAGACCATCCTTGTACGTGCAGAGACATCCCCTGAAGATATCGGTGGCATGAACGCCTCTGAAGGTATCCTGACAGTTCGAGGTGGAATGACATCACACGCTGCAGTGGTCGCAAGAGGCATGGGGAAACCATGTGTTGCGGGATGCGGTGAGATAACCATCGATATTAAAGAGAAAGTATTCAATGTCGGTGATTACACCGTCAAAGAAGGCGACATTATCTCCATTGACGGCTCCACAGGAAATGTCATTTTAGGAAAGGTCGACCTTATCCTCCCAGGAGTTACAGACGAACTTGAGACCATACTCACATGGGCTGACGAAGTACGCACCCTTAAAGTAAGGACAAATGCTGACACGCCTCATGATGCAGAGGTCGCACGTGACTTCGGTGCAGAGGGAATTGGATTGTGCAGAACAGAGCACATGTTCTTCGGAGAGGACAGAATCCCTGCTGTACGTGAGATGATAATGGCAGAGGATATCGAATCCCGAAAGTTGGCTCTTAAGAAGCTCCTGCCAATGCAGAGAGAGGACTTTATCGGTATTTTCAAAGCAATGGAAGGATTCCCGGTAACTATCAGGTTACTCGACCCACCACTCCACGAGTTCCTGCCAAACCATGAAGAGGTCATGGAAAAACTCTGGGAGCTCGAATCTTCTGATGCATCACAGGAAGAAATGGATAGGGTAAAGAAGATAGGTGAACGTATCGAATATCTGAAAGAGATAAACCCAATGCTCGGACACAGGGGATGCCGCCTTGGTATCACATATCCCGAGATATATGAAATGCAGGCACAGGCTATCATCGAAGCTGCATGCGAGCTCTCAAAGGATGGTATGAAGATAGTACCTGAGATAATGATACCTCTTGTAAGCCATGTAAAGGAGCTTGAGTTCGTCAAGAAACACATCACTTCTATTTTTGAATCTGTGATGGAAGAAATGGGAATTAAGCTCGACTATATGGTAGGTACCATGATAGAACTGCCAAGAGCAGTCCTAACCGCTGACCAGATAGCAAAGGAAGCAGAGTTCTTCTCCTTCGGGACTAACGATCTGACACAGACGACCTTCGGATTCAGCAGAGATGATGCAGGTAAGTTCTTGCCATTCTACCTTGAAAGCGGTATCCTTGAAGATGACCCATTCGCAGTGCTCGACCAGGATGGTGTCGGTCAGCTTGTGAAGATAGGAATCGAAAAAGGACGGGCAACAAGACCGGACATCAAGATAGGAATCTGTGGAGAACACGGCGGAGAACCAAAATCCGTGAAGTTCGGACACAACGTCGGACTGGACTATGTCAGTTGTTCACCATTCCGTGTGCCTATTGCAAGGCTTGCAGCTGCACACGCAGTCCTTGAGAACAAACAATAAACAACATTGACAATATCGTGTTAAAATGTACGATATTGTTAACTTTTTATTATATCGGATCAATTCAACTTTGGTCATAGGATAACGTGGACTTATACTAGACAGTTTTTAAAAAATAACTGTATTAAAAAATAACCCTATGTTCAGAAAAACAACAATCTGTTGAAAAAAAGATACTGAAATGAACTTAACCATCCAAAGATGGAAATGCTCCAAAATGACTTTCGTACCTGACAACCATATCATCCCATGTCGGAAGATCGGTCTGACACCCAACTGACCCTACTGCAAAGGAAGCAACCGTTGCACCTACCCTGCCACATGAATCCAGAGGATAACCGCGCCTGTAAGATACAAGGAAACCCGCACGATAAGCATCTCCTGCACCTGTAGGATCGAGTGCGTTTACAGGAACTATAGGAATCTCATGTTCGGCATCCGCAGTGAATATCTTGCTACCATCAGCATCATAAGTGACAACGACAACATCGATTTGCGCCCTGATATCCTCAAAAGTGCTTTCGGTCATCTCACATACCCGCTTTATCTCATACTTGTTAGTGAAAAGAATATCAGTGTTCTCAAGAACAATTTCAAGATTCTCCCTTGTATAGGTCACAAGGTCCTGTCCCGGATCAAAAGACACGAACTTCGCTTTTTTCGCGATCTTTGCATTGAAATTAGACTCAGAAGTAGCTAAATGGACAAAATCCACCTCAGGGGGTTCCAGCTCTTTCAGTTTTGCAGAAGCACCCCAATAAAAGTAAGTGGACTGATTATGAAAAGGATCAGTAAAAACATATGCTGCCGTTCCTTTTTCACCTTTAAGCCTGAAAAGCAGTGAAAGATCGACACCTAAAGACTCAAGGTAGCTCTCATAGCCAGATGTTGAGAAATCATCACCCACAGCAGAGATCAGTTGGGATCTTCCCCCAAGGATAGAGATAGCTGCAACGATATTAGCCGCCCCACCACCATAAAAACGCTGATAGTCCACAATAGGATTTGATTCATTGGGACCTGAAATACCTTCCACATCAAAAAGAAAGTCTATCGCTGCGTGGCCCACAACAGAGATGGAATCAGACATCTTCAAACTCCACTCAATCGAACTCTTCAACATCCACAACGTTCAAAGGTACATCAGTAAGTGCCTTTCCAATAACTGATTTCGCAATCCTTGAAGCATGTTCATCACTTTCAGCATCGAACACCTTCATCTCAAGAACGAGACCAACGAGCGCTGTATTAGCTGCAATGAAAACACTACCAAATGGCTCACTGCAGGCAGGACAGTAAGTAGTACCTACATCAACCTCTACAAAATCAAGCTTTTTAGGGTTCAATCTTTTTCCAGCTTCTGAGATAGCTACCCCAATGGCATCATCCGCTGTTTCTACATCTCTTACCAACCAAGCCGCTTCAAGTGTAACATGATAATTTGTCATCGTTTGATTCTCTCCAAATACTCTATATTTAAAACATTCATTGTTTTCTATTTAAAATAAAATTATTGAACTATCATCATATTGTGAACAACACAGCATCATCAACATCAAACACGCCCAAACGTGCACCTGCATCCAACCACGCATGGCCATAACTGAAACATATAAGCGCATTCACTGGATCTTCAGACCTGATAAAATGGATACCATCCTCATAATAGGAGCGGGCCATATTCTTGTAATCCTCAGCCACCGTACGCATATGTGAATTCTCGATAGGGCTTATATCGGCTTTAGCAAGAGCTTCACTCAATAGCCGTTCATACCTTTCGACCTTTTCGTTCAGATCTGCTGCCACAATTACACCACTATAAGTACTGCCTTTATAAACCCATCCGTTGAGACATCACTTTTCCGAACCAAATATCTTCTTGAAAAGACCACCGCCTTCTTTCCCCACATCTTTGGTAGGTGTCCTTTTAGGAGGTGGAGTGTTCGAGGAAACTTTCTGCTCCACAGATGCAGGCTTCGGAGAAGGAGGAATTGCTTTTTTAGAAGCACGTTTAACAGGTTCAAAAGGTGTCTTTTTCGAGCTCTTCAAGACATTCACAGATTCACCGCCATGCTTTGACTTTCTTACCCTGATGTCCACAAGGACCGGTCTTTCAATATCGTTACTGACCAACATAGCGACACCTGGTGGCAATCGCATAAGTTCGTCCTCCACGAAAGAATTGACACCTTCCAGACCCTTACTAATGGATTTTAGGTCGTTTGGATTAGTGACCTTCATAATAATCTGCGTACCACATTGTGAGAGGACGTTCTTGTCTATCCTTGCCGGACGCTGAGATATCACCATCATCCCAAGACCGAACTTTCTTCCTTCCGATGCAATAGTACGCAACACCTCGGAACTTGCAGTCTTGCTAAATCCTCTTTCCGGTGCGAAATTGTGGGCTTCTTCCACCACAAGCATACCCGGAGGGATAGCGTTCATCTTACGTGCCTCGAAAAGCGCACTGCAAAGACGTGCAACTATCATGCTCTGAAGTTCCGGAGGCACACCCTTAAAATCGATGACCGATGCTTTACCATTGTGCATAAGCTCAGTAAGCTCAGTAGGAGAAGAAGAAAGAATATCAGAATCACGAATATCCTCTAGTACACCCATAACATTCCAGCGGGCCTTGCTCTCATTGTTCCCGACCTCGAAGATAATATCATCAAGCGTATAGGTTTCCATCTCAGCCCGCAGTTTCTGTATGGCCTCATAGAGAATACCAATATGAGTTGCCGTGAAGTTATCAGGAAAGATCGCAGTCAGGTCCTTTGCCGTCAGATTGTTACCATTCAGTCTGAAAAGCTCATCAGCATTAGGATTTATCACTTTGTTAGCAGGAGTATAGATAGTAACATTAGAACCATAGCCCTTAGGGGATATGCCAAATTTCTTAAAACCATCATTTTTCGGAGAGGCATCCTTCATTGAAGCATATTCACTATGAGGATCGATTATCAGAAGAGGAACCTTACGATCAAGCAGTTCCTCGAGCAGTACAGCAGCAGTATATGATTTACCACTACCGGTCTTTGCAAGTATACTGACATGTTTCTGTACAAGGCTGTTCACACTAAGATGAACAGGAATGTCCGTACCATCCAGCATGCCGATGTACATCTCATTGCCTGAAAGACCTAATGCTGAGCTTATAAGGTCATTGTCTGCCGGGAAAATATCATCTCCAGGGCTGAACGGGGTCTTAGGGGACCTAAGAAGACCGGATGGGTCACGACTTCCTATAACCGTAGCCTCTGCAACTATACGATCTGACCTTTTGTTGGTCTTACTTTCCTTTTTCAGTTCATCGAAGACCTTTTTTGCCTCATCGAAAGAATGTTTGTTATTGGCTACATCACTTGACCTTTTGATGGATAACACCTGACAAAGCACCCAGCCATCCGACTCGTGCCATGCCTTTACATATTCCCCTCGATTAACAGCAGTACTATCTGAAATAAGGAAGTTAAAACCAAACGAACCGGTCTCTCCTGAAATAATTCCTACTGAACCGTGCATTGTCACTCTCTCACGGAAAAAGGTGCTTACGATTTATATCTATTGTGCTTTATGGACAGCCGGATATTGATAAAATTAAAAAGGAGAAAGTGATAGAACATCAATCAATATTCTCAAGGATCCCTTCAGGCGCGCCAGCAAGCTTTACAAGTGCTTCTGCCTCGACAAAATGCAACTCTGCCGGGATCACAACGATATGAAGCGGTCCCCCTAAATAATAGTCCCTGAGAGCTTCAATATAGTCTGCTTTCACCACAGGAGATGGTGAACCAGCACGAGCAATACCCACGGCGAGACGATCGACCATAACGCCTTCACCAAGTTTGCCCTCGACCTCAAGCAGTATCTCCATTGCCTGATTGACGGTCATATAGCCTTTGTCCTTGTCGATGTCAAGGAAAACAGCCGTATGAAGTCCCGCTTCGATATTATTCTTAATAGTGTCATAAGGAGTCTGAGATACCACCCTTACCCCACGATTGCTAACATAAGGATGTGGTATGGTAACGGATTTGCCAAAACGGTAGTTCTGGAGGCCGGAAAGCCCGCATATTGCAGATGCGATGGAAGCTCCGTGTATAAGGGTCGTCTTGATACCCATATCCGCTGCCCTCAGACGCAGGTCCACATGTGTTGTGGAAACCATGGTATCTCCGCCTGTCAAAAAAACGACATTACTGTCTTTCGCATCAACCAACCAGTCCTCAGCATGTTGTTCCACATCTTCCCTTGAGAGCACGGTGATCTTCTTTTTATAGAGCATTTCCATCTTTTCAAGATCAGTCCCCATTAGAATGGAAGTATAGAACTCAACATAGACCTTGTCAGCGTTGTGTATCTTTTCAAGACCTTTTAACGAAATGTCCTTTTCATCGAACAGACCAAGTCCTACAAAATCAAGCATATATGGTAAAAATCAGCTTGTATGTTAAAGTTTTTGAATATATAGGATAAAGACAATGGAATCATTCGAAACGTATTTATAGAACCATACACAGTTAGTTTCATTCATACTTAATAAAACCACTATACCAATTCTTATAATTAAGACTATCAGGAGGTTCAGATTCTATGGCAGGACTAGGTCAGCCAACAATTATAGATCCAAGAAAGGAACAGACACAGGGCAAGGATGCACTTCACATGAACATTGCAGCAGCAAAAGCAGTTGCAAATATAGTAAAGACAACACTTGGTCCAAAAGGAATGGACAAGATGCTTGTCAATGGTGTGGGTGACATCGTACTTACCAACGACGGCGCAATGATCTTAAAAGGGATGGAGATCGAACATCCAACCGCTAAGATGATCGTTGAAGTTGCAAAGACCCAGGAAAATATTGCAGGAGACGGCACAACAAGTGCTGTCGTTCTTGCCGGCGCACTTCTTGAGAAAGCAGAAGAGCTCCTTGACACCGGAATCCACCCTACAGTTATCATCAAAGGGTTCCTGGAAGCCTCTAGCAAGGCAATGGAATTACTTGACAATTACGCAGTACAGGTCACAAAGGAGGACAGGGACGTCCTTGTGAACATTGCAAAGACCGCCATTGCAGGCAAGTCTTCAGAAGCGTTTGCAGACCATATCTCAAACATTTGTGTTGATGCTGCACTTGAAGTAGAGGAAGATGGAAAGGTCGACCTCAATAATATAATGCTTACACAGGACCCTGGACAACAGATAGATGATACAGAGTTCCTTGAAGGCATCGTTGTTAACAAGGCACGTCTCCATTCAGCAATGCCCGAAAAGGTTGAGAATCCAAAGATCGCTATTCTTGCTTCAGACATCTCTGTCAAGAAGACAAAGAACAAAGCATCTCTCCAGATCGATTCAGCTGATAAGATGAAAGAGTTCATTGAGCAGGAAAAAGCGGACTTCGAAGCAATGCTCGACAAGATACTTGATACCGGAGCAACCGCCATTATTGGTACAAAGAACATTGACCAGGTCGCAATGGACTATTTCCAGAAGAAAGGAGTCTATGCGAT
This sequence comes from Methanococcoides burtonii DSM 6242, assembly GCF_000013725.1. Taxonomy (NCBI): domain Archaea; kingdom Methanobacteriati; phylum Methanobacteriota; class Methanomicrobia; order Methanosarcinales; family Methanosarcinaceae; genus Methanococcoides; species Methanococcoides burtonii. The sequence continues at coordinate 1,055,594 of NC_007955.1, forward strand.
CAGACGTGTAAATGAAGACGACATCAAAGCGATCTCAAGAGCAACCGGAGCACACATTGTAAAGAATATCATGGACATCTCCGAGAAGGACCTTGGAACCGCAGATCTCGTTGAACAGATCGGTGCATTCGACCTTGGTAAGACATACATCAGAGGTTGCAAGAACACGAACACCATCACCATCCTCCTCAGAGGAAGTACGGAACATATCACCGATAACCTTGAACGTACAATGGATGATGCACTCAACGTGATCAAGAACACCATCGAAGATGGCATGATCGTTGCAGGTGGCGGTGCTTCCGAGATCGAGATCGCACAGGGACTCAAATCATATGCAACCAGTGTAGGAGGACGCGAACAGCTCGCAGTCTCAGCATTTGCTGAAGCACTCGAGAGCATTCCAAGGGAAATTGCAATCAATGCAGGTATGGACGGTATCGATACAATTCTGGCACTTCGTGCAAAACACACTGAGATAAAGAATGCTGGCCTTGATGTTTACTCGACCGAGATCGTTGACACTTTCGAAAAAGGCATTGTTGATTCCCTCAGGGTAAAGAAACAAGCCATCAAATCCGCTTCCGAGGTTGCCAACATGGTATTACGTGTTGACGACATGCTCAAAGCAAGAAGGCAGGAGATGATGGATGTGAACCCTGAACACAACATCCACAACTACGAAGGAATGTAAATGGATAGTAAGGGAAACCTTACGATCCATAGAATTTTTTATAGTCTTCTATTGCTTTTTTAGCCACATTGGGATAGCGTTCCATCATATATTCGATGAAACCATCCCTTGAACGGCATTCTTTTACAACGCGAAGCATCTTAGCAGCAAACTCTTTCGAGCTCTGATCCAACCTTTCGATCTCAAATGTCAGACACAAAGCTTCCACCGGAAAATGATCTCTCCTAATATGAGGGGAAACCGAACCCATCAACACATTATTTTCCAGAACACTGAATCCCGGCACACCTATTTCATTTATCCTTGTGCTTGATACCAATTTATGAAAATTTTCCGAAGAATAGGAATGCAACTCTACGTAGATATCCGGCTGACATTCCTCCACCACATCAACGATCAGCTTCCCCATGCCCTTATAAAAATCCCCGTCCAGTGTGGAAATATATTTTCCCCTGCTGACCACAGGCAGTATAGCAAGAGTGCCTGATGATGGACGCTCAATATTCAACAGTACATCTGAAGTATCCTGCCATTCCTGCCCATGAAGCCCGGCAACAAAAAGACGAAATGGACGACCTTTCCCATATATCTTGAGAAGCATTGAAGACCCCCTTCATTCTTTATAGTATCTCCAACACATTAATTAAAGATTACTCGGCAAACGAAAAGTTTAGCTGATCGAGCAGTTAATGTTCATATTTGTGAGTAGTGGCACTATTTTCTGTAACTTTATCCTGTACCTCCCTATGCTTAGTATTTCATTTTTTTAATTTTATCTCATTCATCTTGTTGAAAACATCTGAGAGAGATTCTAAAACTTCATTTGTAGTTTTCCCTTTGGTCTCAATTCCACCCTCTTCTGCAAGTTTTCTGATGTGGCTATCTATATCCTGATTGTGATCCGCCTTGGCAAATTCTTCCATGTTGTCCACAGATATTTCTGCCTTACGTAGCTCGTTCTTAAATTCACCGACTGCTTTCCCCAGAGATCTTGCAAATTCTGGAAACTTATCTGGACCAAAGAGAAGCAGTGCTACAAGGCTAGATACAATAATTTCCATTGAACCGATCATTGATTATCATCCCCCATCTACATTTATGATTAATATTTTTGGCATTGGTATTTAAGTAGAGTTTATATGTTATCAGGACCTATGTTTGTGCATGAACTGTCCCAGGTGCAAGAGCTCCAATCATAAAAAAAACGGTAAAATCGATGGACGTCAACGCTACAAATGCCATGATTGTGAGTATAACTATTCAGTGGAGCTAAAATCAACTGCTAGCCCCATGTCTGTTAAACGGCAGGCTTTACAACTCTATCTCGAAGGATTAGGATTTCGTTCAATTGGACGTTTTTTAAGAGTTAGCCACGTTTCTGTCCAAAAATGGATAAAGAAGTTTGGTCGTGAATTAGAGAATCTAAAGAGCGAAAATGAAATATTGATCGTTGAATTAGATGAAATGCACACTTATATCGGGAACAAAACAAATATTGTTGGATCTGGATTGCTGTTGATAGAGATGGAAAAAGGTTCATCGACTGCTCTTTTGGTAGCAGGGGAACGGAAACAGGACTAAAACTCTGGAAAAAATTAAAGGGGAAGGAGATTGGAGAAGTGATGACTGATCACTGGAGGGCATATGCAGAGTTTGTTCCAGAGAAAATTCACACTCAATCCAAAGCTGAAACATATACTGTTGAAGGATATAACAGCATATTCAGGCACTTTCTGGCAAGATTGAGAAGAAAGTCAAAGTGTTATACTAAGAGTCTTGAAATGCTGAAGTACTCTGTTATTCTTTTGATGAAGTACAGAAATAAAGAATTAGCTATGTTTAATTAACAATGCCCATCATTTTAGTATTCCAATTGAAGCTACAAAAAGTAAAGAAACATTAGAAAAGTGGTTGCCTTATGGATATGATGTGTTTATATTAGAGCTGAGTTCAGCTTATGTATTTCCAATATCAGCAGCGAGAATTAGTTTATTTGATAACATAAATGAACTAATGCCTTATGATATGAGTGATGATTGGGACAAGAACCTTGTGAAAAAATATAAAAATCTTCCTTTTTTAGATGTTGTTCGAAACAGAAACGTAAAACCGGTTATAACTAAATCGCCTCATAAAATGAATTGTGCTTCTATAGACACTGATTTTGTAGTTCATAATATAGATGATTTTGTCTATGATGAAGTTGAACCAAAAATGATGCTTCCAAAAAGTGATAAAAAGGTTATTGCTGTTGGTGCTTTTCCTGCAGAATTTTGGAATATGTACCCAAATTTGAAGTGGTATGAGTATGACTATCCTGAATTCTATAATATGTACAAAGGAGAAGAATATGATATTGCAATAATTGGCGATTGTAAAAATGATGAGATGAAACTTTCTTTTAGACCAAATAAGCCTGTTATTTGTTACAAACCAACAGTATATATCGATTATTTGAAAACATTTCCAAAGGCATCAGCATTGACAGATAAAAATGAAATATTATCCCTTGTAAGAACAGCAAATGTTGGCACTTCTTTGGGAATAGATGGTTGTCGTTATGAAGCTTTTAACAACAAATATTGGATTAAACATGAATTCACGAATTTGGATACTATTACTGCAGATAATAACATAATATATTGCAATGGATGGGTTTTACCACAACATCTGATACGTGAAGAAGTTCTGGAGGTGTAAATATGGGATGGATCGATTGGGGGGATTGGAATGGTGATTGGAGTGATGTGCCACAAATATTGGAAACTAGAGAAAATTATATTGGAGAATATACTGAAATAATTGCAGCTTTGGTAGTGAAAGTGATTAAGGTAACATGGCTTCCATTTAGTGGTACATGGTTGTATCAATGCAGGCTTAAATCAGTTGGAAAAGTGAGATTAAACTCTGGATCACCACCTTTCCAGCTTGGTTGGGGATCTTACCGTAGTTTTATTAAACTTGAGAAAGTGGAAAGTGGAGACTCTGCATTTAGCTTCACCTACGATACAAGTGTAGAAAATTTAGGTGGTTATCCTCACAGTGGCAATCATGCAAACTATGATACAGTGAACGAGATCATAGCTCTCCTTACTACAGCGGCCATAAGCCAGATGAGTCAATATGTAAGCTATGGACTAACAGCAGCACAGTTAATAGGCCTTCTCTGTGGAATACCTGATGACACAGATAATACTACAGAATATTTAAACGCAGAATATCACTATTCATCAGATGTACCAATTAACGGCGCATGGTCTCCTGAAAGCAGTTGTTGGTATTCTTGGGAAATGCGAGCTAAAGGTAATGATGTTGTAAGATTTAAATTAAATTACGAATTCAACAGTATTGAGCTTATGGGTAGTCCTTGGATATATTATGTCGGAAATAATAGTACCTGGATTCTTGTAACTCCGCCACCACCTTCTCAAATGTCATCTGCAGAAAAAGAAGCTTATGGATTAATAGAAATTCCTGTTAATAGCATAGAAAAGCATGCATCTGAATTTAATTTGTCTACTGAAAGAGTTCGGGAACATATGGACTTTGATGAGCCGCTTTATGTAATTGCTAAACCCAATGTGACTGTTGAAACATCAATATCTAAAAGTGGCAAAAAAATGCTTTCAAACGATGTTGACGTTAAAAAATAACATTATGTGAAGCATTTTTTAATTAATGCGTGTTAACATGAGAATAAAATACATTTTTCTTTTTATCATACTGATAGTTGTACTAGGGATTTATAGTACAGAAACACTTGAAAAAAAGGGACTGCAAGAACAGAAAGCGATGAAGATAAAAAATTTAGAGGAACTGGAACATATCCAAAATTTACAGTCCAAATCAAACAGGATATTGATGGTGGATCAGGAAGTAAATGAACTTGTGGCCGGGAAAAGTCATTTCAAACTGATCGAATTAATTCATAATGAAAGCTATGTGGAAACCACCTATGTTGTAAGCAACAATCCTGAAAACACATCCGAATCCCTGAGCGATATAATGGCAGAAGGGGATACATATATATTCTGTATCAATATCAGCAACGAATCGGTGACTGTTGTTGGAAATGCTGAAGATGATTATTTAGGCATAGATTCATGGTCATTGGCAATTAAAGAAGACGTATCGACAGAAAATAGCGATTTTTTCATTAATTCCCTTTTATCGATGAAAAGCTTTGCTGCACCGTTTTTATCTGTATCACAGGAATGGCTGTATCACTTCAGAATAGAAGGTGAAGAATCCATAAAATCCAAATCTGGTTTATCTGCAAACAAAAGAGATACCTTTAACTATTATTTGGAAATCACAGATTTTCTTAATGATGGTGGATTTCATCTTTCCCACGATCCCAGTACAAATCCATTTTACGTCTCTTCCAATGATGTCAATAACAACTTAATTTCTTATGACAGTGAACAAAGAAACGGCGTACAAAGTGCTACAATCATTTGTCCACAAAAAACCAATTTATCTGTAGATTATTCATACAAATTGGAACTAAGGGCACAACCAAAACAGACGGTAGTCTTTGATGTAGATTTAGATTTCCAGAAGTGCAATGATATAAAATGCACATCATTAGCAGCACAGGGCTGGAGGGTAATCTTTTTTTCACCACCGCATCCTGATGAATTATCAGAAGACGAACTGAAAAGTTATGGTATTGAGGACAAATATGGAAGGAAATACCATACACCTGTTATAACGATAGTTGAAAAGGGGGATTGGCTGGAGAATGTAAGTGGAAATTATAGCGGGAAAGGAAGTTAATCACTACTTTTTTGATGAAATATAATAAATATGTTTGATTAGTTGCAGAAGAGGTAATTAAAGCCATTGTTGCAAAAAATGGAAACTAAAACTCTCAAACATAGCAACTAACGACCAACAAATCAATCAGTATCCTCGACCTCACCGATCTTGCGTGCAACAACGTATATCTCCTGCTTCTCGGATTCAAGCACGTTCTGAATTTCAAGGCTAAGCCCTTCCATTATACTAAGCAGAGGTTCCCTCTTAATCCTTTTTGACATCTTTATTACCTGAAGCAACTGCCCATCCAATTTAAGCAATGGGAGCACACGCTTAAGGGCTGCTAGTGAATCCTCCGGTTCAAGGGTCATATCACTCAGGATGACATCAACGGGCTCCGGCGCCATGGTCTCGAGAGGGAAGGTAAAAACATCACCGAACATGACCGAAACATTACTTCTTTCATGAGCTATCTGACCAAGCTCTTCCCTGAAATCACGGCTGAACTCCAGACCCCTCACATCAGCTGCGATCTCAGATGCAAATACAATAAAACCGCCTGCACTTGAACCCAGATCAAGAACAGAATCGCCCTCTTTGATAAGACCGGTCTCATCCTGTATTCCTTTTAACTTGAAATATCCCTTTGGCATATCAAGTCCTTCATCCACCTTGACATCATCATCAATAGAAACATCTTTTGACGGCTTTGTTACAACAGAACCATCAATTTTCACATGACCATCAACTATAGCCTTTTTAGAGCGACCACGGGACTTAAAAGAACCCATTTCAACAAGATATGCATCGAGCCTCATAAATAAATGAAGGCAAGACAACTATAAAAAGGTAACAAAGAAAAAGAGAAAAATAATGAAAAATGAAGGGGTTAGTCAAAATTATAAGTGCAGGAAACCCCATCCGTCCTGAAACACCCATTGCATGACACACACTTCACCCGGTCACTCCCTTCCTTAAGTTTCACGACAAGGTCAGGTTCGGCAATAAATGGTCTGCTTAACGAGATCATATCAGCATATCCCCTTAATATAGACTCCATAACGGCCTTTGTACGAATTCCGCCCACCAGTATGACAGGTATCTTCACCGTATCAAGGATCATTTTGGAATAACGCCTGAAATATGCTTCTTTATCTTCAGAGTCAATGCCATTCTGGGACATGACCGGGCCTGCTTCGAATATCCCGCCACTTACCTCGATAGCACATATTCCGGCCTTTTCAAGAAGGCTGGCGATCTCCACACATTCGGGAGCATCAAGGCCGATCTTACCTGAGAACACATCAAACCCATCTGTGGCATTCATTTTCACCATGACAGGGAAGTCCTTTCCGACCTTTTCCTGAATTCTTTTAACTATCTCAGTGACTATCCTTGCCCGATTTTCTACAGAACCACCCCATTTATCGGTCCTGTGGTTCGTATAAGGAGAGATGAAACTGCTTAACAGGAAACCGTGAGCACAGTGTATCTGAACACCATCGAATCCCGCTTCCTTTGAACGTCTTGCAGCCTCTGCAAAGTTCTCAATGGTATCAAAGATATCCTCTTCGGTCATTTCCACAGGAACCTTACCGGAAGCTGGGTCTTCGACTGCCGAAGGTGCTAAAAGAGCAACTCCTTCCTTTACGATGGATTGCCTGCCTCCATGGACGATCTGTAGGAATATCTTGCTATCATACTTGTGTACCCTTGAGACAATTTCCCTATAAGGTCCGATGAACCTGTCATCATAGATACCCTGCTGCCTTTCATCGCTTTGTCCTTTGACATCCACGTATGAATAACCCGTAATTATCAAACCGACATCTTCCCGGGCAAGGTCTTCATACATGTCACCTATCCCTTTTGTCACAGTCCCATCCAATTCAGCCATTCCCTCATTGGTCGCTGAACGCACGAAACGGTTCTTTACAGTCAGTCCTGCCATAGTTATAGGTTCAAAAAGCATGTATTCTAATCAGCTACCATTCGTTTATATGTTTTGCTAAATCAGGGTCAGTCGTTCAGTCAAGTGAAGCCCTGATCTCATCAGCCCTTTCTTCCATCTGCTCGTTTCGCATCTTGTACACCACGAGAGTAATGAAAAGAAGGGTAAATGCGATCACGTTCACTAGTAATGTCAGTTGCAGAGAAGTACCTTCAAGCCCTCCACCGCCTGAACCTGAAGTGTCACCGAACATCAACGGGTGAGCTGAACGCCACAGGCGTATGGATAAAAAGCTCAACGGAACTGAGATAAAACCTAGTATTCCGAAAACAGAAGCTAAACGTGCACGTTTGTCCACACCATCAACTGCCTGCCGAAGCACAATATAAGCAACATAGACCAGAAAAAGTGCAAGAGATGTCGTAAGTCTTGGCTCCCATACCCAGTACCATCCCCAGGTAGCCCTGGCCCAGATGGAACCGGTTGCCAGAACAAGGAACGCGAAAATGACACCAACCTCAGATGCCGAGCGGGAAAGGATGTCATAACCATACTTACCGGTCCTCAAGAACAGAATGCTGGAAAAGAATATCACCGTGAAGGCCAGATAGGAAGTTATGGCTATAGGCATGTGGAAATAGAATATCCTAAAGCTCATATCAAGGGTTTCCCCAGAGGCACCTTTCATATCAGGAAGGTAGAAAATAATCATGCCAATGGCTAGCAACATGGTCGTTGCGGACAGAACTGGCAGGAACTTATCTCTTAAAAAACTCTCCGACATTGGAAACCTCGATGATCAACTTAGGAACGATGTAAGTAGTACATCTCCCCCGATATATAAGTTTTAATCCTGTATTACATACTCGAACACAAGCTGTGCCACAAGGAAGAAAACGATGTCATACACAAGCAGAAGCCGTAATTCCTGAGTGATATCCCCGTAAGATGCACCTATGAGAATACTTCCGGTTGCCATCACAGCAGGGATAAGGGCAGGAAGCAACAGAGGCAATAACAGCACAGGAAGTAATATTTCCCGAGTCCTTGTGTTCACTGTCAGAGCTGAAAGCAGTGTCCCTACACAGACAAAACCCACAGTACCAAGGAATATTATGATAGCAAGCCAGAAATATCCTGTTATGCTGTAATTGAACATGATGGCAAACAGAGGGACAGTTATGATCTCGACCAGTAGCATCAGCAACAGGTTCGCCACCATCTTTCCAGTGTATATGGCACTCCTGCTTATGGGGCATAATTTCAAACCTTCGAGACAGCCATTTTCCAGTTCTGCCACGAAGGAGCGTGAAAGACCTATGGAACCTGCGAAGATGAAGGCTATCCAGAGTACACCCGGAGCGACCATTGCCACATCCTGAGAAGAGCCGAGTATCGGAGCAAATGTGATACTGAACACTACTATGACAAGCAATGAGAAAAGAACCATTGAATTGAGCATTTGCTTGGTGCGGAACTCCTCTTTGAGGTCCTTTGCTGCAATATAAAGAATGCGTATCATGTTGATCCCATGTCAAAAAGTATCATAGTCACCCACGTGTGATGAGTATATGTCCCTCAGTTCTTCCGCAGAGACCACTTGAGACATAAGGCTGTCGAAGACAATACTTCCCTTGTCAAGTATGATAACACGGTCACACATGTGGTACGCTCTGTTGATGTCATGGGTTATCATCAGTCTTGTGGTGTCCTTTGGGTCAAGTTCCAGCAACACTTTTTCAAATGTGTGGGCTGCGTGTTGGTCAAGTCCTGTATAAGGTTCATCCAGAAAAAGAATTGAAGGCTCATGTAAAAGTGCCCTTGCGATGGAAAGTCGCTGCTTCATACCTCTGGAAAATGTGGATACACGATCATCTGCTCTTTTAACAAGCTCGACCTCTTCCAGTAGTCCATTGATACGAGCTTCAAGATTCTCACTGGCAATACTATACATCTGTCCAAAGAAGTGCAGGTTCTCTACTGCGGTCAGGTCGTTGTAGAGGTAGGTTTCATGGGAAATGACACCTATGATACCCCTCAATGAACCCTGGTCGTTTGAAATGTCATTGCCATTGACCATTACAGTACCTTCAGAAGGAGAGGATAGAGCTGACATGATCTTTACAAGGGTTGTTTTGCCTGCTCCGTTAGCACCCAGCAAAGCTACGAACTCCCCTTTCTTTATGTCCAGATCAATGTCTTTTAGTACAGGCATGTTGCCGAACTTCTTTGAGACATTATTTAGAGACAGTATAGTATCCATCGGAATAAGATTACTTTCTGTATAAATTAACGTTTTGATGAAAACACCTCTTAAGTCGATGGATGACACCATCTATCAAACATATCGAACTGAATAATTCACCAAACGGGTGTAAGCTTGCTATTATAAACTTTGAATATGAAGTAGCCTACTTTTGGCCCAAGATAAAGAAATCGACACCAATATACATCATAAACAATTACAGTAATATTTTATATATAATGTTGGAAGAGTATATGTTAAGAAATGTTCAAAAAAATCGAATATTATTACCGGCAACTGGCTACATTAGGCTTGATCTTCAAAGATCATATTGTGCCTGCCTAAAAAATTAGAATCGAGGTGAATAAAGAATGAATCAGCATACAAGACTGACATATTTGCTCTTATTGGTTTTTGTAGTTATCTTAACAGGGATCTCTACTGCTGGAGCACAAACTTCTGGTGAGATATGTGTAAATGTAGAGGTACAGGAAATAAGTCCTAGTTCAATAGGTATCGATGAAGAGTTCACCTTGGGAATTAATATTGAGAGCTGCGGTTCTAAAGCTCCTGAAGACATTACCTTTGAGATAATCAGCATACCTTCGGACATCATAATTACAGAAGATCTTGTTACCAAAATTCCTAAATTATCTTATAGTACAAGTGAAAGGCATCTGACATATCACATGAGGACAACTACTGATGCCAACCCTGGCCCCCATATCATAAAGATGAGATTAACATATCCAAATATAGAATTGGAAACAACAAAATATTATGAAGTTGAGATCAGTATAATAGGCGAAGACGCTGAACCAAGAATATCTTCTGTCAAAACCAATCCTGAATATATCTATGAGGGAGATACAGTTGACTTAAGATTAGGCATAGAAAACTTTGGGGAAGCAATTGCAAAATCTGTGTCGGTTAGCTTAGAGCATGAGTTTAAAGGAATTAAGAATTCTACAATTGGAACTATTGGCATGAATGGCACTCAAACTGCATTGTTCAAATTCAAGGCAAACAGGTCAGGAGAGTTTGAGATACCTGTCATTATAGAGTATGAGGATGATTTTGGCAAGCAAAAGGATGAATATGCCATTACAATAACCGTGCTTGACAAAAAAGGGAGTTTGAATCTTGCATCTGTAAAGGTCGATCCTGTACTTCCTTACATGGGTGATACTGTAGAATTGACCATGAGGATCGAAAACTCTGGTGAAAGGACAATAAATTCAATAAGGGTCTATGTTGACCATCCATTCAAAGGATTAAAAGAATCCTTCATAGGAACTCTTGATCCAAATGAAGACGGACCTGTAGTAATTACTTTTATAGCTGATCAGGCAGGAGAATATGAGATCCCTGTGACCATAACGTATAGTGATGATTTTGGAGAAGATCAAATTGAAACAAAGATCAATCTTATAGTCCTGGAAAGTAATAGTGGAGCAGGAACAGCTGCAATTGTTTTGCTTGTCCTCGGAGTTATTGGAGGATTAATTTACAATAATTATAGAACAAAAAAGTCAAAAGATGAGATAATTAAGCAGTTAATGGAAGGCAGCGGGAACTCTGCTAATAACAAAAAATAATGAGAGGACTCCAACATGATCAACGATATCAGAGTGGGAAGCCTCATTGCATACTGCAGTGTAAAAAGAGGGAACAAAAAAACACTGATGTTCATAGTTTTTGTTCTCTCACTCATCTTTATGAACTTAGTGTTCCTTCCATCGATGCTAGGCGGAATGACAGGTCTGTTTACTGGTATGATGCAAGACTATCCTTACGGAGATATTGTCATTGAACCAACAGGCGACAACAGCTACATCAACAACGCTGATAGCGTCTTGCAAAAAGTCAGAGCTGTGGAAGGTGTGAGAGCTGCAACAAAACGATTGGACGCAGGAGCATCTATTGAATATAAACAAAAAGTTGTAGGAGTATCAATTACAGGTTTGCTTCCTACAGAAGAGTATGATATTTCACGATACCCCTACATCATTAGCGAAGGAGATTTCCTGGGGGAGCTTTCCCGGGACGAGATCATCATCGGTGCTATGATCGCAGGTACAGGTTTTGGATCAGAGATATATGATAACCTGGGTGAAGTAAGACCAGGATCACTTGTTGACGTAACGTACAGCAATGGCGTAAAGAAAACCTATAAGGTCAAAGGCATCATGACAGGTGGACTTGAACTTGTTGATCTTAATGCTTTAGTTCACTACAAAGAGATAGAAGATGTATATGGTCTGGAAGGAAGCGAAGCTACCAGTGTAGTTGTAAGGGTTAACAAGCAAGGGACTGAAGAACAGGTTCAGGGTAAGATCAGAGACGCAGGGGTGAATGAGCAGGTCTTCACATGGTCGGATAAATCAGAGACCCTCATAAAGCAGGCAATGCAAAGCATAGGTGCTATAGATATCATGTCAAAGTTCGTGAGTTTGGTCGTAGCTGCAGCATTGATCCTTATAATCATCTATATCAACATACTTAATAGAAAAAAAGAGATCGGTATTTTAAAAGCAGTGGGAATTACTCCAAGATCAATAGTATTGTCCTATGCATTCCTTAGCACATTCTATGTTTCTTTAGGGATACTCGCAGGATTAGTTTTATACTTTTCACTTATGCTTTACTTCCAGGCAAATCCAGTAGTATTCTACGAAACCATGAAAATAAGCCCCCTGATCGATCCTATGTTGCTTATTCAAAGCATAGTAACCATGCTTACACTATCAGTGATAGCCGGGACACTTCCTGCCTGGAGTGTATCAAAAGAGAGCATACTCAAAGCCATATGGGGAAGATGATATGATCGTTGTGAAAGACCTGAAAAGATATTATGGGTCAGGGGAAACTGCTGTAAAAGCTCTCAATGGCGTTTCGTTCGAAATAAAGAAAGGGGAATTTGTAGCCATTATGGGCGCATCCGGTAGTGGCAAAACAACTCTGTTGAGGATACTGGCATTGTTGGACGATGCAACCGCCGGGGAATACACCATCCGGGGATTAAAGGTTTCCAGCCTGCCTGAAGCCGAAAGAAGCTATTACAGGCTAACTCAGGTCGGCTATGTCTTTCAGGACTATGCACTCATTAATGAGATGAGTGCTGCCGAAAATGTTTATGTGCTTTCCATGATGGAAGGAAACTCAAAAAAGGAATCCTATAAGACCGCCCTTGAAGCATTAGAAAAGGTTGGCCTAAAGGGAAAACAGGACAGGATCCCTGATGAACTGTCTGGTGGAGAAAAACAAAGAGTGGCGATCGCAAGAGCCATAGCCAAAAAGCCCAACATAATGTTTGCCGATGAACCCTGTGCAAACCTGGACACCAACAACTCAAAACAAGTACTGGATGTGTTCAAAGATCTGAATGACAATTATGGACAAACAATTGTGATGGTAACACATGAACCGTGGCATACTGAGTATGTTGACAGAGTGATCACTCTAGAAGATGGTGTTTTAGTTAGCGATGAGATGATGGAAGAAAGTGGGGAAGAGAAATGATACTGATCTGTTGAGGAAGGAGATCATTGACATGCCTTATGTAGGATGGAAGAAGATGGGGTTCTCATAAGGTACATTCAGTACTTCGCTAATTTTACCATCAATATGAAATAATGGCAGTTAATCGCTATATATGCGGCAAAAATGCCGCCATATGTCATTTCAAATTCCCAATTCCAAGAACTTCTACAAGAAATATTACGAGAAGATGTTTTTTTGCATTGATATCATTTCTACTAAGAAATGTGTGGCTATATCTTCAGAAAGAGCATTTTAAGAAAGTAAAACAAGGACCACAGATCATTGTTGGGGATAAGTTAAGGTTTGATATATTCGTTCTCTTAATAAAGGAGAACTTCGGAAAAATTGAGGGTTCTGTTGGTGGTGGGGTGTTTGAGATAAGTTAATGGGAATAAGAACAAAACTTCGACAAAATTAGAGAAGTACTGACATTGAATTAAATGAAGCAGAATACCAAATCAGGCAAAGCGTTTAGTCTAAATTCTTATGTAAGGAAACAACTGGAAAACTGGGATGGTAAACTTCTAACTACAATGCTTCCTTCTGAAAGTACCAATGAATCTTTTTGGATATGCTGGCATTTAGTATCAAATGGATAATATATAAATTAGTAAATCAACCAACTGTCTAAAAAGAAGGAAAACCATATTAGTCAATCGGTATATTATATAAGTGGTGATAAATTATGTGGACATTCTCAAAATTAAGTAAAGAAAATATGGATGCAGTCAGTGCTACAGAAGGAAAGCTTGGTGTAACCCTTATTGCTTTTTCAGAAGAGGGCACCAAATATGCAACTCTCAGCGATGACGCTGTTAAAGAAGTAAAGGAACTTGAAAAGAAATTAGGTCTTTCTCTCGTAGCTCTTGAAACAGCTTAAATGTGGAGGTAACTTTCTACCCCCACTTCTTTTTTTATTTTATCCAATATCAAAGAATCTATTTCTTTAAAAAGAATATGAAATGCTAAGTATCTTCTTTTGTATGTCGCCCCTTGTCGTTTTTCAATGAAAATTAAACGACAATTCCAGGAAACAAAAACTACAACTTCAGTAGATATTTGCGACAAGTGAAAAGAAACAAACGAAGAAGATTAGATTCTCTAAGAGTACTTCTATTGAATGAAGTAGACGGCTAAGAGTGATAAATCATTTACTCTCAATGACTATGTTAGGTATAGGTTGGAAAATTTTGTATAAATGCTGTTATTTTTTTAAAAAAATCAGAAAGCCCATGTTAACCCATGGACTTTAATATATATTTCTGTTAAATCTATATTATGTGGAACTAAAAATGCAATCCATCCTTCTTTGGTTACTTCTGGATAAACATTTTCATATCCTTTAAATTTAGGCTCATGGTTTTTATCAACCAATGAAAATAAATAATGCGTATTTATTGATGAGATACTATATATTATATCTGAATATGAGTCCGAAGAACGATAAACTATAATGTTATCATTAGCTTCAAGGTTATTTCCAGAATATGAAAGTATTGGAGTGTCACCATTTGAAGAACTGATAAGGTCTTTACTAAGAGTAATGGTATCACTTGAAGTTTTATCAGTTCCTACATTTGTGACTTCTAAATAAACAAGTAAAAATTGAGCTCCTTCGGGTGGATAATAATAAACAGGTTTGTTGGGAACATTCATTGTTTCAAACGAATCAACTAGTTTGTAATCAACTACATTTATCTCAAGAGAATCTCCAGTAAATCCAGTATCACTAATACTCAAAATGTTAGAATCTTCTTCGATACAACCAGATAAAGCAATCAAACTTATCACTATACACAAGAAGAACAATTCAATTATTTTATACATAAACGAATTAAGCGTGACAATGATTTATATGGTATTTAATAATAAAGAAATAAACTATTATGGCTAAATTACTTTAACTGTCCTGTTAATAACACCCACTTTTAGTAATCAAATTCCAAGAGTTCGGTTTTCAGACTTACCTATATTTCAACACCTGTTTTGGAACGATGGAAAATAGAAGCTTAAAGTAGAATGTTTATCGCTTCTTTCCATTCTTCAGGTCTACCGATTGCACCATTATTAGCTGAACTTGAAGAAAGGACTCTTACAACCTGAACACCATCAAGAACATTGCAATGTTTATTACATGTTTCTTCCACCTTTCCTCCATTGCAGACAATTTTCTTTATCTGAGTGAGATGTGAAAAATCATTATACTGTGGGTTGCATATATTTTTGTCTGAACTTCCACCAATTTCACAAGATTCTATCGTATCCCATAGTCCAATCTTGTGTTTCTTCAAAATGCTGACTCTATTATTATATTCTATTTTTTTTAAATCAATGCCAAGAACAAAACTCATCAAATTCCAAAATTGGTTTCGAGAATCGGCATAATATTGTTTTTGATTTCTTGATTTTTCACTAGGAAAAGTTCCTGTAATCAAAATTTCTGTTTCTTCATTTACGATTTGATCTAAACCTTTACTTCTTAAGCTCACCATAAATATTTTCACTACACCTGACTTTATAAATATTTCTATTTGGGTTTCAATTGACTCAAAGACTAAAAGGATGAGTCAATTAAGCTATGACCCCCATATCTAATTTTAAAAGTTCGGTTTTTTCTAGTTACCTATATTCCCTTCAACCCGTGCGGGGATATATACAAAGAAAATATGGCAACGGGGGAGTTGTGCATATCGTGCACAATCACACATAGTCAAAATCCGAATATTCTAAATTTACTGTTGATGCGAATTTAAGTTAAATCATTTCAAAAAGTGAATAATTAATTTAATTTCTAAAGTATTTGGTTTGCATATAATCCAAGATTTAACTTAACGGATAAATCAATATCATTGTTCTTTTTCTACAAAACCAGTAACAATAAATATAATTTCGTATACGATTCTTGTACGAAAATTAAAGAATAATGTAGAAATTAATAATGAAATGAAGAAATTATTATCAATGGAGAGAATTTTTGGTACGAATCTTATACAAAATATAAAAAAAATGATAAGATAAGGAAGAAAATCATTGACATGCCTTACACTGATGGAAGAAGATTGTTTTCTTGAAGAGTACTTTTCATTACATGAAACAGAATGCCAAGAGTGATAAGCCGTTTACATTGAATGCTATGTTCTTTAAAAGGCCCGGTATAGTTTTACCTTCCTTCCAGAATCGTATTCATATACTTTTCCAGATAAATACGGATCTCGGCAATTTCATAGTTTTGTGGCAAAGCAGTCACTATCTTCCCGATATAATCCCTTTCCCGGACAAGCCTTATGGTCTCAATAAAATTCATATCAAAGATCCACGACAGCCGGGTAAGGTTCATATCATTGCAGGTTTTAACATTTTTTGTACTTGCAACCCGATTATTCAATATATCCTGTAAAAGATCACGGGAATATTCTGATGAATCAGGCAGTCCCAGATCCAGTGCCGGGTTTGGAAAGTCTGCTTTTACGATAAAATAATCTGTTAGAACCTTATAGATATCCAGTTTATCTGCATCCCTTATGATTTTGCAGTGAAGGAGAGTTCTTCTGTCAGGAAGGGACGGCAAAATGTGCACATTGTGGTTTCTGATTGCTGTAAGGATTATTTTCTGTTCTTCATCTTTAAGACCTGAAATTACTTCTTCTGTTTTTAAGATATTTACTCCCAGAAGAGCATGGTTTTCCGAGTCCGTGTCCCTGAAGGTCCTATACTTATTAATTTGTTCAAAACGACCAATGTCGTGAAAAAGAGCAATGGTCTTTGCAAGATATAAGTCATCATCAGCCAGTTTTTCAGCTTTTGTGATGAGAGAGGCATTATCACATACCCTGACACTATGTCCTTCCTTAAGCATGACGTTTTGCTGGATAAAATCGTCATCTGTATAGAAAGAGCTGACGTAGCGGTGAAACCAGTCCCTGAAACTCAAAAACTCCTTTTCTTTCATTTAATGGCTAAATGTTTTGTTGAGTATTAGGTTTTATGCATGTCAAATATATACATGCTAAGCCGCAGATGCTATTTTATATTGTTACCGGGAAAATAATGTAGATGGATTATTAAAATAAGGCATTTTAGAACTACAAAACAAAAATATATAATTACTAATTTAATAATACCTTGAAAACTAAAAAAAAATTGCTCATTTTAGACCTTTAGCTAAAAGGGAGCTGACACGATTAATGCTCTATCACTATTATATATTGACAATTGTTCAGAACTAATAATTCATTTTAACATATTATGATTTGATAGGGCAAACAATAATTTTCAAGAATTCGGTTTGTTTTAAGATGTTTTAAGTGTGGTCATGTGTAATGTTTGCACAGCCGCGTTGCCATATTTTTCTTTGTATGTATCCCCTTCGCCCCATGCGAGGGGTAAGATTCGAAACCACGTGCATCCAAATTTTAATAGAGGGGAATTTTTGCAACTTACCCATTACCCCAAAGTTCTAATATCATAGTTCCTTTTGAGAAGGAAAGGAGCTCTTCCCAATGCCTATCAAATGCATGAAATGTAACAGGGACGCCATTATATTCCAGAAATACTCCGGTATGCACATATGCAAGAGACACTTTATCGAAGATGTTGAACGTAAGGTGAAACTCACCATCAGAAAGCAGTATAAGATAGAAAAAGGTGACATCATTGCCGTGGCATTGAGTGGAGGAAAGGACAGCGTTGTACTGTTATACCTTTTACACAAGATATTCGGCGTGAGAAGGGATATTGAGATCGTGGCCCTTACCATTGATGAAGGGATAGCCGGATATCGAGAGGAAACTCTGGCAAAGGCTCGAAAGCTGACATCCGAGCTTGGTATCAGACATATTGTCCGCTCTTTTAAGGATGAATATGATAAGACACTTGATGAACTGACAGCACAGGAAAGAAAACTGGGTGCATGCAGTTATTGTGGTGTTTTAAGAAAATCGCTCATGAACAAGATAGCGAATGAAATAGGTGCCAATAAACTTGCCACCGGTCACAACCTTGACGATGAAGCACAGACGATAATGATGAACCACCTTGGAGGAGATGTCGATAGAATGATAAGGCTCTCACCTCCACGGGAGATCGAAGGGCTTGTCCTGCGTGCAAAACCTCTGCGAAAGGTTCCCGAAAAGGAAGTGGCCCTCTATGCGATCGTCAATGAACTGCCATTCGATATGAGCGAATGTCCTTATGCCCATGAAGCCCTGAGGGGTGAGGTAAGGGATATGATAAATGAGTTCGAGGTAAGGCACCCCGGAACTAAATATTCCATAATGAGAGGGTTCGATAAAACTGTGGGATTGATCGCTAAAGAATACCCCCAGGCTGAACTCTCAAAATGCCGTATATGTGGTGAGACCTGCACAGCAACATTATGTCAGGCCTGTAAATTGCTTGGACGCAGTTGAATACAGAATTATAATTAATTATCTCTTCTACTACCTATTTTTTAAGCTGGCTCTCAGGGATATTCGAGCAGATCGCTTATGTCATAGAGTTCTTTTCCAGTCCTATTCATGTAAAGGCGAGTCCACCATACGGTCACAAGAGGCTGTATAACTGCAAATGATAGAACAAAACTTAGGAAGATCCATATATTCGCAAGTACCCCCACATAGCTGATAAGTTCACTTATCATATTGATCGCTATCGAAATTCCGATCACTACCAGGTACATTAGAAACACGACTAACTTGTTGTTCATGAAGAACCTGTACCCAGTTTCAAGGGCTTCCATGGGATCGAGATTGTCCAGAACAAGACCAAATCTGACAATACTGAAGATAATATCGATTATCAGAACGTAAAGACCCCATAGTAAGAACCCGAAGAGTAATAACATACTTGTAAGAAGGGCATTTTCAGGATTATCAATAAATGAATTGAAGTCACCCATGACGAGCATGCCTGGAATTATAAACACAATTCCTGCGAGGAAGATCAGCGAGATGAAGATCTTTGTAAGGAAAAGACTGAACACATGTTCTTTTCCTGCACGGGACATGTCATCAAAGGTCGTATGACCTGATGCTGATGCCGCCTGTGCCATTCCTATTGCCCCTGCCTCAAAATAGGATTGGACAAATGCAATGGCTAAAAATGCGATCAGACCAAGCACCAGCACTATAACAATATTATCAGAGAACAGCGATATGAGAAGCTCCATGCTTTCTTCTGTTGTAAGTGAAGAGGCATCCCCGATCTCAGACATTGACGTTGCAGCTACAATGAACGGAATAATGAAAACTGCCACCATTAAAATGAAAACCGATGCCATCATGTTCAAAAAGTAAGGAACGGCAATTCCATAATTATGTGACCAGGTGCTGAACCCTTTATTCAATATTCTTCCGAGATCTTCATTCATTTTTAGTAGCTCCTTGAGACAAGCTTAAACCGTAGCTGACATTATATAAATATTACATAGATATAGTATCTGTGATGTTCGGATCGCTTTAACATCACCAAATTAGCATTTAACATATCCAACATCAATAAATTTAACATTTTAGTATCCAATGTTAATACAACCAACATTATTACAGCTTCAATTATAGTAGAAATTTAATAATAATAAGTGGGGAGGAGTTCTTGTGGAGGAAAATAGGGGTAAGGAAATACTGGTTATCGGGCACTGTCTTGCAAATGTAAGCTCAAGGCTCAAAGGGATAAAAGGGCCTCCATTGGTCGATACAAAGGGAAAGAACATTGTACAATTACCATGTCCGGAACTGATCTATCTAGGTGAAGCCCGAAGGGAAATTACCAGAGACCAGCTTGAAAATCCAAATTACAGGAGGTTCTGTCATTCACTCTTTGAACCCTTTGCAGACATGATCGAACAGTTCTATCAGGAAGGTTATAGCATTAAAGTATTGGGAGTTCCCAAGAGTCCCTCGTGTGGTGCACAGACGACAACAGTTGGCGGCCCTGCAGGACGGGTGGAGGTGTTTACACATGACAACGTCCCAGGCACCGGAATATTCTATGAAGAGATAGCTGAAGAGCTGACACGGCGTGGAGTTCTCTTTGAGATGGAGGATGCTCGATATTGAAATTCGGCGATCAAAAGAATCCATGTCTCGTTTAAGCCGTGAAGCAGTGATTGGCCATCCATATATATATTGAATTATTAGTAAAATTGGCTGGCAGGAAGAGGCATTCTTCCAAATACACTAGCCCCATTAATAAACGTCAGCCATCCCCATTATTCTGAACGATAGTATGAAGAGCTTAAGCTTTGGCATTCAAAAATATGCTATAAGCAATGAAATTAAACTGAAATTAGAAAAAAAGAAAAGAAATGGACCGGGATATTCCCGACCCGAAATTCGTTTTTAAATTGTTCGAATTAGAACAATCCCTTGCCGATGAACAGAGAAGAGAACAGGATAGCGATCATGTTCACTACTTTGATCAGAGCGTTAAGTGCAGGACCTGATGTGTCCTTGAATGGGTCACCGACTGTGTCACCGACAATTGCTGCCTTGTGAGCGTCAGATCCTTTTCCGCCATATTGGCCATCTTCGATGAGCTTCTTTGCGTTATCCCATGCTCCCCCACCATTGTTCATTGTGAGAGCAAGGAGAAGACCTGAAACGATGATACCGATAAGCAATCCACCAAGAGCCTCTGGACCAAGCACAATTCCAACTAAAAGTGGAACAAAGATTGCGAGGATACCTGGAATTACCATTTCACGGATAGCTGCTGCAGTAACGATGTCCACACACTTACCGTATTCCGGCTTTGCGGTGCCTTCCATGATACCAGGGATCTCCCTGAACTGGCGGCGAACTTCGTTAACAATAGCGAATGCTGCCTTTCCTACTGCTTTCATTGTGACAGCAGTGAACAGGAATGGGAGCAGCGCACCGATAAGAAGACCAACGAGAACAATAGGGTTTTCAAGACTGAGTGAACCTGCTTCGAGGTTAACCTTGTGCCTGTAATCTGCGAAAAGTGCCAGTGCACCAAGTGCTGCAGAAGCTATTGCGTAACCCTTTGTTACAGCCTTTGTTGTGTTTCCAACCGCATCGAGTGCGTCGGTGATCTTGCGTACTTCCGCAGGCATCTTTGCCATTTCAGCGATACCACCAGCATTGTCGGTGATAGGACCGTATGAGTCAAGAGCCACGATCATACCGGTCGTTGACAACATTGCTGCTGCTGCAATAGCAATACCGTAAACACCCATTGAAGGATCAGTTGCACCGCCTACTACAAAGAAGGATGCAAGGATACCGGCAATGATGATGATAAGTGGAAGTGCAGTACTCTCAAATCCAATAGCGAGACCGGAGATGACATTTGTACCTGCACCGGTTTCGGATGCCTTGGCAATTGTCTTTACCGGACGGAAGCTTGTGGAAGTGTAGTACTCTGTAAATATTACCATCAATACCATTATGATAATACCCACAAGGGATGCGTAGTACAATCTAACGTCGCCCATGAGGGAATCAGTCACGAAATAGAATGCGATCATACTAAGGATTGCTGATACTGCAACACCTTTATAGAGCGCTTTCATGATCTTTCCATCTTTACCTACCTTCACGAAGAACATAGAGATGATGGAAGCAAAGATAGCCACTGCACCGAGGATCAGTGGGTAAAGGATAGCATTTGGAAATTGTTCAAGGATCAGGGATCCAAGAAGCATTGATGCAAGAACGGTAACGACATATGTCTCGAACAGATCAGCACCCATTCCAGCACAGTCACCGACATTGTCACCTACGTTGTCAGCAATGACAGCAGCGTTCCTTGGATCATCCTCAGGAATACCCGCTTCGACCTTGCCTACAAGATCAGCACCGACATCGGCAGCCTTTGTGAAGATACCTCCACCGACCCTTGCGAAAAGGCTGATAAGACTTGCACCGAAACCAAATCCGATCACAAGGTCAACATCACCGAAAAGAATATAGAAACCACTGGTACCCAGCAGTGCAAGACCTACTACTGCAAGTCCTGTCACAGCTCCACCGCGGAATGCAACGGACATTGCTTCCTGCAAGCTCTTTGAAGCTGCGTGTGCTGTCCTGACA
Organism: Methanococcoides burtonii DSM 6242; assembly: GCF_000013725.1. Lineage (NCBI taxonomy): Archaea > Methanobacteriati > Methanobacteriota > Methanomicrobia > Methanosarcinales > Methanosarcinaceae > Methanococcoides > Methanococcoides burtonii. The sequence continues at coordinate 1,077,841 of NC_007955.1, forward strand.
TTAGCCCTGATCGATACATTCATTCCAACATATCCAGCAAGTGCGGATGCAGCTGCACCAACGATGAATCCTATTACTATCTTGCCACTGTCGTCTCCCAGAAGGAAGAACATAAGCGCAGCAAGAATAATTGCTACTACAGCTACGGTCTTATACTGACGGTTCAGATAAGCCATAGCACCCTCCTGGATCGCAAGTGATATATCCTGCATTTCCTTTGTACCGGTTCCTTCCTTAAGAACACCGGAAGCAAAGAATGCAGCAAATGCCAAGCTTACGATACCTGCCAGAGGGGCAAGGTAAATTAAACTATCCATATTCATACTCCTTTTTGTTTAGATCTAAGAATTATTTGATCAATATGATACACATAATAAAGATTACTAAATTACGCTCTATTGAAAGAACGAACCGTTCAACTATATATAATGTTAAAAGCAGGTTGAAATAGAACACACAAGATATGAATGTATCGATTGCAAAATATTGAACTGTTACTTTCCGGGTTTAATTTACAGGTATTTTGCACATACTGTACTAATTAATTTGATGAAATCACAGATATATTGATGGGTGATGTTACACGGTGGGATTCTGATATTGCGTTTGGTACTATATGGGTAAAGCGTGGAGATTGAGGAAGTCATGCAATTAACTGGCTAGTTGGTACAAATAGACTCATTTGGCTAGTTGAACCACAGACCGATATGATCTTTGCAATGCCAGATGATTGGTCAGTGATGGGACATATAAAAATGTAATGCATCCTTGGGGGATGAAGAGGGGAAGGAGGTTAAAATAAAGAAAAGGACCCTCCCCCATATTAGAGAGTAAGCATCCCTTTTTCTTTTAGATAGTTCCCTGCTCCAGATGTGCTGAAAGCTACTATTAGTATTTTTTCAAGTGGTTCTAAAATTGACTCATCCCTTTCAAACGCGTCGGCGAGTAACCCAAGTCCTTCTTGTATCTTTTCAAAATGTAGATTATTTATCTCAACGCAGCTATCGCCGGATTTGATACCTTTGATTTGTTCACGGATTACACCGTAACTAGTATTCAGAACATACTCCGATATCAAGTAATCTCCAGAAAAACTGTATCGATAGGTTCGTGCAGCAATCCCGTATGCTGCGGAAAAAAGGTAGAGTTTCTTATCAAGATTTTCTTCCTTTTTCATCATTGTTACAATTCTTCGCAACTCTTTGATAAGTTCCTTTTTAAAAAATAAATCTTGAGCCATTATATGCTCTCCCACATCGAATATTTTGGTTTTAATGCCATGGTTTTTGACTGGTTTGAGAACCAACCATTTTTGAGATAAGGTGCATCAATCTCACGGGTTGTGCAGATTCCTGGAATCATTTCATCGACTGTTAAGCCATCCATTTCAAAACGTGGACGCTTTTCTTCCAAGTAATCATGTATCTCAAACAATGCCTCTTCTCCGAGCATTGTTTCAATTAACATATTGTTGAATTCTTGGATGCTTGCAACAATGGAAGAATTCATATTAATGCTGTATGTTGTTATGTTGCCATTTTTGGAGGACAACAATAGTCCCCATTCAGAAAACATTTGTACCACTTTTGTTAGAGTAGGCCTCGAAATGTTTACCTCTTCTGCTAATTCGGAAATGTTGAATTCAAGACCTTCTAATGGCAATAAAAATTCAAGTAGCCGCAATTCACAGCTATTTCCTAGCAAACCTTCAAAGGGTTTCATTCGTATTACTCCTTTATTGTTTCATCTTCTAAATCTGACACGACTATAATTCACTATATGTAAATTGTAGATGTCTAAATATAACGTATAATTACCTTTACTATAAAAACGTTTGTAAATTTAACTAATCATGCGTGTAAAATAAATATTACAATCTTCTTTCATGCCCTTTTGTAACATTATGTCCATGTGATTGCAACGCGAAGCTCGCAGCAGGCATATCCGATATATAGTATTTATCATCCTTTTTAGATATCTTTGTAACAAGTCCGTCATTTAAAAGTTCCTGAATTACTTTTTTAAATTTTACAGACTTATTTTTTTGGGTTAATCTTTTTTTTAGTAGATTGCAATTATAACCAGCTGAGCTTGTCAGACACCTTTGACTATAAAGTATCTTTAAAAGAAATATTGCCTCGTCTGACAAATCACAACTCATAGATTCTAATCATTTTCTTGATATATTAATCTAACTTTTTCACTATGTCCACTTTACTCATCAATCTCTTCAAATACTTCAGGACACTGAGATCCAAATCTAGCATATTTCAGAACAAATGAAAGATAAAAAATACCCGTTTAATATAAATCCTTACTAACCATATCTTTGTATAATTGTCTCCAAATGGGTGCAAAATAACACATGTCTGAAAAGGTTAACCACGGATGTAAAGTAAATACAATTCAGTTAAATATGAGATTATTTTCTTTCATAGTATTACTATTGGTACTATTTACCACATTTTTGCCCATATGCGCCTACGCTATGCCGGAAAACAATGATATTATCCATATTGAGAAAGTGGTCATGCGTTTTGACAAGACCGATACCACAGTGGTGGTCACATATAACCTCAATTTCTTTGCCCGGATGTACATTCTTGCTTTTGGTACAAGACATCTTGAATCCTCATTCATAGACATATTCTCAAAGTACGAGAATATACAGATAGAGGAAGTAGGATATGACACTGTTAAGCTATCGATAAAGGATGTATCAAGGGCCAGTGATAGCTATTACCTCCATGACGGCCGTGATCTCGACACAAACGTACAGTCCATAGAGGTCATCTATCCAAACGGGCAGACAAAAACTATTACCGATGTCAGAGCAACACCTGATATATTCTACCAGCAGGTTTGAAAATTATCCATAATTTCAAAAAACATCCGAGCTAGAAAAGTTCCATGAGTGCAGCCAATCCGGATATTTCAATTAAGACTATGTTAACTACCTGACATTGCCAAAAGCGCTTAATATAAATAAGAAGTAATTAACATTCGCAATTTATTTATAATGGTGGGACCAAAAGAATAAACAGCGCAGGTAATTGCTAAACATACCACCACACTCCCCATGCCCCTAAATTTTTTTTAGTGCCTGCGCTTACTATATTAAATTTCTTCAATCCTTGCTATAGATCCATTCTCAAGATAAGCTATCCTGTCGCAGACATTTTTCAGTAGATCTATATCATGCGAGATAAGCAAATAGGAAACATTTGTTTCCTCCTGTATCCTTTCCATAAGTCTCAATATTTGTGCCTGCACAGACACATCCAACATTGAAGTAACCTCGTCTGCAACAATGAACGAAGGGTCGATGGAAATAATACGGGCAAGTACAATTCGCTGAATCTCACCACCACTCAACTGACCCGGGTAACGTGTCAAATGTTCCCTGCGTAACCCGACAAGTTCAATGAGATCATCCACATTTTCTATGATCATATCCATTGAAAGATCGGCGTTGATTATAATTATTTTTAAAAGTTATATAGAGACCACTACCTATTTACCTGATTAATCGTTAACGTTTGTACAAGACATTAACAAAAAATATGGACTGGGGAAATATGACAGAAACAATAGAATCTTTACTTAAAGAACAGCAAGAATTCCACCCATCAGCAGATTTTGTCAAACAAGCCAATATGAACGACCCTCACATATATGAAAAGGCTGAGGCTGATATCGAAGGTTTCTGGGAGGGACTGGCCGGGAATATTGACTGGTTCAAAAAATGGGACACTGTCCTTGACTGGCAACCCCCCCATGCAAAATGGTTCAGCGGTGGAAAATTGAATGCATCCTACAACTGTCTTGACCGTCATGTCCAAAAACATGGTGATAAGCCTGCACTAATTTGGGAAGGTGAGATGGAGAACTCCGAAACCTACACCTATAAGGAACTCAGGGATGCAACTGCTCGTTTTGCTGCAGGCCTGAAAGAGCTTGGTGTGAAGAAAGGAGATGTCGTTACCATCTACCTTCCGATGGTACCAGAAGCTGTCATATCCATGCTTGCATGTTCAAGGATAGGTGCACCTCACAGTGTCGTATTTGCTGGCTTCTCATCAGAAGCACTGGCACAACGGGTGGAAGATGCACATAGCAGATTTGTCATAACATGTAATGGTTACTTCCACAAAGGAAATCTCATACAACAAAAAGAAAGAGCCGATAAAGGGCTTGAAAATGCTCCGGCGGTCGAAAAGGTTATTGTTGTCGATCATGCTGCAAACATTATTCCGATGAAAGAGGAAAGGGACATCTGGTGGAACGATCTAATTCATAACGTAGATTCTGAATGTGAACCAGAACACATGGATTCAGAAGACACTCTTTTCATCATGTACACCAGCGGAACTACCGGCAGACCAAAAGGAGTTGTTCACACGACCGGTGGTTACATGGTCGGTACAAATGTGACATCCAACTGGATCTTCGATCTAAAGGATGATGATATTTTCTGGTGTACTGCAGATGTCGGATGGATCACAGGACACTCATATCTTGTTTACGGACCCCTCTCTAATGGTGCGACAATTGTAATGCACGAGGGAGCGCCTGATTACCCGGACAAGGGTAGATTTTGGGATATTGTTGAAAAATATGGCGTGACAATATTTTATACAGCACCGACCGCAATACGCACTTTCATGAAGTGGGGAGATGAGATCCCTGCAAAATATGATCTGTCCTCATTGCGACTTCTGGGAAGTGTAGGCGAACCTATCAATCCAAAAGCATGGCTCTGGTATTATGAGACCATAGGCAAATCTAAATGCCCCATAGTTGATACCTGGTGGCAGACAGAGACGGGAATGATAATGATAAGCCCATTACCGGGCATCACCACAATGAGACCGGGCACTGCAACCCGACCATTTCCGGGAATAAAAGCCAATATCCTTGACGATGAAGGCAATGAAGTGCCAATGGGATCAGGAGGCTACCTTGCTCTTCAGAACCCCTGGCCAAGCATGATACGGACCATAAACGGAGACGAACAGAGATTCATTGACACATACTGGAGCAAGTGGGGGGCCGATACCTACCTTACCGGTGATGGTGCACGTAAGGATGAGGACGGCAACTTCTGGATACTTGGAAGGTTGGACGATGTCATCAAGGTATCAGGCCACAGACTCGGAACAATGGAGATAGAAAGTGCACTTGTCTCACACCCCTCGGTTGCCGAGGCTGCGGTTGACGGAAAAGTGGACGAGATAAAAGGAGAGGTCATCTGTGCATATGTGATCCTCGAATCATCCTGTGACGACCAATGTTCAATCCTTGAAGATGAATTGAAGCAGCATGTGGTAGATGAGATCGGACCTATCGCACGCCCAAAGATGATCATCTTCACCGAGGAGCTGCCAAAGACGAGAAGTGGCAAGATAATGAGGCGTGTTCTAAAGGCCATCACGAACGGAACGGAGATAGGGGACATATCCACACTCCAGGATCCGGCAGTTGTTGAAGATCTGAAAAGAAAGGTTAATGAAATAGGGGAACAATGAACTAAAATAAAACAGACCAGCTATTTTTGTTCGGCTGGTGAGATACCGGACCATAAAGGAGTTACCCAATGGAAAAAAAGAACCGACTCATCCTTGCTCTGGATGTAACTGACAGAGAGAATGCCCTTCGTATCGCTAATGAAGTTTCCGACTATGTGGATTCTATAAAGGTAGGATATCCGCTGGTCCTTGGGGAAGGCCTTAGTATAGTCAAGGAACTTGTGGAAATTGCACCAGTTATCGCTGATTTCAAGGTTGCTGACATACCAAATACTGACCGACTTATCTGTGAACACGTGTTCAATGCCGGAGCTGCCGGGATAATCACCCACGGATTCACAGGTCGCGACAGCCTTGATTCCTGTGTAAAGGTTGCTAATGAATTTGGGACTGACGTTTATGTGGTCACAGAGATGAGCCACCCGGGTGGTGTGGAGTTCTTCCGCCCGGTTGCCGAGGATATTGCCAGTATGGCAGTGGAAGCAGGAGCCTCCGGAGTTGTAGCGCCTGCAACAAGACCTGAAAGAGTAAAAGACATACGCAAGATCATCGGAGAGGAACTTAGCATTATCTCACCCGGCGTGGGAGCTCAGGGAGGCAGTGCTGCCGATGTTATAAGAGCAGGTGCTGACTGGGTGATAGTCGGACGAAGCATCTATAATTCCGATTCTCCGGCAGAAGCTGCAAAGAAGATATGCGATGAAATGAATTGTTGATATTGTATCCGCCTGTGATGATGAACTGCACTGAACCTATGATGAGCCCTATGAGTACTGAGGCGATACAATGAGCAATGATATGATGCAAAGAAAGATACTTTTTAAAACTTCCGGAAAGGAAGTTGTTTATCTGCAAGACAGTTCTCTTTTCGTAGAACTACCAAAAGGGAGAAAGACACTTAGCACTTCCTGGCTTAACGGTGGATACCACAACAATATAGAATACGTTCTGAACCATACTATCGACAATCGAAGCCATGGTACTTCCGACCTTGAAGGTGGAAACGTTAAAGAGTATCTGAAGATAGTTGCAAAAAGGCTTGGGCTTGAGCCCGATAGTTCCACAGGAATGCTCACGACAGCAAGCATGGAGAACGCGGTTGTCGTATCGGATTCGTATAGAGGTCTTGAGGTCACTGCCATTGTTACCGGAGGAGTGGAGATCAATGGTGGACGTGCCGGAGATGAAGCCTCCTATTATCAGGAAGATGAGCACTTCGAACCTGTCGGAGGAACGATAAACGCAATTTTGCTGATCAATGCAGACCTTCCCGACTATGCCATGGCACGAGCTATGATCACTGCAACTGAAGCCAAGAGTGCTGCACTGCAACAGCTTATGGCACCCAGCCGCTATTCCAGTGGCATAGCCACAGGTACCGGAACCGACATGATGATAATTGTGGCAGATAGCACAAGCCATATCAGACTTACGGATGCAGGCAAGCATTCCAAATTAGGGGAGCTTATAGGAAAATGCATGATGGAAGCAATCATCAAGTCCATAGGAATGCAATCGGGAATTACAGCCATTACACAACGGGATATGCTTGTCAGGCTTGAAAGGTTCAAAGTGGATGAAGCAATGTACTGGAAAGTGGCATCCACTCTTGAAGGCGAGAACAAGAAGCCAATATTTATAGAGAAACTACGCAGAGTTGCAAAAGACCCGACACTGGTAAGCCTAACAGCGTCAGTGCTTCACATCATAGATGAAGTATCATGGGGATTAATACCAGAAAATGCCGGAAGAAAAGCAGCTTTTTCCATTATGAGAGAATTGCCTTCAATATTCGATATTGATATGGATCTACCTTTTAACGATATATTGAACGATCATGATACCATTCTTGATAATTGGATACGAGTAACATCCTGGGTTATAAAGAACAGTTAACCTGTCACTTTGGGACATACATTTTATTTTTAATTCCGACATTATTTTTTACCCTCATCATTTCAACCCCCCATTTACTGAATATTCGAAATGTTTAACTGTAAGTTGTCAGTCCTTATAGATGATCAGTAGATAAGAAAACGGAGTTCAGTTCATGAAAATACGAGAGATCATCATCAAATATTGTGATAATACTGAGAAAAAAGGTAACGGATTATTAATTCACTCTGGTCATCCTTCAGAAGATATCGAATTGCCGGAATTGTTCATGTATATTGACGACTGGTCTGAAGAGCCTTCAAGAAAGATATGGAGAAGCGATGTCCATCAAATGGTAGTTATAGAGGAGGAAGGGAAGTTCACCGTTTATGAACACATAAGGATGTCAGGTTACCGTATACAGTTGCTGGAACTAGATGAAATGTATGGCGAGAAGATAGAGAAGGACCTTACCGAGCTTGGTGACGTGTTCGCTTTTGTGAACCATGCCCACCGAATGAACAAAAGGAAGTCAGGAACCCCTTTTATTACACACCCAATGGACGTGGCTTCCATACTAATCAAAGAGAATGCAACCTCAGACCTTATATTTGCAGGATTTTTACATGATGTTGTTGAAGATGCCGGATTAACCAACGCAGATATTCGAAGAAGGTATGGCCCAACTGTTGCCGATTATGTAAGTGCTGTCACAGAACCTGAAGAACTGAAACAAGGCGATGATGTAGAAAGCTGGAAAGCACGCAAAGAATACATAATAAGGTCGATCTCAAAGGCAATCTCCGAAGTGAAGATACTTTCATGTGCTGATAAACTTGCAAATCTAAGAGATCTCATACAGTATCTTGAAAAGGAAGGAGAGAGTGCGTGGGAGATGTTCAATGCACCAAAGGAAGAGCAGAAATGGTATTATACATCAATGCTCGAAGCATTTGCAAACGGTCCTCAGAACATTACCGACACTTTCGTTTACAAAGAGTATAAAAAATGTGTTGAACAACTGTTTTAAACATATAGACTGAAAAAATGAATGAACTGTCTGGAAATATCAGGCAGTTCTGGTTGCTTTATTCATTGCATCCAGGAATCCGTGCGGATCATGTGAGCCTATCATAAGGTTCTTACCATTTTTGAACTCGAGCATTATGCCACTATTGCCACTGACATTGTATGCCTTTCCCTTTTTTCCATAGCGAATTCCCCAACCACCATAATCCCTGAGGGCATTGTAGGTAATAATACGATAACTGGCAATGTCATCGAATTCGAGCCTTTTGAATGAGAGATGAAAAGGAAAGAAACGCAAATAAAGACCATCGTACCGAACTTCTGTTTTGAGGTTCATTGAAAATATAAGAGCAGGAAACAAAAAACCGAAAACTACCGCAAACAAAGCGACCATATTGTCAGAGGAGGGGTTGTTCCCGAATGGAATACCAAGGACCAGCTGCTGGTAAGCTCCATAAAATGTAATGGCTGACGGAGTTAACAATATCACAATGAGCCAATATTGTCTGAATTTTTGTGTTTCACTAAATAGAGTCATATTTTCAAACATATTGATACCCATGTTATTATTATAAATCGTAATATATTTCTAATTATAGTCAAATGTATAAATAATAAATCTATTATTCAAATAAAGATAGTTGATAATAAAATTATTTCTAAATTAAAAAAAAGTGAAATGTTTATATCAATAAAGATGCAATCAGGACATAAAGAGCAAAACCAAAGGTTCAAAGGAATAAAAGCAATCGAGATTTTTAATTCGCTACAATAAGACCAAATAAGTACTCCATTAAAGAAATACATGGATATTGAGATCTCCATTCTAATGCTATTATTATCCGTACTCACCGGATATACGCTTGGGATATTTTCTGGGCTTGTACCCGGGATACACACGAACAATTTCGCACTTATGCTGGTAGCTCTCTCCCCCATTTTCATGGACTGGGGCATTCCCCCGGCATATATAGCAGTGGCAATAGTTGCAAATTCGTTGTCCCATAGTTTTCATGACATCATCCCGGCAATATATCTTGGTGCTCCAAATGATGACATGGCGCTGGCAGTCCTCCCGGGACATAGATTGCTGCTCGAAGGGCACGGCTCTGAAGCAATCCGCCTGTCAGCACTGGGAAGTGCTGGTTCTGTTGTTGTTTCACTCTTACTTGCGGTCCCATTAGCATTTGCTTTCAGCATTCTCTACCCTGTCCTGCAATCCTACCTTGGCTGGCTACTCTTGCTTATATCCATAGCCCTCATCATGACGGAAAAAGGAGAACAGGTGATAAACCAGGGATCTCTTGTAAAATACAAATACAAGGCATACGCCCTTGTTCTCTTCCTTCTCACAGGAATATTAGGAACCTTTGCATTCAGAATGGAAAGCAATATGAACCCACTGATCGACATTGGATCTTCGTCGATACTGCTTCCCCTCCTCAGTGGGCTTTTCGGTGCATCTCAACTTATTATCAGTTTGTTCTCAGGTTCCAGTATCCCTCCACAGAAATACTCGAAGATGGAACTTCCTGTGAAAAGGATAATCAGGGGAGTGATAACCGGAAGTGCAGCCGGCTCTGTTGTAGCATGGCTTCCCGGAATATCCTCATCCATAGCCGCAGTTCTTGCAAGATTGTTCATAAGAAGTGATTTTGAAAAAGAGACAGTAGCTGAAGACGAAGACTTCGATGAACAGATGGAAGGTTCGAAGGAATTCATCATAGCAGTATCAGGGGTAAACACTGCAAATGCAATTTTCGGATTATTTGCCCTTGCAGTAATAGGAAAAACACGTAGTGGAGCAATGGTTGCTATCAACGAGATAATCGATGCGGCCAGTTTAGACCAACAGTTCATCATCCTTTTCCTTATCGTAATATCCCTTACGGCATTCCTATCATATTTTTCGACCATCAAGATAGGAAACAACATACACAGATTCCTCGCAAAGCTTGATTACTCTAAGATTTGTATCACAGTCCTTGCAGGACTTACATTGATGAGCCTGCTATTTACCGGTCTTTTCGGCCTGATGATATTCATGATATCGATACCACTTGGCATGTCAGCATCTTTTATGAAGATACGAAGATCACATGCAATGGGAGTGATATTGTTGCCGGTGATATTGTATTTTTTGTGATCTACTAACTAACTAGTGATTCAGAATAAGATATTCAAATTATATTACAATATAGCTAAGCTTCAAACCAGTCTATTTAATCTCTCCCCCCATTTCTTGATCTAAAACCCTTGTTTGATGATCGTACAAATATTCATATCGATTTATTTCGATTTCAATATAAAGGAAGTTTCAGATCGAAGTAAAGAACCAAAATATTTAACAGTGTTTTAAATTGATTGATTCTTACAAGCAAGATCACCCATCTGATATCTTTGATCTTTACTTGTTCTGCTTTCATATATACAGAAAAAGGGAGGATTTTTATTGGCAGACCTTACACCAAAAAAGCGTTTTATACGATCACTTAAAGGAAAGACTGTGGACAAAGTTCCCGTCTGTTCTGTTACTCAGACAGGAACAACTGAACTAATGAAAAGCAGCAAAGCATACTGGCCACAGGCTCACTATGATGCAGAAAAGATGGCAGACCTTGCCATTGCAGGTAATGAAGTTGCAGGTTTGGAAGCTGTAAGATACCCTTTTTGTGTTACAGTCATTGCACAGGCCCTTGGTTGCACAATAATGGAAGGAACATCTGATGCTCAGCCACATCAAGAAGGAGTCCCATGTGCCCGGAAAGAGGATGTAAAAGATATCAGTGTCCCATCAGATCTTCTTGAGAGGGAAAGGATTGCAACTGTTTTAAAAGCTACAGATATCGTGAAAAAAAGAGTGGATGATGACATTCCGATCATTGCAGGAATGATCGGTCCGGCTGGAATTGCGTTTCATCTTGCGGGTGAAAAGAATTATTTCATATGGTTAATTAAAAAACCGGATCTGATAAAAGATCTTATTGGAATTGGAACTGAAGTCTGTATAGAATATTCCAATGCCCTCTTTGAACACGGAGTTGATGCTGTCACCATATCTGACCCTGAAGGCGGACCAGCCCTTATTTCCCCTCAAATGTTCGAATCATTCGTGCTTCCAGAATACAAAAAGATCAATAAAAAGGTCAATGGACTGAAAATATTGCATATGTGTGGGGATTCTACATCTATTCTTGAACCACTGTTAAAGTCAGGATTTGATGGCATTAGCATCGAAGAAAAAGTGGAAGTAAAACGTGCCAAGGAAATTATAGGAGACAGAGCATGCCTTATAGGTAATGTTTCACCTTCCTCAACACTCCTAAGTAAAACCCCAGAAGATGTGAAAAGGGAAGCTATGCAGTGTATCAGAGATGGAGTCGGTATTCTTGCACCCGGTTGTGGAATCGCACCGCATACCCCATTAAAGAACATGAAAGCATTCGTAGCTGCAAGGGATGAATATTATTTGGATGAGGAAATCCTGTGACCTCACGAACTGTATCAATTTTTACGAAGATTTAACGCAGCATAAGAAGAAAACATTTTCAACAACAACGATGAAGCACCAGTATACTCAACCACTAAATGCATATACCTCAACCGATGATAAATAATATAGAATATACAGCAAAGGAGTGATTATTTTGAATTTTGGTGAATTAGTAAAAGGAAAGGACATTGAAGCAGAAAGTGCAATGAAGGAAAAACACGTACCTACCATTGAGATCCTTAAAAAGCATGGTGGAACAGAAGCAGACCTCATTCGAGTCATTGTAGGTAAAGAGACCGCACATCCAAATACCGTTGAGCATCATATTGCCTGGGTAGAACTTTACGGTAAAAAGACAGGTGGAGAAGTTGTGAACCTTGGAAGAGTAAACTTCAGCCCGGGTAATACGAAGCCTGACTGCTGGTTCAAACTTGAGAATATTAGTGAATATAAGGCATTCTGTGCTCTTGGATATTGTAACATCCACGGTCTGTGGGAAAACTGCGTAGAGGTATGATCAGGATCTAATACCTGATCTCACTTTTTACTATTATTTAACTTCACTCAACCCTAAGCGCATCCACAGGACACTTCTGAACACACTTCATACAACTGATGCAGGCAGTATCCCTGACAACATCCTTCTTTGACACATCGATCCACATGGGACACACCCTGTCACATATACCGCATGAATTACAAAGCGAATCATCACGCTTTATCTTCCTTATCTTTACCAGATTAGTCAATGAAGCTGCTGCTCCTTCTTTGCAGAAATACTTGCATGCAGCCCTGTCCACGAAAAAAGAAAGCAGTATCGAAACCACCATGATCAGTAGCAGACCATCTATTACCACGGATTCCATGATGGTATCATCAATGAGCTGAAATTCATACATCACCAGAGCGGTCAGTAAGAAGAGCAATACTCCATAGCGGAAATATAGTAACGGCTTATGGATGCGTTTTGGGATGAGTTTGTTGTATCTTTTACCGAGTACCCTTTTTCCCATTGAACCAATGATGTTCTGGAACATACCCCTTGGGCACACCCAGCCGCAATAGACCGGACCAAATAACAGAGCAACAGGAACGGACAGTAGCACAACATAGAATGTTGACTGTGAGCCAAAATAGATGAAGATGGCAAGGCCAATAAGCTGAAGGCTCAACCTGAACCACTCAACCCTTGTGATCTTTTTCGACCTTGATATGATATTCCCTGCCACTTTCAACAGCATTGACTCCAATGATTGTTAGGACTATATCGAACAATGTGGTTGAAAAACTCCTATTCAATATATAGTTTATTAATATTAGAGCCAAATGTAAGATGGGGTAATTGAAATGCGTACATTGATGAAGATCGTTGCATTGACCACAATGATACTGACCATAGCAGTATCGGGCTGCGCGACCACTGATACTGATGAACCTGAGCCAATACCGGAAATAATTGAGGATGAGAATAATGTACCTGAACAGGAGATATTCCTGATCTCGACCAGTGCCTTTGAGAACAACGGGGAAATTCCCTCACGCTACACCTGTGATGGGGATAACATCAATCCGGAACTCGTTCCCGGCAGCCTGCCTGAAGATACCGTAAGCCTTGTCCTGATAGTCGATGATCCCGATGCTCCAATAGGAACGTTCACCCACTGGATAGTATGGAACATTGCACCGGGCTCAATTATCGAGGAGAACACAGTTCCGGGAATACAGGGACTTAATGGTGCTAAAGGAACAGATTATTTAGGACCATGTCCACCTTCGGGAACACACAGGTACTTTTTCAGGTTCTACGCATTGGACACCATGCTTGACATTGGATCAGGTTCCACGAGAACAACTCTGGAAGAAGCAATGCAGGAACACATCATTGCAGAAGGAGAGCTAATGGGAACCTACTCCAGTGATTAAAAAAGAAGAGAAAGAAAAAGAGTTTATTCCAGAAGTTCAGTATCCTTATGCGAATAGGCAGGGGAGCAGCAACACAATATCTTCAGGTCTTCACTCCCGGTATTTTCGATCTTGTGGGAAACCCCTGAATTGATTAGTACGGTGTCACCTGCATTGACCTCGAAAACGTCTGAATCGAGGGTCATGCGACCACTACCGGTTGTTATATGATAGATCTCCTCCGCAACCGGATGTCGATGTGCAAGGGTCGAGCTGCCCATGGGAACTATAGCTTCCGCAACACTCTGCTTCTCACTTCCACCTCCATCAGGGTGCATGAGCTCCCTTATTATAGAACCGTCCTTTGTGATGAACGGCTCAATATTAGCATATTCAGTTCTCATCCTTAGTCTCTTCGTCTTTGAAGCCTTCGATCATCCCAAGCATCCTGTCCTTGATCTCAACAAATGGAGCGATATTCTTAAGTCCCGAATCCAGAGGAGCCTTACCTTCAAAATCCGCGTTCATAAGCTCAGCAGAGAACGGGATCTCCCCAAGTACAGTGATACCAAGTTCTGCAAGCTTAGGCTTGATATCCGAAGAAGTTCCTTTATTAACAACAGCAGCAAGATGTTCTATACCAATGCCGGATGCAAGGTCCTTTATCCTGCTTGCGGTTTCTATGGACCGCATTCCAGGCTCCACGACTATTATCATAAGATCGATACCACGTGTGGTCCCCCTGCCCAGATGTTCGATGCCTGCCTCCATATCCATGATCAGTGCACTGGAATCCTTCAGGACCACATGCCTTAGCAACGCTCTTAAAAAAGAAGATGCGGGGCACATACAACCGCTTCCGCCACGTTCGACCGTGCCCATGACGAGCATTTTCACACCATCAGGTCCAGTGACACCATATTTGTCTGTGATATCATCGACCTTTGGATTGTACTTGAACATCCCGCCAGCCTCACCTGCACGTTCATCGATCATTTCCTTATAATTAGTAAGTGGCAATGGCGGCTCGGCAATTCCTAATGAAGATGCAAGGTTCATATCCGAATCTGCATCAATAGCAAGCACATCATACCCATCCCTTGCAAGCAATCTTGCAATCGTACCAGACAATGTGGTCTTGCCCACGCCCCCTTTACCTGTAACTGCGATCTTTACCATTGGTCAACCCTCATGAATGTTTCAACTATGAATATTTGATTATTAACAAGATGTATACGTAATATTAACGCAATATAATTATTTAAACTGCTCCGAACCCCCAACATACCTTTATATGTAGCCCAAGAATATATTTTCGATATACCATGGACAAACGCTCAATAAAAATCCAGCAGATACTGGCAGTTATACTGGTACTGAATTTTCTGGTCGCTTTTGTAAAGATAGTCTATGGTACACTTACAAATACTCTCAGTATGAAGTCAGACGGATACCATTCCCTCTTTGACGGAATATCCAACATCGTCGGTATTATCGCTATTTTCGTGGCAGCCAAACCTCCAGACAAGACCCATCCTTACGGACATCAGAAATTTGAGACCCTGGCATCGATCATCATTGCAATCCTTATCATCTTCGTGGGTTTCGAAATATTTCACAATTCGATTGACAGGTTCACTTCAAACATAAGTCCGAATGTAACGAACCTGAGTTTCCTTGTGATGATAGGGACAATGGCCATTAACATGATGGTCACCGAATATGAACGCCGAAAAGGGGAACAGCTAAGCAGTGATATCCTGCTTGCAGACTCGATACACACCAGAAGCGATATATTCGTTTCACTTTCGGTTCTGGTAGCATTGGTAGCCATAAAAGCAGGTTACCCTATAATCGATCCCCTGATATCACTCATCATAGCAGCGGTCATTGTAAAGGCCGGAGTTAGTATAATCCTTAGCAGCAGCAAGACACTCTGTGATGCAGCCCAGCTTGAAGAAGATATGATATGCTCGCTTGTCTACGAGATAGAAGGTGTGGAGAACTGCCATAATGTAAGGACTAGAGGATGCATCGGAGAGATCCATATCGACCTTCATATAATGGTAAGGCCGGATATGCCGCTCTACGATGCACATGCAATATCTCATAAAGTGATGGAACACCTTAAATCCAAAATAAAAGGTGTTTCTGAAGTTATGGTACATGTGGACCCTCTGAAAGAACAAAAATAAAATAGCATCAAATAGAATAGATAAACATGCCCGGAAATACCTTTGGCCATTCTTTCAGGATAACAACCTGGGGAGAATCACACGGACGTGCATTGGGAGTCGTTATTGACGGGGTACCCGCAGGACTTCCCCTTGACACAGAGATAGTACAGAAAGAGCTTGACAGACGACGTCCCGGCCAAAGCGCTGTATCCACACCGCGTTCAGAGACAGACAAGGTGGAGATCATTTCAGGGATATTTGAAGGAAAAACTACCGGCACACCCATTTCCATGATGGTATGGAACAAGGATGCTGATTCGAGTTCTTACGACAATATCAAAGACCTCCCCAGACCGGGGCATGCCGATTACCCATACATGGAAAAATATGGCATCCGTGACCATCGGGGAGGAGGACGTTCTTCCGCACGTGAGACCATTGGAAGAGTTGCAGCAGGAGCTGTTGCAAAAGAGATACTTTCAATTTTTGGTATTGATATCATTGCACATGTCACAGAACTTGGCGGTATTCGTGCAAAAGAGATGCCTTTTGATACAATAAAGGAACATCTTGAAAAGACACCTGTCAGATGTGCCGATCTGGAAGCGGCACAATTGATGCTCGAAAAGGTTGGCAAAGCACGGGAAGAACATGAAAGCATTGGTGGTGTTGTCGAAATAATAGCTATCGGCCTGCCACCGGGAATAGGAGAGCCAGTTTTCGATAAACTTGATGCAGATATAGCAAAAGCTATCATGAGCATCGGTGCTGTCAAAGGTGTTGAGATAGGGATTGGAAATGAGGCAGCACAGATGAAGGGAAGCCAGATGAACGATCCTTTCATACTGGAAGACGGGAAGATAATCGCACAGACCAATAATGCAGGCGGGATACTCGGAGGACTTTCCACAGGAATGCCCATAATCTGCCGTGCAAGTGTCAAACCCACACCATCCATATCAAAAGTGCAGCACACTGTCAATACAAAAGAGATGAAGAACAGCGATATAATCATCAAAGGCCGCCATGACCCAACCATCCCGCCACGAATGGTTCCCGTTGCAGAAGCCATGATGGCATTGGTACTTGTCGACCACATGATAAGAAGCGGTCATATTCATCCGAACTCACTTTTGAAACAATGATATGCCTTCGGCTGAAACAGATACCATTGTTTGAAAATAATCTTTAAAAAAAGAAATCGTTTTAAAAAAGAACATGAAGCCACCGAGATGGTGGCACTGTTCAATTATTTATTCAGTTGTACTTTTGATCTATTTTTGTGGAACGGTTATTGCATGACCTTAGATGGTCAGCTTGTCCATTCTTGCCACAGCTTCTTCGATACGCTCTACAGACTGTGTAAGAGCGAACCTTATGTAACCTTCACCATATTCACCAAAGCCGACACCCGGAGTTGCAACAATGCCGGACTCTTCGAGCAGGAGCTTTGAGAATCCCATGGAATCGTATCCATCAGGAGTAGGAACCCACATGTAGAATGTTGCTTTTGGTGCCTTTGCGTCAAGACCAATGCCTCTGAGACCTTTGAGAAGTGCATCACGCCTTTTCTGATAGATGCTGTTCATGTCAGTAACACACTGCTGTGAGCTTGAGACTGCAGTGATACCTGCTCTCTGGACTGCATCGAAAGCACCGGAATCGATGTTGGATTTTACCTTCCCAAATCCTGCAATGAGGTCCTTGTTACCAACAGCGAATGCAAGTCTCCATCCGGTCATGTTGTAGGTCTTGGACATGGAATAAAGTTCCATACCGACATCCATTGCCCCATCAACACTGAGGAAGCTTGGTGCGGTGTAATCATCATAGACCATTTCAGAATATGCGTTGTCGTGAACAACGGTGATGTCATTGTTCTTTGCAAACTCAACGACCTCTTTGAAGAACTTCACATCAGCAGTAGCGGATGTTGGGTTGTTCGGATAGTTCAGGAACATGAGCTTTGCCTTTGCAAGCTTGTCCGCAGGAATTGCGTCAAAGTCAGGAAGGAAGCCATTCTCCTCAAGAAGAGGCATGACATGCGGTTCTCCGCCTGCGAACTGGGTTCCAATCTTGTAAACAGGATATCCTGGGTCAGGGATCAATGCCACATCACCAGGGTTGACAAAAGCAAGAGGGATGTGTGCAACACCTTCCTTTGAGCCTATAAGTGTCAATGTCTCCGTTGCAGCATCAAGCTCGAGACCGCGTGTATCCTTGCACCAGTTTGCCACAGCTTCCCTGAACTCGATCATACCGGTGTATGAAGGATATCTGTGGGTTGCAGGGTCTCTGACAGCTTCACACATGGACTCAACGATGTGTTCAGGAGTAGGCATGTCAGGATCACCGACACCAAGGTCGATCACATCGACGCCTTTTGCCTTTACAACAGCTTTGGCTTCATCTATAGTTGCGAATAAATAAGGGGGTAATGAATTGATTCTATCTGCGTACATATATTCACCTTTTTATATGGGATAATAATCTCCGTTTTTAGCGCATTATTGCTACAAACCTATTTAAGAATCATGGGTGAGCTGAAAATTATCAGTGTTTATAGGTTGATAGGAGAATGGCATATATATCGCCACCTCAATCATCCTTTTCTACAACGCTCAGCTCTTCCCCTTTGTCCCTTAGAAGATCGGCGGAAAGAAAATCATCATCACCTGGAAGCAGCAGTTCAAAACCTGTTGTGCGATCTATGCTCACAGTACCATCGATTAGCGTATAATCGAGAACATGTCCACCTTCGGTACGTTCTGAATCGATAAAATGGAAATGATATCCAGGAACGTTCATACTCTCTACATAATAGGGAAGCCAGAAACCTACGATGCTGCCTTCCACATCCTCATGTTCAAACACAGCCTGTTCATTTGCAACCACATCCACAAGTAAAGGATATGGCCTTTCCTGCGCAGGAACGCTGCGAACCTTCATCGAACTGAAATTACCATCAATTCTAATAGCGTACATGAGATTCTTGGAAGGCAATACCTGCTCCAGCATAAAAGCTACCTCTGAAGAATTTACCGTATCTTGCATGACAATGGCTTCATCTGCTTCAAAAGTAGTGACCGCTGCAAAGGGTGTACGCATGGTGTCATCTGCCAGATATGCAAGACCATCGGTCTTTATCTGATAGACCTCACCGTCTATCATTATCATCTCACCATCGAGTGTGTTAAAGGTCCCAAGACCTGTATCGCCTTTTTCTTTTAGCTCTTTGATCGTGACCTCACCATCATAAAGTCCCTCAAGCAGGGCATCGATGGTCGATACCTGATAGAGCACATCGTTTTGCATGCTAGTATGCACAGCATTGAGCTCATTGTTATTCTGCCCTAAACATCCGGAGAACAGAAGAGAGCATGTCAATAGAATGATAGATAGCATCAATAAGGTCCTTTTAGCCATTTGTATATCTCCCGAATAACTACAATAAATACTGAATAAGAATATAAATTATAGTATTAAATATTTGTATTCTTTATTGTCAGACATAAAAGTTGGCATTGAGCAAAATTATTAAATAAAATATACCACCAATTTGTGTAAGACCGACTGAACATATAAATCATTTAAAAATGTACAACGTATAAATTCGGATAAAACGTTAAATTTGGTATCATACCAAAAATAATATTCCGAACACATACTATAAAATATATTTGAATCAAATATCTCCTGATCTTTTTAAAAAGGATGGAAGAGCACTTATGAGAACGATTAATATCCTCACACTAATAATGTTAATATTTACATTATCAGCAACTGGCTGTATAGATAACGGGGGGAGCGCATCGGGGGATGATCGAATTATCGTTGCCGTTAGCATCCTTCCGCAGCAGGAGTTTGTAGAAAAGATAGCTGGAGATAATGTTGAAACCATACTCATGATCCCGCCAGGTGCCAGCCCTGCAACCTATGAGCCAAGCCCGGGGCAGCTAAGAGAACTTACAAAAGCAAGGGCTTTTTTCATAGTTGGATCAGGATTACCTTTTGAAGAAGTATGGCTTGGGAAAATTGAAGGAATTAACAAAGACATGCTTATTGTTGATTGTTCAAAAGGGATCAACATTATAGGCACTGAAACGGAAGAGAACACCCATTTGAAAAATATTGATGAAAACTTCCAGGAAGACGGAGATCATGCACATGAAGGATCAGACCCCCACATATGGACATCCCCCATTAATGCTAAAATGATGGTAGAGAACACCTATCTTGGCCTGATAGAGATAGACCCTGAGAACAAGGACATCTACCTGAACAACAAAGAGAACTACTTAAAAGAGCTCGATGATGCTGATGCAATGATAAGGGAGAAACTGATGGAAGGGGAAGAGAGAAGCTTCATGACATACCATCCATCGTGGGGTTATTTTGCAGCAGAATACGGGCTCGATATGATAACTATCGAGAACGAGGGGAAGGAACCAAGCCCCCAGGATATGCAAAGGGTCATCGATAAGGCAAAGGAAAAGAACATCAGGACCATCTTTGTACAAGCACAGTTCAGCAAACAGAGTGCTGAGACCATCGCTTCTGCAATAGACGGAAAAGTGGTGGTGGTTGACCCTCTTGCAAAGGACTATGTGGGGAACTTAGAGATAATAACCGAAGCATTTTCAGAAGGCATGACCACATAATGAGGTGTTCGGATGGGGAATGTGATCGATGTTAAAGATGTATGGTTAAGGTACAAGGACCTGACAGTGCTGGAAAGTGTGAACCTTTCCATCGAAGAGGGGGATTTCCTTGGAATAATAGGACCGAACGGTGGCGGGAAAAGCACACTATTGAAGGTCATTCTGGGATTGATAAAACCACAGAGGGGAACCGTGGAAGTACTCGGTACGACCCCCGAGAAAGCACGCCATCTGATCGGTTATGTACCCCAATACAACCCTTCTAGCCTCGATTTTCCAATTAATGTCAGAGAAGTTGTGCTTATGGGACGAATGGGAAAGAAAGGATTGTTCCAAAAATACACAGAAGAAGACCATGCTGCGACCAAGAAAGCCCTTAAGACCGTGGAAATGCTCGAATATAGTGATCGCCAGATAGGAGAACTCTCCGGAGGGCAGAGGCAGCGGGTTTTCATAGCACGTGCCCTTGTGAGTGAACCAAAGGTGCTTATTCTGGATGAACCGGTCACAGGTATTGATACCATGATGCAAATGGAATTCTATGAACTGCTTAAGAAGCTCAGGTCCAGGGTCACAATAGTAATGGTCTCACATGACATCAGTGCAGTTTCCGTACTCGTGGACAAGATAGCATGCCTTAACGGGAAACTACATTACCACGGTTCAAAGGAACTTGTCCCTGAAGACGTCGAGCAGGCTTACGGCTGTCCTGTGGAATTGATAGCCCATGGCGTACCGCACAGGGTATTGCACAAACACTGATGAGGGGATTAAAGTGCTGGAAATATTACAATATGAATTTATGATCAATGCCATCACAGCAGGTATTCTTGCAAGTATCGCATGCGGGATGATCGGAGTATATGTCGTTGTAAAACGGATAGCACTCATCAGCGGAGGAATTGCACACGCATCTTTTGGCGGAATAGGCATCAGCTATTTTCTTGGGATAAACCCCATAATGGGAGTATTGCCATTTAGCCTGCTTTCAGCACTTACTATAGGTACTTTCAGCAAACGTACAGATGTTGCAGAAGATACTATCATAGGAATACTCTGGTCAATGGGTATGGCCATCGGGATTATATTCATAGGCCTGACCCCGGGTTATGCACCTGATCTAATGACATATCTTTTCGGGAATATACTTACAGTCCCACAGTCAGACATCACGATGATGCTAGCACTGGATGCCATTATAATCCTGGTGGTGTATGCACTCTATAAAGAGTTCATGGCATTGTGCTATGATGAGGAATTCTCCACCGTTGTAGGAATACCTGTTGAAAAACTATACCTGCTTTTGCTTTGTCTTATTGCTTTGACAGTTGTAGTGATGATACGCGTGGTGGGACTTATACTTGTAATTGCTCTTTTGACAATTCCTGCCGCATTGAGCAGGGAATTTACAAACGACATGAGGAAGATGATGTTCTTATCGATCTTCTTCGGTGCTGCCTTTACAATAATTGGCCTCATGCTATCCTATTACTTTGACATAGCATCAGGTGCGACAATTATCCTTGTGATGTCCTCTTTTTACTTGCTCAACATCATTATCAAAAAATGGAGAACTATTTCGGAAAAGCCATTTGACATATAAAGCTTTCAAGTTAGTTACATCAAGAATAAATGATGAGTGATCATTATTTGTCTCTTTTTAGCACAATATCCATAGAAATAGATGAGATATGTTATTTTTCTAGCTAATATGATTAAGCATAATGGGCATTAATATAATAAGATATAAGACATTGGTATTTAAGTAGAGTTTATATGATATCAGGGCCTATATTTGTGCATGAACTGTCCCAGGTGCAAGAGCTCCAATCATAAAAAGAACGGTAAAATCGATGGACACCAACGCTACAAATGCCATGATTGTGGGTATAGCTATTCAGTAGAGATTAAATCAACTGCTAGCCCCATGTCTGTTAAACGGCAGGCTTTACAACTCTATCTCGAAGGATTAGGATTTCGTTCAATTGGACGTTTATTAGGAGTTAGCCACGTTTCTGTCCAAAAATGGATAAAGAAGTTTGGTCGTGAATTAGAGGATCTAAAGAGTGAAAATGAAATATTGATCGTTGAATTAGACGAAATGCACACTTACGTCGGGAACAAAAAAAATAGTGTTGGATCTGGATTGCTGTTGATACAGATGGAAAAAGGTTCATCGACTGCTCTTTTGGTAGCAGGGGGACGGAAACAGGACAAAAGCTCTGGAAAAAGTTAAAGGGGAAGGAGATTGGAGAAGTGATGACTGATCACTGGAGGGCATATGCAGAGTTTCTTCCAGAGTAAATTCATACTCAATCCAAAGCTGAAACATATACTGTTGAAGGATATAACAGCATAATTAGGCACTTTCTGACAAGGTTGAGAAGAAAGTCAAAGTGTTATACTAAGAGTCTTGAAATGCTGAAGTACTCTGTTCTTCTTTTGATGAAGTACAGAAATAAAGAGTTAGCTATGTTTAATTAACAATATCCTTGTTTTATTTCTTTTCATGCTTTACTGAATTACAGTTGTTTTTTAATTCAAAAACTTTAAATTATACAAAATAACTATTTATTAGAGGGGTGCATAAAGAGATAAATCACTATTTAAGTACGAATATTTCCCCATGTGCGTATAACTAATATCTAAAAAACGAAACAGACAATTAAATTTGCCAACATGACAAAAAGATACCATATTCCCGAACCACTTACTCTGATACATCCACGTTCATTGAAACACCTTAGCTTCGAGCTGCAGTCGTTAGTTAAGGGACAACTCTGGCTAAAGATCATGATCGGGATGTTTCTTGGGATCATTGTCGGCCTGGTACTCGGACCATCGACAGGATTGGTAGATCAAACTGTCTCATATACAATTGGTGAATGGCTGGCGCTACCTGGCTATATTTTCCTGGCACTATTGCAGATGATAGTAGTTCCTCTTGTTTTTGCATCTATCATCCGGGGTATAGCTTCAGGTGAGGATATGGAGCAGCTCAAATTGATAGGGTTGCGTACGGTTGCATATTTCCTCGCGACCACGGCAATTGCCATACTTATCGGTCTGACACTTGCTTTAATTATAAATCCGGGTAGCTATATCAGCAGTGAACTGGTCCAGAGCACAATGGGATCGGAAATAACTCAGGTCAATGAGATCAGTACCACAACCCCTGGCATTGCAGATGTTCCTGGTATGGTCACGAACATACTACCTACCAATCCGCTCGGGTCCCTGGCTACAGGACAGATGCTTCAGGTGGTGGTCTTCTCTGTCATAATAGGTCTGGCTCTGGTATCCATATCACCTGCACAATCAAAACCTCTGCTTGACCTGATGGGTTCACTCCAGGAAGTAAGCATGACCGTCGTACGATGGAGCATGTTACTTGCTCCGTTTGCTGTGTTTGGTCTTATCAGCAAGTTCACGTTGAACCTTGGAGTAGCTGCACTTATGGGAATGCTGGTGTATGTAGGGACTGTACTTTTAGGGCTCCTGTTGCTACTTGCTTTTTACCTGCTGGTAGTTTTCATTGTTTCAAGAAGGGGGCCGATTGATTTCATGAGATCTATAAGGGATGTATTGTTGCTTGCGTTCTCAACATCCAGCTCTGCTGTTGTCATGCCTTTGTCAATCAAGACCGCTGAGGACAAATTAGGTGTGAGACCTTCCATTTCCCAATTTGTCATCCCGTTGGGTGCAACTATAAACATGAATGGAACAGCTCTCTATCAGAGTATAGCAGCAGTTTTCCTGGCACAGGTATTTGGTGTGGAGCTTGGTTTTGGTGCTCTTCTGTTGCTTATGGTCACCGTGGTAGGTGCTTCCATAGGTACTCCTTCTACTCCTGGTGTAGGTATCGTTATTCTTGCTTTGATATTGAGCAATGTCGGTATCCCCACTGCAGGTATAGCACTTATAATTGGAGTGGACAGGATCCTTGACATGTGCCGCACATCCGTGAACGTCACCGGGGACCTTGTTACCTGTGTTATTATGGACAAATGGGTGGGTGGCAAGAAACCAGCAATGCAAGAACGTTTCGAGCACTCAAAACGTGAAACAGAAAGAAATGTCCTGGGAGAAGATGTTCTCGTTAATTCACACGATGCGTGATCCTGTCTTTAACAATAACATTTGCTGAGGCCCTTTACGAGATAAGTCTGTTTGATCGCAACGAACAGGTATTGTGAATATTAAAAAAAGAGGGTCTCATTAACATCGAGTGGGTAATTATAACGTCCTCCAAGCAAATGTTCATGATTCTAGATCATCTCCCTGCACAATCCTTTAATTGT
The DNA here is from genome assembly GCF_000013725.1 of Methanococcoides burtonii DSM 6242. Lineage (NCBI taxonomy): Archaea > Methanobacteriati > Methanobacteriota > Methanomicrobia > Methanosarcinales > Methanosarcinaceae > Methanococcoides > Methanococcoides burtonii. Next base: position 1,102,807 of record NC_007955.1, read on the forward strand.
GATGTGGTATTTTTGCTCATTCGATTGTGATTTGCATTCGTTCTTTGAATTCCATGACGATTGAAAGGTAGATATAAATAAATTTAGTTAGCCACTCGATATTGAAGAGATACAAAAAAGGATATTGGTATCTAAGAAGCGCTTTATGTTATCAGGGCCTATATTTATGCATGAACTGTTCCAGGTGCAAGAGCTCCAATCATAAAAAAAACGGTAAAATCAATAGATTTCAACGCTACAAATGCCATGATTGTGGGTATAACTAGTTAGTGGAGATTAAATCAACTGCTAGACCCATGTCTGTTAAACGGCAGGCTTTACAACTCTATCTTGAAGGTTTAGGATTTCGTTCAATTGGACGTTTTTTAGGAGTTAGCCACGTTTCTGTCCAAAAATGGATAAAGAAGTTTGGTCGTGAATTAGAGGATCTAAAGAGCGAAAATGAAATATCGATCGTTGAATTAGACGAAATGCACACTTATATCGGGAACAAAAAAAATATTGTTGGATCTGGATTGCTGTTGATAGAGATGGAAAAAGGTTCATCGACTGCTCTTTTGGTAGCAGGGGAACGGAAACAGGACTAAAACTCTGGAAAAAAATAAAGGGGAAGGAGATTGGAGAAGTGATGACTGATCACTGGAGGGCATATGCAGAGTTTGTTCCAGAGAAAATTCACACTCAATCCAAAGCTGAAACATATACTGTTGAAGGATATAACAGCATAATTAGGCACTTTCTGGCAAGATTGAGAAGAGAGTCAAAATGTTATACCAAGAGTCTTAAAATGCTGAAGTACTCTGTTCTTCTTTTGATGAAGTACATAAATAAAGAGATAGCTATTTTTAGCTAACAATGTCAAATATTACACATGTTTAGAAATGTTAATATTTGATAACCAGCCATTGGAAGCAGGAGTCAAATGAACTGGAAACAGGTATCACTTAGATCAAAACTTGTACTTTCTGCCGTTACAGGCGTTCTTTTAGTAATGATCCTAGCAACCACCGTTACAATTACCACCCAAATATCCGTGCAGGAAGAGCTTGCGTACCAGCAATCCATTGAGATCACGAAAGGTTATGCAAACCAGTTCGATGGGGATATGCGCTCCAATATGGCACTAGTACGTGCTATTAGTTCCAGTATGAGCGAGTATAATTCATCAGACCGGGACGAAGTGAACCGGATGCTGCACAGGATACTTGAAGATAATCCCCACATTATTGGAACTTATGTGGGGTATGAACCTAACGCTTTTGATGGTAGGGACAGCGAGTTCATCAATGCTGAAGGACATGATGCATCGGGACGTTTCATGCCATTCTGGAACAAGATAGAAGGGGAAATCGAATTAAAGCCGCTTATGGATTATGACACTTTAGAATATTATGTATATCCAAAGGTATTCAAGGACTCCTTCATTACCGACCCATACTACTACGAAGATATTTTTATGGTGAGTTATGTAGCACCGATCATAAAAAACGATGAATTTCTAGGCATGGCAGGTGTAGATGTATCATTGAAGTACGTAGATGATGTAGTGAGCCAGATCAAAGCATTCGATACAGGGTATGCTATTATGACCGGAAGTTCTGGCACAATACTCTCACAACCGTATAACAAAGACTGGATCGGGTATAAAACCATCTATGATTATGATAATAAAGAATTATCAAAGGCTGCGGAGGACATCCATCATAAAAAAAGCGGTCATGTAAATACCATCGACCCGGTAACAGGAAAAGAAGTTGTTGTTTTCTATGAACCGATAAGATCGAAAAATTACGGATTTTTCCTTGTAGTCCCAAGAAATGAAATGCTAGCCGGGACTTTTGCATTAAGGGACAAACTCATAGGAATTGGAATATTGTCTGTTTTCTTTATGGGACTTGCAGCATACGTAGCATCCCGTTCAGTAACATCATCTATAGATGATATCGTAAATGATTTCAAGGACATGGCAGATGCTGCTGCAGAAGGAAAACTTAACATCCGTGCAAACACTGATATCGACGAGGATTTTAAGAAAATACCGGAAGGTCTTAACCATATTCTCGATGGCGTAATGGTACCCTTTGAAGAAACCATACGAGTTGCTGAACATCTTTCAAAGGGAGATCTTAAAACACGTTTTGAAGGTGAATACGCAGGAGAGTTCAGAAAACTAGCAGATTCTATGAATGTGTTCGCAAAGGTGCTCGACCTCATCATCAACGATTCAAATCAGGTTCTATCTGCAATGAAAGAAGAGGATTTTACCCGTAATCTCCGCGTACATGGTCATGGTGACCTCAAACTTTTGACAGATGGTATTGAACAGACACGACATTCTCTTCAGCGAGCAAGTGTAAATCAGCAGAGAACAGAGCAAGAGCTTAAAGAATATGCGAAGAAACTTGAGCAATCCAATGAGCTAAAGGACATGTTCACAGACATCATGCGACATGACCTACTCAATCCAGCAGGAGTCGTTAAAGGTTTTACAGAAGTGCTCCTGATGACAGAAAGGGATGAGAAAACAGAGAGATACCTCAAAAAGATCTGGAAAAGCAATTACCAACTTATCGAAATGATCCAATCGGCTTCACAATTTGCAAAACTTGAGAGGTCAGAGGACCTCAAACTCGAGTCGCTGGAAATTGTAGAAGTGATCAATAATTCCATAGAGATTTTGGCAACTCAATCAGCTATTAAAGACATCGAGATAGAGTTTATTGAAGATCGAGAACATTTCGTTCTCGCCAACAATATCATTGAAACTGTTTTCACAAATATTATATCGAACGCTATTAAATACAGCCCAGAGAGATCAAAGGTCATTGTCGAGATAAAAGAGAACGTTGAACACACCGAAATTACGATCAGTGATCTTGGCGAAGGTGTTGACAACGCATATAAAAAGACCATATTCGACCGTTTCGAACGAGTCAATAAGTCCGGTGTAAAAGGATCAGGACTTGGACTTGCCATTGTCAAAAGAACCATTGAATTACACAAAGGAGAGGTCGAAGTAAGGGATAATCCCGAAGGCCATGGCACTGTTTTTTGGGTTAGATTGAACAAATTGCCCGAAATATCCTCCGAATAACTGCCAACACTTATTAATTTGAGCAGTTAGATACTAAATATGGGACTAATTGTAGAGATTGGATTTTACAGATATATTTCAAAACTGCCAATATGACTAGCATCGGGCTTAAAGGATTGGATGTTATAAAATGAATGGGTATGGGGGCACCAAAAATGAAAAATGCACTTGACAAAATGCTTAGTAATCTGTACAAAGGGCTATGGGCTGTTGATGCAAATAACAAATTCATTTACTTTAGCAAAGGGATGGAAGACATTACCGGTATTTCAGAAGAAAGGATAATCGGTAAAGATATTAAGGATTTCATGGAAGTTGCACAACTATGCGTTGGTGACGAAACACATTTTACTGAGCTTTCCCTGCAGGCAAAAGACAAATTAAAACCTACCAGATACCACTCCCTTTCATTCCTGACACCTGAAGGAAATCTCAACCTGCTTAGCGGGCATATAATTCCAATGCTTAACGGGTCTGATAAATATACGGGATTGATCTGCACCGTGGAAAGTGTATCAGAACAAAAGATCCGGGAAAAGACCTTCAAGGACATGATAACTTCAAAGAAGGAACTTGAAGAGATATACAAGAACAGTCCGGTAGTTGCTTTTCTCTGGACAGCTGAAAAGGACTGGCCAGTGGAATTTGTCTCCGACAACATTACACAGTTCGGATACACGCCGGAGGATTTTACTTCAGGGAATATGATATATGGTGATATAGTACACCCTGATGACCTTGATTTTGTACGTAATGACATTACAAGACTTGAAATTGAAGGTCGTCAATTCTTCTCAAAGGAATATAGGATACTGACACGAGCAGAAGAACCTAGATGGGTCGCTGAAAGGTCTTTAATGGTACCTGATGAAGATGGGAGACCATCTTACTACCAGGGAATAATTATCGATGTGACCGACAGAAAACTGGCGGAACAGGCATTACTGGAGACCGAGAAACGGTTCAGGCTAATATTTGAGAACTCACCACTTGGCATCTTCACTTTTGATAAAGACGGAATAATAACTCATTGTAACACTAACTTTGCAATGATAATGGGTGCTTCAATGGATAAGATCATTGGATTGAATATATTGAGAAGTATCAAAGACAAAAAAATGACAGACGCTGTTAAACCGGTGTTTGCAAGAAAGACCGGTCATTATGAAGGTAAATGCGTATCAGCACTCAGCGGAAAGGTCACACCCATCAAAGCAGATTATAGCCCGAACATAGCGGAAGATGGCAGTATCCTTGGTGGGATCGGCATCATTGAAGATATCACAACCCGAATCGAATCAGAAGAAGCATTGAAAAAATATGCAGAAGAACTTGCTATTGCCAACGAGGAGCTAAAGAGCCTGGACCAGATGAAAGACAGGTTCCTTTCAAATGTCAGCCATGAACTGAAAACACCACTTACATCCATCAAAGGTTATACTGAACTCATTTATGACGAATCGCTTGGAACTTTGAGCGAACAGCAAAAGGAAGTAGAAAAAACAGTCCTTAGAAATGCAAATAGATTAAAGAGACTTGTTGATTCACTCCTCTATATCAGCAGGGCACAATCAGGCAATGTTCAATATCTGTTCGAACCAGTTTCTATCGTAGAAATTGTAGAGATGACATTACAAGACCTTAAGATCCAGATAGAAGAGAAGAAACTAGCAGTTGAGAAGGACATCCCAAATGATATTCCAACCATCAACGGAGACAGGGATAAACTCACAGATATGCTAACCAATATGGTGGACAATTCTATAAAGTTCACACCAGAAGGCGGTTCGCTTAAATTTACCATCAAGGAAGAAGATGAATTCATCCATATTGTGTTAAAGGACAATGGTATTGGAATTCCACCCGACATGATTCCTATGCTATTCCAGAGATTCTATCAGATAGATGCTTCAAGGACCCGCAAATATGGTGGCACAGGACTTGGACTTTATATATGCAAAGAGATAGTCACCGCTCACAAAGGGAAGATCTGGGTGGAAAGCAAAGGAGAGAACAAAGGTACGGAGATGCACATCCAGTTACCTAAATAAGCATCATTCTTTTTTCCATTTCAGTATATGGAATATTTAAAGAAACCGATTCGTTTTTAAGGTTTTGTGGCATACCACGCTACATAATTAGTGGATTCCATTTATTTTAAAGATAATTAAGAGGTATTCAAGTGAGCGATATTTTAAGAAGAGGGCGACTTGCATCTGTTCCTGATGAAGAGATAATTAATTTCACTTCATCGATGAACGCTGACAAATGGATTTTCAAAGCGGATATTCTGGTAGATCTTGCACACACGATCATGCTCAAAGAGAGAAAGATCATCAAAGCAGAAGACTGCAAGAAGATACTGGAAGGTTTGCTCACGATAAAAGAGGAAGGTATCGAAAAACTTGACCACACTTATGAAGATATCCATATTTCACTTGAATCAAGGCTCATTGATATGGTTGGGGAAGATACAGGTGGCAGAATGCATTCCGGTCGCTCACGAAATGATGAGGTTGCGACATGTATCCGACTCACGTTGAGAAATGATCTGTTGCTGCTCATGGAAGAACTTATCGCTCTAAGAAATACGCTTAACGATACCTCATCAGAAAATCTCAATACACTTATGCCGGGATTCACGCACCTCCAGCATGCACAACCAACTACCCTCGCCCATCACCTGACCGCCCATGCAAATGCCATAGGCCGTGATCTCGAACGTACGATGGATTGCTATAAGCGTGTGAACCTGAGCCCTCTTGGTGCAGCTGCCTTTGCATCCACAGGCTTTGACCTCGACCGGGAAAGAACATGTAAACTCCTTGGTTTCGATGGCCTGATCGAGAACTCAATGGATGCGGTAAGCTCAAGGGATTTCCTTATAGAATCAGCATCGGTATTTGCAAATCTTATGATAAACCTGAGCAAGGTGGCAGAAGAGATCGTGATATGGTCCACCTCGGAGTTCGCATTCATCGAGCTGGATGATAGATATGCATCCACTTCATCCATAATGCCACAGAAGAAGAACCCTGACACCGCTGAACTCCTGCGTGGGAAGAGCGGGGTTACAATAGGATCCTTAATGTCACTTCTGGCCATCTGCAAAGCACTGCCTTTAAGCTATAATCGCGACCTCCAGGAAGCCACTCCGAACATCATGCAATCCCTTGAGACCACAAGAGCATCGGTCAGGATCATGAACGGCATGATAGCCACCATGAGCATAAACAAAGAAAATATGGCAGGCCTTGCGACTGCAGGATTTACAACAGCTACCGAACTTGCAGATACAATGGTACGTGTATGTGACATACCATTCAGGACCGCACACCAGATAGTAGGCGTGCTTGCCCGCGGGAGTGGGGAACCAACTCTCGGAGAGATAGATGCGGTCGCACACAATGTGATAGGTGAAAGCCTAAGTTCCAGAGGCCTTACGGAAAAGATGGTAAAGGAAGCACTTGATCCGATACTCAATGTCAGTAAAAGAAGTGTTATTGGTGGCCCATCTCCAGAAAGCATGGAACGTCTCATAGAAAGCTCAAGGGAAAGAATAGCCAACAATACAGAGATTCTCGAATCCCTTATAGCTAACAGGGACAACGCAATAGAAAGCCTCTTTTGCGAAGTTGAAAAATGCATCGATGTGTGATATATTACAATTATTTTGATGAGTGATCATAATGGATTTTGAACTTGGTGACAGAATAAGGATAGAAAAGGACGGGAATACCTATGAAGGCATTGTGATGCCTTCGAATACTGACCATATTGTCGTAAAGATGGTAAGCGGCTATAATGCAGGAGTTGACCCTGAAGGAGCGAGCATAACGCTTCTAGAGAAAGCAGGTCCAAAAAATGCTCCAAAGGCTAAGCCTGACAAAGCAAAAGGACAAAAAAAGTTGCCCAAGGTGACAATACTTTCCACCGGCGGCACCATTGCCAGCAAGGTCGATTACCGTACAGGTGCTGTTACTGCACAGTTCTCCGCAGACGACATCGTTGATGCGATACCGGAATTGACCGAGATAGCAGATATCAATGGAAGGGTACTCTACAACATCCTGTCCGAAAACATGAAGGCAGAGTACTGGACAGAACTTGCAGGAGCTGTAGCACAGGAGATAGAGAATGGTGCAGATGGCATAATCATCGCACATGGTACTGATACCATGATGTATTCAGCAGCAGCACTATCTTTTATGTTGAAGACCCCAGTGCCGGTAGTCTTTGTCGGGTCCCAGAGAAGTGCAGACAGACCAAGCAGTGATAATGCAATGAACGCCATATGTGCAACAAAGGTTGCTGTCAGTGATATTGCAGAAGTATGCGTTGTCATGCACGACACCACCAGCGATGACAGATGTGCCATCCATTTCGGAACGAAGGTCAGGAAAATGCACACATCGAGAAGGGATGCTTTCCAATCCATCAACTCGGACCCTATAGGCTACATCGACCATTCGACCCATAAGATAGAGACTGTACTCCCATTTTCGAAACGTGATAGCCAAAAACTTGAACTAAAGAACACCCTCGAACCAAAATGCAGCCTTGTAAAGTTCGTCCCTGGTGCCAATCCCGATGTTCTTTCCTACTACATTGATTCAGGATACAAAGGCCTCGTCATAGAAGGAACCGGGCTGGGACATGTTTCAACCGACTGGATCCCAAACATAAAACGTGCCACTGAGAATGGAATCCCGGTAATAATGACATCACAGTGTATAAGTGGACGTGTCTGCGACAGAGTATATGATACCGGAAGGGATATTCTAAAAGCAGGTGCAATCGAAGGCGAGGATATGCTACCTGAGGTCGCATTGGTAAAACTTATGTGGGCTTTGGGACAGAGCAATGATGTCGACGAAATTAAAGAGATAATGAGATCAAACATTGGTCATGAAATGACCGATAGCACATTGAAGTGAAAATATTGCTTCAACTTTTTTTTAGAATAATAATTTAAAAAAAGAAAGATATTGGCGCAATTATGCGCCAGTTTCTTTAAATGTCTTAGAACCTTACATCCATATCAGCAACCATCTGCTGGCTTGCAACATCAACCATCTTGATATTTGCAGTTGTTCCAGATGGTGCAAGGTTATTACCATTATAAACACCCGTTGCGTTAGAGCCATCAAGATAGTAAACTCCACTAAGATTATAAAGATAAAGTGAGTCTCCAGCTTCAAATGATTCGTTTACAGCATCGAGAGCATATAGATTTACAGCATTACCGTTCACAGTAACACGCGTATTTGCGTCAGTAAAAGTTACCATGTCTCCACCCTGATGCTCAAGCTTGAGAACATTATTGCCACCAAGTTCAGCTGGAGCTCCCCTAACACTTGCCTGTGGTGCAGTCTCAGGTGCACCCATTCCAAACACGAATGCTGCAATGACAGCAGCAAGGATGACAGTGATAGCGACCATCAGGATAACACCAATGACCGGGGACACTGCATCTTCATTTCTATTCATCTTTAACATATTATTGTCCTCCATATATCGTTACTAATTATTTTGTATAAGATTGTTGCTTCTTCTGCACTACTTTTTCAAGCTTCCGAGTCCACATTTCATCATTCATTTCAGTGTACTCGCACTCAAGATAATGCTGGACCGCCACGCTCAAAGCTTCCTTTGTGGATGGTTCATTTGTCTTTTTCTTGAGTTCTTCAAGCTGGTCCTCAGTAAGCACAGTTTGTGCATGTACTATTTTCATGAGAACTTCTCCTGATAGTATAGCAATATGAATAAACATATTACTGCCTCATCATAATTATAATTATAATACGTATTGTATATAACGCTTTCGCCATTAAAATGAGAAGGGATCACAATATTAAAATGAAGCCAACTGGTCTTGAAAACAAATAATTTAATACAAAAATAAAAATAAAAAGAAGCTCAGACGGAGCTTAAAATGTCCGGATCATGTTATGATCTTATCTAATTGCCCGGATTCAATAGCACGACGTACCTCAAAGGCAACGCGCCTTCCAGTACTCATAGGTTTACGCCATAATGTATTAGCATATGGATGGCCAACAGACATGTGAACGTTCGTCCCACCGCCAACCCGTGGAGCAACATCATAAATGTGGAAGTTCAGATCTTTATCAATGCATGTCTGAAGACAGAAAGGACCAATGACCCCGGGGTCATAGAACTCCTTGGATGCTTTGATATACATTTCTGAAAGTTTGAAAACCTCCTCAAGGAGAGACTCGCGAAGTGTTGCAGAATTGTGACCACATACTGTGTACTCAGGAGTTAACTGATGCTCTGCGAGATTCATCTGCTGTGGTGCCGGAAGCCTGACATAACCGTCCAGACTTGTCTCGAACCTCCAGTCAACACCAAGGATCTCGGTCTTGTTCATTTCTTCCTCGATAGGAGAATGGAACATATCAAAATTGAAGACCGGACCAATAATATAGCGCTCGATCCTTGCTTCCGCAAGGGCTTCCCTTGTAATTACACCCTGTTTGATAAGGGACTCGGACTTCTCCACATATTCACTGTAAGTTCCGGCAGTGAAGAACCCACGCTCAAGTTTCTTTACTGCATGAGGGAGCTTTACCATTACAAGCTCATCAATGTCTTCAGGATCGTTTATCCTTTCAGGGAATGGGAGACCAGCCTTCTCAAGAAGCCAGTAATAATCCTGGTCCATACCGCGCTCCTCACTTCGGAGCATGTTCCTGCTTCCGACCATTGGTACACGGAAATCGTTCTCGACCTCATCGATGTCACAGTAAGAAGTAAAGGATCTGTTAGGTATGAAAAGAACATTGTCGTCCACAAGCTTCTGCTGGTTCTCTGGAAGCATGAGCTCATTGAATTTATCATATACAACATGATCATCAACGATACCGCGCACAACATTGCCATTGGCATCCCTTTTTGACTTGAAGTACTCGGTATATGTTTTTTCACGACCCGCCTGGCATATTGCAAAGGTCTCGAAATTTTCCTCGATGGCACCGTCAAATACATCCAATCCTGAATGAGAAGCAACTGTACCGATCTTTATGTCATCAGTATAATAGCTCTCCGCAATCTCAATAATCTCTTTCCTGTCGATCATTATTTTTGTTCTCCGGGTTTTTGTGATACAATGGCACAGTCGTTATAAAAGACTTATTCTTAAGAATAAGACCATTATTCTAAAAGACGACGAAAAGATCAGATCGACCCGATGAACAATGCGATCAATAAGGGAGTTATGAAAGTTTCAATGGCTGCTGCCACCAAAAGCAAAGGAGCTACAAAACGGAAGAAAATATTCAGACCCTGCAATAACTCCTTTTTGAGATCAACATCCTTACCGGTAAGTGTATTGAACACAAGCAAACCCATCCTGAGCCCCATTGCAGCCGAGATCAGTATCATGGGCAATTCTATCACACCATGAGGAAGAATTGCTATGCCAACATAAACAAGACCATTATCCATTGATTCAAGATAGGTGACCACGCCAAGGACATAACCGTTCGACACCACGAACACCAAAGGAATTATGCCAAAGCCCAATCCGAATACGAACGCAATAAGACTTTTTATGGCATTGTTGAAAAAAATGAAAAGCATTATTTCAAAAACGTTCAGGCTCTTGATAAATTCCACAAGTTCCTCCAAGCCTTCAAGGGACAGGGTGGAAGAAGAAGGATCAAATGCCGTATGAGCATAACCGACAATAACAGAGATAATGAACAATAGTACAATGATACATATTTCCGGCATAAGACCACGAAGATACTCACACACATTGCAGCCACCATTGCGAGTAGTTATCCCAGCTACATCAACAGAAATATCGTTGTTCACATCCATTTTTATCATATCCCGAATGCCATTCTGATAGTGTTCCTGCATGCAGGTGAAAGACCAAGGATGATTATCACCATCTTGACGAACGTCCTCAACCTCTTTGATTCCTCATCAGCAACGAATTGAGTGTCTATAATGTAGATCACCGGAAGAAAGATGGCGAGTTTCAGAGGGAACATGACAAGCGCAGTACCGGTCAGATCGATCAGATAAGCAGGAACAACGTGCTTTTCATAGTATCCAAGGATATCAACACCAATAAAAGTGGACGAGGCATCCAGAAGATGAGACCAGATTATCATCATGTTCAAAGGATCCTTTACAAAGGACACACCTGCCCTATTAAAAGCAAGATATATTGACCCTGCAAGGACCGTTCCCAGTAAAACGATCGCAACAAGAATGAACGGGCGAGTGATATCTTCCACTACGAGAAGAGTAATGATATTGATTGCGAACCAGCATAAACCAAGTAACGCAAAAGGCACTTTCCAGTCAGAGACCTTTTCTGAAGAAGCTATCGATCTGGACAACAACAGACAGAACACTGTGACAACGAACACAAAGAAATAGATATTGGGAGTGATGAACAGATAGCTCAAAGGTGCATCAAAAACACCCGCATCCTCGATCACCCTTAAAGATGAGCCTGCGAGTATGAAAGGAATGATGGAAAATACAAACTTGTCATCAACCTCGACATTCCATTTCTCAAGCAACCAGGCAACCGCAAAAACACAAATTCCCAATATCAGTGCCCAGGTAAGGGTATTCACTACATTGTATCCACTATCCTGAAAGATCGGTTCAAGATAATAACGGTTCACAAATTCCAAGATCTTATCTACATAAGGGCACATTATTTCTCACTGTTGCAAAAGCTGTAGGAATAACCTAATAACACTAATGCTTAATAATATATGGTGTCAGAAATACAGATAAACATATACACATGGATGTGACGCATGATATGAACGGACAGAAGAAATGGATGCAGCTACCAAGAAATGTTGTGATAGGAAATGGTGTCATCAACGAGGTCAGAGATGTCTGCACAGACCTGAAACTTATCGACAACGCATTAGTGGTCACAGGAAAGAGTACTAAGGGGATAGCAGGTGAGATAGTTCAGGATTCATTGCAGGATGCGGGCCAGAATGTAGAACTCGTAATATCAGAATCAGCATCTATGAAAGAAGTTGAAAGGATAAGGAAGCATGCAATTGAATCCGGCACCAAATACTTTTTGGGCGTTGGTAGCGGTAAAACTATCGATGTTGCTAAACTTGCTGCCACTGATCTGGAAGTGCCGTTCATAAGTGTCCCAACAGCTGCCTCACATGATGGTATCGTTTCTTCGAGAGCTTCCATAAAGGATGGGAAGACCACTACATCGGTCCAGGCTAATGCACCAATGGCAGTTATTGCAGATACTGAGATCATAGCCAATGCACCCTACAGATTATTAGCAGCCGGCTGTGGAGACATTATCTCGAATTGTACCGCAGTGCTTGACTGGCAACTCGCAAGCCGTCTCCAGAATGTGCAGTTCAGTGAATATGCCGCTGCGCTCGCAAGTATGACCGCACAAATACTTATCGATTCAGCAGATTCGATAAAACCCGAACTTGAAAGCTCTGTCAGAATGGTCGTTAAGGCACTTGTATCAAGCGGAGTCGCAATGAGCATTGCCGGCTCATCAAGACCTGCATCCGGCTCCGAGCATATGTTCAGCCATGCACTTGACCGGGTAGCAGATGAACCGGCACTTCACGGGGAACAATGCGGGGTTGGTACAATATTGATGATGTACCTTCATGGCGGTGACTGGAAAAAAATAAGTGATGCTTTAAAGCTGATAGGGGCACCCACGACTGCCAAAGAGCTGGGTATTGAAGATAAGTATATATTAGAAGCACTTGTACTCTCACATACTATCAGACCAGAAAGGTATACCATACTTGGAACAGGGCTGACACCCGATGCCGCTGAAATAGTCGCAAGGAAGACAAAGGTCATATCCTAAAAAAGGTCTGAATTCAGGGATTATCAGTATATCTATATCTCTATAAGAAGAGCGGGTTTGATAAACCCATAAATTATCATATATTATTAAGGTCATTACGATCTCATAACACAAGGTGATTAAATGGAGGACATGGATACCACTATAACGCTCATTGGAACCAGACTCGCAAAAGAAGGTGTAGAGTTCTTCTTCGATGGAGATACGCCGGAATGCGAGCAGTGCAAACTGAAAAACACCTGCATGAGCCTTGAAAAAGGAAAGAAGTACAGGGTAGTAAAGGTAAGGAACAATACCCTTCATGAGTGTTTTGTCCATGATAAAGGAGCGATGGTCGTCGATGTTGTTAAAGCACCGATCTTTGCATTACTTGACTCAAAAAAGGCTATCGAAGGTTCAAAGATAAGATATCAGGCACCAAAATGTGATGAGAAACTGGATGCTGAAACATATGAGCTTTGCTATCCAAAAGGGCTTCGCAACGGAGAAAGGTGTACCGTTCTGAAAGTAATGGGCACTGTAGAGATGGAAGCTGACCCTTCAATTACATTGAAGAAGGTCGAGCTATTACCCTGACTCGAATGTCTTTTATATTAATACCGGAACATGTCCTAGATATACCTAATAAGTGAAAATTGAAAGAGGTACTAAAATGTCGGACACACATGAAAAAATCGACCATGAATTTTATACAACAGAGCGCTGGAGCAACTGGCTAGGTCAAGTGAAAGAAAGCGGATTCGAGTTCAAGGAAGAAGAGGATAACTCCGGGAAAGAAGGTGCGATTTTTGTCACTATGGAAGATGACATCATTCTCGCATGCCTGAAGGTCATTGCAAAATACGAGAATAAGACACTTCCTTTAGATGATGCGATCGCGATAATCAAGGATATCAGAGATATTACACTCGAAGAGGTCGAAACTGTATCCGAGGATATTGATATGATGCTCGAGTCTGTACAGACAGCCCTTGCAGGAAGCTTCGCAGCATGTGAGTGCTACATAGCAGGCGACTTTGATAAAGAATCAAGCATCGAAGATCTCATTGCAGTAGCGATCGAATATGAAGAAGCAGAAGATATTGACTCAGCCATAACATGCATTGCACAGGTCGGAGCACTTATACTGGACGGTAAAAGTCTGCCAGAAGCTGCAATGGAAGATCTCCCATACGGCCTTGTTGCAGAGTGGCTCGATGGTATTGATTCCGTTGAAGCTGCCATGATCGGAGCTGATGGTTACAAACAGGATGACGGAGAGGACGACGGCTCCTGATTCTTTTTTATATTGAAATTCTGTATCTTATTTTATTGACCATATCGCCTACTTGCGTTCCTGATATTGATTTCACTATTTTTAATCGCTATTTTTCACTTTGGTTTACTTCATATTTTCTTTACAGAATTTGCGTCCACATAAGTTTCGCTTTTATAAGTTGTGCATAGTATTGACAAGAACAAACCCGAATTGTTTTTATGTAATCACAATATCATATGAGTAACACAAACGGTGTACAAACGTATGAACACCGTGCTAAATTCAAACTTCTCGAAAAATGGGATGATCAGATGAACATTGGTTGTCTTGCATTCCTTTTCATCGAAAAGTGAAACAGTTTGAAATTAAAATCCAACACATTAGAGGTATAATAAATGAGCGAAAAGATAGGAATTTTAGCCATTGGCCACGGAAGCAGACTGCCTTACAACAAAGAAGTTGTTTCAGAGATAGCAGCTACAATTGCAAAAAAACACCCTGACTATGTGATAAAAGCAGGTTTCATGGAGAACACCCTTCCAACAGTGATGGAAGCACTTGCTGATTTCGATGGAACAGGCGTTACAAAGATCATAGCTGTACCTGTATTCCTTGCATCAGGAGTTCACATCACAGAAGATATTCCGGAAATACTCAAGCTCGACCCTGAGACAAATGAAGGAAAGATCACAGTGGATGGAAACGAGATCCCGGTCACTTTTGGAAAACCACTGGGACACCACGAACTTCTTGCAGATCTCGTATTCGAGAGAGCAATGGAAGTAATGTAAACAGACCAATAACTATGAACGCAGGTCAGAAGGATGCGGTCGTGCTCGACCTGACGCACGCCGGAATTTCTGTTGCAAAAGAGATGGCAAGGCTTGGATATAATGTCCGTGCCATCGATGTCTATGATACACTGGACGATGCGACAATATCTGATCTGCAAATGTTTTTTCCAGTTCTTTCTTCAAAGGACGAATTTGAGCTAAAACCTACAGAAACTGTTGTAGCTCCAGTTCATCTTGACCCGGATTTCCAAGTACTGAAAAGTGCAAGAGAAAAAAGGAACCCTGTTGTTACCCATCATAAAATGGTCGGACAGCTTATCAATGAAAGTGAACGTCTTGCCGGACAAAAGGTCATTGAGATCACGGGTACAAAGGCCAAGACAAGTACTGCATCCCTCCTGGCAGATATTATTTCAAGGAAACAGACAGTGCTACTTCATACATCCAGAGGACTTGAATACTGGAAAGAGGGTATTGCCACAGTCATCCACAAAGGACTGAGCATTGCACCCGGAAGCATCCTCATGGCCATTGAGATCATGGAAAAGGAAAGGCTCAGACCTGACGTAATTATTTTTGAAACATCCATTGGAGGCACCGGATGTGCGGATATTGGAGTTATAACATCACTGGAACTGGATTACAGGATAGCCTCGGGCACTGCATGGGCAAGTGATGCAAAATTGCAGATGGTAGAAAATGCAAAGGCTGACAGTATTCTATTGATCAGTTCAAACGCAGAAAAAGCTATAGGATCTACCCGGAAAAAGAATATCGACACGATAACTTTTAGCGATGAAGCTGACAATGTTGCCGATGTGAACGTAATGATAAAAGGACATGAGGTTTCCATTCATAGACCAAATTCCACCATCAGAACGACCACAACAGAAGGATTCGACGTTTCTGCTTATACCATAGCCATCGCCGCAGCTTCTGCAATAGCAATTGCGTTAGGGGTTGATGAGGATGATATATCAGGAACAGTTCATGATTTTAAGGGCCTTACCGGAAGGATGACAAAGAGCGAACTTGAAAGCAGAATACTAATAGATAATTCCAATTCAGGAATGGACATATTGTCCGTAGAAAAAGCACTTGATTATGCCCTGACATCTGAAGAGGGAAAGGTTGTTATCGTACTTGGTGAAGAAGCAGAACAGGTTTGTGAAGGCCTTCCGCCTGAGAATGTGGCGAACCTCCTTCATAGAAGGGGAAAAATGATAGACAAAGTCATTTTAGTTGGAACCCGTATGCGTGATATAAAATATGATAACGCATATTATGTGCGCTCACTTGAAGAAGGAATAGAAACCGCCCTGATAAATTCTACCGCTTGCGACATTATATTGTCGTGTGTCAAATGTTTCAGATAAAAACGTATCATCATATATTTAATAAAATTCACTATCATAAATGAGGAACGAGCATGGACAAGAATATTACGATCATACACCCACGACCAAGTTCCATCGTGGCCGCATTGTACACTTTAAGGGACCTGAATGTCGATGTTGCAGTACTGCACGGACCACCTGGATGTTCTTTCAAGCATGCGAGATTGTTGGAAGAGGACGGCATACATGTAGTTACAACTGCCCTTGATGAAACCGGTTTCGTTTTTGGAGGGCATGATGCACTCGTGAATGTGCTCCATAAAGTGAACGAGATGTTCAAACCGAAGCTAATCGGTGTTGTGGGCACCTGTGCCAGCATGATAATCGGAGAGGAAATGCATGAACCGGTCATGGAAGCAGACCTTGATGTGCCGGTGATAGAAGTGGAAGTGCACGCAGGTTACAGGAACAATACAAAAGGTGTGATCATTGCACTTGAATCCGCACTCGATGTAGGTGTTATTGACAAGACAGAGTTCGAAAGACAGCGTGCCCTGCTCGAAGAAGCGACCAATGTCGAACTAAAACATGGTGCTGCAAGCCGGGAATATCTTGCGCCTTCACGCGGCGATGTGAAATATAAGGTTGCACAGAGGATAATCGAGCTGCTCAAGGAAGGTAAGCGCGGACTTGTCATCATGAACGCCAAAAAAGAGACAGGATATATGTTCGCAGACATCACAGTTGCGATCAACGAAGTAGCTGAGCAGCTTGGCAAAGCAGACAATATTATCAATATGGCAAATATCGATGAGAAGCTGGGACTTCCAAGAGTTCGCCACCATGCAGAATGCATCGCGAACGACCTGAAGGAAAGGGACGTTGTCATCCACGAGAACATTGGCGGACTTGACGAGTATCCTATTGCAGGGAATGCTGTTGACCAGCTGATAAAGGACAAGTACATAGACTTCGATTTTGCCGTGATAAGCGGGGTCCCGCATGCAATACCAATGGACCACATCTCCAATATGGAACTGATATCCGTTACCAACGGACCAAGACAGGTATTACCCCTTAAGGAAATGGGACACGAACATGTGATCGTCGAAATAGACCTGCATCCAAAGACACTCGGTGTCAACCACATCGTAGAATCCGAGTTCGGTGCAACACTGAGAGAAGTCGCAAAAGAATCATTATAAAACGGAGCATTCGCAGATGAGCGTACAGAAAAGAATAGCTATCTATGGAAAAGGTGGCATCGGAAAATCCAGTACTGCATCCAACGTTGCAGCCGCATGTGCCGATGAGGGATACACGGTAATGATAATTGGCTGTGACCCGAAAAGCGATTCATCCATCACCCTTCTTGGAGGAAAACGCATCCCGACCATCCTTGATCTTCTGCGTAAGGAAAAGGATGTGAAAGAGGAAGATGTCGTATTTACCGGTTACAATGGCGTGAAGTGTGTGGAAGTGGGCGGACCCGAGCCAGGTATCGGCTGTGCCGGACGTGGGATCATCGTGGCCATCCAGACACTTAAGAAGATATCAAAAACGCTGAACGAAATGGACCTTATCATCTACGATGTCCCTGGAGATATCGTATGTGGTGGCTTTGTAGCACCTATACGCAAGGGACTTGTAAAGGAAGCATATGTCCTGACTTCCGGCGAATATATGCCCCTTTATGCAGCGAACAATATCTGCCGAGGACTGGCAAAGATAAACACTCCCCTCAGCGGGATCATATGTAATTCCCGCAGTGTGAGCCGTGAAAAAGAGATAGTGACCAAGTTCGCAAGTGAGATAGGAACCGACCTTATGGCGTTCATACCAAAGGAACAGATCGTGCAGGATTGCGAAAGGGATGGTTTCTCGGTCATGGAAAAAGCACCAGACTCCAGCATTGCACAAGTTTATCGTGACCTTGCGAAGGCCATCATGCAACGCGATACTTCCGTTATGCCTGTTGCTCTTGACGATGAACGTCTCAGAGAGCTTACCAGATAAAAAGAGATATCATCATGCCATCCGCAGATAATAAAGAATTCAATATTCCAAGAGTGCTCCTTGCTGCTGACAGGTCATCTTCCGGAAAGACCACCATCACCGCCGGATTGCTGGCAGCCCTTAAGACCAGAGGCTATAATGTACAGCCTTTCAAGGTAGCCCTTGATTATATAGACCCGAGCTACCATTCCGAAATAACAGGAAGGAGAGCACGTAATCTTGATGGGTACCTCATGGGAGAGGATGGGGTCCTTGATGTGTTCGCACATGCATGTGAAGTGGATGGCAGAGCCGAGATCGCTGTTATCGAAGGTGTGAGAGGGCTTTTTGAGGGACTGGAAAGCATTGGGGATATGGGAAGCACCGCACAGATAGCAAAGATGCTGAAATGTCCGGTGATACTCATTATCAATGCCCGAAGTATCACACGCTCCGCCGCTGCACTTGTCAATGGATATAAGGACTTTGACCCTGACGTCAATATCGTAGGTGTCATACTCAACAATATCGGTGGCATAAGGCATGCAAAAAAGGCGAAGGAAGCTGTTGAGCATTTTACCAAACTTCCTGTACTCGGCATCATCCCAAGGGACAATGCCATGCAGATATCCATGCGTCATCTTGGACTTGTTCCCGCGATCGAGGAAAGACGCAGGGTCAATGATCTTGATGAACGTCTTGCAGCCATAGAGAAAAGGGTATCGGAAGGCATCGATATTGACAAGTTCATTGAGATAGCTCAACAGGCACAGCCCTTAAAGAAAGCAGAGAACACCATATTCATACACAGAAAGCTTGAAAGTGAAAGACCTGTGATAGGAATTGCACTTGACGAGGCTTTTAATTTCTATTATCATAACAATCTTGAGCTTCTGGAACTTGCAGGAGCGAAACTTGAATATTTCAGCCCCATCCATGATGAGAGACTGCCGAATATAGATGGACTTTATCTGGGTGGTGGTTATCCCGAACTTTATGCTGCTGAGCTGGAAGCAAATGAAAGCATGAGGGAGGACATAAGGAAAGCCTCAGAGAACGGACTACCCATATACGGCGAATGTGGGGGACTTATGTACCTGACCGAGAGGATCACTACCGGTGTGAAAGGAAAAGGAACATACCACATGGCAGAAATGCCGGAAGCCACCCATGAAATGGTCGGAGCACTTCCGGGACACTCGCTAATGGGGCACAAACGTGTGGTCAGTTACAATATAGGCCAGCTCGATGAAGATACAGTGATCGGCAGTAAAGGAAATTCGTTCATAGGACATGAGTTCCATCATTCAGAAGTGACCGAACTACCGGAAGATGCTGAATTTGCAATAAAGCTATCCCGCGGAACAGGAATACGTGACGGATGGGACGGACTGGTAAAGAACAATACCCTTGGTGCATACGCTCATCTGGAAGCAGCATCTTATAAAGAATTTGCAGCATCCTTCGTGGATTCCGCCATCAAATACAGAGGTAATAAAGAATGAGAGCAGAGATAGTAAAGGACCGTGTACTTGTAGAAAAAAAAGCTATTAATGAGTTTTACAATAATGGGTACTACGGCAGGCCTAAATCGAGCGGGCTTGAGCTCACACTTATCGAAGCTGTATATCTGGCATTCCGCGGGAAGATAGAGGTGGAACATGAAGGAAAGGTCCTGGAGTTTTCCGATCTTTTCAAGGAAGCTTCCATCTTGCAGCCCTCCTTCGAGCTTAAATATATCGTTTACAAGGACCTGAGAGAACGAGGGTTCTACGTACAACCCGGTGTGACCGATTTCCGCGTATACCCACGTGGCAGCCATCCCGGAAAGGGAGCGGCAAAGCAGTTCATCTATGTAAGGTCAGAAAGAGCACCAATGCCACTGAGGGACCTCTTGCGTTCCCTTGCAGCAGCCGAAAACGTTAGAAAGCAGATGGTACTCGCCATTGTAGATGAAGAGAGTGACATTACTTTCTACGATGTGAAAAGGCCACGCTTAAAAGGCGAGATGAAGGAACCCCTTTACCCAGACATCAATGCAGATGCCACTTTCCTTGAGGACAGGGTTGTCGTATGGGATGAGGAAGCTTCGAAAACCCTTTTTGAGAATGGCTTTTACGGGAAACCATTGGATAGCCAGAGATTGCAGCTTTCACTTGTTGAGTCCCGATATCTCCTTGAGAAGGGTGTCCTCAATATCAACAACAGACAGGATGAATCCATGGATGTGGATGCTTTTTCAAAGATGGCTTCGGAGATTGAACCCGAGTTCAATCTGAAGAGCAGTGTTTACACAGATCTTCGAGATAAAGGGGTCGTACCAAAGACAGGTTTCAAGTTCGGTAGTCATTTCCGTGTTTATTCACAGGTGGAATCACCAACAAAGATACCGCATTCCGAATATCTCATACATTCGATACCAATGGACCATGAATTTACACTCCCTGTCATGTCAAGGGCCATAAGGCTTGCCAACAGTGTAAGAAAGAGGATGCTTTATGCGATCCTCACAGATGATGGTGTCGATTACATCGATATTGGCAGATTAAAGATGTGAATATCCTTATTTGAATGAAAAACATTTATTAAGGATATTCCTGATTTCCCATTATGGAAACACTCTACCTTAAAAACAGTCAGATGAAAGAATTCGAGGCTAATGTCCTCGACGTGACCGATGATAGGTTCGTTGTCCTTAACAGGACGGCTTTCTATCCCAGTTCAGGAGGACAGCCACATGACACCGGGAAACTGGTCTGTGACCGCAAAGAGTATCCCGTCACATTTGTGGGTAAATTTGACGGCAAGATAAGTCACGAAGTCTCCGAGGCTGGATTGAAAGCAGGAGATAAAGTAAAAGGTACTATTGACTGGGACAGACGAAGCCTTTTCATGAAATACCACACTGCTGCCCATATTCTCAGTGCCATGATCCATAGTGAGACCGGTGCGAAGATATCCGGTAATCAGATCGCGGAAGAGAAGACAAGAGTTGATTTTAATCTTGAGGACTTCGACAGGGAACTTATAGGATCCTATGAAGCGAAGGTCAATGAGATCATAGACCGAAAAATCGATGTCGAGATAGAGATCCTCCCAAGAGATGAAGCCCTGAAGATACCTTCTGTGGTGAAGCTTAAGGATGCATTCCCGCCGGAAATAGAAGAGATACGGGTCATACGGATACCGGATGTAGATGACCAGGCATGTGGTGGGACCCATGTTGCAAATACGGGCGAAATACCACATATTGAGATATTCAAGGCAGAGAACAAAGGGAAGAATAACAGGAGGATCTATTTCAGATTCTTCTGATCATTTATTGAACAATTCTTTTTTTATTGGCCTTTACTCTGGCTACCTTGATCGCTGCCATCGTTCTCTTCAAAGTACCTTCTCGCCAGCAACACAAGACTTGAAACAACAAGTATCGCCAGGAAGAACGCGATCAATGTTCCTTCAAATGTGAGGTCCTGCCAGGAGTGTACGGATACCCACATACCACTGCGTGTCACGAAGGTAGCGAATATTACCAGTATGAACGAAACTATTGCCAGCATTGGAGCAAGGAAACGGTATTCACCATCACGGACCCTTGTTGCCGAATGCAGGAATGCGGTAGCTGTTATCCAGGGTATCAGGGAAGATGTCTCGACAGGGTCCCAGGACCAGTACCATGCTCCCCATCCGAGAACCTCGTATGCCCAAAATCCACCAAGACCTATACCTGCTGTGAGGAAAAGCCATGCCAGACGCATCCAGTTCCTTGTCAGTTTTATCCATCTTTCGTCATCGATAAGCAGTGATGCAAATGCTGTTGCAAAGGGTATCGTGAATGCAGCATACCCCAGGAACAGTATTGGTGGATGGACTGCCATCCAGGGGTTCCTGAGGAGCGGATTCATACCCTGACCATCGATGAGATGATAGACCGTAACAAAAGGATTCCAGTTGGAGGTTTCGATAGCTCCTCCGAAAACAGCGTAATAGGTCTCGAACGGATTCTTCAAGACAAGAAGAAGAAGGAAGAAAGCTACTATTGTGAGACAGACAGCCCTTGTAATATTCATTAACTTCGTATCTGCAATCTCTTTCGTGTTTCCTGTATATCGAATAAACAGAAGGATCATAAGCGTGAACCATGTCCAGAGCAGGAACGAACCTTCCTGACCTGCCCAGAGGGCAGAAAAGCGATAGAACCACTCAAGGTCTATGCTGGAATGCAGGTAGACATAGACATAAGATGCCGATACTGTGAACAGATAATATGTCAGCAGCATGATTGCAAATGTTGTTAGAACACTACACCATAGCTCGAACTGTTTTGACCGGGAAATTAAGCGTTCATCGTTTCGCAAAAGGCCGATGATAGCCAAACCTGCTGAACCTGTACCAAGAGTAAAGGCCAACCAGATAGATATCATACCAAAGTTCATTTTTTAGCCCCCTTACGAACTTTAGAGCCGTTATTTCGTTTACCATTAAGAGAAAATTCTGCTTTTAAGCTGCTGCTTTCAAGTGAACGGTCCACGAGCACAAGAGAGATGATCCCGGCAACCATAAGGAAAAGACCACCCCAGATGAATGTTATGAATGGAACTGTTCTGACATACAGACTGACCTCACCACTGCTTTCATTCAATGCCTTTGGAGCTATGAACAGCTCTTCAAAAATACCACGGTCAACATAGGTGGTAGTGAATGTCTGACCCCATTTGAAATCTGTTATGTATTTGACCTGACCACTATCAAAATAAGCACCTTTCTTATAGACATCGAAGGTAACATGGGTTGCGTAGGAAGAACCCGGATATTGTTTATATGGAGAACCTTCGAAAACAGAATGCATGTCTGTTACAGAAACTATGTAGTTCTGTCCTTCGAACTATCCGGGCGAGTCAACGGTCACGATATCCGAGCCTTCTACCTGCATGTTCGAGCTGGCAACAATACCTATGAGAATGAAAAGAATGCCAAGATGTATCACATGAGCACTTATGCCTTTGAGCTTCAGTATCCATGATCCACGTTCCATTGCCATGTACATCTTATAGAATGTAGCTACAACCGCCATGCCTGTTAATGGAACTGTGACATCGAGCGGAAGGTTCCCAAAAGGTGAGATGAAAGCGAAAACCAGAGAGATAAGGGCAGTAATACCCGCAACTAAGAGAGCCTTCTTTGCACCAAAGTAACCATAAAGCAGACATGTAGTGAGCAGTACGACCAATGCTGCTGTCGGTATTGCACTCCTGTCATTGAAATATTCAGCACCCATGCTGATCTCATTACCGGTGGTGAGCTTCACGACAAGTGGTGTCAGCATCCCCAGAGTGATGAGAGCAGCAAGCAGAAGCATTGTCAGCACACTTGCCAACATGATGTTACTGCTGTTTATGATGTCTTTGCTTTCTTTCATTGGATTCACAATCGTTATTTATATTAAAATATGTATCGGTATTAGTTTGAAAGTCCTGATATGAGTAATATATACAAATTTAGAAAATGTGACACCGAAATACCAAAAGCGATTCCATCTTATTGCCTATATCTGAAAAAAAACTAAAAGGCGGTAAAGTTTCCACCTTTAATGATCTAATTTCAGTCTACTTTTTGGAACTTTGAATGTACAGCTTCGCATATCGGACATCTTTCAGGTGCTTCGCCTTCTACAGTATTTCCACAGATATCACAGACGTAATAATCGACTTCTTCATTGCTGCCGATATTTTCCAGGGCTTTCGTATAAAGTCCAGCATGAATCTGCTCGACCTGATTTGCCATATCGAAGCTACGGACAGCTTGCTTATTACCTTCTTTTTCTGCTTCTTCTATAAAAGCAGGATACATTTCGTTGAATTCAAGGGTCTCGCCACTTATTGCTTCCTGAAGATTTTCTTCAGTGCTCTTGACGCCTCCCAGAACTCTCAAATGAGCATGAGCATGTACTGTTTCCGCAGCAGCTGCAGCTCGGAACAATTTGGCTACCTGTCCGAAACCTTCTTTGTCAGCCATTTTTGCAAAAGCAAGATATTTCCTGTTTGCCATTGATTCACCGGCAAACGCTTCGTTTAAATTTTCAATCGTACTCATGATATTCCTCCACATTATTTTGATATATTGCAGGATAACTGGGGACATATCAAATATATGGTTAATGGAAAGAAACAATGAAAAAGGAATGAGGATGAAAGGATGAGGTGCTCATAAAGTCCCTTTTTATATAGGCAAACCCCTTCATAAATTAGAAAATTTTATATGCAGATAAACTTATATGTACTGTGCAGGAGCTTAAAATGCAAAAAATATTCGTTCTCACAATTTTTTTATTTTTGATTGCTGCAACAAATGCACATGCATCATTTACTTCAGAAGCAGGCATGATCTCATATCAGATCAATGATTCTGACCGAATCGCTGTTGGGAATGTAACCAATATCCAGGAACATCTCAAATACTCTGTAGTAACGATAAAAGTAGATGAATGGCTGATGAGACCACTTCCATCGAATGAAATTGAGGTGATTTCGGAAATAGGTTCTATGTCTATCAACAATAATGAACCTCGATTTTACTGGTGAATCGGTAATACTGATGCTTCAGGACATAAACGTAGCTGATAACAGATTCAAAGTAACTATCGGTGAACCTGGGAAGCATCTTACTACCGATAGAGATGAAATAATAAGTGAACTTGAATCAATGGGAAAATCCAACAAAAGTGAGATTGTGCTAACAACAGAATCCGATAATACAACTCCGTTTATTGAGAGCATTGGATTGGTACTTGTTTTTGCGTGCGTGGGTTTCGTGTTAGGAAGAGCTCAAAAATGAATCCGGAGGAATAACTTTTGATCAATAATCTCATCTTAAAATTTAGAAAGAAAATGCCGTTAGATGCCCTTCTTTTCTTTATGGCTCATATCTGGGTAACGGTTATTCTTTTGACAATGTTTGTGATGATAGTTACAAAAAGCCAGTCTGATCTAAGGATATATGCATTAGTAATGACACTTGGATTATTTATCCTATTTTTAGTACCGATAGCCACCATTGGTCAGAATATTGTAAAGAACAGAAGAGATATTCGAAAGGTTTTGTACTATATACCTTTGCTAATTTGTGGTATGTTTCATACTATAATAGTTATAATTGGACATACTCGTATTGTGACAGCTACATTTCCCCATGATTCGTTGATCTATAACTTGCTGCTTCCAATTCAGAGACTCGTGGAAATTGCAATAGATCCTATAACTCGTGAAATATTCGATATGAGCTTTCCGTATAACACATTACCACTGATCATAATCTTTGTTGTCATTCTTCCCGTCAGCCTGTTTATTTACTTACTACCTTCGGTAGACTATGATATAAGAAAAATTACAGGAGAAATGAAGTTAATTGTATTGTTGCCATTGCTTTGTGCTATTATCCCAGTGATTCTACAGGCAGTTCAAATGGGGCTGGGATTAATCGATGAGAATATGATTAAATTTTTCTGGATTAAAATATTCTTTAACATATCATATATGGGATATTTCCTATTGATGCCTATCCTGGGTATTTTGTATATCAAGCATTACAATAAGATAATTGGAGAATCTACGGAAAAGTAATAATTCCGAATCCATTTATCACACTCGGCACCTAGAAAAAATAAGTATGTACTGTATGATTTTGTTCTATTGATATTAATGTCATTATTGAAGTATAGCTTGTGGAAATGAACTTAAGGGAATGATACAGGTAGCATAATCGTCAGGGCTGTTCTGACACAACACATACTCAAATCTGGACCTTTAGTGAAACTTCCAGAGTTTGAAGAACCTCCAAAGAATTTCAATCCACCTGCAGGATGACAAAACCTGAGTTCGAGATGGAAAATTGATAAATGGGGAAATGAAGCTCAATACAACCCCTCAACCAAATGTATCTATCAAAAATCGAAGAAATATTCGAATAAAATATTTTTCAAATTGTTAACACTATTAACACAAACTTTAAATTCAATGTGACTAGTTGTTACGATAGTATTTATTCGTGTGAATTTGTTGGTTTAAATTCTTCAAAAATAGAATTGGTCGATAGTACACAACCAACTATTACTAAAGGTGCAGGGCATTCTTTTTCCCTTACATCTTTATTCCACACAATATGAAATATTCAACATATCTAACCTAGGAAAAACTGAATTGGAGTTTATAGTGTGAAAAAAAGAATGTATATAGGATCAATTGCAATTTTTTTAATTATCATTGCATCTTTTGGGCTGGGCTGTATTTCAAGTTCGGATAAATTAAATGAAGAGACTGTTTCAGAACGCACAATAACAGATGGTCTTGGTAGAACTGTAACCGTTCCTACAGACCCGGAACGGATAGTATGTCAGGGAGCTGGAGCACTTCGCTATATTTGCTACCTTGAAGCACAGGATGCAATTGTCGGTGTCGAAGACGTAGAACTGAGAATAAATGAGAACCGAAGACCTTATGCTATTGCAAATCCCCAATTCCAAAACTTACCACTGATCGGTGAACACCGAGGAAATACCGATCCGGAAAAGATAGTTGGTGTAGACCCGGATGTCATATTCTGGACCTATGTTCAGTCTGCTAAAGATGCAGATGAACTTCAGGCAAAGACAGAAATTCCTGTTGTAGCTTTAAATTACGGAAATCTTGGAGTCTATCGTGATGACATGTACCAAAGCCTTCGTATAATGGGAAATGTTATGGACAAAAACAAACGGGCAGAAGAGGTCATTGGATTCTTTGAAATGAACATTGGAAACCTTGAGAATAGGACAAAAGATACTGCTAATGATGATCCAAAAAACGTCTATGTTGGTGGTATAGCATACAGTGGCCCTCATGGATTCCAATCTACTGAACCAACCTATCCTCCTTTCGAATTTATAAGTGCAAACAATGTAGCGTCTTCACTTGGAACAACACACGCTGATGTTTCAAAGGAAGCGATAATCGAATGGGATGCAGATATTCTATTTGTTGATCTTTCAACATTAATGACCACACCCTCGGCAATTGATGAACTGAAAAGTGACCCTGCATACACATCGCTCAGTGCTGTTAAAAACGGGAACGTTTACGGAATTCTTCCATATAACTGGTATAGTTCCAATCAGGGTTCTGTCCTTGCAGCATCATATTATGCAGGAACAGTGATCCATCCGGAGAGATTTAGTGATATTGACCCGGCCACAAAAGCAGATGAGATATACATGTTTCTTCTGGGAGATGCCGTTTATGAGAATCTGACCCATGGATTTACCAGCGGTTTTGGGAAAATATCACTCGATGGTCAATTCTAAACGATCAAAATATTCAATAAAATATTGTCAGGAACATTCCATAATGATCTCAACGATTTGCGAAATGGATGGATAATATGAGCTTTACAGACAAAGAAACAAATGGAATCGAAAGTAACCCCATTGCTTTAGCATACTCAGGATATATAAGGAAGAAAATGGCCTTCATGGTCATTTCATCCATCCTTCTATTCCTGTTGCTAATATATTCAATTGCCGTTGGTGCAACAAACATAGCATTTACAGACGTAATATTATCCCTTTTCGGATATGGTCAAGGCAGTGCTTCCACGATTATATGGAATATTCGACTTCCACGAGCACTTGTAGCCATTGTTGCAGGAGTCGGGCTCTCAGTTTCCGGTGTTGCATTGCAATCAATATTGAGAAACCCTCTTGGTTCACCTTACACTCTTGGAATATCCCATGCATGTGCTTTCGGTGCGGCCTTTTCTGTAATAGTGCTTGGTAGTGGCACAATGAGAAGTACAGGTGCAGATGCGATCATGTTGAACAATCCATATATGACAACAGCGGTCTCTTTCTGCTTCTCGCTTATAGCAACATTCACTCTAATTGCTATTGCAAAATATAGAAATTCATCTCCGGAAGTGATGATATTAACAGGAGTTGCATTAGCATCTCTTTTTACTGCAGGTACGATGTTCCTTCAATATTTCGCTGATGATGTACAACTTGCAGCTGTTGTATTCTGGACATTTGGTGATGTCGGGAGAGCAGATTGGAATGACCTGACAATATTGTTCATTTTGACAGTGCCGGCAGTATTTTATTTCTTTATGAATCGGTGGAACTATAATGCGATCGATGCAGGAGATGAGACTGCAAAAGGACTTGGGGTCAACGTAGAAAAAGTAAGATTGTGGGGTATGCTTGTGGCATCTCTTGTAACCGCTTTTATTGTTTCTTTCCTGGGAGTGATCGGTTTTGTAGGATTAGTGTGCCCCCACATGGCACGCCGGTTCGTAGGGGATGAACAACGGTTTCTATTACCGGCATCCTGCCTTACCGGAGCTCTGCTGTTACTTGGAGCAGATACGGCAGCAAGGCTTATGCTTGCACCTCATGAGCTTCCGGTTGCCATTCTTACTGCATTCATGGGTGCACCACTTTTCCTATATTTGCTTATCAGGGGGTATCAACACTAATGTTAAGCGTTACAGAACTTGATTTTAGCTATAATAACAGAGAAATTCTGAACCAGATACATTTCGAACTTAAGCCAGGAAAGATATTAGCCATTCTTGGTCCTAACGGAGTTGGAAAATCGACTCTTCTCAGATGTATCAATGCAATTCATCCACCTAAAACAGGTACAATTATAGTTGACGGAGAAGAAGTATTAGCCCTTGAAAAACATGAGATCGCAAAGAGAGTGGGATATGTACCACAGCGCTCAGAAGCAGGACAACTTACAGCTTATGATGCAATATTATTAGGCCGAAAGCCACATATTGGCTGGAATGTTGGAGAAAAAGATAGACGTGTTGTAGAATCAGTTATCAAAAAACTTGGACTGGAAGAATTGGCCCTTAGGCACATCAATGAGATGAGTGGAGGAGAACTTCAGAGAGTAGCTATTGCAAGAGCTCTGGTACAGGAACCAAAACTGTTGTTACTTGATGAACCGACCAGCAGCCTTGATCTTAAAAAGCAATTGGAAATATTACGCACGGTCAGACAAGTGGTAGAAAATAATAAGGTCTCGGCAGTGATAACCATGCATGATCTAAACCTCGCACTACGGTTTGCTGACAATTATATATTCTTAAAGGACGGAAAGGTCTTTGCACATGGAGGTAACGAGATCGTTGTGCCTGAAACCATCAAGCAGGTCTATGGTGTTGCCACAAGTGTTGAAAAATTTAATGGTTTTCATGTGGTTATCCCACATGAGTAATAGCACCTGTTCTAAAATATGAAAAGGATGATGCTGATGAGATTATCATTTAAGCATCATCTCAGAATAACTTGCTTTTTTACCACTATTTGCAGGATAAGTGAACTCCAGTCCTTTTGCACCAAGAATGCATGACATAGGCTTTGCGTTTTCATAATCCATCTCTCCATTATCGTTGAAGAACCTATCATCTACTTCAAGATTTACGACCTTTCCGATGATAAGAGAGAATCTATCCATTGCAATCTCTTCAATAAAAGAGCATTCTGCCCATGCCAGGCATCCTTCAACTCCGGGAGGAGCTATCATAGAAGATCGTCTGGGAGAAAGACCGACTTCTTTGAACTCATCTACATCTGCCGGGAAATTCTTTGAACTTATCATTACTTTTTCAGACATTTCTACTGGAGGAATATTGATGACAAATTCTCCTGTATCTCTTATGTTATCAAGAGTATCACGTTTGATCCATGATGCCATCACAACCTCTTCAAGAGGCCTAAGTATTGGAGTTATGTTAGACCAGGGAGCCACATTCAACACCCCATTATTAGAGACAGTAGATATCAATGCTACAGGCAATGGAAATATTTGTTCTCTTTTTCGTGGTGCAATTTTCATATGATCACTTTAAATGTTTGCTTAAATATAGTAATACTTTATAATAATTAAGTTTTACTAAACGTGTCCTTTTGGATAGATTAATCATATCGTATTAAAACATGGAATTTATTTACATATTGCCACGATTTTGAAAAAATGAGAACAGTCGTGGATTAAAATTTATCCACACCACATAATAATTAGATGTTTACCTAAAAATTCAACTGCGAATCTGACTTTCAGCTTCCTTTTAACCCTTTTCACGATCAAATGAATGAAACGATCGAACCTAATCATATTACAGTCAATCGCCTGCATTCCTCTTTTCGACTCATAAAGAAAGTATGATAACTATTAGGTGTAAAGGTTGCATCAAAAACCATAAATGTAGCTGTGGTATCCCTTGTTGAAAAATACTTGACTTTTGTACTATTTTCGAGCAATTGAAAGCTTTGTATGTACTGATATTTGAATATATAGTCAAACAGGATACTTTGTGGTCAAATGCCCAATTTTGTAGTCGATCTGACTTTTTGGACAAGGCCAATATTATAGTTGATTTTATATATCAATGAAGCAGACTAGAACAAAACTACTGAGTTGATAACACGATCGAGATAATTGTTCTTGCATTATGGCTAATGCTTCCGGCATACCTGCCAAATCCTTTCGCAGCACTTTTCGGAGGAGGAAGGCCCATCGACAATGGAAAAACGATGTCAGACGGAAGACGGATACTTGGAGATGGAAAAACATACCGTGGTTTTTTTGTAGGACTCATATTCGGAGCACTTGCAGGACTTATGCAAATGCAACTTCTTGAAAAGTACCCAGTACTCTTCGGTGTGGAGCTCCCAACATTCGGCACAGGCGGTTCAAATACTACCATACTAATATTCGCACTTGCGGTCGGCTCTCTTTTCGGTGACATGTTCATGAGTTTCTTCAAACGCCGCATGGGACTTAAACGCGGAGCACCACTGCCGGTTATCGACCAACTCGATTTCGTACTTGGAGCATTGATATTCGCATATCTTGCATCACCTGTGTGGTTCGCTGAGCAGTTCACATTCAAGGTCATTGCTGTAATCCTGATTATAACACCCCTGCTTCACCTTGCAACAAATGTTGTCGGTTATTTTATAGGAGTGAAAAAAGAACCGTGGTAAACTAAGGAGAAATTACAATGATATCATCAAATGACAAGAATGAACTTATAAAGAGTCTTGAGGGTTGTGGTGCAGTTAAATTCGGAGACTTCACCCTTACATCAGGAAAGAAAAGCAAATACTACATCGATATTAAAAAAGCAAGTTCCAACCCTTCCACATTGAAGCTCATTGCAAAACAGGCAGCTTCAATGATAAAAAAAATAGACATAGACCTTATCGGTGGAGTTGCCCTTGGTGGTGTTCCTATAGCCACAGCGGTATCCCTTGAGACCGGGCTCCCACTTTTGCTTATTCGCAAAGCTACTAAAGACTATGGCACAGGAGGAAGATTTGTAGGTGATGCGACCAAAGATGATAGGATAATCCTGCTCGAAGATGTAACCACAAGCGGAGGTTCCGTTATTGAGGCTATTGGAGCAATTCGTGAAGCCGGATGTATCATTGAAAAAGTGATAACTGTCGTAGACCGCGAAGATGGTGCTACCGAAAATCTTGCAGAGCTAGATGTGCAACTGATACCTCTTGTACGTGCAAGCGAGCTTTTAGAAAAATGTAATTTATGAAAAGGCCAAATATAACTGCGCCTAACCTTTTTTTTATTTATTAATTATCTCTATCCCCCTCTTTTTAAATAGCTGAAAGCTCATAGAATATGTAGGAGTGGGAATTCAGACTTTTTATAATACCGGTATCAAAAATGAAACTGGCTCTATAAATACAATATACAAAATATACTTGCTTGTAGTTAGTAATTGATGAATAGTGCTGAAGGACCTACATTAAAAGGTGATAATATGTTTTGCTACCAGTGTGAAGAAACAATGAACGGCGAAGGCTGTACAAAAAACGGCGTATGTGGGAAGAAAGGGGAGGTTGCAGACCTTCAGGACGATCTGATCTATGTGCTTAAGAGCGTTGCATTCTACAACCAGAAAGCAAGAAAGGCAGACATTTCTGAAGAGAGCACTGATGACTTTATGCTCGATGCACTGTTCTCAACTATAACGAATACCGATTTCAGAGCAACAGGAATTCAGGATCGCATTGACAGAGGATTTGAGATCCAGGGTGAGATTAAGCAGAAACTTCTGGATAACAATGCACTCGATGAGAACGAACTGCCTGAGATCGCAACTGTGAGCCCGGAAAACCTCAAGGACAGGAATACCGGCATACTTGCAACAGAGAACGAAGATATCCGGTCATTAAGAGAGCTGATAATCTTCGGTATCAAAGGAATTGCAGCATACGGACATCATGCAATGGTGCTTGGGCATACCAATAAAAAAGTTAATTCATTTATAGAAGAGGGACTGGTGGCAACCACAGATGATACCCTTACCGACAAGAAACTCATCTCGCTTGTACTGAAATGTGGGGAAAAAGGTTTTGATGTGATGGCACTGCTTGACGCGGCAAATACCTCTACATTCGGAAATCCGGAACCCACCCAGGTCAATATCGGAACGAGAGGTAATCCCGGAATTCTCGTAAGCGGTCACGACCTCAATGACTTGAAACAACTGCTGGACCAGACTAAAGGTACCGGTGTCGATGTCTATACTCACGGTGAGATGTTGCCTGCAAATTCATATCCTGAGTTTAAGAAATACGAGCATCTCGTAGGCAACTACGGTGGCTCATGGTGGCATCAGAAAAAGGAGTTCGAAAGCTTCAACGGCCCTATACTGATGACAAGTAACTGTATCATACCTCCAAAGGATACATATCTTGACAGAATATACACTACCGGTTCTGTTGGTTTTGATGGGGTTGTACATCTTACCGGAAATGACGGACAAAAGGATTTCTCAGCTATAATTGAACAAGCTAAGAAATGCGAACCACCTGTCCAACTTGAAGAGGGAACTATCATGGGCGGTTTTGCCTACAATTCCGTCCTCTCTGTTGCAGACAAGATCGTTGATGCCGTCAAAGCAGGCAAGATAAAGAAGTTCATTGTAATGGCAGGGTGTGATGGACGCCGGAAGGACAGACAGTATTATACAGATTTTGCAGAAGCACTCCCAAAGGATACTGTCATACTGACTGCCGGATGTGCAAAATATCGCTACAATAAACTTAACCTTGGAGACATTGATGGAATTCCAAGGGTGCTGGATGCAGGCCAATGTAATGATTCATTTTCACTGGTCATCATTGCACAAGGACTTATGGCCAGACTTGGATTTACGGATGTTAATGAAGCACCGATCTCTTACAATATCGCATGGTACGAACAAAAGGCAATCATTGTGTTGCTTGCCCTGTTAAGAATGGGAATACAGGATATTACCCTCGGACCAAAGCTTCCGGCCTTTGTGTCACCTAATGTCCTCAACGTGCTGGTAGAGAAGTTCAATATCACACCGAACACCACAGTCGAAGAGGATATGGAGAGGCTGCTGAAATAACTGCCTTGGAATTACCTTGATATCATGAACCTTAGACAATTACCTTAAAACAATGGAGATACACAGATGAAGATCGTAGAATTAAGCAAAGCACCTGAAAAAGAGAATTCTCATAACGTAATTGCTAAAGAGCTCTATGACACTGAACAGACACAGGTCGTTCACCTAGAGCTTAAGCCAGGAGAAGCTCTCAAGCTGCACAAGACACCTATGAACGTATTATTCTATGTTCTTGAAGGTGAAGGCATCGTTGTGATCGGCGATGAGGAAGAAAGCGTTTCAAGGGACATGCTTATTGAAAGCCCGAAAGGGATCCCTCATCTGCTCAGGAATGAGAGTGAAGGCCTTTTCAGATTCCTTGTTGTAAAGCTGAAAGAGTGAACGAATGTTTGCAGGACATCCTTGACATCCTGCATTTCTTTTTTTTAATTATTTTACAATATGAACTGTTTTAAACTGTAATCTCCTCAATTTCGATAGCATCTTCCCGTATTGATACAGAAGCTGTATTCCAGTGATGATATTTTATACTCAGATTGACCGATGAACCGTTATCGAGTGTGGCATGCACAACATAACTTACCCCTGCCCAATCAAATAATGATACTGAAAGCATTCGAAAAGACTTTTCCTGAGACCAGGAACTATCAGGTTGCAATTCCTTTGTTGAACTAAAGATAGAGTTATTTTCAGAACCAATTATCTCCACGGTAACAACGTGTGCAACATTATCGGAATTACGCACTGAGAACAACGGGGTGGGTGGACCTGCTATGAAAAATGTGAACCAATAGGGAAATAGCAATATGATCAGTGCAAGAACTACAATTCAGATCTTTAGTTTTTTGTCCATACCATCCACTCTTTTCAATTTAAGAACATAAGAACGAAATTACAGATGCGTTCATCATATAATAGTTGATACTCAATGATATATTATTTATATATCCGCATATTTTATTTCTACTGTACAGTCATTTATGAGATATTCATACTTATACTATAACCCCTAATATTGGAAAAGTATTTATTCAATAGTATGAGATTTAGCTCTCTAACATTAGACAACGTTATTTCTAAAAATAAACTGGTATATTATCAATATATTTCTTTTCAATTGAACGAGGCTAATAATATGAATGTTCTAATCATTGGTGGAGGCGGAAGAGAGAACGCTATTGCAGATGCCATTGCAAGAAGCGAACGCAACCCTGCCCTTTTCGCAGTTATGGCAAAGAAGAACCCTGGCATTGCAGCTTTGTGCGAAGATTTTCTTCTGGCAAAAGAAACAGATGTTGAAAAGGTTGTGGGATACGCCAGAGAAAAGGGCATCGAAATGGTCTTTATCGGACCGGAAGCGCCTTTAGCAGTCGGTCTTGCTGATGCACTTGAGGATGCAGGCATCGGAGCTGTAGGACCCAGAAAGAATGTTGCACGTATCGAGTTCGACAAGGCATGGGCTCGCAATTTTATGAAGGACAACGACATTGAGGGATCCCCTGCTTTCAAGGTGTTCTCCGACAAGGAAGGTCTTCAGGAATATATTGAGGAATTGGGTAGCGTGGCCATCAAACCAGCCGGACTCACAGGCGGTAAGGGTGTAAAGGTAATGGGAGACCAGCTTCCTGACACCGGTGCAGCTTATGATTATGCTGTGTCACTTCTTGATGGGGACAATGTTGTCGTTGAGGAGAACCTTGTGGGCGAGGAGTTCACAGTACAGGCATTCGTGGATGGAAAGAACCTTGCGTTCACACCATGCGTGCAGGACCATAAACGTGCTTTTGAGAACGACTTCGGACCAAACACCGGTGGCATGGGCTCATATTCCGATTCAGATGGACTTTTGCCATTTGTAACCATTGATGATCTTTACCATGCAAGGGAGATAATGAAAGCAACCATCACAGCCCTCGGAGCGACCGAAACACCATTTAAGGGTATGCTCTACGGTCAGTTCATCCTTACAAAGAACGGGCCTAAGGTAATCGAGTTCAATGCCAGGTTCGGAGACCCTGAAGCAATGAACGTGCTTCCCCTTCTTAAGACGGATATGATCGATGTGATGTCAGCTGTTGTCAACGGCACCCTTGACGAGCTTGATGTGGAGTTCCTAAAACGTGCAACTGTCTGTAAGTACGCTGTGCCAGCAGGATACCCTGATGAGCCGTCAAAGGACAAAGAGGTCGTTGTTGGCAATATCGGTGATGCACTCCTGTTCTATTCAAGTGTTTATGAGAAGGATGGCAAAGTTTACACCACCAGCTCCAGAGCAGTGGCGGTTGTGGGTGTGGCAAACAGCATCACAGATGCTGAAGTAATCGCACAGAACGCACTTGAGAACATTACCGGAGACCTTCATTTCAGAAGGGATATCGGTACACCTGAACTTGTCCAGAGAAGGGTCACTCACATGGAGCAGATCCGTAGATAATTATCTGATATGAGCTGGTAACATGAAACATCTAATATCAATGACAGATCTTACACAGGAAGAGATCATTGAGATCCTCGATATGGCTGAGGACCTCAAAGAGAAAAGACTTCGCGGTAAGATGACCGATCTGCTGAAGAACAAAAGCCTGGCGATGATCTTTGAGAAATCATCGACAAGAACAAGGGTATCTTTTGAGGTTGCCATGAGCGATCTTGGGGGACATTCGATCTATCTGAATTCAAGGGACATACAGATCGGTCGCGGTGAGACCGTTTCCGATACTGCACAGGTCCTCTCCCGCTATGTCGCTGGAATCACCGCAAGGGTTAACAGCCACAGGACGGTCGAAGATCTTGCTAAGCACTCAAATGTTCCTGTGATCAATGCACTATCGGACCTTGAACATCCCTGCCAGATCCTTGCAGATTTCCTGACGATACGCGAATACAAGAACCGTCTTAATGGATTGAAGTTCGCATGGATCGGTGACGGTAACAATGTATGTAATTCACTTATACTGGGTTGTGCTCTGGTCGGCATGCAAATAGCTGTTGCATGTCCGGAAGGCTATATGCCAAACCCTGAGATCGTAGCGAAGGGAAGAGAGCTTGGCGGTGATATACTGATAACCACCGATCCTGAAGAAGCAGCAGCAGATGCTGATGTCCTTTATGCCGATGTATGGGTGTCAATGGGTGATGAAGAAGAAAGAGAGAAAAGGCTTAGCGACCTCGAAAACTACCAGATCAATTCCAATCTGGTGGAACTTGCAAAGCCCGATGTGATCTTCATGCATTGCCTGCCTGCCCACAGAGGCGAGGAGGTCTCTGCAGAGGTAATGGACGGGCCCCATTCAGTCGTCTTCGATCAGGCAGAGAACCGCCTGCATGCCCAGAAAGCACTTCTTATGAAGCTGATGGCATAACCCCCATCGGTTTTTTCTATTCATTTTCAGCATTTCTTATATTATTTTTATCGCCGTTATAATGGCGTTGTACAATTTCAAAGCCATTGTACTTTTTAGACCTGCTTCACAATTTCCACATCGGTCGCCAATTCGAAAGAGATTATGCTATATATCAACATCAACAATCTATAAATTAGATCAAGAGTTCCTGTTTCTTCTTCTCTTGATCGACTCCTTTACAACCATTTTCAAAGACTCCAAAACCTATTTTTGTCAGGGCCTTCGGGCCCACTAAAGACTCTAGAAGACTTGGTCCTCTACAAACGTCACCACAATCCTTAATAATGAAAAACGCTACTATTGGCTAATATCGCGGAGCGAGAGTTGCCCAGCCTGGCCAAAGGCGCTAGGTTCAGAGCCTAGTCTCGTAGGAGTTCGAGGGTTCGAATCCCTTCTCTCGCACCAAGACTATTTTTGATGGATATTTAAAGATTGGATGAGGATACTCTTTTTAATTTTCGAGTTTGTTATGAATTCGAATCTTTTCCCTATCACAATAGTGTAGGGATATAGGTAAGTAGAAAAAACACTACGCTTTTTGTTCTTACCATTTAATAACTCTTAAAAATTATAGATATTTTTTAGCCTAAGTAGAGTTAAATTAAATTAATAAAGATTGAGACTAGATATCACATTCCCAAATATTCCATATTTTTGTTCACATAGGGATCAATAATTCAGCAAAAATAATTCAAAATTGTATGGTTACGAGTAGGGAGTGCCAATACTAATGCTCAATAAATATAGTTCAAGTTGTGGAATATATATTTTGCGATGAAGAGATGTACAAAGCAGAAAGAGATAAAATTATTGATCACAATGAAGCACATTTAAGCCTCATCGCACTATGTCTGGAGTTTGAATTAATTAAAAATTATTCAGAGGACACACTTTTATGCATAGTCCACATCGAAGTCCACCAAGAACATTAAACATATAATCAGCACATTTTTCCCTATGAATGACCCCTTCTGATGTAAGGGCATCAACTGGACAGATCTCGATGCACTTCATGCATTTACTGCATGCATCATTGATAAATGGCATTTCAGTTTTTTCTTCTGTATCTAATGGTGCATCCGTTAGTATAGCAGTCATACGTACTTTAGGTCCAAAGTCTTTTGTGATTAAAAGATGATTCATGCCAAAGTTTCCCACTCCTGCACGATAAGCAGTATATTTGAAAGATAAATCTGCTTTAAGTGTCTCACGATTGGCATACCAGTAACCGTACTCACTTCCTTCACTCGGAGCAATCGTTGCCATATAGCCTTCTTTTTCAATAAGTTTAGCTAGCTGGAATGCAATGATCCTCAATGTGGCTGTAGCTGCCATAAGTGTGTTTGTATATTCACCTCTGCCTTTGGGCAACGTTTCAAAAGCTCCTCGTGGTACAGAAACCCCTAGGACTATTACTGATTGTAAATCATCCATCACATCTTGGGGCTTGTTTCCAGTATAATCTGAATCTTCAAAACAAGATTTATTAGTTATACCAATAAAATCAATACCTAACTCAAAGGCCATGTTTTTCAAAGCTCCTGTAATATTGTTCTCTATCATTTATATCTCCTTTTGAAAAGTGCCTGTTCGAATTTGTAAAAATTGGTTGCAAAAATTGAACTCGTTTAATACATATAATTATTTCTATTTATCTCGATTAAGTAATAATTGATATCCACACATCTTTCCAACTTCCCAAGAATCTATCTCTTGATTACCTCTACATCAGCAAATATCTGAGCCTTCTTCACATCTAATTTCTGATTATCAATGTTGTTAGCTTCCTTACCAATGTAAACAACAGAATCAGCATAAATATGCCTACATTTCATCTAGCCCATATCCCCTTCATCAAGAGAAAATTATACACATGAGAAATATAAGATATTGAAACAACGCCTACTAACAAATTATAACTTATAGAATAATTTATAATCTTTAAATTCGATACTAAGATTATGAACAGTCAAATATTTGTGAATTTGCCTGTGAAAGACCTCGATAGATCAATTGAATTCTTTACTAAACTTGGTTTCGAATTTGATCCGCAGTTATCTGATGAGAAGGGGACCTGCATGATCGTGAACAAAGAGAGTTTTGTAATGTTATTAACTGAAAGTTTTTTCAAAATGTTCACTACAAAACAAATATGTGATGCTAAAAAAAGCACAGATGTGGCGATATCCCTGCCTGCTCAAAGCAGGGTAAAAGTAGATGAACTGGTAAACAAAGCCAAAGAGGCAGGTGGTTTAGAAGAAGGAGAGCCACAGGATTATGGCTGGATGTACGGACGCAGTTTTGAAGATCTTAATGGACATATTTGAGCAATCTTCCACATGGATGAAAGTGCTATTAGTAAAGATTGATCGGAACTCAGATCGAGTTCATTTGAACTGATATCACTTTGCAGAAATTGAAGGCACACCTACTTTTTAATTTTCCCTTCATTCAACATAGGGTACATCCAGAATATTTTTCAAAACCGATTAGAATCATCCATTATTCACACATCAACAGAATCTCATAAATTATACAAATATCTCAAGAAACTCTTTTGAAAATATAAGAATTTGCTGTTTTTGTATAACCTACTCCTTTACCAAGTTCCTCAAGATATTCTTTTGTAACTTTGATCTGCTTTTTTGGAATAAAATAAGATTCGAGGTTCCCATCTGTGATATTATATTTTCCATTCATTACATAAACAGCTGCAATGAATTCATAATCATCATCTATAGATGCCATGCCAGCATCCCCGTGACTATTGTTTGTAAGTAGGATACCACCAATCATCAGATATCTTTTACATGCCTGTGAAACGAAACCCGCATACTGGGAAATAAGTAGATCAAAACTCATTTCATCAAGATCAAGTGGTTTAGAATAATCAGACAGTATAAAATTAAACACAGCATCCAGATAATACGTCTTTCTTTTTGATATCAAATCAGCAACTGAAATATTTTGTTCAAAGAACTTCTTTGCTCTCCTATCAGTATCCACATAAACAACTTCAGAAAAGAAAAAGGATGGAGTGATATGGGCAAAACATCCGGGATAGAGAACACTATTGATATTAAATTTAAGTTTCAGGGATTGAAATAGATCTGCCCTCTCTAAATCATTATCAACATAAAATTGATCATATAGTTCTTGCACGTCAACTTTTTTCAAGATATCACATCCTTTTTGGTCGCTTATTGTATCACAGAAACTTTGTTATCCCCACCTTTCAACCTTTCCCCCACATCAGCGTTATAGTCAAAAAGAGAAATATTAGCAAAATATATTCATTGAAATACATTTTTTCAAGATAAAAGTAACAATGATCTGCTCAAACAAACAAACGTTTTATATGAAACTCATTGCATTTGTCAATATAGACCATAATTGCAGCTACTTAAGTCATTATACATTTAATAAAATCATTTTGGGAATATGAATGACAGTCGATGAAAATATAAAAAGGATCTTTAACGAACTTGGAAGAACAAAACTTGTCTGCGTCACCAAGACCATCGACACTGAGAGGATTAACGAATCCATCAGAGCTGGAGCCACCATTATAGGGGAGAATAGAGTTCAGGAATTCGAGGATAAATGTGCTGATATCTTACCCTGTGAAAGGCACCTTATAGGAAATTTACAGACGAACAAAGTTAAAAAAGCCGTTCATCTTTTTGATGTGATCCAGTCAGTTGACTCCCTGAAGTTGATACAGGATATTGATAAAAAAGCCAAAGCCATTAACAAAGTACAGAAGGTCTTCCTTCAGGTCAACATAGGCAACGAGCCACAAAAGTTCGGTTTTGGCTCAGATGAGATCGGACAGGTAATAACGCAGATCCAATCACTTAAGAATGTTCATGTGAAAGGACTCATGTGTATACCCCCTTTTGTATCTCCTGAACAAACACGTTCATATTTCAAGAAGATGAAAGCACTTTTTGATGAGCTGAAGCAGGTGGATCAGGATAACATCGATATCCAGGAACTATCAATGGGAATGTCCAATGACTACAGGGTTGCCATCGAGGAAGGGGCTACAATGGTACGCGTTGGCTCTGCAATATTCGGGAATAGGAAGTACTGAACATACCATCAATAGTACCACAAATTATATTTGAATTATCAACACATCTTAAACAGTTCTATTGTTGATAGTAATTTGTTTTATTGGAAAATATGTGTTAAACTTGAACACAGAGCATAAATAAGACAACAACGAATATTGATACAGCTAGTAGAAAGGCCTTTTTCGATATTGCCATTTCATCATCGCTTGAAAAATATCTACACCCTCATACCACATTGTTGTGTTCAGGGATCCTAAGACCAATACAAAGATGGTGTGAAAAATTGAGATATAATGTCGTTCTGGGTGTATTGGGTTCTATTCTCTGGCTACTTGCCGGATTCATGTTCATACCATTATTTGTCGCTATTTATTATGGGGAACCAGTACAGACCTTTGGCATTCCACTAGCGATCACAGTCCTTGTTGCTTCCATATTTTCATTTTTCTTTAAAAGAAGAGACGAAGAATGGGATCTAAAGGAAGGGTTTTTTATTGTTGCAATGGGATGGCTTATTGCAGCAGTATTCTATTCATTTCCATACATGCTCGAGGGTGTACCCCCGATAAATGCCTTATTTGAGTCCATGTCAGGAGTAACAGCTACCGGAGCAACTGCCCTTACTGAAATTGAAAGTCATACAAAAAGCCTGCTCTTCTGGAGAAGCATGACGCAATGGCTTGGTGGCATGGGAATTATCATGTTATTCATTGCGATCCTGCCAAAGCTCGGCATTGCAGGACGGCAAATGTTCCGTGCAGAAGTTCCCGGACTTCAGGAAGAACAACTACGACCCAGGATAAGAGAAACAGCAAAGATCCTGTGGCTCGTTTACATCATACTCTCAGTTGTAGAACTTACCATCCTTCTGATTGCAGGACTATCCTTTTTCGATGCCATCACCCATACATTTACATCCATATCATGTTCCGGGTTCTCACCTTATTCTGATAGCATAGCAGCATTTAGTGATCCTCTGGTCGAGGGTATCATTATGGTGTTCATGTTTCTTGGAGGAGCGAACTTTGCCCTTCATTACAAAACAATATATTCTGACAAAAAAAGCCTGATAAAAGATCAGGAATTCAAGTTCTACTTATCAATAATCGTGATAGGTACCCTTGTTCTTGCCTATGTGCTATTCAGGACCGAAGTTTATTCACTTCCTGATGCTTTCCGGTACAGTAGTTTTCATGTGATATCTATTCTCACAACCACGGGCTATGCAACAGTGGATTTCAATATATGGCCGGATTCTTCCAGATTCATTCTCTTTATACTGATGTTCATAGGAGGTTGTGCAGGTTCTACTTCTGGCGGTTTGAAAGTAGTACGTTTCCTTCTTCTACTAAAATACACACAGAAGGTGCTTTTCAAGGTAATTCATCCAAAAGCTATCGTACCGATCCGTTTTAACAATAAAACTGTTCCAGAAGACATAATACATTCGATAGTTTCTTTTATGATAATATATTTCCTGATATTCTTTGCCAGCTCGACCCTGCTTGCCCTAATGGGAATGGATTTTGTTACTTCCCTGAGTGCCTCCATTGCAACCCTTGGTAATGTTGGTCCTGGTCTCGGCCTTGTAGGCCCGATGGCTAATTTTGATGCTATTCCGGACCCAGGCAAATTGATCCTTATCGCTAATATGTGGATCGGAAGACTTGAAGTATTCACAGTAATAGTGCTGTTAACACCAGCTTTTTGGAAACGTTGAGATATGAATAAGTTAAATTAATTCGGATTCACATCTCATTAATTTTTTAAATTATCCCCATACAATGATCCGATCTTATGATTTGTCCTTTTATTCAAGGTACAAACTTTACCCTCAACTCCTTAACATATAAATAATTGAAACGATGAATGTTATTGGGGAGTTTAGATCATCTTATTGACATAGACCATATCTTACAGATCCCCACAAATGAAAATAAATGGAGATGTAAGTCAATGCTATCGAAAACTGGATGCGATAAATCTTTATGAGCAGATGGCAGCGCTGACAGATAACAAAGAAGTGAAAGAAGTACTTCTGGACATCGCAAAGAAAGAGAAAACGCATGTAGGAGAATTCCAGACACTCTTGTTAAGAGAAGATGAACAGCAGGTACAGGAAATGGAAAAAGGTAAACTTGAAATTGATGAGATGACAAAATAAAGGGGAAAAAGCAAATGATGTCTGAAATGCCGATCATACCTGAAAATGTTAATAAGGAAGATCTCGACAAGGAACTTATCAGAATTGGTATGATAGCCGAGCTGGATGCTGTCAATTTCTATAAACAAATGACCCCCCTTACAAAGGATGAAGACCTGAAAGCAGTGCTTCTGGAAGTGGCCAGGGAGGAAATGGTACATATCGCCATGTTCGAAACAGTATTAATGGAAGTTGATAGCGTGTATCTCAAGGTTCTCGCAGATTACTCACTCACAAGAAATTAATTAATCAGGAGATAGATCATGAAAGTTGTTGCATTTAATGGAAGTCCAAGAAAAGAAGGAAATACATCACTTTTACTCAAACATGTCCTTACTGAACTTGAGAACGAAGGTATTGAAACTGAAATAATACAGATAGGTAACAATACAATAAGTGGATGTACTGCCTGCATGAAATGTTTTGAGAACAAAGACGAACAATGCGTCATAAAAAGTGATATAGTAAATGATTGTATCAAAAAAATGATAGAAGCAGATGGTATGATCATTGCATCAGGTAGTGTCCCTTAATTGCTGTAACTTTATCCTGTACCCCTCTATGCTTAGTCTTCCATCGTTAAATATCTATTTCCCGTAATCCAATTTTCATTTTGATCGATCAATACTGCAATCACTAATCTCATCAATGATTCATCATTTGGAAACGCTCCAACAACTTTCGATCTTCTTTTGACCTCTTTATTCAATCTTTCAATCATATTTGTTGTCTTTATCCGTTTCCAATGTTCCTTTGGAAATGCTTGATAATTGGTCAATCCATGCTGAAATCTCTCAATTGTTTCTGCTGCTTTCTCAAATCCAGGTCTATCCCATTCAACCATCAATCCCAAGAGTTTTGTTTGATCATCCTGTACTTCTTTAAATGATTCCATCGCTTCCTTGTGATGTTTTCTTGGTAATTTCTTTAAAATGAGTCTTTCCAAATGTACTATACACATTTGCCAACTTGCTCCTAAGAATTGCCTTTCAACAGCTCTTTGGATACCCTTATGCCCATCTGAAATGACTAGTTCTACCCCTCTTAATCCTCTTTCTTTCAGATCGGTAAACATTTCCTCCCAAAACATAGCCTCTTCACTGTCAGCAATCTTAACACCTAATATCTCACGATATCCATCATTCTTTACACCTGCAACAATAAACACTGCTTTGTTTACATATCGTACTCGATCTCTAACTTTTAGATAAGTAGCATCAACATAAAGATACTTAATTTCATGCTCAATAGGCTTGTTCATAAATCCATGAACAGTTTTGTCAAGATCTTGAGCAATCCTTGAAACACGTGATCTTGAGATACTTTCCACTCCTAATTGTGAAATTATTTTTTCAACTTTTCTTGTTGAAACACCTTGAACATATGATTCAACAATGGCATTTTCGATTGCTTTTTCAGTTCGAGAGTATCTTTCAAATACTTGGGTCGTG
Organism: Methanococcoides burtonii DSM 6242; assembly: GCF_000013725.1. Classification (NCBI taxonomy): domain Archaea; kingdom Methanobacteriati; phylum Methanobacteriota; class Methanomicrobia; order Methanosarcinales; family Methanosarcinaceae; genus Methanococcoides; species Methanococcoides burtonii. The sequence goes on from NC_007955.1 coordinate 1,147,737, forward strand.
AACGGAAAGTCTCTTAGTTGTGGTTTTTTGAGTGTAAGTTCTCCATGTCTTGTTGTCAGTGACCTATCACGATACCCATTCCTATGAGCTGTTCTTGTTATGCTTCGTTCGTGCTTTCCTGCACCAGATTGTTCTATTGCTTCCTGTTCCATAACTTCGTTTAAGAAGTATGTTATGAGGGGTTTCAAGGAAACGTTGCTGTCGTTAAGATAATCTGATATTAAATCGTATAATTCCATTGTCCTGTTCCTTTTTGTTGTTGTAAACCTAACAAAGGTACAGGACTAATTATAATTTACAGCAATTTAGTGACGCTATCTTGCATCACCTACGTATTTTGCAGATATTAGTGCAGAAACTAAAGCCCTTATAGAAAGAGCAGGATTTGTAGCAAAAGCTAACGATGAGCTATTCAAACGCAAGGTCGGTGCTGCTGTTGTCGCTGCCAGGCGTGGGGGTGCAATTCATGCCTTTGATTCGATCAATCATTTATTCACAATCTCCCAGATGATAATTCCAGGTTCAAGCTACTGGAACATTGGAATCGGGTTTTTACCGGTAGATGTTGAATCCGATATGGAAGGGATACAGACAATGCAAACACTCGGACAGAATATGGCATGGCTTTTGAAAAAGCTGAATGATTAAGGTGAACAAGATCGTTCAGGAGATATGATGATATTAAAATTCAAAAACAAAGAACCTTCGATATCAGAAACATCATTTGTTGCAGACTCCGCAGATATCATCGGTGATGTAAAAATTGGAGAAGGTTCAAGTGTCTGGTTCAATGCGACCATCAGAGGAGACAAGGATGAGATTATTGTCGGTAAAAAAAGCAGCATTCAGGACAATTGTGTTGTCCACACCGACCCTCCCTTTAAAGTAACGATCGGAGACAATGCAAGCATCGGTCATGGAGCTATTCTCCATGGTTGCACGATAGGTAACAATGTCTTAGTGGGAATGAACTCAACTATTCTTGATGGTGCAGAAGTCGGGGAGAACTCCATCATTGGTGCCAACGCCCTTGTCCCATCTGGAAAGGTAATCCCACCGAACAGTGTTGTAACCGGAGTTCCTGGGAAGATTAGAAGAGAAGCGACCGTTGAAGACATACAGATGATAGCTGAAAATGCAGCTGAGTATGTCAGACTGGCAACCGAATACAAGCAGCACAGTGCATTTCATTCATAATATACTTTTTTTGGTGAATTGATGTCACATGGCATTTCTATTTATACGGTTTCTTTTCTTGCAGCATCGAATTCCAAAAATGACTTGAGCTGGAAAAGATCGGAATTTGTTTTACATGTTTATTTAGAATATGAACGTTAGGCTCTGTAGAAATCCTGTTTTAACTTCAACTAACGCCTTATTAATTATATAAGAATAAGTCCCATGTACACGTTTACTCACTAAACACAAGGAGATAATTGTGTTTGATCCAGATTTTCAATATGGAACACACTTCATAAATTTGTTACTCGTACGTATTCTGTTGTTTTGGGTATTATATTTAGGAGAACACTTGACTTATTTTACAAAAATAGAGACTCAATTAACATTAATGCAATTGATTTCACTGGATTTACAAGTGGATATTGTAGCAACTATTATTTCTGGCGAATTAAAAAGTGGAGGCGAAGTTATGTGAAGACCAGCATTTCGGTTGATGTTAGTAAATTTGTGATCACTGGTTACAAGATCTCTGGAAAACCAGTTCATGATACAAAACATGCAAAGACATTGCTATCGCAATGTCATCACAATAGGAGATCAAGATATTATGTGATGGATAAAGCCTACGATTCTGAAAAAATACACGAATTGACGAGGGAAAAACTTGGATCAATAGCAATTGTTCCATTGAGACAACGTGAGCGAAAGCGAATCAAAGGAAGATATCGAAAAAGTGTTACAGGAATTCGATAGTGAGATATAATCTATGCGAAATTTGAGTGAAACGATGTTCTCGTTTGAAAAGAAAGTATGGAGAAAACTTACGTCGAGAAAGTACAGAAATCAAGTAAAAGAAGTGAAGTTCAAAGTAATATTGCACACTCTTGACAGATTTGTCAAGACTGTGTTTATAGTTTGGATGAGGCATTCTACAAAGCCGACATTTATACAGTGGCATTTTTCGATGTTACTTATATCTAGAATAAATTGTTTCGGTGATAAATTATGACTACCGAATCTGATATTAAGACATTTCTTGAGAATGCAATATGGGACAAAACATTGGACGATGTGGACGATAAAATCCTATTCTATGAAATACTGACACTTGAAGAAGCAGGAGTCCTGTCTGATGCCAAACGTATAGGCGTCATTGCAGGAATGATATATAATGATAATTGCTTTGTTGTTATTGCAACTGATCGATCAACCTTTGTTGTAGCAATCCCTAGGGAGATGTGATAGTATGGATGATATTTTTGGTGAAGTTGTCTATACTTATACATCAGAACAAGCCGTTGAAGGTGGCTTCCTTTTCTTAATCTCCCTGATCCCCAATTTCTATGCGAGGATTAGCTCAAACCTAATCCCTTATTAAAATATTTGTGGGTTTCTTCTTGATTGTTTTCATCATAACTCATATATGACAAAAGCAGATAGACATCCTTTATATCAACTATCAAATTACCATAGCTTTCTTCTGCTCCAGTAAATGTCTTACTTTGTTCTTTTAATAATTCGAGATTTCCAAGAAATGATGCATACAATTGCACAGCCTCTTGCTCATCCATTTGTCCAGCATCAACAATGTGTGCAAACAATGACTTCTTCTGTTCTGCCATAGCCTGCACAATTTTTATACCCTTATCACAAGGAGCTATTGCTAGTTTATCAGAATTCTCTTTATTCTGGATCCAGAAAGGGAACATGTCCATCGTGACACTGTTCTTCTCACTGACATTTTTACACTTCTCACATCCTTCAGGGCATTCAAAATAATCCAAAAGTTTCATTACATCTTCTTGAAATTCGGCATTATTAGACATTTTTTACACCTTTCGCAAATTCATATGTCACTAAACGAGTTTGGTAAATATACAATTATGCTACCTGAAGATTATTAATCGCAAATAATAGTTACTATCTTTTCTTTACAATTTTTATATATGTTATGTAATTTCCTCATCATATTCTATATATACTATGTAAGAATAAGATGCACCCATACAATATGTGAACATGTCACACAATTCATTTGATCAATACTATTCTAAAATAATAAGGAACTAATAACATGAGTAAAACTGCAGCAGTAATTGAAGGCGATGGGGTTGGACCTGAACTTGTGGACGCTATGGTAAAGGTGGCAGAAGCTGTTGGTACCAATGTAGAGTTCGTGAAATGTGAAGCAGGTGTACAGTGGTGGGAAAAGAACGGTGGTGCAACACTGATTCCTGATGAGACATGGGCTCTTCTTGATGAAGCAGATGCTTGTTTCAAGGGTCCTACAACAACCCCTGGTGGAGCAGGATCACCAAGAAGTGTGGCAGTATCCATCAGGCAGAAATACAATCTCTATGCAAACGTTCGTCCTATCAAGACATTCCCGAACACCAACAATCCTCTTGGGGATGTAGACTTTGTCTGTGTCCGTGAAGGAACAGAGGGAATGTACATCGGTGAGGAAGTCAAACTTACAGATGATGTTTACATTGCTATAAGGAAGATCACACGCCCTGCATGTAAGAACATTGCAACCTACTCTTTCGAAGAAGCAAAGAAAAGGGGCTACGATACAGTTGTTCCTATCCACAAGAGCAACATCCTGAAAATGACCTGTGGTACTTTCCTTGAAGAAGTTGAGAAGGTCGCAGAAGGTTATCCTGGTATCGATGTATGGGAATACCACGTTGACAACATTGCACAACAGCTTATCAAGAACCCCCAGTTGTTCAACAACAAGATCTTGCTTTCAACCAACCTGTTCATGGATGTTATCAGTGAGGAATGTTCCGCACTTATTGGCAGTATCGGTCTTATCTACTCCGCAAACATCGGTGACAACTTCGCAATGTTCGAACCAGCACACGGTTCAGCACCAAAATATGCAGGTCTGGACAAGGTAAACCCTGTGGCAACCATTCTTGCAGGCGCATGGATGCTTGACTATCTTGGTGAAAGCGACAAATTTGCACAGATCTTCAAGGCAACAGAGGATGTCATTTCAGAAGGCAAGCATCTCACCTATGATCTTGGTGGAAAGGCATCTCTTAGCGAGATGACCGACGCTATCATCTCAAAGTTGTAAATTAAAAATTATACGTAAGTCCGGCTCTGGCGAGAATGAGACTTTTCGCATAAGGCTTAACGCCTTATGCACCATCTTTTAATTGTGAGTTCTCCATTAACGAAATGAGGAATTTTAATTTAGTCAATATTTCCTTTCAATTTCTCAAGAAGTTTTTCCATCTCATTGTCCATCTCTATTAATCTTGAATCGACATACTGAAGCGTTTTAAGTTTTATAGCATCAGGAGTTTTATCATCTTCTTTTTCAAAGGTTTTTTTCATGATCTTGAATGAGCTTTCCAGTTCTGCCTTTTGTTTCTCGATGTATTCTGTTTTTTCTTGTTCTGTTACGAACATATCAGCATTTGAGGTTGTATTGAAAAGAGATCTGAAGTCTGCACTTTTTACCTCAAGACGTTCCATGGTCATATTTATCTTCTTGACAAGTTCTGCACCTATGGCTTTGTCAAATATTATGTATTCAGTTGACATCTTTGGCACATACTCATCAGAGGGTGCATGGATGTTTTCCTTCGTCTCGCATATCGGGCATGATGGTATGAATACAGCATTTTTCTCATATACTCTCTGGTTCATGAATGTGGGTGAAACGATCTCAATACCATCTTCATGAAGGGCATCAATAACCGCTTTATTCAGATCTGACTTTTTTGTGATCAGTCCTGATATGTCCCGGAGAAGGCCTCCTACCTTGTATGTTACAGCATGATCGTTTAGTTCTGTGACATGTACAAATGGACTTTCAAGGTTTGTCCTTTCTGCTGCCCTTATCAGATTTTTCTCGATATGCTTCCATGGTGTATCGTATCCCAATGAAACGGTTGCAGAAATAATTGTTCCCGATGTGCTTATTGTGACCAGTGGATTTGAGACGAGTTTCAGGTTCGGTATGTTTATCAGATCACGGTCAATGGATTGTATCTGTGTATGAAGTATTTTTATGCTCGAGACCTTCCCAAATTTGTCTTCTATTCTTATATAGTCACCTGTTTTGAATGGTTTGATAATGTTCAACATCATGCCTGACATGCCGTTTGCAACAAATGTTGTCGATGACAGTGCAATGGTGGCACCTAGCAGTATTCCTAAAAAGCTCAAAAGTGTTTGTTTTGAATTGTCTGTTATTGGTAATGTGAGCAATATCAGAACAATTCCAAGAAGGGTGGCTACGGAAATTATGATCTGTTTTATCATTTTGTCCCGGGTGAATATGGCGGTTTTTCGTAGAATGTAACTTAATAATGTAAGAAGAACGAACAATGCAATTATTGTATAGATTGTTAGTTGATATTCTCCAAATAACATGCTTTCACTCCCTGGGATCCAAAACTTACTAATTCAAGAACGAAAGCAATTTTGTAATTCTATCTATAAAAGTCTGTTCAATTACTATTGAGATCATGCTTTTGGTATTGTATGGAGCGATGTATCTAAAGCTATCACTGTTCGATCATATATATGTTATGATCATCGAATTTTAAAAAAAGAATGCTGCTTATCCGCATATTAGCAAACAAGCTTTCAGAGGGTTTTTCTTCCCATACTTTTCTCAACGATAGGCTCGAAGAGGAAGTATTTTTCAACGTATGCCTGTATCTCTTCATCGGAAATGCATGAAACACGTTTCTCATTGTTGTAAAGGTTCTGTATATCCGCCTGGATAGCCCTGAGACGTGGATCGTTCTTTTCAACACTGATCTTTACGTCCAGAAGATCATGAAGTGTATCCTCTACCTTGAAACGCAGAACTTCAATACCCGATGAATCGCCTATAAGGAAAGCCCTCTTTCCTCCAACTACTTCCGGTGGATAGGGCTCATAGGTGAATGGGTTCTTGATGACGCCTGCTGTGTGGATACCGGATTCGTGTGCAAAGACATTGTTTCCTACAATGGATTTGTTCCTTGGGATCCTGATACCTATCTCTCTTTCCATGAATTTAGCAAATTCGAAAAGGGATTTGAGATCGTACTTATCAAAGCCTTCTATCCTCCTTTCGAGGAATAACAACAACTTCTCCAATTCAGCATTACCTGCACGTTCGCCGATGCCGAGGAAAGTCACATTTGACCAGTTAGCACCGTGCCAGTACCCAGCGATGGAATTTGCCACAGCAAGACCGAAATCATCGTGACAATGGGTCTCGATATTGACAGCTTTTAGCTCTTCCTTGACATGTCTGACCATCTCGGGTATGCCGAATGGTTCTTCAACATCAACAAAAGGAATTCCGAACCCAATGGTGTCACAAAGACGGATGGTGCATTTTGGATCGATCTCAAGGATCTTCTTGATCATTGGATAGACAAAATTAGTGTTATCCGCACGTGTCATATCTTCAATATGTGCACGTGTCCTAAGCCCGTGGTCTACCGCATATTGTAATGCATCAAGGTATTTTTCCTCGGCAGCTTCCCTGCTTGGCAGTCCCATCTTATCAAATATGTGTACATCTGATACGGACATCAATATTCCTGTCTCTTCGATAGCACCGATATCCAGTACCAGATCAATGTCACTGGTGGCAGCCCTTGCCCAACCGGTGACCTCTGGGAACTCATAACCTCTGTCTAACATCATGCTAATGGCGTTTCTGTCACGGTCATTATACACAAATGTCTCAAGTTTTTCAATTCCGATATTGTGCAGATACTCATAGATCTTCACTTTGTGATCTACCTTTAATACAATACCGGGCATCTGAGCCCCATCGCGTAGGGTACTATCACTTATGCTTACTTCCTGTCCCTTCGGAAGTTTGATCTTTGGAAGATCTTCATAAGTTTTGTATAATTTCATAAAATACCTCCTTGAATGTAATCGACTGTCTCAACTATTGTTATCTGGAATCAGTATTATCTGTGTGCATTCCACCAATATAATTTCATAAAACTGGTAACAATAGTCTGTTTTTCGCAATTGTACCACTTAGAGAAAACATAACCTGATCTGTGTATTAACGCTATGATTTAGTATCTGTAAGACGTTATCCTTAAAATGTCTTTCTTTTTTGTGCCATTAATTATGCTAATAATTATTAATTATGTCAAATTATATTTGCATGTTCCTGTGCTTTAACGGAAGCTTTATTAAGCTCATTTTATATGGTTACAAACCCTTATATCCTTATAATTTTAGACCAAAGGTGATCATCATGTGGAGCACAGTACTCAATAAGTTCGAAAAACACCCTGCACAGCAGAAGGTAATCAAGTTACTCTTCGAACGTGGGTTTCAGGTAAATGGCGATGGCAAAGTAACATCAGGCTCAATTGAGATCCCTCATACTCAGCTTGCAAAAGAAGCAGGTGTAGATCGAAGGGTGGTAGATGCAACCACTGAGACCATACTCTCGGATGAACTTTTGAAGAATATATTCCAGAACGTCACTTCCATACCTTTCCTTCGTGATGTGGCTCCAGCTCTCGGTCTTGGTGTAATAATAATAACTCCTGATGATGCTGCGAACGTTGGTATCCTGTTCAGCGTATCACAGGTGATATCTAACCACAACATCAGTATCAGGCAAGCGGTATCCGATGACCCGTATTTCAACAGCAAAGCGATGTTGACCATAATCACAGATTCCAAAGTACCGGGGGATATTGTAAATGAGATCTTACAACTCCCCGGCGTAAAAGGCGTAAGTATCTACTGATCCTTTCACAGAACAGCTTTTGCAAATGCTCTGAAAACCCCGATCAGATGACGTGAGTTCATAGGGTTCAGTAGTTTCTTGAGGAGTATGGATGGATGGTCCATATCTCCATATTTTGTGATAAGTTCAAGAATCGCATTATTGTTCATTGAGCCGATAAGGTCATCCAGCTCTTTATCGGTCAACCCGCCTACAAAATCGTGTATCTTCATTCCTGTTCTAAGTTCACGACCAAGAGCTGATTTCCATCTGCTTTCATATTCTTTCAGTCGGTTTGCCGAAAAGTTTTCCTCACTAACAGCTTCGGCTGCAACCTGTCCAGCCATCTTTGCACAAACTGCACCCGTATATACGCCACCCCCTGATGTCGGTTTAACCTGTCCGGCTGCATCACCTGCAATGAGAATACCATCCGAATATGTTCTCTTGAGCGGACCGATCGGTATTCCCCCAACAACAAGGTCTAGCATATTGTTGGTGCAATTGCCTGCAAGATGTTTGTTCTTGTTCACAATTTTCCTCAGGTAGTTTATTGCATTGTGTTCATTACCTGGTTCTACTGCCAGTCCTATCCTTGATATCCTTTCATTTACGGGTACTGTCCATGCAAAGAATCCGGGTGCCTGTGAGCCAACGAACAATTCCACAAAATCAGTGTCATTTGAGCTATAAACGGCTTCGATCTGTACTCCTGAAAGAATCCTATCAACTTTCCCAAGCCCTGTATATCTGGCAACGTTGCTCTTGACACCATCTGCACCGATGACAACTTTAGATCTGACGGTTATCATCTTTCCCATGTGGATTACTGAAAGAAGTTGTATGCCGTCCTTTTGTTGAATCCCTGTGACCCTGCCCTTAAGCATAAGCTCTGCTCCGGTATCAACTGCAAGTGATACAAGATGGCGGTCAAATATCTTCCTGGAAACTACGTAGGCCTTTGTCCGCTTTCCATCAATAGGCAAACAGGTTCCGTTAGGAGAATTAACGAAAGCCCCGCGGACACTGTTCAGTACAAAATCATCTTCAGGGCGCACATCACATTCCGAAACAGCACGCGTACTTAATAATCCTGTACATTCTACGGGAGATCCGATGGAAAAATGCTCTTCGATGATAAGCACCTTCGCACCGCCCATTGTTGCATAACGTGCTGCGGTAGAGCCCGTTGGTCCTGCACCGACAACCACTACATCGTATATCATTGGAAGTTGACCGAAATAATATGTATCTTCTTCATCACTGTTCGCTTAGGATCACATCCGCTCCAATGGAACGCATTGAATCGAAGAAGTTCGGATATGAGATAAAGATGGCTTCCGCGGTATCGATGGTCGTATCACCTGCGATCATTCCGGCAAGTGTCAGCGACATCACTATGCGGTGGTCGTGCCAACCGTGGACATCTGCACCTTTAAGCTCTCCTCCTTTGATGGTGAGTTTGTCCTTTTCCTCACTTGTGGAAATTCCCATTTTGTCAAGCTCTACAGCCATTGCATGAAGCCTGTCGGTTTCCTTATATCTGACGTGTTCTGCATTTGTAATGACAGTCTCACCTTCTGCAACTGCACCGAGAACTGCGACCGTAGGTACGAGGTCAGGTGTTGCACCGGCATCCATTGTAATGCCGTGAAGCTTACCACCATTTACCTCCACTGTACCTTCCTCTTTGTTCCAGTATATATTGGCACCCATTTCCTTGAGGATATCAATGATGGCAGCATCTCCCTGCATAGATGGGTATAAATTATTGACCTTGATCTTCGTATCTGTCATTGCAGCTGCTGCAAGAAGATATGATGCTGAAGAAAAGTCTCCTGGTACTGTATATTCCTTGAGTCTATATTTCTGATTACCAGGTATTATGAACTTAAGGTTCTGATTATCTTCCAAATATATTTCGGCACCGGCTTTCTCCAGAATGTCCAATGTGACATCGACATAAGGTCTGGATTTCAGTTCTCCCTTTATTGAAAGCGTTGTACTGTTCTTTGTCAGTGGACATGCAAGCAGCAAGGCTGATATGAACTGTGAACTTATGGAGCCGTCTATCTTTGCGATAGCACCTTTTAATCCTCCGGTGACCACAATAGGTGCACACCCGTCCCCACGTGTCGATATGGACTGAACTCCAAGGTCATTCAATACCTGAAGCAGTGGCCCGTTAGGTCTTGATCTTATGGAATTATCTCCTGTGAGGACGGTAGTTCCCTGGCCAAGAGCCGCAATAGCTGTCATAAAACGAAGCGTTGTTCCGGAATTGCCAACATCGATAACGTTGTCAGGAGTTTGTGGTTCTCCGTCAACACCGCTTATCAATAATTTATCTCCATCCTTCTCGATATATGCACCTAGCATCTCACATGCCTTTATTGTTGATTGAGTATCTGCAGATATCAAAGGTCTGTGAATAATGGATTCTTTTGAGAGTGCTGCAACTGTGATGGCACGATGAGTGTAACTTTTTGAAGCGGGGGCAAAGATCTCTCCGTGTACTCCCGATCTTCCCACTGTAACTTTCATTTACTGTACCCCTTTAATGATCTTCTCGATCTTATCCCAGTCATGGTCGTATATATGTGCGGAAACACTCATGGTCGTTATCGTTCCTGGTGCAAGTCCTACTTTATCTGCAACATATTCGAGGAGTTTTGAAAGCCCATAGAGGTTTGCAGGATATGCACCGGCAAAATCATGGCTTCTGAATAATGTTGTAAGATGAACTGTATCATCCCTTATTTTAAAATCGTCAATTATCATGCATGGCACTTCATCCACTTTGGTATCTATCGTTGGTACCCATGTGACAGCAGTGGCCCTGCGTGTAGTTTTGTTGTTTGTCAGTTTCTCAATGACATACTCTATCTGGTCGACCTTACCATCCCAATTCCTGAGCCGTTGGCCGTAGGTGTATTCGAAATCCTGTGCATTTTCGCCTGTAATAAGCTGTTTTGCATATTCTTCCAGCCTCTCATGGTTCCAGGCGCTATCCTCAGGTATCTCGTTACTGTATGGGTCCTCGATAACAACCATAAGGTTCATGAATTCACGTATCTGGCTTCCACGCTCATCTGTAATTAAACTTCCATGGTTCCATATGACATTGAGTCCTCGATACCATGCATCGCTTATAGTCCGGGCTTTTATGAGCCTTCCAATTGCAGCATCATGCGTCATGACAAATTCTCCACTAATGAACTTAAATAAGCATTATCCTTCTAATATAGGTATCTGTTCAATGTTCAATAATGTTCATTGATATGCATCCAATGTCTATAAAATCGGTTCAAAAAACGTAGGTTAACAGCTCAAACCACGTTTTGTCCGAAAAATATTCTATTTATCGGTCAACGAAATCATTTCCCAGTCAAAATCATGAATATTCGGACAAATTGATTTTTCGTTCATATCAACTTTTTGGTAAAATAACAGTACAATCGAATTTATTTATAAAGACTGTAATTTAGAATAGAACTGTGAAGGATGTGAGATTATCGAAACAAGAGACAAAATAATTCTTGTAACAGTATTTTGTACATTCATTTTGTTGACCGCCGCCATCCTGTTCATGCCATTTATAGTCTCTGGACCTGCTTCTCATTTTTTTGTAGTCCAGAACCATGATGTAAATGACCACTCTGTAGTTATCGACGTATTAGGTTCACGCAACATTTCCATAATAACAGAAACTTATGAATTAGGACCTAAGAGCAATATTTTCCGAAAAAGACCTCTGGGATTAAAGTTGCCACTATCAAAAGGTGAGTTTGTGTTTAATGTCAATGTGGATAACAAAACTATGAGAACATATAATGTAGAAGTGCCACATCCACATACAATGGTCAGCATAGGGCTATATTATGAAGATTATACAGGAAATGTGACTCCAATCACGGTGGAAGTGGTGGCAGTTGAATAATCATCCTAAATATATCTGCTTAAATTGTATCAGATTATTCAATATAATTTTCGGTCAAATATACGAATTTCTAGTCAAATTGCCGAATTATTGGTCATATTGATTTTTCGGACAAAGCGCTCAAAACAGAAAAGATAATAAACTTCTAATCTCTTCAGTGACCATAATGGAAGATGTTAGTTTCTGCTATACCATAGGTTATGGTAACAGGTCTCTTGAATACCTTATTGATATGGTGCAAAGTTTCAACATCAGCTATTTAATGGATATTCGTAGTTATCCGCATTCGGTACGCGAGGATTTCAATAAGGAGAATCTCGAGAGAATGCTTCCTAAGAACAATATTGTCTATTCTCATTGTCCCGGTCTCGGAGGCTTGAGGGATGGGAGCTATATGGATTATACAAAGACCGATGAGTTCAGTAAATATTACTCTTTGTTAGTTGATAAAATCAGATTTGTCAATAATGCGGGTTCAGGCATCGTTCTAATGTGTGCTGAAAAAAATCCGAAGGATTGCCATCGATACCATTTATCAAAGGTTCTCGAATCTTCCGGGATAAAAGTAATACACCTGACCGATCCTGGTCAGGTAGATCTTTTCATGTTCTAAGTGATTACATTTCGTCCAGGCGGCGTATCCTTTCCTCTGTGGCTGGATGTGTACTGAACAATTTCATCAGTGAGCTTCCTCTCAGAGGATTGACGATGAACATATGTGCTGTGTTCTGGGATGGCTGAACATCGTTCTTTCCTGGCTTGTAGTTCTGTGCCCCTGATTCTAGTTTTGAGAGTGCACTGGCAAGTGCCCATGGTTTTTGTGAAATGCGTGCTCCTTCTGCATCTGCACCGAACTCTCGTGAACGTGATATTGCAAACTGTATGATAGTTGCTGCCAGCGGTGCCACTATTGCAAGTGCTATGAATCCAACAATATTTCCGCCACCATCATCATCCCTGCCTCCGATACCTCCAAAGATGGCAGCCCATCTTGCCCAGGTGGCAAGCATTGTGATAACTCCTGCAATTGTCGCAGCAACAGCACTGATCAGTGTGTCCCTGTTCTTTACATGCGCCAGTTCATGAGCAAGCACACCCTCAAGCTCTTCTGTTGTGAGGATGTTCATTATCCCGGTAGTCGCAGCTACTGCTGCATGTTTTGGATCCCTGCCAGTGGCAAATGCATTTGGCATCGATGTCTCCACGATATAAACCTTGGGCATTGGGAGTTGGGCACGCATTGCAAGATTCCTCACAATATCGTAAAGTTGCGGACTTTCAGATTCTGTCACTTCTTTAGCGTGGTACATCTTCAGGACGATCTTGTCGCTATACCAATAACTGCCGAAGTTCAGCATAAGTGCAAATGCAAATGCGATGAACATTCCGGTAGTTCCGCCGATAAGACGACCTACAATGATAAGCAGTCCTGTTAAGGATGCAAGTAATAATGTGGTCTTAAGCATGTTCTTCATGTTTTACCTCAGTAATGCGTATGTATCCTTTTTTCTTTGAAAAATCTGTATATTATAGATATATACACATACCAACACATCTATTGATTTGTAGTTCTATATAAACCAATTGGGTAATTCTGAGGGCGCTATTATTTTTACATCCCTCACGATATGAATGACAACCAATATATTATCCAAGTATAATTGCTTTCATCATGACACTTAAAAAAGGATGCTTTGAGGATTTAATTGAAAATATATCATCAGGACATTTGATGCAAAACTAATATTCTCATAATGGTCTTTGCAAATCCTTCCCTCTAAAACTATTATTCGTAGGCTAAATAATAAAAAAAGAAAGTATCAAGTCGAATGACTCAACTTTCATACTTCTTCGACTATCAGTTCTGTATCTTCTTCTATCTCGGATATCATAGCTTCAAATTCCTCGAGATCGTCCTCAAGGTCTGCGATTTCAGAATCCGTCAGTTCAATTCCTTCATCTGCAAGTATCTCATCTGCAGCGGTAGTGGCTGTATCTTCTTCTGTAACAGTATCAGCAGGTTCCCCTACGCAACCGGAGAGCATAAGTCCCATGAGAAGGATGACAACAATTCCCAGATGTTTAATGCTCACCATGATCAGACCGCCCCTGTTGAGTTATTGTCATCGGAACTGTCCTCTTCATCGTTGTCATCAGAGTCTTCTTCATCCGTATCGCCATTTAAATCATCATCATCCATTTCTTCTGTGCCGTTGTCTTCAAATTCATCCTCTTCTTCATCAGCACTGTCCTCATCGTCCTCTTCACTCATCTTTGGAGCAGCCCATTCAAGTTCAGTGCTTTCATCATCTTTCTCGATCTTGTAAAATCCTTCTCCTGAAAGGGATGTACTGCCTGTTCCTTCTGCTTTGATGGTAATGTCCTCCCCACGGACCATAACTGTAAGACGGGAACCTTCAATTTTTGCTTCTCCGGTAAAATTGTGGTAAACGAGTGCGTAGCTTCCATCTCCTATCCTGTCCTCATTTACCTGCTCATAATCTCCCTTTAGGTCAATTTCTGCATCACCAGCAAGGTCTTTGATGACGATCATGGCATTGGTTGCGGTAAACTCAACCTCAAGTTCTCCTGAAAGTACGATCGTTCCATTACCCTCAGCATCGATCAATCCTTCGCCTGCCAGTGTCACATAGCCATGTCTGAATCCTTTCATTTCCTGGATAAGTGCTCTAAGTTTGATGTTTGCTTCATTTGTCATACTTATGGATTTACGGAGCTGTTCTCCAGCATCTTCGTCCCCATTTTGGTAAGCTTCTCTTGCACTTTCATGCGTTTGTTTTGCTTCCTCGATAAGCGCATTGTAGTCATCAAGCATTTCCTGGAGTTCTTCAGTATCTTCGCCTTCCTCGGTCAAACTGTTGATCTCATTCTGGAGTCTTTCTGAAACACCATCTGTTTTCTCAAGATAGTTAACAAGGCCACTGTTGATCTTCTGTGCTCTCATCTTGTTCAGGTCTTTCTGAGCATCACTCCATATCTTCCTTATGTCCCTTGTTGTTTCGGAGAGGTCTTTTCTGGTATCTGCAGCAGCCACATCATCTTTCTGTGCTTCAAGCCTATTGATGTATGTGTCAATTGTCGCATTGACATCCTCTGAATAGCTTCCGTCTTCCTTGATAGTTTCAAGACGGGTAACCATATACTCGATGGTGCCGGTCAGGTATTCTTTTGCTGCATCCAGTGCTTCTGTGGTATTTAGTTGACCTTTTGCCTGCAATGCTTTAGCGTTTTGGAAATTTCCTCTTAGTTCTTCATAGCCTGCCTTTGAAAGCTGAACTTTGCTCCTTGCCCGGTTATTCTTCATTTCCATTTCCTGGATAAGCTCAGGTGTGATGTTCTCATCTTTATGTTCCTGTAATCTTATCCTGTCTGTATCCATGACTCCAACACCATTATCTCCATGGTTAGCAGCCAAAGCTGTTGCAGGAAGAAGACTGAATATCATCAATATAGCACCGATCAGTGCAAACCCCTTCATTGTTTTGTTCTTCATAACTGGTTACCTTCCTTTGTTTGATATGTGATACGATCTTGATGATCGATATAATGAACTTACAAGCTCAACTTTGGATAGGTGGGATATAAGCTTACTTTAAATAATTTTCAGAATTTAGAATTTCTAAAGTATTATTAGGGCAATATAAAGCATTATTTTACTTTATAATACTTTATATTGAACTATTTTGTCCATTAAGATGCAAAATTAAATTATTTTCCAATATAATCTTAAATACCACGTATTGATCTTAAATTCCCCCCTCTCTTTTATTTTAGACTGTTCAGCTATTCAATATTTTCGGTGGAGCATTAATTATTATTGCAGAGATTGGCAGTAACTTCAATAATGCGAATTGGTTAATAAAAAACTATAAAAGTGGAACCCGGCAATATAATACTGTGAAAGTCAGGTCATTATTTTGGTTTCTTGTTTGTATTCTAGCATTAATACTTTTTATTGTTCCGGTAGGAGCTGTTGGAACTGCAACGATACACGGTGCTATCTATGAGTGGGACACCTTTGAACCTCTTGAAAATGTCTTAATTGAGGTAAATTCCACTCCACCACAGTCTATAGTTGCAAAGTATGGTGTATATTCCCTGGACCTAGTTCCAGGTGACTATGAGATAGTTGCCACTTATTATACTGGTAATATTCTCGTAGCGTCAACACAGGAATCGATAACAATAAGCGATGATGGTGATTACATAATAGACCTTCTACTTCTTCCTTCTTATGAAAATGAGGGCCTTGAGGATGCTGAAATAACCAATTTAAGCGAAGCGTTTGAAGCCGATTCCCAGATGATAGAGGATGATAAGGAAAGCCCATATATGACCTATCTGGCAATTCTGCTACTCGTTTTTGTACTTGTTTTGTCAGCATATGTTTATTCAAACAAGAAAGGGGCGAATGAGGACCTTTTAGTAAATGCTTCCTCGAATTGGGTTAATAGTGCTAGTTTGCCAGACGAGTCTCTCTCTGTTGATGGGGGGGAGGATGGTTCTGATAGCATTACTGTTGACGATGTGGAGCCTATTTATATTGCCAATGGGGCCGAAACAAATGTTCTGCCTGATGATCTTCGGGAAGTTCTGGATATTGTTATTGACAATGGTGGACGGATAACCCAAAAGGACTTGCGTGGGAAATTACGATATTCCGAAGCGAAGGTAAGTTTGATTGTCTCTGATCTGGAAAACCGCGGACTTGTGGACAAGTTCAAGAAGGGGAGGGGAAATATTATTATAATTCCCGATGACAAGAAATAAGTTGGTTTTGCTTATGCCCGATATTAAGAATTGGAGATGTCTCTTATCAATACATTTATATGAAGAATACCTAAGAGGGAACACATGAGAGTTTCAATGGACATTGAATTAAAGGACAATCCAGGACAATTGCTTCTGGCTTTGAATCCGATTTCGGAGCTAAAAGGGAACTTGAAATCGATCGTGCATCATCATGAAGAACGAACTCCAAGAAGTACCATTCCGGTACAGCTTGTTTTTGAGATCGAACCAGCCAATCTTGAGGTCCTTATAGTTCGTCTTGAAGAGAATGGAATTGGTGTTGCAAGGGTTGATGAGAAGCGTTTCACAGAACATGGTGCTGTCCTCCTGATCGGTCATATAGTTCATACCGATATACAGGATACCATTGACACTATTGATCAGACTGGTTATGCAGAGGTCGTGAACATTTCGCTTTCAATGCCACAGATCGCCATGCGTTCTTCTGCTTCTTTAAAGATAGATGCTGTGGGCAAAACAGAGCTTCATGAGGCAATCTCGATCCTGAGGCAGGTTGCGATCAAGAAAGATCTTCTGGTGATAGAACCGATTGAAGCTGAAATTGCATAAAGGTGATATTTCAATGAGAAAAGTACGTGCATCCATTATTGGATTTGGTTCGGTTGGACAGGGTGTTGCAGAGGTCCTTCTGAGAAAGGATGGTTATTTAAAGTCTCTTGGTATCGACCTCGATGTTGTGGCCATCGCTGATTCCAAAGGCGCTGAGGTGAATCCTGCTGGTATAGACCTTAAAGCTACACTTGGCAGAAAGCGGGAATCCGGTACTGTTGCAATCGATGATCTGACTGGCGAAGATATTATCAAAAATATTGACCATGATGTTGTTATTGAGACCACTCCAACTGATATAGAGACCGGTGGCTGTGGTCTTGTGAACATGCTTGCTGCTTTTGAATGTGGCAGGCATGTGGTGACCTCCAATAAAGGTCCTCTTGCATTGAAATATAGGGAGCTTGCCGAAGCTGCGAAGGAAGCTGACCGTAAGTTGCTTTTTGAGGCCACTGTCGGCGGTGCGATGCCTATCATCAATCTTGTGAGGGATACACTTGCCGGAAATGAAATACTCAGTGTGGAAGGCATCCTTAACGGCACATGTAATTACATTCTGACACGTATGATGGAAGAGCATGCTTCTTATGACCAGATGCTTGCAGAGTCCCAGGAGCTTGGTATTGCTGAGACCGATCCTACCTATGATGTGGAAGGTATTGACACGGCATGTAAACTTGTCATTCTTGCAAATTCCATATTCGATCAGAATGCCACTTATCAGGATGTGGACGTTACCGGAATTACCAAGGTAACTCTGGAATCTCTTTCTCTTGCTTATGATGAAGGCTATGTCATCAAACTTATAGGAGAGGTCAAGAAGGACCGTCTTCGCGTTTCACCACGCCTTGTACCATCATCCCATCCGCTGGCTGTCGGTGGGACACTGAACGTTGCATCGGTGTGTACCGATCTTGCAGGAACCATTACGGTTACAGGAAGAGGCGCAGGTTCTATTGAAACTGCAAGTGCTGTCTTGAGTGACATTGTGTCTATCTATAAGGACTGATAGTTATCTGGTTACTTGATAGGAATGGCAGGGAGATCTACTAATGACCGACTTCAAGGAATTCGCTGATGTTTGTAAACAGATAGAACATATCTCAAGTTCACTGGAAATGACAGATGTTGTCTCGGATATGTTAAAGTCGATATCGACAGAGGAACTTCCTGTTGTGACCCATTTTGTGATGGGGGACGTTTTTCCTGCATGGAGTGTTGAACAGCTTGGGGTGGGTACGAGTCTTTTGTATAGTGCCCTTTCGGAATCATCCGGTCTTTCCCTGAAAGAGATTGAGGACCTTGTCCGTTCCACCGGTGATATAGGGGAGACAGCGGTAGCAGCACTTGGTAAGAAGAAAAAGAATAAGAAAAAGAATCAAGCATCGCTCTCATTTTTTTCGGAGGATGCAGCTTCTGTCTCTATCTCCATAATGGATGTCTTTGAAAGGTTCCTTGATATTTCCAGATATTCAGGTGCAGGTTCGCAGAGTTCTAAGATGAGGAACCTTCAATTCCTTTTCAATTCTTCCAGCTCCGAAGAAGCACGGTATCTTGCCCGACTGACTATCGAAGACCTTCGTATTGGTGTCGGTGAAGGTATCGTTCGTGATGCTATTTCAAAAGCTTTCGATGTTCCGGCAGGGGATATTGAACGTGGTTTTATGTTAACGAACGATCTGGGTCTTGTGGCAGTTGCTGCAAAAGAGGGTGGTATTGAGGAGATATCAAAGCTCAGGATGGAGCTTGATCGTCCGATAAAGATGATGCTGGCACAGGTTACGCCTAGTATTGAAGCTGCGATCAAGGATCTTGGTATGCTGGCTGTCGAGTGGAAATTCGATGGGGCAAGGGTTCAAATTCATAAGAAAGGGGATTCGATCAACATCTTTTCGAGAAGGCTTGAGAATGTGACATTATCTCTGCCGGATATCGTTGAGGCAGTGAAGCTTCATGTGAAGGCGGATTCCGCAATTCTGGAAGGTGAGGCTGTAGCGGTCGATGAAAATGGGGCTCCTCGTGCTTTCCAGGATATACTCAAACGCTTCAGGAGAAAGTATGATGTTGAAACAATGGTTCGTGAGATACCTTTGACATTGAACCTTTTCGATATTCTGTATCTGAATGGGGATGTACTGATGGACCAGTCTCTTTTAAGAAGAAGGGAACAACTGGTCGCATGTGTGGAGAACTGTGATAGCATCAAGGTGGATGAGCAGGTTCTCACAGATGATGTGAATGTTGTGAACGATATATATGCTGCTGCGCTTAACGGTGGGCACGAAGGGGTCATGCTAAAGAACCCGGAAGCTTCGTATTCTCCCGGCAAGCGGGGTAAGAACTGGCTCAAGAAGAAGCCTATCATGGAGACGCTCGACCTCGTTGTCATTGCTGCGGAATGGGGTTATGGAAAACGTGCAAATCTTATCGGCTCTTATGCTCTGGCATGTTTTGACCCGGAAGATGGAAAATTCCTTCCGATCGGCAAAGTAGCTACAGGTTTTTCAGATGAGCAGCTTGCTGAACTTACTGAGGTCTTTTCCGAGCTTATTATTGGTGAATCCGGTCGGGAGATCGAACTTAAACCTGATGTGGTGTTCGAGATCGCATTCGAGGAGATCCAGAAAAGTACGAACTATGGTTCAGGATATGCTCTCCGTTTCCCTCGACTTGTAAATGTGAGGGAAGATAAATCTCCGGAAGAGGCTGAAACGATAGATCGTATCGAGAGCATCTATTTATCACAGAGGGGCTAAATCCTTTTTTTAAAAAAGGATGTTTTGGCTCTGTAGAAAACGTCTCAAAATCCACATTCTTATACTGAAATTGAGATTATAATCCAATATCTTGCAACACATTCAATAATATTTTTAAATTTGATTATTGTCCGAATGTTGAGGATTTCTACAGAGCCGAAAATACAAAAGTATTCAATGAGTAAAGGTATTTTCATTACTTTAACGTAGAAATCATTGATATTGAAAAAAAGGTAGTGGGTGCAAAATATTGCAATCCACTATTTTATTATGTTTTAAGAGATACCAGTGAAAGACCCAGTTTCTTTTCCAGATCCTTTACTTCTTTAGCAGCATCTTTATTTAAGTCTGCATACACTATTTTTTCACCTGAAAAAGCAATTAAGGTTATACCGAATTTGCTTTCTAGATCAGTGATAGCTTTCAGATTGTCGATGTTTATTTTTGAATAACTCCACATTTTTAAAACCGCCAATAGAATCTAAATTCGATTAGCGAATATATGATTTCTCTGACATATTCATATATATAATTAGTATTATATTCATCAGTTGGCAAACATAAATACTCATAAAATAGTATATATTGTCTTTGTTGATCGTAAGAAACATGCTTTTCTTGAATAGTACTTTGCATAATATGAAGCAGAATTCCAAAAGTGCATGTTTGTTTTATGAGTTTCCTTGACCTCAACATTTTGATTATATTTCTATTGAAGTATGGGCGAATGCTCTGTGGTTCTTGAATATATATTTATGTATATAATTTTTCATACCTATTTGAACAAATTTTAAATGTTTTCATTTCGCTGCATCACCTATTCTACAAATTTCTAGCGTCACAGTGTTAATACAAAAGTATATATTTAATTTATTTAGTATTACGTTTTAACAAATAAGTAACACTAAAAACAACGATTATTTAAAAAAATATTACTTATCGGTATTACTAAATGTGTACTTATTAAAAAAGGAGGAATGATATATTAAGATTAAACTAGCTAAAACGGCAAATATCGCAATGTTAGTGTTCATATCGCTTATTCTTGTTGCCGGCATCTGCTCTGCAGACTCGGTTAAAGTACGTGGAACTATTCTTGACAGTGGAAATGTATCTTCAATCGCATGGGATGGTTCTAACTGGAATGCTCTTTATTTTGCATTGAATGATGTAGGTTCTAATACGGAATCACTTTGCTATGAGAATATTGATCCTGAAAATCCTGCAATTGGCGTAACACCTGATAACAATATTATTGATAAAAAAGAACTCATCTATAGAACTCATACATACCATAAAAAATATAAACTGAGTGCAAAAACTGATGCCAATGCAGTCTCTACATATTCTGTCATACCTTTGTTCAGTAAAAAATACATTGCCGTTAATAATGATGCAAGTAAAATGACAACGCTCATCAAAGAACAGGGTGGCGGTGCCGAAAAGACCCTGAAAGAAGGTGAATCCTGGGATCTGGGTAATGATTATAGCCTGAAGTTAAATCAGTTGGATGCAGATGCAGGCAAAGCCTTTGTTATTCTCTATAAGGACGGGATTGAACTGGATTCAGATGTGCTTGACATGGATGGCACAGATGATGACCGGGCTTTCATTGTAAAAGACGATCTTGCAGGAATAGATGATCTGGTATATTTTGTTACATATCTTGAAAATACATTCAAAAGCACTTCCGAGTCTTTTGCTATACTCAAATATACTTGGTTGATAGACAAAGATAATGTCATAACCATTAAAAAAGGAGACAAATTCGGTCTTCTCAAATGTAAGGATGTTTCAGAAAATTGGATAAATATGTCCAATGATGTTGTCATCACTCTGGAAATGGATAATACTGTATATTTTACTGATGACTGGTATTTCCAAACCTCAAAAGCAAGTAAGGGGACAAACGGAGGATACCTGTTCTACCCTGCAATGGAAGTAATATTTGAGATGGAAAACGAAAATGTCGTAGAATTCTCTTCTTCACCTGAAAGTGATCCTGAATTAGTGAATGAAGCTGCTTCACAGGCAAAAGCAGCTGTCATAGAGGATGCAGCACCCGAGTCTTCTTCTATAGGTGCAAATAGTGCGAACTATGAGCCTGCAGAAGAGATCCGATCCAGTGCAAGTATTCCTGGCTTTTTATCAATGACCGCGATCGCGAGTCTTGTGTTTGCTCTTTTCATTTTAAAATGTAGGGTGGATTGAGTTTTATCATAAATTTATTCTAAAATCAGTGGTGTGATATTATGAAAAATAATTCGGTTGATTGGAATATGGTCTGGACAGAAATGATGCAGGCCAATCAGAAGGCAGACCATCAGGAACGTGGTGACTGTGCAAAACTATGGGATAGCAGGGAGAATGCAGAACGCTTCTGGAAGAGATCTCAGAAAAATAAGGGAAGGATCGAAAAGACATTGAAAGAACTTCCTCTAAAGAAAGGCTCCAGAGTGCTGGATATTGGGTCTGGTCCCGGAAGTCTGGCAATACCTCTTTCAGAGAAAGTGGCCCATGTAACTGCTGTCGAGCCTGGAAAAGGTATGATGGAACTTCTGCAGGAAAATATAAGCAAGTATGGAATAAACAATATTGGCTGTGTCAACAAGAGGTGGGAAGACCTGAATGTTGAAGATGACCTGGAAGGTCCTTATGATATTGTAATTGCCTCCTTTTCACTTGGTATGCCTGATATAAGGAATGCAATCGAAAAAATGCAAAGTGCGTCTTCAGGGCATGTATGCCTTTATTGGTTTGCAGGTGAAACACCATGGGAAGCCCATTCCTACAATCTGTGGCCGGCCATGTATGGAATGGAATATAGTCCCGGTCCCAAGTGTGATGTACTTTACAATCTGCTCTATAGTATGGGTATCTTTCCGGATATGCATGTATTCCCACTTGAATTCACTAATGATTTTGGTTCAATGGATGAAGCCATCGATTATTTTAGATCCCGCTATACTATCGAGACAGAACAACAAGAAATAATGCTCAGGAATTATCTGGAGGAAACACTGGAGCAGCAGGACGGGCTGTTTGTAGACCATGGTCATTCTACCAGAGTAAAGATCTGGTGGGAAAAGGAAGTGATCGATTGAAAACTCTGCTCTGTGGAAAAGGTGGTAGTGGCAAAAGCACGCTTACTGCCTTAATTGCAAAATCCCTGTCTGAAAGGGGTTGCAATGTCCTAGTTATAGATAACGATGAATCCAATTTCGGTCTGCACATGCAAATGGGTCTGGAATTACCAGATGATTTCTTGAACTTCTTAGGGGGAAAGAAAAACCTTGTCGGGAAAATGATGGAAGCTTTTCCAAAGGGTGAAAAGCTCAGCCTGTTCGATCATAAATGGGAAATATCAACTATACCGGAAGGTTATGTCACCAGAAAAGGAAATCTCTCTTTGATAGCAGTTGGAAAGATCCATGAATTCGGAGAGGGCTGTGCATGTCCGATGGGCGCTCTTGCAAAACAACTGATACAGAACATCGAACTAGGTGAAAATGATTTTGTTCTTGTTGATACTGAAGCTGGGATCGAACACTTTGGCCGGGGTGTGGAAGAAGGCTGTGACGTTCTTTTCATGGTAGCAGATCCTTCCTATGAATCCATACGTCTTTCTGAAAAGATTAGTAAGCTTGCAGACAATTCCGGAAAACCGCTCTACTATATACTGAACAGGGCCGAAGGAGCAAGCAGGGAGATATTATCTTGCGGTATATCCGAAGACAGGGTAATCTCTACTGTTCCCATCTATGAGTCTATCTTCAAAGCCGGTCTTCTCGGAGATGAGTTTCATATCTTTGTTCCTGAGGTGAAGATGGTCGCTGATTTTTTGATAGAACATAAATCTAAATAAAGTTTCAAAATTCTGTATAACTTTTGGAGAATTCCAATGAAAGTAAACATATCGATTATCTATTTAGCTCTGCTCATGCTTGCAGGGTCTGTATTCTCACCCGTTGCTCTTGCTATGGATGGGAATACTATGGAGATTACACGCAACGTTCCTTCCAGCTTATCATTCGGAGAGGCCGTTGAAATAACACTGGAAATTACAGGCGAGATTCCTTTTATGGTTGGTATTGTAGAGACTATACCTGAAGATTTCTCTTTTCCTGAAGACGATCCTGATGTTTCGGATGCAAGATTTTTCAGGGTTGACAGAAATACCGGCAAAATCGCTTTTTCTGTGAGTGATGAAGATGAACTCACATACAGAGTGATCCCTTCTGGAACTGAAGGAAGTGCCTTTGAGGGATATTGGGTTGATATGCTTTTCCAGACCCAGGAACTTAACGAAGGTAAGGAAAGATGGATCCCCCTCATAGATCCGAATGCCGCTTCAACTACAATTACTGCCTCATCCGGCATTGCATCTGCTTCAGAAGAGGTAGATTACGTTTCTACTTCAAAAGCACCGGGTTTTGGAGTATTTCTGGCTTCATTGGCAATTATTGGCTGCTTGCTTGTTTTCAGGAGAGATAATTCCCGAGGTGATAAGGAATGAGACCTAAAATTATGGTTTTAGCTGGGATCTTAATGTTTGCAGGCTTACTTGTTTCTGTCATGGCTGCAGCAGCGTTACCCTCAATTCTTCCATGTGACAACGGTGATGGCATACTTACTGAAAAAGAGGTTTCAGATACAGTATGTGATTACATGCTCGACGACAGTTCTTATTCACTCGATGATGTAGGCGATGCTTCATACATGCTTACTTTCTGGAATGGTAAAGCAAAAACAGTAACTGATGCTCATGAACGGAAAGTTACTTTATACAGACCCATAGAGAGAATTATCACCACCAACCCCGATAATTCCAGAATGATAATTGCTCTTGGTGACCTTGACAAAATAGTTGCTACTGATGAATGTACACGTTCCGGATGTATATTGCCACGAGACGAAAATGATGAAAAAATAGCTGAGAATGCATGGGAAGCTCTCCAGATATATGATGGAGGTCAGCTCGATGATTTTCCGGAGACAAATACTCGCAAAGAGATCGATTATGAAACCATGGCGATCCTTAAACCAGATGTCATTTTCGATGCAACCTGGTACAACAGAGGGGATCTGATCGAGGAGAAGGTCGGGTGTCCATGTGTTGTTGCAGGCGCAGGTTTCACTTTTACAGAAAGCTATGAGCACATTCAGTTGATGGGAAATGTTCTGGATGAGCAGAAAAGAGCTGATGAACTGGAGAATTATGTCCGTTCAAAAGTTGATATGATCGAATCCGTGACATCACAGATCGATGATAGTGAAAAACCAATAGTCTATTTCGCACCCAGAGGTGCTAAGAAAGGTTTCTATGACGCTGTTGAAGGAAGGGATTTTACTCGTACGGAAGCAGTTTATGAGCCATTGGACATTGCAGGTGGCATAAATGTTGCAAAAGATTGCACAGGCGAGAATATTAATGTTCCAGCAGAGCAGATAGTTGCGTGGGAGCCGGAATATATCTTTGTCGCATGGTCATCCACTTCATCGTTGGGTGAACCAAACGGTGTCGATTTTGTAATGGAGACTGCTGAACTTTCAGAGATCCCTGCTGTACGCAACAATGATGTCTATGCCTGCATCTATCCATACTGCAGAGGTAGACCTCTGGACAGGAGCCTTTTGAATATGATGTACATGGCAAAATGCCTGCATCCAGAAGAGTTCAGTGCCCTTGACCTGGAAGCAGAAGGAAATGAGGTATATAGGCAAATACTGGGAATTGATGGTGTTTATACAGAATTGGCAGAATATCAGCCTTTCCTGAAGGAAGTAAATTGATACAGCCTGTTTACTGGAACATGGACTTGTGGAGGCTATGTGGCTGTGTCTTTTGAAGTTTCAGCAATCAGAACCTCCTTTTCCCAAAAAGGTGATAATATGCAAAATCCTTTTAAAAAACAACAGAATATCAAGTCAGAAAATATTGAAAGTTCCGGGACGAACAAGAATACTCCGGCAAGGGAAGGTTACCAGCGTTATGTCGGGAAAAAACTGTTTTTCCTTATTTCAATGTTAGTTCTGGTAATTTTTCTTTCAGCTTTTATCGTTACGATCGGTCCACTCGAGATATCAGTTGCAGAAGTCTATAAAATATTACTTTCCAGCTTGTTCCCAGGTTATTTCACTAATGAAGGACTGACTTCACAAATCGTATGGAATATCCGTCTTCCACGTATTATTGCGGGTATAATGGCGGGGTTCGGCTTGGGAGTATGCGGATGTGTAATGCAGGCTGTTCTTAAAAACCCACTGGCAAGTCCATTCACTCTTGGTATTTCTTCAGGTGCTAATTTCGGTGTAGCTGTCGCAGCTGTAATGGGAGTGGGTGTAATAGGAGGTCCATATCTGCTGGTGGGAAATGCCTTCCTTTTTTCAATGCTGTGTGCATTGTTCATAATTGCTCTTGCAAATTTTAAAGGTGCAACTTCTGAAACCCTGATACTTGCAGGAATTGCGATAAACTATCTATTCAGCTCTCTCAGTGACTTGTTCCGTTATTTCGCTACGGATGAACAGTTGAGAATAATGGTCAGCTGGGGTATGGGGGACCTTTCTGCTTTTTCATGGAGTAATTTCTCAATTTTGCTTGGTGTCTTTGTTTTCTGTACTCCTTTACTTTATCTGAAGGCAAATGATCTCAACATAATGGCGATAGGTGATGAAAATGCAAAAAGTCTTGGTATAGATACAAATCGGGTTAGAATGTTCACTATGCTTCTTGCAAGTCTTCTGATAGCTACTGTTGTTTGCTTTACAGGCACGATCGCTTTTATAGGATTGGTTGCACCCCACATGGCACGTATGGTAGTAGGTTCGGACCACAAATATCTGTTCCCTGCCTCTGGAATACTTGGAGCTCTCATACTGATATCAGCAGATGCTACTGGTTTGAACATATTGAGGCCCACAATGATACCGACCGGCATTATGACCTCTCTGCTTGGAGTTCCGTTCTTCATGTATCTTATACTTAAAAAGAAAAAGAAGGAGTTCTGGTAATATGGTGAAGATAAAGATCAAGGATATGTGTTTTGGCTATGCCAGTACACCAATATTGGAAAATGTATCGGTTGATATCTATGGGTCAAGTTTTGTGAGCATTGTGGGTCCTAATGGGGCTGGTAAATCAACCATGCTCAAATGTATCAACAAAATATTAGTGCCGGATTCCGGCGATATCCACATTGATGGATATAATTTAAAGAACATGAAACGGATAGAAGTTGCCAAGAATATTGCTTACGTACCTCAGAGTTCGAACAGGGTTTTTCCCACGACGGTCTTCGAAACGGTTCTAATGGGAAGAAGGCCACATATTGGCTGGTTCAGTAATGAAAAAGATATCGAAAAAGTCTGGCAGGTCCTTGAGGAGATGGGAATTGAGGATCTTGCATTGTGTAGTTTCGATGAATTGAGCGGGGGACAGCAACAAAAGATCCTCATTGCAAGGGCACTGGCACAAGATACAGGTGCTATTCTTCTTGATGAACCCACTAGTAATCTGGATATATGGCATCAATTGGACGTTATGGAGAATGTGCAAAGACTTGTAAAAGAAAAAAAGGTTGCAGCTATAATGGCTGTACATGACCTAAATCTGGCTTCCAGATATTCAGATCAGATCTTGATGATGAAGGATGGTAAAGTAGTTTCTGCAGGAACACCTGCTCAGGTACTTACTACTGAGAACATAGCAAAGGTCTACGAAGTTGAAGCACATGTACACAACTATGGAGAAACGCCTTATGTTATGCCTCTTAAGCAACTTGGTATGAGGGAAATTACATAAAATAGAATGTTTTTTGGGCTCTGTAGAAATCCTACAATTCAACAACAGATATAGGTTCTCATTGTCAAACGGACAAGTGATTCTACGCATCAGCAAGAATAAACCAAAACTATGGAAATTGTTTATCCCTTCCGAGCATGGATTCATTGAACCCGCATCGCAGGGAAATAAAACGAGCGTGCATCACTATTTACATGATTTTTGCTCGAGAAAGTTGATACCATCTATAGATTTTCTTTCCCCTCTTCAGTAATTGAAGAACGTATATATCTAGATTACATGAATAGATTATTTGAGAATATCCACAGAACCATTATTTTCGAAACCGTAAAATAAATAAATAAATCATGACAATCACAGATATGGATATCATCATAATATCGCTTATGTATGGTCTTTTAAGATATTTACTGTAGTCAATTTTATTTTTGTAAATGCTATTATTGTTGTTGCCATCTGAAAAATAAATGTCCTTACTATTTTTTAATATGTTCTCGAAAATTGTATTGTTGTTGCTACATGATTCTAGTTTAATGCCCACAGAGTTATCAAATATGGTATTATCAGTTAATGTATTGGAATTGGAATTTTCTCGTAAAAATATACCGTTGCTAGATTTAGATATGGAATTACAGCTAAGCTTATTATTGTTGGATTCGATAAGAGTTATTCCTCTTCCTCCAAAATTTATTATATTATTGACTATTTTGTTAGCATCTGATCGAAGCAATGTTATAGAATCAAGTTTTAATAAATTATTATTATAAACATCATTGCAATCTGATTCTATCAAACTAATTCCATATTTATCCATCAAACATTTTTCATCTGCACTTATTTTATTATTTCTAACAATATTGAAATCACTGGAGTACCATATTGAAATTGCACCATCATTATTAATTGCAGTATTATTCTCTAAAATATTATTGTTTGATGAATTAATCAAAATGCCTTGATTATTTTCCAAAAAAATATTGTTATTGATTATGTTGCTACCAGTATCATCAACATAAATTCCTGCCCAGTTTTTAGGTATAAAGGTCCACTGCCCTTCTGATGAATAGACAACTTCATCCTTGCCTGTTGTGTTATTGAAAGTACTAACATTAATGCCGGCATGTGGGAAATAACGCCTCTCTGGTTCTCCAAAAGCACCTGCTATGGTAAAACCCTAGATAGTAACATTACTTGCAGTTACATGAAATATATGATTGTTCGGATTTGCAGCTCTGATAATTGTGTCATTGGGATTTCCAGATTTTGATTTTATAGATACTGATTTGTTAACCTCTATGTTCTCTGCATAGATTCCAGGATATACAATAATTGTAGTACCAGAATTAGCATTTTTGATAGCAGCCTGTATTGAATCTTCAGGATATACATGGATATCATTAGCTGATACAATGCCTGCGGTTGCAATCAGAAAAATGATGGATATGCTTATGTAAATTAGCATGTTGTGTTTAATTCTCATTCCAGTTCCTCATACCCAAAATCAATAAACAATAAAAATTTTGTATCTGTAGAAATCCTAATACCTTTTTAATATTCTAAGTATGAATTAGTTTAAAAATAAAATATGAATTAGGTTTTTTACAGAGCCTTCCTTTTATTGATATTTACAATTATAGATGTAATTAAATAAAGCCATACAAAATAAGTTACAATTGTAGTTAGAATGTATGGAATATTAATACTTTTAAAAATCAAGAAATCTGCATATTTTACTGGTCCAAGCGTCCTTGCGAAATAAATTGTGAAAAATAATTTAATAAGGATGGGGAAAATGTTCAAACCTATTATTAAAATAATGAAACTATATATTTTTTGTTTTGTTGGCTTAATAAATTCTTTCACATTCATAATTTATGTTATGTTTCATTTGCAATTTAAGTTTTTTGTATTTCGACTCTGTAGAAATCTTACCTAAATTAACTACAGGGAAATCAAGATTTAGAGGTTTTCTACAAAGCCGATGTTCCCTCTTAAAAAAAGTTAAGCTGAGTTAACGCCCCAGCTCTGCGTGTGCTTTTGCCAGATGTCCGGCTGCTTGTGCTCCTATCAGTGATATTTCACCTGCAAGGACTGCAGCGGCGATTATCTCTGCCAGTTTCTTCGAATTATGCCCGGGCACCTCTCCTGCTCCTGCAACTCCCAGCAGGTTAAGGCAGTCTCTCTGGGTGGCTATACCTGTTCCGCCTCCAACGGTTCCGACCTGTATTGACGGGAGGGTGACGGAACAGTAAAGGTCTCCGTTCTCATTTACTTCCATTGTTGTTATGGCACTACTTCCCTCTACAACATGGGCAGCATCCTGACCGCATGCCAGATAGAGTGCTGCGATAATGTTTGCTGCATGGGCATTGAATCCAAGGGCACCTGCCCTTGCTGAACCCAGAAGATTTTTCCTGTAATTGACCTCTTCCATCATCTTCGGGGTGGTCTTCAGTTTCTTCTCCACGATCTCCTTTGGAATTGTAACGTCTGCAGCAACGGTCTTTCCCCTGCCAAGTATATTGTTGATGGCAGCCGGTTTTTTGTCGGTGCACATATTGCCTGAAAGTGAGATCGGGTAAACTCCAAAATCCTCTGAGATAAAGTTGAGCACAGCATCGGTGGCAATGGTGACCATGTTCATTCCCATTGCGTCCTTGGTGTCATAGGCAAACCTTAGGAATACAGTGTTCCCTGTGATGAATGGATCTACACTGAGCAGTTCTCCGAAACGTGTGGTTTCGCCTGCTTTCTCTTTCATATTTGTGAAAGTTTCTTCTCTCTTGACCCAATCCACAAATTCCTTTACCTTATTCACATTCTCCAGTTTGAATACCGGGGCACGGGTCATGAGGTCCTGGAATATCCTTACATTTGAACCGCCGGAAGCTGTGATCACTGTACATCCACGGTTGACGCTTGCCACAAGTGCTCCTTCAGTGGTTGCAAGGGGAAGCATGAACTCTCCACTAGCATATTCTCCATTAACCATTATAGCACCTGCAACACCAAGTGGGATCTGGATCGTGCCTATCATGTTCTCGATGTTGCGCTTGGTAGCTGCTTCAGCATCGATCGTATAGTTCTGTATGTGTTCGAACTTAACTCCATTCATCTTCTCAATAGCACATTTTCGAACCCTTACGGCTGTATCAGTGTCGGTATATGCATCTATTTTCCGGAGTGGCATTTCTCCTGAGACGACCTTTTCAAGCAATTCATCTTCTTTCATTGTGGTTTCGGTTTTTGATGCCATTAATCTTCCCTGCGATCTTATTTTTTATAATGTATTAATTGTTTGATGAATTACAAGTAGTATTGAACTTTAACAAAAATCTGGTGTGGAAAGGTGTATTTGAATCCTCTATGTTGCTTCCTGCTTATATGCTTTGGTGGCACTTATATATGGGTGATTGCAAATAATATCTGTATTCGTTTGGATTTTTATTTTTTATTAATTATCAATGTAAATAAGAGTCGGAGTGACTCCTTATTATTATGATTACTATCTGAAATTTTGGAGATAAGCTTAAATATAACAATACCAATTCTTTTATTGTATTCACATATATGACAGTGGTGGAATATTAGGAAATCGTATCTGTTTGAATGGTCTTGAGTTATCATTCAGGAACGATCTTACTGTCATTTGTGTATCATATTCGGTAATTTAAAACCGGATTAAATGGGTGGTATTGTATGATGAATGTGAATAGGTCAACGGGACATCATGTTTTTAAGTTGAGCTCTGCTTCTACAAAAGAGGAATTTCATATGTGGCGTAAAGAGTGGCTTGTTGAAAATGCGAAGACTAGACAGTTAGATGATCATAGATATGCTGCTGATAATAAGATTACGAATGGTTTCTGGTCATGGTATCTTGAAAAACACAAAGACCTGACTCGCAGATATAATCATCTATATTCCGATATAACTGCAAGGGATTGCAGGGAACTTGAAATGGATCAGTCGAAAAGTACGAACTTGTCAATTTCATCTGGGTATGTTGATCTTGATCACATTAGACAAGAGTTCATCAAACATGACCGGGAAACGATCGAAGGTTTGGCTACAAGTTTGAAGAAGATCGGTCTTGCGAATGAGGCTGAAGAACTTTTGTCCTTAAAGCCAATTGACAAGAATACAATGGTCGTTCTTGACAGGTTCTTTGATGCTTTACATAATAAGGATTTCAATGATATGCAGATAATCGATTTTTATCTTGATCTGACTCCAGAAGAACGTGTCTCACTTGGATGCAAACCCTAGCTTAAATTATGCTTCAACGCTCCTATTTTTTTTAAATTATAACGGTAGGTGACAGAGCGGTCTGAAGTACTTTTGTTTTATTTTGTAAGTTGTAATTATTTGTACAATTCAGAACACAACATCTATATATCATAATTTAATCTACATCATAGTACTTATTTGTGCATTATACGAGGAATATCTATGGAACAGACTAAGATCCTACTTGATGAAAACGAGATGCCTAAAAAATGGTATAATATCCTTCCGGATATGCCCACTCCATTGGCTCCCCCACTTAATCCTGCAAATAATGAGCCACTGGCACCAGAGGACCTTGCGCCTCTTTTCCCAATGGAGCTCATCAAACAGGAAATGAGCAGTGAGAAATACATTGACATTCCAAAAGAAGTTCTTGAAATATACAAGCTCTGGAGACCTGCTCCTTTATTCCGTGCACACAGGCTTGAGAAGATGCTTGACACCCCTGCAAAGATCTATTATAAGTATGAAGGAGTAAGTCCTGCTGGCAGTCACAAGCCAAATACTGCTGTGGCACAGGCTTATTATAATATGAAAGAAGGCACTGAGAGGATAACTACCGAGACCGGAGCTGGTCAGTGGGGAAGTGCACTTTCACTTAGCTGTAATTATTTTGATATCGAATGTAAGGTCTACATGGTACGCTCAAGCTTCGAGCAGAAACCATACCGTAAATCCCTGATCAATCTCTGGGGTGCAACAGTAGTACCTTCGCCAAGTCCTGATACTGAGTTCGGACGTCACATACTTGAAAAATATCCGGACACTGCAGGCAGTCTTGGTATTGCTATAGGTGAAGCTGTAGAAGATGCCGTGAAGCACGACAATACTAAATATGCTCTTGGCAGTGTGCTCAACCACGTCATGTTGCATCAGACAGTTATAGGTATTGAAGCCCAGAAACAGCTTGATAAGGTAGAGGAATATCCAGATATAGTCATCGGTTGCTGTGGTGGTGGAAGTAACCTTGCAGGAATCAGCCTTCCCTACATGAAGGATAAGATCGAAGGTACTCATGATCCGCGTATCATTGCTGTCGAGCCTTCTGCATGTCCAACACTTTGTGACGGCAAGTTCCAGTATGACTATGGCGACATGGCAAAACTGACCCCACTCCTTAAGATGTATTCACTCGGTTATGATTTCATGCCACCTGCCATCCATGCAGGAGGCTTAAGATACCACGGCTGCTCACCGATAATCAGTCAGTTGACGGCAGATAAACTCATGGAAGCTACCAGCTATCATCAGATCGAGGTATTCGAAGCAGGAGTCATGTTCGCTCGCAGTGAAGGTATTCCACCAGCACCAGAGTCAAACCATGCTATTAAGTGCGCTATTGATGAGGCTCTCAAGTGCAAGCAGACCGGAGAAGAGAAGACCATTCTGTTCTGCCTTAGTGGACACGGTCACTTCGATATGTATTCCTACGACAAGTATTTCAGTGGTGGACTCAGCAACGAATGATCCGGGAAAGCGGCTTTTAAAGCCGCATTCCTCATAGTTTCTTTTTAAAAAATGTGATCTTCAGATCAGCTTCGGACAAATGTCATTCATAATACATTCGTCACATTTTGGTGATACTGGCCTACATGTGCTTTTACCGAATAATACCATCAACCCGTTGATATCTTTCCACATTTCCTTCTCGACCACTTTTCCAAGTTCAATTTCCGTTTCTTCAGGAGTAGTGGTCTTAACAAGTCCCATCCTGTTGGATATGCGATGTACATGAGTGTCCACAGCAATGGCATCTTTGTCAAAAGCATAGGTCAGTACGCAATTGGCTGTCTTCCTGCCTACCCCGGGCAGTTTAACAAGCTCGTTGATATCATCAGGAACTATCCCGTCATATTCATCAAGGAGCATACGGGATATCTCTATTAAGCGATGTGACTTGACCCTATAGAATCCAACATTCCTTATTAGTTCCTGTATTTCATCCGCATCAGCATTTGCCATTTTCGGAGGTGTATCGAAAACTGAAAAGAGCTTCTGGGTTGTCGGTATCGTGACCTCGTCCCGGGTGCGCTGGGATAATACAGTGGAAATAAGAATATAATAAGGGTCTCTGTTAATTTGGAAATAGCCCTTAGGGTACAACTTCTTAAGGCGGGATATAATCTCTTCGACGTACATCAAATAGCGTAAAATCCCAGATTATTTAACCTTTTGTAATAGATGGTCCTTTCCAGTTTTAAGAAATTACTTATACAATACTGCAGCAAACGTTCTAAACAGTGATGTGAATTTTCCATGATGATACGAGAGCTTGACATTCCAAGGGATATTATTGGATTTTATGAGGATTCCGGTATTAAGGAGTTATATCCCCCTCAGGCTGAAGCAATAGAGATGGGTCTGCTCGAAAAGAAGAATCTCCTTGCAGCCATACCCACAGCTTCAGGTAAGACGCTCCTTGCGGAACTTGCAATGATAAAGGCTATTCGTGAAGGTGGTAAAGCTCTCTATATTGTTCCCCTTCGGGCATTGGCATCTGAAAAGTTCGAGCGTTTCAAGGAACTTGCACCTTTTGGTATTAAGGTTGGGATCTCCACAGGCGATCTTGATTCAAGGGCCGACTGGCTCGGAGTTAACGATATCATAGTTGCTACCTCCGAAAAGACCGACTCCCTTCTTCGTAATGGTACTTCATGGATGGATGAGATAACAACTGTTGTTGTTGATGAGATACATTTGTTGGATTCTAAGAACCGCGGTCCAACACTTGAAGTTACTATCACTAAGTTGATGCGACTAAATCCTGATGTACAGGTAGTGGCACTTTCTGCAACTGTGGGAAATGCACGGGAGATGGCAGACTGGCTGGGTGCTGCCCTAGTGTTGAGTGAATGGAGACCTACTGATCTTCACGAAGGTGTGCTTTTTGGGGATGCGATAAATTTCCCAGGAAGCCAGAAGAAAATTGACCGTTTGGAGAAGGATGATGCTGTGAACCTTGTTCTTGATACTATCAAAGCAGAAGGGCAGTGCCTTGTTTTTGAAAGTAGCAGGCGAAATTGTGCAGGGTTTGCAAAGACCGCATCTTCAAAAGTTGCAAAAATACTCGATAATGATATAATGATCAAGTTGGCAGGGATAGCTGAAGAGGTGGAATCCACAGGTGAAACTGACACTGCTATCGTACTTGCCAATTGCATTCGTAAGGGTGTTGCTTTCCACCATGCAGGATTGAACTCGAATCACAGGAAGCTTGTGGAAAATGGGTTCAGGCAAAACCTCATAAAGGTGATCTCCAGTACACCCACGCTGGCAGCAGGGTTGAATCTCCCAGCAAGACGTGTCATCATCAGGAGCTATCGCAGGTTCGATTCTAATTTTGGCATGCAGCCTATACCAGTTCTTGAATATAAACAGATGGCAGGACGAGCAGGCAGGCCTCATCTCGATCCGTACGGTGAATCAGTTTTGCTTGCAAAGACCTATGATGAGTTTGCACAGCTGATGGAGAACTATGTTGAAGCTGATGCAGAGGATATATGGTCAAAGCTTGGGACCGAAAATGCATTGCGAACGCATGTTCTGTCCACGATCGTGAATGGTTTTGCTTCTACGAGGCAGGAGTTGTTCGATTTTTTTGGAGCTACATTTTTTGCATACCAGCAGGACAAATGGATGCTGGAAGAGGTCATCAATGACTGTCTGGAATTCCTTATCGATAAGGCTATGGTAAGTGAAACTGAGGATATTGAAGATGCAAGTAAGTTGTTCTTAAGAGGTACTCGCCTTGGCAGTCTTGTATCCATGCTTTATATTGACCCGCTTTCTGGTTCAAAGATAGTCGATGGCTTCAAGGATATTGGC
Organism: Methanococcoides burtonii DSM 6242; assembly: GCF_000013725.1. Lineage (NCBI taxonomy): Archaea > Methanobacteriati > Methanobacteriota > Methanomicrobia > Methanosarcinales > Methanosarcinaceae > Methanococcoides > Methanococcoides burtonii. The sequence goes on from NC_007955.1 coordinate 1,183,643, forward strand.
AAAAGTACAGGGGGTAACATGGGAAGCCTTGAAGATGATAAAGGCGATGACATTACTGTGACTGATATGACCCTTTTACACCTTGTTTGCAGTACTCCGGACATGAGGCAGCTTTACCTTCGCAATACAGATTATACAATTGTGAATGAATATATCGTGGCTCATAGTGATGAATTCCATGAGATTCCAGATAAGTTAAAGGAGACTGATTATGAGTGGTTCATGGGTGAGGTAAAGACCGCTATGCTTCTTGAAGAGTGGGTCACCGAAGTATCTGCTGAGGACATCACCCGGCATTTCAATGTGGGGGAAGGGGATATTCATGCCCTTGCTGATACTTCGGAATGGCTGATGCATGCTGCTGCAAAATTGGCGGAGTTGTTGGGTGTGGAATATTCTTCACATGCTTACAGTCTTGAAAAAAGGATACGATATGGATCAGGTCTTGATCTGATGGAACTTGTCGGGATCCGGGGCGTGGGGCGTGTTAGAGCACGCAAGTTGTACAATGCGGGCTTTGTTTCGGTCGCAAAGCTTAAAGGTGCTGATATCTCGGTTCTATCAAAATTGGTAGGGCCTAAGGTGGCTTACAATATACTGTCCGGTATCGGTGTTCGGGTGAATGATAAGCACTTTAATAGTGCACCTATAAGTTCAAATACTCTAGATACATTACTGGACAAAAATCAAAAAACATTCAATGATTTCCAGTGATGTTGAACTATTGATTTTAGTTCAGTTCGCGATTCAATTATGTTGTGCTTTGTCACCGGTTAGAACGAGATGATCATATGCTGTATAAACACCTATCGGAAGTCACTGACGAAGAGATGGAGAAGCTCCTCTGCCGCACTGGAGATATGATGGACGTTGCTGGTACTGTTTCATCAATTCTAAAGGATGTGCAGGAGAAAGGCGATGAAGGCCTGCGTGAATATACTTTGAAGTTTGACAAGGCCGATATTCATACCATTGAGGTAAGTTCTGAGGAGATCGAGCAGGCAATGAAAGAGGTCGATGCAGAACTTCTCAGACATCTTAAGATCGCAGCGGAGAACATAAGGAACTTCCACACAGCACAACTTCCACAGAAGACCTGGTACATTGAACCGTCTCCCGGGATCAAACTTGGTCAGATGGCCACTCCACTAGCATCGGTAGGTGCCTATGTTCCGGGTGGTCGTGCTTCTTATCCTTCAACTGCACTTATGACCATAATCCCTGCAAAGGTCGCAGGGGTAAAGAATGTTGTGATGTGCACTCCTCCCGGTTCTGATGGGAAGGTAAATCCACTTACTCTTGTAGCAGGCAAAGTGGCTGGTGCAGATCATATCTATAAGGTCGGTGGAGTTCAGGCGATCGCAGCAATGGCCTACGGTACTGAATCAGTATTAAGCGTCGACAAGATCGTTGGACCTGGGAATGTCTTTGTGACCGTTGCCAAGATGATGGTTCGGGATAAAGCGGAGATCGATTTCCCCGCAGGTCCAAGTGAAGTGCTTATTATTGCAGATGATTCTGCGGATGCTGCTATGATCGCATCTGATATTCTTGCACAGGCAGAGCACGATCCAAAATCGGTGTCAGTTCTTGTGACAACATCCTCTGAACTGGCAGAACAGACCAACAACGAGGTCAAAAAGCAGGCTGCTATTGCTGTGCGCAGGGAGATCATTGAGCAATCTCTTGAGAATGCAGCTATTCTCGTGACAGATTCCATGGATGAATGTATCAGGATCTCCAATGATTTTGCACCGGAACACCTCGAGATCATGGTTGAAGATGATGATGCGGTTCTCGATATGATCGAGAATGCAGGTTCTATCTTTGTCGGTAATTATGCTCCGGTTGCAGCAGGTGATTATGCATCGGGTACAAACCATGTACTTCCAACAGCCGGTTATCCTAAGATATATTCAGGTTTGAATATTCACCATTTCCTGAAATATTCCACCATACAGAAGATCACGAAGGAAGGCCTAAGCTCCATCGGAGATACGATAATAGCCCTTGCTGAAAAAGAGGGTTTACAGGCACATGCTGATTCTGTTAAGTCTCGTCTTATGTCTTGAAAGTAACGACCAGATTCTCAATCGATAATTATTTAAAAGGTAACTCTGATATAATTAATTTGATAAGTTCATCTCTAAAGGGATCTACATTCTGAGGGTACACTATGAAAATAAGAATAGTTAGTAAAAGGGAAGAAATTGATAAACTTGATGCAAATGAAAAGATCATCCATCTTGCGTTCAGACCATCTAATGAAGATGTCTTTAATCTCGTAAAGAAGTGCAAAGATGTTGAGGTCATTCAGATACCGACATCATATAGGCGTACTGTATCCAAATCAATTGAAATGTTCCTGGATATGCAGAACATCAAGCTTATCGAGGGGGATGTCTGGGGTCACAGAAAAGATATCAATGAATATTATACAATATCCACAGCTATTGCTGGAAGGATCACTGATCTAAGATCTGAAGGAATTTCGGATGATGTTATAGCTGATAAACTTTCACGCGAAGGAAAGCTGAACAAGGAAATGCTCTTTTATATTCTAAGTCAGGGCTGATCATGGAACAGTTGTTGCTTGTGATCTGGCAACATTTCTTCTTTTTTTAAGTGCATTCCTTTTTCCTAGTGTCTTATCTATCGTTATTACATTTTCTTTGACTGCTTCTTTATGGACATTTTTAAGATGGCAGAAATCACATATATCAATCTATTTATTATATCAGGTAATTACATCACCAAAACACTAATTGAGGATATCTGGTAATATGGCTCAACAATACGGAAAAGTATATCTTGTAGGCTCCGGACCCGGAGACCCTGAACTGATGACCTTGAAAGCACGCAGACTTCTTGACACTGCTGATGTTATCATCTTCGACCAGCTTCCAGGGGAAAAGATACTGGCTTCCATGCCTGAGGCTGCAGAGAAGATCGATGCAGGTAAACATGCAGGGGACCACACTCTGACCCAGAGTGAGATCAACGATGCTATCGTGGAAAAAGCAAAGGAAGGCAAGATTGTGGTCCGTCTCAAAGGCGGAGATCCTTATATGTTCGGACGTGGCGGCGAAGAGGCTGAAGAACTGGTGAAAGCAGGTATCGAGTTCGAGATAGTTCCGGGCATCACATCTGCTCTTGCAGCTACGGCTTATGCTGGTATTCCTGTTACACACAGGGACCATGCTTCAATGGTCACTTTTATAACAGGTCATGAAGACCCTACAAAAGAGGAAACTGCCCTTGACTGGAAGACACTTGCTGCTTTTGGAGGTACCATCGTTATCTTCATGGGTGTCAAGATGCTCGAACGTAACATGGGCGAGCTGATGAGATACGGAAAGAACCCCAAGACCCCGGTTGCAATGGTAGAGAGGGGAACACGCCCGGATCAGCGCGTGACCATTGGTACTGTCGAGACCATCGCAAAGATCTCAAAGGATGCAGGGGTAAAGGCTCCGGCACTTACTGTTATCGGCGATGTTGTCAAGCTTCATGAGATATTGGGTTCCCAGATCTGATGAAATTGCTATTTTATTGATGGTGATAAGATGGATCAAAACGGAAAGAAGCCTGTAATAGCTATAATGAGGCCTGAGAGTTATGTGGTAAAGTCACGTGAACTTGCAGAATCATTTGGTTTTGAAGTTGTGGCTATCCCAATGATAGAAATTGAAGGTATGAAGGATGAATATTTCGATGCATTTGCAGAGAACATATTCTCTGGAATATCCGATTATGTTATATTCACCAGTGCCAATGGAATCGACCATACTCTTTCCAAGATAACCCCGGACAGGCACAGCAAGTTCATCGATGCTCTTAACAATACAAATGTGGTAGCTATCGGTCCGACTACACGCAAGCAGCTTGAAGGTATTGGAATTGGTGTAATGGGTATGCCTGGCGTTTACAGTTCAGAAGGGCTGGTGGAATATCTCTGTCCCGATGTAAAAGGTAAACAGATAGATACTGCAAGGAGTGCTTACGGTTCTTCTCTTCTTATCTCAGGTTTAAGGGATTGTGGTGCTAACGTGCTTGAGACCAAGGTCTACACTCTGACACTGCCAAAAGGGCCATTGCAGGATGAGCTTATTACTAAAAGTGTCAACGGCGAGATAGATGTATTTGCATTTACCAGTTCCATGATGGTCAGGAGCTTTTTCGACCGTGCTGAGGCTCTTTGTGAAGGCAAATCAATACGGGAAGTACTTGAGAATTCCCTTGTGGCTGCCATCGGAATCCCAACTGCCAATACATTGAAGGAATATGGTGTGGAAGTGAATGTTACTCCTGATGAGTACACATTCAAAGAGATACTGAGGGTCGCAAAAGCGGCTCTTGAAAACTGATACATCAAAAAGCGAAACTATACATGCGGGAGGAAAACTATGATAGGAATCTCAAAACTCTATTGCGGAACTGTTGAGCCATCGGATGCTCTTCGTTACGGGCGTGATTCAAAAAAACTTCCGTCACACCTGCTTCAATTCTCAAAGGATAAGAAACCGGTAGTCGTCTGGAACGTGACCCGTCGCTGCAATCTTAAATGTATACATTGCTACGCACACGCAAAGGACATGAAATTCGAGAACGAACTGACCACATAGCAGGGCAAGGAACTGATCGATGACCTGGCAGAGTTCGGTTCTCCTGTGATGCTGTTCTCCGGCGGTGAACCGCTGATGCGCAAGGACCTGCCGGAACTTGCTGAGTATGCGATCTCCAAGGGGATGCGTGCGGTGATCTCCACCAATGGTACGCTTATCGATAAACCCATGGCAAAGAAGCTCAAGGAAATCGGGCTGTCCTATGTAGGGATTTCAATCGATGGTGTGCGAGAGACCAATGATAAGTTCCGGGCTGTCGAGGGAGCTTTCGATGCTGCAATGGAAGGGCTTCGCAATTGCAGGGAAGAAGGCATCAAGGTCGGACTTCGATTTACTATCAATAAACAGAACGTGGCTGATATTCCTGCTATCTTCGACATGATCGAGGAAGAGGATATTCCACGAATCTGCTTCTACCATCTGGTCTATGCCGGACGCGGAACCAAACTTGTGGAAGAGGACCTCTCCCATGAGGAAAGCCGCAAGACAGTTGATCTTATCATGGACCGAACAAAGCAGCTTCATGAGAATGGTATGCCTGTGGAAGTTCTGACCGTGGACAATCACTGCGACGGTCCATACATCTATATGAGACTTGCAGAAGAGAACCCCGAACGTGCAGAAGATGTCTATGAGCTTCTCAAGATGAACCGTGGTAATTCCACTGGCATTGGATTTGGTTGTGTTTCATGGGATGGCGCAGTTCACCCTGATCAGTTCTGGAGACATTACACCTTTGGTAATGTGAAGGACAGGAAGTTCAGTGAGATATGGACAGACCTGAGCGATGAGCTCATGGCAGGTCTCAAGGACAGAAAACCCCTCATCAAAGCGAATGCTGACAGATGTGCAAAGTGCAAGTGGTTCGATGTCTGCAACGCTAATTTCCGTGTACGGGCTGAAGCCGTGTATGGCAATGTCTGGGCAGATGACCCTGCATGTTATCTCACAAAAGAAGAGATAGGTTATGATGAAGAAGAGTGAGTTATCACTCTTCAAGTTTCTCATTTTAAATTCCATCTTTCAAGCATTCTTGGATTGAAAAATCCAATATTAAAATGATTGCCTATAAATGGGCTTATTCATTGATTTCTATTCTATTCTATTCTACTTTACTTTCAATTGACTACAAAAAATTAGCAGTTACCTCATGTCAATTTTTCTCCTAATTTCTATAGCAAAAAATTAATCATGATTTGCATCACTCTGTGAAATCAATTTTGAAGCATTATAGACTATTGAAATTATAATGGGGATTACGGAGTAATTATACCCTTTAATGATTATTTTTTCTACAATATAGATAAATTCATGTCCGAATATGTTCATCCTACTAAAATAAAATGAATCTAATTTTGTAGCAAGTTCCAGAGTTGAATTAATGTTGTTTAAAAACAAGTGATAAATCAATAATGTTGCAATCAGAAGAGCTATATTCAGGACAATATGTTTGTCAAACCGATTTTTGACTAGAAATATTAAATTAAAAAATAATAGTATCGTCATCACAATAGAAGGAGAAATAATACTGCCGGATTCCTGTCCATTAATGTCAATAATATGAGGTCCAAAAAAACCAATTTTTGCATATGAAAGTCCTCCCCCGCTGGATTGAGCATTAGATATCTCGAAGTCGACTATGAATAAATGTAAGGCCATATAAAGCAACAAAAGGACAACGGTTATGAGATTAAAATAGATGATTTTTCTGTTTGTCATGTATTTCTTCCTTTGTAATTAAAAAATATCTCGGATAATCCGAGACATGAACACAACTTCGTAGTACTTATTCAGATTTCATTAGATGTATATACTAAGTTGTTATTTACTATTTTCTTTAGTTGATTTCCTGAATTTAGCGCAATTACAACTTTGCTAGAAAGCGTACTATCGCTTGCAGAAGGATTGTTACTTCCAATTTGTCTTCCTTTGATGTTGTTCCAGAGATCCATCGTCTTTGGAAGACCCGACGAATAGTATTCGTGAGCTGTTGCCCATCTATATGCCCATGTATAATCAATGTGCCTGACCATTAAAGCATTCCAATAAGTATGTCGGAATGCATCACTTGCATCATTGGCCCCATTGAAACCAAAAACATTTACTGTTTCAGATTCCGAGCTGAGACCATAAAAGCAAGATTTAGCACCTTTCCATGGGTTCTCTGTAAATAATAATGCTTCTTGATCATTTAAGTAATAACCAGGATAACTAACTCTTGATGAGCCATCTCTATCGCTTTTGGAGACGTCATACAATTCCCTTATTTTTTGTAGAGTGTAATTATTAATTTGTTTATCCGTGGCATCCGGATTTTTTTCTATGTAGGAATTTACTTCAGTATATAGTTCTTCAATGTCAATGTATTGTAACATCTGTGATTCCTTTATGTTTTCTTCGGATATTTTATCCTGCCCTGCACTTACAGCAGGTACAAACGCCATGCTTATCAGCAACATTGCCGCAAGCATCGCACCTATCCCAAATTTCCTGTTTGTTTTCATTTATTTTATCTCCTGCTTTATTCATTCCAGGAGGCAAAGCTACGCTTATATAGTACAAAGGTTAAAATGTAACCATGCCTCCGGGTACGTGGGGTTCAGCTTCTACCCAAATCCGGTTGAGCCCCACTCCAGAAATATCTATTACCTTTATCATATACATTAATTACTGTGATGAATATTCATCGATCTGGTTAATATTAATCAGTCCGATTAACATTAATCATTCTGATTTATGTCAGAAACAGGATAATTCCTGAATATTTTTCATGAATTGTAAAATCAGCTGTTTGGATCTCAATTTCAAAAAAGAGGAACTGAAAGTCACAGTCTAGTGTTTTCGTATCCTCTACTGGCACTTTTGCAAATAAACCCCAAAGCACCACAAGAATTAGAAAAACAAGAAAAATCGCGATTTCTTTATTGATTTTCCTCATTCCAACACCTAAAAATGAAGATGATTCGATAAACCTTATAACTTGGCTGTTTGTATAAAGAATAATAAGCAACCTTCATTGAGGTCATCGGTTAAGGATTTTTCTTGCCTGAAGGGCACAATAAATCCTGACCTAGCTGTGAAAATCTAATAAATGTTAGTAACAATAAGATCATCAAACTTATCAGGGTGGGAGTGAAATCCGTGCATTTTTGCGCTATTATAAACCGCTATAGATCCGATAGACTTCAATCCTGTATCACTGTTTCCTGAATTTCCACCCTACATACAGGCAGGTCAAGCTTCCCAATAGTCTGAAGCCCGGTGTAGAGTTATTTTTGCTTGATTCATTTCCACCTGAGCCACTACCATTATCAGATTCAGAATCTTTATTGTTTGAATTATTGATTTCGACAGCGTTTTTTTCTTCAGATGATGATACATTATCTTTAATTCCTGTATCTTCAGTTATATTAGAGTTTGTCCCTGTGCTTTGATCAGTCATATTAGAATCTATAAAGTGCCCTAAGGCAATTTCAACAGGATGATCTCCTACATCTACAGTGGCTATGACATTGTCTGTGGCCGTGTCAATTACAGATACACTATTGCCGTCGTAATTTGCCACATATACTTTTGTTCCATCCGGGGTGGCTGACACTCCAGACGGATGCATTCCTACAGGAATGGTAGCTATAACATTATTTGTAAATGTATCAATTACAGAAACCGAATCGTCTTTCCAGTTCGTTACGTATACCTTTGTTCCATCTGGATTGACTATAACTCCCCAGGGATACTCTCCTACATTTACAGTGGCTGTAACATTATTTGTAAATGTATCAATTACAGAGACATTATTGCCTCTTGAATTAGTAACATATACCTTAGTCCCATCTGGAGTGACTGCGACATCCCAAGGTATCTCTCCCACATTTACAGTGCTTATAACACTATTTGTAACCGTGTCGATCACAGAAATAATATCATTTTTATGGCTTGTAACATATAGTTTTGTTCCATCGGGAGTGATTGCAATTCTATCAGGACCCCACCCCACGTCAACTTTTGATGTTATGCTGTTTGTTGCTGTGTTAATTACTAAGATATTGGTACTATCACGGATCGACACATATACCCTTGTTCCTGCTGGGTTAATGGCAGCTCCCCAAGAACTACCTCCAACATTCACTGTGGAATGAACTGTATTTGTTACTGTATCGATTATAGGAACAGTGGTCCTGTCTATAGCTGAGTCCGTTACATATATTCTTCTTCCGTCTGGTGTAACTGCAACTTCACCAGAATAAGCTTCTATCTTCATCGTTGTTACAATGGAATCTGTTGCGGTATCTATTACAGAGACATTTCCCCCCGAACTCATTACATATGCAAAGGGAGCTGCACCTGCAGTATATACATTTACTACAAGTAAAAGCATCATTATTACACAGACTCTTAGGAGGATATTCTTTTGAAATGCTTTATCGAATGCTATTACTTCCATTCTAAATCTCCTTAAAGGATTATACTCCTTATATTAAATATTTAATTCTTGTTCATGAAAATATTATTCATACCAAAATAAGTGATGTAATCATGATCCTCGCAAAACGCTTGAATTGGCTCAAGATCTAAACAAAAAAAAAGGAGTTCGATAGACTCCGCTTTTAGCTTACGATATGTAAATAAGCTATAAATAAGCTGTTAAAACCATAACGATATCGAACTCCATACGGATTTTACCTCACATATACACGTCCAGTCTCTGGACCACCGTAGGTACTTTCATAAGCCGCAGAACCAGTCAAAGGATCATTAATATACTCATAGAAATACCCACTATTTAAGTATCCCCGACAAACACGACAATGACCAGAAATCATACTGAAAAAGGGTCTGTTATTGTCAATTTCGGTAACAACATCAATGTTATAAAGTCCAGAAGTTCTAACAGTTGGTGTTTTATCCCATACATCTTCAACCCACTCTTCTATGTCACTATATGAAAGGCCAAAGTCCTCTAGCCCGCCCAAATAGTTAAAGATGTACGTCTGTGTAGGGGTAGTACTTGGATCGTTAAAGTACTCACAAAGCATTTGGATAGATGTGGGTACACAATAATAATCCGTTTCTTGTGTGTAAGCAGGAACCGAAAGCGTTTTACTTGTTACTGTTTTTATCGTTACATCACTACTAATTTTCTTAATATCCTGTTCAGTTAATGTTGCACTGTTGTTAATTCCTTCATTGGTTATTATTTCCTCTATAGATTTAGTGAACTCATCACTTTTTTGCCATGCAGCTAGGTTTTCTTCCATGTCATTTTCTAGCATTGTCTCATATAGTGACCAAACTCCCAAATCTCCAAATCTAGTTTTATTTATAGGATTATCTTGTACCTCTTCAAGAGAATATGCATCTACAAATATCCGATATTCTTCCCCTGTGGCTTTGTCCTTTACTGTGGTCATTGCCCCTACTTTCGGATAACTGTATACTACCATGACCGTTGATTTGATCTTCCCATCAGGATATTTAGTATTGGCAATTTCTTTTGCCTTCGTCATGGCTTCATCCACACTATAAGGCTCTGGATCAAATTTAATATCATAGATGGAAGGACCCTGTGTTTTCTCGGCACAAACATCGATTGTACCTATCAATTCATTTTCTTTATACACTGAGAATTGATAAAACAACTTCTGACCACTTATGTCGTAAAGCTCCAGTGGTTTGGTATCAATAGATGCCCCCGTCCAGTTTTCAAATCCCGGTGCGTCGGCTGCTATAAAACTTATCATGTGCGCATTAGCATGCTTAAAAGCTTCCTCAACAGTTACAGAATAATCTTTTTCTTCCTGTGCACTTGCGGCCGGTATCAATGTCATGCTCACTAGCAATATTGCTAAAATTAGCGTTCCAATTTCAATTTTGTTCTTAATCATTTGTCTTACTCCCGTTTCTGTACTTATACACTATCAAAGCCAACCATAACCTTGCTTTAGGGCGTTTTGGAGTTCAAGCCGGCTCTGCAGGATACAGTTGAACCCTACTCCGTAAATATATCTTACTCTCATCATATACATTTCTTACTGTGGCGAATATTCATCAATCCGATTAACATTAATCAGTCCGATTAATATTCGTCTTTCTGATTAATGTCAAAAACAAGATAATCCCTAATTTTGATGGTTCCGGGGATTGTACTATGTGCAACATTGAAGCACAAATTTAATATCTGTTACACGTACTATACTTTTTATTGTTAGTTCACTCATATACTTTATATCCTCACTATAATTTTCTATTAAGTAACTTACTTAAAACAGTACCTCATGTTTTAAACAAGGGCAGAGTTAGGGATTTAACTAAACTTTACTTCAGGCAAGCAAAATACGTAGAATGTTGATTGATCTTCATGAGCAGTTCATCTGCATGAATCTTCAGAATGGTACAAGAACATGGACTTCCTTGAGATCTACAGAAAAGACGGAGATGATGTCCAGGCTATATACAGGTCCGGGCTCACAATTGAGATACTGCTGTCATTAAATGAAGGCAGTAAAAAGCTTTCTCAACTGCGTGAAATTAGCGGGAGCTCATCCCAGTCAATAATACCAAATATCAGGAGACTGGAGTCTGGTCAATTGGTAGAGGCAAAGGAAGATGGATATTGCCTGACCCGGCTGGGAAAGATTGTAGCATCTAGGATCGCAGATTCCTTCAGTACAATTGGAACGATCAATAAGCACAAACTTTTCTGGTCAGACCATTGCCTCGAAGACATCCCCATATCATCATTAAAAGAGATCGGATGCCTCTACAATTCCGAAATTATCAGCGATACCCATATAGAACTTTTTAATGTATACCGCACTAATCTGAAAATCATAAAAGAAGCCGGGCATGTAGTCGGTGTATCATCCGTCGTAACCAAGGAATATGCGGATTCCATATCAGAAAAAGTATGTGAAGGAATACCTGTCGAACTTATAGTTCCTATGGATGTTGCGGAACAATTGAAGCAGGAGCCTTATGTGGAAAAGATCAATGCACTGAAAGATTATGAAAACTTCAAATTAATGGTCATGGATGGAAATATTAGAGTGGGGCTCATTGTCACCGATAAATGCCTCTCATTGGGCCTGTACAAAAAAGACGGTGTGACCTATGACATCGCAAGTGGCATATTCAGCTTTGATCCCATGGCGGTTGTGTGGGGAGAGAGGCTCTTTGAGTATTATAAAGAGCAGTCAAAGGTTATAAAAATGTGAGTCCAATGCACTTTGTTCTTGAAACTGATTTACTTTTGTTTGACAGTACACAACTTACCCTTCCAACGTACCAGACCTCCAAGTAAATGGCATGTTGCTGGGTTCAATCAACAAATCCTCTGATAAAAATTACCACCCAGAACAGAAAACAACATATCGCAAGAATGTTGTACTCTATTTTTTTTATTGATGCAAAATAGCCTTCCAAAGCACCGAGGATGGCCAGAACTCCGAAATAAGCAAGTGTCTCCATACTGGTAAAGTCTCCCGATATGATTGAACTCAAATCGAAATAAAGGTAAAGTCCGATCACAGGTATCACTCCAATAATAACGGATCCGATCTTGTCCCTTGTAATTAATCCATACGTAATAGGAGCGAGTGCCAGAAGAAATAAGCCCAGAATTTCAATCAGAGATGTCAATGAACTACCAATTGTCGTATCTAATGTCTGCTCAAAATAGAATACTCCAGTTGTAGCAACGATGATCACTGAAGATATGGTAATTGGGAGTATTAATTTTTTTATGTTCATTATTTTTCCACCAATGTTCTGAAAAATAAAAAGGTGGATTGAACCACCCCTGAATACTATTCAATTTTCATTTATCACAGTAGCTTTCCCATCATATTTTTAAACCCTCTACTGTTCCATCTTCATTAGCCATATAATATGACTTTGCAATCAGCTTTTTTAATACTGGTGTTTGTTCTGAGAGATTTACAGATTCTCTGGTTCCATAGTAAACTATAAAGTAGTCTTCTCTGCTTTCAAGGAATGGGGTTTTATAAACCACAAAATATCCGGATGTTATTTCACTTTCATATTTGGTGGCATCGAAACGTTTTGGACCTAGTGTTGGTTGCCAGACATTCTTACTTTCAAGTCTTTTGATCTCTTCATTTATTTCTTCACTTATATCTAATTGTACAGTAGAAACTTTTCCATGTTCTGATAAATATTCGTTCAATTCATTCTTTGATTGCAGGAACTTTTTATCATCATCAAAGTACCATACAGCTAACATCGTCCTTCGTGTATAATTCCCATAACTGCAAAATTTTGAGATTTTTGGAAAGAATGGAGTACATTCTTGTTTACTATCAGTGATTGATTTTGAGACATACCAGTCTGGCATGGATTCAGAAGGGGGGAGACCTGGACCAATCGTAATGGAGTCAAGAATAAACCATACTCCAACAGTAGTTATAAAAAGTACCAACAGAATTGCTTTTTTGTTCACTTATTGCACCTTCAATGGTTAGGAACAGAATATCCGCAAAATTCTCCTTATTGAATTCCCAACTTAACAATTGTCCAGTAGGTAAGAAATCCAATAAGAAAATACACCCCCAGAAATATTTGGATTAACTGGTGGTCATGCACTACATTTTTAGCCACAACTCCACCGAGTACGTTTATAGCAATTTATCACAAATAAAAAATGACTGATTAAATAATTAGCCAATACTCAATTAAACCTTATACCAACTATCACCAATTTTCATGTAAACATGCTTTGTCAATATCATTAAAACTATATTTACAAAAGGTATCTTTACATCGAAATTGCCTTATTTGGAATTATTAGTTATTGCTATTTGTGGTTTGCTTGTTTCTATTTTTTGTAAATCTGGCCAAGTCATCGGTGTATTTTGATTGGCTTGCATCTTCTTTTGTGAGGAATATTACCACATCTTCTGATGCAAAAGCCACAAATGTTGCACTTGACACTATTAAAACCAATATAAACATTTGATTAAGTTTCATGATTTCTCTCTTGCTTCTTGATATTAACTGCAAGAGGAAGTTTGAAGTTAGGATCTGTTGGGGTTGATATTTGCTACTGCCATCCCAATTTGTTCCCAGCTTGTGTCCCCATAAACCGGATTTGGATATTCGTAGTATCGCTTTGTGTAGATTTCAACAAGTACATTCTGCTCTTCATTTTTAAAATCTAGGAGAGGGTTATACCGATATGTTTCCAGATATTCTAAAGTGAGAGATTTCTTATACAACAAAGAAAAATCCTCTGATGTATTTACAGCCCTTGAGCTTATGCGAATGTCAATCGGGACTGTGTTTCCGAGTATCAAGGGATATGCGTCTTTGTTATTATAGACCAGATCCATTGAGAGCTTTCCTCTTGTGTAATTCTCATTTATAGTTTCAGAAGCGACCCATTGGAAGTTAGTTATCTCAACATTATCTCTGATACCTGATTCAAATGGGAAATACCATGCAATAATTCCAAGAAACACTACAAGAGCTACAATGGTTAGAATTACCATGGATTTTAATAGTAAGGATTTCTTTTTTAGGTAAAACGCCATTCCGATACTAATTAGAATCAGAAAGCTGTACATCAGCTTCTGTAAAGTTAACCTGTCATTTATTGTATTTGCTGATAAGTGGTTATCTGCCGCCTTCTTTACTTGAATTCCTTTTTCGTTATTTATCAAAGTATTGTTTTTGATTATGTTGCCTTCATTAGAATTCAGAAAAATTCCATACCTGTTGTTGTATGAGATTTCATTGTTCAAAATCTCATTGTTCCTGTTTTGAGTGACAAAAGAAAGACCCGAATCTCTATTGAAACTCAGATTATTATTTTCAAGGGTGTTATCTTCTGACTTCCACAAAATTGCTCCGCTAAATATATTAGTCACAACATTGTTATTTTCTACTTTATTGTCAAATGCTGAAGTTAAACAAATGCCATACTTATTTTTTGTAGCAATGTTCTCCTTAACAGCACTACCATTTGCATTGAATAATGCTATTCCATAGTTTTCATTGGCACTTGCATTGTTATTGGAAATTGTATTGTAGCTGGAAGATTGCACAATTATTCCATAACGGTTGCTGAAAAGTTTGTTTTCACTTATGGTATTGTTATTGGAGTTAGATATGCTAATTCCATGCAAATTGTTTGAAAACAAAGAATTTCCTTCAATTTCATTTTCATGAGAAGAAGAAAGGAGAATTCCATCCTCAACATTTGAAATCGTGTTGTTCTGAATTAGGCAATGATCAACATCATCAATATAAATTCCAGATAGGGGTCGGTTTTCTGCTTTGGCGGTCAGTTTGAAACCAATTATGCTCGTGTTTGATGATATTATGTGAAATATATGATTAGAAGAGTTTGTAGATTGGATAATTGTACTAAGTGAGTTGTTATCTACAGTTTTTAATGTCAATGGTTTATTGATTAGCACGTTTTCAGAATAAATGCCGCTTTGAATAACAATTAGATCCCCAATACTTGCGTTATCGACTGCATTCTGGATTGAATTATAATCTGCATCTTTAAATCCTACGGTGATAACTCCCGCAGATGCAGGAATCATTGAATAAAGGTAACTATTCAGCCACCTTTGCGTGCTAAAATCCCCCCACCTCAATTTATTTCATCTTCTGACATGGATTTTTACGAAAAAAGTAAGTAGTAGCATTCTATTTAAGTTCACACCCAAAAAATCAATTGGTTTTGCCAAACAGGAGGTGAATGAACACGAAACGCAAAGAAATCCTAGCAGTTTATGAACAAGGTCCCGAAGCAGTTGTCACTCTTGTCACTACATTGTACGACATCATTGCTGAACAACAAAGGATCATAGAACTACAAGCTGCCAGAATAACCGAACTCGAAGAACGAGTTAAAAAATTGGAAGAGCAACTCAAAAAAAACAGCCGAAACAGCAGTAAACCACCTTCAACTGATGTTTTTATTAATGAGAAACCAAAAACAAAAAGCAGACGAAAAAAGAGTGGAAAGAAACCAGGTGGTCAGAAAGACCATCCTGGAACTACTCTCAGAATGGTAGATGTTCCTGACGAAGTTATAATTCACAAAGTACACAAATGTAGCAATTGTGAAAGATCGCTTGAAGATATAGAAGTTAAAGATCATGAAAAAAGGCAAGTATTTGACATACCTCCCATTAAACTTCAAGTAACAGAACATCGTGCTGAAATCAAGTCCTGTCCTCACTGCGGTTGCAAGAACAAAGCTACTTTTTCAGAAAAGGTTAAACAACCCACGCAATATGGCTTGCGTCTTGCATCATTAGCAGTCTACTTACATGATTATCAATTACTTCCTTATGAACGCAGCTGTGAATTGCTAGCTGATGTTTGTGGATGTGAAATAAGTCCCGCTACTTTGGCCAGGGCAGAAAAGACATGTTTTGAAAAACTTGAAGATTTCGAACAGCAGATCAAGAACTTCTTAATAGAATCTCCTGTGATAAATTGTGATGAAACTGGTATGAGGATAGAAGGAAAACGACAGTGGTTACATGTTGCTTCTACAAACAAAATGACATGTTATTATCCTCATCAAAAAAGAGGCTCTGACGCAATGAATGCGATGGGAATCTTACCAAATTTCAATGGTACAGTAGTTCATGATTTCTGGAAATCATATTACAAATATGATTGTGATCATTCGATCTGTAATGCTCATCTATTGCGAGAATTAACAAGTGTAAGCGAGAACGATAATCAATTGTGGTCAAAAGCTATGAATATTCTACTTATTGATGTCAAAAAGTCAGTTGACCAGATCCGAGGAATGTCTGGTTGTATGAAACCAGAGAGAATTAAAGAGTTTGAAGATTGGTACGGCCAGATTATTCATATTGGGATAGAAGAAAATCCTCAACTTCAAGCCAAATCAAAGAAGCGAGGAAGAACTAAACAAACCACAGCAAAAAATCTGCTGGATCGGTTTATTGGTTATAAAAATGATATTCTCAGGTTTATGCATGATCTAAAAGTTCCATTTGAGAATAATCTTGCAGAAAGGGATGTGAGAATGATGAAAGTACAGCAGAAGATATCGGGTACATTCCGAAGTATGCAAGGAGCATTAATTTTCTCGCGGGTAAGAAGTTACATTTCTACTGTTAAGAAGAATCAGATTCCTGTGATGGATGCAATTCGAAATGCAATTGCTGGAATGCCATTTATTCCAACAATTGTTTGAGCTTCTAATCTTTTTGTGTAAAGGTTGGTCATACAGGATTGATTATAGGTAGGCTGAATAGTTACGAATAAAGTAGGATTAGTGCAAGAAAAATAGTTATCATTTTCATAAAATACCATCTTCCAAATAAGTTTTAAAAAATGTGCCATCATTTATCATGATGGCTTTTAATTCAATATGTGTGTCGGCAGCTTATACTACAATAACCATACCATTTGAATACGAGTCTTCGCCTCCAATATTCTCGTAGACATTTTCTTCAAAGTTGAATGAAGGGTCATCCGAATCGTACCAATACATCTGTTCAGTTCCGGATAATGTATTTGGATCATTTAGTACAAAGTAGTCGTAGGCATCACTGTAACCCCTTAAAACGACGGCATGCAGTTCCCCAGAATTACTTTCTTCGATCAAATAAAATGGGCGACCCGTATCTATATAATACTGAGCGCAGTCAATTACATAAGATAATGATCCTGTATGACTTCTTTTATCTGCATTTATGCTTTGATCTTGCAAGTAGTCTTCTGCTTCTGATGCACCCATTGAACCGTATATCAAATATATATCCCAAATATCAGGACTTGTGCCTGTATAATATTCTTCCAGCATTGCAGCAACGGTGTCCCCACATGCAGTGCTGGCAGCGGCATAACCATGTAGATCCCAAAATAGTTCCCATTGGCTTCTGTGAGGAACGTCTATGTAGGCACTTTTGGTACTGGAACTTGGACTTACGTTTTCATATAGGCTAATTGAGTTGCCAAGGAGCCCAATTTGGCATTCCTTTCCATCAATTATCATAGTTCCAACTAATCCACCATGTCCATCTTTGAAGAATTCACCATGAAAGCTGAATTTATCGCTTTCATCTTGCACTTCTATATGCGTTGCATATTTCTTTGTTGCGCCTTCATATCTGGTTATGGTTGCAAAACCTATCTTCTCATCGCCGACAGTACTATAGATTGGTTTTGCTCCTTCTGGTACATCCCATCCAATAAATACTTGGGTCGCTTCACCTGACAATTGAACCTTCTGGGCTTTTCCATCAAGTGTAATTACACCATTGAGTACTACAAGATTATTTTCATCGATGGTACCAGACAAGAATGCAACTGCTGGTTTTTCCGTGGTGGCAGTTGTGCTCAAGTCAGTAATCTTTTTGTCTTCTGTAGGTATTATCAGAACACCATCCTTTTGATTTAGTTCGATGGTAACTTGTTTATTACTAGAACTATCAGGGAGCGTTTCTTCTTGGGCACTTACCATTGGTACAAATGCCACCAATATTAGCAGCATTATTGCAATAACAGTCGTTGTTTTCGATTTTTGCATTTACTTTACCTCATTTCCATTACTCATGAGGCAAGATTACGTAAACTTTAAACGCTATCAAAGTCAACCTAATCTCGCCTCCGGGCACGTGGGGTTCAGCTTCTACCCAAATCTGGTTGAGCCCCACTCCAGAAAGTTCTATTACCTTTATCATATACATTAATTACTGTGATGAATATTCATCGATCCGGTTAATATTAATCAGTCCGATTAACATTAATCATTCTGATTAATGTCAGAAACAGGATAATTCCGGGATATTTTTCATGATGATCCTGATAGTTTCAGCGGATAGCATTTATAGCAAACAAAAAAATCATGACTTATTCACAAATCTGCTGATCTCGGGTATTGCATCATATACAACATTAAGTCACAAAGTTTTTTGCGACCACAAAAAAATAAATTAAGGCTTAATTCAAGCCTTAAAATCCGATCAGTTCCATTTCCGGCAGTATGTCACTGCTGATGTCGGTAAAGTTCTGTATGCCACCGGTCCATGCTGCCATCATCATTGCATCCAGGACCTCTGTTCTCGTTGCACCGTGATTTTTAAGTTTCACAAGGATCTTCTTTGCACTGTTGGTGTTGTTCCTTGAGCATGCTACGGCGAAGACCATCAGGTGCTTGTTCTTCATTGAAAGTCCGTCTTCCCTGTCCTTCCAGATGGCCTTGTAGAAACTTGCAACTCCCTGACCGAAGTCATCATCCATCTGTTTGGCCATTTTGATGGCCTTTGGCATGGTTCCTTTTACTTGCTTAACGCTTTCTATATTTTCTGTCATTTATTATCACCTGATCTGTGTCCAGTTTGGTACGTTTACCGGAGGGTTGAACACTCTTGCAGCAAGGTCCTTGTCGATCATGAAAAGCCCGTTTCCTTTCTCGCCTGCAAGTTTAAGTTTGTCAATGATCGCATTGTCATTGCCTTCCTCTTCTATCTGCTCGGTAATGTACCACTGGAGGAAGATGTTGGTCGCATGGTCCTTTTCTTCAATAGCAAGGTCTACCAGGTCGTTGATGGAACGTGTGATGAACTTCTCGTGTCCAAGGGTCGCATTGAGCATTTCAAGGGTGGTGCCGAATTCCTGTGCCGGCTTTTCAATTGCCTGAAGCTCTACCTTTGCTCCCTGATCAACAATATAGTTGTAAAATTTCATGGCATGCAACATCTCTTCCTGATACTGTACCATGAACCAGTTAGCAAATCCGCTAAGCCCGATATTCGAACTGTAGGCTGACATTGCCATGTAAAGATGAGCGGAATACATCTCCTTGTTGATCTGACCATTCAATGCTTTAACCATTCTTTCACTGATCATGTGATTCACTCCTTTGTTATGTAAATAGAATTACTATCCGATAAACAGGCTCCACAATTAATGTGGTTAATTCCCCATAAAAGCCTGTGGGTAGTTGTTTTTAGCTTTGTGGCTAACAGTAGAATATTAGTTATCGTCTGTATAAATGGTTATCTGTGAGGAAGAGTGGAGTGGTTTTTTGAAAATCGTTTCTATATATATTCGTGTTTGCGAAATCAAATTGAATTTATTTATTCTATCTGTTGTTAAAAAGCACAAGCTAAACTTATACGTATGTATTATATTTTCGAAACATATAAATTATATTGTGTTGTCATGTAATAGGTGAGATGCAAAGTAACTATTCTAAAAACAACAAATTCACATATTCATTATGACTACCAATACGGATTAGCATCAATGTTATATGCTCGACTTGCCAATGCTAATATTACCTTGGCAAATGAGATTCATAGCCATCAAGGTTTCAAGTTTTATACTTTTTCAAATCTGATTATTGAAGATTGGATTCCAAACAAACGTGGGTTGGATTTCAATAAAGCACATTTTTTTATATCTTCTCCTGATTTGGAATTCATTCGCAGTTTTACAGAAGGTTTGCTTCTTGAACCTGAGTTTTTCCTTGGAAGAGATAAGAAAGCTAATTTCATTATCGAACGTATCGAAATAATGCCAAATTTAGAAATCTCTGAGTCATGTAAGTTTACGACTCTTTCACCCATATACGTGAAGACGATGAGGAAAAAGAACGACAAACTTGTAGAGATAGATCTCTATCCCAAGGATTCAAAATTTTATGAAAATATTCATACGAACCTCACCGCACGATACGAGGAGTACTACGGTCACAAGGTTGAACATGATTATTTTGATGTGCTGGAAGTGAAAGACTTTAAACCAAAACGTGTTTCGATAGGAAATAGTTTTAGGAGATGCAGTTTAATGAAGCTAGAGCTTGAGGCAAGTCCAGAGCTTATTAAATTTGCGTATGACGCTGGATTGGGGGAGAAAAATGCTATGGGGTTTGGGTGTTTGGAGTTGGTTAAGTGAATATTAATTGTATGGATAAAACGTAGCTATGGGATTGGAGGGGGCATGTATAACTTTATAGTGAATCTGTTTACTGCTGAAGAATACGGTCAACTATTGAATGATAGTGAATCTAATTCAAAAGCAGGGAAAGCTAAAACATTGCTTGTGCCACTTGATGGTTCTGAAGAGTCATTTGTTATTAATAATTCAAATTTGGATGATGAGTTTGATAGTAAACCTTGGTTAAAACGATTGGGGAAGAAATATTTTATGCATGATTATTTTATTTTGCCAACTCATAAATCAAGTAATAATATTGGAAGTACTTCTGCATTGCTGAGCCATTCACCTACTCATTACAAAATTACAACTGCTTTTTTTAGTAAAAACGAAGATGGTACTAATAAACAATATTCAAATGGAAATGATGTTATAACAATTTCATCAGATAAAATTGATTTATTCAAAAGTGCTGTACAAAAAACATTGTATCATGATAAATTTCCTACTCTTTGTTCTCAAGTTGAAGATTTTTTGAGAAATTTTGATGGTATAAATCCTGAAAATGTTTTTGGTTTATCTGAAAATGATTATCTTGTATTTATTGTCAATGAATCTGATATTGATGATTATTATAATGCTGTATCGGAGTACACGGTTGAGAAAATATTAAAATATAAATCATTTGATGGAAATTGCGATAGTTGTGGTGAGTTTGATCAATTATATATGTTGACGCAAGGGAATTTATTTGATATTGGAAAAGGTCGTAAATATTTATTCAGGCATCCTACAAGGTATAAAACAAATTTGGAATCAAAAAGTAGTCCTGAAAATTTTAATATATGTAAAAGATGTGCTAAACAATCGTATGATTTCTTTGAATATATTAAAAAATATAAATTTTATAGATATGTATTTCCAACTACTATTAAATTAAACTGCACTGATTATAGTGATTATTCTTCAAATCCAATTGGAATTTTAAAAATGCTGAAATCGATTTATAATAATAATCAGTTCCAAGAATTTGATTATGTTATGATGCTTGCAGATCCGAAGTTGGAAAACATTGAATTCAGATATGTGAACAATTTCAACTACGAACTTTTAACCGAAGATACAGCGGTTAATGTACAAGATCTTCCCCTTTATGGCCAATTAAAAGATCGTTCTTCCAAAGGAAAGGAAGGGGAAAAAATTCATAT
This sequence comes from Methanococcoides burtonii DSM 6242, assembly GCF_000013725.1. NCBI lineage: Archaea > Methanobacteriati > Methanobacteriota > Methanomicrobia > Methanosarcinales > Methanosarcinaceae > Methanococcoides > Methanococcoides burtonii. The sequence continues at coordinate 1,205,376 of NC_007955.1, forward strand.
ACAAAATGAAAGAAACAAATCGATTTTTTTACAAGAATTAAATTTACTATTCAATAATACATTAGTTGGTTCTTTGTTTGAAACAAGTCCGAAAAATTTTCCAAAATATTTGAATTCGTTTATGAAATTGAAAATAATTGAATATAATGCAATTATTAGAAATTTTATTTATTTCCAAGATTTCTCATATTTTGAAGATGGTGTTTATACTAAAATGTTCCGTGAAATTTTATCGGAGTTGGTGACAAATTCTCATCTTCGTGATGATATGAAAATTGGAACTAAGAAAATTTTATTGTTTTTTATAATTTATTATAAATATTTATATCTGGAACCTGATGGAGGGGATACTATTACGGAATACATGGAACTGAAAAAGAAAATGGATGGGTCTGATAGTTTTGAAATTGAAAATGATTTTGAAGCAAGTTATTGCTTAGGTCAGGTATTTTACTATTTGCTTGGCGTGTATCAAGGAAAAAACCAATTAGACCTTTTTACAAAATCTACTATGAATGTTCATGATATGAATATGCTGAAAAAGAAGTTGGTTTTAGTACTTGAAAAATATTCTCATAATGAATATCTGGATACAAATCGAAAATTCCACAATATGATTAAGAGTGTATTAGCTTTTGAATTTACTAAATCATATGAGGATAATAAGATTCCTTTGTACACTGGTTATTTTGATGACAATTATTTATATTCAAAGAAAAATGAAGATGCTTAATTTTTAGTAATGGAGGTAAATTAAATGAATTACAATGGGATAGTAGTAGTAAATGCAAAGAATGCAAGTTTTAATGCAGGCTTTGATGGACTTCCAAGAAGATTGCCAAATGGTAAAATATTTGCTACTGATAAAGCTTTAAAATACTGCATAAGGGACTATTTGTCAAAAAATGAGACTGTGTTTGTACAAAGGACGAAAAAGGAAGATACAATTAAAGGTGCAATTGTGCAGCGTCATCTGACATTAGATGAAAATTATTTGGAAAAATGCAATAAAAAATCAATTCCAAAAGATGAGATGGCTGTCATTGAAGATCTTAAAAGTTTTATTGATGTTCGTTTGTTTGGGGTTGTTTTTGCAGTTAAGGGCAATAATATTTCAATGACCGGCCCTTGTCAAATAAACTATGGTGTCAATAGGTTTAAGAATTCCAGTATATTCTCTTCTGAAATCTTATCTCCTTATCGAAATTCAAATGAGAAAAGTAAGGATGTTCAGCAGACAACAATAGGTGAGGAATCAAGGGCTGATGATGTTTATTATGTATATGATATTTGTTTGAATATGAATTCTGCTAAAAAACAGGAGATCGAAATTTCAGATGAAGATATTACCAAATTGAAAAATGCACTCAAATATTCTGTCGGTGAAGTGAATTCTACGACCATGTTTGGCTGTGAAACTGTAAGTATGCTCTGGTTTGAAAATAGTGATGATCGGATATTTAATAATCTTAATTCACTGGTAGATGTCTATGAAGAAGATGGTGATGTTTTAGTTGATTATTCAAAAGTTACTAAATTGATTGAAGGGGCTATTAATAAAAGTACAATTGAAGAATATAGTAATAAAGTGAAGAACAAGATTGTTTTTGAGAATTAAATGGCTGCAAGCAAATTAATTCAGGCGAATACAATGGATACAACGATTGAATCATTTTCTTCCTTTGAGGAAAATATTGCACAATCCGAAAAACTCCTTACTTTCCGATTGTATGGGAGTTTTGCTCATTTTAATCAACCTATTAGCAATCGCTTTAGGAATACGTATTCAATTATTCCAAAGCCACAGCTTCTTGGATTGATTGGCTCAATTGTAGGGCTTAGTGGTTATAAGAATGCCGCAGTGAGTCCTGAATTTTATTCAAAATTGAGTGATTTAAAGGTATTTATCAAATGTAATAGTTTGAGTGAGAAGAAATTCACATTATCTTACAATAGTCTTAATAGTTTTTTAAACAACAGAATCGATTCTGGTTCTCCAAATGTTATCATTAAGGAGCAAGTGTTGTTAGACCCAGATTATGAAGTTGGAATTGTAGTTAATGAAAATAATCCTCTCCATCTCGAAATAATTGATAAAATAAGGATGAATTGTGGTGTATTTCCCATTTATTTCGGCAAAAATGAATTTTTTGCGAATGTGCAATTTGGACATTTGAAGGATTTTGAGTATGATAATTCTGAAAGTAATAAGTGTTGTAGCATATTTCCTTTTGAAGAAGTGGAATCAGTGAATACACGAAATATGAAATTAGAATTATTGCCTGTTGATTTTGATGATATGTTTAAGTATATTTATCGTTTGATGGCAATACCAAGCGAAAAATGTAATGTTTCATTAAAAAATTCAGACAATTATATTGCTTCAGAGGGTAGTGTATATTATGTATTCTGATAGCTTTAAGGAACTATATGATAATCTCTATAAGGGATTAATAGTTCCAAAAAGCTATTATTCTGCTCATAGAAATGAAAGTGGTATAGAATTATTGGAAGATCATTCTCAACTTTGTGGGAATTATTTTCTTTATTTTATTGAGAATTTGGAACTTGAACCTTTAATTGATAATTTGATTATTGACTTATTTGGTAAAAATAATTTGTTGAGTATAAAACAAATTCTGTTATTTGCTGTTTATTACCATGATATTGGTAAAATAAATTCTAATTTTCAAAAGGTGAAAGTGAATAGTAAAAAATCATCCAGCAATAGTAACCATAGTATTTTTTCGGAAAAAGTACTTACATCATTTTTGCTGAATGAATTTCCCAATCAAAAATCGATTATTTATTTGATAGGAACTGTTGTTTCGTTACATCATACAAAATTAAGAGATTTTAGTATAAAGGATTATGATGAAAGCCAAGATGAAATTAAAATTATTCAACAAATTATTCAGGATACAGGACTTGAAATAAAAGAGATTTCTAAGGATGAGAAATTTGATTTTTATTCTGATAATTATAGTCGGGATAAAATCTTTATTTTTGTGAAGCTTTTTTATTCTTTACTTGTACTGAGTGATTCATATTCATCAATGCATTATGCTAATTCTATGAAATCAATGCATCCTCTAAATGTTATTGATTCTGAAATTCGTGAAAAAATGATTAAGTCATATTCTGGAGTTTCATACAATGCAAATATTGATGATATCACTTCAGGTGATATTTCTAGCTGTAACAATATCAATGAGTTACGCAAAGAGATTTTAGTTGAATGCAATGATAATATGAAGAGACTGGTAAAGGATGGCAATAAAATATTTATGTTGTCTGTGCCAACAGGTGGCGGAAAAACTAATATTTCTATGAAATTGGTTTTGAATATTCTTGAACATGATAATTCGTTGAAACGTATTTTTTATGTTTTTCCATTCATAAATATTATTGAGCAAAATTATAAATCAATTGATAATACGTTATTTAATGATAGTTATTTTCCAAATAAGTTAGGTCTGATTTCAGATATTTATTCACGTGCATATGTAAATAAATACGAAAATATGTCTGATACAGATGATTCTGATTTTAAGTTAGAGCAGATGTTATTAATTCAAAATGATAATTTTTTGAATAATTGTGTTAATGTTATTTCCAATGTTAATTTTTTCAATTCGTTTATTAAAAATGGTGGCAATAATCGTTATAAGATTGCAAATATGTGTAATAGTGTTGTTGTTATTGATGAAATACAAACATTGAGCGATAAAAATATTCGGACATTTTATAATTTTATAAAAGAAACTAGTGAATCGCTAAATATTTATTATATAATTATGAGTGCTACATTACCAGATTTTAATTATTTTTTAGATAATGTTACTATTCCTCAGGTAATTAATAATCCTCTTAAATATTATAACCATCCAATTTTTAAGCGTAATTCAATAATTTTCAAGAAGAATTCTAACGATATTGATTCGATAAAGAAGTTGTTGATTGAAGAGATTAAAGTAAATTATGCCACTGGAGGCGTAAAGGTTCTTATTACTTTAAATGTGGTTGATACTTCTAGAAGAGTTTTTGATGAATTGAGAATTGATGATGATTTTAATGGTTTTTCATTTTATCTTCTAAATAGTACAACTTCAACTTTGCGTAGGAAAAAAATAATTGAAAATATAAAAAAATGTCCGAACGGTGAGCGTATTATAATTGTGTCAACACAATCCATTGAAGCAGGGGTGGATATTGACTGTGATTTTGGAATTCGTGATTATTCTATTTTGGATAGTATCGAGCAAATATCTGGACGTATTAATCGAGAGTGTGATGCACAAAAAGCAGATATTTCTAAATTATTTGTGATTAAATACAAAGATGGGGATACAGCCGATTCTAAAAAGATATATGGTAATCAAGAGCGATATAAAATATTGAATAATATGGAAGATGGGATGGAGGAAGAAATTCTTTCGACAAAACATTTTGATACATATTATGGCAAGTTGTCTGAGGAAGTTAAGAAAATTGCAAGGGATAATTTTAAACCAATTCAGGGCAAAATTGCAAATTTACAGTATCAATCTATAAATAATGAATTGGATGTAATTGATACTAAGGTTGGAAAAGTTGATATTTTCATTTGTGATGAGATTCCGCTTAATAATTTATCCAAGTATGACCGAGAAAAGATTAGGGCATTGATAAATGATCCTCGAATTGTGAATGCAGAAAAAGATGCTAAAATTATAATTGATGATGTTATAATTTCAAGCAATGTTTATGTGGTCTGGAAGGAGATTCTTAGTTCGACTAATAAATTTGAAGATGTGTATATTAGAAGAAAAATAACGAGTTTGTTTAATCAATTTGTTATTTCAATTACTAATATCAAAAATAATGCATATGATTCGGATTTATTTGATTTTCTTCAAACTGAGGGATTTGTTGAGGTGGATGAGCGTTTTGATGTTGTTTTATCAACTCCGAAGTTTTTAGAGTACTATTCATTTGATGATGGTCTTAAGTCATATGAGATTAAGGAAGCAATTAATAATCGATCAATGGGTGTAATTTTATAATTGTTTTATTTGTTGTTTCTTTTTGACAATAGGGTACAAAAAGCAATAAATCTCTTATAATTAACTAATGCTATATATTTATATAGTATCAGTATCAACCTTTTTATGATGATTTTTATGACTGATTCCTTTCAAAATCCATCAAAAACCACGAATTCACTAGATGTGTCAAATGATGTGTTGCTTAATACTTTTATTAAAATAACCGGTGTTAAGATCAACTACTACCACATCTGCCACACTAAGCTGTGGCTTTTTTCTCACAATATAGCTCTTGAACATGAAAACGAAAATGTCAATATCGGCAAACAGATTCATGAAGATAGTTATAGTAAAAATAAAAAAGAGATTACAATTGATAATACGATCAGCATCGATTTTGTGAAGAAACGTGATGATATTCTTGAATTGCATGAAATTAAAAAGACTAAGAGTATGGAAGATGCTCATTTACAGCAAATGCTTTACTATATTTATTATTTAAAGAAAAGGGGGATTGATTCATATGGGGTTATGAATTATCCTCTTTTAAATCAGACTCGGGAAGTGGTGCTAACAAGTGATGATGAAATGAAGATCGAGGATGATATCATAAATATCGAGAAGATTATCACAGGCAGAATGCCACACCCTAAACGCATACGTATTTGTCCAAAGTGTGCATATTTTGAGTTTTGTTTTTGTGGCGAAGTGGATGATGATTGATATTGCGGTTTGGTTATAAATATTAGAATGGGGGAGAATCCAATGCGAGCAGATTATTACATATTGCAGGATGGGATTTTAAAGAGAAAGGAAAATACGGTCTATTTTGTGAATAAGGATGAGAAGAGAGTTTTACCTATCAATAAAATATATTCAATTTATGCATACGGTAAGTTATCCTTTTCATCAGGTGTAGTTTCATACCTTTCAAAAAATGGTATTCCGATACATTTTTTTAATTATTATGGTTTTTATGAAGGAAGCATGTATCCACGAGAGACGCTCATTAGTGGCGATCTTGTAATTCATCAAGCATCTCATTATCTTGATAGTGAAAAAAGGATGCTTTTGGCAGGAAAGTTCATTGAAGGTGCATGTGGTAACATTCTTAAGAATTTAAAGTATTATTCAAGAACAAAGGAGGATTGTCAAGATGCGATGAATTCCTATGTTAGTTCGATAGAATCGGAATTAAGTCGCTTACCAAATGCGGATTCCATTCCTAAAATGATGAATGTTGAAGGGCGTATGAGATATATCTATTACAATGCATTGGATGAGATATTTCCGGAAGATTATAGAATTGTGACAAGAACAAGACGTCCTCCTGGAAATAAAATGAATACTCTTATTAGTTTTGGAAATTCGTTGATGTATACGACTGTTCTTTCTGAGATTTATAATACTCAATTAAATCCAACTATTTCTTATCTTCATGAACCTTTTGAACGACGTTTTTCTCTTGCTCTTGATGTGAGCGAAATATTTAAGCCCATAATAATTGATCGAATTATTCTTAAACTTGTTAATAAGAATATGTTAGATGATAATTGTTTTATGGGTGAGATCGGTGATATGCTGTTGAGTGAAAAAGGCAAGAAGATATTCTTACAAGAATATAATTCTAAATTAAGTACTACTATTAAACACAAAGGGTTAAAGCGAAATGTTTCTTATAAAAGGCTAATTAGGCTGGAACTTTATAAATTATCAAAGCATGTGATTGAAGACGAAGAATATGTTCCTCTTGTGATGTGGTGGTAATATGTATGTGATAATTGTCTACGATGTTGGTGTGGAACGATTGAACAAAGTACGTATCTTCTTGAAGCAATATCTTAATTGGGTTCAAAATAGTGTTTTGGAAGGGGAACTTACAAAAGCGGAGTATTTTAAAATACAATCTCATTTAAAACAACTCATAAATAAAGACGAAGATAGCATTTTTATTTATCGGGTAAAAGATTATAAGTATCTTGAATTTGATGAATTAGGAACCAGACCCATTGAAATCGATACAATTATCTAATTTTTCGTGGATCTTTATATAGTCTCTTCTAAATGAGACATCCACAAATACAAGTCTTTATTTTATGGTTATAATGAGTTGTTTTTTATAGTATAATACCTGACTATAATTAAGAATAATCGCAATCAAGAATTGTATTTATGATTTTTTAAAATCAGATGTATGTTCTTAATATGTGGATATTTTTGCTTGGTTAAAATCAGACCTTAGAGGGATTGAAACGTAGCAATTGTAACGAGGTGCGATATGGGAATACAAGTTAAAATCAGACCTTAGAGGGATTGAAACTACGATGCCGAAATACATGTGAGGTTAGGGTCATGGTTAAAATCAGACCTTAGAGGGATTGAAACCGCGCTAACAATAGCAGAACTTGCAGCACACAGTCACGTTAAAATCAGACCTTAGAGGGATTGAAACATTGACGGGAATCAGGTAGCTGTCGCTACATCCAAAGTTAAAATCAGACCTTAGAGGGATTGAAACACGCTGACGTAATCCGTGTCAAGGGGTGGACAAAATGTTAAAATCAGACCTTAGAGGGATTGAAACAACTGTCAAACCAAGGTAGCAAAGATAAGCATCTTGGTTAAAATCAGACCTTAGAGGGATTGAAACGTGGAAATATGGGTATAATGTATATTTGATGAGTGGTTAAAATCAGACCTTAGAGGGATTGAAACGCAGTTCTTCGATCTGTTCCCACCGAGCCTTCCTAGGTTAAAATCAGACCTTAGAGGGATTGAAACGATTGTGCCCACAGTTCAATGGTATCACCATCTCCAAGTTAAAATCAGACCTTAGAGGGATTGAAACTGTGGTGATGTTCATTGTAGTGAATGTCCTTTTCGAGTTAAAATCAGACCTTAGAGGGATTGAAACATAGCATGAACACCTCTTTTAGAAATTGGGATGGTGGTTAAAATCAGACCTTAGAGGGATTGAAACTCACAACTTCGCTTCTGGGTGCGCTGGTGGCTAAATGTTAAAATCAGACCTTAGAGGGATTGAAACTCACACGTTCCCATAACAGAAATGCACAACACGCAAGTTAAAATCAGACCTTAGAGGGATTGAAACGCTTCCACTGGACATGATTAATCATGATAGATTATAGTTAAAATCAGACCTTAGAGGGATTGAAACAATGTATTGGCAGGTTCGGACATCTCAAGTGGGACTGTTAAAATCAGACCTTAGAGGGATTGAAACGACGATGCAATCTATCGGGTCAGAGCTACCTCCAAGTTAAAATCAGACCTTAGAGGGATTGAAACAGATTATAAAACTTTGGAATTGGATTTGAGATAATAGTTAAAATCAGACCTTAGAGGGATTGAAACTATGTTGCTTCTCCGCTTTTAGCCCACAGTTCAATGGTTAAAATCAGACCTTAGAGGGATTGAAACGGGATTCTCAATCGTCCACTAACATCCAACCAAGGACAGACGATGCAGTTGGCGTTAAAATCAGACCTTAGAGGGATTGAAACATGTTTGTTGACCCCGACGGCGCATTGGGCCATATGTTAAAATCAGACCTTAGAGGGATTAAAATATCATTGTACTTTAACATTATTTTATATTCTACGCAGTTCTAAATTGAAATTGGAGAAATTGAAATATATATTGAGCCACCTATTACCCCTAAGAACACGATTATCGAGAGAACAAACATGGAATCCCTCAAAAAAAGCATTCTGGAAAAGATAAAGCCAACTGAAAAGGAAAGGGAACACCTGACCAAAGTGGCCGATGAGCTGATGTACAAGATAGATTGCCTTACATTCAAGGTCGGTCTGGTAGGTGTAAAAACACAGCTTGTAGGCTCCGCTGCAAGAGGTACCTGGATATCCGGCACACATGACCTTGACATATTCATCACATTTCCGGATGATACCAGCCGTGAAGACCTTGAAAGCTATGGTCTGTCAGTTGGCAGACAGGTGGCAAAGGAGGCGGAACATTGGGATGAACATTATGCTGAACATCCATACGTGAAGATGCGATACAAGGGTTTCGATGTGGATCTGGTCCCTTGTTATAGCGTTTCCAGTGCCAGTTCTATTATTTCGGCAGTGGACAGGACACCTTTCCACAACGAGTTTATCAAGGCAAATCTGAACGGTCTTGAGGATGAGGTTCTGCTTCTCAAGCAGTTCATGAGAGGGACTGGAGTTTATGGCTCAGAGCTCAAGACCGAAGGATTTTCAGGCTATCTGACCGAGCTTCTGGTCATCAATTACGGCTCATTCGAAAAGGTACTGGAAGCAGCATCTAACTGGAGACCGGGTCTGCTTCTCGATATTCTGGAACACGGAAAACTGAAGTTCGAGGACCCTCTGGTCGTCATAGACCCCACAGACCCGAAAAGGAATGTAGCGGCTGCACTCTCTCTGGACAAGTTCTGCACATTTGTTGATATGGCTCGCAGTTTCCTTTGCAATCCGGACGAAAGCATGTTCTTCTCATCTTTGATCCCACCAATATCTGATAATGAGATAGTTGAACGGCTGGAAAAGAAAGGTTCCTCACTACTGGCCATCGTCTTCAAGACACCGGATGTGGTCGATGATATATTCTATCCCCAGTTCGCTAAGATGGAGAACTCGGTGGTCCCAATGCTCGATAAGAACGAATTTACCGTACTCAAAGCTGGAAAATGGAGTGGTGAGGATTCTGTTGTGATGCTGGAACTTATGTCAGGCACTTTGCCGAATGTCAAAATGCACAGAGGTCCTCCGGTATGGGTACGTGATCATGCCGAGAAGTTCAGGGACAAATACGTTGACAATGAGGATGCTTACTCATTTACGATCAAGGATGGTTTCTATGTGGCTGAAATTCCACGAAAGCATATCTCAGCTGTAGAGCTTCTTAAAAAAGAACTTGCGAACTGTTCCCTTGGAAAACACATTTCCAAAAGTGTAAAAGAGGGCTTTGAAATTCTCGAAGGTGAGCAAGTGCTTGAACTGAAAGAAGATGGGTTTAGAAGCTACCTCAAAAGCTGGTTGTGAGCTGAAACAAAACTTATATCTGGAATTAGACCAGGCCTTCAAGCCGTTTCTGGTAGAACAGGTACTGTTGAGCATAACCACAGTACTCACCGAAATAGTGTCTTCCCCATTTTCCTATTTTTGTTTTTGTGGCATTGCCTTCAAAATAGGGGTCGTTTCCGTAATAGGCCTTGACTATCTTCTCGACATGGGTATCCACAGGGAACCCTTCCATTTTCGCAAAAGCGAACAGCAGTATGCAATCAGCCACCTTTTCCCCGATACCCTCCAGCTTCATCAGTTCGTTCTTGGCTTCGCCATAGTCGAGACTGAACAGTTCATCGAGCACAATATCGCCATTGATGACAGCATTCGCAGCTTTAATTATTCTTGCTGTGCGAAATCCCATCTTGCATTCACAAAGATCATCACAACTGGATGCTGCGAGAGCTTCAACTTTTGGGAAACTGTAATGACCTTTCTCAAGTTCTTCCCCGAAGAGTGCTGACAGCATGTATATGTTCTTCTTTATACGGGGGATGTTCGAAGCGGTTGCGAGCATGTAGGAGATCAGACATTCCCAGGGGTCCTGGCGTATAAGTCGCAATCCTCTGTATTTGCTGATGGCGACATCCATGTGCTCATCCTTGTTTATCTGTTTGAATATTGCCGGCAAGTCATCATCCAGTCTGAAATACCTATGAAAAAAGTCCTCATCAAGAGAGGAATCTACCAGAAGGTCACCTGTCTCTGGACTCTGGCTTATGCGTGCAACAACACCATTGATAACGCCTGTCCACCAGTCACCGTCCCTGTCCCAGCGGAATACCTGACCACAGTCCAGTGTATATTCAAGGTTGAGATCTTCTGTTTTGATTGTGTACATCTGTGAACAACTGCCACTTGTTATAGTAAATATATGAAAAAATAAAATGTGAAGTTATGGTCTTATTCGACCATACTTCTCCCCATCTCAAAGGCCTTCACGTTGGTATCGATGGTCTTTGGAGGTACCATCTCTTTTACACGGTTCAGTAGTGTTTCGGTCTTGATGGGCAGGAAGTTGGAGACTGCACCTACAAGGACCACGTTCATAGCCTGTCTGCTTCCGGCCTCTGCCGCTTTCTCGGTCGCGTTGAACGCGATTACTCTGTGGGTCTTTTTGAGTTCCGCTACGATGCTTTCAACATCAGGATACTCTGCCTTTCCAGTGTTAACTGTAACCGGATAAACTGCTTCAGTGTTCATGATGACAACACCATCGTCTGCAAGTGAATCTATATAGCGTAGTGCTTCTACCGGTTCCAGTGCAAGAAGACAGTCTGCACCTTTGAGAGGGATCATGGACCCAAGGTCACAGCCTATACGTATATGGTTGACCACTGAACCGCCACGTTGTGCCATTCCGTGAGTTTCCGCTGCACGAACTCCGTAGTTCTCAAGCACTGCGGACTTTCCGATGATGTCTGAAGCGAGAATTGCTCCCTGTCCTCCGACACCTGATATTACGAGATCGAACTTAGATGCTTTACTGCTCATTTCTGAATCTCCTTTATCGCATCGAATTTACATACTTCTGCACACAGTCCACATCCGGTACACGTTGCATTGATCGTAGACTTCTTGTTCTCTTTGTCAAATTCAATTGCAGGGCAACCAAGGTTCACACACATCCTACAGCCTACACACTTGTCATGGTCTACTTTGAATGGTGTCAGCCTGATACCGGTTCTGCGTGCGTAGATGATACAGGGTTGTTTTGATATTATCACTGATGTGCCTTCGTAATCCTTTGCACGTTTGAATGCTTCGACCGTTGCGTTCACATCGAAGGAATCGACAACTTCGACGAACTCGGCACCGAGTCCGCGACAGAGCTGCTCAAGGTCGATCTCCTTTGTGGTCTCACCTGTAGATGTCAGTCCCATGCCGGGGTTTGGCTGGTGACCGGTCATTGCAGTGATACGGTTGTCCAGAATTGCAACTGTGATGTTCGCCTTATTATATACTGCATTGAGCAATCCGTTCATTCCGGTATGGAAGAACGTTGAATCTCCAATGGAACAGCAGATAGGCTGCTTTTCGCCAGAGTGATAGATGCCTGATGCAACGGTGATACTTCCTCCCATACACAAGGTGGTGTCCACGGTTCCATTCTGTATGCCCAGTGTGTAACATCCAATATCACCTGGGAAGACCGCGTTCTTGCCAAATACCTTTTTCATTGCATAGTAGGTAGCCCTATGTGAACATCCTGCACACATTGCAGGTGGCCTTAGTGGCAGTTCCATTTCGATCTCCTTGATCACCGGCAGACCGGATTCGATTTTGAAAACATCTGCGATGGCCTTTACACAATGGTCAACATTAAGTTCGCCAACTCTTGGGACAGTACCATCTGTCTTTCCGATGATCTTAATGCTGCTTTCCATGTCCTTTGCAATGATCTTGCAACGGTCTTCCACAATAGGCTCAAGTTCTTCGATGACGAGAACGGTATCGACCTGCTCGTACATCCTTTTGATAAGTCCTTCAGGGACCGGGTATGCACCGATCTTCAAGTATGATGCAGATACTCCAAGGTTATCAATAGCTTCCTTTGCATAGACCGAAGCGATACCTGCTGCGATGACTCCGATCCTGGAGGCCTCATTGATGGTAAGTTCGTTCCACGGAGATATCTCAAGCTCTTCCTGGATACCATCCTGTATTGAAAGAAGGTGTGGATGCCTGACAACCGCATTGCTTGGGACCATTACCCAGCGGGATGGGTCCTTCTCGAACTTGGCTTCCACTCTGTGGTCAGTGATCTCACCAAGTTCGATATCTGCCTTGCCGTGTGATATTCTGGTGGTCGGTCTGAATATTACCGGAAGCTCGAACTTTTCGGAAAGCTCAAAGGCATAAGGTATCATGTCCTTTGCTTCCTGTGGAGTGGAAGGGTCGAGACATGGCATAAGTGAGAATTCTGAATATATACGTGAATCCTGCTCATTCTGGGATGAGTGACATCCGGGATCGTCAGCTACAATGACGACCATTCCGCCCTTGACTCCCATGTAGGATAGTGTCATAAGAGGGTCTGCTGCAACGTTCAGACCTACGTGTTTCATGGTAACTACAGAACGCACACCAGTCATGCCAGCTCCTGCAGCAACTTCCATTGCAACTTTTTCATTAACGGACCATTCGACATAAAAGTCGCGTTCCTTCATTTTGGACAACGTATCGACGATCTCAGAAGAAGGCGTACCCGGATATCCGGAAATGACACGTCCTCCTCCTTCCACGATACCGCGTGCGATCGCTACGTTCCCAAGCATATACTCGCGTGTGCTCATATTTTATCTCCTGCCATTCTCATAAATAGGCATTATTAATAAATATGTGGGTGGGATCCGGCAGGAGCTTGTTTTTTGGGATGTCTGATGTTGTACGTTGTTGTATATGTAATTATAATCTCATATTTTTAATTATCAATTTTCGACATCTCCCACCCCTACGAAAACAAGGTTAGTTTCCATCGGAAAAATATCGGCATCATTCATTTTGATATCCTGTTTTATGACCTCTATTTTATGATCCTCTATCTGAAGACCGGAATTATTCAGGTACTCCATCACAAGCCGATTTCCCTCAATGTCTGCTTCCTCAAGAGCCTGGGAGTAAGTTCGGAATCGCTTTCTACCGGTAGGGGTAAACATCATTGTGATTGATTTATTCCCCTCATACACGTTACGAATAAGTATTTCAACTCTCTTAGTGACTTTGCCTACTATAGCACCAACAGCATTTCCAACTTCTGCATATTCAGGTAAAATAATCTCTGCATCAATTGCATCCCGTATATTATCAACGTAAGCCTGAACTGGACCTCCAAGTAAGACCACTGGCACTCCTACCTTGAACTTTGTGATGTATTGATCTTTATTCTCAATTATTTTTTTGATATGGACATGATCAATTTCTCTCAACAGGTATGACATGACATAAGCAGCCATATTTTCACCAAAAACATTTTTAATTTCCTCACAAAATGTTGTGTGATCTGAATGGGTCATTTTGGATAAAATTCCGGCTGCAATTCTGGAAGCTTCACAATCCCATTCCGTATAATCCCCGAGAACATGTAAAGCATCGGTTGGAGTAAATCCAATTGCATGAACAATTTTTTTCTTGATCAAAAGGTCTAGAAATACAGATGATGGCAGCCCATCAGTGAAAATTTCATTGATTGAGGTTGGCTCATCACCGATGCGATCAAACAATTTTTTTTCGGTTTTGCTCATCCTGTCGGTTTTGTGACCTGCTCGTACATAGAATTTAGTTGGCTGTATATTTTCGCATAATTGTATTTTTGAAGGAATAGATGTTCTCTTTAATTTTTCCTTTATTGCAGGCCATTTTGTTGCAGCCATACAAATTGGGATAACTCTGCGTGGTCCAACACTTATTCTTCCATTTTTGATCCAGATGTGACTATCGCCCCCCATTGCTGAAGTTTCCATGCGTATAGCTTTCACTTTCGTCTTCCATCCACCAACGACAGCCCCTTCATCCGTGATCTCTGGGATTCCATCAGTCACTTTTGCAACATCAGTACTGGTACCGCCAACATCGATGACGATACAATCTTTCATTTTTGAAAGATATGATGCACCAACGAGGCTTGCGGCCGGTCCTGTAAATACAGATTCGATCGGATGTTTGAGGGCCTCAACAATACCCACAACAGAACCATCACATTTTAGCATCATGATTTTAGCATCGATTCCACGCCTTTCGATCTCTGAAACCACTGCATTCATGAATTTCGTGGAAATGGGGACCAACTGGGCATCAATGTAAGCTGTTACTCCTCTTTCATAGGATCCCAGTGATTGCGAAAGTTCATGTCCACAAACTACAGGCAATCCTGTCATTTCTTCTATGATCTCTTTAGTTTTTAGTTCATGATCCGGATTCCTGATGCTGAAATGAGAAGAAACCGCAAAAGCTGCTACTTTGTCCTTTGTTTCGAGAATAAAATCCCTGATGTTTTTAGTGTCTAAAGAATGGATCTCCATTCCATTTGAGCTATGACCGCCCTGAACATTAATGGTGTAAGGAATTTTAGAATCTGTAGGTTTAATTACATCACCTATCATGATAAGTGCAACATCATGTCCTGATGATCTTTCCGACACAGTATTTTCAAGAACGGCGTTTGTTGCAAGAGTTGTAGATACAGAGATCTTTGATACATTATTCAAATAAGAAGGGTTCAAAGAATCAAGAGCATTCTGAATTCCAGGAAGTGGATCAGGATATGTAGTGGGTGATTTTGTACTGTCTATTACTTTGCCATCGTCTTCTCTCACGATCACAGCATCGGTGTATGTGCCACCGGCATCAATTCCAAGTCCGTACTTCATACTGTCCCCCATTCCTTCTTCATAAAAACAATTGGCTTTATCTGATTATTCATCATTCATTCCATATTGTCTGCCATGCAAATCATCTATGTCAATACGTATGACTGCCACTCCCTTGACGTCTAGATCATCAATACTGTATTCTTTATTGTGGTAGCGATCAATAATGATCTTAAGACCTTCTTTTATTTCTTTTTCATCTTCCAGAATTGTTGCAGTTCCGTAGCCTACAACGCTTTGGTATTTCATATAATATGAACAGGGTTCATCTGATGGAAGAGTTTCATAAAAAGTATCCACTTCAAAACAAACATTTTTATTTTGTTTTATAAGGTTGATCTTAGTACCTTTTCGGGAACTATGTAAATATATGGTATTATCCTTGTATCCGAATGAGATTGGTACGATGTAAGGCTTTTCATTACTACAAAGTCCCAACCTTAGGTATTGTGCATCTAAAAGTATGTCTTCAAGTGCTTTGTTATCTCTTATTTTTTTACCCATTATACCAAATCCACTTTCTCTAATACAATTTTACAAATAAGAAAATTACTCTCTTTCTTTATATATACCTAAGCTATTGGTATTTTCCAAAGGCATGTGCCTTTTCCAGTAGTGTTAGTATATATGCCATTTTAAAAATATATTCAAATTTAGACCTTTATCTGAAAGAAGGGGGATGCGATTAATGCTCTATCACTATTATATTTTGACAATTGTTCAGAACCAATAAGGCAGTATGTGGAACATCCAGAACATAAATTTGATGGCAAGGTGACAAACAATATTGATATGCAGAAGCCTGAAGGGGATAGGTTTGGATTATACTTGAATATTGAGAAATTTCATGAATGGGTGCTTTGTCTGACTCTCGATGATGTTCGGGAAGGGGGGATTGAACACAGGAGTACGTTGAAACAACTGAAGGACAGAGTTGGGGAATGGGGATTATAGTCTAAATACTAAGGGATAAAGAAAGTAATTGATAGCTTTCTCTAAAATTGATATGAAATAGAAATATTAATGCCTGAAGAAGCGTCCTAAATTTATCTATGACAGAAATTGAAGCTTTCAAAAACAGAGGGGATGAAGGAGGATTGACATCCCCACTCCCAATATTATATTAAGTCGAACCACCACCACCACAGCGTTCGTGCTTTCAGACCGTACCACCGGAGTCGTGAATAACACATAGCTCTTAATATACACTAATCAATTAATCTTATATTAACTTATCGAATATACTTTTGAAGTCATACTACTCATTATTATGAAATCGGAATAAGATCAGGTGTTGTCTACTTTCTCATAAGCCTGAACGAAGCGAGAGAGTTGGTATTGCTGAGAGTTGTAAACAGTTTATTCTCAATGCTCATGTAAGAGAACGCTTTGAACAATGAGAATAACTTGTCTCAAATGATTAATTTTTGTGGAGATCTGCTGCCAGTGAGGTGATGAGGTACGCTCATCACCTCGTTTCACAATCCAGAAGCAAGATCTGGCTGGAGGAACTCAGTCCTCCAATGAGGACACATCCCCAGGATCCATTCCAAGCTCCTGTGCCTTAAGCAACCTTCTCATGATCTTCCCGCTTCGGGTTTTTGGCAGCGAGTCAACAAATTCGATCTCAGAAGGCATTGCAATTGGACCCAGGTTCATCCTTACATGATACAAAAGATCAAGCTTCAGTTTATCGGATGAGTTGAAGCCCATGCGAAGTATGACGAAAGCTTTGATGGAATCCCCTTTAAGAGGATCAGGTTTTCCTATTACAGCAGCTTCAGCCACAGCTTCATGGGATACAAGTGCACTCTCTACCTCTGCACTTCCAATATTGTGACCGGCAACGATAAGGACATCGTCGGCACGTCCCTGTATCATGATATAACCATCCTCATCCTTTACGGCAAGATCACCTGCACTGTAGTAATTCTTGATAGTTGTCCAATACTGGCGATATCTTTCATCATTACCATAAACGGTCCTCATCATGGAAGGCCAGGGTTGCTTTATTACAAGGAAACCACCTGTTCCTGCAGGCACCGGGTCACCATTCTCATCTACAACATCAACAACCACACCTGGTACAGGTCTTCCTGTGAATCCCGGTTTCATGGGCTCTCCAACCGCTGTGGTGAGCATGTGCATACCCGTCTCCGTCTGCCACCAGGTATCCAGAACAGGGCATTTTTCTTTGCCGATCACACGATAATACCACTTGAACGCTTCTGGGTTCAGTGGTTCGCCAACAGAACCTAGTATTCTCAGGGAACTCAGATTGTATTTCCCAGGCCATTCCTCTCCCATCCTCATGAACATGCGTACCGCTGTTGGTGCCGTATAGAAGACGCTCACATCAAACTCCTCTATCATGCTCCACCAGACTCCCGGATCAGGGTAGTCAGGTGTTGTCTCAGAAATGAGGATCGTTGCACCCATGGAAAGGGGACCATAGACAATGTAGCTGTGACCCGTGATCCAGCCAGGGTCTGCAGTACACCACAGGACATCATTATCCTTGAGGTCTAAAACGTTCTTTGTGGTGTAGTATGTGCCTACCATGTAGCCACCGCAAGTATGAACTATCCCCTTGGCCGGACCGGTTGTTCCGCTGGTGTAGAGAATGAACAATGGGTCCTCGGAATCCATTATTTCAGGCTCACACTCTTTCTCCACATCTTCCATTATCTCATAGAAGTCAACCTCTATCTCAGAAAAGAGTTCAATTTGAGGTGTCATTCTTCTCAGGACCACTATCTTCTCAACGCATGACGCATTAACCACAGCTTCATCCACAAGGGACTTCAGGTCAATGCGCTTACCACGCCGAATGCTTGCATCTGCAGTAATGACGACTTTTGCCTGTGCATCCTTTATCCTGGAATGCAATGCTTTAGCACCAAAGCCTCCGAACACGACACTATGGATCGCACCGATACGTGCACATGCCAGCATGGCCACGATCTGCTCAGGGACCTGTGGCATGTATATGCATACCGTGTCACCTTTCCCAACGCCCAAAGATTTGAGACCATTGGAAAATCTCATGACATCGCGGTAAAGCTGACGATATGTGATAACCTGTTCTTCTCCATTATCACCTACCCAGATCATTGCAACTTTGTTCCTTCTCCCATTGAAGACATGGCGGTCAAGGCAGTTGTGGGTGATGTTCATTTTGGCATTGGTGAACCATTTTGCATAGGGATGGTCCCATTCCATCACCTTGTCCCACTTTTCGAACCATTCAAGTTCCTCTGCAACATTTTCCCAGTGTTTTTCAGGATCCTTGAGAGATTCACTATAAACCTTTTCATAATCCTGCATCCAGGAATTTTCCTTTACCGATGGATCAGGAAAATAGCTTTTACTATCCAGCTTAACGTCAAATTTTTCAGACATGTTCTATCTGTTCCTAACTATTATTCATTATATATTTCACATGACCTGACCTAGTTTCAGATCAATTGAACTCATCTCTGGAACCATAGAATAAACTCCACCAGGCAAAAATTAAGCCGGTTGATATGGATGTTCATGGAACCAAATAAGGAAGAGATAATGAAACCATAGGTCAATAGTTCCCATCCATCACGAATAATAATGAAAGATGTATATGCCTGTTGTGGTCTCTGGATCGAAATGAAGAAAACGTGACCTTAAAAGAACGCTGAAAAAGAATTTCAGGGGAAATGTACTTGATTTACTTTCCCAATAACATTTTGATCATGTAAACCCCAACAACCAGAATCAATAGGCATTGCAAGGATGGGGACTGAGAATGTATTTCATGAAGTAAAAAGAGGACCAAAGACGATTGAATATGATATGTTTAGATTTGATCAGTTTGTTCATTTAATTGTGGAATGGGTGAGAAGAAAGTTGAAAGCAAAGCTAAATGTTAAGTGTTTTAGGTGAATATGAGGATTTTATGGGGGGGGCGGAAATATTAGTGAAGCACTGAATTTAGGGATTTAATGATTCTTGTTGTTACTACCTATTTCTATAATTATTGATGTCTTATTTTATTACCTAAAATAAATCCAAGTAATCCGATCAATAATATGCTTATTATTGTTTGTAATAGACTAATAAACTGAATTCGATTAGGTACATTTGTCAATTCTTCGGGATTAATCGTTACCATTCTTTGAAAACTTATCCATAATGCCTGGTAAATGGATGTTAAGGATAGCGCAAAGTAATAGATGATGGCAAAAAGTAGGAATGTAGCAAATAAAGTTCGTGTTATTCTTGTCAAACTTTCACCATATTTACATAAAATATCGGCAAGATAACTCAAAAATATTTGGAACGAAATCTTAAATTTTGTATAATATGATATATAATTTGAGTTTTTTTTCTTTATCTCTAATTCATTTTTCAATCGTTCGCGCTCAATCCTTTTGGCTTGCACATAAGCCCAATTGGAATCTTGCATATAACCTTTAGTTAGCCAAAACCCACTTAGATATCTAAAGATATCTTCTGCATCTGTAAATCTGTCATTTAAAGATTCTTCTGGCTTCCAATCTCTGCCTTTTATACCACTCTCTTTTGAATATTCCAGGAAGTCTCTGTAAGAATCTTCATCTTGCTGTAGGATTCTTTCATCTTTAAGGTTTTCTTTTCTTATAGTTGCACCTTCGCTAAAATACGTATAATGCAAGCTACTATTGCTTATTTTACAATATCGAAAAACGACTACACCCTTGAAAAGAGTTCTGTAAAAGTCACAATATTTAATAGTTGAGTCTTGAAATGTTGCCAGATTAATATCAGAATATTTAAAATCACTCCATGAAATCTTAGCCTTACGAAATCTAGATTCAATTAGTTTACATCTTCTAAAATTAATATTTTTAAGTATGGATAAATCAAAATTACAGTTTATTAATAGTGCTTTTTCAAATGTAACATCTTCAAGTTGAGCATTTTTAAAAACAACATCATATATTTGTGATGGGCTATAGTTACATTCTTTGATATGTGTGCCCTCAAATGATACATTTTCAAGGTATATATCTTTAAATGCAACATGTTTAATACTCGATAGAGTAAAATTGCAGTCCTATATATCTGCGTTTTCAAACGTTACATTTTCAAGTTGAGCATCTCTAAATGTTACATTTTTAATCTTTGATGAATCAAGATTGCAGTTTTTTATAATTGCATTGTCAAATGTTACATTTTCAAGTTGAGCGCCTTTGAATGTAACATTATCAAGTATTCTACCTTGCTGACCTTCCTTAGAAAAGATTACATTTTTAATAATGTAATCTGAGAAATCACACCCATTTACATCTGTTTCGGACTAATCTTTATTTTCGATGCGTTTAGTCTCTAAAGACTTTTTTTCACAATCACAATCCAAATAAACTTGAATGTTTATTTCAATACCCCCAATTATCTATAAGATTCTAACTATTTAAAAATCTCGCTATGGTCTAGTGATTCTTTATAAATTGGAATTTTCAGCATCCTGATGTTTGTTGATTTAAAAACCGAAAACAGGTTTTGTGACATTAATTTAAGATATTCAGTGGGGTATATGGCTTCAGAATAGTAAGGAAAATATGAGTTGTTTTAGGATAACTTCCTGATGCATAATCTTATTTTTTGAGGCACTTTATATAAATTCAATTCAAATTTAAATAACTAATGCATTTGAAAAACTGCCAAAACACCACAGTTATCCACGGTACTGCCAAAACCATCCTTCCTTTCTCAGTACTTAACCACGCTTATATAAGGCTGTGATAATGTAGCAGTACTGACAATTAATGGCGGTGATTCAATGATAGACTTCGCATGTAAAGAATTCAAAATTAAAGATGTGATAAAATGTGCTCTGAACCTGACAAGGGCTGACATGAAAGTATTGGAGTACTTCTTTGAAGAACCCGATAATTGGAGCAAAACGGAACGTATAGCAACTCATATGGAACTCGATCTCTCAACGGTCCAGAGGTCTGTCAAGAAGCTGCATGAAAAGAAAATACTTACACGATCACAGAACAATCTCGATGGGGGCGGTTATTCATTCATTTACAAAATCAACAACAAGAAAGAGATCAAGGAACTGATTATGGGAATTGTCAGCAAATGGGCGGCAAAAGTAGAACAGGAACTGGAGGATTGGTAAATGCTTAAAATAACACCTTATCTTGGTTCATTGGTAGTGATCGTTTCCATTGCCGGTCTCTGGTATCCGATACTTGGTTACTTTATGCTAATCGTCATGGGCACATTGTTCGTAACGAGCATCTTCAGAGGACGTTGGTTCTGTGGAAATCTCTGTCCACGTGGGAGCTACTTCGATTACGGTATCATCAAGATCTCAAAGAAAAGAAAGATCCCCAAGATCCTGTCAAGCATGTGGGTAAGGATACCTGCATTCACTCTCATGATGACCCTCATGATATACCGCATCTCAGTGACATTTGCAGCACAGAACACCTTCGAACTCATCGGTGTCATCCTTGTTTCAATGTGTCTTACGACCACGATCATTGGTACACTACTTGGAAGCTACTTCAACACAAGGTCCTGGTGCAACGCTTGTCCAATGGGAACTATGCAGAGGATCATCGGCGGTAAGAAATACCAGCTTAAGATGGACCATGAGGCATGTGTTGACTGCAAACTCTGTGAAAAGGTCTGCCCAATGGAACTTGAAGTTCGTGATATCGGAAACAACCCGGACTGTATCAAATGTGGTCGATGTATTGACGTTTGTCCCAAAGATGCACTTTCATTCTGAATGGAGATGATCGGTTTCCAATTTCATTTTTTTTAAATTGGAATCTACATTAACTACACTTAATAATTTTATATTGAATGACTACCCAACCTATAAGGGGGAGAACATATGGCAAGAAACACAGCAGATCTGAATTCCTCTCAGCAGGAAGAAATTACCGCCATATTTGGCGATCGTGTGAACTTAAGCAAAAGAGAAAGACACTTCTATTGTCACGATGTCGGTGCGTTGCCGTCAATGGCAAAGATGATGTTAGGCAATACAGATCCTGCTGCGATTGTAAAATTGCGTACCGAGGATGATATTGTCAAACTGATGGAATTCGCGCGAAAATATTCTATTCCTATCGTCCCCCGTGCAGGTGCATCATCCGGTTATGGTGGTGTCATTCCTACAAAAGGTGGTATCGTTGCAGACGTTAATCTGCTGAACGACATTGTGTCCATCGATACTGAGAACATGACAGTTACCGTTGGAGCTGGTATCATTTGGGAACGTCTTGAAAGAAAGCTCAACAAAGAGAACCTCTCTGTATGTTCCATGCCTTCAAGTGCTCCGGCAGCAACGGTCGGTGGCTGGCTTGCACAGAACGGTATCGGTTATGGCAGCTATGAATATGGCTGGTCCCAGGATACAATGATCTCTGCAAGGGCAGTATTGCCAAACGGTGAGATCAGGGATTTCTCAGGTGATGAAATGGATGCTCTCATTGGAAGTATGGGAACTATAGGCATCATCACTCAGATCACCCTTAATATAAGAAACAAAGAAGACACCGCTATAATCTCTGCGGAATTTGCTGATCCGGCATCCATGCAGAAATCTCTCCAGGCGGTAAAAGAAGCAAAAGTGCCGCTGTGGTCTATTGCATTTATAAATCCCGATTGGGCAGGCATGAAAAATGAAATGCCGTTTTCTACCCATCATAGCGAACCGGTTGTTGAGGACAGACCGGAATTACCCAAGTCATATATTTGTAACTTCATTTATCCTGAGTCAAGGGATGTTAGTGCCCTTGAAAATATTATCACCAGCAATGGTGGAAAAGTCCTTTCTGATGCCATCTCCAAACATGAAGCTGGAGAATGGTTCCGTTCCATGAAGGTAAAGAGGCTCGGTCCTTCCTTTATTCCTGCAGAGATAATCGTACCTCTGGACAAGGTGGGCAAAGTTGTCAGTGAGATCAAGCAGAAGATCGATCTTCCTGTACTTATGGAAGGTATGGTGGCAAAGGACGGCAATGTCATACTGCTTTGTTTCATACCTCACTCAGAAAGGTCGTTCAAGTTCAACCTCGCTTTCACCCTGGGTATCAGTATCGTCAAGATCGCTGAGGATAACGGCGGAAGGATATACGCTTCAGGTCTTTACTTTGCAAAAGAGGCAGAGAAGGTCTATGGTAACCGTCTCAAGAAGATGCTTGACCTCAAACAACAGGTCGATCCTGCTGACATAATGAACCCTGAAACAATTACGGGTAAAGGAATTCTCAAGACCGGTATCACATTATCAAAAGCATTCGAGCCAATGATGAGGTTCGTGGGTAACCGTAGTGGTGTCGGGGTTGAGAAGTTCACTAAACAGAAGGACATTGAAGCCGACATTGTTTCTCATGCTTACACCTGTGCTCAATGTGGTTATTGTGTCGAGGAATGTGACCAGTACTACGGTCGTGGCTGGGAATCCCAGTCTCCAAGAGGCAAGTGGTTCTTCATCAAGGAATACCTCGCCGGCAGGGACAAGATGACACAGGAGCAGGTGGACACTTTCCTTGCCTGTACTACCTGTGAGCTTTGTGACCACAGATGCCAGCTCGACCTTCCAATAAATGATTCCTGGATGACCCTGAGGAAAGAACTGGTACTGAACCGTGGCAAGATGACCATCCCGCCATTCGAGATAATGGCTTCCAGTTTGCTCAAAGAGCGAAATATCTGGGGAGAATATCTTAAGAATAGGGAAGAATGGATCCCTGAAGACCTTAAGCCAAAGATCAAGGACAAGGCCGAATACGCCTACTTCGCAGGATGTACTGCATCCTTTGTGGAGAAGGATATTGCTGAGGCTTCAGTCCGTCTGCTCACAGATGCAGGTCTGGAGATAACATATCTCGGCAAGGAAGAGTCATGTTGTGGTATCCCTATGCTTGCAGCTGGTAAGTGGGATGTTTTCGAAAAGATCATGAGGATGAACATCGAGAACATGAAGAAGAAAGGTGTTAAGACCGTTATCACTTCCTGTCCTGCATGCTGGTTGGTATGGGACACATTCTATCGCCAGTGGGCGGAGAAGCTCGGTATTGAATACGACTTCGAGGCCAAACACTATTCACAGGTGCTGGAGGACAAGCTCGATGTGCTTTCGGAGAAGTTCGTCAAGCCACTCGATAAGGTAGTGACCATACACGATGCATGTCACATGGGTCGTGCAGGCGGAATCTACGAACCCCCAAGAAACCTTATTAAAGCAGTACCCGGCGTTGATTTCCGTGAAATGGAACACAACAGGGAGAACGGTCATTGCTGTGGTTCAGTGCTCACACTGGTCGCTAATCCGGAAGTTGCGAGTGTTGTTGGTAACATGCGACTGAAGGAAGCCGAGGATATCGGTGCCGAGATCATGGTTGCAGCCTGTCCATGCTGTCAGGTACAGTTGAGGATAGCTGCCGAGAACAGTGGCAGTCCGGTGGACGTTCAGGATCTTTCGGCAACGGTTGCCCGTAGTCTTGGGTATGATATACCTGACACGACAAACGCTGCACTCACAGCCTGGTTAACGTTCGACCAGATGATCCATCTGCTAAGACCTGAGAACATGACCGACCTGATGGTAGAGCTGCTTCCAGAGATGATGGCTGCAATGCCTGCTCCGCTGCGTGGTATGATGAAGATGGTAAAGTATGTACCAGGCATGGACCTCATGATGAAGCCAATGATGCCTATCATGATGCCAATGCTTCTGCCAGGCATAATGCCAAAGGTCATGCCAGAGATGCTCGAAGCTGTGGGAAGGCGTGTTCAGATGTCCGATGATCTGAGAGAACAGATGCCTGACCTCATGCCAGAAGCGATGGGGAACCTGATGCCTAACATGCTTCCACAGATCGTTCCGCTGTTGACTCCGAGGATGATCAAGTACATCAAGGAAGATATGTAAGTTAAAACAGGAATATATGAATAAAAAAGGATGGGGATAATGCAGATCGCATCAATCTTTCGTCCTTTTTGTTTTCTTTGAAGTTTTTTCCTTTTTCTCTTTTTTTGGAAGTGAACTCACATAAGTATAGGATATATCCAGCCATTTCCTTAACTCCATCTCATCATCGTAAACAGATGGTGGAAGGATTGCATATTCTCTCATTCGCCTGCCATTTGGTGTGAAAGGTGTTGCTTCATCGTGTTCAGCATACAATTTTTGCTGGTCCTCTTCTTTAAGGCGCAGCATTATGCCATCGCCATGAACGCCCACGAACATGTTTCCCTTCACAAAATGAACTGGACTGCCGAACATCTTCCTGAACTCAGCATCGTATTCTGCTACGTATTCCCCAACCAGTTCCCCAAGTTCTTCAGAAGCCTTTTTCCATTTTCTCATACTAAAAACTATCAGGAAGATAAGATATATAGATAACGTCAGGAATTATTTGACCTTAATATTTTGTATTCTTCACAGGAGGGTATTAAGCTATTGTTTTCAAGCTAAAACATCCCACATTTATAATTAAGTAAGCCCAATTTAATCTTATTATCCTTTATTTCTGTCAGATATATGTTGTGTATTTGGAACAATTCATGTTATTTTGAAATATCTTAAATAACACAAAATAATAACGATTTATTAATAAATATGTAAAAAGTATTATTTTTAAATAAATACTTTCATATATCATTCGTGTGGAATAGTATTCAAAATCCTTTACTAAAAGGGAGTTGTATGGTATCTTAAGGGATAACCATGCTATTCTGATTAATATATTCTCATAAACCTATTCCACATCAGAAGGAATCTAACAGCTAATGAATTCAGAACTTTTGAAGTATAAGGATATCTCTCTTAGGTATGGCGAGAAGGAAGTTTTGTCTCACTTCAACCTTGACATCAAAAAAGGAGATCGCATATTGTTGAAAGGCAGGTCAGGTTCAGGCAAATCCACACTTTTGAAGATGGCCATTGGTTTTGCCCATCAAACAAGTGGCAGTCTTTATTATAATAACAAGCTCCTTGATTCCAATACTGTATGGGATGCAAGAAAAAGGATTGCTTATGTATCTCAGGACCTTGATATCTATGAAGGGTCTGTTAATGAATTTATCGAGGAGGTTTTTTCCTATTCATCCAATGAAGGTAAACTGGACCTGATAAAACTTAGAAGGCTTCTTGTTTATCTGGGTTTTGAGAAGGACGTTCTTGATATGGATTTTGAGGACCTGTCCGGTGGCGAGAAGCAGAGAATAGGCATAATCATGTCAGTGCTCATTGGGAAGGATATTTACTTGCTTGATGAGATCACTTCATCTCTTGATAGTGCACTGAAGGAAAAGGTCGCTAATTATTTTCTGGAACGCAAAGATTGGACACTTGTGATAATTTCCCATGATGATGTGTGGGATAAGGAAAATGTCAGAGTCGTACCGGTGGGTGTTTGAATGGAAGCCTATGATATTAGCTATCTGGCCCTGGTAGCATGTTTTCTTTTGCTTGCAATTCCACTTTTAGTGAGTCACTACCTTAAACTTGGGATCATACGCGAAACCGTTGTTTCGGCTTCAAGGATGATCTTGCAACTTATTTTCGTGGGATTTTTCCTGACAGTGTTATTTGATCTGAACAATTCCATTGTGAATCTTTTGTGGTTATTCGTAATGATCCTCATGGCAACCTATGCTACAATAAACGATATCGGACTTGATATAAAGAAGTTACTTTTACCAACAATATTTTCATTTATAGTAGGAAATTTTTTGATATTACTTTACTTCAATACATTCGTGGTGAACCTTGAGAACCTTTTCGATGCCCGATATTTGATCCCCATATTCGGAATGTTCCTTGGAAATTCCCTTCGTGGCAATCTCGTAAGTATAAGCAACTTTTATGATACTATCAGGAGGAACGAGAATCGTTATCTCTACAGTTTGTCACTGGGTGCGAAAAAGTCTGAAGCCATACTTCCCTATGCCCGAAAAAGTATCAAGCTTGCATTAAAACCTTCTATAGCAAGCATGTCAACTGTAGGCATAGTCTCATTGCCGGGAATGATGACCGGTCAGATAATTGCAGGCTCCAGCCCGATCCTTGCTATCAAGTACCAGATGGCCATAATGGTCGGAATATATGTTTCCACTGTGATGACGGTCACCATTGGTATATTCATGACTACCCGTTCAAGTTTTGACGATTATGGTATTCTTAAAGAAGACATATTCAAGTCAACAATTGACTGAACATACCATTATTTATCTTTTCTTTTTTGATGAATTTCTTGCTTCTTAAGGCTACGAATTATTTTGTAGCTTAAATAAAGACTTTATATCTACGAGCTATTTGTTTATATTATACCTTCATAAAATCGATAATATAAGGAACCGATCATCATGAAAAATAGATCTCTCATATTAGGAGTAACATTACTGATCCTCATTGCATCCGCGTTTGCAATGGGTTGTACTGACAACGCTACGGAATCCGATGCTGACACTGGAGTGGATGCAGGTGGACCAGCATTTACAGGCGATGGTGTTCAGGGAAATATCATCTTTGATGAACCTGTAGAGTCCTTCTCAAATGCCACCATCTATCTGAAAGTAGAGGACGTAAGCCTCCAGGACGTATCCTCTGTGACCATTTCCGAGAACTTCATTAGTAGTGTATCCATGGATGCAGATGATATTCAGACAGTACCATATCTGATATATCACCCTGAACTTGATGAAAGAATGACCTATTCCCTTTCAGTCCATGTGGACGTGAATGGGGATGGAAGTCTCTCAAATGGTGATTATTACAGCACCTGGCACAACCCTGTACCTACAGAATCAGGCATGCACGATCTTGATGTTCATGTGGAAATGATCTGATCATTAAATCTAAAGTAAAAAGGGGAATATCTTTATGGACTGTGCAGTAAATCCCGTAAACATCGAGAAATTCCTGATCCTTCCTATTGCTGAAGGGTCAAGGACTGTAACTGAAGTACTTTCAAAAGAGGGTTCTTTCAAGATACTGGAAGTGCTTTCGGAAGATCCACTTTCTCTCCGGCAGATTTCCCGAAAGACCGGACTTCCTTTTGTGGATGTTGAAAATAAGATCATGGCTCTGGTAGAGTCTGATCTTGTAGAGAGAAAGAGCATATCCTCCGGTCTGGAAGAGGAAAAATATATCTACGGACCTTCCAATAGGTTCATTGTATTCTCTTCTGAAGACAATACTACGGTTGTATGAGATCAATCCCTGGTGCAAATATGGTCACTAAAGACGTTGAAAATAAGAACAAGAATGAACCTGATGATACGGATCAGGATAGTTCGGAAAATATAGTTGTACTTCCGCTCAACGAAGATTCAAAGAAGATCACTCAGACGCTTTCCAATGAGAAATCCCTGAAGATACTGGATCTTCTATCCGAAGAGCCGATGTCTGCAACGGATATCTCGAAAAAGCTCGGTCTTTCCATTACTACTATCAAGTACAACATTGACAGTTTGCTGGAAGCTGACCTTATCAAGGTACACAGGATCAAATGGAGTGCCAAAGGGCGTGAGGTCAAGCTCTATGAACCGGTACAGAAATTGATCATTGTAGCTCCGGGGAATATGAATGTCAGCAGGGCCTCCATAATTAGTATGCTTCAACAGTACATCGGTGTTATCGGTGCTGCATTCCTTGGTGCTGCAGGTATTCAGTATCTGTCAAGACCAGTTCCAATAGAGAATGGGGGTACTTTCGAACCTGTAATGATGGATGTTGCCATGGAATCTGAAGTTCTCCGTGATGCACCAATGGATATGGCCCCTTCACTTGCTTCTGATGAGGCCGTGGGCGAAGTTGCAAAGGTAGTTCCTGAAGCAGCTGGTCCTCAGATAGTGGACAGTATACAGACATTCTTTTCGAACCTTTCAGATAACATAGGGCTCTGGTTCTTCCTGGGATGTCTTTTTGCAGTCATTTTGATGATGTTAAAAGGATGTTATTATGACAATGCCAGCAGTTCCACAAAGAGGTCCGTAAAACGCTACATTCTGCCGTTGATGCTTGTTGGTGTTGTGGTAGCTGCACTTTCTGTGGGAATGGCTCCGACAGAAGATGACCAATTCATTTATCCTGAGATCGAGAAAATACCAGCTGACCATGTTTTCACAGAAGAGGATAATGGAAGTACTGTATCGGTTAATGCTGGAAGTATTGTGCGTATCGATCTTGATGCACCTTCGGAAGGGTACTGGTATCTTTCCGGGAGAGATGACCTGTTCCTAAATGAAAAAGGCTATGGATATTCATCATCATACAGCCCTGTTGACGATGATTCTGTCTATGGATGGACTTTTGAAACTCCGTCCATTGGTGAGAAATCGATTATGTTAGAATACAATTCATGGAATGACCAGACATCTGTTCCGAGCGACTTTGAGATGACCTTGATAGTGGAAGGTGACAATGAACTGTATCCGTCATTTGTTGTGGATGGCTACTATTATGATGATGCGATCGAGCTTGAACAAGGCGAGTGGATGCTCATCAGACTGTTCGAATCTACAGCGGATACATATGCATGGAACATGACGTTGACGGACGGGCTCCAGCTTAAAAGGGACCAGTTTATCCCACAGTCAAAGGGCTCCCTCTATGGAAAACATGAGTGGAAGATCGAGGCTATTGCAGCTGGTGAACAGAATATCTCTGCCATAAATATGAAACAAAAGGTTGACATTACTGGATATGAACAGATTTTTGACCTTACGGTCAAGGTCCTTTGATATTTATAATTAACTTTCAATGGAGCTAAGATATTCATATGAATGGTCCAAAGATC
The DNA here is from genome assembly GCF_000013725.1 of Methanococcoides burtonii DSM 6242. Lineage (NCBI taxonomy): Archaea > Methanobacteriati > Methanobacteriota > Methanomicrobia > Methanosarcinales > Methanosarcinaceae > Methanococcoides > Methanococcoides burtonii. The sequence goes on from NC_007955.1 coordinate 1,235,636, forward strand.
GTATAAAAGATAAATAGGGGGTAATGGGAGCATTTTGTTACCCTGCAATTGGAAAAGTAGTTGTATTACAAGGAAAAAGGCTGTATTTGCCCCATGATGCCCCATGACCGAAAAACCGGGTATTACGCACGGATACTACTGGCACACATGGTTCTGAAAAAGAACAGATTGGGATGTAATTTCCATCCCATTTTTACTATTTTTTAGTTATACTGCCCGGTAATACGTTCCATTCTCTGAGCTTATGCCGATGATCTTCTGATCATCCACCAGTCCTTCGATTGTCGGGGAGAGTTCTTCATTATCAATATCAAGAGATTGAACTACCTGATCAAATGTACAGGGTCTCCGAAGTATGAGATCATATACCTCGTCCGTAAGGTTCTCGTGTTCTATATTCGATCTCTTTCTTTTCAGACCTTTGAGTACCAGCCTTACCCTCTCCCTTCCAAGTTCCTCATCGAACTTCTGTGCAATCTCTTTGAGCCTTGTTTCAGTTACCGGGATGATAAAATCTTCAGCAGGTGGTCGGCTTATGGTCAATATCTCTATCTCATCTGGATCGATGAACTTGAGAACTTCGATCTGTTTATCGATTTCCGGATCGCTTGAGTTTGTAAGATAACCATTATTTGAGTCAAGCAGCATGATCTCTATGGCAACCTTTGGACCTTTCATTTTCTGCAGTTGTTTTAGTCCTTTGATTATATCCTGAAGTTCAATTCCTTCTGCAGGTCTGTTGATAGCCTGAAATGTGTCTTCATTTCCTGACACAAGTGTAGCGACTACAAGATCGGCCTTTGAAAGGTTATTTCTGACGTCCTCTCTGTTCACGAGTGATGAATTTGTAATTACACAAATGGGAACATTGCTTATGTTCCTTATCTGTTCGATCATGTTACCCAGTTCCAGGTTCAATGTAGGTTCACATGTCCCTGAAAATGTTATGTAATCAAGATCATCCACTTTCTTGTGATAATTAGCAAGGCTGTCGATCACTTCTTCAGTTGTTACAAGATCTGTTGCTTCTGATGGTGTCGATATTTTCCAGTCCACATGTCCAAGCTGGCAGTAGACACAATCGAAATTGCAGTTCTTCCGGAAGTCACTTTTTTTAATGATATCAATTCCAAGCGACCTTCCAAGTCTTCTTGAAAGGATTGGTCCGTAGATGATCCTTGAGCTCATTTTGATCACATTTGTTGATGTTTACCTTGATTCTGTTTTGTGTAGAAACTGCCGTTAATTGCCCGTTTTAATCATTTTCGGATCATAGGTTTTCCGCATTCGGGACAGATTACCTGAGCACAAGGGGTACCTGGCTGGTGAGTTTGTTCATAACCGCAGTTCGGACATTTACATACACCCCCTGTTCCTACAACATTATTTCCGTTACCAGCACGGAATCCCCTTTGCCCTCTGCCTTGATTCTGACCTCCTATCGGTCCTTGACCTCTGCCTTGATTCTGTCCTCCTATCGGTCCTTGACCTCTAGGTTGATTCTGTCCTCCTATCGGTCCTTGACCTCTAGGTCCTGTTCCATCCTTTCCTGGCATTGTATAATCTCCTCCTTCTACTCGTATTGATTTTCCATTTACTAATGCATCTGCTATTTTCTGCAATGTTCTTTGGAGCGTCCTTTGAAATGTGGACTGGTGTATTTGCATCGTCTGAGCTGCATTTTCCTGTTTCATTTTTTCAAGAGTGCTCAGTCTGAGGGTTTCCAGTTCATCAATGGTTATGTTCACTTCTTCCATATCTTTCAGACAAGTGCCAGATGGCTTGAAATGCCTTGTATTGTAGTCGAAATTAACCATTTTTCGTTTTCTTGGCCGTCCCATATTATGCATTATAATGCATAACATACATAAACTTAACGTTCGGCTTTGTAGAAATCCTCATCCAAACTAAAAACACAGTCTTGATAAATCTGTCAAGATTGTGCAATATCACTTTGAACTTCACTTATTTACTTGATTTCTATACTTTCTCGCACGCAAGTTTTCTCCATATTTTCTTTTCAAAACCGAAAACATCGTTTCACTCAAATTTCGCATAGAGTATATCTTGCTATCGAATTCCCGTAACATGTTATTACGATATCTTTCTTTGATTCACTTTCGTTCACGTTTTCTTAGTGGAACAATTGCTATTGATCCAAGTTTCCCCCTTGCTAATTCGTGGATGTTTTCAAAATCATAGGCTTTATCCATCACATAATATATAGATCTCCTATTGCGATGACATTGCAATAGCAATGTCTTTGCATGTTTTGCATCATGAACAGATTTACCAGATATCTTGTAACCAGTGATTACAAATTTACTAACAACAACTGAAATGCTAGTTTTAACGTAACTTCGCCTCCACTTTTTAATTCGCCAGGAATAATAATTGCTACAATAACCACTTGTGAACCCAGTGGAATCAATTGCATTAATGTCAATTGAATCTCTATTTTTATATAATCGGTCAAGTGTTTTCCTAAAGATAGTATCCAAAACAACAGAATACGTACGAGTAACAAATTTCTGAAATGTGTTCCAGATTTATAATTTGGAACAAACACAATCATCCCCTTATTTTTTTTGTTGGAGAACAATCACATGGGACTTATTATTGTAAAAATGAGTGGCTTAGTCGAAGTTAGAAAAGAGGATTTCTACAGAGCCCTTTTTTGATACTGAAATTGTCTGTGAGCTTATAGCTCACAAGAGCTTTCAATAGACTGTTGATGTCAATACCATGTTTATTGTGTTTACCAAAACAGTGGGAAAATTAAGGGCACATACAGTTTTTCAACGCTCAGGATGGTTCTAATCGGAAAGGATATATTGGTATTAGGAACTATTTCGTATGTTCTTAGCATGGTTTACATTTTTGTCGATTCAAACAAAACTAAGAAAATTTATATTAATTTTGACTGTCAAACTTGGGTTTTATGTAAAAGACAATGGTATTGGAATTCCGAATGATAAACTTGGCATCATATTCGATCTTTTCAAACAAGTCGATTCTTCGCTTAGCAGAAATTTTGGTGGGACCGGACTTTGACTCTCCATATCTAAACAACTGATCGAATTACACGGTGGAAATATTCAAGTTGAGAGTGAAGAAAGGAAATGTAGTATATTTAAATTTACGATTCCAAAGAAACCTTTGATCATGGTCAAAACAAACAATAACATTATTCAACCTCAAAAACATCAACTACCACATGAACACATCTCCAAAGATTCCCATCACCGATGAACACATGCACATTGACCCACGTGCAAAGGGACTCAAAGCGGTCAAAGAGTTCCAGAATGCAGGCGGAACTCACATCATCCTTGTAACAAAACCAACGTGGACCATAGGAGTGGAAGTTACAAGACCGGAGGATTACAAGATAGTGTTTGATGAGACCGTTGACCTTGCCAACCAGATCAACGAGACCGGTGTCACAGCATTCCCGGTCCTTGGAGTTCATCCTGCGGAGATAAACAAACTGAACGAACGTATGGAACTTGAAAAGGCAGTGGAGCTTATGAAAGGCGGGCTTGAGATCGCTTCAGAGTACGTTGAAGAAGGGCTTGCAGTGGGGCTTAAAAGTGGAAGACCGCACTACCCGGTGTCAGAAGAGATATGGGATGCATCCAATACTATCATGGAACATGGGTTCACACTGGCAAAGGGTGCCGGTTGTGCCATCCAGTTGCATACTGAAAGCGTTGGGGAACCGGAACTGATAGACATCACTGAAAGAGCAAAAAGGACCGGCATTCAGCTCAATAGAGTGGTCAAGCATTACGCCCCACCGCTTGTTAATGTCTGTGAAAGGCTTGGCATCTTCCCGGGTGTCTTGGCAGGAAAAGGAGCCATTGAAGAAGCTCTTGAGCAGGGCACTCGCTTCATGATGGAGACCGATTACATCGATGATCCTGAAAGACCAGGAGCTGTCCTTGGACCAAAGACCATTCCCCGAAGGACATTGAAACTGGTAGAAGAGTATGGGGAAGAACTATTCTGGAAAATTCACAAGGAGAATGTGGAAGAGGTCTATGAGGTGGAGATCGAATTGTAAAAGCAGATCGTTCAACGACCTGTCAGGAGCAATTACAACCAAGCCATTATGATTAGACAAAATTCATGCTTCCTCAAATGTCATAACTTCATAAGATAAGAGTTCTCCTTCCTCGTCTTCTTCCTCTTCCCATGTTCTGACCCAGATTGTATTCTCAAGAAATGTCTGAAAATCCGATTCATCCGTCATTGTTTATAAACAAAACAATTTCATCAGCACATTCCTTATGCAAAAATTGAAAGATTAATTGCACTGTTTTCGAAGAGGGGTATACCATGATATGAGTAGATGAGAGAACGATAAATGTGCGAGGAGTATGAGAAGTTCAAATCTAAGCCCTCACACAACAAAGTAGGGGATATAAGTAAGTCGAAAAAAGATTTAATGAACCTTTTGACTGTGATTTTAATGTTATTAGGATAGATCGTATGCATGAATGGGATGTTTTTATGGAATTTCATGGATATAATCATCCCACCATAAGAAAAAGAAAGATTATCAGGAGTATTTTCGTTTTCATAGATTCACCTTTACGAAATCTCAAATCCTTTTCTTCATATTTCTGAAAATCATGAACATCGAGAGAACTGCAATAAATGTGCTAAACCCAGGTGTATCCTCAGGAGTAGATGCAGGTTCAGACTTCATAGTTGTTGAAGGTGCAGATGTAAGTTCTACATCAAGGTTGATCACTGATATTGCCATTTTGTCACCATTGATTGCCATAGTTACAATTTTATCCCCTTTGGGTGACCACTGAGGCATCAAACCTTCATCAATTCTAATCTGGTCAGTTCCATCACTGTTCATGATCCAGATTTCATATTCTCCAATGTTCCCGGAATTGAAAACAATTTTACTTCCATCAGGCGACCAGTCTGGATAAGACTGTGATACAAAATACTTGGAATTATTGGTAAGAGGTTTTTTATTGCTACCATCAGTATCCATTACCCATATGCTGGATGTGTAATTTTCATGATCTCCCTTTACATAAACTATTTTTGTACCATCAGGCGACCAGTCAATATTGTAAGCAGATCCATCTACAAGTTGTATTTTATCGGATCCGTCTTTGTTCATGATCCAGATTCCACCATTGCCGGATTCATTTGATACAAAAGCTATTTTTTCTCCATCTGATCTCCATGTTGCCCCGATGTTATCTTTTCTACTGGTGGTGAGCTTTAGATTATTACTACCATCGTGATCGACAATCCAGATATCGTAATCTTTAGAGACTTTAGAAATGTTGAACATTTGTTCTTTTTTGCCATTTATTTCTACGGTTTCCCAAACATTCCTGTTTTCAGAAGATGCAGAAACATAAACGATCTGTGAACTGCCTGGACTCCATGAAATGCCCCATCTGCCCGCCAAACCAAGCAGATTGTTTTCAAGGTGTGCTCCATAAGTTAACTGTCTTTTATCTGAACCATCGATATCCATAATCCAAAGTTCATGATTGCCTGTAGCATTTGAAACGAATAGGAGTTTTGTTCCATCAGGAGATAAAGGACTATTATATCCAAGTCCGAGCATACTATCTCCAGAAGCGAGTTGAATTTTGTTACTTCCATCAGCATCCATCATCCAAAAGTCTACAACCCAATCTCCTGACGTTATGTTTTCGAGATCTGATGATGTGTAAATGATTTTGTCACCATCAGTAGACCATTGGGGATATCCAATGGATTCTGTTTCATCAGTAAGTTGCAATATTTCACTTGCATTGACAATGTTGGCTGAAAAAAAGCAAAGAAAGAAGATCAGGAGTAATTTTGTTTTCATAAATACACCTTTACGAAACTATCAGTTCCTTCTATTTATGTTTTTACCAAGCATAAAGAACGAAAGCATTGCAATAACAGCACTAAATCCCGGTGTTTTTTCTTCTGGATGTTGAATGTCCTCTGGTACATATTCCATAGGAATTGCAGGTTCAGATTTGAATTTTTCATCAAGAGCAATCACTGATACAACTGAATTATTGCCACTTTTTCCCGTAAAAGCAATTTTGTTACCCATAGGGGACCATTGTGGCATCCATCCTTTCGCTAAAACGGTTTCATTTGTCCCATCCACGTCCATTACAATGATTTTCGGATCTGACTCATTTTTGTACGTGGTATCAAATGCAATCTTTTCCCCATCCGGGGAGAATTCCGGCCGTGCATCCCACCTATCGTGCCTGCCAGTTAATTTTTTTTTATCACTTCCATCAGAGTTCATCACCCAAATTGAATGCGATGAATTGAAAAAAGTGGAAAGGTTAGAAGTATTAAGGACACTGGGTGAAACATATGCGATCTTTGTACCATCCATTGACCATTTGATATCCAATTCCTTTTCCTCGGAATTGGATAATTGTAACTTTCCGGTTCCATCGTAATTCATTACCCATATATCCGGATATCCACCACGATCTGAACGAAAAACTATTTTGTTTCCATGAGGTTGCCACAAAAACTGGGAATCATTTTCATCCCCCTGAGTAATTAGGACTTTTTCTGTTCCATCGGGATTAAGGAGCCATAACTTTTTGGATTTGTCCACCATGAATATTTTAGTTGTGTTTTGAGCCCAACCATAGTATTCCGCATTTGAGCTGCCTTTAACTTTATTTTTGCTTGTTCCATCAGCATTCATAATCTGTATGTCGGTTTTTAGAAAAACTGGAATATCGCCAATAATTTCCACTCCCAACAGAGAGCCATAAAGGAGTTTGTCCCCATCAGGAGACCATGGATTGTCAGTAGGACTAAAACCAGAGATTAAAAAAAGAGGTCCTAATGATTTGCCGGACGTAAGTTGTGTTTTGTTGCTTCCATCGATGTCCATCATCCAGGTTTTTGTGTTTCCAATAGCTCCTACCTCAGAAAGTGTGTGATATACTATCATTTCTCCATCAGGAGACCATTGAGGAAATCCGTTGGATTCGGTTCCGTCTGTTAACTCTATAGTCTCATTTGCACTTACGTGAGTGATTGAGACAAATAGTACTAAAATTATCAGAATCAAGCTAATATTTGACATGTATTCCCCGCAGATTTAATCTATGCCACAAGTAACATATGCACTACCAGAAAGTGTTGTTGGAATCCAATATATCAGCGCATGACACTCAGCAGTTAGATTAATTCTTACACTTGTAGAGCTATCCATAAAATGTGAAGGCAAATCAATTACCTCAATTCCTTCACCATTACAGTAGTTATGTACTTCAATTTCTCTTTCAAAGTGTGCTGGCTCAGGATCTTCTGGATATGTAATTACTTGCCAAGTGATAACAAACTGCAAGGATTGATCGCAGGATGTAACAATAGTATGGTTTTGAGCTCTATATCCTTCACATACAAGCGATGACCAATGAATTTCTATATAGTAGGTTCCATCAAATTTGTGATACAAAATTGAATTGTCAATCTCAATTGATGCATTTTCTGTAGCAGAATTGGTATCAGGGGATGATTGTCCAGTACCTGCTATTTCATCAACGTTCCAAATCCACGACTTTGACACTACAACGCCATCTTTCTCTGCCTCCACTTTTAATTCATGGCTTCCAAATACAGCATCGTCGATGTAGGTATAATCAGTATTTGCCGTTGGATAATTGTTTGTCTGAACCACGACACCATCTAGCTTCCACCTTAGAACGTTGCAATTCAGGTTAACACTTGCTTTGAATGTTCTTGATTCGCCAGCATAGTTAGAAATCGGTGATTCCGGACTTATCAATGTAATTTCAAGATCAGGTGTGCCTCCGCCTCCCATAATTACACCTCCAGGTATCCTTCTTTAATCAGGTATTGTGGTAAAATCCAACCATTGCAAAATATCATATTATCCTCCTTACTGAGTATCGGATGATTTCGATTTTCCCACCATATGTCACAATCCGGTGTCCAAAATTTATTGTTGTAAACTTCATATAAACAGCCCTCTTCTCCTATGGGAGTTCCAACAGGTTCTTTCTTTATTTTTAGGTATATATTGTGTGGATTACTTTTCATACGTGCGCTAGTATGTGGGTCTTCACAAGATTTGGGTGCTGTTTCCAGATAACATGATGGCTGATAACATATCACGGGGGTTTTTGCCGGTTTGTAGAGCAATTTCAAACTTTCATCAAGACAGGAACCAACAATTGCGAGATCGTATTTTTCTTTCCGGTAATCTTTCATAAATTTTAGGTACTCATACCCATACCATTTCAGATTTGGGAAGATGTCCCAGAATTCAGCTGGAAAAGCACCGACAGCAATTACTTTTTTATCGCTTTTTGGGAATGTCATTTTTGGGTTAATTGTATCAAATACAATTTCTTCTGCATGATGGAGATTGAAAGAGGTGTCAACACAGGGGAAATCAATTTTTGAAGGAACTTTTGTGATAATATTCTGGACATTCTTCTCATTAATTTGATCCCAGAATTCTGAAAAAGTAGGACTTATTCCTAAGACAAACTTTTTCCAGTTATCTTTCACCTCATAGGAAACAACTTCATTGATGTTGTGGAACAGGTCGATATATGTGGCACCAATTGGCCCATGTGGAAGCGTCACTTCAAGGATATACCTGTCATATCCTTCAGGTATCCATTGTTCAAGTGCTTCTTTACTTTTGGCAGCCTCTAGGGGAAGAGTATAATGGTAGCATCCATTTTGTAGAAAAGTTCCAACATCATACTGTCCTTTCATAGTTTGCAGGCATGCCACTTTCAGACCTTTCGATTTGAACTCTTTCTCAAGCAGAAGCGCTGTTGTAGTTTTTCCTTGCTCACACGGCGATGCAAGGACATAGATTTGATTTTGATTTTCATCCATATGAGGATCCCCCTAATTTATTTGACTGATTGGCTAAAAAAACATATCAAATCTATTTATAATTTTTGATTATGTGTGTTACCATTTTAGATCATAATGTGACATCCTATAAAAAGGAGGACGGTTTTCAAGATGTTAAAACCGGATTTGATATGTCATCAATAATACAGCGTAACACTAATTAGAATTACATGATTTTCCTCATACTGACTCTTAATTCCTATATGATTTATGTTTGCATTTTTTGAAAAAAAGTTGAAAAGGACTTTTATTAACAATTTATGGAAACTGAATCTCGGGATAAATCGGAAAAAGCACTCTTAAACGCGTGTTACATGATATACTGCAAAGCGACAACATGTTCAAGTACATAAGTACGGATTAAATTCCAATCACATTTCAACCCAACAGCAAACCTTTAATCCTCTCACTCAAATATCTTTTATTCGACTTAATCTAAAAATACCCACAAAAACATGTCCCTGAAAAATATAATCGTAAAAGGTGCTAAAGAGCACAATCTCAAGAATGTAGACGTTACATTCCCGCGTGATAAACTGATAGTCATAACCGGACTCAGCGGATCAGGAAAATCATCCCTTGCTTTTGATACCATCTATGCAGAAGGTCAGAGGCGATACGTGGAATCATTGTCAGCTTATGCAAGGCAATTTCTAGGGCTCATGGAAAAACCGGATGTTGAATACATCGAAGGGCTTTCCCCTGCAATTTCTATAGAACAGAAAACAACCAGCAAGAATCCGCGTTCCACGGTCGGTACTGTCACAGAGATATATGATTACCTGAGGTTGCTCTATGCAAGAATAGGAATACGACACTGCCCTAAATGTGGCAAGGCTATCGAACCTCAAAGCGTTGACCAGATAGTCGATAGTATATTGAAGATAAAGGAAGGCTCTAAGATACATATCCTTGCACCTCTTGTGCGGGAACGTAAGGGGGAATACAAAAAATTGCTCGCCGAACTTCGTACAGAAGGGTTTGCACGTGCAAGGGTCGATGGCGAGATAATAGCCCTTGAGGATGCAGAGACAATTGGGCTGGGACGTTATAACAAACACAATATCGAAGCCGTAGTGGACAGGATCGTAATAAAGGACGACATTCGGGAAAGAGTGACAGATGCCGTTGAGACCGCACTGGAGAAAAGCGGTGGCACACTGGTAGTTCATGTGCTTGACAAAGAGGAAATGGTCTTCAGTGAAAATCTGGCATGCACCGATTGTGAAATTGGTTTTGAGGACATGGAGCCATCGGCATTCTCGTTCAACAGCCCCCAGGGAGCATGCGAGGAATGTCATGGCCTTGGAACCTCCATGGAGTTCGATCCTGAACTTATCGTACCCGACACCACCCTTTCATTGCATGAAGGAGCCATCGAACATTGGGGCAAGAAAGATGGGTACTACATGCAGTCACTGGGATCCATTGCGCAGCGCTATGGGTTCTCCATGGATGTGCCTTTTGAGGACCTTGCACCTGAGCACAAGGATATAATCTTTAACGGTGCCAGCGGGTTGATCGATTATGTGCACATCGGTAAGAACGGCGGGATGTGGAAACACAAGGGTAAGTTCAATGGGGTCATCGCCAATATATCAAAGATATACAATAGCACAGAATCCGAGAATAGAAAAGATACCCTGAAAAAGTACATCACCACCAAACCCTGCACATCCTGCAATGGAGACAGGCTAAAACCCGCAAGTCTTGCAGTTACTATTAATGAACAGAACATTCTCAAGGTCACCCGTATGTCCGTGGAGATTGCCCTATTGTTCTTCGAAGAACTTGAAACAAAGCTCACACCCCGCGAATATTCCATTGCGAGACTCATACTCAAGGAAATTAAGGCAAGACTGGGCTTCCTGATGGATGTGGGACTTGATTACCTTACCCTGAGCCGTTCAGCAGCCACCCTGTCGGGCGGAGAAGCCCAAAGGATAAGGCTTGCTACACAGATCGGCTCCAGCCTTATGGGTGTTCTGTACATTCTTGACGAGCCGAGTATCGGTCTGCATCAGAGAGATAATCTCAGGCTCATTAACACGTTAAAGCATCTGAGAGATATTGGAAATACCGTCATAGTGGTTGAGCATGATGAAGAGACCATCATGAACTGCGATCATGTTGTTGACATGGGACCAGGGGCAGGCATACACGGTGGGGAGATAGTCGCAGAAGGAACTCCTGAAGAGATAATGGCCCATCCAGATTCACGTACCGGACAATACATGAGTGGTAAACTGGAGATCGCCATACCGGAAAAAAGGCGTGAACCCACAGGGAAACTTGTTATTGTAGGGGCTTCACAGAACAATCTCAAGGGGATCGATGTAGATTTCCCGCTTGGAGTAATGACCTGTGTTACCGGAGTATCAGGTTCCGGAAAAAGTACGCTTATCAATGAGACATTGAACAAGGTCCTGTCACAGAAATTGAATCGTTCCCGCGAGAGACCGGGCAAATATAAGGATATAAAAGGTCTTGAACTGGTGGATAAGGTCATCACTATCGACCAGTCGCCAATAGGACGAACACCGCGCTCAAACCCCGCCACATATACCAATCTGTTCACACCCATACGAGAACTGTTCTCACAGACAAAGATGGCAAAGACACGTGGCTACAAGCCCGGAAGATTTAGCTTCAATGTTCGTGGCGGCAGATGTGAGACATGTTCAGGTGACGGGACCATAACGATCGAGATGCACTTTTTGCCTGACGTTTATGTGCCGTGTGAGGTATGTCACGGAAAACGGTACAACCATGAGACACTGGAAGTGAATTACAAGGACAAAAATATCGCTGATGTCCTTGATATGACCGTTGAGGAAGCCCTGGGATTCTTTGAGAATGTACCGAAGATAAGGAATAAGCTACAAACCCTTTTCGATGTCGGCCTGGGATATATAAAACTGGGACAGTCTTCAACAACGTTATCTGGAGGAGAAGCCCAGCGTGTGAAGCTTGCGACCGAACTTAGTCGCCGTTCCACCGGAAAAACGGTATTTATCCTTGATGAACCGACCACAGGACTTCATTTTGATGACGTGAACAAACTGCTTGACGTACTTCAAAGATTGGTGGAAACAGGAAATACCGTTATTGTGATCGAGCACAATCTCGATGTCATCAAGACCGCTGACTGGGTCATCGATCTTGGACCTGAAGGAGGGGAACGTGGTGGCAAAGTTATCGCAAAGGGAACGCCTGAGAAGGTCTCGAAGGTCAAAGGCTCTTATACAGGAGAGTTCCTGAAAAAAGCACTCAAGAAATAATGAGAAAAATGAAAGGAATGAAGTTTAATTGATATCTGACCCACAGGTCAGATATCATGTCCTTCAAAGCATGAAAGGCAGACAATCTTACCTTCCTTTACACGCAGACGTGTTTCCATGGCTTCCTCGCCACATTCCGCGCATGCTATGGAACGATAGACCATTGCTTTTTCCGGCGGTTCTGTTTCAACGTTCGTAACGGTGAACAAATCCTCATCTGGAATGTCGAGGATGGCATAGGCATTCTCAGCATGTCTTTTTCTGAACTCCTCAAGCTCCTCAGCGGTGGCAGTTCCATTTCTTACCTTTGGGAAAAGTTCATTGTACTTTTCATCGTTGCTCCGTTTACGGGGATTTACGGATATTCGCAGAGCATTGCGGTCTCCTCTCTTGAAGAAAGTGTAGACGTGCTTGCCAAGGTCTTTAAAGACAAGATTGCCCTTTCCAAATGTGCAACCATTGATGACCTGTATAGCATCGACAGAGCATGATTTGTTCTCTACGACAACTACTAATTCTTCATCCTCTGAACGGTCCTTGAACTGCTCAGCAGCATAGGTGCCTATTCTGTAACCGATAACCAGTCCCGGACAAAGGTGACCGTGAAACTCTATTGCGTCTTTCAGATCCATTGTACCACCTTATAACTGAGCCCTGAGCTTTGCCACAACGTTCTCGACCTGAGCTACTGCGGTACCGATGTACATGTCAGGATCAAGAAGATCGTTGATCTCAGATTCGTTCAAATACTTTGTAACGTCCGGTCTGCTGAGGAGGACATCCTTGAGATGCTTTCCTGATTCGTGGGCTTCCATTGCGGAACTGCGCACGATCTCATGAGCTTCCTGCCTGCCAACACCGCGTTTTGCCAGATCGATCATGATAGCTTCACCCATGTTAAGACCACGTAAGAGATCGAGGTTCTTGCGGATGTTCTCAGGATAGAATCTCAGATTCTCTATAACGCCTATTGCGAGCTTTAAGAGATGGTCTGTAAGGACACAGCTTTCAGGGAAAACTATCCTTTCGCAGGAGGAGTTAGTGAGGTCACGTTCATCCCAGAGGGTGTTGTTCAGAAGTTCCGGCTCGACCATTGAACGAACGATACGTGCTAGACCACTTATCTGTTCTGATTTGATAGGGTTCCTCTTGTGAGGCATTGTGGATGAACCTACCTGGTTCTTGCGGAAGCTTTCCTCCACTTCTGCGATCTCGCTTCTCTGGAGGGTGCGTATCTCCACAGCGATCTTGTCAAGGGTGGTTACTGTGTTTGCCATCCACATGACGAATTCTGCGTGGCGGTCACGCTGGATGATCTGATTTGAAACATCAACACTGCCAAGACCGAGATATTCCATTGCGTGTGCCTGGATCTCGATACCATCTTTACCGAATGCTGCCTGTGTACCCACAGCGCCTGTCATCTGACCTACCAGAAGGCGTGGTGTAAGCTGTGCTAAGCGTTCGAGGTGCCTTGCGACCTCACTTGCCCAGATAGCAAACCTCAGGCCGTATGTGGTCGGCACACCGATCTGACCGTGTGTCCTGCCGGCACAGACAGTGTTCTTGTGCTCTTCCGCTTTTGTGAGCAGTACATCAAGAAGTGTTCTTGTCTTTTCCTCAAGGATAGCAACAGCATCCATCATCTGAAGAGCAGTAGCTGTGTCCAGGATGTCGTTGGAAGTTGCACCAAAGTGTACCCACTTGGCAGCATCATCTGTACATTGCTCAGAAATAGCAATAACAATGGCCATCATGTCATGGTGGATCTCATCCTCGATCTCAGCAACTCTCTCGATCTTTACATGAGCTATGCTTTTCTCGATCTCTGCTGCAGCTTCAGCAGGCACCATACCGATCTTTGCTTCGGCATTTGAGAGTGCTGCTTCGGTCTTTAAGAGCTTTTCAAGACGGTTTGCCTCGCTCCAGACATATTTCATTTCGTCAGTACCGTAACGGTATTCGATAGGATGGATTGCCATGTCTTTTGGTCTCCTTTGATGTGGAATTGATTTACTAATGAACTATAGTGGGTAAATAAACAACAAACCCATAAATAGACTTTGTTTGTCAAGTTTGAAGCCCAGGAAGATAATCATTTCAGAGCCTTGAAGGTCCTTGCATACATCGGATTACAATCCGAAGGAAGTGCAGACTTCCAGGACATATTAGATAACCTTGACATTCAAAAAAGTACACTCTGGCGTTATATCAGTTCTTTAAGAGAACAAGGATTGATTGACATTAGCAGAAGCTACCATACTTGTGTATTCTTCAAGAAACGTTCAGTATGGGAACAACTCCGGGACCCATTGCTTGCAATAGTCACAGCTCTGGATATAGGTCTTAAGAAGATCAATGGAGAGTATTTCATTGATTCCGGTATGATTCGCCGTTATCGTGACAGGACGAAAAACCTGAAACCGATAAAGAAAAAGGAATCAAGAAATCCAAAGTTTGAAAAGATAGTCGTTGAGACCATCCGAGAAGCTGAACAGCTTAACAAGGAGTTCAAGGAGCTTGGAATTAACAAGCGTGCTTCTGTTCTGTCTACTCACAATACTATGAGGTATAGTCGGGTGATTGGGTGAGCGGTAGCTATCGAAAAGCGGTGAATTAAGTTTGACATTCTTGAATGAAATGTAAAACTTAGGAATGAGCTGATTTATAAATTACTTTCAACAAGCTCATCATAACTATATATATCAAGCAGAAATACTAATTACTATGAAGACGAGTGAAGCCCATGATTACCCATAAACAAAGAGCACTTCTATCTGTAATAGATCGATTAAATGAAAGAGGCAATGCCACGAAGTTTATGATTGTCAAAAATCTGTTTTTACTATCAGTTGAAGAAAATATAGGTAAAGTAATAAAATTCTATCATTTTTTCCCTTATCATTACGGACCTTTTTCAAATGCATACTATGCAGATATAACAAAACTTCAAAGTGATGGATTAATTATAGAAAATGATCATCACTTAGAGTTAACTGAAAAAGGAAAAGACGTATCAACAAAAACTGAACGGAAAGCGATATTTCGAATTAGGAGAGTTGCTAATAAATTTAGTTCTGATAAACAAATTCGTGAATATGTATATGAAAAATATCCAGAATTCACCGTGAAAAGTAAGCTGGTTGATAACAAAGAAAAGCAGTTGATTCCGGGCTTGTTTTCAATTGGTTACGAAGGAAGGGACATTGATCAATTTCTTAATTTGTTAATTCAAAATAACATAAATATTCTTGCTGATGTCAGAAAAAATCCTTTTAGCATGAAGTTTAGCTTTACAAAAAAGAAATTAAGTACCTATCTTGAAAAAATAGGTATACAGTACATTCATATTCCAGATTTGGGCATAGAAAGTGATGATCGAAAAGAATTAAATTCTATGACAGACTACCAAAATTTATTTAAAGAATATGCTGATTCAACACTTAAAAGAAATAAAGAACACCTTGATTATATTTATGAATTGAGCCAAAGCAATAGAGTTGCTATGATGTGCTTTGAAGCTGATATAGATATGTGTCATAGAGGTGTTATTGCAAAATCAATTGCAAATAGTAAAGGGATAGAGGTCGTAGATATTTGAACCCAAATACAATTGAGCAAGTTCTGGTTTTAGTTCGCGCAACTCCAGAAAAAAGTAAAAGATATGGACATACTGTTTGTGTTGCAGGTGTAAATCAAAACAATGAGCTACGCAGATTATATCCTTTTAGATTTAATTATGGGGATCGCTTGATTAAATTCAAAAAGAAAGATGTAATTGAAGTTAATATTACCAATCCCGATAGCGATATGAGAAGGGAGAGCAGGAAAGCTTCCAGTCACAAAAATTTATTTTCTCCTCTTAATGACGAAGAAGTCTTAGATCGAATTGCCCCACTCATCTCATCAATTGAAAAATTGAATGTCGAGGATGCAAGTTTAGGCATTGTACGACCAATTATAGAAGACGTTGAAGTCATAATTAATAGCACAGATATTATGGATAAACAAGCATTTTTTACTCAGGCAGGAGAGTATTCCGCTCAAGGTAGAGAAAGAGTAAAGATGCCTGTTGAGGTGCGATATCTATTCAAATGTGAAGGAGAAACAACTTGCAACGGTCATAAAATAATAGTTCTTGATTGGGAAATAAATGAATTAGTGCGAAATATTATGCAAAAAGATAAAGATCCTAAATCAATTAAAGAAAAAATTAGGTACAAGATGATTGATTATATGGCAAAAAAAGAGCTTTATCTTATACTAGGAACTCATTTTCAATACAAAACTTGGATGATTATTGGTATTTTTTATCCAGACAAAATTGATAAATCACAAAAAAAACTTTTTGAATTCTGAAACGTAAAAAAGACATTGTGCAATATGTGGGAGATATAAAATGGATGAAGAACGCATGAGATCATTAAAAGGTGAATGGAAGTGTGTACACTCACAAAACGAATGGTGTACATTTGATCGGATGACTGAGAACGGTCATATCTGTTTGTCAGGTAAACCATGCAATGGATATGAGGATGGGGATTCCTGCTCATTCAAAGAAACGGTCGAAGATCTTAGATAAATCCTGTCATATTAATAAAACAACAACATTTTTTACCCCGTTCCCTTAGGTACACTCTTAAGGACTATGTCTCACTATTGAGACATTCAGCTCGAACATGCTCGAAATTGACTTTCAAAAACTCCAAGAGAAATCGAGATTAATCATATTTTCCCCTCTAAAAATGATAAAACTTTGACTCTCATGCACATGTGAGAGAGGTTGGAAATATGGTCTGCGGTTTGAACTGGAAGTCCTCTACCATCTTTGAGCTTACAACATCCTCATCCTGGGTATCATTGTCCCCGGTTACAGGAGCTTCATCTACTGGTGGCACTTTATATTCTGGAGCCATATCCTCCAGAGGACGCTCTTGAATGCCTGAAAAGATGTGGATGAATCCTCTTATTAATACCTGGACTTTTAGCCAATCTTCTAAGGATCATAAGGCAGCCCATATATTGCATGTGTTGCCCTTTTTTGATATTGCCTTTATTCACACACATAACTATCTGAATCGCCCCTGTGTGGATGTATTTCCAACCAGGCGGCAACATAAGGACAACTCGAGATAATGTGTATTCTTCTCATTCCAGTTTTGCCATATAACTGGATAATACCGCCAACTTAACAATATGATGCCAATAATCTGTGAAAAAATAAAGGGAATGTTTATCTACTGATAGGGAACATAATTATTTAGTGTAGGGGGAAAAATTGTGGAAAAATTACATGTGTTCTTTAAGAAACTTGACAGGAATGAGTTTACAAGTCAGGACATAGACCTACTTGTTAAACAGATGACAGATGATGCGAAACAGGGGATCATTGCACTGACAAAGGAAGACAGGCAATGGTTTGAAACCTATGCGTTCGGATTACAGCAATTTGAAGTGCTTTGCAGTAAAGACTCGTCTAAAATGAGAGCAGGGGACTGGAGACAGGCAGTGGATGATTTTAGCAAAGTCCGGTTCTTTGTGGATGATATGGAAGAGAAGAAGCTCGTCAAAAATGTATTCTGGAATGTAGAAGGAATAGTTACATTCGATATCCCTGATAACGCAGGATACAGGAACTTCATTTATTGCAGGATCAAAAGTTATCTTGAAAAACTTTATAGAAAATAATTCCAGATGCTAAAAAGAGTCCGTGGCGGGCCCGCCGGGAATCGAACCCGGGTTCTAAGCTCCGGAGGCTAAAATGATATCCACTACACTACGAGCCCATTAAATGAATTTGGATTGCTTTGAATAATAATATTCGGATACAAGATCAACACCATATTGACATCCGATCAACAAAATGCTTATAATTCCGAACATAATCACTACATGTAAAATTAACTATATTAAATAATAGGTTTAGATAAGGGTCAAAGCAAAAATATCAATGAACTTTGAATTTATTGATTCTCCACTACAACCAATTGGATAAATTCCAAAATATGGCCACCGGAATTTGATCATAAACTAAAATTAAGAGTAATGTATCCACCTAACAGTATCTCATTGACATAAAATAAGTATTAAAAACATATTAATATAGAATTGTATTAATTAAATGTAGTCGATGAAAAACAGTTAAAGGTACTTATATTAAGATTTGCATATAGTGCTAATAAATAATCATAAGTGAAAGCAACATAGCGGTATCAAATATGGAGATCTCAAAAAAGGAAAATGAACTCGATGAGGCTGATGAACTCCGAACAAAACTCAAGCTTGCTAACAAAAAAATAGAAGAGATAGAAGAGTTCAATAAATTGCACATTGAAAATCTCAATGATGTTATATTCAGCATCAATGAACAAGGTAATTTCACATACATTAGCCCTGCTATTGAAGATTTTACAGGGTACAGAGCGGAAGAAGTAATGGGCACTTCTTTTATGCAGTACATCCATCCAGATGATCTTCCAGGATTGCTTCAGGATATTGACCTTACCCTCGAAGGTGAACACAAACCGTATATGTTCAGAGTAGTATCAAAAACAGGCAACATAACCTATGTACATACTTCATCAAGAGGTATTCTAAAGAATGGAAAGGTTGTTGGGATCAATGGAATAATGGTTAATATTGCTCAACTTAAGGTGATCGAATTCGAGCTCATGAAACAAAAAGAAAAAGCTCAGCATTATCTGGATGTAGCAGGGGTTGCGATAATCGTCATTGACAATGATCACAGAATATCACTTGTAAATAAAAAAGCCTGTGGACTTCTGGGATATAAAGAACATGAGTTGCTCAATCGAAACTGGTTTGAAATGGTAGTTCCAGAAGAAATACGTGATTCTGTAGCTCAAACATTTACATTTTCGTGTTCTGAAAATGCTTTATCGACTCCATTTGAATGTGCCATAAATACAAAAGAAAAACAGAATAAGTTATGCTCCTGGAAATGCACGCAATTGAAGGATGAGAATGGGAACACGAATGGCTACATACTGGCCGGAGAAGACATTACGGAACGTAAACAGGTGGAGGAAGCTCTATTAAATGCTAAGCATATGGCGGAAGATGCCAATCGGACAAAGAGTGAGTTCATAGCAAATATGAGCCATGAGCTTAGAACGCCTCTTAATGCAATTATAGGTTTTTCGGAAATCCTTATTGAAAAAAAGTTTGGAGATTTAAATGATAAACAGGATAAATATCTGAACAATATTTTTATAAGTGGAAAAAAGCTTCTGGAAATTATCAATTCAATACTCGAGATATCAAAGATCGAATCAGGAAATATTGAAATAAACTATAAGACCATCAGCCTTGGAGACTTAATCGAGGACTTAAAGGAAGATATCAAAGAAAAACTTCCGGATCAAGCTGAAATGGTATCTTTTGAGATATTAACGAACATCGAAAATATTATAGTTGATATTAACAAGGTCGAAAAATCAGTACTTCACCTAATAGAGAATGCTATTAAATTCTCAGATAAAACCCAGCATGTGGAAGTAAGTCTTGAGTCTGTTGATGAAATGATAGCATTCAAGGTCACAGATAGAGGAATAGGGATAACAGAAGAAGATATCAAGAGGTTATTCAAGCCATTTAATCAGCTGGATGCCTCTTCCACCCGCGTTTACGGTGGGTTGGGAATAGGATTATACATTATAAAAAAGATTGCAGAATTACATGGCGGTGGCCTTGCAATAAAAAGTGAGTTAGAAAAAGGGTAACTATTCAGCCACCTTTGCGTGCTAAAATCCCCCCACCTCAATTTATTTCATCTTCTGACATGGATTTTTACGAAAAAAGTAAGTAGTAGCATTCTATTTAAGTTCACACCCAAAAAATCAATTGGTTTTGCCAAACAGGAGGTGAATGAACACGAAACGCAAAGAAATCCTAGCAGTTTATGAACAAGGTCCCGAAGCAGTTGTCACTCTTGTCACTACATTGTACGACATCATTGCTGAACAACAAAGGATCATAGAACTACAAGCTGCCAGAATAACCGAACTCGAAGAACGAGTTAAAAAATTGGAAGAGCAACTCAAAAAAAACAGCCGAAACAGCAGTAAACCACCTTCAACTGATGTTTTTATTAATGAGAAACCAAAAACAAAAAGCAGACGAAAAAAGAGTGGAAAGAAACCAGGTGGTCAGAAAGACCATCCTGGAACTACTCTCAGAATGGTAGATGTTCCTGACGAAGTTATAATTCACAAAGTACACAAATGTAGCAATTGTGAAAGATCGCTTGAAGATATAGAAGTTAAAGATCATGAAAAAAGGCAAGTATTTGACATACCTCCCATTAAACTTCAAGTAACAGAACATCGTGCTGAAATCAAGTCCTGTCCTCACTGCGGTTGCAAGAACAAAGCTACTTTTTCAGAAAAGGTTAAACAACCCACGCAATATGGCTTGCGTCTTGCATCATTAGCAGTCTACTTACATGATTATCAATTACTTCCTTATGAACGCAGCTGTGAATTGCTAGCTGATGTTTGTGGATGTGAAATAAGTCCCGCTACTTTGGCCAGGGCAGAAAAGACATGTTTTGAAAAACTTGAAGATTTCGAACAGCAGATCAAGAACTTCTTAATAGAATCTCCTGTGATAAATTGTGATGAAACTGGTATGAGGATAGAAGGAAAACGACAGTGGTTACATGTTGCTTCTACAAACAAAATGACATGTTATTATCCTCATCAAAAAAGAGGCTCTGACGCAATGAATGCGATGGGAATCTTACCAAATTTCAATGGTACAGTAGTTCATGATTTCTGGAAATCATATTACAAATATGATTGTGATCATTCGATCTGTAATGCTCATCTATTGCGAGAATTAACAAGTGTAAGCGAGAACGATAATCAATTGTGGTCAAAAGCTATGAATATTCTACTTATTGATGTCAAAAAGTCAGTTGACCAGATCCGAGGAATGTCTGGTTGTATGAAACCAGAGAGAATTAAAGAGTTTGAAGATTGGTACGGCCAGATTATTCATATTGGGATAGAAGAAAATCCTCAACTTCAAGCCAAATCAAAGAAGCGAGGAAGAACTAAACAAACCACAGCAAAAAATCTGCTGGATCGGTTTATTGGTTATAAAAATGATATTCTCAGGTTTATGCATGATCTAAAAGTTCCATTTGAGAATAATCTTGCAGAAAGGGATGTGAGAATGATGAAAGTACAGCAGAAGATATCGGGTACATTCCGAAGTATGCAAGGAGCATTAATTTTCTCGCGGGTAAGAAGTTACATTTCTACTGTTAAGAAGAATCAGATTCCTGTGATGGATGCAATTCGAAATGCAATTGCTGGAATGCCATTTATTCCAACAATTGTTTGAGCTTCTAATCTTTTTGTGTAAAGGTTGGTCATACAGGATTGATTATAGGTAGGCTGAATAGTTACGAAAAAGGTAGCTCATTCACTTTTGCAATTCCAACAAAACCATCGAATCAGTGATAGTATAACTAAAAAATGTTACACAAATAATCGTGTAACATTAATATTTTTTAATTCGTAATATCATAATAGCATCTTTTTGGAGAGCATACAAGACCTTTTTTCTTGAGACTGGCGAGTGATTTACTAACCAGCTTATTGTCAATGCCAGTAGCTTCTGCAACATCGCCAGGTCTTAATGGCTCTTCAGAATCTTCCAGAACTTTTAAAATCATTTCTTCATTTGTATCTAAAGCATTGGTCATGATAATTACCTCTCAAATGCTAAACATTTGAATATAGAACAACAAACACTGTTTTATAATTATTACTATAAAAATATAAGCTTAAATAAGTAAGAAAAAATGAGAAGTAAGCAAAGTAGGAGGAGAAATGTTACAGATAAATATCTGTAACTAATTCAAGTCGTTTTTCAATCGTGCTCAATTCTGGAGTACGATCTCAATACTGATATCTTTTGGAACCTGAATCCTCATGAGTTGTCTAAGTGCACGCTCATCAGCTGCAATGTCAATAAGTCTTTTGTGGACACGCATTTCCCAGTGGTCCCATGTTGCTGTACCATCGCCACTTGGGCTCTTCCTTACAGGAACTACCAACTTCTTTGTTGGAAGTGGAACTGGACCGGATATGCTTACTCCAGTGCGGTTTGCAATGGCTTTCACCTGGTCGCAAACACCATCGAGGTTTACAGGACTTGTGCCTGATAATCGTATTCTTGCTTTCTGTGCCATTTTTTCCTCCTATAAAAAAAAGTGAAGAGTGTTATTTCTTCTGTGTAACACTCATGCACATGCCCGCAGCGATCGTCATACCCATATCACGGATAGCGAATCTGCCGAGCTGTGGAATCTCACTTACAGGCTCAATGCACATTGGCCTTGTTGGCTTGATCGTAACGATAGCTGCATCTCCAGCCTTGATGTAGGTTGGGTTCTCTTCCTTGACCTGACCGCTCTTTGGATCCAACTTCTTGTTGATGGCCATGAGAGTACAGGCAGTCTGAGCTGTGTGGCAGTGGAATACCGGTGTGTATCCGACTGTGATAGCGGATGGGTGCTGAAGGACAACGATCTGTCCGGTGAACTCATCAGCTACCGATGGTGGCTTATCTGCAGGACCACATACGTCACCTCTCCTGACGTCGTTCTTTCCAATACCTCTTACGTTCCAACCGATGTTGTCACCAGGTACAGCCTGATCCCATTCTTCGTGGTGCATCTCAATTGACTTGACCTCACCAGTTGCGCCGCTTGGCATGAAGGTGACCTTCTGGCCCTTTTTCATGATACCGGTCTCTACCCTACCTACTGGAACGGTACCGATACCGGAAATGGTGTATGCATCCTGTACTGGGATACGGAGTGGAAGTGTATCTGGCTTACTTGGCACTGTAAGATTATTGAGGCATTCAAGCAATGCTGGACCAGTGTACCATGGAGTGTTAGCGCTTGATTTTGTTATGTTGTCGCCTTCGAATGCGGAAGTTGGAATGAATGGGACATCGTCTGCCTTGAATCCTACCATACCGAGGAGCTGTGATACTTCTTTCTTGACCTCGTTGTATCTGTCCTCGCTGTATTTAGCTGCGTCCATCTTGTTAATAGCAACGATAAGCTGGTTGATACCAAGGGTCCTGGAAAGGAAAACGTGCTCCTTTGTCTGTGCCATTACCCCATCAGGTGCTGCAACTACAAGAACAGCTGCATCTGCCTGGGAAGCACCAGTGATCATGTTCTTTACGAAATCTCTGTGGCCTGGGCAGTCAACTACTGTAAAGTAGTACTTGTCGGTATCGAATCTCTTGTGTGAGATATCGATGGTAACTCCTCTCTCACGCTCTTCCTTGAGTGTGTCCATGACCCATGCAAATGCGAAGGATTCCTTACCCTTCTCTTTTGCTTCTGCCTTATATTTCTCGATAAGGTGTGCAGGTACTGCGCCTGTCTCGAACATCAACCTTCCGACAAATGTTGATTTACCGTGGTCAACGTGTCCGATAACTGCTAAGTTCATATGTGGTTTATCAGCCATGATAATATTCTCCTTTATTTTTAATTGGTATAATCTGTAATTTTGAGCATAATGGTTGTTTCTACTATTAAACCTTTCCAGCGAATTGTCTCAGGTAGAAAAAAGATGGATTTACATCCACCTTACATGCTCATAAAGTCTTCTGCCTGTGGCAAAGCTGCCTTGAGTCCTTTTCGCTTGCGGATACCTGTAACAACTTCGGTCATGAGACTCATTGGAAGTGGTTCGAAACCTGCGAACTCTGTACTCCACATTGCTCGACCTTCTGTTGCGGATCTGATATCACCAGCGAATCCGAATAGCTCTGAAACTGGTGCTTTGGACTCGATGACGGTTGTATCCCCTTCGGAAGTCATGTCTATAATGACACCGCGACGGCCCTGGATCTCCTTGGTTGCTCCACCCATCTGCTCCTGCGGGACCTGGATGAATACCTTCTGATATGGTTCAAAGAGCGTATCATCAGCCATAAGCATTGCAGCCTGGATTGCCTGTCTTGATGCAGGAATTACCTGTGCAGGGCCTCTGTGGACAGCGTCCTCATGGAGTTTTGCATCCATGAGCTTTACTTTGACACCCATGCATGGTTCCTTGGAAAGTGGTCCAGCCTTCATGACCTCGGTGAATCCCTCAATGATAAGCTCCATTGTTTCGTTCAGGTACTGAATGCCCTTTGTCATATCGAAATAAGCATTGCTCTCGAAGATATTTACGATCTTCTTTGCTTCATCTTTATTAAGACCTGCTGCCATGAGCTTCTCCCTTCTCTCAACTTCAGGCATCCTCATGGAGATCTCGTCATTGCGTATAAGCTCACGGACTTCTGGCTCCAGTGGCTCGACGATAACATAGAATCTGTTGTGCCTGTTAGGGGATTTACCTTCCACAGGACCTGCTGTACCTGTGATGGTCTCACGATATACGACAAGTGGAGGTGTTGTTGTGATCTCCACACCTTTGTCACGCTCGATCCTGTGAGCAATGACCTCAAGGTGAAGTTCACCCATACCAGCCATTAAGTGCTCACCGGTCTCTTCATCAAGAGTTATCTTGAGTGTTGGGTCTTCTTTAGCGACCTGGCGAAGAACTTCAACGAGCTTTGGAAGGTCCTTCATGTGCTTTGCTTCGACTGCAACAGTAACTACAGGTTCACTTGCGTGCTTGATGCTCTCGAAAGGCTCCATACCTTCAAGTGTGGTTACTGTGGCACCTACAAATGCATCCCTGAGACCTGTTACCGCTGCAATGTTACCTGCAGGGATCGCATCAACTTCAAGCCTCTCAGGGCCCATGAAAACACCGACCTGCTGGATTCTGTTCGTCTTTGATGCACCTGAAACGTAAACTTCCATACCACGGGAAAGTGAACCGCTGAAAAGTCTACCTGTTGAAACTTCTCCTGCGTGTGGGTCCATGCTAATATCAGTTACCATGAAAGCAACATCTCCCTTGGCATCTGCAACAGACATCTGCTTACCGATACCGGACTCATGGTCACCATGCCAGATAGCTCCGACCCTGCCCTTCTGTGCATCGATAGGACTTGGAAGGAATCTGATAACCATATCGTTAACTGCTTCGTGGAGTGGACATTTTTCAGCAAGTGACTTCATGTCTTCTTCACGGCAGTAATTGAAAACTTCACTAAAGCTTACACCGGTCTTCTTCATCATAGGGACACTGATAGCCCAGTTGTAAAGAGCGGAACCGAATGCTACAGTACCCTCAGCTGCATCTACTCTCCAGCCTGCGTTATAGCGCTCTTCGTTCATACCTTTGATAAGCTTGTTTACGTGATCGATGAGCTTTCCGAGCCTGATCTGCATCTCCTGATCATCGACCTGCAACTCGTTGATAAGACGGTCTACCTTGTTAATGAAAAGTACCGGCTTTACGTGCTCTTTCAGTGCCTGTCTCAGAACGGTTTCGGTCTGAGGCATTGTACCTTCAACAGCATCGATGACAACTACAGCGCCATCTACTGCACGCATTGCACGGGTTACATCGCCACCAAAGTCAACGTGACCAGGTGTGTCAATAAGATTGATAAGATATTCCTTGCCCTCATATTCGTGCACCATTGACACGTTAGAGGAGTCGATCGTGATACCTCTTTCCTGCTCCTCTGCGTCAGAATCCATGAACAACTGGCGGCCTGCGAGCTCCTTGGAGATCATCCCAGCGCCTGCGAGGAGGTTATCTGAAAGAGTTGTTTTTCCGTGATCGATGTGAGCTACAATACCGATGTTCCTGATCATTAATGGATTGCTCATCAGCGCTGTAACACGCTCAACCATTTTCTTCCTTCGTCCCATGATAAAACCTACAATTGAATAATTATATAAAATAAAAAAGGAACACGATTAACGTGCTGCCTTTGCGACTCTTTCCTTTCCATCCTTTCTGTTGATGGAAAAGCACTTTGCATCACGGTTAGAAGCTGCGATGAGCTCGGATGCAAGACATTCTGCTGCAGAGCGCTTTGATTTGAAAGCTGTCTGATTAGAACCTATTGATATATTTCTCAATGCATGGTCAACACGCCTCTGTGGAGCTGTATCAACTGCCTTTGGTACAGAGATACCACCGTATTTAAGTCTGACAACTTCTTCCCTTGGACCAGCATTTGAAACAGCTTCTACGAGAACCTGAACAGGATTCTTCTTTGTCTTCGAGTTAACGATGTCAAAAGCCTCATCCACAATACGAAGAGCGATCTGCTTCTTACCGGTGTTCTGTGCATTACGCATTACATTGTTCACAAGACGCTCGACGATTGTAATGTCGGACTTGTTGAACTGCTGCCTTGCGTGTTTACCTGATGTATGTGGCACGATAACAGGATCGAGGTTGACATATCTCTTGATACCAGCGTCAGCGACTTCGACCTCTGTAAGGTCCCACTTTCCGAATAACTTGTACATGGAATTATCTCCTTGGTTTTTCCTTTCTGCCAATGACCATTTCTCTCAATGATACATTGTTCACAGCAATGACCTTGAAGCGCACGCCAGGAATATCACCCATTGCACCACCCATACGGCCACCTATTCTTTCTACGGTCACTTCATCGTGCTCATCAATAAAATTGATAGCACCATCACCGGGACAGAAAGCTGTTGCCTGACGACCGTTCTTGATCAACTGGATCCTAACACATTTCCTGATAGCGGAGTTAGGCTGTTTTGCCTCGACACCTACCTTCTCAAGTACTATTCCACGACCCTGTGGCGCACCACTTAGAGGGTCAGATTTAATATCCAGACCTAAGGTACGCCTGCTGTACCCGGTGTCTTTCCACCTAGCATCTTTGCGAACCTGCTGAAGTCTGTGAGCTGCATACTTTCCATTTGGCATATATTATCCTCCCAATTAATTTTCCGTAAATTTTCGTAATAAATCAGTTGAATTTGATCATTTGTGTGAACAGCAGTTCACTGTAAGATGACATCATCGATATAGTGATGGCGACCTACTACCCTTTTAATCTTATCGATATTGCTTCCGTTACGCCCTATAGCAAGTCCTTTTTCATTTGCTGCCACATCCACATAGGCAATATTCTTATCGCCTTTACTGGATATTCTGACAGACCTAACAGACACAGTACCGAAAGCATTCTTTATAAATGTAACCGGTTCGGCCGAATATTCGATGAGTTCAATGTGTTTGTCAACGGACAGTTTCACCCGATTGAGATTATCCCCACATTTCCCAATAGCTGCACCCATGTCACCAGTATTTACGACATAAATGACCCTATCGTCATCGATAATGCAATCCTTAATAGAAGCGTGAGTCACACTTTCAAACAGTGCAATGTATCTGATACATTCTGTTGAAAGTCTGATCTCACCCAAATGATACAACTCCTGATTAAATAACTGCAAGTATATCGGATTCGCCTGCATCCATGATTGCCATGGTAGCAATGGTAAATGCCTTACCACATACAGGACCTAGATCAACACCTGTACCAGCATAATTTAAAATAGGTACGCTGGTTGCCTCTATCTGATCTCTTATGTTTGCAGGGCAGTTGGATGCAAGAACTACCATCTTTGCTTCGTTTTTAACTGCTGCCTCAATAGTGCGGTTCGCACCCATGATAACAGTACCTGTCCTGATAACTTTGATAAGTGCTTTATCAATATTAATATCCATTTTACATCAACCCATCTATATTGTCAATTTGAGATTTGTATTCTAATATCTGAATCCTTATATCTACTTTCTGGTTGCAGCCCAATGCTCTTAAAGATTTTTGAGAGGATTTCTTGCAACCAGGTGAACATCACCAGTACCGAGCTTGATCGGCTGACCGACAATAATGTTCTCAGTAACACCATTAAGTTCATCGATATCACCGCGCATACCGGCATCAAGCAAGTGATTAACAGTAACCTCGAACGCTGCACGGGCAAACACACTGGCCTTCTCACCGGAAATACCGTGACGACCGATCTGCTTTACCTCTCCATCACAAGTCATGATGTCCGACACAAGCATGAGGTGGCGGATATCCACAGTAAGACCCTGCTCACGCAGAGTGTCACTGGCTTCCTTAATGATGGCAAAACGAGCAGCTTCAATGCCGAACACTTCATAGATCTCACCAATATTGTTAGTAGAGGTCCTTGAAAGGTCTATACCTTCGACTTCGAGAATCTCCTTAAGCATGGAGCCTTCAGTGTAAAGAGTGTATTCATCACCATCCTTTCTGATAACTACCCTCTTGATACCCTCAATACCTTTCAAAGTGATACCATGAATGTTCTTGGCAAGCTGGAGCAGATCCCTGTATAGAGGTTCCTTCGGGATCACAATGATCTGATTTGCAACCTCACTGGGGATCTTTACATTTACTTTAAGACCCTCTGCGAGTTTCTCAGCAATGGCATCAACATCAATGTCCCTCTGCAAGAGCATCTTCTCGTTAAGATCGAGGATAAGGTTCATGTTAGCAAGATCGGTCGTAACGTCCGCCAGATGCTCGATATGAGTAGCTTCGATCTCCCATGCAACCTTCCTTGCGAAGTCCCTGTCTGCAGCGTGCTCTTTAGCAAGAGCGACGGTCATCATCGGAGTACTTGGAGTCTTCCTTGCATCCACGATCTCGATAAGACGTGGCAAACCCAACGTAACGTTGATCTCAGCCACACCAGCGTAGTGGAAAGTACGCATGGTCATCTGAGTGCCAGGTTCACCAATGGACTGTGCAGAGACCACACCAACCGCTTCACATGGCTCAACGCATGCATAATTGTAGTCTGCCATGACACGTTCGATGATCTCTTCCATTTCTTTTTTCGTGACACCGACACCAACTACATCCTTTCTTAACGTAGCAAGTGTCGTCATTGGAAGCGGAAGACCGCTTATCATAGAATCGATAGTAGCTTCACTGATGGACATTATGCCACCTCCTTACCTGTAACAGACCTGACAACACGGTGTATTGCTTCAGGCTTACTATAATCACTCTTTGTGGAGTCGATACCATCTTCACCGTACTTGAATTGTACAATGACACCTCTCGTCTCACGCACAGAACCATCATACTGCACCTCAAGGTCCTGCAGCGCATTCACAAGACGCCTCTGAAGGTAACCTGACTGAGAAGTACGGACCGCAGTATCCACAAGACCTTCACGACCACCAATTGCGTGGAAGAAATACTCAGTAGGATTCAATCCGCTCTTGTAACTTGCTTTCACGAAACCGTGAGCATCAGCACCAAGGTCACCCTTATCGAAGTGAGGGAGAGTCCTTCCTGCATAACCTCTTCTTATACGCTCACCACGAACCGCCTGCTGACCGACACAAGCCGCCATCTGTGTCAAGTTCAAAATAGAACCACGAGCACCAGACCTTGCCATTATAACCGCAGAGTTCTCAAGACCAAGACTCTTATCAGCCATTCCTCCAGTATCATCCCTGGCTTTACCCAGAGTCTGCATGATCCTCATTTCAATGGTCTCATCAAGGGTCCTGCCCGGCAAAGCTTCAAGCTCCTTGTTCTCATACGCCTGAACAAGTTCAGCCACCTCTTTTTCAGCATCCTGTAGCCTTATAGCAATGCCTTCCTTGGCTTCTAACGGAATATCCTCATCACTGATACCAAAGCTCAGTCCTGTGTGCATAACACCCCTGATAGCAAGCCTTGTGAAATCATCTACGAACTTTGCACCTGCGGTGGTACCGAATTCTTTAACGACCTTATCAAGAACACGTCCTTTGAACGCACCGATTGCCTGCTCATCGATAGTACCTTTGATAAGTTCACCATCTTCGATGACAACATAAGCATCGTACTCACAGTCCCCTTTCTTACAGGTATCACACTTGAAACATACCTGCGCAGGGAACTCGACATAAAGTCCCTTAGGAAGGATCTGACTGAAGATCTGCTTTCCGTTCCAATAAGGCTCACCATCTTCAAGATGACCAGCAGGCTCTGGAAGCACACGCAATTCAGACTTACGGAGAAGCTCCAGTGCATCGTTCTTACTGATGAACTTTTCATTCCTTGTCAAAAGGAACAGACCGGAAATGTGATCGTGGATACCACCGATGATAGGACCACCGAAACGCGGGGAAAGGATATTTTCCTGAACCTGCATAAGGATACTTGCCTCTGCACGTGACTCTTCGGTCTGAAGAACGTGCATGTTCATCTCATCACCATCAAAATCAGCATTGTATGGCGGACATACAGCCGGATTGAGCTTGAAGGTCTTATTAGGAAGTACCTTTACGCGATGTGCCATGATACTCATCTTGTGCAGTGAAGGCTGCCTATTGAACAGTACAATATCTCCATCCTGCATCTGCCTTTCAATGCTCCACCCAGGCTCGAGCTTCTCAAGAAGTTCTTCTTTGTTGAGCTCTGTGACCTTGATACGACGTTCATCATCACGGATAACATAATTCGCACCCGGATGAACTTCACGTCCACGGCGAACATATTCCCGCATAAGATCAATGTTCTTTGAAATGACCCTTACAGGAATTGTCATATGTTGTGCAATAGAAAGGGGAACACCAACTTCATTAATACTAAGGTTGGGATCAGGAGATACCACAGTACGTGCAGAGAAGTTCACACGCTTACCCGACAGACTTCCTCTGAAACGTCCTTCCTTACCCTTAAGACGCTGGGTCAATGTTTTCAGTGGCCTTCCTGACCTGTGCCTTGCAGGAGGTACACCTGAAACCTCATTATCGAAATAGGTTGTAAGGTGATATTGTAAGAGCTCCCAAAGATCCTCAATAATAAGCTGAGGAGCACCAGCATCCCTATTCTCCTGGAAACGCTGGTTTATACGAATGATGTCCACGAGCTTGTGGGTCAGATCATCCTCACTGCGCTGACCGGATTCAAGCGTGATGGATGGCCTCACAGTGACCGGAGGTACCGGAAGAACTGTAAGGATCATCCATTCAGGACGAGCAGTATCAGGGTTCATCCCCATTACACGGATATCATCATCAGAGATGTTCTCAAACCTGTCCCGTATCTCGGTAGGGGTCAGCTTATGACCATTCTCAATGTACTCACTTGGCTTCTCGAACTTTATATCGAGCTGCTCCTCATTACAATAAGGGCATGTCTTTGACTTCCTTGCTTCCTTGAAGACATTATTAATAACATCATCAGGAAGGTGGCCCATATCCTTTTGCTTGGCCAGCTGTTCAAGGAAGTCCCTCTTTTTACTTTCTTCGAGTAGAAGGGAACTGCATTTACAACAGACCGAACGTAAGATCTTACGAAGGATCTTATTGAAACCAACGTGAATAACAGGTGCTACAAGTTCGATATGCCCGAAATGACCAGGGCATTCTCCAGCACGGCTTCCACATGATTTACATTTAAGTCCAGGGTCGATCACACCAAGACGAAGGTCCATAAGACCCATGTCTATCGGATAACCGTCATCATCATAGGTATCCGCAGTTATGATCGATGTAACACTCATTTTACGTACTTCTCGCGGAGAGATCAAACCGAATTTGATCGCACCGATCCTCTTTGGTATTGAGGGTACCATATTATCCATCTGCATTATTATCACACCGCATCATCAAGTCTAAGTCTTGGAGCAACCCCAAGGGATTTGATCTCATCAAGAAGCAACTTGAAAGCATAACTCATTTCCACCGGGTGAATATCCGTTTCAGCACCACAGTTCGAACAGTATCTGATATTACGAGTCCTGTCAAAAGTTGCCACCATACCACATTGAGCGCATACAAGTTCTACGACCTTGTCAGACTCATCGAGAAGCCTTTCCTTCAAGGTCATCGCAGCACCGTGCCCGATCAGTACATCCCTTTCCATCTCACCAAACCTAAGACCACCTTCGCGAGCACGACCCTCGGTTGGCTGACGGGTCAATACCTGCACAGGGCCTCTGGACCTTGCATGGATCTTTGATGCGACCATGTGGTGGAGTTTCTGGTAAAGGATAACACCAACAAAAACATCCGCCTGGATCTTCTTACCAGTAACACCATCACAGAACACCTCTTTCCCTGTATGTGAGAAACCACGATTCTTAAGCCCATCGCGAATACCATCCTCCATATCACCGGAGAATGCAGTGCCCCACTTACGCTGACCTTCAAGAGAACCGAGTTTCCCACCGATCATTTCCAGAACGTGAGCAACGGTCATACGTGAAGGGATAGCATGAGGATTAATAACAAGATCAGGAACCATACCCAGTTCCGTAAATGGCATATCATGATACGGAACTATCAATCCGATAACACCCTTCTGACCGTGTCTTGATGCGAACTTGTCACCGATCTCAGGGATCCTTTCATCCCTGATTTTCACCTTTGCGAGCCTTGTACCATTGATAGATTCAGTAAGAATAACAGTATCAACAATACCTTTCTCGTTCGAGCGCATCGTAATTGCACTTTCTCTGCGCTGTTCAATGGTTATACCAAAGTCAGACTGTTCTTCAAGGAACCTTGGAGGACTTGTCTTACCAATAAGCACATCATTTGGACCTACAACAGTCTCAGGATTTACAAGACCGTCAATGTCGAGGTTTGCATATGCATCTGCACTACGGGCACCTCTGAACTCAGAATCAGGGATCTCGAACTTGTCTTCCTGTCCACCAGGATAACGGCGTTCTTCACCTTCGAAGGTCCTCAGGAAGTGGCTTCTTCCAAGTCCTCTCTGAATGGAACCTTTATTGAAAACCAGTGCATCCTCAATGTTATGCCCTTCGTAGGACATGACAGCGACAACGAAGTTCTGCCCAGCAGGACGCTCATCGAAATGGATAGCATCACAGGTCTGAGTGCGTGTCATTGCCTTCTGCGGATAGTGAAGCACATGCGCACGTGTATCAGGCCTAAGTTTCAGGTTGGATGAAGAAACTCCTATACACTGCTTGATCATAGCTGCACCCATCGTGTTCCTCGGAGAAGCATTGTGCTCAGGATATGGAACCATACCGGTACAGATACCAAGCATCAAGGAAGGATCGATCTCTAGATGAGTGTGGTTAGGAGTAAGGTCTTCTTCATAAAGACCAATGAATGCATTCTCTTCCTCCTCAGCATCCAGATATTCAACATATCCCATGTCCAGAAGATCGCGGAACGAGATCTCACCATCCCGGACTTTCTCGACATACTCTGCCGTGATCGACGGGACACCATTTTCAACAACTATTGCAGGCCTTCTTGCACGACCTATATCAGAACTGAGGATCACTTCATGAATATCCTCATAAAGCGTTACATTCAACTGGTGAGGCAACATGCCACTACGGCGCTGCCCCCTAATACTCTCGACAAGCTCTACCGGATCATTGTGAGTTCCGATAAGTTCCCCATCGAGGAAGACTTTTGCTTCAACCATTATTGTGCCTCCGTCTCATCGCCGCCCACGGGATCGGCATTTTCATCCATGAATTCATGATAGTCAACATCGTTAGGTCCAGGCTCTGCTTTAACCTCGACCTTCTCAGCAGGTTCATCGGTATCCGTATGAGGTGCCAGTTCCAGATCTTCCTCATAATCCACATCAGCAGCCAGTTCCAATATAATTTCTGGAACGTAGAGCTCCACATGGGCTACACCAAGCCCATAGAGGACATTTTTAACAACATCTTTATCCTCCAGACCAGTCGAAAGTTCGACCATCTGAGCAAAGTTCTTCACAAGACCACAATTCGGACCTTCCGGAGTCTCTGAAGGACAAAGACGTCCCCACTGGGTTGGGTGAAGATCACGGGCCTCAAAGTGAGGTTGCGCCCTTGAAAGTGGAGAAATGACACGCCTTAAGTGAGAAAGAGTTGAAATGTAATCTGTGCGGTCAAGCAACTGTGATACACCACTTCTTCCGCCAACCCAGTTACCAGTGGCAAGAGGGTGCTGAAGACGGTCGGTAAGAACATCCGCACGCACAAGTGTCGCGACATTCAGTTCCCTGTTCCTCATGTTAGCCCTTTCAAGCTGGTACTTCACATCACGTGCAAGACGGTTGAAAGCTACCCGGAAAAGATCCTCCATAAGGTCACCTGTTAGCTTAAGCCTCTTGTTAGAGTAGTGATCCTTGTCATCATCAGAGCGCCTTTTAAGAGCAAGCTCGAAGCATGATTCTGCCATTCTACCAAGGAAATGTGCTTTTGGTATCCTGTCAGCAGGATCGTTGCCAAGATGCGGAAGAAGATAACGGTCGATAACATAGTTCGCACGCTTCATCTGGTATTCCCTTGCCTGGCCGGAAGCCACGCGACCACCGATCTTCTCAATAGCATCTTCTATTGTGAAGACCTCTGCCTCTTCAAGGTTCTCGAACATGAATTTCATAATCTCAGGGTCAGTTGAAACGATCTTTGCGACATCTTCATCAGTCTCAACCCCCAGAGCTCGCATCAATGTAATGAAATTGATACGTCCGGAGATCGATGGGAATGAAATCTCCAAAAGGGATTTCCTGCCTCTTTCTACAACTACCAGTGCCCTGTAACCTCTCCTCTGAGAGAATACCTTTGAAACTTCAATAGAGTCCCCATAACGCTCACCAAGCTCAGTAAGGATCTTGTTAGGAGCGAGGTCCTCAAGTGTCATCACGACACGTTCTGTACCATTGACAATGAAATATCCCCCAGGATCAAGTGGGTCCTCACCATGCTGGACCATTTCAGCATCACTAATACCAACAAGGTTACAGATATCTGATTTGATCATAACAGGAAGCTGGCCGACCTTTGCTTCCTTTGGCTCTCCTTCCTCACCATTCTGTACAACAGACATTTCCAGGAAAAGAGGAGCCGAATAAGAAAGGTTACGCAACCTTGCCTCGTTTGGATACAATTTCTCAATTGCACCATCGGCTTCTTTTACTACTGGATGTTCCACCCTTATCTTACCAAGTTTGACATAGATATCCTCGAGATCGGTCTCGATTATACCTTGTTCATTAATGATCTTCTGAAGACCATGTTTGACAAACTTGTTATAAGAGTCGATGTGATGCTGCACAATCTTGTCCTTTGTGAAATAGGCTTCTGATAATACGCTCGTGTCTAACGCGATGATAGCACCCTCTTTTAATTAATTGGATTTTAGAATAGAAAAATGATTGGAATTATTGGTCACTGCGACCATATTGCAGGCCACAGTATCAACTCGGTCGAATGCACTCTCGAAACAATGCATTAAAAAGCAACTAAAATAAGTGAATAAAGAATAAACAAGATCTTTCAAATATAAAAACCTCGTTTCACCCTATAACATATCTGTAATAAAGTGCTTCACCTGCTGTCTGGCTTTTGCGAATAACCTTCACAACATCACCAGGCTCCGCACCAATTTCCAGTGCGATAGGATCTGTTACTTTCAACTTCGGTAACTGCTCCCTTTCAACATTATAATGTGTTAGAACAGTTTTCAGATCATCCTCATCCATAATTTCATGATGGGGGATTAATTCGTGGTCAAGCAGGCTGAACTTACTCAAATTTACTCCTCCTAAAAAATATGCAAGCAATATATTTCCAGATTGCTGGCGGGCTTGTAGGGATTTGAACCCTAGACCGTCTGGTTAAAAGCCAGACGCTCTGCCTGACTAAGCTACAAGCCCACGGCGATCACTGCACTAGCACCATGAATGCCACCTCATACAGCGAGGTAACAAAGGAATACTAATATATAAAGATACCCATTGTGCATTGCACATAATTTTGGAGTGAACCTACCACATATAAACATACAAAATATATCCTGAAATAAAGATGAAAGATGTATGGAATAGCCAATAAATATATATGCGATTATTTTTACTTTTTACGAAGTTGGGTCTTTTGTAGCAGGAGGAATTGAGAATGCAGCCTTTATTATGATCAAGCGCAGTTATCAGACAGATAACATGCCAAACTTATCTTTGCAAAAAATATTCAGCCTGAATAACAACTTACAGAAAAAGTTGCACTAATATTCACAAAGACAGTCAAATGTTGCATCTTAAGGAATTCCATTATATGCATCCACCCATATAAACATTGACATCAAGAATCACCTGCTAATTACTTGAATATCAAACGCAAATAAATATCAGCTAAAAAAACGACTAAATCAAAAAAATTGCAGGACATTATGTCCCGCAATCCCATCCTTCCATATATTCGGTCTGATGAGGTTCAAGTTTATCAATTTCAATGCCCATTGATTTTAATTTCAATTCAGCAACATACATATCAAGATCATGCGGAACAGGATGTACACCATTCTCAAGTTTGGTCTCAGCAATATATTTGACACATAGTGCCTGATTTGCAAAGCTCATATCCATGACCTCTGCAGGATGACCATCGCCTGCTGCAAGATTAACAAGTCTACCATCTGCAAGAACATTAATCCTCTTACCCGCAACATTGTACTCCTTGATATTTTTCCTGACCGTCCTTACAGAACTGGCCATGGCAGTCAGCTCTTCAAGATTGATCTCCACATTGAAGTGACCTGAATTTGCAAGAATTGCACCATCTTTCATTACCTCAAAATGCTTCTTTGAAAGGATATCGACATTACCCGTAGTTGTGACGAATATATCACCATACTTTGCAGCCTCGGCCATAGACATAACACGGTGACCATCCATACGAGCCTCGAGTGCACGTATAGGGTCGATCTCTGTCACAATGACATCCGCACCAAGTCCTGAAGCACGCAGGGAAACACCCTTACCACACCAACCATATCCACCTATAACAACGGTCTTTCCAGCAACCAGAAGATTGGTGGTCCTCATAATACCATCCCATGATGACTGACCTGTACCATACCTATTATCGAAAAGGAATTTAGTCATTGCATCGTTTACTGCAACAACAGGCATCTTCAATGCCCCATCCTTTTCCATTGCCTTAAGCCTGTGAATACCAGTAGTTGTTTCCTCACAACCACCAAAAATATCAGAGAGCAGATCTGTGCGCTCAGTATGGAGTTTGAAGATAAGGTCTGCACCATCATCAATGGTGATATCAGGCTTCATATCAAGCACTTTATCGATTGCCTCATAATATTCATCACTGCAGCAATCATACTTTGCATAGCAGTTGATATTATCACGCGTATTGAGAGCTGCTGAAACATCATCCTGTGTGCTCAACGGATTACAACCTGTGATAGTCACTTCAGCACCACCTATGGCAAGTGCCTCAACAAGAGCAGCTGTCTTTGCTTCGACATGCAAAGCCATTGCGATCTTATGCCCTTTCAAAGGCTGTTCACGTTCGAAATTCTCCCGAATGATAGAAAGAACAGGCATGTGACTGCGCACCCACCCGATCTTCATGTCACCGGATTCTATCAAATCTTTATCACTCATCTTTAGATCTCCAGTATAAATTTAAATATTGCATAAGGCGGAAACACATCAATTCTTGGCATCTACCCTTGAAACCAGATCAGAAGCCGCCTGTTTTGCATCATTGATGACCTGTTGCTCATTCATGCAGAGCACTTTACGCTCATCCATAAGTACAACACCATTTACAATAGTGGTCCTCACGTCATTTCCAGTTGCTGAATATACCAATTGAGAAGGCACATCGAACAAAGGAGAAAGGTGTGCTTTATTCATATCAATAATAATGACATCAGCATTATAATCTTTCCTTAACACCCCACTATTGATATCAAGTGCTTTTGCACCATTGACAGTAGCCATCTCAAGCACCTGCTTTGCAGGAAGTGCAGTAGGGTCCATGGTATCCACCTTCTGCAACAATGCAGCAGTCTTCATCTCATCGAACATATCAAGATTATTATTTGAAGCACAACCATCAGTACCAAGACAGACATTCGCCCCTTTATCAAGCAACTTCATAACCGGTGCAACACCAGATGCCAGCTTCATATTACTCACCGGATTATGGGCGATATTGACATTATTATCAGCCAGAATATCCATATCCCCATCTGAAAGCCAGATACAATGTGCTGCGAGGACACCCGGACCAAAGAAATCAATAGTATCCAGCATATTCACAGAGCACATACCATACTGCTCTTTCATCTGATTCAGTTCAGCTTCTGTCTCAAGCACATGAATATGGATCTTTACATTATCCGCAATTGCCTGCTCTTTTACTTTTGAAAGGAATTCTTTTGAACAGGTATTCGGCGCATGAGGCCCATACATAACAGATATTCTACCCTCTGCTTTACCATTCCACTCTTTTACAAATTCCCTTCCCTTTTTAAGTTCGTTTGTTCCCTTCTCATCATCCCAAAGCTCGATCATACCGTAGGAAAGAGCTGCCCGCAGGCCACATTCTTCCACGGCCTTACCGACCTCTTCCATAAAGAAATACATATCAGCAAAAGCAATAGTTCCACTCTTTATCATTTCCAGACATGCAAGACGGGTACCGGCAAGTACATCAGAAGCAGTAAGTTCTGCCTCAGCAGGCCAAATGTGTTCTTGGAGCCATTGCGCAAGCGGGAGATCATCTGCATAACCTCTGAAAAGCGTCATGCCTGCATGAGTATGTGTATTCACAAAACCCGGCATAACAACGCCACCTTGTGCATCGATAACAGTATTCGCCGTTGCAGACGTAGTTTCTGCGACTTCAACGATCTTTCCACCCTCTATAACCACGACACCATTTGGAATATCATCAACCTCAGGGTCCATTGTCAGGACATAACCGTTCTTAATTATGATATCAGCCATATGATCACTATACCTATTATTTGTACGATGTTTCGGACCTAAGTGCATCAACATATTGATGCATCACCTTAATCCGGCCCTCTGCAATCCTCTTTGCAGCCATAGTATTTAAGCCATTCATTATCTTAAAAGGTTTCATTTGCATATATTCAGCAAACCCATCCAGAGGATCTGTCGCATAAGCATTCCGTGATGAACTTTTCTCGATCCCACTGGAATGTTTCAAACTACGCAGAGCGCCCATCGACATTACCGCTCTGAATATCCCGATAGCTCCAAGAGCATCGATACGATCAGCATCCTGCAATATCTGCCCCTCCAGCGATCCTGCCATATTCCCGCGACTGAACCTGTGCGTGCAAATACATGAAACAACATGATCAACAACAGAAGGATCAAGGCCTTCCTTCATGAGAAGGTCATGCGCTATCTCAGCACTATGCACAGCATGATCGCCACCTTCACGATGCTCTTTCACCACACCCACATCATGAAGCAAAGCTGCAAGACGTATAACCTGAAGGTCACCACCTTCTTCAGCCTGTATGAGCATACAAGTGGACTCAACGCGTTCGATATGAGACATCTCGTGAGAGCTCGGCTCATCAGCAAGCACATCTGCAACGAATTGACGTGTCTTTTCAATAAGGGTCATGCCTAACCTCACTATCCATAATAATAGTATCAAGCCCATCGCGGATCTCACGAACAGCTTCTGACAATGTCCTTTCATTGTCATATTCTTTTATAATATTTTTAATTTCAAAAGGAGTAAGCTCTTTTAGTTCAGTTGCAAGCCCAACCATATTTCCAAGAGCTCTGACAACATTATCAACAATTGTTACACTTGCAGTTCGGGACGTACGTGACATCGGGTTCAGATCTATGGCAATAACGGTCTTGCCCATATCAACAAGCTTCTGACACCTATCACCGTCCTCAAGAGGAACAAGAACGACATCAGCTTTGTAAATACCATCCGAGTCCACGATCGCTCTGCCATGATCCAGAGAAAGCCTTGCATCCCCCTTTCCACCAAGCACCTCAGAAGCACCCTTTTGCTTAAGATGAGAAATGATACGAGCTACACGTTCATCACTGCGGTGGAACAGATTCACTTCAAGCGGAGCACCGACCATTTCAGAAAGTTCCACAAGGGACTCCGGCACAAGGGCCGCAGCATTTCCATTAACAGAAAGAATAGGATATTCAGCAAGCAGCAGCATACATACCGCCACTTTTTCTGCAAAAAAAGCAGAGGTAGTGGTCCTCTCACCAACAAGGTAATCGAAACACTCCCCTCTGCCCTGTGCAACCAGTCCCTGCTGACTGGTAATTCCAATATCCACACCCTCGACGATCCGCTCCCTTGTCATAAGGGAAGCGTAGCGAGGGTGATCTTTAGGAATATCACTCATATTTACCACATATCTTACGCGGTAGCATCAAGGATAATTCCCTGATCCGAAGGCACTATCAAAGTCTGCACTTCCTGACTCTCAAGCATCTGGATGTACTTGTAGTTGATAAGTTTCGGGTTCTTTGAAAGTTCTTGATTGACCAGACGCAAAGCCTCTGCCTCACCTGTTGCCTCAACGATCGTAGCATTTGCAATACCATTAGCTTCGATGATCCTTCTTTCAGCTTCGAGCTGCTCTTTCTGTTTCACGAAGATCATCCTCTGAGCATCCTGATCCGCCTGAAGCTTGGATTCAATAGCATCAGCGATCTTTGTTGGAAGCTGGACATTCCTGAGCAGAACCTCTTCAACTATTATACCATCGCCAACAAGAGCCTTTTCCATCTCCAACTGCATTTCAGTAGCCACAAGGTCCCTTTGCTCACCATATATAGCCATGGCAGTTTGACCGGAAACAACTTCCCTTATAACTGATTTGATAGTAGGTCTGATGATCTTCTGTGCATAAGAAGTACCCAGTTTTGAATGAACAACGCTTGCATCATCTGCAACAAGCCTGTACCTGACAGAGATATCAAGCCCTAGCGTCAAGCCCTCATTGGTCAATGCGTTTATCTGGTCATCTCCGACAACTTCACCTTCTGCAGCTCTGCCACTCATTGTATACATCTCGCTCCTGACAGAATACTTTGTAACGCTTATCCAGGGAGGTACAATATGCAAACCTTCGCCAAGTTCATCATCCATTACACCACCGAACTGACTGAACTTCACTCCGACCTGTCCTGCACCAACTGAAACGAATATAGATCCGAACACTGCCGAAAAGATCAGCAATATCACAAGAACTATTGCACCACCACGAAGGATGTTTGCCACCATTGGAGGGATATTAATCTCCGGCATCTGTGGGTCTTTAGTACGTTTTGGGCCTTTAGGATCCCAATCATCTTCCATTACCATAATCTTTGCTCCTTTTTTATAAAATAAAACTGAATTCGAATATATATATAGTTGTTAGGTATTCTTCAATGTTGCGAACAAAATACCCTGAGATCAAACATCCAAAGGAAGGAGATTGCAAGAGCCAACATTGTAGGTAAGGACATCACCGAACTCCTTAAGGGATAACATAATATCCATTTTAGAAGCCGCTCCTGAAATCGCAAAAATTGTGTCACCCAGCATTGCCTGAGAAGACATACCACCAATAGCATTCACAGATTCGATAGCATCCAACAGATGCTCACTTGCAAGCCCACATCTTAATGTGAACTGTTTAGAAAGTTGCATGAAATTCTCCAGCGTAGGCCTTGAAAGCAATGAATGCAAAGCTTCCCTGCCAGCAGAATTTATCTCACGCATAATAGCACTGTCCTCAAGAATAGAACCGGTGGAGAGTTCACCCAACACAACACAGAAGATCTCGAAAGGAGGAGATGGGACCCTGTCAAGCTTACCATACGGAGGGCAGCCTGCAGACAGACGGATGGGTATCCCACCCTGTGACTGACCTTCAACATCACCCATCCCACTTCCATTCGTGACCTCTGCAATATGAGCGGTCTCTAACAACTGATTGGAAGTAAGATCCAGAGAGAAGGCTTCGTTCAATGCATATGCCACGCTCAGTGCACCAGCTGCTGAAGCACCAAAACCACAGCCTATCGGAATAGAGGAAGTGCAACTTACCCTGACCGGGAAATCAACTAATTTATCTACAACAGCCCTTGTGGTCTCTGCTAACACAGGGATACCATCAAGGATGATCTCCGTCCTACCCATACTTTCAGAAACGGTGGTCTCAATACCCCCATCAAGAACAAGACCGCAGCCGGTAGAACCTCGCTTTTGAGGCAGAGGGTCATCGTGGATCTCAAAAAAACCGGTAATGTGTCCCGGAGCAAAAGCCCTGCCTACATGACCCTTAGTTGACATTTAATTCCCTTTTAGTCAACATATCTTCTATGTTATCCGCCAATGCTTCAGCGATCAGCCTTTTGTTCCCACTGACATGAGTTATCTCACCATTCTCAGCTGGTATTATGTAGACATCGTTATCAATTGTACCCATACCGCTGGTACCTACCTCATTGGCCACGACCATATCCAGATCCGCATCCTTCATCGAATCTTTTGCCCGGGCAATAAGCTCATCTTCAGAAATGTATGCCTCTGCCTTGAAACCTATTAAAGAGATGTAAGGATAAGCATCACGCACCTCACGTATCAGTTTGCGGGTACTTCTGAACTTCAATGAGATGTCGCCGCCGGACTTGATCTTATCGTCCATGGCATCAATGGTATAATCAGAAATTGCTGCCGCACTTATAAGCATGTCATAATCGTGTTCGAGTTCCTTTAATGTGGCATCCACCATCTGACCGGCACTTTCCACAAGTATCTCCCTGATACCATCGAGATCGAGCTTCCCCTTGTGGACCACAGTAACATCTGCGCCCCTCCGATAAAATTCCAGTGCTATCTCCCTGCCAGTAGTGCCTGAAGAACGATTGGTGATTATTCTTATAGGGTCAATGGATTCTGCGGTCGCCCCACTTGTAATAAGCACTTTTTTACCAAAAAGGACACTACTCCCAAGAACACGCTCCACAGCAAGTACTATCTGCTCGTTCGATGCGATCT
This sequence comes from Methanococcoides burtonii DSM 6242, assembly GCF_000013725.1. Classification (NCBI taxonomy): domain Archaea; kingdom Methanobacteriati; phylum Methanobacteriota; class Methanomicrobia; order Methanosarcinales; family Methanosarcinaceae; genus Methanococcoides; species Methanococcoides burtonii. The sequence continues at coordinate 1,278,635 of NC_007955.1, forward strand.
TCGCAATACCCTCACTAAGATGAGGGCCAACAAATGAAATATCCCAGCCCTTTAGCTTATCGATGTTTTCCATCACTGCCGGATGTTCATACATGGAATTATGCATAGCAGGTACAATTATTACCGGAATGCCGGAACCTATGGCGGTAGTCGCAAAAGTAGTTACAGGAGTGTCATCAACCCCAACTGCCATCTTACCAATAGTGTTAGCAGTTGCCGGTGCTATCAGTAGAAGATCGGCACAACCTTCAGCACCACAGAACTTCACATGTTCGACCTCACCGGCAAGGTCAGTGATCACTTCATGCCCTGTTGCATAATGAAGTGCATCCTTATGGATTATATGCTGTGCAGCCTCGCTCATCACGCCATATACATCTGCACCATTACGGATCAGTTCACGTGCAAGTTCTATGACCCGTACTGCACCTATACTGCCTGTTACTGCAAGAACTATCGTCTTTCCGGAAAGAGAGGCACTTTTCTGCCCCTTTATCCACATGGTAGGATGGTGTGAAGTATTCATCAGATGGAGTTTGTATTCTAATAATAAGTACCTTACTGAATGTTTAAAGAATATATGACAGATTTTTTATTTATGGAGAACTTAACTTGAGTCAAATGGACAATAAGAAAAAAGTGGTAGAGAACCTGAACTCGATATTCAACCGTTATTCAGGAAAAGAAAAGTTAGAAAATGAGATAGAGAAGCTGCAGTCACATCTACTTGAGATGGAGATAGACAAAACGCGACTTGAAAAGAACGAAAATAACACTAAAAAGGCCATTGCTGCAAAACAGGAAGCTGAACAGAAACTGAATGAGGCTACTGTCCGTGTAGAAACGCTTTCATACCAACTTGAAGAGCTAAAGAACAAAGGAACGAATGAGAACTCATTTACCCTTATTGAAGAGATATCACCAACAATTTTTGAACCTTACATCGAAAGATTAGCATCCATAAATTCCGGCAACGATTCATTCATCACTGCATACATTACACATAAGCAGATGCAGACCAACGAGATACAGACAAAACTTGCAAACCATCTCGACCAGGATACATTGCAGTTGCTCAAAAAGATAAATACCAATACTGGATATGTGTTATTCTACGATAATATGAAACTGGTCTGCGAGGTAATAGTACCACCCATCCCCATAACCAAAAGTTCATTGGAGATCGCAGGATCGTTCAATGTAGAACCACTTACAAAGCTGTTAGCCCGGGAAATGACCGTCTGTGTACTTGCGACACATGCAGGAGAATCACTTATAGGAATATCATCAGATAAGAACATCTTTGACGAAGATATGGTCATCAGAAGCAGCGTCAAGGCAAAACACACAAAGGGCGGATTTAGCCAAAGACGTTTTGAGAGACTTCGGGATGAAGATATTTCACACCACGCAGATAAAGTCAGAAGTGCACTAAAAGATCTGCTTTCAAACTCGATAGCGGAAATCGACATGATGTTCCTTTGCGGCGATATTGTCCTTGCTGAACATATAGTAGATGAGATGAATCTAGAGATACCGTTGATGGTAAGGAATATTGACGCAAGGATAGAAAAACATGATACTGACAATATTCTGAGAAGTATTTTTAGTTGCCGTCGTTATAGATTATGAGAGATGTTCACATGATAGAGCCGGAAGAACTCGAAGGGATAGTAGATGCCCTTGGTGCAGCAACTCATGAAGAAGTGATCAGCATTGTAAAAGAGCTTGCTTATGAAAGGGATGAAGATGAGCCTTTAAACGAAGAAATTGAAAAAATGTGTGAAAAAGCTGTTTCCGAGAATCTTCTTGAGACCATTTCTTCAGAAGAGCTAAGTGTAGAATGTGAGACATGTGAAGAGTGTATGGAATTCTATATCCTTGGACCAAATGCATTTCCTGAGTATCCATTCGAACTCAGCGAAGTAATAGATATATTAAAGCTGGACAGACGTGAAGTCGATTCGGAAAAGCTCAAGCAGATATATTCCGAAAGACTAAAGACAAGACTCACTGAACTCAGGTACAATATAGACAAATATTCGAAAAATGTGGAAGGTATTCTGGACATTCCGACACTTGAACGTCAATACAGCGAGCTTCTGAATGTTTACTACGATTATGATTCATGGCTCGAAGGCGGTATTGCAGATATGGAGAACGACATATTAGCTCTTAGTAAACAGATTGATTCCCTTGGTAAAGCACAAGATATTTGATGTTTGCATGCGATGAAAGGTCAGATAGACATGGCAAGGGATAGAAGAGATACTTATTATTGGAGAGCAAAGGATGAAGGCTACCGCTCAAGGGCAGCCTACAAGCTTTTCCAGATCAATGAAAAACATGAAGTGATCAAAGAAGACGATACTATCGTGGACCTGGGTGCCGCCCCGGGAGGATGGTTGGAAGTCGCCAAGAAGATATCCGGCGGAAAGATAGTAGGAGTTGACCTTCGCCGCATAAAAGAGATCGAAGGTGTGGAGACCATCAAAGGGGATATCACATCTGATGAAACGATCAAAAAGATAATAGAACTGGTAGGTGAAGGAGGCGCTGATGTAGTTATATGTGATGCTGCACCAAACCTTTCAGGTAACTGGAGCCTTGACCATGCACGTTCCATCGACCTTACCACATCTGCCCTTGAATGTGCAAAGAAGATCCTTAAACCAAAGGGACATTTTATTGTGAAAGTATTTCAAGGTGATATGTTCAAAGAATACATGGACAAAGTTCGCGAAAGTTTCACGTACACTCGTGCATTCTCGCCAAAAGCCTCAAGACCAGAGAGTGCAGAGATCTATGTCATCGGGAAGAAATTGCTAACAGCACCCTTAAAGATCGATGATAAGTTCGATGTCACTATCAAAAAGATAGGAGCTAAAGGGAACGGTATAGCCTTTGTTGAAGACTTTGTCGTATTTATGCAGGACGAAGTTAAAAAAGGAGAGAACGTCCGTATAAAGATAGTAGACGTTAAACCAGAATTTGCTTTTGCAATCGTCATTGGACGTTATGATGAAGAATTAAATGAAAAAAATGAAGAATAAAGGGATATCCTTCAGCGATCCTGAAGGGTTTCCACTTCTTCCACAAGGAGCGAGCCAGCAGCAACCTCATCTATGCTGTGAATGACCGCTCCAAGCTTTTCGAGCTCCTGTTTTACCACATCATATTCAATATTATCACCTTCAATGGTGATCTTGATGTTCTCTGTCCTCTGGTCAACCTCATACAGACCGATATTCACACCCATAACACCATCAACACCACTCAACTTTCCAGCCAGTTCGATAGTAGATGGATGATGGGGTTTTAATACATCCAGAACCAATCTTCGAATTCTTGTCAATTTGTTCAGCCTTCCCAAAAACTTCTGGTCAATCCGGAGAATATAGAAATATAGATAATTTTCTGATAATTAACAATTTAAGTTTTGTCAGCAAACCTTATATAAACATTGATAAGAATACTGTTCGTACACAAACGATTAATATGAACAGGACATTAAAAACAAAAATTAATTCATAATTCATAATTCATACAATAAAAATTATAGGTGAGTACATGATCGACCTACACACACACACTATTTTCAGTGACGGGGAACTTATTCCAAGTGAACTTGTACGAAGAGCTGTTACTTTTGGATACAGAGGGATCGGGATTACAGACCATGCGGATTTTACCAACGTGGAACACATACTCCCATGCATCAAGAAAGCAAAATACATGGAAGAGGTCATGGACATCAGAATAATCCCCGGAGTTGAGATAACACACGTACACCCTGAAAAGATAGCATCTTTTGCAAAGATGGCAAGGGAGCTTGGAGCAGAGATAATTGTCGTTCACGGAGAAAGCCCGGTGGAACCTGTTGCACCTGGTACGAACGCTGCAGCAATTGCCTGTGAGGATGTTGATATTCTTGCACACCCCGGTTTCATAACCGAAGAAGAAGCACAGATGGCTGCCGACAATGGGACCTGCCTCGAGATAACCGCAAGGAGCGGTCACAACAGAACTAACGGACACGTTGCAAGGCTCGGAACAGAAGTTGGTGCGACCATGGTGGTCAATACAGACACTCACAGTCCGGAAAATCTCATCACAAAGGAGACTGCACTCAAGATCGCCATGGGTGCAGGACTAACTGATTCACAGGCAAAGAAAGTGCTTGAGAACTCTGTGCGCTTTATCGAGTAAAACGATTTTTAAAAATGGCTGAGGGTATATTTGCCCTCACCTTCTACGAACACAAGTTCAAATACGAATTCTCCTGAGATCGGCCCTTCGAGCACTACGCCTTTGTCATATCCTAAAGCAGAACTATTATCATCAACGATCCAATCATCCCCAACATTGGACATTCCTTTCCTGAACTCTATCAGCTCACCATCAATAAGAACACGTGATTTGAATCCTTCGGAATAACTACAAATGATCGTGTTATTTTCCACAGACCATGCTGTATCGGTCAGATCACCATTCGTGTCTGGATCAGGATCTACACCAAATGATATGTATTTCACATGTTCCGGCAACGAAAGGTCAAAGACAGCCATACTACCTTCAATATAATTACGTGATATGTGCCTGACATATCCATTCTGAATAGATGATATCTCAAGTGCAACATCCTCGAGTTGTTTGTCCACATGAGCATCATCGACTACAGGAGAAATATTGTTCCACGAAAACGCGGTCATCAGGATTATTATTCCTGCAATTGAGAGATAGAACACCATCTTCAACGGTATAGTGTCAACACCCCGAGTATCAGCTAAGAAGCGTTGAAGGAAGTTCATATCATCCACCTTAAATTTAGTAATAAAACGATCTTATGTTCAGTCAAGCCAGTCGAAGAACTTATCCAGCGCTCTTTTGCGATGAGACATCTTATTTTTCTCCTCGGCACCAAGCTCACCGAATGTATTTCCATTATATTCGAAGATAGGATCATAGCCAAATCCACCACTTCCACGCTCCTCATGAGCTATCTCGCCTTCGACTGTACCAGTAAATGTCACAGGTTCCCCTCCGGGTTCGCAATAGCCTATGACCGACTTGAAAACAGCAGCCCGGTCAGACTCATCCCCCATGAGCTTTAAGACCTTCTGATTCCCAAGGTACTCTTCCACGAATGCGGAATAAGGACCCGGAAAACCATTCAGTGCATTTATGAAAAGACCCGAGTCATCCACCATCACAGGATGTTTTAACTTTTCAGCACAGTATTTTGCACCATATGCAGCTATAGGTTCAAGTTCGTCTTCCTGAAGTTCAGGATAGCCATCCTTATTCTGAATAAGTTCAATGTCCTTGGCTGCAAGGATCTCTTTTGCCTCACCGAACTTACCTTTATTTCCTGTCACAAATACCATTTCACGCATAACGACCCCTCTTTTCAATCTCTTTAACTCTATCCAGCACTTCATCCGCCATATCAAGGGTTATCCTGTAACCACGACTGAATGCCTTTATCAATTCCTCATGATCCGAATGTGTGCTCTCAAGTGTCTGGAACAGAACATGGATGTCAACACCTCTCGATTCGACCGAACCATCCACATATGAAAGCCCGAAATCGATAAGGTAGATACGATCCCCGCTGTAAAGCATATTGGAAGTTGTCAGATCTCCATGGATGATACCACCACTGTGAAGCCTTCCGATAAGCTTGCCCATAAGTTTACAGATAGTTTCATCAATAACATATTTTACAGGCTTGCCATCAATATATTCCATTTCGATGGTAAAATCATAAATATCATGTATTATCGGAGTAGGTACTCCACAACGCCTCGCATCGGACATCAAGCGGGCTTCTGCACGCGTCCTTTCCTTGCGTATCCTCTCATCCAGTTCCGCAACCCTGTATCTTTTAGGGATACGGTCCTTGATGATATAACCATCTTTAAGGGAAACCACCGCTTCAGCTCCGCTTTGAAGATACATCACAGAACCTCCTTTTCATCAGCTATCCAGGTCACATCGACAGTATCCGGCCTGAAGCTCGGGTCCACATGAGAATTTTCAATCGGTAAAGTGGTCCCTGAATTGAACATCAACAGACCTGTATAAGCTATCATGGCACCATTGTCACCCATGAAACGTCTTTCAGGCACATAGAAGCTCGCACCTCTGTCCTCACACATGAGATCAAGCATTTCACGAAGTCGCATGTTCGCACCCACCCCTCCTGCAAGAAGCACTTCGCTCTTACCTGTATGGGCCAGTGCACGCTCCGTAACCTCCACAAGCATTGCAAAAGCATTCTCCTGGAAAGAATAACAGACATCTTCAAGGGAATTGTCCTTCAGCGCATCTGTGGCAGCCGTGGATAGCCCTGAAAATGAGAAATCCATACCCTTTACAACATATGGCATTTTCACATAATTCGTAGCTTTTCTGGCATACTCTTCCACCTTGGGACCACCGGGATGGGTCAGCCCTGCACCCCTTGCAAATTTATCAAGGGCATTCCCTATGCCGATATCAAGGGTTTCCCCGAATATCCTATACTTTCCAGCCCTGTGAGCAAGCACCTGCGAGTTCCCACCACTGACATACAGCACCACAGGATCAACTGCCGGTGTTTTCCAGCGTCCTATCTCAACATGTCCGATACAGTGGTTCACACCCACAAGCGGAATATCCAGCGACAATGCCAGTGCCCTTGCAGATGTCGCGACCGTCCTCAGACATGCCCCCAAACCCGGGCCCTGCGAAAACGCAATAGCATCGATATTTTCAGGGGAATGACCCTTATCCCTATATTCCTTCAGCAATCTTTCAATAACATCGGATGCATGCAAAGCATGATGTTGCGCAGCTTCCCTTGGATGAATACCTCCGGTTTTTGGCCGATATGTCTCAGTCACCTCTGCGATAACATCATCTTCGTCAACAATTGCTGCGCTTAAATTCCAGGCTGTGCCTTCTATACCGAGAACAGTTGTCAATAAATTAGTCTCCTTTTGAGAATAATGGTTTTTGTTTGTATTAGATTTAATGGATTACATATAACTTGTCATCCCATTGAGAAACGTTTTAGTACTTAGCAAACCAATCCACACCCATGGAAGAAAAGGAATCAACAGCAAAAAACCCTGACATAAAATCCAGGGAAATGCTCCACACTGTCGGGGAAACGAGCTTTGGAATTCACACACCACCATCCTTAAGCAATGAAATGCCTGCCCTTGATGGTATCGAATATATGCCACACAAGTCAGCAGGATTACAGTCCGCTTCTGACATGTGGATAGACAAAGCAAGGTTGACAAACAGCCTTCAGAACAAGCCTGTCATAGAGAAGATCCTGAAAGGCAGGACACTCTAAAACCCCTACTTTTTTCTGATATATTCTTTGTTACATCTTTTTTAAGGGAAACTCATGCGGTAATAATACCGACAGAATAAGTTAGCTCTTCCTGATCAGCATATATAAATGAAGTATAAGTGGATGAAAGCATAGAATTTCATCCAGTTAATATTACATCGATCAGATAGTCTCCAGAAGTTCGTCCAAGGCAAGGGATGTATCGAACTGACTAACTCGCCCATCATCTGTCAGCGTAAATTTGCCCTGTGAAGCACCAGTAACCACAAAGTGTTCCGGACCAAGATCTTTGGTATCAGTCCATGTGTCATTATTCAGATAAAGGAAAACCCTTTCCCCGAGAGAAAAAGAAGATTCATCCTCCACATCTATGGTAACATAATCGTCACTGCCACCCTGTATTCTAACTATGACTTCTTTTTTGGGTAATGGATTTTTGAGATAGCCATCCACACTGATAATGACATCAGTATAGAGAACATCATGCCAACCCAGATCATAGATATCATCAGTTGGCCTCGTTCCATCAGCAGTGTTCCATTTACTTGGAAGTATCTCCTTGACCGTACCTATTAAAATTACATCAGACCGATCGCTCAGATCTTCATAGCTTAAGAATTCAAGAAGGGCACTGACCATGATGGTCTCTCCCACAAAAGCACCATCCATCTGTTCGGTTTCCTCAATGGGTAATTCCTTTTCTTTCACGACATCTATGGTGAAGTTATTGGATTCTGCCATGCCAATCCAATAAGGTTTTGTAATTGATTCACCCCTTGAAGTGTGATATACAGCACTAAGTATATACTCACCATTATCCAAATTCCAACACTTTGAATTAAAGGTAGCATTAAGAGATTGACCAGGATGGAGTTCAACAAGAACATCATTATTTAACCGCACTCTTGAATTAACTCCACATATATATGGCACATTAGAACCATTTGGAAATAAGAAATTAATATCATAACTCACTTGTTCTTCCATCTTCCACACATTGATAGTTTTGTTACCAACGTTTGTTAACATCAAGTGAATGTTGAAAGTTTCACCTTCCTGCACCTGTGTCTTTTCAGGCACCAGAATAAAATTCAATTCACCGAATTCACCGATCTGTCGATCGGGTTCTTTTGAATCTACACATCCCCCTGCAAGCAACATTGAGCTAATTAAGAACAGTACGAGTATTATTTTGCTAATTTCTATATTGCTGAGATTTTTGATGTATTTAATTTTCATCCCCACCTAAACAATAAACTATGCACAAGTATTATATTATTATTCCTTTCCACAGTTTTCTGTGTTGTCATACAACATTAACAATATGTCAAAATAGTGTATTAGTAAATTTGGGAACTTACCCATACCCCTAATTATTTTGGTTCTTTGTAAGTTTAAAGCATTTCTAATTCACCCATTTTTTAATTTATTGATGATCAAGACCATACTAAATGGCAACAAGTTAAAATATTATTATGAAGTGAACTCTTGTACGAAAATTGATTTTCAATATCAACAAGCAATGGTCTTACAA